>NZ_CADEBE010000002.1:0-1900130 GCF_902825465.1 Bacteroides sp. Marseille-P8574
TTTTTACATTTATTCTTGTGATATTGTAATGTTTGGTGTTTTCTATTATAATTTAAGTAAATCAACGGCGTTACTCTCTTTGATAGTTTTATTTATGTTAGTTGTATTCTTATATTCTAATGTGTTTCATTATAAATTCAAATTGTAATGAGTATTTTGTTTTGGTATTATAAACCTATTATTTCGACTAACGGTGGCGTAGAGAGGGTGACAGATGTATTAGCTACATATTTTAAAGATAATGGGTATAGGGTGTTTTTTCTTTCTTTTGAAAAGATGGGTATGTGTTCCGATTGTCACTATTTTCTTCCTAATTCTGAAGATTTAATGTCTGTTGAAAATCTTAGATATGCTGAAAACTTGATTTTCAATAAACGCATATCTATAATAATCAATCAGAATGGATTATCACCTTTATTTTCAAAATTTATTTTTACTTTACATCTTGATAAGATTCCAGTTAAGATAATATCCGTAATTCATAATTCTCTTTTATCTCCTATAAAGAATTATGCAATAGTACATTCATATCCATTGTTGTTTCAAAAAATATTTTCTAATGTTTTTTTTCAGTTTTTGCTTTTAAAGTTATACTATTTGAAATATTCAAAACATTTTCAATATCTTTTCAAGAAATCAGAATGTACTTTATTCCTTTCACCTTCTTATTTGAATGAAGCTGTTTTTTTTCAAAAATATTAGTATGAGTAAAATAGGCTGTATTCCTAATCCTGCATCTTTTATTAATCAAGGATTGTTTGAATCCAAATCAAAGGAGGTCCTTTATGTTGGTCGCTTAGATTTTTCTCAAAAAAAGATAGATTACTTATTGGATATATGGGAAATAGTTTCTTCTGTTAAAAAGGATTGGTCTTTACGAATTGTAGGGGGAGGTGACAATAATAGAGCAAAAGCGTATGCTGATAAACGTAATTTAAATAACATTATTTGGTGTGATTTTTGTGATCCAACTATTTATTATAAACATGCATCTATTTTTTGCTTAACATCTTCTTATGAAGGATTTCCTATGGTTCTGATTGAGGCTTTGACGTATGGAGTTGTTCCTATAGCATTTGCTAGTTTTGAGGCACTTCAAGATATAATAAAAGATGGTATTAACGGATTTGTAATAACTCCTTTTGACAAAAAGAAATATGCTGATAGGTTAATATGGCTTATGGATAATAAGGAAGAACTAATGAAAATGAGCCATGCAGGTTTTTCTTCTTCTTTGTACTATTCCTTGGAATCAGTTGGAAGTAAATGGCTTAAATTATTTAAAAATATTTCATAATTAGTATATGGATTTATATATATTTCCTGAATTCCCAGAATCGCAAAATGGCTATGGAATTGCAGTAAGGGAGGTCCTTAATATGTTGTCAGTTAAAGAAGATGATATTGTAGTTTACCATACAAATACTATATTACGACAGAAAAATGTGATTTGTTTACCTTATTCGCCTCTTTATAGTTTGTATAGGATTGGTAATGTTATTCACAATAGACTTTCTACAGAGTTACCAGTTTCTAAACTCTCTTTTTTGAGAAAATATGATATTGAGAACATATATTGTGATGAAGTCCTTTTTTATAGGGCTTTAAGATATTTATTCCCTAGTAAAGTGATAAAGGTAAGGTTTCACAATTTATATAGTCGAATCTTAAGTCGAAAAAAACTTTTGGCTTTAAAAGTTGATTGGAAATTTGATTATTTATTAGATGCTGCTACAAAGTTGGAAAAAGAAATAATAAATGATTCTTTGGCTTACAAAATTTTTATAAGTCAAGAGGACTTGAACTTTTATCAGCTAATAACTGGCCGTTTTTCAGATTGTACCGTATGGCCTTTTAGACCTAAACTTCCAAATATTTCTTTGGAACAACCAAAGAGTATTTCTAAACTAATATGGTTTGGTGGTATTGATACGCATAAAAAAAAATCTATAGATTGGTTTGTTAATAAGGTGTTACCTAAAATACAACAATCTATTTCTGAGATTGAATTTCATTTATGGGGGAGAAGAACAGAAATGTATAATAATCCTTCTCGGAAAATATTCGGACATGGCTTTTGGGTAATGGAGGGGTTCCCTTGTGTGGAAGGTGCTCTTTATGTTAATCCAGATATTATTGGAGGAGGGGTAAAATTGAAATTATTTTCTCTTATAGAAGAAGGTATTCCATTTGTTTCTACTGTTTTTGGTTTTGAAGGATATGATAAAAAAATGATAGATAATTCTATGCGTATTGTAACGGACACCGAGCATTTTGCAGAGGCTATTATTTCACGTTTGCAGATGGGATATTATAACAATGTATAAGTGAGAATGTGTAATCTTTCATTTTTGAGAATAATCATATAAATAATTATGTCCATATTCAAAGACAAAGTCCTCCTTATAACCGGAGGCACCGGTTCCTTCGGTAATGCCGTATTACGTCGTTTTCTTGATTCAGACATCAAGGAAATCCGCATCTTTAGTCGTGACGAGAAAAAGCAGGATGACATGCGTCATCACCTGCAAAATCCCAAGGTAAAGTTCTACATAGGTAATGTGCGTGACCGTCAGTCTGTGGACGGTGCAATGATGGGAGTGGATTATGTGTTTTCTGCCGCTGCTTTGAAGCAGGTTCCCAGCTGCGAGTTCTTTCCGTTGCAGGCTGTGCAGACCAATGTGATCGGTACGGATAATGTACTGGAATCCGCCATAGCGCATGGTGTAGAGAATGTGGTGGTGCTTTCTACCGACAAGGCCGCCTATCCCATCAATGCCATGGGTATCAGCAAGGCCATGATGGAGAAGGTTGCCATAGCCAAGGGCCGTGCGTTGGGTGAGGAAGCCGGTACGACCATCTGCTGTACCCGTTACGGCAATGTGATGGCAAGCCGCGGTTCTGTAATTCCCTTGTGGGTGGAGCAGATAAAGAACGGCAGGCCCATTACGGTAACAGACCCCAACATGACCCGCTTCATGATGACGCTGGACGATGCCGTGGATCTGGTAATCTATGCGTTTGAGCACGGGCATAACGGTGACCTGTTCGTGCAGAAGGCTCCTGCCGCCACCTTGGATGTACTGGCGCAGGCCTTGAAGGAAACATACGCGCAGGTTGATCCGAAATACGGTGAGACGGAGGTGAAGACCATCGGCACGCGCCACGGCGAGAAACTGTATGAGACACTGGTAACCCGCGAAGAGATGGCAAAGGCTGTCGACATGGGCGACTACTACCGCATCCCCTGCGACACCCGTGACCTGAACTATGACAAGTTCTTCACGGAAGGCAATGAGGATATTGCCCGTATAGAGGACTATCACAGCCATAACACCGCCCGCCTGGATGTGGAGGGCATGAAAAAGCTTCTTTTGAAACTCCGCTTCATCCGCGAAGACCTCGGAATGGAGGAAAAGGCGAAGAGCGCGGAAATCAAGAGTGAATAGTATAGCCATTGTTAACTTTTCCATCCTATCCAATCCCATTAGTTTATGAAAATCTTAGTGACCGGCGCCCGAGGGTTTGTCGGCCGGAACCTTGTATCCCAGCTGCACAACATCCGTGACGGGAAAGCCCGTAATTACGGCATTGCAGGTGAGGAACTTACTATTTACGAGTATGACATGGACAGTGACCCTGCCGAACTGGATGTCTATTGCAGACAAGCTGACTTTGTCTTCAATCTGGCAGGCGTGAACCGTCCCAAGGATGCGTCTGAGTTTATGAAAGGGAACTTCGGCTTCGCCTCCACGCTGCTTGATACATTGAAGAAGTACGGCAATACCTGTCCGGTAATGATTTCCTCTTCCACGCAGGCCGCACTCGACAACCCTTACGGTGAATCGAAACGGGCAGGGGAGCAACTGTTGTTCGAGTACTCCAGGGAAACGGGTGCAAAGGTACTGGTGTACCGCTTCCCGAATGTTTTCGGCAAATGGTGCCGCCCCAACTATAACAGCGCGGTGGCCACTTTCTGCAACAACATCGCCCATGACTTGCCCATCCGGGTGAACGACCCTTCGGTGGTGATGCATCTGGTTTACATAGACGATGTGGTGGACGAGCTTATCTCTGCCCTGAGCGGCATGGAACACCGCAACGGGGATTATTGCGAAGTACCCGTAGTACATACCATTACCTTGGGCGGCATTGTGGAACTGATAAGGTCTTTCAGGCAAATGCCCGGTACCTTGTCCGTCCCGGATTTGAGCGATGCCTTTACAAAGAAACTCTATTCCACATACCTCTCATACCTGCCTGAAGAACGGTTCAGCTATCCCCTGAAGATGAATGTGGACGACCGCGGCAGTTTTACAGAGATTATCCGTACTTCCGACTGCGGGCAGTTCTCGGTGAACATCTCCAAGCCGGGCGTTACGAAAGGCCAGCACTGGCACCATACCAAGAACGAGAAGTTTGTGGTGGTGAGCGGACACGGTCTGATACAGCTCCGCAAGATAGGTACGGAGGAGGTTGTCAGCTTCGAGGTAAGCGGCGGGAGGATGGAGGTCGTGGAGATGATTCCCGGCTATACGCACAACATTGTCAACCTTTCGGAAACGGAAGACCTGGTGACTTTCATGTGGTGCAACGAGTGTTTCGACCCGGCACGTCCGGACACTTATTTTGAAAAAGTCTGAAACGAGTTAAAGAATATAGGAACAGATGGATATAAAATTGGATTATTCGCAAGTCAGGTTTCAGGAGAACGGCAGACTGAAACTTCTGATTATAGTGGGCACCCGTCCGGAAATCATCCGCCTGGCGGCTGTCATCAACAAATGCCGCAGTTATTTTGACTGTCTTCTGGCCCACACCGGCCAGAATTACGACTATAACCTGAACGGTGTCTTCTTCCGTGACCTGAAGCTGAAAGACCCCGATGTGTATATGGATGCCGTCGGCGATGACCTCGGTGCCACGATGGGGAATATTATCAACGCCGGCTACAAGCTGATGGTGCAGGTGAAACCTGATGCCGTGCTGGTGTTGGGAGACACGAACTCCTGCCTGAGCGTGATAGGTGCGAAACGTCTGCATATCCCCATCTTCCATATGGAGGCAGGCAACCGCTGCTTTGACGAGTGCCTGCCTGAGGAGACCAACCGCCGTATTGTGGACGTCATTTCCGATGTGAACCTCTGCTATTCGGAGCATGCCCGCAGATACCTGAACGCTTCGGGCGTGGCGAAAGAACGTACATACGTAACCGGTTCGCCCATGGCGGAAGTCCTGCATGAGAATTTATCCGAAATAGAGTCCAGCGATATTCATCAGAGATTGCATCTCCAGAAAGGTAAATACATCCTGCTTTCCGCGCATCGGGAAGAGAACATTGACACGGAGAAGAACTTCCTGTCTCTTTTCAGCGCGGTTAACGCTATGGCCGAGAAATATGACATGCCCATACTTTACAGTTGTCATCCTCGTAGCAGGAAACGTCTGGAATCAAGCGGCTTTGCACTTGACAGACGTGTGATTCAGCATGAACCTCTCGGTTTCCACGACTACAACTGCCTGCAGATGAACGCCTATGCCGTTGTGAGTGACAGCGGTACCCTGCCTGAGGAGAGCAGTTTCTTCACTTCTGTGGGGCATCCTTTCCCTGCTGTATGCATCCGTACCAGTACGGAGCGTCCCGAGGCTCTTGACAAGGGTATCTTTGTCCTTGCCGGCATTGATGGCAAATCCTTGCTTCAGGCTGTAGATACTGCCGTGGAGATGAATAGGAATGGGGATCACGGTCTGCCGGTGCCCAATTATACGGATGAGAATGTATCGGCCAAGGTCGTGAAGATAATTCAGAGCTATACGGGGGTGGTGAACAAGATGGTTTGGAGAAAATTCTGAAAACGCAATGTCTTCTAAAAGAGTGTGGGTTGTTTCTGAAATATATTATCCAGTAAAAACTTCTACGGGATATTACATGACTGAAATAGCCGAATATCTGGCAGCTAGAGCTATGGACGTGCATGTGTTATGTACTGGGTCTGTATATAATAATGGCGAAAAGCGGTCACGCTTGAATGAGGAATCACGCAATGGAGTAAAGGTTCATAGGGTATATGTACCCAATATTGATAAGAACAACTTCGTAAAAAGAACTCTTAGGTTGTCGTTGTCCAGTTTGTTGCTGTTCGGCAAAATACTAAAGCTGGTAAGGAATGGAGATGAGGTCCTGGTGGTAACCAATCCTGCTTTTCTAATACTGATGATGCCACTTGTTGCATGGATAAAAGGCGTTTCATATAAGATTCTCGTACATGATATATTTCCTGAAAATTTGGTGGCCATAAAGCGTCTGTCTTCTTCCTCCTTCATTTACAAAAGTCTGAAAAGGGTATTTGATGCCGCTTATTCTAAAGCTGTACTTTGTATTTCGATAGGCAGGGATATGAGTGAGGTGTTGAAAAAAAAAATAGGGGATGCTTCCAAAATCTGTTTTATACCTATTTGGGCTGAGAATGGAGTGGTCTTTCCTATGGATAAAGCAGGTACCCGGATTTGTTCATCCTTGAGGTTGCAGGACAGATTTGTATTTCAGTTTGCAGGGAATTTGGGCTATGCCCAAGGTATAGATAATCTGCTGGAAGCTATAGGACTCATTAAAAATGATAACATTCATTTCCTATTCATAGGTGATGGTGCCAAGGCTGGTGACATAGTGTCATATATGAAAAAAGGGACACATAAGAATGTATCCTTGTTGGGTTTCCAGGATCGTGCGAATCAGAATGATTTCTTGAATGCTTGTGATATTGGCATTGTGACTTTATCTGATGGGATGTACGGTTTGGGGGTTCCTTCCAAATCATATAATATAATGGCAAGCGGCAAGCCTATGCTATTTATCGGTGACAGACAGTCGGAGATTGCTTTATGCATTGAAGAATATTCGTTGGGCTGGGTTGTAGAGCCGGATAATCCTAAAATGCTGGCCCGTATGATAGAGCATATCTATTCTAATAGGACATGTCTGTCCGCAATGCAAAACAATGCGAAAACGGTGGCGGATACTGTTTTTGCAAAAGAACGGATACTGGAAAAGTATTATAGACTGTTGAGCTAAGATAACCTATTCATTTTATGAAGCTTTTATTTACCGGAGCCTCAGGTTTTTTGGGTAATGGCATACGTTCCCTTTTGGATAGAATGTATACTGTTGCAACTGTAGGACTGCTATCGCAGAATGACTATACTGTAAATATAGCCAATGAGATTCCTGAATTACATGAACGGTATGATATTATACTCCATGCTGCAGGAAAAGCCCATTCTGTGCCCAGAAGTGAAGCCGAGAAACAGATGTTTTTTGATGTGAATTTACAGGGTACAAAGAATCTCTGTGCTGCATTGGAAAAAGTTGGAGTACCGAGAGTATTTATTTTTATTTCCACGGTGGCAGTTTACGGTTGTGCTTATGGCGAGAATATTACGGAAGACCATCCTTTGAATGGAGACACACCATACGCCATGAGTAAGCGTCTTGCGGAGGAATATCTGCAAAAGTGGTGTTACGAACATAATGTCATTTTAGGCATAATCCGTCCTTCCTTGATTGCCGGTCCCAACCCTCCGGGAAATCTGGGGGCTATGATTTATGGTATCCGCAGTGGGAAATACCTCAGTATTGCTGGCAGTCAGGCACGAAAGAGTGTATTGATGGTGCAGGATATTGCAAAATTAGTTCCTCTGTTGGCAGAAAAGGGAGGCATCTACAATGTATGTGACAGTCATCACCCGACTTTCAGAGAACTTGAGACTACTATTTGCAGGCAACTGGATAAGAAATTGCCTTTATCAATACCGTACTGGGTGGCTAAATGCATGGCTTTGGCAGGTGATTGCTTGGGAAGGAAAGCTCCAATCAATTCCTTGAAGTTAGATAAGATTACGAAATCCTTGACTTTCAGTAATGAAAAGGCGATACGTGAATTGGGATGGAAGCCGACCAATGTGTTGGAAAACTTCAATATAGAATGAATGTATATTTAGGTGTCTTATTGATAGGGCTGGGTATTGTATCTTTAGGATTTACATGTATTCAGCTCTGGTTTTACTGGATAATCAAAAACGGATGATGTATTATTTAATGGTTTTGGTTCTGCTGTTTTTGGCAGAACTTTTTTATTTTAGAGTGGCTGATAGGTACAATATCATCGACAAGCCCAATGAGCGGAGTTCCCATACGAAAGTGACTTTACGCGGTGGTGGGATTATTTTCTATTTCGGGGCGTTTGCCTATTTCCTGACGAGTGGCTTTGAATATCCCTGGTTCCTGCTTGCCTTGACACTGGTGACGTTCATCAGCTTCGTGGACGATATGAAATCCACCGGACAGATGACAAGGCTGCTTTTTCATTTCTCTGCCATGGCCTTGATGTTTTATCAGTGGGGACTGTTCTCCTTGTCTTGGTGGTGGATAGTCATAGCCTTGATAGTCTGTACGGGCATCATCAATGCCTACAACTTTATGGATGGCATTAACGGCATAACCGGTGGTTATTCTCTGGTTATTCTTGCTGCGTTGGCTTATGTCGATAAGGAGGTCGTGAGTTTTGTAGAAGCGGATTTCATCTATACCGTTATCTGTTCCGTTCTAGTTTTCTGTTTCTTCAATTTTCGTAAGAAAGCCAAATGCTTTGCGGGTGATGTGGGGTCGGTGAGCATTGCCTTCATCCTTCTTTTCCTGATAGGCAGGCTCATCATTGAAACGGAAGATTTCAGCTGGATAGTCCTTTTATCCGTTTATGGTGTGGATAGTGTACTGACTATCATTCACCGCCTGATGCTTCATGAGAATATCGGGCTACCGCATCGCAAGCATCTGTATCAGATTATGGCGAATGAACTGAAGATTCCTCATGTCATAGTCTCTCTGGCCTATATGACAATACAGACTCTTATAATAGTAGGATATATTTATTGTCAACGGTATGGCTATATCTTCTTGATAGGGTGTATCTTACTGTTGAGCGCAATATACGTACTCTTCATGAAAAAGTATTTTTCAAGACATGTCTCTTGAATTACTGTCTCCATTATACAATTTCCACGGTCACCTGAATACCCAAAGCTTTGGCAATACGCTCGATATCACGTTTCTTGGAATGTGTGTTATTACGGCTCATCAGATACCAGCCATTCCCTATTGGTTTTTGGTCACTTCCGTATTTGGAGTCGAGTATGTTTGAAACCAATGGAACATTACACTGTTTAATACCTAAGGCAGATACTTTCTTTATGCCTACTGTCATTATAAATTGGCGAAGGGTTTCGGCCGCTTTTTTTTCCTGAATCACTTTTCCGTTTTCAAAAGTAATCTTTAACTGGTATACTGGAGTATTATTTTCTCTAGAGTTTTTTTTGTTTACTTCCAAAACTTTGACTTGCTGTGCGTTTTCTGTATGATGTACGGCATCATCCGTAATGGTATATAGCTTTTGGACTGCAGCAAGGAATTTCGGGAATAATGTCCCCCATTGATTGTTGACGACAATTCTCGTGCCGTCCGCTAATGGGATGATTTCTTCCTCCTTTAGAAAATAGCGCTTCTTTAGATCAGGATGAAGTCTCAATTTTTCCCGAACTTCTTCCAGACTACGTACCACCCCCAGTGCCCTACTGTGCAGACTAGGTGGGAATACCTTTTCCAGTTCTTTGTATCTGATGTTGGGATGAGCTTCTATGTAATGTTTTATCACTTCCAGTACGAAGCGCCTTTTTACATGGAAATTGATCCCGTCAAAGGAATATTTGGTGTGGTCTTTAGAGTCTTTTGTCTGGTTACCGATCGGTAAAGGCTGAGGTATCTGAGGATTCCTGACTGATAATGAAGCAACTGCGTTGTTCTTCTCGTAATGAACCGTGAGCACGACATTGGCAATCTCTTCATTGATGGCGGATTCTTCAGAACCGGCTTTCATGAATTTCTCTTTAAGCAATGAAAGCATGTTCTTTACACCATTATCGGGAGACAAGAACTCGGTAAATTGTCTGTGCAGATTATTGCGTGCTTGTATCCTTTGATATTGTTCGTAGCAGAATGCCTCTACGTCTTTTAAACTGAATGTATCGTAGGTGAGCAGGTCGCAAATAGTGGAACCATTGGCATCTTCCTTTTGAATCTCTACGGTAAATACACAAACGGGACTTTCTCCATCATTGGGAACATCGTAATATAGTTCGATCTTTTCTCCTATGTATAGTCCGACATTGAGTTTGAGTTGGCGCATATAAGACATCAGTTGGTTTTCTTGCCTTTCGTTCCGTATATTGGATGGACGTTTTATTTCAATGGGAAGTACGGGAGTAGGCACCCCATTTGCATTCTTTTTCCAGAGGACGATGTCGGGCCGTATGGAGCTGTTGTTTCCTATAGGTAGAGTCAATTGGGATCTCATCGTTTCATTGGTTTTCTTCCATCCAAGGAATTTCAGACAGATTTCTATTTCCCGTTGGTAGTCACCTTCTGCAGAATTTACTCCAAAGTAGGGCAACAGTGTTTCTACAATTTCCGGCCAGTTTTCGTTCATTGTTTATGTGTTGTTAATCATAGTTATACAATTTGTCTGCATCGTTTTTAACTTATGCATAAAACAAATGTATTGACTTTATTTGAACTGCCCAAATTATAGTCATAAAAAATGAATCGGGCGGTGTACAATAAAAACAAATAATCCCAGACTCTTTGTCAAGAATCCGGGATTATTTGTTTTTATTGTTTTTGAGGGGCTTTACTTAGCAGGTTTCAGCCATTTGTCCAGCCATTCAAAGAAGGTACGTTGCCACAGCACGCCATTCTGAGGTTTCAATACCCAGTGGTTTTCGTCCGGATAGATAAGCAGTTCGGCAGGAACGCCACGCATCACGGCTGCATCGAAGGCGGCCATTGCCTGGTTGGCAAGGATGCGGAAGTCCTTCTCTCCGTGGATGCAGAGGATAGGGGTGTCCCATTTGTCGACGAAGAGATGCGGGGAGTTGGCAAAAGTGCGTTGTGCCGTAGCGTTGTTCTTTTCCCAATAAGCGCCGCCCATATCCCAGTTGGCAAACCATTTCTCTTCCGTTTCCAGATATTGCATTTCCATGTTGAAGATACCGTCGTGTGCGATGAATGCCTTGAAGCGTTTGTCATGGTGTCCGGCAAGCCAATATACGGAGAAGCCTCCGAAGCTGGCGCCTACGCAACCCAGGCGGTCTTTGTCGACGAAAGGTTCCTTGGCCATTTCGTCAATGGCAGTGAAGTAGTCCTTCATGCACTGGCCGCCATAATCACCGCTGATGGCTTCGTTCCACTCTACACCGAAGCCCGGAAGACCACGACGGTTGGGAGCTACGATGATATAGTCGTTTGCCGCCATAATCTGGAAATTCCAACGGTAGCTCCAGAACTGGCTGACGGGACTCTGAGGACCGCCTTCACAGAAGAGGAGGGTGGGGTACTTCTTGTTGGGGTCGAATTGTGGAGGATAAATTACCCAGGTCAGCATCTGCTTGCCGTCGGTGGTCTTCATCCAGCGGGCTTCCACTTTACCCATTTCCAGCTGGTCGTAAATCTGCTTGTTTTCTGTGGTCAGTTGCACTGCTTCTGCAAAAGCGTCGCCGTTGCGTGCACTGTTTACGGCATAGATTTCGTCGCCCATGCTCATGGAGTGGCGTTTGGCGATAATCTTGTCTCCGCAAAGGGCGAGTGAAGCATAGTCGTGCATGCCGTCGGTGAGCTGGGTAAGCTTGTCGTTTCCGGCAAGGTCGATGTTGTAAATCTGTGTCTCGCCATGCCATACACCGATGAAGTAGATGCTCTGGGAATCTTTGTTCCACAAGAAGGCGTCCACGTTCGATTCGAAAGCTTTGCTTACAAAACGTTTCTCACCGGTCTCGAGGTTCATGATAAACAAGCGGTTCAAGTCGGCTTCGTAGCCGTCACGCTCCATGCTCTGCCAGGCGATGTATTTGCCGTCGGGAGAGTATTGGGGATTCGTATCATATCCCTTGTTTTCTTCCGTGATGTTTTTGGTTTCCTTGGAGGCAAGGTCGTAGATATAAATGTCGGAGTTGGTGGAAATGGCATACGCCAGTCCGGTTTTCTTACGGCATGTATAGGCCACTTTATCAGAAGACGGGCTCCATGCCAGCTGCTCGATACCGCCCCAGGGCTTCATCGGGCTTTCGTATGGCTCTCCCTCAAGAATATCGGTGACATTGCTGATGGCATTGCCGTCGAAATCAGCAACAAACGGATGGGGAGCAGTAGTCACCCATTCGTCCCAATGCTTGTACATCAGGTCGGTAACGATAATGCCGGTGGCTTTAGGAAGGTCCGGATGTTTGTCTGCCGTACTCTTTACGGTCTTTACCTGGGCAATGAAAAGGAGTTTCTTGCCGTCGGGCGAGAAAGAGAACCCTTCGATGTCTCCCTCGTATTGGGTCAGCTGCTTGCGTCCGCTGCCGTCGGGATTCATTTCCCATACCTGGCTGCTGCCGCTTTCGTTGCAAAGGAAGGCAAGCTTCTTGCCGTCCTTAAACCACGTGGGCTGTCCTTCTTGCCAGGCGTCATGCGTTATCTGGGTATTGTCACTACCGTCGGCATTCATGACGAAGACTTCGCTGTTACTCTTGTTCTGGGGCACGCTGTAATAAGATACCGTGTAGGCAATCTGCTTTTCGTCGGGGGATACGGCCACACTGCCGATGCGTCCCATCGCCCAGAGTGCCTCGGGTGTCATACGCTTTCCTTCAATCTTGATGTCCGACCGCTGGATGAGCGTTGCTGCGTCCTGCTGCTGTCCGGCATCTTTTGTGCCTCCGCAAGAGGCCAATGTCATGGCTGCTGACATAAGTAGTAGATTTACTTGTTTCATATATGTTTTTTGTTTCGGTTATTTCAATGCAAAGATACTAAATTTTCCTTCCTTGCCAATTTCCACGTTTGATATATAGCCAGCAGAAAATGAGAATAAAGCTGGAATAAACCATTTCCGAGGTCCAGCAGATGGCCACGTCGAGTTGCAGAATCAGAATAATGTAGGTGATATAGGCTGTGTAGATGACCAGCGTAGCCATCTCCAACCCCCATGCCGTACGCGTGTTGCCGGTTCCGGAAACTGCCTGGAAATAGACATTGGCAGGAACCAGGAACAGATAGGTGGAGCACATCACCCAGAGCGAATGTACGGCAGCGTCCTGCAGGTCGGGTATGTCGGTATAAATTCCCAGAATCAGCTTGGGGAACACCGCGAAAAGCAATGCCAGCGGAAGTACGAAGACGTAGGCTATGCGTACGTGCTGCCGGATGGTGCCTGCCACGCAATCGGAGTGGCCTGCACCGATGAGATTGCTGACCAGTGACCCGCAGGTAGAGGCAAATGCCATGAGTACCATGAACAGTATGCCGGACACGTTGCGGACAATGTTGGTCACTGCCAGCGAGCGCTCTCCCAGATGCTCCACATAAAGGAAGAAAAGGAACCAGGTGGAGAGGGAGAAGAAATTCTGTATCATGGTCCAGAAAGAGACGTTCAGCATCCGTTTCAATACGTCCAGCCGGAACTTAGGAATACGGTCCAGCCCGTACTTGCGGCAGTCGATGCGGCTGCGGGTATAGAGGATGAAGAATAACAGCGAAACCAGCTCGGCCAGTGAGGAGCCGATGGCGGCTCCGGCAATGCCGAGCGCCGGGAAACCGAATTTACCGAAAATCAGGATATAGTTGAATACGACATTGCTCAACACCATGACGATGGAGTTCAGTGTCAGTGTCTTGGTTTGGGTGGTTCCCAAGAAAAAGGCACGGAACATGACTGCGCTGAACGAGAAGAAGGCACCGAATACACGCCAATGCAGGTAGCTGGTGGCTGCTTCGTAGATATGTTCCGAAGCGACGATGCGTTTCAGGATAATCGGTGAGAAACAATAGGATAGCAGGAACATGACTGCCGCCATTCCGACTTGGAAATAGATGCCCTGATAGAACAAGTCACCGATTTCCTTATACTGCTGTTCGCCGTTACGCCGGGCAATGAGTATCTGTGCCCCGATGCTGAAACCGAAGGCAACCATGAAGATGACCATGTAGAAGACACCGGCGATGGCAGATGCTCCCAGTTCGACTTCGCCCACACGCCCGAGGAAGGCAGTGTCCGTCATACCTATCAGTTGCTCCATAAGGAGACTGATTAGGATGGGGTAGGCTATAAGCCAGATCTGTTTGTAGGTGTATTTAGTCTGCATAATTTAGAGTCTGTGAGTTTTTTCATTGGCGTAAGGATAAGAAAGCCGGGCAAATGTCATTGTCCGGCTTTCTGCAAAAGAATATCTTGAACGGTAGTCTTACTACTTTTTGTTCTGTCTCTCTTTCATCATCTGTTCCTGCTGTTTCTGCATGGCTTCCAGACGGGCGGCGAAACCGGTTTTCTTCATCTTCTTCGGGTCTTTCTTGTTGGCTTCCAACTGGGCAAGAAGGGCTTCCTCATTGGTTGTCTTGCGCATGATGAGCGTTGTTACCACACTGATTAACGTAGAGATGAAGTAGTAATAGTTCAATCCCGAAGGATAATCGTTCAATATGAAGAGGAACATGATAGGCATCAGGTATGACATCCACTTCATGGCAGCCATCTGCGGATTGGCACCCGTATCCTGCTGCTGCATCATGTACTTCGTGTTCAATATGTTGGTAACCGTCATCAGCAGGCAGAACAAGCTGAGGTGGCTGCCCAGGAACGGGATATGGAACGGGAAGTTGATGAATGCATCATAAGTGGAAAGGTCATCTGCCCACAAGAAGCTCTGTTGGCGGAGTTCAATGGCACTCGGCACGAACATGAACAAGGCCATCAGGATAGGGAACTGTATCAGCATCGGCAGACATCCGCCCATCGGGCTGACTCCGTACTGGCTGTAGAGGCCCATCACTTCCTGCTGCTTCTTCATGGCATCTTCCTGCTTGGGGTACTTCTTGTTTATCTCGTCGATTTTCGGTTTCAGTACGCGCATCTTGGCAGAAGACATGTAGGTCTTCCATGTAGCCGGGAATACCACTGCCTTTACAATCAGCGTCATGAACAACAGTACGATACCCATGCTCAAACCCCAACTGGACAACCAGTCGAAGATGTTGATGGTGAACCATTTGTTTATCCAGCGGATGAGCGGCCAGCCCAGATAGACCAGACGGTTCAGCTCCCACTTCTCGTCACGTCCCTTGTCGAGTGCGGTCAGAGTCTTGTAGTGATTGGGGCCGAAGTAGAAGAACAGCTGGGTAGGTTCCTTGCCGGTAGGATCGAACTTCGTGCTCATCTCTGCAGAATAGTCCTTGATGTAGCCGCTGCCTTGAGTCTCCATCTTGGAACTCAGCTTGGTCTTTTCAAAGTCGGCATCTGCCAAAAATACTGAAGAGAAGAACTGGTTCTTGAAAGCAATCCAGTCCAGGCGTTCTGGAACTTCCTTTTCATCGTTCTTGTTGGCAGACAGATAATCGGTACCCTCTCCGGTGATTTTGTAAGTCAGTTCAGCCAGACGGTTCTCGTAGGTGTAACCCTTCTCTATTTGACGGGCACGCTGAGACCACTCGATGTCCACATAATTGTTGGTAGCCACCAGCTTGCCTTCCATATTGACAGCCTGGATAGTAAAGTCTATCAGGTATGTGTCATTGTGCATGCGATATGTAAAGTCGATATAGCTGTTGCTGTCTGCCGACAAACGCATGGTGACGGTACTGTCCGTACGGTTTACTGCGGTGAAATAATAGTCTTCCGTCTGGATAGTCTCTTTCTTGTTGTAAAAGAGGAAATTCATGGAAGCGTCGTTGCCGCTGAACAGTGTGACGGGAGTCGTTTTGTCTTGTCCCATGTATTCCTTCAGCGTGGCCGAAGCTATGCGTCCGCCTTTTGTATCTACGGTTATTTCTGCCAGGTTGTTCTGGATGGTTACTTGCGAGTTGGTTCCTTGACGGGCGTCGAAGAAGAGGGCAGTGGAGTCAACGCTTGTTTCCGCTCCGCTTTCGTTGGCCAGGGCTGCTTCCGCCTTGGCTTTCAAGTCGGCTTCGCGCTGTTGCACCTGGGCTATGGAGTCGTAGTAACGTTGCTGTGCTTCCAACTGCTCCTGGCTGGGACGGCTCAGAAAGCTGAAACCTACTAACAATATCGCTATCAGAACAAGACCTGTGATGGTATTTTTATCCATTCTTTGTTGATTACAGATTACTAATTACAAATTATTTCTTTTCGTTTTCATTTTCGATGGCGGCCTTCACGAATGCTACGAACAGCGGGTGCGGATGCAATACCGTACTGCTGTATTCGGGATGGAACTGGGTACCGACAAACCACTTCAATGCGGGTATTTCGACAATTTCTACCAGATCCGATTCGGGGTTTATACCCACACACTTCATGCCTGCTGCTTCGTAGGCCTCCTTGAAGCTGTTGTTGAATTCATAGCGGTGGCGGTGACGCTCCTGGATATGCTCGGTACCGTATGCCTCGTATGCCTTGCTGTCTTTCTGCAGAACACATTCATAGGCACCCAGACGCATGGTCCCACCCATATTGGTGATGGATTTCTGCTCTTCCATGATGTCGATAACATTGTGCGGTGTCTTTTCATCCATCTCACGTGAGTTGGCATCGGCGTAACCCAGTACATTACGGGCAAATTCAATGGCGATGCACTGCATACCCAGACAGATACCGAAGGTGGGGATGTTGTGTGTACGCGCATATTTGATGGCTACGAACTTGCCGGCAACGCCGCGTTCGCCGAAGCCCGGACCGATAAGTACGCCTGCCATGCCTTTCAGGGCTTCTGCCACATTCTCGTCCGTTAGCTTTTCACTGTTCACGAAGTCTACCGATACCTTGCGGTCGTTGTAGGTTCCTGCTTGTGAAAGGGCCTCGCGGATGGACTTGTAGGCATCCTGCAAGTCATATTTGCCCACCAATGCGATGTGCAGCGGGGCAGTCTCTTCGGCTTTGTGACGGCGTTCGAGGAAAGCACGCCACGGTCCCAGCCCCGGAGTGTCGCCCACGGGAAGCCCCATCTTCTTCAGAATGGTGGCGTCCAGCCCTTGGGACTGCATCAGGATGGGCACCTCGTAGATGGTAGGCGCATCAATGCTCTGCACTACGGCATTCTCGTCTACGTTGCAGAAGAGGGCCACCTTCTTGCGCAGGTTGTTGCTGAGTTCGTGCTCGGTACGCAGCACTAGTACATCCGGTTGAATTCCCACACTTTGCAGTTCCTTTACGGAGTGCTGGGTGGGCTTGGTCTTCAGTTCACCGGCAGCTGCCAGGTAGGGGACATAAGTAAGGTGCACGCACAAGGCGTCTTTTCCCAATTCCCACTTCAGCTGACGGATGCTTTCCAGATAGGGCAGAGACTCGATGTCGCCCACTGTACCGCCAATCTCGGTAATAACAAAATCGAATTTGTATTTGTTTCCCAACAGTTTTACATTACGCTTGATTTCGTCTGTAATATGGGGAATAACCTGGATTGTTTTTCCCAGATAGTCACCCCGGCGCTCTTTGTCGATGACACTTTTGTAGATGCGTCCGGTCGTGATATTGTTGGCCTTGGTGGTCTGGATGCCCAGGAAGCGTTCGTAATGACCCAAGTCGAGATCGGCTTCATGGCCATCCACGGTTACGTAGCATTCGCCGTGTTCATAAGGGTTCAGTGTACCCGGGTCGATGTTGATATACGGGTCAAACTTCTGGATGGTTACCTTGTAACCTCTTGCTTGCAGCAATTTACCGATGGAGGATGAGATGATACCTTTACCTAGTGAAGAGGCAACACCACCGGTGACGAAAATATACTTTGTTTCTCCCACAACTATATTATTTTATTAATTGTTTAATCTAATTCCAAGAGCCTATACGGCTTGTCGTTCAGGGTGCATACTGCTCCCGTCAATACACGTGGAACTTAAAAAGCGCAAAATTATAAAAAAAAGAGGAAGTAGAGAAAGTTTCTGTGAAACAATTATTAAAAAATACGATTTCATCGAAGAAACTCTCTCTAGCCTTTTTCTTCATGGCTTTTCTATGTTTTCTAAACATTTTAAGCTAAATTTGCGCTCGAAACATAGACTTAAGGGCATTATGAAGAATAGACACATTGCATTTTGGTTAATTGCTACGATGATCTCTTCGTCGGTGATGGCACAGAATACGCTGGATACCGCCTCGAAGAACAGTGGACAGGAAACAACTGCCAAAGCCGACACCTTGCCGGATATAATGAAAGAATACATGATTCTGAAATTGAAACCGGAAGGTACGGGGTACAAGCTGGATACTGTTTCCATATTATATGAAAGGTATTTCGGAGTGCTGGATTATCTGAATGACCCCACGACCCCGGAACGTTATATACCTTCCGATCCGAACTACTATAGGTTGTTCCTCCCCCTTACCTATTATTATGCTCCCATGAGACGCCTTTCCAAGGTGGACTGGCATTTCCAGATGCCCGATACGGTGCCTGCCATGACGCGCGAGATGCTGCCGTTCGACACACTGACTTTCACCTCGAAGGACCGCGCCAACAAGCTGGTGGACCGTACGCTGCTGAACACGTATGTAGATTGTCCCAATCTGGTTGTAATGACCGAGAAGGAGGTGATGAAAGGGAAGATATTCAAGGATAATATAGAGAAGGAAGTTTCTTCCAAACCGTCCGTCGTGAAACTGTTTGCACAAGAGAATATGGTGGGAGTGAAGGAGGAAGCCGACGTAATTATCCACAAGCCCAACTGGTGGGTGACCGGTGGAAACGGTTCGTTGCAGATTACACAGAACTATATCTCCGACAACTGGTACAAGGGAGGCGAGAGCACTAACGCCGTGCTTGCCAACCTGCAATTGTTTGCCAACTATAATGACCGTGAGAAGGTGCAGTGGGAAAATCTGCTCGATGCCAAGCTAGGCTTCAGCTCGGCACCTTCCGACGAGTTTCATAATTATCTGGTAAGTACCGACCAACTCCGGCTGTACAGTAAACTGGGTATTCAGGCTGCATCCAAGTGGTATTATACCATCACGACTGAGTTTAAGACCCAGTTCTGCAATGGCTACAAGGCCAACAGTGAAGAGCTGGTTTCCGCTTTCTTTGCTCCGGCAGATTGGTCGAGCAGTATCGGTATGGACTACAAGTTGAAGAAGCAGAAATTCAGCTTGTCCGTTTTCATAGCTCCGCTGACGTACATGCTGCGTTATGTAGGGAATAAGGGGGTGAATGAAGTGAGTTTCGGTCTTGAGGAGGGCAAGTGCGTGAAGCATAACTTCGGTTCGCAGATACAGCCTACACTTTCGTGGACCATCATTCCTTCCATTACGCTGGATTCTCGCCTAGACTTCCAGACCAGTTATGAGTGGACACGTATCGAATGGGAAAACACGGTGAACTTTGTGCTGAACCGCTATCTTTCCACCAAGCTTTATGTGCACGCCCGCTATGACGACAGTGCCAAGCCGACGGAAGGGGACAGCTATTTCCAGGTAAAAGAATTACTCAGTTTCGGTATCAATTATAAATGGTAAATAAACAAATGGTCTGTTCGGAGTGAACAGATTATCTGTTTTGGTTAGTCAGACGGTCTGTTTTCCCTTGACAGACCGTCTGTTTTTTGTCTTTTTGTAGTCTGTGGCAGGTGAAAAAACATAAAAACATAGAAAAAGCACGTTTACGAACACAGAAAATGCATAGGAAAGGTTTGCAGTTCACAAATAATGCGTAAATTTGCCGCGATTTGTAATGCACACTTTGCAAAATGGCGAATACTATAAAACATCAAGGTATTGTGGAAAACATAAACGGTTCTCATCTCCAAGTGAGAATCATCCAGACTTCAGCGTGCGCTTCGTGTAGTGTCAAGGGACATTGTACCTCTGCGGATACGAAAGAGAAACTTGTCGATGTGGCCGATGCCAATGCCGCATCCTACCAGCCCGGTGACCGTGTATGGGTGACGGGCGAACTTTCAATGGGAGTGATGGCAGTTCTGTTTGCCTTTATATTTCCTTTCCTTATTCTGATAATCTCACTATTTGTCTTTATGGCTATCTGGAATGACGAGCTGCGTTCCGCGCTTTGTTCGCTAGCACTTCTTGTACCTTATTATTATATATTGTGGCTGAACAAGTCGCGGATGGGTAAGAAGTTCTCATTCTCCGTACGACCGATGAACTAACTAATAATAAAACAAATAATTAATAAACAACTAATTTATGAATGTAATTCTGATTGCAGTGATTTCATTGGGAGTTATAGCGCTGGTATCGGCCGCTATTCTTTACGTGGCTTCCAAGAAATTCGCCGTGTATGAAGATCCGCGGATTGCCCAGGTAGCAGAGGTGCTTCCCCAGGCAAATTGCGGTGGATGTGGTTACCCCGGTTGTAGCGGATTTGCAGATGCTTGCGTAAAGGCAGGTTCGCTGGATGGTAAACTTTGTCCGGTGGGTGGACAGCCCGTCATGACAAAGATTGCCGAGATTTTGGGCTTGGATGCCGCTGCTGCCGAACCTATGGTTGCGGTGGTGAGATGTAATGGAACTTGTGCCAACCGTTCTCGTGTGAACCAATACGATGGCGCCAAGAGTTGTGCCATTGCGGCTTCTCTCTATGGTGGTGAAACGGGTTGCAGTTATGGCTGTCTGGGATGCGGCGACTGTGTGGCTGCCTGCCAGTTCGATGCTATCCACATGAATCCGGAGACCGGACTTCCCGAAGTGGATGAGGAAAAGTGTACGGCTTGTGGAGCTTGTGCCAAGGCTTGTCCGAAATCTATTATTGAAATCCGTCCTCAAGGCAAGAAATCACGTCGTGTTTACGTACAGTGTGTAAACAAGGACAAGGGGGCCGTAGCACGCAAGGCTTGTACCGTGGCATGTATCGGTTGTGGCAAGTGTGTGAAGGTTTGTCCGTTCGAGGCTATCACGCTGGAAAACAATCTGGCTTACGTTGACCCCAATAAGTGTAAATCCTGTCGCAAGTGCGAGGAAGCTTGTCCGCAAAACACAATCATTGCCCTCAACTTCCCGCCGCGCAAACCGAAGGCTGACGATGCAGCTCCCCAAGTAAAGGTTGCAGCTCCTAAAGCTGAGGTTGAGACTCCCAAAGCAGAGGTTTAGACTTCCCAAGTTGAGGTATGAATTAATAAAGTAAATAAACGACTAAAAATACAGAATTGTATGTTGAAGACATTTTCAATTGGTGGAGTCCATCCACACGAAAATAAACTTTCAGCACATCAGCCTATCATCAAGGCAGAGATTCCGGCCAAGGCCGCTATCTTGCTGGGACAGCACATCGGTGCTCCTGCCAAGCCTATCGTTGCCAAAGGTGATGTTGTGAAAGTGGGTACAAAGATTGCCGAGCCCGGCGGTTTTGTATCAGCAGCCATTCATTCGTCTGTCAGCGGGAAAGTCGCTAAGATTGACACGATTGTCGATGCCAGCGGTTACGCCAAGCCTGCTATATTCATTGACGTAGAAGGGGATGAATGGGAAGAATCCATTGACCGTTCCGAAACGTTGGTGAAGGAATGCAGTCTGACTTCCGAGGAAATCGTGAAGAAAATCGCCGATGCCGGTATTGTAGGTCTGGGTGGTGCATGCTTTCCTACGCAGGTCAAGTTGTGCCCTCCTCCTGCATTCAAGGCAGAGTGTGTCATCATCAACGCCGTAGAGTGCGAACCGTATCTGACTGCCGACCATCAGCTGATGCTGGAACATGCGGAAGAAATTATGGTAGGTGTATCCATTTTGATGAAGGCGGTAAAGGTGAACAAGGCATTCATCGGCATTGAGAACAATAAGCCCGATGCCATCCAGCTGATGACGAAAGTCGCTTCCAGCTATGCAGGTATCGAGGTGGTACCCTTGAAGGTACAATATCCGCAGGGTGGTGAAAAGCAGTTGATTGATGCTGTCATCAGTCGCCAGGTTGCAGCCGGTGCGCTGCCTATCTCCACGGGAGCTGTGGTGCAGAATGTGGGTACCGCATTTGCCGTTTACCAGGCCGTACAGAAGAACAAACCTCTGTTTGAGCGTGTCATTACCGTGACGGGCAAGTCGCTGGCAAAGCCGTCCAATTTCCTGGCACGTATCGGTACGCCGATGAAGCAGCTGATTGAAGCTTGCGGCGGCCTGCCCGAAGATACGGGCAAGATTATCGGCGGTGGCCCGATGATGGGTAAAGCTCTGGTGAATACGGATGTACCGACTGCCAAAGGCAGCTCCGGTATTCTGATTATGAACGAGAAGGAAGCCAAGCGCGGCGAGGTACAGCCTTGTATCCGTTGTGCCAAGTGCGTGGGAGCCTGCCCGATGGGGTTGGAGCCGTATCTGCTGGCTACCGTTTCGGCCCACGGAGATTTTGAAAGAGTAGAGAAAGAAGACATTATGTCGTGTATAGAATGCGGTTCATGCCAGTTCACTTGTCCTTCCAACCGTCCGATGCTGGATTATATCCGCTTGGGTAAGGGTAAGGTAGGAGCGATGATCCGTGCACGTCAAGCTAAAAAATAACGAAGTATGAATAAATTAATCGTATCCCTTTCGCCCCACGTTCACGGCGGTGACAGCGTGAAGAAGAATATGTACGGTGTGCTTATCGCATTGATTCCGGCATTCCTCGTTTCGCTTTACTTTTTCGGACTGGGTGCGCTGATTGTTACGGCCACTTCCGTAGCAGCCTGCTTGTTCTTTGAATGGGCCATCGGCAAATTCCTCATGAAAAAAGAGACCACAACCATCACCGACGGCTCTGCCATCATTACCGGTGTGTTGCTGGCCTTTAACCTGCCTTCCAACCTGCCCATCTGGATAATCATCCTCGGCGCCTTGTTTGCCATCGGGGTAGGCAAGATGTCCTTCGGAGGTTTGGGTTGCAATCCCTTTAACCCTGCACTGGCAGGACGTGTGTTCCTGTTGCTTTCATTCCCCGTGCAGATGACGACATGGCCGGCTGTAGGCCAGTTGACAGCCTATACGGATGCCACGACGGCTGCTACGCCGCTGGCTATTATGAAAGGTGTCATCAATGGTGCTCCGGGCATGTCCCTGAGCGACCTTCCGGGAGCTTTCGACCTTCTGATAGGTAATAATGGAGGATGTCTCGGTGAGGTGAGTGCCTTGGCGCTGCTGCTTGGTTTGTTCTACATGTTGTGGAAGAAAATCATCACCTGGCACATTCCGGTATCTATTCTGGTGACGGTATTCGTGTTCTCCGGTATCATGTATCTGGTCAATCCGGAACTTTATGTATCCCCGGTCGTACAGTTGTTGTCCGGTGGTCTGATGCTGGGTGCTGTCTTTATGGCTACGGACTACGTGACTTCTCCGATGAGCCACAAAGGTATGCTGATTTATGGTGTTTGCATCGGCCTGCTGACTGTCATCATCCGTCTGTTCGGTGCATATCCGGAGGGTATGTCATTTGCCATTCTGATTATGAATGCGTTCACTCCGCTCATCAACACCTATGTTAAACCTAAACGCTTTGGGGAGGTAGCGAAGAAGAAATGAAAAAGTTAGAATCATCCTTGAAGAATATGTTGCTGGTACTTACGGGCGTTACCGCAATCTCCGTAGCGTTGCTGGCTTATGTAAACGAATTGACGAAGGAGCCCATTGCGCAGGCCAATGCAAAGACCTTGAGCGATGCCGTAAGTGCGGTGGTTCCGGGCTTCGACAATGACCCCATCGCCGAGAAGAAGATGCAGGAAGTAAACGGAGTACAGTATTCTGTATATCCTGCCACCAAAGGCGGAGAATATATCGGAGCTGCTGTGGAAGCTGTTGCCATGGGTTTTGGCGGTGAGCTGAAAGTGTTGGTCGGTTTCGATGCCGAAGGCAAAATCATCGACTACTCCTTGTTGTCGCATGTGGAAACTCCGGGGTTGGGCTCCAAAGCTGCCGACTGGTTCAAGAAAGGCAATAAAGGTGACATCACCGGCATGAATCCGGGTGAAGCGGCATTGACAGTGAGCAAGGACGGTGGTAAAGTAGATGCCATTACAGCGTCTACCATCACTTCACGTGCTTTTTTGAATGCAGTGAATGCGGCTTATGCTGCCTATGCCGGTCAGGAAACTGCCGACGGCACTACCGGCGCTACTCAAAAGAATGTTGAACAACCTGCTGATTCCGCAGCTCCCGAAGCTGTGGATACACTCAGCGCTAAATAAGAAAGGAGTAGAAGATATGAATAATTTTAAAGTTATGATGAACGGGATTATCAAAGAGAATCCTACGTTTGTACTCCTGCTGGGTATGTGTCCTACACTGGGTACCACTTCCTCTGCTATCAACGGTATGGGTATGGGACTGGCTACAATGTTCGTGCTGATATGTTCCAATGTGGTGATTTCTGCCATCAAGAATCTGATTCCCGATATGGTGCGTATTCCTTCATTCATTGTGGTCATAGCATCATTTGTGACACTGTTGCAGATGATAATGCAAGCCTACGTTCCTGCATTGTACGCCACGCTGGGCTTGTTCATTCCGCTGATTGTTGTAAACTGTATCGTATTGGGACGTGCCGAGGCATTTGCTGCCAAAAACAATCCGGTGGCTTCCTTGTTCGACGGTCTGGGCATGGGCTTGGGCTTTACCATTGCACTGACATTGCTGGGTGCCGTGCGTGAGTTCCTGGGAACCGGCAAGATATTCAACTTGAGTATCCTTCCTGAAGAATACGGCATGTTGGTATTTGTCCTTGCTCCGGGTGCATTCATCGCATTGGGCTATCTCATTGCTTTAATCAACAGTATGAAGAAGGCTTGATAATGGATGATTGATAATGGTTCATTATCGATTGTCATTTTTCAATTAATAAATTAAAGAAATGGAATATATATTGATATTTATCTCGGCAATCTTTGTAAACAACATCGTATTGTCGCAATTCTTGGGAATTTGCCCGTTCTTGGGAGTTTCCAAGAAAGTGGAGACTGCATTGGGCATGTCGGCAGCGGTGGCATTCGTGCTCACCATCGCCACCATCGTGACATTCCTTATTCAGAAGTATGTGCTCGACGCTTTTGATTTGGGCTATTTGCAGACTATTACCTTTATCCTGGTGATTGCCGCATTGGTGCAGATGGTAGAGATTATCCTGAAGAAAGTTTCTCCTTCTCTGTATCAGGCCTTGGGCGTGTTCCTGCCGTTGATTACTACCAACTGCTGTATTCTCGGTGTGGCCATCCTTGTTATCCAAAAAGATTATGATTTGCTGACGGGAGTGGTTTATGCATTCTCCACGGCACTTGGTTTCGGCTTGGCACTGACACTGTTTGCAGGCCTGCGCGAGCAAATGAGCCTGGTTAGTGTGCCGAAAGGTATGCAGGGCACTCCGATAGCTTTGATTACGGCCGGACTGCTGGCAATGGCATTCATGGGCTTTTCGGGGGTTGTGAAGATTTAAAGAAGAAAAACCGGAAATAAAGTGAAGGGGGGATAAGCTAAAATTTATCCCCCCTTTTTCTGTTTTTATTAATTTATTTCCTTACATTTGTGGCGTATTGATAACCTAAAAGCTAAATTGTCTATATTTAATATGAAAGAGAAAATTTTAGTTACGGGTGGAACCGGTTACATTGGTTCTCACACGGTGGTGGAACTTCAAAACGCAGGTTATGAAGTTGTTATTATTGATAATTTGTCAAACTCCAGCGCAGATGTTGTAGATAACATAGAGAAGGTATCGGGTATCCGTCCTGCATTCGAGAAATTGGATTGCTTGGATTATGCCGGTCTTGACGCTGTGTTTACCAAATATAAAGGCATTAAAGCCATCATTCACTTTGCAGCCAGCAAGGCCGTAGGTGAGTCTGTCCAAAAACCGTTGCTTTACTATCGTAATAACCTGGTTTCACTGATTAACCTGCTGGAACTGATGCCGAAGCATGGAGTGGAGGGTATCGTATTCTCTTCTTCCTGCACAGTTTACGGCCAGCCGGACGAGCTTCCGGTAACGGAAAAGGCACCTATCAAGAAAGCTGAGTCTCCGTATGGAAACACGAAGCAAATCAATGAAGAGATTGTACGTGATACGGTTGCTTCCGGTGCTCCGATAAACGCCATCTTGTTGCGTTACTTCAACCCGATAGGTGCACACCCCACAGCATTGCTGGGAGAATTGCCTAACGGTGTACCGCAGAACTTGATTCCTTATCTTACCCAGACCGCTATCGGCATCCGTGAGAAACTGAGCGTGTTTGGTGACGATTATGATACTCCCGACGGTTCTTGTATCCGCGACTTCATCAATGTAGTCGATTTGGCCAAAGCACACGTAGTGGCTATCCGCCGTATCTTGGAGAACAAGCAGAAGGAGAAAGTGGAAGTATTCAATATCGGTACAGGTCGTGGACTTTCCGTATTGGAACTGATTAATGCTTTCGAAAAGGCTACCGGTGTAAAACTGAACTATCAGATAGTAGGTCGGCGTGCCGGTGATATTGAGAAGGTATGGGCAAACCCGGAATTGGCAAACAATGAACTGGGTTGGAAGGCAGAAACAAGTATTGAAGATACTTTACTTTCTGCATGGAAATGGCAGTTGAAGCTTCGTGAACGAGGTATTCAATGACAAACTTTGAATTTGTGTTTTTTAACAAATAAGCAATAAACAAATGCCTCCCCGCATTTGTTTATAATGTGCAAATCAGCCTGAAGCTGTTTATGTATATGTGAATATCCGTAACTAGTACGTATGCCTCCCCGGCATAGACAGGTAAGATTGCATAGTAGTTTTGTCGTGTTTTATTTTGTGTTTGTGTTGTGAATAAGCCTTGTCGAGAGACAAGGCTTATTTTTTTTGTATATTATATACGGAATCTTTATTGCCAATTCTGTGGTTTTTCATAAGATGGGTGGGCAATTCCTTTTCTTGCCAATTGTTAACTGACGTTATCATGTCTGTAGCAATTTGTTCCAATTGTAGTATTAATCGTTCAAAATAGTATTTTTTGTTCAAAAAATGCTATACACGGTAACAACTACATGCAAATTGTTTATACATTTGCGTTGTTGTTTATGTAACTATTGGGATGAACAAACCGTTGCTGACAAACGTTAATAGGTACGAGTACTTATATAGCTGACGAAAGACGCGACTTGGCTGATTTGTTTTAGAGGATACACGCGACTTACAACTTAGTATTGGGAAAAATAATTAAGGAAATATAGAATAAAAAAGATTGCTTATGTCACAGATTGTTGGACATATCTCACAGGTAATCGGACCTGTAGTAGACGTCTATTTCGAAGGAACGGAGGCAGAGATGATGTTGCCGAGTATTCACGACGCACTGGAAATAAAAAGGTCGAACGGAAAAAGACTGATTGTAGAGGTACAGCAACACATTGGTGAAAACACGGTGCGTACTGTTGCTATGGACAGTACGGACGGCCTGCAGAGAGGTATGAAAGTGCATCCGCTGGGAGGCCCCATCACCATGCCGATAGGTACACAAATCAAAGGCCGCCTGATGAACGTAGTGGGCGACTCTATCGACGGCATGAAGGAACTGGACCGTACCGGTGCTTATCCCATCCATCGCGAACCCCCTAAGTTTGAAGATTTGACTACCGTACAAGAGGTACTTTATACAGGCATCAAGGTTATCGACTTGCTGGAACCCTATAGCAAGGGCGGTAAAATCGGTCTGTTTGGTGGCGCCGGTGTAGGCAAGACAGTGCTTATCCAGGAACTCATCAATAATATTGCGAAGAAGCAGCACGGCTTCTCTGTGTTTGCCGGTGTAGGAGAACGTACACGTGAAGGCAACGACCTGCTGAGAGAAATGATTGAATCCGGTGTTATCCGTTACGGAGAAGAATTCAAGAAGAGCATGGAGGAGGGCCATTGGGATTTGTCCAAAGTAGATTATGACGAAGTGGCCAAATCACAAGTGTCTTTGATATTCGGTCAGATGAACGAACCTCCCGGTGCGCGTCAGTCCGTGGCATTGTCAGGGTTGACGGTAGCCGAGTCCTTCCGTGACATGGGAGCGGAGACGGACGGTCCGCGTGACATTCTGTTCTTCATTGATAATATCTTCCGTTTCACTCAAGCCGGTTCCGAGGTTTCGGCCTTGCTGGGCCGTATGCCTTCTGCCGTGGGTTATCAGCCGACACTGGCAACGGAAATGGGTGCCATGCAGGAGCGTATTACCTCTACGAGAAATGGTTCCATCACTTCCGTGCAGGCTGTATATGTGCCTGCCGATGACTTGACTGATCCGGCGCCTGCTACAACATTTACCCACCTCGATGCCACCACGGTGTTGAGCCGTAAGATTACCGAACTTGGTATTTATCCTGCTGTAGACCCGTTGGAATCCACTTCACGCATTCTTGACCCACACATCGTGGGGGTGGAACACTACGAAGTGGCACAACGTGTGAAACAAATATTGCAGCGCAACAAGGAATTGCAAGACATTATCTCCATCCTCGGTATGGAGGAGCTCTCTGATGCCGACCGTACGTTGGTGAACCGTGCGCGTCGTGTGCAGCGCTTCCTTTCACAGCCATTTGCCGTTGCCGAGCAGTTTACGGGTGTCCCCGGTACAATGGTTTCCATTGAGGATACTATCAAAGGCTTCAAGATGATTCTTGACGGAGAGGTGGACTACCTGCCCGAACCAGCTTTCTTGAATGTGGGAACCATTGAAGAAGCTATTGAGAAGGGTAAGAAACTACTGGAACAGGCAGGGGAAAAAACGATTAAAAATTAAAACTCTGGGAGCTTTGATAATGAAGAAGTTGCATTTGAATATTGTTTCACCGGAGAAGGAACTCTTCAACGGGGAAGTGGAAAGTGTTACATTGCCGGGCACTATGGGCTCTTTTTCTATCCTGCCGCAGCATGCACCGATTGTGTCATCGTTGGGAACGGGGACATTGGTTTACGCAACGGACGGTGAGGAACATGAGCTGGATATTCAAAGCGGATTCGTAGAGATGAGTAACGGAAGGGTTGCCGTCTGTATAGAACAGCAATAGGCAATTAAAAATAAGAAATTGAAGATTAAAGGTTGTTGGCGTGACTATTACTAAGAGAAACTACTTATTGCATACAGCGCTCTTGACGGTATTGATAGGAATTGTAGGCGGATGGACGTACTTTTCGATAAATCCGCATCACTATTTCGGCGGTTATCCGCTGATTCCGCTTTTCTTCTTTGTTTTCGGAATATTCATGATTAATATGACCGAAAGCTGCCGTCACCGGATGCCGGGACGAATGTTGCAGATTTATCTGCTGATGCGTGTGATGAGAATGCTGGTTTCCATGATTGTGATGCTGGTTTATTGCGTTGCAGTACGTGAGGAAGCCAGGGCGTTTCTGTTGACGTTTATAGCCAACTATCTGATATATTTGATTTATGATTCCTGGTTCTTCTTCACTTTCGAGGCGAACAAGAAACAGAAAAAGAAAAGTAACAATGAAAAGATTGCGTAACATACTGACTGTAGTTCTGTTGGCATTGGGCATGTTGCTACCCGCCACGGTGCGGGCTGAGAATACGGTGGACGTGAAGGAGATTGTCTTCGGGCATATCGGCGATTCTTACGAATGGCACATCACGACGTGGGGCGAAACTCACGTTACGATTCCCTTGCCGGTAATAGTGCATAGCTCTACCACCGGATGGCATGTCTTTCTATCCTCACGTCTGGAGGAGAACGGTGGAAGTTATGAAGGCTTTTCCATCGCTCCCGCAGGAAGCAAGTACGAAGGCAAGCTGGTGGAGCATGATGCCACCGGAAACGAAATACGCCCGTTGGATATCTCCATCACGAAGGTGACACTGGCTTTGCTCATCAACAGTGCATTGCTGCTTGTCATCATTTTAAGTGTGGCGCACTGGTATCGCAAGCACCCGCAGGGAAGTGCCGCTCCCGGTGGTTTCATCGGGTTTATGGAGATGTTTATCATGATGGTGAACGATGATATTATAAAGAGCTGTGTCGGTCCGAAGTACCGTAAATTCGCACCTTACTTGCTGACGGCCTTCTTCTTTATTTTCATCAATAACATTATGGGGCTGATTCCTTTCTTTCCCGGAGGGGCCAACGTGACGGGAAATATAGCCATTACGATGGTATTGGCCATCTGCACTTTCTTGGCTGTGAATATCTTTGGAACCAAGACCTATTGGAAAGATATCTTCTGGCCGGATGTGCCCTGGTGGCTGAAGGTGCCGGTCCCCATGATGCCGTTTATCGAGTTCTTCGGTATTTTTACCAAACCGTTTGCTTTGATGATACGTCTTTTTGCCAATATGCTGGCAGGACACATGGCAATGCTGGTGCTTACCTGCCTGATATTCATCTCGGCCAGTATGGGACCTGCTTTGAACGGAACGCTTACCGTGGCCTCGGTGCTGTTCAATATCTTTATGAATGCACTTGAATTGTTGGTTGCCTTTATCCAGGCATATGTGTTCACCATGCTGTCAGCCGTGTTCATCGGTCTGGCGCAGGAAGAGCATAAGGAGAAGGCGGTGAAATGATACGATTATTGGGAATATAAATATTAATAAAAATAACCATTTAAAAACTGAAAGTTATGTTACTATCTGTATTATTGCAAGCTGCTGCGGCAGGTGTGGGAGTTAGTAAACTGGGTGCAGCCATTGGTGCTGGTCTGGCTGTTATTGGTGCTGGTGTAGGTATCGGTAAAATCGGCGGTTCTGCCATGGAGGCCATTGCCCGTCAGCCGGAAGCATCCGGAGATATCCGTATGAACATGATTATTGCCGCTGCCTTGATTGAAGGTGTTGCTTTGTTGGCAGTAGTTGTGTGTTTATTGGTGTTCTTTTTATAATGTACAATCTACCATTTACAATTTACAATTTGTCCGTGCAGCATCACCGCGCAGCCAAATTGTAAATCGTAAATTGTCAAATCGTAAATAAAATTATGTCATTGTTATTACCCGATAGTGGTCTGCTGTTCTGGATGCTTCTTTCATTCGGTGTGGTGTTTGTGGTGCTTGCCAAGTACGGTTTTCCCGTTATCACCAAGATGGTGGAAGGTCGCAAGACCTACATCGACCAGTCTTTGGAAGTGGCACGCGAAGCAAATGCCCAGCTCTCCAAACTGAAAGAGGAGAGTGAAGCGTTGATTGCTGCTGCCAACAAAGAACAAGGACGCATTCTGCGGGAGGCGATGCATGAGCGTGACAAGATTATCGTCGAAGCACGCAAGCAGGCGGAAGCCGCCGCGCAGAAGGAGCTGGACGAAGTTAAAAAGCAGATACAGCAAGAGAAGGAAGAGGCCATCCGCGATATTCGCCGCCAGGTGGCAGTCTTGTCCGTAGATATAGCTGAGAAAATTATCCGCAAGAATCTGGACGAGAAACATGAGCAGATGGAGATGATAGACCGGATGCTGGATGAAGTGCTGGCCGCAAGTAGAAACAATTAATTCTCAAAGAAATGGATATAGGAATCGTTTCGATGCGTTATGCGAAAGCATTGATGGAATATGCCAAGAGTATGGGGGTAGAAGATACTCTGTACAAGGAGTTTTGTATGCTTGCCCGTAGCTTCAGGAAACATCCGGATTTGTGCATGGCATTGGAAAACCCCATCCTGACGATACGTGAGAAGTTCGCACTTATCTGTACCGCTGCTGTGGGGGATGCTCCTGCGGGCCGTGAGTTTGCGCGTTTCATGACCTTGGTGTTGAAGAACCGGCGGGAAAACTTTCTCCAGTACATCTGCCTGAGTTTTCTGGATTTGTACCGGAAAGACAAGCATATCGGTGTAGGAAAGCTGATAACAGCCGTTCCCGTCAGCCAGGAAGTGCGGGAGCGTATCCATAACAGTGCTTCCACCCTGCTGCATGCCAGCATGGAGCTGCAGACTGAAGTGGATCCCTCCATTGAAGGTGGTTTTATCTTCGACATCAACGACTTCCGTCTGGATGCCAGTATTGCTACGCAGCTTAAGAAAGTGAAACAGCAGTTTATTGATAAGAATAGAAGGATCGTATGATTTACGATTTGACAATTTACAATTTACTATTTAATAGTCTTGTGATGCGTAAGTTGTAGAGGTCAAAACGGTATATGATTCGGGTTCTTTCAAATAGTAAATAGTAAATCGTAAAATAGTAAATACTAAGATGTTGTCTGAAAATATAAAAGTAAGCGAAGTCTCCGATATTCTCCGCAAGCAACTGGAAGGGATTGACACCCGCGTACAGTTGGACGAGATTGGCACGGTACTGCAAGTCAGTGACGGTGTAGCCCGTATCTATGGGTTGCGCAATGCCGAAGCCAACGAGTTGTTGGAGTTCGACAACGGCATCAAGGCCATTGTGATGAACCTCGAAGAGGATAATGTGGGTGCTGTGTTGCTTGGCCCTACGGATAAAATCAAGGAAGGCTTCATTGTAAAGCGTACCAAGCGTATTGCTTCCATCATGGTGGGAGAGGGTATGCTGGGCCGTGTAATAGACCCTCTGGGTGCGCCGCTTGATGGCAAAGGACTGATAGGCGGAGAACTTTATGAAATGCCGTTGGAACGTAAGGCACCGGGAGTCATCTTCCGCCAGCCGGTGAATCAGCCGCTTCAGACCGGTCTGAAGGCTGTGGACGCCATGATACCTATTGGTCGCGGACAGCGTGAGCTGATTATCGGTGACCGCCAGACCGGTAAGACAGCCATTGCCATCGATACCATCATCAACCAGCGTGCCAATTTTGAAGCAGGTGATCCGGTATATTGCATTTATGTAGCCATTGGCCAGAAAGGTTCTACCGTAGCTTCTATTGTGAATACCCTGCACCAGTACGGTGCGATGGACTATACCATTGTGGTGGCTGCTACGGCGGGAGACCCGGCTGCATTGCAGTATTACGCTCCCTTTGCAGGGGCTGCCATCGGAGAGTATTTCCGTGATACCGGCCGTCATGCGCTGGTGGTCTATGACGACTTGTCCAAGCAGGCGGTGGCCTATCGTGAAGTGTCTCTGATTCTGCGCCGTCCGTCAGGACGTGAGGCCTATCCGGGTGATATTTTCTACCTGCACTCCCGTTTGCTGGAACGTGCGGCGAAGATTATCAGCCAGGAGGAAGTGGCACGCGAGATGAACGACCTGCCGGATAGTCTGAAAGGCAAGGTGAAAGGTGGTGGTTCGCTGACTGCATTGCCCATTATCGAAACTCAGGCAGGAGACGTGTCCGCCTATATCCCAACGAATGTGATTTCAATCACTGACGGGCAGATATTCCTTGATACGAATCTCTTCAACCAGGGTAACCGTCCGGCCATTGACGTGGGTATCTCCGTGAGCCGTGTGGGTGGCAATGCCCAAGTCAAGGCGATGAAGAAGGTGGCAGGTACATTGAAGATTGACCAGGCACAGTACCGTGAGCTGGAAGCATTTACCAAGTTCAGTGGTGATATGGACCCCGTGACGGCATTGACCATCGACAAGGGACAGAAGAATACGCGCCTGCTGGTACAGCCCCAATACAGTCCGATGCCGGTAGAAAAGCAGATTGCCATTCTTTATTGCGGCACACACGGCTTGTTGAGGGATATTCCTTTGGACAAGGTCAGCGAGTTTGAACGCAACTTCCTTGAGTCTCTTGAGATGAACTATCGCATGGAGGTACTCGACGTTTTAAAGACAGGTGTCATCAACGACGATGTCTGCAAAAAGATTGAGGAGACGGCAGAGGCGGTTGCAAGGCAATTCATGTAATGTACAATTAGACAATTTACAATTTACAATTTAGCTGCGCCATAACCCGCATGGCAAATTGTACATTGTACATTGTAAATCGTAAATAGATATATGGCTTCACTGAAAGAGGTAAAAAATAGAATAAGCTCCGTCAAGAGTACACGCCAGATAACATCGGCGATGAAGATGGTGGCATCTGCCAAACTGCACAAGGCGCAGGGGCGGATTGAGAATATGCTGCCTTATCAACGGAAGCTGAATGAGATTCTGACGAACTTTCTGCGTACGGATGCTTCCTTCGAGTCGCCCTATACCGAGAAAAGGCCCGTGACGAGGGTAGCGGTCGTGGCGTTTTCGTCCAATAGTTCCTTGTGCGGTGCATTCAACTCGAATGTGGCGAAGATGCTGGAACGGACTTTGGAAGGTTACCAGTCGCTGGGCAAGGAGAATATTCTGATATATCCCGTTGGGAGAAAGGTGGAGGAAGCTGTCAAGAAAATGGGATATGTGCCGCAAGGCAGCTATCAGTTGATGGCAGACAAGCCTTCGTACGTTGAAGCGTATGAGCTGGCGGAGAAGCTGATGCATGAGTTTGTGGAAAAGCAAATTGACCATGTGGAGCTGATTTACCACCACTTCAAATCGATGGGTTCGCAGGTGCTGCTTCGCGAGAATTATCTGCCCATTGACCTGACGCAAGTGGCGCAGGAGGCGGCAGAAGATGTACCGGAAGATGCCCGCAGTTTCAATAATGATTACATTGTGGAACCTTCCGTCGGCGAGTTGATAGCGGAACTTCTGCCAAAAGTGTTGAGTCAGAAGATATTTACCGTGCTTCTCGATTCCAATACTTCGGAACATGCTGCCCGTATGCTTGCCATGCAGACGGCGACAGACAATGCCAATGAGCTGATTCAGGATTTGACGAAACAGTATAACAAGAGCCGTCAGCAGGCCATTACGAATGAGCTGCTCGATATTATCGGCGGTAGCTTGAAATAGTCCGGATTGCCCCGTAAAGGGCTTTCTCAGGATGGGTACAAATAAATGGAATAATAGGACAAGGATAACGAAATAACCGCTATCTTTGTCCTATTATCATATATGGCTACTGATGAAATCCGTATCATTCTGAGAGAGAGCGGATTGGTTGAATAATAAACATATCCATGGAGAATAATCCCGAAATAGCGCTTGCATGGCAATTCATTGAAAACACAGGCACTCATCTTTTTTTGACCGGCAAGGCAGGTACCGGTAAGACAACTTTCCTGCGAAGACTGAAGGCAGAGAGTCCGAAACGGATGATTGTACTTGCGCCGACGGGAATTGCCGCTATCAATGCAGGCGGTGTCACCATCCACTCCTTTTTTCAAGTACCTTTCGCTCCTTATGTGCCCGAAAGCTCATTCAGCGCGGATGGCAAAGCATCTTACCGTTTCCGTTACGGGAAAGAGAAAATCAACATTATACGCAGTATAGATTTATTGGTCATCGATGAAATCAGTATGGTCCGTGCCGACTTGCTCGATTCGGTGGATGCCGTCTTGAGGCGGTTCCGCGACCGGAACAAACCTTTTGGCGGCGTGCAGTTGCTGATGATTGGCGACCTTCAGCAGCTTGCTCCCGTAGTGAAAGACGATGAGTGGCAGATGCTGCGCAAATACTATGACACGCCCTATTTCTTTTCCAGCCAGGCCTTGAAGCAGACGGAATATTGCACCATAGAGCTAAAGAAAGTCTATCGGCAGAACGATGGGACTTTTCTTGAATTACTGAACCGCATTCGCGAAAACCGTTGTGACGGACAAGTGCTGGAAGCCTTGAACCGCCGGTATATTCCCAATTTCGTACCTGATAAAGAAGAAGGATACATCCGCCTGGTGACCCACAATTATCAGGCCCAACGGATTAATGACCATGAGCTGGAACAACTTCCGGGACGCTCGTATGCCTTTCGCGCCAAGATTGACGGAAAGTTTCCCGAATATTCCTATCCTACGGATGAGGTGCTGGAACTGAAACGCGGTGCCCAGGTAATGTTTGTGAAGAACGACACCTCCGGCGAACACCGTTACTACAATGGCATGATTGGAGAGGTGACAGCCGTGTCGGCAGATGGAATTGAAGTGCGCAGCAAGGGAAGCGACGCTACCTTCTTACTTCAGGAGGAAGAGTGGACGAATGCCAAGTATGTGCTTGATGAGGAAACCAAGGAGATTACAGAAGATATTGAAGGAACATTCCGGCAGTATCCGTTGAAACTGGCTTGGGCAATTACCATCCACAAAAGCCAGGGACTGACGTTTGAACGTGCCGTGATTGATGCCAGCGCCTCCTTTGCGCATGGGCAGACGTATGTGGCCCTGAGCCGCTGCAAGACATTGGAGGGAGTGGTGCTCAGTGCCCCGCTTTCTGCAAGAGCCATAATCAATGACAATGCAGTGGAAACCTTCACGATGGAGGCACGGAGAAACGAGCCGGACGAGAAACGCTTCCGTTCCTTGCAGCAGACCTATTTCCTGGAACTGCTGTCGGGCTTGTTCGATTTCCAGCCCATGGAGCAGGCTTTGCGGCGGTATGTGCGGCTGATAGACGAGCACTTGTACAAGCTCTTTCCCAAGCAACTCGCAGCCTGCAAGGAGGAAGTGGAACGTTTTCACGACAAAGTGACGAAAGTGGCCCAGAAGTTCGGTATCCAGTATACCCGTCTGATTGATACTGCGCAGGACTATGCAGCCGACCCGACTTTGCAGGGGCGCATACACTCTGCCGCCACTTATTTTCAAGAGCAGTTGCAACCGCTGGATGCGGTGATGGCGAGTACGGTAACTTCCGACAATAAAGAGTTGAAGAAGAAGCTCCGGGATGCCATGGAGGAACTGGAGGCAATGTTTGACTTGAAGACTGATTTGCTGGATTATGTACTGGAGAATGGTTTCCATGTGGCAGGATACTTGAAGCAGAAAGCACTGCTTTCCATTGACGATTCGGCTTCGCAGAAGGGTAAAGGCAAAGGGAGAAGTGCTGCTGCCAAAGAAGGGCAGGGAAGCAGTAAGCAGGCTGATAAAGAGAAACGTCCGCGTGAGCGGAAACGCGATGCTGCGGCTGTTGAAGTACCCACGGATGTGTTGCATCCGGAACTTTACAACCGCTTGGTGGCATGGCGCAATGCAGAAGCTTCCGCATTAGGGTTGCCCGTATATACCGTCATTCAGCAGAAGGCAATTCTGGGTATCAGCAATCTGCTTCCTTCGGATAAGGCCATGCTTGTACGCATTCCGTATTTCGGAAAGAAAGGGGTGGAGAAATATGGAGATGTGATTCTGGAGATGGTACGTGTGTATCGCAAAGAGAAAGGACTGGCAGAGCCGGAGTTGCTGTAGTCGAATCTGCTGCCATCCGAACTTGCATTATTTACTATCCGAACATCAGCTTTATTCCTTCCTTCAGCGTATGCGGTCGATATCCCAGTTCCCGGCGTGCCTTTTCTATACTCAGCCCGCTGAAACGGGGACGTGGCGTCTTTTCATTCATCTCCTTCGTAGTGACGGGACGGATGAGCGAGCGATTCAGTCCCAATACGTCCGCTACCCGATAAGCGATGTCTGCAATGGTCAGGCACTCGCTGCCACAGAGATGATAGATACCGTTTTGCGGATGACTTATCAGCTTCTCCACTCCTTGCGACACGTCTCCCACGAAGGTGGGCGTACGCCATTGGTCGGACACGACGAACACTTCCTCATTGCTCCTTAATCTGTTTGCCACCAGTTGAAGCACATTGCCATGCTGTCCGGGCAGGGAGGCACCGTACACCACCACTACACGCACGATGGCATAATCCTTGCAAATGGCAGCGATACGTTTCTCACCTTCCAGTTTGGTGTAGCCGTAATAATTAACGGGAGCGGGAATATCCTCCTCTGTATAGGGTCGGTCCGTATCACCACCGAAAACGAAGTCGGTGGAAAGATGGATAAAACGGCTGCCTCCCGTCTCACAGCATTCTGCCAGGTGCTCTACGGCAGTGATGTTGACGGCATCCGCTTCTGCATGGTGCGTTTCGCAATAATCGGGGACGGAGAGGGCGGAGGTATTGATTACAACATCCGGCTGTACTTCCTGGAAAAGCTTTTCCACCGCCTGGCGGTTGCATATATCCGTGCGGATAAAGCGATAGTTGCCCGAATGGGGACAGATGTCGTCGTGCAGGGAACAGCCCGTTGTCTGATAAGACAAGTTGCGGGACAAATCATCCAGGATGCGCCTGCCGGTAAAACCGTTGGCACCTATCACCAGTATTTTCTTTCTTGCCATTGACTTTGGTTGTTAAATGGTGTGGGCATCAATAGGGCACATGCCTGCCTTGCTGCACCTCGATGCGTATGCCAAAGGCTCCGTTGGCTGATTTCAGCTCGAACGCCCCTTTGAAATTGTTCTTTTCCCAAGGCAGTGCGGAAGGGTTGGGCACTTTCCAGCCGTCCTTGTCATATTCGCCGTACGTATGGATGCGCATGCCGTTCTTCAAAGTGAAACTTCCCATTTGCAGGTTGTCAGTAGAGCCCCAGAAGCCCGTCAGTCCGAAGGGATTCGAACTGAAATACCGGGAGTTGCTGAGTGAGAATATGTTCGAAAGGCCTTGTGAATAAGTCACGTTCGGGTTCAACCGGAAGATGCGGCTGTAGTCCTTGCTGGCATCCGGTATCTCCAAAGTGAATTTGGGAAGAGTGGGGGCAGACAGATTCATCAGCCCCATATCCAGCAGGAAGCCGTCGTAATTCTTCACGCCCGGCAGAAGCTCCTTTTCAGACGGAGACATGCCTTCGGGAGACGCTTCGCCATGTACTGCAGTACGTACCGTATCGGCAGGCATCTCGCTCTGTGCGCTGACGGATGACATGCCTGCAAGTAAAATGATGATGCAGAAGAAGATTCGTTTCATAGTTCTTTGTTCACAATTTCAGTTGCTGTCTGCCGCATAGGGGCGGACTGAACAAAGATACTCGTTTCCCTCTATTTCCGGAAATATCTTTGTATTATTTCTATTTCTTTATACGAATGGTAGGGGCGAAGACGGGCGAAGTCACCCATTTCATTTTGGTGGGGTCGTAGCTCCGTTCCAGGCCTCCGTTGAGGTCGAGCCAGTCCGTCACTTTCAGTTCCAGTACCATGCCATAACCGCTTTGCGGATACATCGGGTTCATATATCCATGAAAAGAGTTGCTTCTCCCGTAGCCCGAATACTGGCCGAAGGCATGCAGGCGCATGTAGGGATTGATGCGGTAGGATACGGAGGCATTGTAACCTACGTCCCATTGGGTACCCCGGGGGGCATCCCTTTTGGCATACCGGGCGCCGGCAATGGAGGAGGGGGTAGAGATGGAATAGTGGGCGGCATACACTCCGCCGCTCAGTTCCCAATGTCCGTCGGGACTGTAATAAGTAATTCCTGCGCCAGCCTGCATGATGGAGCCCATTGCAGGATAGGTGTTATGGCTGCCGTACATCGTCAGTACGACTTCCGGCGAGAGCAGGAAATCGGCGAAACGCTGGAAGTCCCATTCAAAGATGTTCTTCTGAAAGTGTATCTTCTTCATGTCCGTCCAGGGCAGGGGCTCCACATAGTCGGAGGGAGGGAGATGGAGATTTATCTCTTCCTGCTGTTCGCCCTGCAGACTTTGTTGGGGCTGGCTTTCATCAAGGCCCGTACGCTTGTTCTCTTTTGGAGAAAAGGGAATCTGCTCTTTCTTTACGGGAGGCCGGTTCTTTATTGTGTCTTCCGGAATCTCGCTCTGTGCATAGGCGCAGAGTGAGGAACAGATAAAAGTAATGAATAATAACTTTCTCATAAATAGTAGTTTAGTTTTAGTTTAGTTCACTATTAGTTTATATCCTATTCCCCGCACATTGACGATACGGATGCGCCCGTCTCCGGCCAGTTTATGCCGCAGTTTGGTGATGAACACATGCAGGCTGCGGGAGTTGAAGAAGCTGTCGTCTCCCCAGAGGTCGAGCAATACATTCTGGGTGTTGACCACCTGGTTACGGTTCTCGCAAAGACGTTTCAGTATCTCGGACTCGCGGTGGGAGAGTTCCACTTCCGTATCCGCGTCAGGTGAAGTCGGGGTGCTGCCTGCAAAAGCAAGTCGTTGAGTGACGGAATTGAAACGGTAGTCACCGATTTCAAAAACGGTAGTTTCCTTGGGATTTTCTTCTGTAAAGGAGAAAGCTTTGCCTACCAGGGCCTTTATGCGGATAATGAGTTCCTGCATTCCGAAAGGCTTTTTCAGGTAGTCGTTGGCACCCAGCTCAAACCCTTCCACCACATCGTTGATGGCGGAGCGGGCGGTGAGGAACAGTACCGGGGTCTGTTTGTCGGTCTGCCGGATGCGGCGCACCATTTCAAAGCCGTCCATGCGGGGCATCATCACGTCTGCCACCAGCACGTCGGGGCGGAGGTCGAAGAACTTGCGCAATCCCTCTTCACCGTCTGCTGCGGTGTGGATGATGAAGTTCTGCCCTTCCAATGTGTCCTTGATAATCATGGCGAGGGTCTGTTCGTCCTCAACCAGAAGTACGGTTATCTTTTCCATAATTGTCGCTTTTGTTACAAGTAATGTAAAGCTCCTTAACAAGTAATGTAAAGTACCCTAACAAATAATGTTATCATATCCTTATCGTAAAGGTACTTCCTTTTCCCAACTCACTCTTTACCGATACGCTGCCACCATGCTTCTCTATCATGGTCTTCACATAGAACAATCCCAGCCCATAGCCTTTCACATCGTGCAGATTACCCGTGGGTACGCGGTAGAATTTGTCGAAGATGTGCTTCTGCTTCTCGGGAGCAATACCGATTCCGTGGTCGCTGACAGAGATTTCGGTCTGTTCATTCTGCCCTTCGACGGTTACCTTGCGGCAATGGATGGCCACTTCGGCCTCTCCGTGCGAATATTTGATGGCGTTGTCTATCAGGTTGCTGATGATGTTGCTGAAATGCGTACGGTCGGCAAGTACGCTCAAATCTTCCGGTTCGATGTCCACCGATATGTGGACGGAGCTTTCCGCTTTCAGCTTGTGTTGTTCGATGAGCGTTTCCAGAATATCACGTATTGCAAACTCCTCCGGGTGCAGGCGGAAAGTCCTGCGGCGTTCCATACTCATGGAAAGTATCTGTTCAACCAGTCCACTGAGGCGCTGAAGTTGTTCCTGGCAGATACGCAGGTATTTGTCGCGCTGGGTCTTTTCCTCCGCTTGGTTGAAGTTGAGCAGAGCGTCGTTGGCGGCATATGCTACGGCGATGGGGGTTTTCAGTTCGTGGGTGATGTTGTTGGTGAAATCGCTCTTCATCTCTTCCAGTGTCTTCTGTTTCAGGATGGTGCGTATCAAGAACCAGAAGGAGAAAGCGAGTACGATCAGAATAACGAATGATGTGGTGAGAATGCCCGACATCTGTCGCAAGACCAACATGCCGGCCGGTTCCATGATGAGACGGTAGCTTTGATTTGTATTGATGTCGAAAGAATAATTATATTCCACGGCTTTTGAGGTAGGCACATAGCCGGGGGTACCGATGTTTACCAATGTATCTATATAGAGAATGGTAGAGTCCCATTTGCTGCCTTTGTGAAGATGTAGCAGCCTATGGGGAAGATTGATGTTACGGTCGTGCAGGAATGAAGTCAGCAGGCTGTCATAAAGCACTACGTCGGGGTCGGAAATGATGTCCAGTCCCGAATGCAGTCCGCGCTGGAAGTAGGTGGCGAGTTCCAGCATACTGTTTTGGTCGCGCAAAATCACATCCAGTCTCTCTTTGGCACTCAATGCGGATTGGGGAGAGCTGTCTGAGTCCCTGACTGCTTCTTCCAGAGGCTCTCGGGCAGAATCGGCAGACATCCAACGGACTTTATCCGTTTCCCTGTACTGGTCGATGAAAAGCACACTGTCCTCTTTGGTGAGCAAAGGAACGTTCTTCCTGACACTGACTTCCACGCGGGTTGAATCGTTCGGGTGGGTCACGTAAACACTGTCTCCTTTGGGCATGAAGGTTTCGTGCAGGGTAGCGTTGTCCAAAGAATCTTCACGGGAGATGGTGGTACTGCTACGGACAAATGATTTTCCGTCATCGCTGTATCCGGCTGATACGCTGACTTCACCGTGGTTGATGTCGTCCTGCTTCATTTTATCCACGCGTATCATCATTTCGTTATAGTCGCTCATGCGCATGGCTTCGGTGATGTCCCTTTCCATTTCACTGTGTATGGTATGGTAGAGCCCCGTCAGCCAGTAGGCTTGGTAGGCGAAGATACCGGCCAGGGAGACGATGACAAGTATGGCAATATATTTGAATGGCAGTTTCATGTTTGTTTCCGGTTACTTTTATACATACAAAGGTAAGATTAATATTGTGAAACCTATCATCCGATAAGACTAAATAACACTCCCGATAACACTGGATAACACTTGGTAAGCCGCTGATAACACAAGTTTCTGCTGATTCTGCCGTACTTTGCAGACGAAGATTTGCAGAAGAAGAATATAAACATAAATAAAAAGAAGAACATGAAACGATTCTATTTACTCCCTATTGTATGCTGTGCTTTGAGCATCAGCCTTTCGGCACAAGAGAACAACGGTACTGCAACCACCTCCGGTGCGGACGACAACCGCATCCTCAGCGCCGACAGCCTTATCACGACCGATGCCCGTCTGGACAGTCTTTATCAGACCTTGCCGGAAGTGATGATTACCGGTGAACGCCCCATCGTTAAGGCAGCGCAAGGCAAGCTGGTGTACGACCTGCCCCGCCTTATCCGGAACCTCCCTGTAGACAATGCCTACGATGCCGTGAAAGAGCTTCCCGGCGTCATCGAGATGAATGGCGGGCTGCAGTTGGCAGGCCAGGGAGTCACCGTTATCCTGGACGGCAAAGTAACCACCCTCAGCACAGAGCAGCTCTATTCCTTGCTGCGCAGCATCCCTGCCAGCCGCATAGAGAAGGCGGAAGTGATGTACAACGCCCCTGCACGCTACCAGGTGCGTGGCGCACTGATCAATATCACCCTGAAACAATCGGCAGGCGGCCCCGGCTCCTGGCAAGGCGAACTCTATGCCAAGTATCGCCAGAAGCATAACGAAGGCTTTGAGGAACGCGCCAGCCTGCTCTTCAGCAAAAATAAATTCTCAGCAGATTTTCTTTACTCGCACAGCCATGGCCGGGGCTACTCTACTACCGACAAAGAGGCTGTGCACACCCTGGCAGACGGCTCGGTTCACCCCATGACAACAGATGAGGTGGGCCGTGGCCGCAGCCATACCCATAATTTCAGGGTAGGGGCGGACTATAACATCGCCAAGGACCATCAGCTGAGTTTCGTCTATAACGGTGGCTATTCCACCTCCCACAACTGGAAGGGCGTGACGGGCACGCAGGTGTCCACAACTCATGGCAATAGCACCGACTGGCTGCACAACGGCCGTCTGGACTATCGTACCCCTTTCGGCCTCAAAGCCGGTGCCGAACTGACCTACTACCGTTCCCCGTCCGACCAGTTGCTGCATAGCCGCATGCAGGACGAGGAACTTGACTTCTACACCGAAGATTGCCAACGCATCAACCGATGGAAATTCTTTCTGGCCCAGGAGCATAGTCTGGGAAAAGGTTGGGATTTGAATTACGGAGCCATCTATACTACCAGCATCGACAACAGCTACCAATATTATTACGACCCCGAAACCGGCGAACAACTGACCTCCTCAGATGCCTTAAGCAATATGAAGTCCCGCCGCCGCGAACAGACCTGGAATATCTATGCAGGTTTCAGCAAGAGTTTCGGCGACAAACTCGCTTTGGACGCTTCCCTGGCTGTGGAGCATTACAAGACTCCCGTCTGGAACCAGTGGGACTGGTATCCCATCGTCAACTTGAACTATATGCCGGCACCGGGACATATCCTTCAGCTCTCTCTGAGCAGCGACAAGGACTATCCCGACTACTGGGCGGTGCAGGATGCCGTCTCTTACATCGGCGGTGGATACTCTGAGCTGCATGGTAATCCGTTGCTGAAACCGGCACAAGAGTATGAGCTGAAAATGACCTATATTTTGAAGAGCAAATACATCTTCAGCGCCTGGTTCAACCACACCAAGGACTACTCTGTACAGACACTCTACCAATCCTCCGAACGTCTGGTTGAAATCTACAAGACACTCAATTTTGATTATCAGCAACAAGCAGGAATACAAGCCTCTATCCCATTTAAGGTGAAGGATTGGTTGAATTCTCGCCTTACCCTCATAGGCTTGTGGTACCGCGAAAAGGATGGTGATTTCTGGGATATTCCTTTCGACAGAAAGCAATGCTATGGCATTGCCCAGATGAGCAATACTTTTACTCTCTCCACCAAACCCGACTTGAAGCTGACGGTGACCGGCTTTGTGCATAGTAAAGCCATTCAGGGCATTTACGACCTGCCTACGTCGGGCAATGTGAATATTGCCCTGCGCTACGGCTTTGCCAAGAACAAAGCCATCCTCAACCTCTACTGCAACGATATTTTTGAGACGGGACAGATTTCTCCCCGCATCCGTTTCAAGACGCAGAATGTGACGAATCATTACTCATGCTTCCGCGAATTCGGCGTATCGTTTACCTATAAATTCGGAGGATATAAGGAGAAGCAACGGGAGGCGGTGGATACGTCGCGGTTCAAATAAAAAGTAATTATTCGCTGAATAGTTACAATAAAAAAGGTCGATGTTAAATATGAATAAAAGGGATTACGATATTTTCGTAATTCCTTTTATTCTTAGTATCATTGTTCATTGTTAATCAAAATCGATAAAGGATATGAACTGCAGGAAGGTAGTAAGCGCTGTATTTCTGTTATTAGTAAGCGTTTGTATGCAGGCGCAAGGTACTTGTGTCATTGAAGGAAAAGTAAAGAATGTGAAGCAAGGAGTCTGCCTGAATCTATTTCGGATGGAAGGAGACGTGGGAAACAGTATTGCAACAGATACCCTTCAGGGAGACAGTTTTCGTTTTGAAATACCTATCTCTAAAACAGATACAGAACGTTTGAGTTTGATGATTCGTGACGGTAATCTGTATAGTATGGGATTGTCCCTTTGGGCTAAGGAAGGTTCCCATATCCGCTTGACGGGCGAGGATATGAACATCTACACCTGGCAGGTGGAAAGTGAAATGCCGCAACAGAAGATATGGCAGCTTTTTGTAAACGATTCACGGGATTTATGGAACCATAATCAGGAGAATAGAATGGAGCACATGCGATTGATGCGCAAATATCCCCGGAAACCGGATGATAAGGAGGTATTGGCAAAGGTCGTTGCTCTACGTGACAGCTTGGAGAAAGTAGAAAATGATTTGGATATCCGCATAGATTCCAATGTTATAGCCCGCATGAAGCAGTTGCCGATAGAGGAGGTATGGATGGATAAACTGAAAAGTCTGGCGATAGGGGTGAGGTACACCAAGGGATATCCCTATCGCAAAGAAGTAGAGGAGTTATATGCCAGACTTACCGATGAACAGCGCGAGACACCGGAAGCTCTGGATATCCGGGCATATCTATTTCCTGCCCAGACGGTTGCTACCCAAGAGCAAGCTGCGGATGGTGACTTGTTTGACTTGCAAGGAAACGTACACCGCTTGTCCGATTTCAAGGGGAAAGCGGTGCTGATAGATTTCTGGAGCCGTGGTTGCGGTCCTTGCCTCAAGGCTTTGCCGGAGATGAAGGAAATCAGCCAAAAGTATAAAGACCGTTTGGAGGTAGTAAGTATAAGCATTGATGACAAAACAAATTGGGAGATAGCTTCGCGCCATCATGCCATCAGTTGGTGGAACTTGAATGACTTGAAAGGCAATCACGGATTGTATGCCAAGTATAGCGCAGGCTCCATTCCCCGCTATGTGTTTTTATCTCCGGAGGGAGAGGTTGTAGAGATGTGGTCCGGTTACGGGAAAGGCAGTTTGTTGGAGAAACTGGGAAAACTGATGGAATGATAATCAAATTATTCCCGTTCTCTAATGAAACTTTCATACAATGCGACAGGACCGTAATGCCAATATTTGGTGTTTTCCTTTTCAAGCAATTGAACAGACTGACTTTGGAGGGTAGCAATAAATATAGGTTATTGTCTGTAATTTTTCTATTCATAGTATACCTCCTCTGCTTTAATATAATTGAGATAGGTTAGTGCCTCTATTGTAACACTCCGTATCTGTCAAACAACTCCATTACCTCCCTTCCCTGCATAGAGTTCTTCTTTTTATACTGCTCTATGCAGAACGAGATGAAATAAGTAACATCCAATTCAGATTTATTCATAAGATGAACCATGTTTTTGTCTCTTGCAAATGTAATAAAAGTATTTCTACCTTGATGTGGTTTGCTACAAAAAATGTACTTTTGCAACTTTCAAAACATTAAAGTTGTTATTTAAAGAAAAGACTCTGTATGAAATCGGACATTGAAATAGCCCGCAGCATAGAGCTGAAGAAGATAAAGCAGGTTGCCGAAAGTGTGGATATCCCGCGTGACGAGGTAGAGAACTATGGACGATACATAGCCAAGATTCCCACTCATCTGATTGATGAAGAGAAGGTGAAGAAAAGTAATCTGATACTGGTGACGGCAATTACTGCGACAAAGGCGGGTATCGGTAAAACAACCGTATCCATCGGTCTGGCACTGGGACTGAACAAGATAGGCAAAAAGGCAATTGTCGCTCTGCGCGAACCCTCTTTGGGTCCTTGTTTCGGCATGAAAGGCGGTGCTGCCGGCGGAGGATATGCCCAGGTGCTTCCCATGGAGAAGATAAACCTGCACTTTACGGGCGACTTTCACGCCATTACTTCGGCACACAACATGATTTCCGCATTACTCGACAATTATTTGTACCAACATCAGGCGGACGGCTTCGGACTGAAAGAAATCATCTGGCGGCGTGTACTCGATGTAAACGACCGTTCCTTGCGCAGTATTGTCACCGGATTGGGTCCGAGCACTAACGGCATTACCGAGGAGTCGGGCTTCGACATTACTCCGGCTTCTGAAATTATGGCCATTCTTTGCTTGGCAACAGACCTTGATGACCTCCGCCGTCGCATCGAGAACATTATCTTGGGATTTCGTTTTGATGGTACTCCATTTACTGTGAAAGAGTTAGGAGTAGCCGGTGCCATTACTGTTCTGCTGAAAGATGCCATCAATCCCAACTTGGTGCAGACTACCGAAGGTACTGCCGCTTTTGTTCATGGAGGACCGTTCGCAAATATTGCCCATGGTTGCAACTCCATTCTTGCCACAAAAATGGCCATGACATTCGGCGATTATGTAGTGACGGAAGCCGGCTTCGGGGCTGACCTGGGTGCGGAGAAGTTCTACAACATCAAGTGCCGCAAGAGCGGCCTACAACCCAAGTTGACGATAATCGTTGCTACCGCACAAGGATTGAAGATGCATGGCGGCGTCAGTCTGGACCGCATCAAGGAACCCAATATGGAAGGACTGAAAGAGGGCTTCGGCAATCTGGACAAGCATGTACGCAATTTGCGTTCATTCGGTCAGCGGGTCATCGTGGCATTCAACCGTTTTGCCAGTGATACGGACGAGGAGGTGGAAGCTATCCGCCGCCATTGCGAAGAAAAGCTCGAGGTAGGTTTTGCCGTGAACAACGCCTTTGCCAAAGGAGGAGAGGGAGCCGTTGACCTTGCCAATCTGGTAGTAGATACTATTGAGAACAAACCATCCGAGCCGCTGACCTTCACTTACGAGGAGAACGATTGCGTGGAACGCAAAATCGAAAAGGTAGCCTGCAACCTCTACGGAGCAAGTGTAGTGACTTACAGTCTCCATTCCCGCAAGGTTATCAAACTGATAGAGCAGATGGGTATCAGCCATTACCCCGTCTGTATCGCCAAGACGCAGTACTCCTTCTCTGCCGATCCGAAGATATATGGTGCGGTCAATAACTTTGAATTCCATATCAAGGATATTGTAGTCAACAACGGTGCGGAAATGATTGTAGCCATCGCCGGTGAAATTCTTCGTATGCCGGGATTACCAAAGAAACCACAAGCCGAACACATTGATATTGTGGATGGAAATATAGAAGGGCTGAGCTAAACGCGCGGAGCGCGTTTAGAATTAAAAAGCAAGAATAAAGGCTGCGCAGTTCAAAGCGAACATCGCGCAGCCTTTAATTTTAATTCTTAATTGCTGTTTGCTTATCAATAAGCAAACAGAGGATATTCTTTCATCTTTGCATTGACGCGTGCACGTACCTCTGCGATGACTTGTTCGTTGTCTACGTTGGACAGAACGGTTTCAATCATCTCGGCAATTTCGAGCATCAGGTCTTCCTTGGCACCACGGGTTGTGATGGCAGGAGTACCCAAACGGATGCCGGAAGTCTGGAAAGCCGAGCGGCTGTCAAACGGAACCATGTTTTTGTTTACGGTGATGTCGGCAGATACCAACGCTTTCTCGGCAACCTTACCGGTCAAATCGGGATATTTGCTGCGCAGGTCCACCAGCATGGAGTGGTTGTCCGTACCGCCGGAAACAATAGTGAAGCCACGGTCCATCAAGGCTTGTGCCAGGACAGCGGCATTTTTCTTCACCTGCTTGGCATATTCTTTCCATTCCGGTTGCAGGATTTCGCCGAAGGCAACGGCTTTGGCTGCGATGACATGTTCCAGCGGACCACCTTGGATACCGGGGAATACGGCTGAATCCAGCAACTGGGACATCATCTTGATTTCTCCCTTCGGAGTTTTCTTGCCCCAGGGATTGGGGAAGTCCTTACCCATCATGATAACGCCACCACGAGGACCACGCAGAGTCTTGTGAGTAGTAGAGGTCACTATGTGGGCGTATTTCACGGGGTTATCCAGTTCACCGGCTGCAATCAGTCCGGCAGGATGAGCCATGTCAATCATCAGGATGGCACCTATCTTGTCCGCGATTTCGCGCATGCGCTTGTAGTCCCATTCGCGGGAATAAGCAGAACCGCCGCCGATAATCATTTTGGGTTTCTCGCGCAGGGCAACTTCTTCCATCTGGTCATAGTCCACGCGTCCGGTTTCCCGGTTCAGATTGTATTCGCAGGGAGTATAGATAATACCGGAAGTGTTGACCAGGGAGCCATGGGAGAGGTGACCACCGTGTGCAAGGTTCAGTCCCATGAATTTGTCGCCCGGGTTGAGCACGGCGAGGAATACGGCTGCATTAGCTTGTGCACCGGAGTGCGGCTGTACGTTGGCCCATTCTGCGCCGAAGATTTGTTTCAGGCGGTCGATGGCAATCTGTTCACTCTGATCCACTACCTCACAGCCACCATAGTAACGCTTGCCGGGGTATCCTTCAGCATACTTGTTGGTAAGGCAGGAGCCCATTGCCTGCATAACTTGGTCACTTACAAAGTTCTCTGATGCAATCAGTTCAATGCCTTTGAGCTGACGTTGGTGTTCTTTTTCGATAAGTTCGAAAATTAAATCATCTCTTTTCATTCTGCTTATTAGATAAGTTTGGTAAATCTGTGTTCTCTTATTAAGCGCACAAATTTACGGGAAATAAATGAATAAATTGAAAGAAAAGGAAGAAATTTACTGTCAAAAGAACACTCCGAAAGAAAAACTCAGCACATTGTCCCTGCGGTGAAAACGGATTTCGTTTTTCGTATTTTCGTCTGCGGCGTTGTTGTCGGCCGGAATATCGTATGTCACACTTTTGGAGATGTTGTGCAGCCCCATGTCGTAACGGAAGTCGAAAAAGACGCGTGAGATGGTGACGGATACGCCGACCGTGAAGCTGAGATTGAGCGGACGCAGCCTTTCACGGATATTCACCTGGTCGAAATTCTCGAAGTCGATGTCGCTTTTCCGGTCCCATATATAGCGCACTTTGGGTCCGCCAAAGACGGCAAGGCTGTACGGTCCCTCCTTGACGAAGTTGTATCCGTAGATGACGGGGATGTCTATACTGTGGATGGACGATGTAATGGAGGCTTCCTCCGGCAGGGCTCCTGATGCGGCGTTTTCGGGCAGAGGTTTCTCGAAGGTGATGTTGCACCGGTTGATGTTGTAGGATATTTCCGGTTGCAGAAAGTGGCGGTCGAAGTTTATCCGCATGAAAAGGGAACCGAAATATCCTATCTTGTAATTGTTCTGCACTTCGTCGATGGGCACTCCGTTGACGCTGAACTGGGACACAAGGAACAGGGAAGAGGTGAAACCGCCTTTGAAACCGAAATTGACCGGAGTTTCCTTGCGGTGTCCGGAATGCTCTTCATCGGCAGTACCGGGCACAATCGGAGTCTGTCCCCACATCATGGTGGGGAAGGCCAACAGATATAAGCCCATCAGGATTCGTCGCAGCTCCATCTCTTAAAACCTTTATCGCATTATTACTTCTTTTTCTCCACCGTCCATCCGAACTTGCCTATCTTTTCCCCCAGCTCATAATATCCGCCGTGCACATAAACCAGCGGATTCGTTTCCGCCAGTTCCAGTTTGCCGGTTTCAGGGTTCAGATTACGGGTATCGGCACGGACATTTACCACATCTGCTATAAACATGTCGTGCGAACCGAGAGCCATAATCTCCTTTACCCGGCATTCTATGCAAAGCGGTGATTCCTCGATAAGAGGCGCGCTGACTACGGTGCTTTTCCCGGGTGTCAGATGCATTTCCTCGAATTTGTTGTAGTCCTTTCCGGAGCGTACGCCACACCAGTCCGTGGCACGGGCCATGTCTTTCGTGGTGAGGTTGATGACGAATTCCATATTCCGCTTGATGATGTCGTAGGAGTGGCGTTCGGGGCGTACGGAGATGTAGCACATGGGCGGGTTCGTACAAATCGTCCCCGTCCATGCGATAGTCAGAATGTTATATTCCTCCGGAGTGCTTCCGCAGCTCACCAGTACGGCGGGCAGCGGATAAATCATGGTTCCGGGTTTCCAGTCTTCTTTCATATAATCTCAATATCTTCTCTGGTCTGCTCCTTTTCGCAGTAGTGGCATTTGATGACGCAATTGTCCTTATCCACGACATGAAACAACGTAGGCATAGGCTCATTGTTCGTGATGCACTTCGGGTTGGCGCATTTCACGATTCCGCGCAGTTCGTCGGGCAGGCGGACTTCGCGTTTCTCCACCACTTCGTAGTCGCGGATAATGTTCAGTTTTACATTGGGAGCCACCACGGCGATACGGTTTATCTCTTCGTCGCAGAAGAACTTGTCGGCAATCTTGATAATGCCTTTCGTGCCCAGCTTCTTGCTCTTGAGGTTGAAGCCGATGGTGATATTGTTGCTCATGTGTTCCAGTCCGAGCAGGGAGACTACGGTAAACAGTCTCTCGGAGGGTATATGGTCTATTACAGTGCCGTTTTCCAGAGCAGCAACCTGCAATTCCTGTTTCTTTTCGCTTAACATCTTGAAATATTAGTTATTAGACGATTCTACTGAATTACTCCTTTACTCTTTTTCACCTCATCCAGTGTGATGCCCAGTACATCGCACAGAATAGCTTCACGGGCATACAGTCCGTTTTGTGCCTGCTGGAAATAGTATGCCTTGGGATTGTCGTCCACATCATAGGCTATTTCGTTGACACGGGGCAGCGGATGCAGAATGCGCAGGTTGGGACGGGTATGTTCCAGCATCTTGTTGCGCAGGATGTAGACATTCTTCACCCGCTCGTACTCCATAAGGTCGGTGAAGCGCTCGCGCTGCACACGGGTCATGTAGAGGATGTCGGCGTCTGCGATGATTTCTTCCGTAAAGTCCGTATGTTCCACGTACTTGATGTTGTGCTCGCGGCAGTAGATTTTGTATTCTTCGGGCATCCGCAACTCGTCGGGAGCGATGAAGTGGAAAGTGGGGTTGAAGTGGCGCATGGCCATCAGCAGGGAGTGGACGGTACGGCCGTACTTCAAGTCGCCGACCAGAAAAATGTTCAGGTTCTCCAGTGTACCTTGTGTCTTGTAGATGGAATAGAGATCGAGCATGGTCTGTGAGGGGTGCTGGTTGGCACCGTCTCCTGCATTCACAATGGGCACGGTGGTGACTTCACTGGCATAGCGTGCGGCTCCTTCGAGGTGGTGGCGCATCACGATGATGTCGGCATAGTTGCTCACCATCTTGATGGTGTCTTTCAGCGTCTCGCCCTTGGATGAGCTGGTGGCCTTTGGGTCGCTGAACCCGATGACACGTGCTCCAAGCCGGTTGGCGGCAGTCTCGAAACTGAGGCGTGTACGGGTGGAAGGCTCGAAAAATAAGGTGGCAACTACTTTCCCGTCCAATATATGCCGATTGGGATGGGCTTCAAATTCTTTCGCCATCTCGAGCATATAGAGGATTTTTTCCCGGCTATGCTCGGCAATGGTGACTAAACTTCTGTTTTCCATATCGTTGAATTCATTTATACTTTTCGAGAGTGTAAAGTTACGGAAAATATGCGGGCTACGGAAATATGCGGGGAAGTTTTTTTGCGAAATATGGGCTGTTTTTCAAACCGTGCGGCATTTGTTTTGCAAAATCTACAAAGGGTATGAATCGGCAACAGCAGCACTTTTTTTTGTAGTTGCTGTTGCTTAGATATATAATTATAGGTATAAATGGCATCTGCGTTTTATGTATCAGTATTGTATTGCAGCTGTTTAAGTGCAGAAAAACTAAAAAAAACATCAATGGAAATCCTGTTTCTTAAGCAAAAATCGCCCAAAAACGAGCAAAAACACGCATGAAAAACACGAGTTTTCTAATGTGAAATACTGATTATTTGTCGAAAAAGATACGGGAAAGCATAGGTGCGTTTAATATATTTCCGTACCTTTGCCCTATTATTGAACTTTGATTTTAGCAACTGAAACATGATAAGGAAAGTCGTCAAAATCCTATGGATTTTCATCGCACTGATTTCGCTGGTGTGTGTCTTTATATTCTTTTCCATAGCCAAGGGCTGGATAGGCTATATGCCTCCGGTGGAAGACCTGGAAAATCCAAATTACAAATTTGCCACAGAAGTCTTTTCCGAGGACGGAAAAGTATTGGGTACTTATTCCTATAGTAAGGAAAACCGCGTGTTTGTGGGATACAATGATTTGTCGCCCAATATCATTAACGCCTTGATAGCTACGGAAGATGTACGTTTTGCCGAACATTCGGGCATTGATGCCTACGCCCTGACGCGTGCCATAGTGAAGCGCGGTATCCTGATGCAGAAGAATGCCGGCGGTGGCAGTACCATCACCCAGCAGCTTTCCAAGCAGCTTTATTCCCCCAGTGCTGACAATGTGATGGAACGTCTGTTCCAGAAGCCTATCGAATGGGTGATTGCCGTAAAGCTGGAACGTTACTATACAAAAGAGGAAATCCTCACCATGTATCTCAACAAGTTCGATTTCCTGAACAATGCGGTAGGCATCAAGACTGCTGCCTTTACCTACTTCGGTTGCGAACCGAAAGATTTGAAGATTGAGGAAGCGGCTACGTTGGTGGGCATGTGCAAGAATCCGTCTCTCTATAATCCGGTGCGCTACAATGAACGTTCCCGCGGACGGCGCAATGTGGTGCTCGACCAGATGCGGAAAGCGGGATATATTACGGAAGCCGAGCGCGACTCCCTCCAGGCGTTGCCTCTGAAACTGAAATACAACCGTGTGGACCACAAGGAAGGGCTGGCCACTTATTTCCGCGAATACCTGCGCGGCGTGCTCACTGCCAAGAAGCCCGACAAGGCTGATTACCGCGGCTGGCAAATGCAGAAATACTACGAGGATTCACTCGACTGGGAGAACAACCCGCTCTTTGGATGGTGCGAAAAGAATACCAAGAAAGACGGTACCAAATACAACCTCTACACCGACGGGCTGAAAATCTATACCACGCTCGACTCGCGTATGCAGCAGTATGCCGAGGATGCCGTGACAGAGCATCTGAAGGAACTGCAAGGTTACTTCTTCAAGGAAAAGAAAGGAGCCAAGAAAGCTCCCTACACCTTCCGTCTGACCCAGGAGCAGGTGGACGAGATTCTGGGACGTGCCATGAGGTTGTCCGACCGCTACCGCCTCATGAAAAAAGCCGGAGCCACCGAAGCTGAAATAAAGAAAGCCTTCGACACCCCGGAGGAGATGTCCGTATTCAGTTGGGAAGGGGAGAAAGACACCATTATGACCCCGATGGATTCCATCCGTTACTACAAGTTCTTCCTGCGTGCCGGTTTCATGTCCATGGACCCGCGCAACGGACACGTCAAGGCATACGTAGGCGGACCGAACTACCATTACTTCCAGTACGATATGGCCATGGTGGGACGCCGCCAGGTAGGTTCTACCATCAAGCCTTTCCTTTATACACTGGCTATGGAGAACGGTTTTTCTCCCTGCGACGAAGTGCGCCACGTGGAATACACGCTGATTGATGAAAACGGAAAACCGTGGACGCCGCGTAATGCCAACAAAAAGCTGATTGGCGACATGGTGACCGTGAAGTGGGGGCTGGCAAACTCGGACAACTGGATTACGGCCTATCTCATGAGCAAGCTGAACCCCTATAACCTGAAACGCTTGATACATACTTTCGGTGTCCGCAACCGCGACATAGTACCTTCCGTTTCACTCTGTCTGGGCCCGTGCGAGATTTCCGTCGGCGAGATGGTAAGTGCCTATACCGCATTCCCCAACAAGGGTATCCGGGTAGCTCCGCTGTTCGTGACCCGCATCGAGGACAATGATGGAAACGTGCTGGCAACCTTTGCTCCCGAAATGCAGGAAGTCATCAGTGTATCCAGCGCTTACAAGATGCTGGTCATGCTGCGTGCCGTTGTCAACGAAGGTACCGGAGGCCGTGTGCGCCGTCTAGGTGTGAAAGCCGACATGGGCGGCAAGACCGGAACGACGAACTACAATGCCGACGGCTGGTTTATGGGCTTCACGCCTTCGCTTGTGTCCGGTTGCTGGGTGGGCGGTGAGGACCGCGACATCCACTTCGATACGATGCTTCACGGACAAGGTGCTTCCATGGCATTGCCTATCTGGACAAAATACATGGTGAAAGTGCTCGGTGACAAATCGCTGGGATATGATGAAAATGAAACATTCCAGTTGCCCGAAGGCTATGACCCGTGCAAGGATGATATAAATCTGGAAGGAGACACCCATATAGAAGAACCGATAGAGGGACTCGACGAACTGTTTAATTAGTTGAAAGGTGAAAATTGAAAGTGGATTATACGATTAGTATTGGGAGCAACGAGCAGCGGAGGGAGAACATGGAACTGGCTCGCAGACGCTTGACGGAACTTTTTCCCGGAATACGTTTCTCGGAAGAGGAGGAGACGGCACCTTTGTTCTTTCACCGTCCGAATCTGTTCTCCAATCAGGTGGCATGCTTCGCTTCCGATAATCCGGCAGAGGAAGTCACTGCCTGCCTGAAAGCCATCGAACGGGAAGCCGGAAGGAAGCCCGAGGAGAAGGAACAGGAAATTGTACGGCTGGATATAGACTTGTTGTCTTGTGACGGGACTGTCTATAAGCCAAAAGATTTGAAACGTGATTATATCCTGCGAGGATTGAAACAACTGTTATAATTAATAAAGAATATAAGGAGATGTGTCGATAGTATATGAACACTTTCGGACACCCCCTCATTTTAAAAGACGAAGATTGAAAATGAAATTTTTAGGAATCATACCTGCCCGTTACGCATCTACGCGTTTTCCGGCCAAACCATTGGCAGTGTTGGGCGGAAAAACCGTGATACAGCGAGTATACGAGCAAGTGGCAGGAATCTTGGACGATGCATACGTGGCTACGGACGATGAGCGTATTGAAGTCGCAGTAAAAGCATTCGGAGGAAAGGTGGTAATGACTTCCACCGAACATAAAAGCGGCACCGACCGCTGTCAGGAAGCTTGTACAAAAATAGGAGGACAGTTTGATGTCGTGGTGAATATCCAGGGGGATGAGCCTTTCATCCAGCCTTCGCAGTTACAAGCCGTCAAAGCATGTTTCGACGATCCGGCCACCCAGATAGCCACTCTGGTGAAACCCTTTACGGTAGATAATGGTTTCGAGGCACTGGAAAATGTGAACTCTCCGAAGGTTGTGCTCAACAAAAACAGGAATGCCCTCTATTTTAGCCGTTCCATCATTCCCTACCAGCGCAATGCGGCGAAGGAAGACTGGCTGAAGAACCATACGTATTATAAGCATATCGGCCTTTATGCCTATCGCGTAGAGGTACTGAAAGAGATAACCGCCCTTCCGCAGTCATCCCTCGAGATTGCCGAATCATTGGAACAGCTTCGTTGGCTGGAAAACGGATATACCATCAAGGTAGGTGTCACGGATGTGGAAACTATCGGCATAGATACTCCTCAAGATTTGGAACGGGCAGAAGAATTTCTTAAAAGCCATGGGCTGTAAACTAGAAAGCCCATGCTGAACCGAAGTGACCAACCCCGGATTCTTGAACCGGAACAACTGGTGGTGCAAAGGCCGGAACGTATCAAGTTGCCTAATGGCGTGCCATTGAGCGTGCTCAATGCCGGTGACAATGAAGTGACACGTATCGATCTCCTCATGGCAGGCGGCCGATGGCAACAGAAACAGCCCTTGCAGGCGTTGTTTACGAACCGCATGCTTCGCGAGGGCACCCGACGCTACGATGCCGCCCGGATAGCGGAAAAGCTGGACTATTATGGAGCCTGGCTGGAATTGTCCAGTGCATCCGAGTATGCCTATGTCACCCTTTATTCTCTGAATAAATACCTTCCCCAAACGCTTGATGTATTGGAATCTATCGTCAAAGAGCCGGTATTTCCCGAGAAAGAGCTGGGAGTGATTGTAGACAATAATATCCAGCAGTTTCTTGTCAACTCTTCCAAGGTGGACTTTCTGGCGCACCGCGGATTGGTGAAGGCTCTGTACGGCGGGCAGCATCCCGGCGGACGTCTGGTGCAGGAAGAGGATTATCGGCGTATCACCCCTGCTGTGCTACGCGAGTTTTATGACCGTTATTATCATTCCAATAATTGCAGCATCTACCTCTCGGGCAAGGTAACCGACGATTGCATCCGCAGGATAGAGTCCTTGTTTGGCTGCGAGGCTTTCGGTACGGATTTCCGCAAACCGGAGAAGACAGAATTCCATCCGGTTACCGCTTCCGGAAAACGTATCTTCATCGAACGTCCGGACGCCCTGCAAAGTGCCGTCCGTATGGGCATGCTTTCCCTGGACCGTAATCATCCGGACTACTTGAAGGCCCGCGTACTGGTCACACTGTTCGGGGGGTATTTTGGCAGTCGCCTGATGTCCAATATCCGGGAAGATAAAGGATACACATACGGTATCTCCGCAGCCATCATGCCCTATCCGGGGCAGGGAGTGCTGGCGGTCAGTGCCGAAGCCGCCAACGAATTTGTGGAGCCTCTTATCGGTGAGGTTTATCATGAAATAGACCGCCTTCAGAACGAGCTGGCTTCCGATGGAGAGCTTTCCATGGTGAAGAACTATATGTTGGGAGACATGTGCCGTAGTTATGAATCTGCATTCTCGCTGGCAGATGCCTGGATTTTTGTGCAGGTATCGGGCTTGCAGGATACCTACTTTGCCGAAGCACTGGATGCTGTCAAGGAGGTTACTCCACAAGAAATCCGTGAACTTGCAGGGCGGCATTTATGCAAAGAGAAATTAAAAGAAATAGTGTGCGGCAAAAAAATGTCATAAAAAGCGGGAGTTATCGCATCATTTTACCGGATAAATCCTACCTTTGTCAATTATCAACTATCAATTATCAATTATCAACTATCAATTAATGAAATATCTATATACTGCACTCATTCTGGCTTTCTTATGTCAAGGCGGAGCCACTGCCCAGGAAAAAAAAAGCGGCTTTTTCGATAAAGTGAAAAGTACATTCTCTTCGGAGATAAAGATAGGTACCTACACGTTCAAAGACAACGGGGCCGTCTATACCGGTGAAATAAAAGGCCGCAAGCCCAATGGAAAGGGAAAGACCGTTTTTAAGAACGGTGACGTCTACGAGGGTGAGTATGTGAAGGGCAAGCGTGAAGGCTACGGTACATATATGTTTCCCGACGGTGAAAAGTATGAGGGACAATGGTTTCAAGACCAGCAGCATGGCAGGGGTATCTACTATTTTATGAATAACAACCGTTATGACGGCATGTGGTTTCAGGATTACCAGCATGGGAAAGGAACCATGTATTATTACAATGGTGATATTTATGAGGGCGACTGGGTGAATGACAAACGCGAAGGCCAGGGAACGTATACCTGGAAGAACGGTTCCAAGTATGTAGGCTCGTGGAAGAATGACAAGAAAGACGGCAAAGGAACATTGACCTGGAATGACGGTTCCAAATATGATGGGGAATGGAAAAATGATGTCCGGGACGGTAAAGGAACTTTTGAATATGCCAACGGTGACAAATACGTAGGTGACTGGAAGGACGACATGCAGCATGGCAAAGGTATTTACTTTTTCCATACCGGCGACCGTTACGAAGGTTCTTATGTTCAAGGTGAGCGTACCGGAGAGGGCATTTACTACCATGCCAGCGGCAACAAGTATGTGGGCAGTTTCAAGGACGGAAAGCAGGAAGGCCACGGCACATTTACGTGGGCAAGCGGCGCCGTTTACGAGGGTAATTGGAAAGACAACCAACGTGACGGATACGGTACTTACAAATGGAATGTAGGTGACTCTTACGAAGGTGAATGGAAAGACAATAAGTTCAACGGCCAGGGTACCCTGATTCAGACCGATGGAACCAAATATAAAGGCGGTTTTGTGAACGGTATGGAAGAAGGGAGCGGCATCCAGGAAGACAAGAACGGAAATCGTTATGAAGGCTTTTTCAAACAAGGAAAGAAACACGGCCCGTTTGTGGAAACGGACAAGAACGGGAAAGTGATACGGAAGGGAACGTACAAAATGGGAAGGTTGGAAAATTAAAGAAATAGAATTAAAAATTAAAGGCTGCGCAATATTCGTCTGAACTGCGCAGCCTTTAATTTTTTATTATTTAATTATCTAAACTCGTGTTTAGATAATGTATTGTGAACTGATTGATTCATTATTCATCACCCGCTTGATGGTTTCGGCGAACATATCGGCAATGCTCAACTGTTTAACCTTGTCACATTTTTTAGAGTAGGGGATACTATCGGTAAATACCATCTCCGTCAGTGCAGATTCTTGTACACGGAAAGAAGCCGGGTCGGACATTACGCAGTGGCTGGCAATGGCACGGACAGATTTGGCTCCGGCTTCCAACATGATGTTGGCAGCCTTGGTAATGGTTCCTGCTGTATCTACAATATCATCTACCAATACTACATTCTTGTCTTTTACATCACCGATGATTTGCATGGTGGCAACCACGTTTGCTTTTTCACGTGTCTTGTTGCACAGCACCAGGGGTACACCGAGATATTTGGAGAATGTACTGGCACGCTTTGAACCGCCGACATCCGGGGTAGCGATTACCAAGTCTTCCAGCTTCAAGGATTCAATATAGGGGAGGAACACTGCTGATGCATACAAATGATCCACCGGAATGTTGAAGAAACCCTGAATCTGGTCTGCATGAAGGTCCATCGTAATCAAACGGTCGATGCCTGCAACAGAAAGCAGGTCGGCCACCAGCTTGGCGCCGATGGAAACACGGGGTTTGTCTTTTCTGTCCTGACGTGCCCAACCGAAATAGGGGATAACGGCTACAACGCTTTTTGCCGATGCTCTTTTAGCGGCATCGATCATCAGCAGAAGTTCCATCAGATTGTCAGAATTAGGGAAGGTTGATTGAACCAGGAATACATGCGAGCCACGGATAGATTCCTCATAAGAGACTGCAAACTCACCATCCGCAAAATGGGTGATGTTCATCTTTCCCAGAGGGCAATCAAGGCTAGCGCAGATTTTCTCTGCAAGGTATCTCGAATTTGTTCCAGAGAATACCATAAAGGGTGCTTTTTCGCTCATTTGTGTAATAGATGTTACCTATTTGTTAATTTGCATGCAAAGGTATGAATTTCCCGTTACATAAAACAAGAGTTATTGTATAAAAATTATTTTTCTTTCTCGGATTTATTCGTAGCTTTGCTTTATGAAACGACTTTCTTCCATATGCTTTGCGGGATTGCTGTGCCTTTGTACAGCAATGGTTTCGTGTGTAGGAACGGCACCCATGAAGGAAGTGCGCCTTATCGACTCTCTAAACCAGGTGGCTTATGCTTATCGTTATAAAAACCTGGATTCATCCTGCTATGCGGCATCAAGGGCCTACCGTGAAGTCAGCCTCTATAAACAAGGAAAAGCGGAAGCATCCAATAATCTGGGCTTTTGTGCTTTTATGCGTATGGATTTTGAGCAGGCCGAAAAATTTCATATGGATGTCTATAATCTGACCAAGAATGAGCTGGAACTCCTTATTGCCGACATCGGCTTGATGAAAATTTATCAGCGGACGGCGTTGAACAAGGAGTTCTACGATTATCGCAACAGTGCCTTGCGCCGTATGAAAAGGATAGCGGAGGATGACAATCTGTTTGTGGACCGACACGAGCAAATACGTTTGAATTATGCCCGTTCCGAATTTTATATCGTATCTGCTGTTTATTATTATTATCTGCAACAACGTCCCGAGGCAGTGGCTTCTATCAATGAAGTAACTGATAATCAAAAATTGTTGGCAGATACCAACCAGTTATTGTACTATCATTACATTAAGGGATCCGCTGCCTTGTGTGAAGGCGAGACGCCGGACGAACAAAGGCTGCGAGAGTTTGACGAACTATATACCACGTGGCGGTTGGCATCCCGTAAAGGGTATCTCTACTTTGAAGGGAACGGAGTGCAGGGGCTTGCCAACCTGATGGCCTCACCGGAGAATTACGAGTTTTTCCAGGACCGCCGTTCCCATGCCCTGACACGGTTTGGAGTATCGGTAGACTCTCTATTGCCAATGCGTCTAGGGCAGTTGGCTCTGCAGAAGTTCAGTCAATATAAAGATTTGTATCAGATAGCAGGCGCATATGTGTCCATTGGCAAATACCTGAATGCCCACAGTCACTATACAGAAGCTCTTGACACGTTAAAACTTGCTCTGGAATGTGTAAATGACCATCACCGCCTTTTCTATGACTGCCACGATAGTTTGGACTGGCTGAAAGCATTTGACCGTCGAGATACGATTTGCGCGGAGAAGGCATGGATGGAGCAGAAACTGAAAACCGTACCTGAGTGGATTTCACGTATTCGTGAACAGTTGAGCGTTTCGTATGCAGGACTCGGGATGAAAGAAAAATCAGACTATAACCGCAATATTTACCTGGATATCCTTGAAGATACACGCCAGGATAAAGAGCTGGAAAGCCGCTATCAGGCATTGGAAAAGGAGGCGGGACAGCTCAACGTTGTGTTGTCACTGGTCATTGTGGGCTTCGTGCTTGTATCGCTCTTTTTCTGGTTTTTCAACAAGCGTTCCAAAGACCGGAACAGAGTACATCTCCACCGTCTGCAACTGATGCTGGACATCTGTCAGAAGATAACGGCATCCATTCCGGCAGATGCACAGACTGAGGAGGAAATCATCGACTCTATCCGGACGGCTGTCTGCCCGGAATTGGAAAAGCTGTTTGGAGTGAAGGACATCCGCATAGACAACGGGCAATTAGTGTTCCCGCGTCGGATGAGCAAGGATGAGCAGGCGATGGTACGGGTGATAACTCCCTATATCCAATGGGCGATAGACAACGGCATGACGTCCATCTCCCTTGGCGACGAACGCCGCAGACTGGAAAAGCAACGCTACATTTACGAGCAGCACATCGCAGGGAACAAACGGCAAAATCTGATAAAGAAAGCATGTATGGCTATTGTTAACGGAATTCACCCGTACATAGACCGTATCATCAACGAAGTACAGAAACTGACTCAAAAAGGATTCATCAAAGAGGAGCGGATAAAGGAGGAGAAATACCAGTATATCGACGAGTTGGTTACTACCATCAACGAATACAATGATATTCTTGCCCTTTGGATAAAGATGAAGCAAGGAAGCCTTAGCCTAAACATAGAGACGTTCGAATTGAATGAACTTTTCGAGCTGCTCAGGAAAGGAAGCCGTACATTCGAGATGAAGAGACAGTCGTTGGAGGTGCAGCCTACGGATATCAGGGTAAAGGCAGACAAGGCCCTTACATTGTTTATGATAAATACACTGGCGGAGAATGCCCGTAAATATACCCCTCAGGGCGGTATGGTGAAAGTATATGCACGGCAGGAGGAGGATTATGTGGAAATCTCGGTAGAGGATAATGGTTGTGGATTGTCACCGGAAGATGTAGCCCGCATCGTGGGAGAAAAAGTATATGACTCAAAAGCCATCGGTATGAGTGACGCTCCCGACAAGGAGGAATTGAGGAAGAACAAAGGAAGTGGCTTTGGACTGATGAACTGTAAGGGCATCATTGAAAAATATCGCAAGACGAATGATTTGTTCAAGGTCTGTCTGTTTAATGTGGAGAGCGGGCTGGGAAAAGGCAGCCGTTTTTATTTCCGTCTGCCTGCCGGTATCCGTAAGTCCGTGTCGGTGTTGCTCGTTGTGTTGTCTTTGTGCATGTCATCCTGCCGGCATGCTGTGGAACAGCCTGCTTCCGGAGAGGTGTTACCGGATTCTTTGGCACTGCTTGCACAGAATGAATACGAAGCTTTGCTGGACGAAGCCTCCGATTATGCCAATGAAGCTTATTACTGCAATGTAGACGGAGAATACGAACTGGCTTTACAATACATAGATTCGGCAATGTATTGCCTGAACGAACATTACAAGCAATACGCCCATCCTATACATCGCTATATGACGCTGACGGGAGACGGGGCGCCTGCGGAACTGGATTGGTGGAACCAGATGTTCAATTCGGATTTCCATGTAATTCTGGATATCAGGAATGAAGCGGCAGTCTCATTTCTTGCATTGAAGCAATGGGATGACTATAGTTATAATAATGCTGCCTACACTACCTTATACAAACTGTTGGGAGAAGACCAATCCTTGGAAGAATATTGCCGGCAGCTGGAGCGTTCCACCAACAACAAGATGGTGGGCATTTTGCTGGCGGTGATTTTGCTGTTCGTATTGCTGTTGGGATATTACATACTCTACTTCCGTAAACGTCTGGTGAACCGCTGGAATCTGGAGCAAGTACTGGAAATTAATGGAAAGGTGTTCAATGCCTCCTTGTTGCCGGTTTCGGATACGGAGGAAATGTTGCAGCGTGAGGAGGATACATTGAAGGAAATCCCGCGGCAGATTGTAGGTTCCGCTTTTGATGCAGTGAACGAACTTTTGAGTATCGACCGGTTAAGCATAGCTGTATACAACGAGACTACACATAAGCTGGAATATACTTCCAATCCAGTGGAAGATACCGCCGTGGACGAGTTGCCTATCTGGAGGAAATATATGGAGAATTGCTTTGAGCAGCAAGTGTACATATCGGAAAAGGGTATACAAGCATTGCCGCTTGTTGTGGATGCGGGAAATATGTGTCGTTGCATAGGTGTGCTGTGTCTGGAACGCAGGGAAGGTACGGAGCAGGAGACCGACCATTTGCTTTTGGAACTGATAGCCCGTTATGTCTCCATTGTAATCTTCAATGCAGTGGTTAAGTTGGCTACGAAATACCGGGACATCGAAGTGGCTCAAGATGAAGCCCGGCGAGCTTCCTGGGAAGACAGTTTGCTGCATGTACAGAACATGGTGCTGGATAATTGTCTCTCGACCATCAAGCATGAAACGATTTATTATCCGAACAAGATAAAGCAGCTGATAGGGAAACTGCGGTCCGGCAAACAGACAGAAGCGGAGGAGCGGGAAACGGTGGTTGCCATCAGCGAATTGATAGAGTATTACAAAGGTATCTTTACGACACTCAGTTCATGCGCTTCCCGCCAGTTGGAAGAGGTGACTTTCAGGCGTGCGACAATATCTGTGCCGGAACTTATGGCTACTGCCGGGAAATATTTCCGCAAAGTGTATAAGGGAAACAAGGCGCATATTGATTTTAAGATACAACCGTTGGAAGGACGGATTACCGGCGACTGGAACCAGTTGCGTTTCCTGCTTGAAAACCTGATAGAAGAGGCTTGCTCCGTAACTCTGGATGGAACTGTCTGTCTGTCGGCCCGGGAAGATGGGGAATTTATACGTTTTCTGTTTACAGATATGCGTAGGGAAAAGACCCGTGAAGAATTGAACCAATTGTTCTATCCCGACTTGTCCCGCATGACGGCCGGTGAGAAAGGAGAACTGTATGGTACGGAATATCTGGTGTGCAAGCAGATTATCCGCGACCATGACGAGTTTGCCGGACACCGGGGATGCCGTATCAATGCCGAACCGGGAAAGGAAGGAGGTTTTACAATATATTTTACGCTACCGAAAAAATGAAATATGGAAGACAAAAAATTTAAAGTAATCATCGTTGAGGATGTCAAGTTGGAGCTGAAAGGGACGGAAGAGATTTTCCGCCATGAAATTCCCAATGCGGAGGTAATAGGTACTGCTATGACTGAGCAGGAGTTCTGGACATTGATTGAAGCCGGCGTGCCGGATCTTGTTCTGCTGGACTTGGGATTAGGAGGTTCGACCACAATCGGGGTGGACATCTGCCGGAATATCTTCAAGCGTTATCCGGGAGTACATGTGCTGATATTCACGGGAGAAATATTGAATGAGAAGTTATGGGTGGACGTACTTGAAGCCGGTGCCGACGGCATTATCCTGAAAACCGGAGAGTTGCTGACCAAAACCGATGTGCAGGCAGTGATGGACGGCAAGAAGCTGGTCTTTAACTATCCGATACTGGAGAAAATAGTGGAACGCTTCAAGAAATCTGTCCTGAATGATACAAAACGTCAGGAAGCAATCATAAGCTATGATATTGATGAGTATGACGAGCGTTTCCTCCGTCATTTGGCACTGGGCTATACCAAAGAAATGATTGCCAATCTTAGGGGAATGCCTTTTGGAGTCAAGTCGCTGGAGAAACGGCAGAATGACTTGATTGGCCGTCTTTTCCCGCCTAGTGAACGGGTGGGGGTGAATGCCACTCGTCTGGTGGTGCGTGCATTGGAACTCCGAATTCTGAATATAGACAATCTGGAAGCCGACGATGAGTAAACTCCGGATGCCACATCCCGCTACGATGTTCTTCCTGCTGACGCTGGCAGTCATCCTCCTTTCATGGATATTCGATGTCTATGGCCTGAGCGTGCTGCAACCGCAGACTGGAGAAGAAATACGCGTGCAAAGCCTGCTGAGTCCGGAGGGCATACGCTGGCTGCTGCGCCATGTCATAACCAATTTTACGGGATTCGCTCCGTTAGGGCTGGTGATTGTGGCTATGTTCGGAATAGGGGTGGCACAGCATTCGGGTTTCATCGATGCATGTATTCGCAGGGGGGTACGACGTCCACGTGATCCTTGGCGCATTATTCTGCTGGTCATTGTCTTAGGACTGTTGTCCAATATAGTGGGAGATGCAGGATATATCATTCTGTTGCCGATAGCTGCGACTTTGTTCCAGTCCGTCGGTCTGCACCCCATTGGAGGTATAATTACAGCTTATGTTTCAGTCTCTTGTGGCTATAGCGCTAATGTGTTTTTGAGTACATTAGACCCCATGATTGCCTCTGTAACGCAAGAAGCGGCTGATAGGATGAATATTGCTCCGGGGCAGACTGGACCGCTGTGCAATTATTATTTTCTCTTTGTTTCCACGTTCCTGCTTGCATTTATCATTTATCATATTACCCGCAGGAGCTTGTTGCCGCACTTGGGAATGTATGCAGGGGATATTCATTTTAATGGCTACAAACAACTGTCCCGCAAGGAACGGAGAGCTATGTTGGGAGCTGTATTTGCAGGCTTGCTGTATATTGCCATTATTCTGTGGGCTACATTCTCTTCATGGGGGATATTGCGGAGTGTCAATGGTGGGTTGATTCGTTCTCCGTTTATAGTTGGTATTCTGTTTTTGCTTTCGTTTGGAATAGGTTTGATGGGGATGGTCTATGGTTTTGCCTCCGGCCGATACCGTACGGACGGTGATGTGATAGAAGGACTTACGCAGCCGATGAAACTGCTGGGCGTTTATTTTGTGATAGCTTTCTTTGCCTCACAGATGTTTGCTTGTTTTGAATATTCCCACTTGGACAAGTGCATTGCCATTTTAGGCGCTAATCTGCTGTCCTCCGCCTCTTTGAGTAGTTTATGGATATTGATTCTCTTCATTCTTTTTACGGCGCTGGTCAATCTCTTTATGGTATCTGCCACAGCTAAATGGGCTTTTATGTCTTTCATTTTTGTTCCGGTATTGGCAAGTATGGGCATTTCGCCGGATATGACCCAATGTGCGTTCCGTATAGGTGACAGTGCAACAAATGCCATAACACCTTTTATGTTCTACATGCCACTTGTCTTGACCTATATGCAGCAATATGATAGGCAATCCACTTATGGTTCACTACTGAAGTATACTTGGAGATATTCTTTAGTCATTCTATTGGCATGGACTGCCTTATTTGTACTTTGGTACATCAGCGGTTTGCCATTAGGACTGTAATGTCATAACCAATGAACAGCCCGCTTTCGATAACCCCGGTAATGGCTTTCAGTTTCTATTCCAAATCAGGAACAATGTTGCTGAGATGAATGTCAAGAATGAAATTACCGCTTTCGGTAAATACCGGACCGTCTTTTCCTTCTGCAAGACGTAGGCTGATTTTTGAAGCTCCCAATAAGCGTATCTCGTTTTCCACATGGGAGAGAGCATGTGGAAACACTTCCACCGGTATGGGGTATTTGCTCCCCAGTTTGCTGACAAGCTTGCTCTCATCGACAATGATGTAAGTCTTACCACTGCTTTTAATGAGAAGTTTCTCCTTAAACATGGCTCCACCACGTCCTTTGATGAGGTTATTATGCGGATCCACTTCGTCTGCACCGTCGAATGTCCAATCCGGACGCTTATTCCACAGAGTAGTTTGCGGTAGGCCAAGCTGTATACATGTCATCGAAATTTCGGCAGATGCCGGAATGATTTTTATATGCAAAGATTCTTGTTTAACTCGCTGAGCTAATGCAAATAAAGTGAGATAAACGGTAGAGCCGGAGCCTGCTCCTATGACATCACCGTCTTTGGCCAGTCCGGCAATTTCCTGGGCAACCAATTCCTTATTCGCTTTATTGCTGATTTTATTTGACCATTGCAATTCTTGTATCAACTGATTTTCCCATTCCATCACTTTAAAGTTTAGTTGTTATTACTCTTTCATTCATTTTCGGGTCAATGCTACTTTCCCTGCTTGAATATTCCTCCATATTTTTACTTTTTATAATTAGTAACATTGATAATTTGCAAAATGTTTTAATACATCTGTATATAAATACCGTGTATCTTGTTTGTAAAGGTAACTAATCATTACTTTTTATATAGCAAATGAGCCTTTTGTACATAGGTAACGAAAAAAGGTGGTACAAAAATTTGCAATATTCGCAAAAAAGCGTACCTTTGCACCGCAATTAAGGCTGGTTCCGTAGCTCAGCTGGATAGAGCAACGCCCTTCTAAGGCGTGGGTCTTGCGTTCGAATCGCAACGGAATCACAACGAAAAACCGCAAATGGCTAATAAAAAGCTTTTGCGGTTTTCTTGTTTTAGAATTAGAAAATGTCCGCATAGGTTGTAATGGGAAACAAATTGGAGTATTTGGTTTACATTGCAGGCAAGATTTATTTGCGATACCTGGAGAAAAAATTATCAATCCAACGGACTAGATATACTATAATAACTCCGGCTATGACCATACTGATAATACGTACCAACATAATTTATAGAATTAAAGATTTGTTTTTATAGAATAATAATGTGCAAAGATAATTGATTGGTGGAGAAACAAAAACTCTGGAAAGGATATAAAGATAGGAGTTAACGCATATTTTCACGGATATAATCCTCTATTGTAAAATCACTCTTATATCTAGATATTTCCGGATTCTTCTCTACAGTCGTAATGCAACGTTTTTCTTTACCAAGTACCAACCGGTTTAGGAAGCTCAGGATGTCATGACGATTATCCTTCATAGGAGAATAGGATAGGGAATGTCCTATACCTTCCGCTATATAGAAATAGTATGCTGTCTCTTTTTCTTTCAGTTGCATACAGATAAAGTTTGAGCCCCATAGCCCCATTTCCTCTTCTATTACTGCCTTAGTAAAAGGAACCGTGCTGTCGGCATCACCATGGAACAACATAAGAGGACAAGGGGACATTATCCATTTTGGAATACCATTGGCACAGATTGCTCCAGAAAAGGAAATGACCCCTGCATAATTGAAATTGGCAGGTAATCTGTCCGCAAAGGCCATTTGATTGCAAATCTCATACTCTGCTTGAAGGGCAGTTATCGCACCTGCACTTGAACCGCAAGCTATAATTTGTGCAGGATTTATTTGCCATTCTACACTATGCTCAATTATATGATTTGTAGCATCACCAAAATCTTCTACAGCACAAGTGATTGCTTGTTGCAGGGCAGAAGAGAATCCTTGCAAGTCCGAATACTCCGATTTATCTATATCCTTTAATTGGGTGCGGTAATCTGTTGATACTACCACATAGCCGGCTCGTGCAAAAAAATGAAAATAAGAAATGTAATCGGGATTATCTCTTCTCCCGCCTTTGAAATCTCCCCCAAATGCAAAAAGAATGACGGGCTTTGATTGTGTCCCTTGTATTTGATCAATCATTACATACTTGTCCTGTTTCAGAGTATCAGCCTTTTTGATGGCAAAAGTATAGGTTTGCTTGTCAATATGTTGTGCATGCACAACAGTAGCTATACTTGATAATGAGCATGCCATCAAGATAAAAATAAGGCGTTTTCCCATATTCAGTTTATTCTATTAATGCTACGTGGATTATCTGACCTACAAAGATAGAATAAAACTATAACTAAAAAGGGGAAAGATGACATTTAGACATAAAAAAAGGCTATCTATCTCAGACAGCCAATCTTTTTTGTTAACCTTAAATCTAATACTATGAAAAACACAGTACAAAGATACGTACTTGCAGGAGATATCCAAATTTTAGTGGGTAATCAGTAGATATTATAACATGGTTTAGTAGAATATTATTTCTGTTAACCATTAACATAAATAATGTTCGATTTAACAAAAGCAAGAATTAATATTCCTCACCAATGATTGCAAACTTTAATCATATCGACGGTAAATCCACCATTGGCGGATATAAATTTTCCTTTTCTTTTAAGAAATTCTATAAGGGTATCTACATCCATATTGTCGGCAGAGCAAGTGAAGAAACGCTGCCGCTCTCCGAATTTTTGGATAATGGCTTCTCTCAATGATAACTCAGTATAACTATTACCCTCCATCATGTGGAAGATTTCATGTGCATGTAATTGTTCCATAATCTTTTTTGTTGCAAAGATAATATGATATTCAAAGTATAAGTGTAACATATGTGACAAAGCCCCAAAAACACATCCAGATATTTGCTTTTACGTAAAATAACACTTGTTACGACTATACTAAAAACCTCAAAAAAAGTAAAAAGGTTTTGCTTCTATACCATTGTAAACTAACTTTGGGAATCAACTTTTAAATGAATTAAAGCATATGAAAAAATTAATCTTATCTATTGCACTATGTTGTGCAGCTACGAATTTCTTTGCGCAGAATGCTGACCCTGCCCAGTTGGTCAACGATGGTAAGGCTGCTCTTGAAGCTAAGAATTACCAGGAAGCTTACACAAAATTTAGTACTTATCTAACACAAACAAACAACCAAGACTCCGTAATTGCATATAACTGTGGCGTTTGTGCCGATAAGATAAAGAAACCTGCCGAAGCTTTGAAGTATTTTGATATTGCTGTACAGAAAAAGTACAACTTGGCAAATGCTTATATAGGTAAAGCCGGTGCTTTGAAAGATTTGAAGAAAAATGATGAGTATGTTGCCACTTTAAAGGAAGGGCTGGAAGCAAATCCCGGTAACAAAACATTGACTAAATTGTATGCTACTTATTACGTAAATCAAGGTATCATGGCGCAGAAAGCCAAAAAGATGGATGCAGCCGAAGAAGCTTTTAAACAAGCCATAGCTATCCAAGCAGATAATGTAAATGCACTTAACAGTCTGGGTTCTTTGTATTATAGTAAGGGTGCCAATACCATGAAAACAGATGTAGAAAAAGCAAAAGTTGAATTCAAGGAAGCCAAAGAATATTTGGATAAACTTATTTCATTGCTCTCTGCAAACAAACCAGCTCAAAAGAAGATGATGGATAATGCAAAAACGATGTTGAACTTCATCGACAGTCAATTGAAATAAAAGACTCTCCTATATAAAAAAGAGGCAGATATCAATTCAGATATCTGCCTCTTTTTTAATGTTATAAAATGATTATTTAGTTCTTCTCAGTACAACAGCTGTACGTGCCGGTATGTAAAGCTTCAGCCACTCCTTCTTGTCTTTTTTATAAAGCGGATCGTGGATGGTAAAATGTTTGATGGTATCATCCGTTAAACCATTACCGCCATAATCTGGATTATCAGTATTCAAAATAACTTCATAAGTTCCGGCAGGAACCAAGAAACCATAATCAGTAAAAGACTGCTTGGGGTTGAAGTTGAATACAAAAATCAAGTCCTTGCGCATATAGGCCAATACCTGGTCACCGTCATTATGCCATATTTCTTGGACCGGAGTAGCTTGGAAGTTCTTTATGCTTTTTACAACTCCCAACATGGCAGCATCAAAGTCACCCATATAATGATATGCCAGATTCTTGTTGTCCACCAAATCCCATTGACGGCGGGCATATTTACATGACCAACCGTTACCTTCACGGGGGAAGTCAATCCATTCCGGATGTCCGAATTCATTGCCCATAAAGTTAAGATAACCGCCGTTGATAGTAGTCGCAGTCAGTAAACGTATCATTTTATGGAGAGAAATGCCGCGATTTACGGTATAGTTTTCGTCTCCTTTCTGCATGTGCCAGTACATATCCGCATCAATCAAGCGGAAAATGATGGTTTTGTCACCCACCAAAGCTTGGTCATGGCTTTCCGCATAGGAGATGGTCTTTTCATCTTTGCGGCGGTTGGTCACTTCCCAGAACATGCTGGATGGCTTCCAGTCCTCATCTATTTTCTCCTTGATTGTCTTAATCCAATAATCGGGAATATTCATGGCCATACGGTAATCAAATCCGTAGCCGCCATCTTCATATTTTGCCGCCAGTCCGGGCATTCCCGATACTTCTTCGGCAATAGTAATGGCTTTGGCATTGACTTGATGGATAAGCCTGTTGGCAAGTGTCAGATAACAAATGGCATTGTCGTCTTGATGTCCGTTGAAGTAATCTCCGTAATTACAGAATGCTTCTCCCAAACCATGGCTATAATATAGCATGGAAGTCACTCCGTCAAAGCGGAAGCCGTCGAAATGATATTCTTCCAACCAAAATTTACAGTTAGAAAGCAGGAAATGAATAACTTCGTTCTTGCCGTAATCAAAGCAAAGTGAATCCCAAGCCGGGTGTTCCCGACGTCCACCGGGATAGAAATATTGATTAGGATCACCGGCAAAGTTACCCAAGCCTTCCACTTCATTCTTCACAGCGTGTGAATGGACAATATCCATGATAACCGCAATCCCCATGCTATGGGCTGTATCAATCAGTTCTTTCAGTTCTTCCGGAGTACCAAAGCGGGAAGAAGCGGCAAAGAAACTGGAAACATGGTATCCGAAGCTACCATAATAGGGATGTTCCTGGATAGCCATAATCTGTATGCAGTTGTAGCCTTCTTGGGCGATACGTGGAAGAATCTTTTCTTGAAATTCCTTATAGCTACCGACCTTTTCCTCCTGCTGAGACATACCGATATGGCATTCATATATCAACAAAGGATCTGTAGACGGCTTGAAAACCCGCTTCTTCATTTTATAGGGTTTCTCCGGAACCCAAACTTGGGCACTGAATATTTTAGTCTGTTCGTCTTGTACGACACGTGTAGCCCATGCAGGAATGCGCTCACCGCAACCGCCGTCCCAATGTACCATCAGCTTGTACAAGTCACCGTGTTTCACAGCATCAGCAGGAAGCTTGATTTCCCAATTGCCGTTTGCCTTGCGTTTCAGGCTGTATTTCTTTTCTTCCTTCCAACCGTTAAAAGTTCCGACTATAAAGATTTGGGTTGCGTTAGGCGCCCATTCGCGGAAAACCCAGCCGTCGTCAGTACGATGCAGACCGAAATAGAGGTATCCGGATGCGAAATCAGATAAGGTTAACTTTCCTTTATTGGTCAGTTCTAGTTCTTTGTCTATGGCATGTTGATGACGTCCGTTGATGGCATCGGCAAAAGGTTCCAGCCATGGGTCATTCTTGATTAAATTCAATGTTTCCATATAGAGGATGAGTTTTGGATATTTGATAAATTTACGCTTTAACTTTCACAATTACTTTTTTTACACCGTCAGGAGTAATACCCGGAGCATGCCCGTCCCGAGGGAAAAAGATAGCAAACATTCCGGGCTTCACTGCAATATAGCTCTCTGCCAGTCCTTCAAAAAAAGTGATGTCTTTTTCCGCATTGTAAGGAGCATCAACCGGAAGGCAGTCTTGGGCGGCGGTATAACCTATTATCTCCGTACCGGACAAAGGTATTTGAATGTCAATATAGTCTTTATGAGTTTCCAGTTTGGCATTCTCTTTTTCTTTTGGATTTGTCTGAGCCACATTGACCAACAAGTCCTTTCCTTTCAGTTCGGTCTTGCCGATTTCCAAAGAGTGCAAATCATGTGATTTTAAAAAATCAATGGCCTGCTCAAACAGAGGATGCAGCAAAGTATATTTTTCTATGTTTTCAAGTCTGTCTACAACCATAATTCAAATGTTTTAAGTTAGTTATATAGGTAAATTATTCAAAGTCGTCTATGGTGTAATTCACAAAATCAGAAAAACGCTTCATCTGCTTGAAGATGTCGTCTGTACGATCCAAAAAGTCTGGAGCAAGAAAGAAGCTGTCCGGCTGGCAGCAGGCAACCGTATACTCTTTACACTGAAGGTATTTCAGATAGGGATAGTCCTTTGGAAATCCTTTTGGAGCTGTTTTTAGAAAATTCTCTCCGATGATGGGGAAGTATTGCTTGAAAGCGGGATCTTCCACTATGCTACGAAATTCATCCATATTATCGTATACTGCTTGTCGCAGAGCTCTTAACAAGGGCGAGGGAGGACAATAACTTCCACCGGCCAACAGGCAGTTTCCCGGTTCCAGATGCACGTAATAGCCACAATGGTCGGATTTCTTTCCTTTCGCATTGATATATCCTCCCAGATGTGTCTTGTAGGGAGTTTTATCTTCGGAAAAGCGTGTATCACGATAAATACGGTATGTACAGTCCTTTGCTTCTATGCCACGGATGCTTTCATCAAACAAAGAGATACGGGAGATAATTACTGTAAGCAAGTTTTCAAACTCGCTGCGGGCTACTTCATACTGTTCCCGGTGAGCATTGAACCATTCACGATTGTTGTTTGCAGACAGTTCTTTCAAAAATTGAAATATAACAGGGATATTCATATCATATTCTTTCCTTATTATCTGCCAAATTTACGGATAATATTTCTAACATGCTACAAAGAAGGGTAAAAAAAGCATCGGCTCTGGTAAACCGATGCTCCTTACACATTTATCAATCAAACAGACGCTTCTGTTTTTGATGTACTTACTTATCACAAGCGGGTACGTCTCTTTTAATTAATCTTATATCTAATACTATGAAAAACACATTTATATAACACAACAAATCGAGATTTTGTTCATGCAGATGAGGATAACTTTAGCATAAAAAATGGGTGGGTCATTTTATTCTGCATCCAGTTTGCACTATCTTTGCAAGAAAAAATGTAGAATATGGCCGAATATAAATTTGATGAAGATAGCGTTAAAGCGCTGATAGATTGGGCAAAGAGCACATCTTTCCCTCAAAGTGTAACATTGTCTGATGCTGAGAACATAGTGGATGTGAAACGTTTTGTGCAAGCTAACCTCAGTGATATAGATGCACATTATCCTGATGATTTTTATAATCCTGCCATCACGCGGCTATATCGACTGAAGGAATATATGGAAGAGAACCAATAAAGACTTGGCACTGATTATGCGGAAAGCCGCGAAGCGATTAAGAAATCCGTGTTGTTCTGCATAATTAGTGCCAAACCTAATAAATCACCTGAGTTGTGCCCCCATTATAGCTTTATCTTAAGTATCTTTCCTCCATATCCTTCGACGGCCACATTAGTAGCCTTATAGGGAAGCAGACTTATGTTTTCTTCTTTTCCGCTGAGCAGCTCCGTAGCTTTGTACTGATCCATCTGCGGTATTTGCAGGAAGTCAAAAGCATGAGAAGGAATATTTATGGCAAGGTCTGCCGAGATATGGTCGAAGTTCACGACAAACAGCAGCAGGTCCCTCTCAAATTTGCGCAGGAATGTATATTGCTTATGTTCATTAAAGCGCCATCCGTTGACATTGGCATACATCAAATCGAAGAAAGCTCCTTGAGAGATGGCCTTTTCTTCATTGCAAAGAGTCAGCAACCGTTTATAAATGCTGTATAGGTGTTTCTGGTCCTCCGTCAGCATCTTGCCGTCGAACTTGCCGTCATTGCGCCAACGGCGGATGGTATCTACACTCCAATAGTCAAAGATGGTTGTACGTCCGTCCCGGCCGCTGAAACCTTCGCTATCCATGCCCAGCTCACCAAACTCCTGACCGAAATAAATCATCATCGGATTGGTGTTCATGCAGGCTGACACAATGAGTGCCGGAATCGCCTTGCGCGGGTTACTGGCAAAAAAGTCGGAAGCGATACGTTGCTCGTCATGGTTTTCCAGAAAGTTCAACATGCGTTTTTCTATGCCTCCCAGACTTTGCCAAGAGCGAGTGATGGCAGTTGCCGATTCATACCCGCAAGTAACAGCTCGCAAGGTATCATAAAGTCCTACTTTGTCGTATAAATAATCAAACTTGCCACGGAACAAGTAATTCTTGTATTCTCCCGGGTTGTAGACTTCGGCTATAAACAGCAGGGAGGGATATTGCTCCTTGACCTGCGGAATTGCCCATTCCCAGAACTCTACGGGAACCATCTCGGCCATATCGCAACGGAAACCGTCTATGTTCTTTCCCGCCCAGAACAGCATGATATCCAGCATCTTGGTCCATGTATCGGGAATGGGGTCGAAATGGCAAGTCCCGCCGTTCTGATAATCCACTCCATAATTCAACTTTATAGTTTCGTACCAATCGGTAATGTTTGGATATGCGTCAAAACGGTTGTTTCCGGTAGCTTTTGCCGGAAATTCCCTATAAGGTTCGGTGGCTGCACCTTTCATGTCAAATAGGCCATGCAGTTCCGATTTCGGGATATAATAGAAGTTATTATATGGGCTGAACGCATAGTTGGTATCATCGTTTGAACCCAGTTGTGAAGTGCCATCCGGCTGGGCATCCGAGTGATATTGACGAGCTACGTGGTTGGGAACAAAATCTATGATGACCTTCAGACCGCTACGGTGAGTGCGCTGCACCAGATTCTCAAACTCTTTCATACGCTCCGGTACGTCCTTGGCGAGATCCGGGTCGACATCATAGTAGTCCTTGATGGCATAGGGAGATCCGGCTTTACCTTTCACAATGGCCGGATGGTCGGGTTGGATATTGTGACGGCGGTAGTCAGTTTGCGTAGCATGCTCAATGATGCCCGTGTACCATATATGTGTAGCGCCAAGCTTCTTGATTTCTCCCAACGCCTTGGCTGTAAAGTCAGCCATCTTGCCGCATCCATTTTCGGTGATGCTGCCATTATTGATGCAGTGGTTATTGTTGTTTCCGAATAGTCGGGTGAACACTTGATAAATAATCAATTTGTTTTCGTCGTTCATTTCTTTGTTTTCTATGTTATAGAATGGTTATTTTATTCTTTCCAAATGCTGCCTTTGTCTATGAACAGGCGTTCCAATATATCATTGGTCGTATTATATCCCTGCATGAATATCTCCTCCGCCTTTTCCAGCTCTGTATTGCTGTATCCCTCCAAGTTATAAGGTTCTATCAGTAAATCAGCCTTCTCGCGTTCAGGAAAAGAGTTGGAGCGAAACATAAAGTTATAGGAACGTAAGGCAATACTCACAATGTTCATTTTATACTTGGTTGCCATCAAAGGGCTGACATTCACGGCAATCACTTTTTCGCATATACGGCGGAGGGTAGAGACAGGCAGGTTCATCAGCAGGCCTCCGTCCACGTAATGGGTGCCGTCTATATTGACCGGGGCAAACAATACCGGCATGCAACACGAAGCTGCTACGCGTTCGGCGATGTCCCCTTTATGGAAATGTACCAGACGTCCGTGGTCCAGGTCAGTAGCTGTAATAATCAGAGGGATTTGCAGTTCTTCCAGTTTCTTGGATTTCAGATTGCTTTTCAGGAAATCGATGAACTCTCCCAATTCAAATAATCCGACTTTGGGAATCACCAGTTTGGTCAGGTCCTGAAACTTGTGCCCGGCAAAGTAGTCAAGAACTTTATGCGGTTCATTGCCGTCGGCGTAGAATACCCCGGCCAAGGCTCCGGCACTGACTCCGGAAAGTATATTGGGCTTGATGTCATGTTCCAATAAAGATTGCATGGCACCCAAATGGGCAAAGCCTTTGATGAAACCGCCGCTCAAGGCAAAACCTATCGGATATTTTTTAGTGAACCAGTTGTTCGTTGCTACCTCCATGTTGAAAATATAATATATTGTTCGGCACGAAATTAATGATTTTATCGTAGGGAGAAAGGAAAATAGCGGAAAAAAGTTCAAAGTATTAAGAGAAAAGTCTTCTCTATTAAGGAGAAAGTTTTTCTTGGTTAGGGAAAAAGTTTTTATCAGTTAAGAAAAAACTTAGTTTATGGTTTGCGGATGTCTATCCCAAGTCTTGGGATAGACATCCGCAAACTGGGGATATGTATCCGCAGTTTGCGAACAAAGTTTTAGGATTAAGGGATACTGTTTGAGAATATACGCTTAATTTTTTGCGATTGCTTTCAGCAGTACATATCCTCCGAACCACTGAATCAGCATACCCGGAATGCCCATACGGAAATCTTGCACAGCCAGAAAGAAATTACCGCACAGAGCCCATTCAAAGGCCGTACCGATAATTTGATAGGAGAGAACCACGCCCAGCAATGCCAATAAAGAGATATTCTTGGCATAGCGTGCAGCAAGAGCGGCGGCTCCGGCCAGCAGACCGGACTTTATAAGTATAGCCGGCAACACGGCTGCTGCAGGCATGGCAAAAAGCAGATGATTGATGACCGGCGACAGGATAGCCGTCAGCAGACCTACCTTGAAACCATATTTATAAGCAGCTATCAGTGTGAAGAAATAGATGGGAAGCAACGTCGGACCGCCTGCTGGGACCAGATGGCAGAGTTGCGGCAAGGCGATGTTTCCTGCCACGAACAGCAGGGCGAATAGATAGGTCTTTACGTTGCCGAAAGGCAGGGAATAAAGTTTTGCAGATGTTTCCATTTGTATAATATTATGCATTAATTGATAAATCTATTTTTAGTATGACTGTTTAAAACAGAAAAGGTTTAGTCAAATCTTCACCAATTCATATTTCATGGTTCCCAATCCGATTTTCTCGGCATGGCGCAACCCGGCAAGCCAGTCCGTGTCGGGGTGCATCAAGTGGAATTTGTCGCACCCGCACAAGTCATCGTGCTCGTGTGCCGTGGCGAGGCAATTGTTGCCGTGCAGTATCGGGGCTTGGATGACCATATCTGCACATGCCTTGTCCAGTGCAACCGGGTCTGCCGAAGCCAGGATGCCGAGGTCGGGCACGATGGCGGCATCGTTGTGGTTCCAGCAGTCGCATTCGGGAGATACGTTCATGATGAAGCTGATGTGGAAATGGGGCTTGCCCATAACGACAGCCAAGGCATATTCGGCAATCTTGTAGTTCAGGCGTTCGGAAGTATCTTCGGCTCCCATCACGGCACCGTCGTGCTGGCAGAGAGCTACGCACTGTCCGCAACCTACGCATTTGGTGTAGTCTATTTCTGCCTTGCGGCTTGCATTGAGGTGCACGGCGTCGTGTGCGCAGTGTTTCACGCAGATGTTGCAGCCTATGCAGTTTTCTACGTCAATCTTGGGTTGCGAGGCGCAGTGCAGTTCCAGCTTTCCGCCTACGCTGGCACATCCCATACCCAGATTCTTCAAGGCGCCGCCGAAACCGGCTTGTTCGTGTCCCTTGAAGTGGTTCATACTGATTACAATATCGGCGTCGGCTATCGCTGTACCGATTTTGGGTGCCGGACAATATTCCCCGTTCAGAGGGATTTCGCGGTAGTCCGTTCCTTTCAGCCCGTCGCCGATAATGACCTGGCACTGGGCCGAGATAGGGTTAAAGCCATTCTCCATCGCACTTTGCAAGTGGTCTACGGCATTGGCACGACGACCGGAATACAGCGTGTTGCAGTCCGTCAAGAAAGGTTTGGCTCCCAGGCTGCGAAGCAGGGTTGCCATTCGAGCTGCATAATTGGGACGTAAGTATGCCAGGTTACCGGGTTCGCCGAAATGGATTTTAATGGCAGCAAAGCTATCTTTCAAAGGAAGTTGCTCGATGCCTGCCCTTCTCAGCAAGCGTTCCATTTTATCCAAAAGATTGGATGTAGGGGAGGTACGCAAGTCAGAGTAGTATACTTTTGCTTTTTCCATGTGTTTTTACCTATTTATTGTGATAGTATCTGCAAAAATAACAGATTATTTCATATTAATAGGTATATGGCTAAAAAAAGTAGGGATTTTAGACGTCATTGATTCACTGTTCAAGAAAGACGATGCCAGGAAAATTTTGGGCATACGCTACTAAGGAGCAGGCTTGTCAGAACGCATTGTCCGTTGGTGCCAAACACATGATGTATCGGAGGCTGACAGATAATGCGTTTAGGGTAAACAGATAATGCGTTTCGACGAGCTCTTATTCCGATAAAGGAAAGTGCCATAACGGACCGTTTCCGTGTCCTATATCCATGTTTTTCCCCTGATTTATCGCAATACTGATATACTCTTTAGCCTTGCGGACCGCTTCATCGGGTTTGCTGCCACCGGCAAGAAATGTAGCTATGGCAGAGGAAAGGGTACACCCCGTGCCGTGCAGGTTACGGCTCTCTATTTTGGGGTTGGAATAGAGGATGCATCCGGATGGCAGGACGTCAGCTCCGGCAGAAGGTTGCCGGCAATAAAGCACGTCGCACATGTCATTGCCCTCCAGATGTCCGCCTTTGACGAGGACAGCGGTGTTGTATCTGCAGGATAATTCCCGTGCCGCTTGCTGCATCTCTACAGTGCCGGCAATGGTTTGCCCCCACAGCAGGCTTGCTTCATTCAGGTTGGGAGTAATGAGGGTGCATAGCGGAAACAGTTCCGCCTTAATGACTTGTATAGTTTCTTCGGTCATCAGTCGCCGTCCACTGGTCGATATCATGACGGGGTCATAGACTATACACTCCGGAGTATAAGTCTGAAGACAATCGACAATGGCGGTCACAATACTGGCATCATGTACCATACCTATCTTGACGGCATCCGGCCTTAAATCATCCATAACAGAGGTGATTTGTGCTTTAACCATATCCGCAGGTATCGGATAAACCGATTGTACTCCCAGTGTGTTTTGTGCAGTAACAGCCGTGATGACGGAAGCGGCATAACCTTCCAAAGCGGAAATGGTCTTTATGTCTGCTTGTATGCCTGCACCGCCCGAACAGTCGGAACCGGCAATGGAAAGGATAATAGGGGGAAGCATGAGATAATTAAAAATTAAAAATTAAAGAAGGGGGGAGGAGAGCTGTTTCAGGTGGAGGAAGTGGGGGATGAAATCTTCCTTCGCTTGCTGCCAGATGTCTCCTAGCAGGACGGCACCTCCGAAACCTAAAGCGGCTATTTCCGGAAGATGCTCCAGGCTGATGCCACCCAATGCCATGACGTTGGAGTCGATAATATCAGCTTTCTGTGCCTTCTTCAAGGTATCGCAGGAGTAAGCGGAAGAGTAGCCTTCTTTGGATATACTGTCATAAATGGGACTGAGGAACACATAGTTACAATCTGATTTATGTTTCAACACTTCTTCAAGAGAGTGGCAGGAACAACTGATGTGTCCCTTATATCCGGACGGTATCTGCGGATTGCGCCCGTTCAGATGAATTCCTTTCAGACCGAAAACGGATGCCAGCTGGAATTGCTCATGCGTGACAATGCGCGGCATATATTCCATCGGTAGTTGTTGAAGAAAATTCCCCATCTCCTCTGCCGAAGCTCCCGGCTTGCGCAGGTGGAGTATTTCCAAACCGTTTTGGAATAAGGAGGTAACTGCCGCTGCTTCTCCTTCAAAGAATTGCGGCGTGGTAATGACTATCAGCTTCATATCTTTATGGATGTTTGTCTATAATGAGAAAATATACGACTGCATGGTCCTTAAATCAATCGTCCATAGCTTTCCAACCAAGGGTTCACCGTAGCCGCAAATCAGTTTCAATACTTCATTGGCTTCTACGCTACCCACAATGGCAGGGGTTACGCCGATAACCGATTTGTCCGGAGACGGCATGAGCAGTGTCCCTTCTTCATCCGGATAGAGCTCACGGTAGTTTTTCGCACCTTCACCGTAGCAGAAGACGGACACTTGGCCTTCAAAGCCTTGAATGGCACCATAAACGTAGGGCTTTCCCCAAGCGTTGCATACGTCATTCAGCAAGTAGCGGGTAGCGAAGTTGTCGCACCCGTCTACCACTATATCGTAGTTCCTTATCAGTTCCCCGGCATTCTTCTTGTCCAGACGGAAGGGGTACGCTTCCACGTTTACATCGCTGTTCAAACCCTGCACTCTACGGGCGCCACATAGAGGTTTAGGCTGCCCAAGGTCAGCTTCAGCATACAGAACCTGACGTTGAAGATTACTGATGCTGACCTGGTCATCGTCCACCAATCCCAGCGTTCCGACTCCTGCTCCCGCCAGATAGAGGGCAATGGGAGAACCCAATCCTCCCACACCGACTATCAACACCTTGGCATTACGCAGTTTCTCTTGTCCGGCTTCGCCTATTTCAGGGAGGGACGTTTGTCTGGCATATCGGTTCATTTGTTCATTATTATTAAGGTTCTGTATTCGGCCACTCATCTCTTGAAAGCCTTCAAATCAAAACTCGCATCCCAATCTTTCCACACCGGTTCGCGCCCCAGGCGTTTCAACGCTTTGTCCACTTCCACAGCCTTGCGCTCGTCGCTGACATGAAACTGTTCCAGCGTTTGCGGATAGCTGTAATATCCTCCCGGCTCGGTCTTGCTTTCGGCGCTCATGGTTGTCACACCAAGTGTTGCCATATGGTCGCGTATATCGGCAGGCTCGCGGGTGGAGTAGGAGATGTCCACATCATGGTCAAAGATACGCATGGCAAAAGTGACTTGTGCCAGTTCGCGGTCGCTCATGATAACATTGGGCTGGAAGCCGCCATTCTCCGAAGGACGCATACGGGGGAAGTTGACGCTGTATTTCGTCTGCCAATAATGCTTCTGGAGATAGCGCAGGTGATAAGCCATCATGGTGATGTCTGTCCGCCATTCTTTCTCCAGACCGATGAGCACTCCCATGCCGATGGAATGGACGCCCGCCTGCCCCATACGGTCGAAACCGTTGACACGCCATTCAAATTTGGACTTCATGCCGCGGGGGTGGTAGATGTTGTAATTCGCTTTGTGATAGGTTTCCTGAAAACAAATCACACCGTTCATGCCGTGCTCTTTCAGCTCTGCATACTCTTCCGCCTTTAAGGGCATCACTTCTATTTTCAGATTGCTGAAGTAGGGTTTTGCCAGGTCTAGTGCACGGGCTATGTAGGGCACGCCTGCTTTGGCCGGATTTTCTCCCGTCACCAACAGCAAATTCTCGAAAGGTGCCAGCTTCTTGATGGCCTTGTATTCGTTCACGATTTCTTCTTCCGTCAGTATGGTACGCGGCATGGGGTTGCTGATATGGAAACCGCAATACACGCAAGAGTTGGTGCAGGAATTCGTGATGTAAAGAGGCACGAACATGGAGATGGTCTTCCCGAATCGTGCCTCGGTGTATTTCTTGCTCAATCGTGCCATCGTCTCCAGATAGGGAGCAGCGGCGGGTGAGATGAGGGCCATGAAGTCCTCTACATTACAATGTTCTTTGGAGAGGGCACGGCGTACATCCGCATCTGTCTTGGCATGGATGCGTGCCGTGGTTTCCTCCCAGGATATATGTTCTAATTCGTCTGAAAACATAGTGTTCTATCAATTCCCATTTATTTCTTTTTTAATTCTCTCGACAACCGCATTGCGCAGAAGTTTGGTCCGCACATCGTGCAATACTCCCCATCCACATGCTTCCCTGCATGGAAATAGCTGAACGCACGTTCCGGGTCGAGTGACAAGTCAAACTGGTCTTTCCAGCGGAATTCATAACGCGCTTTGCTCAGTGCATTGTCGCGCACTTGTGCTCCGGGATGCCCTTTTGCCAGGTCGGCAGCATGGGCGGCTATCTTATAGGTGATGACACCTACACGCACATCCTCCTTATCGGGCAGCGCCAGATGCTCTTTGGGGGTGACATAACAGAGCATGGCCGTACCCAGCCAACCTATCTGTGCCGCGCCGATGGCAGACGTAATATGGTCGTAACCCGGTGCGATGTCCGTCACGATGGGGCCGAGCGTATAGAAAGGCGCATCGTGGCATTTTTCTATCTGGCGCTCCATATTCTCCTTAATCTTGTGCATGGGCACGTGGCCGGGACCTTCGATGAAAGCCTGCACATTCTTGTCCCAAGCACGCAGCACAAGCTCGCCCATCGTGTCGAGTTCTGCAAACTGCGCTTCATCGTTGGCATCGTGCGTAGACCCCGGACGCAGTCCGTCTCCCAAAGAGATGGCCACATCATACTGTGCCAGAATATCGCAAATGTCATCAAAGTGTTCGTAAAGGAAACTCTCGCGGTCGTGCACCAGGCACCATTTGCTCATGATGCTGCCACCACGGCTCACGATACCGCACAGCCTTTTCTCGGCCAGATGCACATTATGGCGGCGTATACCGGCATGGATGGTGAAGTAGTCCACTCCCTGCTCGCATTGTTCAATCAAGGTGTCGCGGTAGATTTCCCAGGTGAGGTCCTCCACCTTGCCGTTCACTTTCTCCAATGCCTGGTAGATGGGGACAGTACCTACCGGAACGGGACAGTTACGGATAATCCATTCGCGCGTTTCGTGGATATTCTCCCCGGTGGAGAGGTCCATCAGCGTGTCGCCTCCCCATTTACAGCTCCACAAAGCCTTTTCCACCTCTTCTTCAATGCCGGAGGTGGTGGCGGAGTTTCCGATATTGGTATTTATCTTCACCAGGAAGTTACGGCCTATAATCATCGGCTCTGCTTCGGGATGGTTGATGTTGGCAGGAAGCAGGGCACGTCCGGCGGCAATCTCCCGGCGTACAAATTCCGGTGTGATGTGTGTCTCTATTCCCAGCTCCGCGCAGTTCATGTTCTCGCGAATCGCTACATACTCCATTTCAGGCGTGATGATGCCTTGCTTGGCATAGTACATCTGTGTGCAGCATTTTCCTTGAAGGGCACGGTAGGGCAGGGTGATGTGCTCAAAGCGCAGAGAATCGAGTGACCTGTCGTCGCGGCGCATGCGTCCGTACTCCGACGTTATTTCGGGAAGCTGCTCCACATCGCCTCGTTTCAGTATCCACGGTTCGCGCAGGCGGGGCAGCCCTTTCTTTAAATCCACTTCGACGGTAGGGTCGCTGAACGGTCCGCTGGTATCATACACATACACTTCAGGATTCGGAGTAATCACCTTTTCTCCATCTATGAAGTTCGTACTGGGCACTTGTTCCACTTTGCGCATAGCTACGCGCAATTCGGGAAACAAGGTACCCGGCAAATATACTTTCTCAGAACGGGGGAATTTTATCTTCTGCTTCATTGCATTGTCAGTTTTATAGGTTCAAAAAAGCCGTCAGCGGTGAGCTGGCTTCCGCAACAAAATTATCGGTTTGTGCGCCCAGACCTGCTTCGTATGCCATGCGTCCTGCCTCTACAGCCTGCTTGAACGCTACCGCCATGGCCACGGGGTCGCCCGCCACTGCAATGGCAGTATTCACCAGGCAAGCCGACGCGCCCATTTCCATAGCCTCTGCCGCATGGCTCGGGGCACCGATACCGGCATCCACCACTACGGGGATATTGGCTTGCTCAATGATTATCCTCAAGAAATCCCTTGTCTGCAGTCCTTTGTTTGTGCCGATAGGAGCACCCAGCGGCATGACGGTGGCGGCACCTGCCTCTTCCAGTCTCTTGCACAGTGTGGGGTCTGCCTGACAATAGGGCAGTACTACGAAGCCCAATTTGACCAGTTCCTCCGTGGCTTTCAACGTCTCCACAGAATCCGGCAACAGATAGCGGGGGTCGGGGTGTATCTCCAGTTTCAGCCAGTTCGTGCCAAAAGCCTCACGCGCCATCTGTGCGGCAAAAACAGCTTCTTCGGCATTGCGCACGCCGGAGGTATTGGGCAGAAGCTGAATGCCGGGATGTTGTATATGCACCAGCATATCATCTTCCTTATTGTCCAGTTCAATTCGTTTCATTGCCACCGTCACCATTTCCGTGCCGGATGCCAAGATGGATTGTTCCATCACTTCGTCGGAATGGAACTTTCCGGTTCCTAAAAACAGGCGGGAGTTGAACTCACGTCCCGCAATCACTAATTTTTCCATGTCAGTAGTGTTATATTAATTTTTCGTTCTTTACTTTTTCCCCTGCTTCTTCATTCTTTATTAAAGAAATGATTCTCCGCATCTCGTCTGCCGGACTATCGGCATGCAGCACCGTGCCGGATAGGGCAATTCCGCTGACTCCCGTCTGCATAATGGCGGGAATGTCTGCAATGGTAATTCCTCCGATGGCAACCATGGGCAGGCATACGTTCTCCTCCCGCATCCGGTTGACGATGGCGGCATAGCCTTCCAATCCTAATATCGGGCTTAGGTTCTTCTTGGTGGTGGTGTAGCGGAAAGGGCCGCAGCCTATGTAGTCGGCACCAGCTTTGTAGTGTTGCTGTACATCCTCAAAAGTATTGGCGGTACCGCCTATAATGTACTCCGCGCCCAGAATCCGGCGTGCGTCGGCTATGGGCATGTCTTTCTTTCCAAGATGTACGCCGTCGGCACGCAGCTTCTTTACCAGTTCCACATGGTCGTCAATGATGAAGGTCGCACCGTATTGTCGGCAAAGAGCCTGCACCTCTAAGGCTACGGGTTCTATCGTTTCCACCGGGGTGTCTTTCATGCGCAGTTGCACCCAGCGGCAACCGCCCTCAAGAGTCATGCGTGCAGCATCCAGGTACGAATATCGCTCCGTATAGTGCGTGATGAACTGCATTCCTCCGTTTTTCAGCCTCTCGTCCTTCATCTTCCTCACCCTCCGCAAGCCGCTTTGATAATGATGATGGACATGTATTCCCTCAGGGCGCATTTTGTCCATTCCGTGCGAAATACAATATGGTTGTCTACGGCCACGGCAATGCCTTGCACCGGTAGGGCAAGTTCCTCGATAAGTTGTGAAAGGGTAGTGGCGCCGGTTTTCACTTCCTTGTTGTTGACCAATACTTTCATTTTTCTGTTCATTAAGAAATAAAACAATGGAAGTAAATACAAAGAAGCGTCTTTACGGCAAGTTTAGTGAAGAAAAAAATATCCAATTCCTACGGCAGTACTAACTGCATCAGGTTCGAGGGTATAATCTCAGCCCGTCAGGGCACCCCTTTGTCTTTACGGCAACAAAGGTAAGGGAAAATCGGAAATAAAAAACAAAAGGAAGCTTTTTTTCTCCCTGTCTCTGACTTTTCTTTTCCTTACCATCTCCGTACCTATACAGACGTAGCAGATAGAGAAGAGATTACAAGAGGAAAGTAAAGCTCTTTAAAAAGAAAGGCTGCCTCTCCGAAGAAAGACAGCCTTGAAGATATACTATACACAAAGAATTATGCAATCCCGTGAGCCGTTGCTTCCGGTGCAATTTTCTTGATAAGACCTTGCAGCACTGCACCAGGACCGCACTCTGTGAAGTCCGTAGCACCATCGGCAACCATGTTCTTCACTGTTTGCGTCCAACGTACCGATGCTGTCAGCTGAGCCACCAGATTCTTCTTGATTTCTGCCGGGTCAGTATGAGGCATAGCGTCTACATTCTGATATACGGGGCACTTCGGAGCATGGATTTCTGTTGCATTGATGGCTGCTTCCAGTTCCACTTTGGCAGGGTCCATCAATGGAGAGTGGAATGCACCGCCTACCTTCAACGGTAAGGCGCGCTTGGCACCTGCAGCCTTCATCAGTTCGCAAGCCTTGTTGATACCTTCTATGGAACCGGAAATTACAATCTGTCCCGGGCAATTATAGTTGGCTGCCACGCAAACTTCACCTTCGGCACTTACCTGGGCGCAGATTTCCTCAACCTTTTCATCCGGCAGGGCAATTATGGCTGCCATAGTGGAGGGCTGTGCTTCGCAAGCCTTTTGCATAGCCATGGCACGGGCATACACCAGTTTCAGACCATCTTCAAAGCTCAGTGCACCGGCAGCAACCAAAGCGGAGAACTCGCCCAGTGAGTGACCGGCGGTCATCTCCGGCTTAAAGTCATCGCCCATGCAGAGGGCGGAAATAACGGAATGAAGGAATACGGCAGGTTGGGTAACTTTAGTCTGGCGCAGGTCTTCATCTGTACCGTTGAACATAATATCAGTAATACGATACCCGAGGATATCATTTGCTTTCTCAAAAAGTTCCTTGGCTAATGCCGAATTTTCGTACAGGTCCTTTCCCATGCCAACGAATTGGGCACCTTGACCCGGAAATACAAATGCTTTCATATTTACTCGTTTTTTAGTGTTTAAATAAAAAGTGCTGCAAAGGTAGAGGTTTTTCTGATATTCACCGCACAAACGGATGTTTTTTGTGCAATACCCTTACTTTAAGGAGGAAGCTAAAATACAATATGTATGCTTGGGTCTTCTGTGATATCCGGATACTGAAATACTTATAAATGAAACACTTCCTCCTTATTGTACTTCCTACAATTAGACCTCTTGTGTATTCTTGTAAATTACATATTGTATTCCATACGATAACAACTGAAAATGATATTGTATAAAGTAAGATATGTATTCAGTTGAAAAATAATGCTTTATAACATTGTAAAAATATTCTTTTCCTTTGTTGCAAATTAGAAAAACCTATTTATATTTGCAGCGCTTAACGAGATATATTATGCAAAACATAGAACAAAAAACGCCGTTGGCAAACAATCATATCTCTGTGGACTGTGTAGTGATTGGTTTTGACGGAGAACAGCTAAAGGTTCTGCTGATTAAGCGTGCAGGAGAGGAAGAAGGAGAAATCTTTCATGATATGAAGCTTCCCGGAAGTCTGATTTATATGGATGAGGACTTAGATGAAGCTGCCAAACGGGTGTTGAATGAATTAACGGGCCTGAAGAACGTCAATCTGATGCAATTTAAGGCATTCGGTTCAAAAAACCGTACGAAGGACCCCAAAGATGTGCATTGGCTGGAACGTGCCATGCAGTCCAGGGTGGAACGTATTGTCACCATAGCCTATCTTTCCCTGGTGAAGATAGACCGCGCATTGAACCGTGATTTGGACGATTATCAAGCCAGTTGGGTAGCCATGCCGGATATAAAGGCTCTGGCATTCGACCACAACCTGATTATCAAGGAAGCCATTACCTATGTCCGCCAGTACGTCGAGTTCAATCCGTCTTCACTGTTCGACTTATTGCCGCGTAAGTTCACCGCATCCCAGCTTCGCACTTTGTACGAGCTGGTGTATGACAAGCAGTACGACGTACGCAATTTCCATAAAAAGATAGCCCTGATGGAATATGTCGTTCCTCTGGAAGAAAAACAGCAAGGCGTGGCCCACCGGGCGGCACGTTACTACCGTTTTGACAAAAAGATATACAATAAAATCCGACGGTAGCCGGATTTTGAATTCTTCATATCACTTTCATTAATATTGATAGAAATGTATTTATTAGGTTATGACATCGGCAGCTCGTCTGTAAAAGCGAGTCTGGTAAATGCGGAAAGCGGCAAATGTGTATCGTCTGCCTTCTTCCCCAAGACTGAAGCGGAAATTATCGCAGTGAAGCCCGGCTGGGCAGAGCAAGACCCCGGAAATTGGTGGGAAAATTTGAAACTGGCCACACAAGCTGTATTGGCAGAATCCGGAGTAAACGCAGAAGACATCAAGGCGATTGGTATCTCTTATCAGATGCATGGCTTGGTATGTGTAGATAAAAACCAGCAGGTGTTGCGTCCTGCCATTATCTGGTGCGACTCCAGAGCCGTGCCCTACGGACAAAAGGCTTTCGAAACATTGGGAGAGGAGACTTGCCTTTCACATCTGCTGAATTCTCCGGGCAACTTCACGGCCTCCAAACTGGCTTGGATTAAGGAGAATGAGCCTTCCGTTTACGAAAAGATTCATAAGATAATGCTGCCGGGCGACTATATCGCCATGAAGTTGAGCGGTACCATCTGTACCACGGTGTCCGGTTTGTCCGAAGGGATGTTCTGGGATTTCAAGAACAACCGGGTTGCTGATTTTCTGATGGAGTATTATGGATTCGACTCCTCTCTGATTGCCGACATCAAACCGACTTTCTCCGAGCAGGGACGCGTCAATGCTGCTGCAGCCGCAGAGCTGGGTCTGAAAGAAGGTACGCCTATCACTTACCGTGCTGGCGACCAGCCCAACAATGCCCTTTCCCTGAATGTATTCAATCCGGGTGAAATAGCTTCCACCGCCGGAACATCCGGCGTGGTATACGGCGTGAACGGTGAGGTGAACTACGACCCCAAGTCACGTGTCAACACCTTTGCACACGTCAACCATACTGCCGGGCAAACCCGTCTGGGTGTTCTGCTGTGCATCAATGGTACGGGCATCCTCAATTCATGGGTAAAACGTACCGTTGCTCCCGAAGGCATCTCCTACAGCGATATGAATCTGCTGGCAGCACAAGCTCCCATCGGCAGTGCCGGCATCAGCATCCTGCCCTTCGGGAACGGTGCGGAGCGTATGCTGGAGAACAAGGAAATAGGCTGCTCCATTCATGGCATCAACTTCAACCAGCACGGCAAGCAGCATATCGTCCGTGCAGCGCAGGAAGGCATCGTTTTCTCCTTCAAATATGGAATCGACATCATGGAACAAATGGGCATTCCCGTGCAGAAAATTCATGCCGGCAAGGCTAATATGTTCCTCAGCCCGCTGTTCCGCGAGACATTGGCCGGTGTGACGGGAGCTGTCATCGAACTGTATGATACCGACGGCTCTGTAGGTGCCGCCAAAGGCGCCGGAATCGGTGCGGGCATATACAAGGACAACAACGAAGCATTTGCCACGCTTGAGAAGCTCGAGGTGATAGAGCCGAAAGTGGCAGACCGCCAGGCTTATGCCGACGCATATGCGCGCTGGAAACACTGTCTGGAAGAAGCAATGAGATAATGTATGATTGATTCATGGCATCTTGATATGAACAAATTTTTGCAACTTATTTAAATCAAATAATTAATCCTTTAAAACAAAATTAAGATTATGGCAACAAAAGAGTATTTTCCCGGAATAGGAAAGATTAAATTCGAAGGTAAAGAGAGCAAGAACCCGATGGCATTCCGTTACTACGATGCCGATAAAGTAATCATGGGCAAGAAAATGAGTGAATGGCTGAAGTTCGCCATGGCATGGTGGCACACTCTTTGCGCAGAAGGCGGCGACCAGTTCGGTGGCGGAACAAAGAAATTCCCCTGGAACGGTGAGGCTGACAAGGTTCAGGCTGCCAAGAACAAAATGGACGCCGGCTTTGAATTTATGCAGAAAATGGGTATCGAATACTACTGCTTCCACGATGTAGACCTTTGCGAAGAAGCCGAGACCATTGAAGAATACGAAGCCAACCTGAAGGAAATCGTAGCGTATGCCAAGCAGAAACAAGCTGAAACCGGCATCAAGCTGTTGTGGGGTACCGCCAACGTATTCGGCCATGCTCGCTATATGAATGGCGCAGCCACTAACCCCGATTTTGATGTAGTGGCACGTGCCGCCGTTCAAATCAAGAACGCCATCGACGCTACTATCGAGCTGGGAGGTTCAAACTATGTATTCTGGGGCGGTCGCGAAGGCTACATGTCTTTGCTGAATACAGACCAGAAACGTGAGAAAGAGCACCTCGCACAGATGTTGACCATCGCCCGCGACTATGCCCGTGCCCGCGGATTCAAAGGTACCTTCCTGATTGAACCGAAACCGATGGAACCTACCAAACACCAGTATGATGTAGACACCGAAACCGTTATCGGCTTCTTGAAGGCTCACAATCTGGACAAGGATTTCAAGGTGAACATCGAAGTGAACCACGCTACTTTGGCGGGTCACACCTTCGAGCACGAACTCGCAGTAGCCGTAGACAACGGTATGCTCGGCTCCATCGACGCCAACCGTGGTGACTACCAGAACGGCTGGGATACAGACCAGTTCCCCATCGACAACTTCGAACTGACCCAGGCCATGATGCAAATCATCCGTAACGGAGGTTTTGGCAATGGCGGTACAAACTTCGATGCCAAGACCCGTCGTAACTCCACCGACCTGGAAGACATTTTCATTGCCCACATCGCCGGTATGGACGTGATGGCACGTGCACTGGAAAGTGCAGCCAAACTGCTTGAAGAGTCTCCTTACAAAAAGATGCTGGCCGACCGCTATGCTTCCTTCGACAGTGGTAAAGGCAAGGAATTTGAAGATGGCAAACTGACGCTGGAGGATTTGGTAGCTTACGCAAAAGCCAACGGTGAGCCGAAACAGACCAGCGGCAAGCAGGAATTGTATGAGGCAATCGTGAATATGTACTGCTAATAATGATCAATGTTTAGTGATTAGTGGTTAATAGGTTGCGCATGAAGTGTTTCAATATTAATCATTAATCGCTAATCATTAATCGCTAATCATTAACCATTAATCATTAATATCATGAATTATACAGAAAAAGGCAGTAAACTCTACCTCTTCTCTATTGTGTTGGTAGCCGTCATTGGAGGATTGCTTTTCGGTTACGATACAGCAGTCATATCCGGTGCCGATAAAGGGCTTCAGGCATTCTTTATGGGTGCCCCCGATTTTGTCTACACAGATACGATTCACGGCATTACCTCTTCCAGTGCACTTATCGGATGTATCATCGGTAGTGCTCTTTCGGGATTCTTCGCATCCAATCTGGGACGTAAGAATTCTCTTTTCATAGCCGGCGTCTTGTTCTTTCTGTCGGCATTAGGCTCCTACTACCCGGAATTCCTTTTCTTCGACTATGGTGTTCCTTCCTATTCCTTGCTCGTGGCATTCAACTTCTACCGTGTATTGGGAGGAATCGGCGTTGGTTTGGCATCCGCCATCTGCCCGATGTATATTGCGGAAATTGCGCCGAGCAACATTCGCGGGACTCTGGTATCATGGAACCAGTTTGCCATTATCTTCGGCCAGTTAGTGGTTTACTTCGTGAATTTCCTTATTTTGGGCGAGAATTCAAATCCGGTGATAAAGGCCATTGAAGGAGTCAACCAGATTCTGAATCCCGAAGCGGCAGCATGGACCACAGAGATAGGATGGCGTCTGATGTTTGTCAGTGAGGCTGTTCCTGCAGGAGTCTTTGCGTTGCTCGTACTGTTTGTTCCCGAAACGCCACGCTATCTTGCCATGAGTGGCAAGGATGATAAGGCACTCCAGGTGTTAAGCCGTATCAACGGCTTGGCTCAGGCAAAGGTTATTCTGTCTCAAATCAAAGCCACGGCAGAGGAAAAGACGGAAAAGCTTTTCACTTATGGCTGGATGGTTATCTTTATCGGAATCATGCTGAGTGTATTCCAGCAAGCGGTAGGTATCAACGCCGTACTCTATTTCGCACCGCGTATCTTCGAAACGATGGGAATGGGCAACCCGATGGTGCAGACCGTCATTATGGGTATCATCAATATTCTGTTCACGTTGCTGGCTGTCTTTACAGTCGAGAAATGGGGACGTAAACCACTGCTTATCTCGGGATCTATCGGTATGGCGATAGGTGCTTTCGGAGTAGCTCTTTGCAACGTTGTGGCAGGGCTTCCTCCCATGTTGGCTGTTGTCAGTATCATGGTCTACAGTGCTTCGTTCATGTTCAGCTGGGGCCCCATCTGCTGGGTACTGATTGCTGAAATCTTCCCGAATACCATCCGTGGCGCTGCAGTAGCCATTGCCGTAGCCTTCCAATGGATATTCAATTTCATTGTATCTTCCACCTTCGTACCTATGTACAATATGAGTTTGGGAGATATGGGAGACAAGTTCGGGCACATGTTTGCTTATGGCTTATACGGAATCATCTGTGTGGTGGCCGCTCTGTTTGTCTGGAAGCTTGTTCCCGAAACGAAAGGCAAGACACTGGAAGACATGACCAGACTGTGGAAGAATAGAAAAAATAATAGATAAGAACGTTATTGAAACTGTCCATATAAAATGAGAAAGAGGTTGTGTCAAAATGCTGACACAGCCTTTTTTTATGCGCAAAGCCCAGACTTTCTCAAGCCCGGGCTTTGTTATTACCCAAAGTTTTCGTATCTTTAGGCATAAAGTTTTTCGTTATGGCAAAGTTACATTTTCGTCCTTACATTCCCAACCAAACCGTTCTTTTTCCACAAAGAATTGATGAAAACATAGCTGCGAACGACCCGGTCCGCATCGTGAATGCTGTTATTGACAACCTCAATCTTGAGAGTTTCAAGAAGCTTTATAAGGAAACGGGCCGTTGTCCTTATCATCCTAAAATGATGCTTAAGGTGATAATCTACGCCTACATGAATAATTATTATTCTTGCCGTAAAATAGAGAAGCACCTCCTTCGTGACATTCATTATATTTGGCTTGCCGGTAATGAGCATCCGGATTTTATCACGATCAACCGTTTTCGTAACCGTGTAAAGGAGGAAATAAATAATGTATTTACCCAGTTGATTTTTGTCCTTGCCGATAAAGGTTTCATCAGCCTTGATGTGGAGTATATTGACGGCACCAAGATTGAATCCAAAGCCAACAAATATGCTTTTGTCTGGCGCAAGACAGTCGAACGGAACCGTACGAGACTAATGGATAAAATCCGTATTCTCTTGGAGCAGGTGGATGAAACCATTGCACAGGAGAACTCTATAAAAGACACATCCGTGGAGTTTACTTCCTGCAGGCTCTCTGACATAGTGGATGAACTTAAAGAAGCCCTGGAACGCCAGCCTGCAACAAAGGATAAGGAAGAAAAGAAAGCCCTGCGCAAAAAGAAGAAGCAGGTCAGGGAACTTGAAGGGTATCGTGACAAGCTGATAGAATATGACAATCACCTTGATACCCTTGGAGAACGTAACTCCTATTCCAAGACCGATCCTGGTGCCACATTCATGCGCATGAAAGAAGATGCCATGAAGAACGGGCAGACCAAACCCGGATATAATCTGCAAATAGGTACTGAAAACCAATTTATCACAGACTTCCGTCTGTTTCCCAACCCTACCGATACACTGACCCTCATACCTTTTATCCACTCTTTCCAGTACCGCTATAACAGTTTACCGAATATCTGCGTGGCAGACTCCGGTTACGGTTCGGAAGAAAATTACCGGTTCATGCAGGAGAATGGGATAGAAGCCTTCATCAAGTACAATTACTTCCATAAAGAACAGCGTCCCCGTTATACTCCCAACCCGTTCCATGCCGAAAGTCTCCATTACAATGCCCAAGAGGATTATTACGTTTGTCCTATGGGACAGCACATGAACCGTATAGGAACCAAACGTGACAAGACAGCGAGCGGATACATCACCGAAAGTGCCCGGTATAAAGCAAAAAGATGCGAAGGTTGCCCTTTGCGTGGCAGTTGTTTTAAAGCTCGGGGGAACCGTATTATAGAAGTCAACCACCGATTAAATCAATACAAACGGCAGGCACGGGAAAGGTTGCTCTCAGAAGAAGGTATCAAGCATAGAGGCAGGAGGTGTATAGAACCAGAAGCTGTGTTTGGACAAATGAAATACAACATGGCATACAGAAGATTCCGGCATGTGGGAGAAGACAAGGTTACAATGGACTTTGCTTTCTTTGCTATAGCCTTTAATATCAAAAAAATGTGCGCTAAACTGATAAAAGAAGGAAAGGGGCTCATTACAGTTGCCAAATATTTGTTTATGGGACTATTTATAACCCGATATAATTGGAATATAGCAACTTGCTGCCAAATGCATGAGGAAAAAGTAGCATAGCCAAAAGAAAATATAGCAGAACTTAAAATATAAAAGAGGTTGTGCCAACGTTTTGACACAACCTCTCTTCTTGTTATCATCCCATATATTCTCTCTTATCTGTCCAAGATGAGAAAGAAAAATCTTCAAAAGGAAAGATAACATGTAAAGATAAACTGTACCTTTGCACTGTTTTTAATCAGGAATAGCAAGAAAGTTATGGATTCAATGAAAATCAATAAGGTACAGATACGCAATCTGCAGATTGAAGATTATGACCAGTTGGCACAATCGTTTACGCGTGTTTATTCAGACGGAAGCGATGTGTTCTGGACACACAAACAAATAGAAAAGCTGATACGAATCTTTCCCGAGGGGCAGATTGTGACGGTGGTTGACGAGAAAATCGTGGGCTGTGCACTTTCCATCATAGTGAACTACGATGATGTGAAGAACGACCACACCTACGCTCAGGTTACGGGCAAGGAGACTTTCAATACCCACAATCCGAAGGGTAACATCCTTTATGGCATCGAAGTCTTTATTCATCCCCAATACCGCGGCCTGCGTCTGGCACGCCGCATGTATGAATACCGCAAGGAACTTTGCGAAACATTGAACTTGAAGGCAATCATGTTTGGCGGACGTATCCCCAACTACTATAAATATGCTGACCAACTCCGTCCTAAGGAGTACATAGACAAGGTGAAGCAAAAGGAAATCTTCGACCCGGTGCTGACCTTTCAGCTCTCCAACGACTTCCACGTGCGCAAGGTGATGCGCAACTATCTTCCCAATGATGAGGAGTCCAAGCACTATGCCTGCCTGCTGCAATGGGACAATATCTACTATCAGGCTCCCACACAAGACTATGTAAGCCCCAAAACTACCGTCCGTGTCGGCTTGGTGCAATGGCAGATGCGTACCTACAAGACACTGGATGACCTCTTTGAACAAGTGGAGTTCTTTGTGGATGCCGTGAGCGACTATAAGAGTGACTTTGTCCTTTTCCCCGAATACTTCAATGCACCGCTGATGGCAAAATTCAACAATGAGGGCGAATCGCAGGCCATCCGTGGACTGGCGGCCTATACCGAGGAAATCAGGGAGCGTTTCGTCAAGCTCGCTATCAGTTATAACATCAATATCATTACGGGCAGTATGCCGCTTATCAAGGAGGACGGATTGCTATACAACGTAGGATTCCTCTGCCGGCGTGACGGAAGCTATGAAATGTATGAGAAGATACACGTCACTCCCGACGAAATAAAGTCTTGGGGATTGAGTGGAGGCAAGTCCATCCAGACGTTCGACACGGACTGTGCGAAGATAGGCGTGCTGATATGCTACGATGTCGAGTTCCCCGAACTGAGCCGCATCATGGCGGACCAAGGCATGCAGATACTCTTTGTGCCTTTCCTTACCGATACACAGAATGCTTACAGCCGCGTAAAGGTATGCGCCCATGCCCGTGCCATCGAAAACGAGTGCTTCGTCGTGATAGCTGGCAGTGTAGGTAATCTTCCCCGTGTGCACAACATGGACATTCAGTATGCCCAGTCCGGTGTATTCACTCCCTGCGATTTTGCTTTCCCCACAGACGGCAAGCGTGCGGAAGCCACTCCGAATACCGAAATGATTCTTGTATCGGATGTGGATCTGGATTTGCTGAACGAGCTGCATACCTACGGCAGTGTACGTAACTTGAAAGACAGGAGAGGCGATTTGTACGAGGTGAAGATGAAAAAATAACCTTTCCACGCCGGGTTTTTCATCGTACCCGATGCCACACTTCAGTAACTTAAATGCCACACTTTACCGCCTCAAGTGCCACATTTCGTAGTCCGAAACCTATGGCATTCCGGATGATAAAATGTGGCATTTAAGTTACTGAAGTGTGGCATTTCGGATAGTAATTCCATAGTTTATTCGTGTCTTTACACAACTTTTACTCTAAAAACTGAAACAATGGTCAAAAAAGCTTTCTCCGCTTCCGAAATACCTCTTTGCATCAATGTGCTGCGATTACTTAACTACCGTCTGGCCTCCGGTGAACTGATTCTGTCCGACTGGCATACGGTGAAACAGATTGCTTTTAATATAAGCCTTTCCATTACTCCTAGGCGCGTGTAAAGGAGGAAACCCGTATTCTCCGCACCCGGCAGGAAGTCATCATCAGGCAATTCTCCATCCTGGGCTTCCTGAAAACTGACATAAAGGTCAATTCTGTCACTTATGAACGTGTCCGCTATTACTTCGTAGACTTCATCCTCTATTTTGCCTTCCACGCCACTATGCAGCAGAAGAAGAGCAAGGAAGAATAGCTGAAGCCTGCCTACACCATAAATCAATGAGGCAGCCGCCCAAGTCTATGAAGAGCGCCGCCAATATTATAGTGATGGGGGACTGACCGGAGATGTGAAGCCTGAATGCTCAAAATCCGCCATGCAATTACAGCATCAAAAAACGCCTTTCTTGCCTATGTGGACGAAATCCTGCCCCAAAAGAAAGAACCCGAAAACCTGATGTATTACTTTCTCTCTTTCGATGAGACATTGGATTGTTTCGGAGTGGTGAATCATTTCCTTAATTATTCTATCTTGAATTATAGTTACATCAGCGGCAGTTGAAGTCTATTCGCAGATGATGCTGCTATTATTTTTTTCAATGTGATATTTTATTATTCTTTCCCATGCTGTTTTGCACGCTTATTGCTGATTGCAGCAATGACATTCGCAGAATTCTACATACCGTTTGTTGAACTCAGCAAAATAGCCCTCTTATTTGTAGTTTTCAGGTCGCTTGTTTGAACTAAATTTACGTTTTGCCGTTTTTTGCTTAGAACCCCGTGGGTTTTAGTGCTTTTCTTAGAAAGGTCACATCAAGCGGATATTACTTCCACACATCCATTGAACTGACGCCAAATAAAACATTTTATCGCACTAAGCCAGCTTTTTCTACCTAAAAAGTCTCTTGTATCTAAGTTTTTTGTAAATTTGCACTCTTAAAATAAAGAAGATGGCTTTTGATGTACCAAAAAACATGCTGGTCAAGAGTATTCTTCAATCGTAAATTGTCAAATAGTAAATATCAAGATGGGTAAGAAGTTTGCCGAATATTCGAAGCTTGACCTTTCCGAAGTGAACGGAAAAGTGTTGGAGAAATGGGACGAAAACCAGGTTTTCGCCAAGAGTATGACAGAACGTGAAGGTTGTCCTTCTTTCGTGTTTTTCGAAGGACCTCCTTCGGCCAATGGTATGCCGGGTATTCACCACGTAATGGCTCGCTCCATTAAGGACATTTTCTGCCGTTACAAAACGATGAAGGGATTTCAGGTAAAGCGTAAGGCCGGATGGGATACTCATGGATTACCCGTGGAACTGGGTGTGGAAAAGGCGCTTGGCATTACGAAAGAGGATATTGGCAGGACTATTTCTGTGGCAGAATACAATGCTGCCTGCCGCAAGGACGTCATGAAGTTCACCAAAGAGTGGGAAGACCTGACGCACAAGATGGGCTACTGGGTGGACATGAAGAACCCCTATATAACTTACGACAACCGCTACATCGAAACGTTGTGGTGGCTGTTGAAGCAACTCTACAAGAAAGGACTGCTTTATAAAGGATATACCATACAACCGTATTCTCCCGCTGCCGGTACAGGACTCAGTTCGCACGAGCTGAACCAGCCCGGATGCTATCGTGACGTAAAAGATACGACCGTAGTGGGGCAGTTCAAGATAAAGAACCCGAAGCCGGAAATGGCAGAGTGGGGGACTCCTTACTTCCTGGCATGGACTACCACTCCGTGGACATTGCCCAGCAATACCGCACTCTGTGTAGGGCCTAAGATTGACTATGTAGCCGTGCAGACCTACAACAGCTATAGTGGCGAGAAGATGACCGTCGTTCTGGCAAAAGCATTGCTCTATGCACACTTCAATAAAAAAGCGGAAGGCATTGCATTAGAGGATTATAAACCGGGAGACAAGCTGATACCTTTCAAGATTGTAGGTGAATACAAGGGACCGGACTTGGTAGGTATGGAGTACGAGCAACTCATCCCGTGGGTAAAGCCGATAGATGTGGCCGAAGACGGCAGTTGGACTGCCAGCGATAAAAGTTTCCGTGTAATCGCGGGTGATTATGTAACGACCGAAGACGGTACGGGTATCGTACACATCGCCCCGACCTTTGGTGCGGACGATGCCTTTGTGGCCCGTGCTGCAGGCATACCTTCCCTGTTCATGATAAACAAGAAAGGTGAAACTCGCCCGATGGTGGATCTCACCGGTAAGTTCTATTTGATAGATGAACTGGATGAGGATTTCGTAAAGGCATGTGTCAACGTGGACTTGTATAAGGAGTATCAGGGCAAGTGGGTAAAGAATGCTTATGACCCTCAATTCACCGTAGACGGCAAGTATAATGAGCAGGCTGCGCAAGCTGCCGAATCATTGGATATCGAAATCTGCATGATGATGAAAGCCGCTCATCAGGCATTCAAGATAGAAAAGCATGTACACAACTATCCGCACTGCTGGCGTACGGACAAACCCGTATTGTACTATCCGCTGGATAGCTGGTTTATCCGCAGCACCGCTTGTAAGGAACGTATGATAGAGTTGAACAAGACCATCAACTGGAAGCCGGAAAGCACCGGTACGGGACGTTTCGGTAAGTGGCTGGAAAACCTGAATGACTGGAATCTCAGCCGTTCACGCTACTGGGGCACTCCGCTGCCTATCTGGCGTACAGAGGACAATAGCGAGGAAAAATGTATCGAGTCTGTAGAAGAACTTTACAACGAAATAGAGAAATCCGTAGCTGCCGGTCTGATGCAGTCCAACCCCTACAAGGACAAAGGCTTCCAGCCGGGTATATATACCGAAGAGAATTACGACAAGATAGACTTGCACCGTCCTTACGTAGACGATGTTATCCTTGTTTCCAAAGACGGCAAGCCGATGAAGCGTGAAACGGACTTGATTGACGTATGGTTTGACTCCGGTGCCATGCCTTATGCACAGATACACTATCCGTTCGAAAACAAGGAACTGCTGGACAGCCATCAGGTATATCCTGCCGATTTCATTGCCGAAGGAGTGGACCAGACACGCGGCTGGTTCTTCACGCTGCACGCCATCGCCACGATGGTGTTCGACAGCACCGCTTATAAGGCTGTTATCTCCAACGGTCTGGTGCTCGACAAGAACGGAAACAAGATGTCCAAGCGTCTGGGCAATGCCGTAGACCCCTTCTCGACCATCGAGAAATACGGTTCCGACCCGTTGCGCTGGTACATGATCACCAACTCTTCTCCGTGGGACAATCTTAAGTTCGACGTGGATGGAGTGGAAGAGGTGCGCCGCAAGTTCTTCGGAACACTCTATAACACCTATTCATTCTTCGCCCTCTATGCCAATGTAGACGAATTTGAATACAAGGAAGCCGACGTGCCCATGGCAGAACGCCCTGAGATAGACCGTTGGATTCTCTCCGTACTGAATACGCTGGTGAAGAACGTGGATACCTGCTACAATGAATACGAGCCCACGAAAGCAGGACGTCTCATTTCTGAGTTTGTGAACGACAATCTCTCCAATTGGTACGTTCGTCTGAACCGTAAACGCTTCTGGGGTGGCGGTATGACGCAGGACAAGCTCTCTGCATTCCAGACACTCTATACCTGCTTGGAAACTGTAGCCAAGCTGATGGCGCCCATTGCTCCGTTCTATGCCGACATGCTGTACACAGACCTGATTGCAGCTACGGGACGCGACAACGTGGTTTCCGTACACCTTGCCAAGTTCCCCGAATATAAGGAGGAAATGATAGACAAGGAATTGGAAACCCGCATGCAGATGGCACAAGACGTCACTTCTATGGTATTGGCACTGCGCCGCAAGGTGAACATCAAAGTCCGCCAACCGCTTCAGTGCATCATGATACCGATAGTGGATGAAGAACAGCGTGCACACATCGAGGCTGTGAAAGCACTTATCATGAACGAGGTGAATGTGAAAGAAATCAAGTTTGTGGACGGTGCTGCCGGTGTACTGGTAAAAAAAGTGAAATGCGACTTCAAGAAGTTGGGACCGAAATTCGGAAAACAGATGAAAGCTGTGGCTGCTGCCGTGGCCGGAATGTCTCAGGAGGCTATCGCTGAACTGGAGAAGAACGGTTCCTATACGTTCGTCCTGAACGGTACGGAAGCTGTGATTGAAACTGCCGATGTGGAAATCTTCAGCGAGGACATCCCGGGCTGGCTGGTTGCCAACGAAGGTAAACTAACCGTAGCTTTGGAAGTTACCGTAACCGAAGAGTTGCGTCGTGAAGGTGTTGCGCGCGAGTTGGTGAACCGTATTCAGAATATCCGCAAGTCAAGCGGTTTTGAGATAACCGATAAAATAAAGATTACATTATCAAAAAATCCTCAAACAGATGATGCAGTAAACGAATATAAAGACTATATTTGTAACCAAGTTTTAGGAACTTCACTGACGCTGACAGACAACGTAGAAAATGGTGCAGAACTAAACTTCGACGATTTCTCGCTGTACGTGAGCGTAGTGAAAGAATAATTAAATACTAACCTGATTAACACGTAAAAGTTATGGCAGAAAAGACAAGATACTCAGATGCTGAATTGGAAGAATTCCGCGCTATCATTCTGGAGAAGTTAGAGTTAGCACAACGTGACTATGAATTGTTAAAGGCTAGCCTGACGGGTGCAGACGGCAATGACACCGACGATACATCTCCTACGTACAAAGTGCTGGAAGAAGGTGCCAACACCTTATCCAAGGAAGAAACCACACGTCTGGCCCAACGCCAGTTAAAGTTCATCCAAGGATTGCAGGCTGCTTTGGTGCGTATTGAGAACAAAACATATGGCATTTGCCGCGAAACCGGCAAACTGATACCGGCAGAGCGCCTTCGTGCAGTGCCTCATGCCACTCTGAGCATCGAAGCTAAAAACAACGGCAAGAAATAAAAATGGGTAAATTCTTTACGAAAGGACGGATAGCCTTACTCATTATATTCTTGGTATTGATTATAGACCAGATTATCAAGATTTGGATTAAGACTCACATGTACTGGCACGAGAGCATCCGAATCACAGATTGGTTCTACATCTACTTTACTGAGAATAGTGGCATGGCTTTCGGTATGGAAATATTCGCCAAACTGTTTCTCACCTTGTTCCGTATTGTTGCGGTGACGGTGATAGGTTGGTTTCTGCATAAATTCGTGAAGCTGGGAATGAAGACGGGATTCATCGTCTGTGTGTCTTTAGTCCTGACGGGAGCTTTGGGTAACATTGTTGACAGCGTCTTTTACGGTGTACTGTTTAATGAAAGCACTCATTCGCAGATAGCTTCTTTCCTGCCTGAAGGGGGAGGATATGCTTCCTGGTTTCACGGCAAAGTGGTAGATATGTTCTATTTTCCTATCATAGATACAAACTGGCCCACATGGATGCCATTCGTCGGTGGTGAACACTTTATTTTTTTCAGCCCGATATTCAATTTTGCAGATGCAGCAATCAGCTGTGGTATGATTGCATTGCTGTTGTTCTATAATAAGGATTTCAATGATGCCTATCACGCAGCCATAAAGAAATCATGAAAGGAATAAATCGAATTCAATGGTGTAGTGTAGTCCTTCTGGCATTCAGTCTGACGGCTTGTAAGGTGAAAAGACCTGAGACCGTCCTTCCGGATGCCAAGATGGAAAACGTGCTTTACGATTATCACATAGCCAAAGCTATGGGTGAAGAAGTACCGTATAACGAAAGCTATAAGCGGGTTCTTTACATTGAATCGGTTTTCAAGAAATATGGCATCACTCAGGCCGATTTCGACTCTTCTATGGTCTGGTTTGCCCGTAATCCGGAGGTACTTACCAAAATCTACGAGAAAGTGAATGTACGCTTAAAAGCCGAAAGAAACGGTATCAACCACTTGATTGCCCTGCGTGACAACAAGCCGAAAGAATCACTTCCCGGAGACAGTATCGACGTGTGGATATGGCAGCATATCTATCAGTTGACGGGCATGCCCCTGGACAACAAGATAACGTTTACGTTGCCTTCAGACACCAATTTCCACGACCGTGACACGTTGCGCTGGAGCGCACGTTTCCGTTTTCACAACGGTGCACCGGACAGCATACATGCTCCGTTGATGGCGATGCAGGTTCTTTATGAGAAGAATGACAGTGTTATCAGTGTCATTCGGAAAGTACAAGGCACAGGTGTGGAAACGCTCACCTTGTTTGCCGATACCTTAGGAGAAATCAAGGAAATACGCGGGTTCATCTATTACCCGCAGCAGGAGACTCCACAGCCTTTGCTGGCAGACCGTATCTCACTGATGCGCTATCACGCCACAGACAGTCTGGTCATTGCCCCAAAGGACAGCCTTCAGCAGGCCACAGACTCCCTTCGCAAGGACAGTATCGGGAAACCAGAGAAATTGAAGCCTCTGAAAATTCAGGAGCAGGAAAATGCCACAACTCCTAGAACCATACGTCCCCGTCCGAAAGCATGAAACGCTACGCTTCCCATTTTCTGTTTCTTCCCAGACATGGCTATCTGAAACAATATGTGGTGGAGATAGGTGAAGGACAGTGTGTATCACGTATCTTCCCATTGACAGAAGAGGTGGAGAATACGGAATGGCTACCGGGCGTCATAGCTTTGCTTACGGAGGCGGAAACAGACTATCCTCATTTTGATACGTGCTGCAATATACTGACGGCAATCCCTCCGGTTATCGAGGAAGAATTGTCTTGTTTGATTCCCTGGTTGTTTTTCCCTTTTGATTTTACTACAATGCTGCCTGGCGCCGGAACTCAGCGCAAACTACTGCTGTAGCAATAGCCACGTTCAACGACTCCGAGGTCTCACGGCCGGCGGGATAATTCGGTATGTATAGTTTGCGGTTGATGAGTGCCTCCACTTCTTTTCCGATGCCATTTCCTTCATTTCCCATCACAATCAGCCCATTTTTCGAGAGTGATTGTCCGTACATATTCTCTCCGTCCAGGAAAGTGCCGTAAACGGGAATATCCTTCAGTGAGCGAATGAGCTCGGGTAGGGGAGTATAATGCAGTCTGACGCGTGCGATACCTCCCATCGTGGCCTGCACTGTTTTGGGATTATAGATATCCACCGTATTGGGCGAACAGAATATATGCTCTATCCCAAACCAATCGGCAAGGCGGACAATCGTTCCCAGGTTACCGGGGTCTTGCACATCATCCAAAGCCAGACAGAGGGAGCGGCTGATGACGGAAACATCCGTCTCCTCATCCGGCTGCCGGAACACAGCCAGCACTTGTTGGGGAGTTTTTAGCAGGCTGGCACGCGAAAGTTCTTCCTCCGATACTTCCGTGACATCCGTTACAGTGGAGATAGGGCGGTTCCGGGAAAGCCATTCTGAAGTTGCCAGCAAGAACTGACAAGGAAAATGTCCCAACAAATCCCCTACGAGTTTAGGTCCTTCTGCCAGAAATACCTTGTCAGCCTTCCGGTTCTTTTTCTGCTCCAACGAGTGGATATATTTAATGCGGTTTTTACTTAATGCCATAGGATACACATGTTATCATTTGACAAAAATACGTGATTATTTCAATATAATCAAAAACTCTGCACTCTTCCGGCGTTTTTTATTTCGGGAACAAAAAAATACAAGTATATTTGTAGCTGTTTATGCGCAATTAATGACTCGGTATGGATAAAGGTTTCCGCTACGCGATACTTACTACTATCGTACTTTTGTTGGCTTCCTGTTCTTCTACCAAATATGTGCCGGACGGCTCGTATTTGCTGGATGAAGTGCGTATACATACTGACAATAAGGAAGTAAAACCATCTAATCTCTCCATGTATATCCGCCAGAATCCCAATGCGAAGTGGTTCAGTCTGATAAAGACCCAGTTGTATGTCTACAACTGGTCCGGACGGGACTCTACACGCTGGATAAACCGTACATTGAGGAAATTAGGGGATGCTCCTGTCATATACAGTGAGGAGGAAACCAATCGGACCAGGGAAGAGATCACTAAAGCTGTGCAGAATATGGGCTATATGGGTGCTCTGGTGGAACCGATACGCCAAGTCAAAAAGAAAAAGATGAGGTTAGTCTATAAGGTGACAACCGGCAAACCCTATAAAGTGCGTACCTTGAAATATGATATCCGGGACAGTAAAATAAAGGAATACATGCGGCAGGATTCTGCAGTAACCCTCTTATCCGAAGGCATGTATTTTGATGTCAATGTATTGGATGCAGAACGTCAGCGTATCACGAACAAACTGCTTCAGAACGGATATTATAAGTTCAATAAAGAGTACATCTCTTATACCGCAGATACTGTCCGCAATTCTTACCTGGTAGATTTGACGTTGCATTTGGCTCCATACAAGCAGCACAACGAGGATACACCGCAGAATCACCAACAGTACACTATCAATAAAGTGAGTTTCATTACAGACTATAATGTGTTGCAGGCATCTGCCTTGAACAGCATCGAGGTAAATGATTCATTGCACTACAAAGGATTCCCCATCTACTACAAAGACAAGCTTTATCTGCGTCCCAAAGTGCTGACCAACAATCTGCGCATCATTCCGGGAACTCTCTATAATGAGCAAAACGTGCAGCGCACCTACTCCAACTACGGACGCCTGCAAGCCCTGAAATACACCAACATCCGTTTTTTCGAAGTACAGCAGAGTGACAGTGCAAAGCTCAACGCCTATGTGATGCTGACCAGAGGCAAGCATCAGTCCGTATCCTTTGAAGTGGAAGGCACAAACTCTGCCGGCGACTTGGGAGCTGCCGCTTCAGTGGCTTTTCAGCACCGCAACATGTTCAAAGGTTCCGAAACATTCATGTTCAAGCTACGTGGGGCATACGAGGCTGTGTCTGGTTTGCAGAGCTCCTTAAATCAAGACTATATAGAATTAGGTGCGGAAGCAACTATCAACTTTCCACAGTTCATGTTTCCCTTTGTATCCAGCGATTTCAAACGGAGGATAAGGGCTACTACAGAATTCGGCTTGCAATATAACTACCAGATGCGGCCTGAATTCACACGTATTGTGGCGTCTGCCGGATGGAGCTACAAATGGGGAGTACAACAACAGCGTTCGCAGCATCGCATTGATTTACTGGACATCAATTATCTGTACATGCCCAGCATAGACCAGAGATTTAAAGAGGATTATCTGGAGAAAGACGAGAACTACATCCTCAAATATAATTATGAAGACCGTTTTATTGTCCGCACCGGCTATAGCTATATTTATAACAGTGCCGGAAAGGCTTTGATGAATAATTCCGGCATCGGAAATTCCTATACCATCCGCTTCAATTTTGAATCAGCGGGCAATTTGTTGTATGCTGTGGCAAAGCTCGGAGGAATGAAGAAGAATGCATCGGGAGAATACACTTTATTAAACATTCCTTTTGCCCAATACCTGAAAGGCGATTTTGACTTTGCCAAGAACCTGGTCATTGACAACCGCAATTCATTGGCATTTCATTTTGGTGTCGGTATCGCCATTCCATACGGCAATGCAACAATGCTTCCATTTGAAAAACGCTACTTTTCCGGTGGCGCCAATAGTGTGCGCGGATGGTCTGTACGTGATTTGGGGCCCGGTTCTTTCCCCGGCGATAATAACTTCATGAACCAGTCGGGAGACATCAAGCTGGATGCCAGCATTGAATACCGCACACGGTTATTCTGGAAATTCAGAGGGGCTCTCTTTGTAGATGCCGGGAATATCTGGACAATACGGGATTATAAAGACCAGCCGGGAGGTCAGTTTAAATTTGACAAGTTCTATAAGCAGATTGCTTTGGCATATGGTTTAGGACTGCGTCTTGACTTAGATTTCTTTGTATTGCGTTTCGACGGAGGTATGAAAGCAATCAATCCAGCTTACGAGAAGAAAAAAGACCGTTATCCCATTATTCATCCTAAATTTAGCCGCGATTTTGCTTTCCACTTTGCTGTGGGATATCCGTTCTAAAAATATAAATGACTATGGATAAATGATACTGGATAATTAGCATATACATTTACCCATTATCATTTATCCATTATCCCATTACTTAAAGGCGTAATAGCTGTCAATCATTGTCGCTTGACGTGCTGCAGCCACACCTTGGGCATCCAGTGTCACTGTCATTTCCTCACCGTTCGGAAGGGTCATTTGTGCAGTGCCGTCATTGTTCATTTGCAGCAATTCTGTGCTGACACCATCGGCAACAACATTCCAAGTATTCAACTCTTTGTTGTAAATGAGTTCCATAGAAGCGGTCTCACCTTCTTTGGTGATAGAATAGCCGTTTTCAAGTGTCTCTACCAGGTAGTCACCGTTTTCACCTTTCACTTTCTTTACATCACCAATGCTGGCCATAGGGTTTGAACCACTCCAGAATTCGATGGAGTTGATGACCAATGCATCGGCCAGATAGCAAACGCCATATACCGGGACAATATTGAATGCCAGATAAACCAGTTCGTTTACAAACTTGGTACCAATACCTTGATTCCAGCTGACCAGTTTACTATGCAGTCCAAAAGAACCGATACAAGAACTGAAAAGAAACGAGCCGCAAATCATTACGGTCGCAGCCATCTTCAAATTGAACTTTTTCATAATCACTCTTTTTTATTTTACTGTGTTTAATAGCTTTATAGCTCATTGAGTTATTTTAAGCATCCGCAAATATAGGATTTTTTACGAAAATACATCCTATTTGAGCTTAAAATCTGTTTTCAGTAAAACAGAAGTGTCTATCTATGAGCTTTTTGAGAAAGAGCCTTTCCGATCCAACGGTCAACGGCAAACTTGCCCGGGCCTATGATATACATCAATATGAACACTACCAGGTACACAAAAGCCAGCTCTTTCGTGGCAAACGGGTCATTGCCATGAATTACAAAAAAGGCAACAGCCATTGTAAACACCATTGGTATCATAGCCAAACGATAGAGAAAACCTATAATGAATGCCATGGAGCATGCCAATTCACCGAAGATAGCCAATCCTAAAGACAGCGGGCTGCCTACACCCAATGGGTCTGGGAAAACAGCCGACAGCTCTTGAAAGTTAGTCCACTTCTGGATACCGTGGTTCATTAATAATATACCGAATACAATTCTTGCAATTAATAGCATAGCAGATGTTGCCGTTCCGTCCGGTTTGACGGGAAATAAAAGTCGTTTTAACATATTCATTCATTTTTAAGTTCGTATATGAACTATAACAAATATTACTCAATAAAAGTTTACTGCCGCTTCAAGGGTTTGATGATAATCCGTAAAGACAGGTCATAGGTAAAGTAACTCCACATCCAGTCTACGAAGATGGAAAGACGATTTTTTACACCCACAATACTCATCAAATGGATGAACAGCCACACAGCCCATACCGGAAAACTTCCAAAACGCAGCTTCTTAAGCTCGACTACGGCATGATTGCGGCCAATGGTCTCCATGGAGCCTTTGTTTTGATATATAAACGGTTGCAGCGGCAGGCCTGCTTCTGCACGCTGCAAGTTCCTTATCAAGTTGCGGGCCTGCTGGATGGCTGGTTGCACCACTTGCGGGTGTCCTTTGGGATACTCCTCAGAAATCATAAGGGCCGTATTCCCGATAGCGAAAATATTGGGATATTGAGAAAGACGGTTATAAGTGTCCACCTTCAAGCGGTTTCCCGGTCCATAGGCAGGCAATCCTTGAAGGCTGTTTGCTTTGACACCGGCCACCCAGAATACATTTTTTTTGGTATTGCTTGCGGTCCCATCATTCAATGCCAACTGATAATTCTCGTATCCCATCACCCGTTGATTCAATTTAATTTCCACATCATGCTTCTTCAGATAATCAGTCACTTCTTTGGAAGACTTTTCAGAAAAGGCAGACAAAAGCCTGGAAGAGCCATCCAACAAGATGATACGCTTCTCATTGATATTCAAGCCTGGATAGTTTTGAGAAAGGACAAACTTTCTCATCTCGGCCAGAGTAGCGGACAACTTTATTTCCGTAGCTCCACCACCTACAATGGCAAAGGTCATCAGACGCCTGTGCTCTTCTTTATTACCGGTACTCTGGGCCTGTTCAAAGCTGTCCAATATCTGGTTCGGTTGAACAAGGCTTCCGAAGTATTCAATTTTCGTACTAGCTTTAATCCATCGAAGCCACCGCCTACGATTACCCATCGTTTCTGCCTCTCTTTATCGAGAATGTTTATTGCTGTTTTCATTAATTCAATATCATGTTGTTCTTTGTAATATTAAAATAACAGTATAACTGAGGAAAGCTCTATAAATGATGTGGTTAAAAAGAGTGAACCCCACATGCAATGTAGAAATGAACATAAAAGAGAAAAATAGGAAACAAAAAGAAGGGTAACATTGTTGTAATGAAGAACATAAAACAAACTTTGCCACGGAAGTTTTCTACAAGCAAATGGACACTAAATTGACAAAATGGATATTACCAATATTGATGCTGATTACAGAAACGGCTGTTCATGCACAAACACACCCTGCAGAAGCAAAAAACTCTGTGGACTCAATTTCTACGTATCCGATAGACTCGCTTCTCAAGAAACGCAGTTTTTTCGAAAAAATTTTGAATTACTTCAACGATGCCAACAAAGAAAAGAAAAACAAAAAATTTGATTTCAGCATTATAGGCGGGCCTCATTATTCCAGTGACACCAAATTTGGAATCGGACTGGTGGCGGCAGGACTCTACCGTACCGACCGGAACGATAGTATTCTCCCTCCGTCCAATGTCTCTCTGTATGGGGATGTCTCCACGGTGGGATTCTATTTGCTGGGAGTACGTGGAAACCATCTGTTTCCCCAAGACAAATACCGGTTGAACTACAATCTGTATTTCTATTCTTTCCCAAGCCTTTACTGGGGACAAGGATATGACAATGGAGCCAATGATGACAATGAGAGTGAATACGATCGCTTTCAAGCGCAGGTTAAGGTGGACTTCATGTTCCGGATGGCACGTAACTTTTATATCGGTTCAATGACAGCATTTGATTACGTGTATGGGCATGACTTTGAAAAACCGGAATTATGGAAAGGAATGAAAGCGCACAGCACCAACGTGAGCTTGGGGTTTTCCTTGTTGTATGATTCACGCGATTTTCTGACAAATGCCTATAAAGGATATTACCTACGGATAGACCAGCGCTTCAGTCCGGCCTTTTTGGGAAATAAATACGCATTCAGCAATACGGAACTGACGACCAGCTATTACCAGTCCGTGTGGAAGGGTGGGGTGTTGGCAGGCCAGTTCCATACTCTGCTGAACTACGGAAATCCGCCCTGGGGACTGATGGCAACATTGGGAAGTTCCTATTCTATGCGTGGCTATTATGAGGGACGCTACCGTGACAAGTGTGCAATGGATGCCCAGCTGGAACTACGCCAACATGTATGGAAGCGAAATGGAGTTGCCGTATGGGTAGGGGCGGGAACCATATTCCCGAATTTCTCGGAATTGGAGGCCAGGCATATTCTTCCTAATTATGGTTTCGGCTACCGCTGGGAGTTCAAAAAGAGAGTAAACGTACGTTTGGATTTAGGTTTTGGCAAACACCAGACCGGATTTATATTCAATATCAATGAAGCTTTTTAGAGACATAAAAAAATGGTTCGACAATCAGGAACATTTGTTCTATCTGTTTCTGGTCATTCTGATAGTGCCCAATGTAGTGCTATGCTTTACAGAACCCATATCATGGACGGCAAAGATATGTAATATCCTGCTACCCCTTTCTATATATTATGCTGTAATGGCTTGGTCGAGAAACTGTGGCAGGACATTCTGGCTGCTATTTCCGTTCATCTTCTTCGGAGCCTTCCAGCTTGTATTACTATATCTTTTCGGTCAGTCCATTATCGCAGTGGATATGTTTCTGAATCTGGTGACAACCAATTCAAGCGAGGCGCTGGAACTGCTGGACAATCTGATACCTGCCATCGTTATTGTGGTAGTGCTCTATATACCTGCATTAATTCTGGCAACCATATCCATTGTACACAAACGCAGACTGTCCGAAGCATTCATCCGGCAAGCTCGCCGTCGCACTCTGTATGTGCTGTCTGCCGGAATATTATCCTTAGGCAGTGCTTATTTGACAGATGACCGGTATGAGCTGAAATCCGAACTGTATCCTGCCAACGTATGCTACAACATAGCACTTGCCTTTCAACGGACGGCCCAAACGCGGAATTATCACAAGACCTCTAAAGATTTTACCTTTCATGCTAGAAGTACTCATCAGGCTGATGAAAGGGAAGTATATGTAATGGTGGTGGGAGAAACCTCACGGGCATGCAACTGGGCTTTGTACGGCTATGAACGGGAAACTAACCCGGGACTGTCGGGCATTGGCGGACTGACAGCTTTCAGCCATGTGCTGACAGAATCAAACACCACCCACAAGAGTGTTCCGATGTTGCTGTCACCGGTCAGTGCTTCCAGTTTTGATTCCATCTATTATCAAAAAGGGATTATCACAGCATTCAAGGAAGCCGGTTATCAGACCGCCTTTTTCTCGAACCAGCGCTATAACCACTCATTTATAGATTTCTTCGGCAAAGAAGCCGACACGTATGATTTCATTAAAGAAGATGTGGGGGATTCCAATTACAACCCCTCTGATGACAAACTGTTGAAACTGGTAGCAAAAGAACTGGGCAAAGGAGTTTCCAGGCAATTTATAGTCCTCCACACTTACGGTTCTCATTTCAATTATAAAGAGCGCTATCCGGCAGAGCAGGCTTTCTTCCTGCCGGACATGCCCGTTGACGCGGAAGTGAAATACAAAGACAACCTGATCAATGCCTATGATAATTCTATCCGCTACACGGATAATTTTCTGGTTCGTCTGATAGATATGCTTCAAAAACAACATGTCAATTCTGCCTTGATATACACTTCAGACCATGGAGAAGATATTTTCGATGACAACCGGCATCTCTTTCTGCATGCCTCACCGGTACCTTCCTATTATCAGATACATGTGCCATTCTTTATTTGGATGTCCGACAACTACCGGCAGAGATACCCATCGTTATTGGAGGCCGCACAAGCCAATAGGCAGAAGAATGTATCTTCCAGTGCCTCATTCTTCCAGACAATGCTGGAAATAGGTGGAGTGGAGACCCCATACCGGAATGACTCTTTATCTGTCACCAGCGCTCTGTTTATCGAAAGACCCAGAGTCTATCTGAACGACCACAATGAAGCCCGCACACTGGATGATGTCGGTATGCTCAAGGAAGACTTCAAGATGCTGGAAGAGAAAGGCATCAGGTAATCAGGGAAAGAGAGCAGGCTGTTGCTATTTTGCCCTGATTCTTGATATAAAATTCTGAATCACCGGATACATCTCCTCTACCGTATTCAGCTCCATGCAAGCCGTCTCCAACGGGCACCAGCCGGTCTTGTCACGGTTAATGATATGGGGAACCTCTTGGGCAAAAGTCGTTTCAATTCCTGCTTCGCACAGCAATGCCAGCGCAGGAGTGCTGATTATATCGGCATAGACCGTTTTAAAGCCTCCCAGTACCATCAAAGCAGCGGCACCTTTCCCTATAACCTTATCGGCAATGGCAGCCCCCTTCATAAATGCAGAATCTGCCTGGTACAAATCATACAAATCCGCTACTCCCCGTTGGGTGAAAGTACGGACTTCCTCCCGGTTCTTCATAACACAAGAGTATCCTCCCTTGTGCAGTATGTCAATGATACTCTCCATTTTATAAAGTCTCTTGTTTCAACTGTTCTACAAATTTGTCAATACGATGCAGTTCTTTGGGAATATCAATCGTTTGCGGGCAATGCGGAGAACACTGGTTGCACCCGGTACAATGGTCGGCCTGTCTCAGTTTGGGTACACTTCGGTCATATCCTACGAGAAAAGCACGGCGTGCTTTCCGATAATTCTCATCCTGGCTGCTTTCCGGCACATTTCCTTCATTGACACATTTATTGTAATGTATCAAGATGGCAGGAATGTCAATTCCATACGGGCAAGGCATGCAGTACTTGCAGTCGTTGCAAGGTATGGTGGGGTACTCCATCATCAAATCTGCCGTATCATACAGATACTGAATTTCTTCTTCTGTGAGTGGTACCAATGGAGAGTAAGTACGGATGTTATCCTGCAAATGTTCCATATAAGTCATGCCGCTCAGCACTGTCAGTACATCCTGGGGAGAACCGGCATAACGGAATGCCCAAGACGCCACACTGCGTTCGGGTTCGCGCTGCTTCAGCCGTGCCACAATATGGTCGGGGACATTGGAGAGCCGCCCACCCAGCAGAGGCTCCATAATGACAGCAGGGATCTTACGCTTGGCCAGCTCGTCATACAGATACTCTGCCTTGAAGTTGCTGCCCGAAGCATGTTTCCAGTCCACATAATTCAACTGTATTTGTACAAAATCCCAATGAACTTCACCACGGTCATGCATCTGCAAGGCATAGTCATAGACTTCGATATCGCCGTGGAACGACCATCCCAAACGGCGGATGCGTCCTGCTTCACGCTCCTTGACAAGAAAATCAATCATACCGTTGTCTATGTAGCGTTTGCGGAATTGCTCCATGCCACCGCCACCAATCATGTGTAGCAGATAGTAGTCTATATAGTCCACCTGCATATCCTCGAATGACTTACGGTACATGGCAATGGAACCCTCGCGAGTCCAGGTATCAGGATGAAAATTGGATAGTTTGGTGGCAAGATAGAACGATTCGCGCGGGTGGCGTTTCAGAGCTATTCCCGTAGACTTCTCACTCCATCCTTGTACATACATCGGAGACGTATCGAAATAATTCACACCATGAGCAATGGCATAATCCACCAGTTCGTTCACAGCATCCTGGTCTATCATTTCCCCTTTTCCATCCGGAGCAGGAACGGTAGGCCAGCGCATACAACCATATCCTAAAATAGAAACTTTGTCACTCCCCAAACCGGGAAAACTACGATAGGTCATTTTATCCGTCGGAATGGGACCCAACGCTTTACTACCTTCACTGCTCCCTTCCTTAGAACCACATCCATAGAGGGCAGCAGTAGATGTGGCGGCTGTAATCCCCACTATCTTCAAGAAATCACGACGGTTCATATTGTTTTTATGATGTTCTTCCATACTTATAGAAATTCTACTTTGTTATATAATCCGATGTCTTTCATGCCCTTCCACATAGATGGCACTGAACGGACGGGCCGGACAAAGATTCTCGCATGCCCCGCAGCCGATACAGCGCTCCACATTGATTACCGGAATCTTTGGAGAATCCTTGTCTTCAGGTATACTCGGCACCATTTGTATGGCTCCCGTCGGGCAATGGCGTGCACAGTTGCCACACTGCACACCATCTGTCAGTGGTATGCAATTTTTCTTTACCCACACGGCATGCCCTATCTGAACGGATGATTTATCAACTTTGATTATTGGGCGGATAGCTCCTGTAGGACATACCTCCGAACATTTTGTACATTCCGGTCTGCAATAGCCGCGTTCGTATGACATTTCCGGCTGCATCAATTTCCTTAAGTCCGCAGAAGGACGAAGAACCTGATTGGGACATGCCGACACACAGAGCTGGCAGGCCGTGCAGTGTTGCGCCATATTGCGGGCACTCAATGAGCCGGGAGGAGTGAGGGGAGTGCTTCGCTCGGGAATCTTCTTATCCTCAATGGCTGCCAGTCCTCCGTCTACTTTCTTTTCCTGCGCTTTTAAAACAGAAGTGGCTGCAACCAGAGCCGTTGCTGTGAAAAAACTGCGGCGGGTTTCGTTTATCTGTTCCGAATTAGCCTTGCCCGCAGCAGGTTTGCCGAAAGGATGATACTTGTAGGAAATGGCTCCATGCTTGCACTTCTCAATGCAGTTCATGCAAACCACACACCGGCTTGCATCAATCTGATGCTCCTTAAAGTTGATGCAGGCTGCCTTGCAGTTGCGTGAACAAAGACTGCATTGGTTGCACTTTTCCGAATCTATTGTGATGCGGAAAAGCGAATAACGTGAAAGGAAGCCCAAGACCGTTCCTACCGGGCAAATCGTATTACAATAGGTTCGTCCGTTGCGTCCGGCCAGAACAACAAGCACAGCCAAAGTAGCGGCAGCAATAATAAAAGTCGGCAGGCTCTTCAACCATACATCCGTTTCATAAAAGTCATAACTGTCTGCCCGTTCAGCCAAATAAGCAAGCAGATTGTTGCCCCATTGCCATATAGGTTGAAAAAGATTATTGGCAATACGTCCGTATGCACTATAGGGTGCAAGTAGAGCAGCCAATGAACCAATTCCGGCAATCAAAGCAATGATAAACACACCCAATACGCCATAGCGCAGCCAAGATAAGGCCGGAGAATAAGAGTAAGGAAGCTTCCTGCGTTTTTTAGGTTGCCGGCCCAGCCATGCCAGTATATCCTGAAATACCCCTAAGGGGCAAATCACAGAACAATAGATACGCCCGCATACCAAAGTGAGAATTGCAAGAAACAATATCACTCCCACATTTAGCGCCAATACAGCCGGCAAAAACTGGATTTTGGCCAACCAGCCGAACCACCCATGCAACGTTCCCGTAAAATCAAGGAACAACAAGGTGATGAGTACAAAGCAAATCATTGCAAAAGTCAGTCTAATCTTCCGTAACATGATAATCCTTTATTTTGAGTTCCTAAACTATATCAGCGATATGAGTACAAAACAACTGCCGAAATAGTGAAATTTTATTTATGCAAAAATACATAAAAAAAGAAAGGTATCATCATTCAATGGAATTAAAAACGAAAGAAAGAAGGACAAATACAAAATGCTCCCATTTGCAGTATTAATTAAGTTCCCCTCCTCGTTACGGCCGGATAAAAGCCAATCTCTTATTTTCTTCTGCAAACAGAATAGCCGTATTGACTAATGCTAAATGCGAATAAGCTTGTGGAAAATTCCCCAGTTGTTCCTTCGTATTAAAATCAATATCCTCACTGAATAACCCCAAATGATTGGAATATGTCAGAACATCATCAAACAAACAACGGGCTTCTTCCTTTTCTCCGATAACAAAAAGTGCACGTATCAGCCAAAAAGTGCAAATGGTAAAAGCCGAAGAAGGAAGCCCGAAATCATCTTCGCTGTTATACCGGTACATCAATCCCTTATGCAAAAGAGCTTTTTTCACAGCCTTCACTGTCTTATGGTATCGGATATCGTCTGCTGCAATAAAACCGTAAGGTTCCATCAACAGCAAAGAGGAATCCATTGCCATATTATCATAAGTCTGCGAGAAACTTTGAAGTTCTTCCTTCCATCCATATGTCATTACATCCTGCCATACCTTGTCAGCTTCCTTTTGCCAACGTTCACTATAACCGTATTTATTGAGCATGGAAGCTATCTTTGCACCACGGTCCAAAGCCACCCAACACATCACTTTGGATGAAACAAAATGGCGGCTTTCTCCTCTGATTTCCCATATCCCCTTATCTGGTTTCTTCCAATCTTCCATTACCGTGGAAAGAATGCTCTTTACCATTTCCCACATATCCTCTATTTCGTCTAATGTACCGGGCATCAGCCGATAGTACTGGTAAATCAAATCCATCAGATAACCGAACGAGTCATTCTGCTTTTGATGGTAAGCATCATTACCTATCCGTACTGGTTTGGAATTCTTATATCCGGACAAATGCTCCAGAATAATCTCGGTCAGCTGCCTTTCTCCCCGAATGCCGTACATTATCTGATAGGATTCGTGCTTGGATACGAAAGTGGACTGTATGAACTTCATAAAACGTCTTGCTGCTCCTATATGGCCTATCTGGAACAAAGTTTCGATAGACATGGAGGCATCCCTTAACCAACAGAACCGATAATCCCAATTACGTACTTCGCCGACGGATTCAGGCAAACTGGTAGTAAGGGCGGCCAGTACGGCTCCGTTATAGTAAGACATCAGTTTCAAAACCAGCATGCTTCTTTCTATCACATCATTATAGAGAGAATATTTCTTAGTACGGTTGGTCCAATTAAGCCAATAAACCAAAGTACGGCAATATTCAATTTTTTCCCGTTCAATATCCACCGGAATGACCTTTTCATTGTATGACAAAAGAAAGAACTCATCTTTTTCCAATATAATTTCTTTTTTCTGTTCGATGTTCTACAAAGGAAGGGAAGAATACAAATATTGTCTATCTTTATTATCAGAAGAACAATAGCTTTCTATAAATTCAGAAGTGACATTATGAATCACTTTACCTTGCGCATAATTGGGAGCAGGGACATAGTTTACTTTGAAACGGGGCTTACCTTTTATCCACCTCACATATCGATACAATTCTGCCGGAAGATAATGGGCATTTTCGCAGGAACGGTAATAAGGCATGTAATCAAGTACGACAAATTCTCCCTCTTTCGAAGAAAAAGAAGTAGACAATATGTTAGTGTGAGGAACGTAAGATTGTGAGATATGATAGTCTTCTGTAACGTCAAATCCAAAACTTCCTCCTCTTTCCCGATCAAGTAGTGATGCAAAGATAGACGGAGAATCAAAATCGGGAAAACACAACCAGTCTATGCTGCCTTTTTCGGATATAAGTGCGGCAGTCCGACAATTGCCTACTACCCCATAATTTAAATTACTCATTTTTACTATTTTGTTTTTAACAAGTCTCTGAAAAAATCGAATACCCCTTTCAAGCTCGTTTTGACATTCTCGCCAATGGGTTGTTTCATGTCTTTCTTGTTCGCCAGAATTTGAAGAAAAGGCAGGACTTCCGTTTGTGATGGCATATTATAGCTTGCTGCCTCCGACACATATCCCACCTTGATTGTCACTGCATTCACCGGCAAAGCTTTGAACATATCTTCATCCGTAGTATCATCTCCCATAGCTATGATAAAGTCATAATGTTTCTTTTCCAACTGGCGTCTCACTTCGGAACCTTTATTATAATCGGGAGACTTAATCTCCACCACTTTATCTCCTTGTATGATTTGCAGCTTTTGCTGTATACAGATGTTAACCAGCACATTGATAAGTTGCTGTGCCCGCAAAGCTCCTAACCATGCATCACTTTCCCGGTAATGCCATGCCAAAGTCGTTTCCTTGACTTCAAGGTGGGAACGAGGCGTCTTTTCGACAAAAAGCTTCAAGATGGACACCAATCCGGAACTCCATTCCGCTTTGTTTATGTTTTTGTGCCAGATGCCATTTTCCTTATAGAAAGCACCATGTTCCGCAGCCATTGCAATAGATAAATTTCCCAACCATTTTTCTAAAGTAAAATGGTCGCGACCACTATTCACAACAACATGGTTGGCCGGGTCGGAAACCAGCTTCTGCAATGTGGCAATGAGTTCAGGGGTGGGCTTAGCATTTTCCGGTCGTGTCTTGAGCGACGCCAACGTTCCGTCATAATCCAGCAAGATAAGCCGTTGCTTAGCCTGGTTATATTTCATTTTGATGGCACCAATAATACCGGCGGATATCCTTTTCTTACGAAGCTGTTCATTCTTACGGCACGTATCGCTCCATTCACTTACAAAGTCTGCCGCCCACTTATTAACCGTTTGTACGGAAATAATTTTCTGCATGTGTTGCAAGCGTTTCAGTTGTTCCTGTTCGGGCATCTCCAAAGCCCGACAAATGGCCAGCTTTATCTCCTCAGTGTCATTGGGGTTAATCAACAATGCATCCGTCATCTCAATAGCTGCACCTGCCATTTCACTCAAAATCAAAACACCCGGATTATTATTTTTCGAGGCTACATATTCCTTGGCAACCAAATTCATGCCATCACGAAGTGGAGTTACCAAAGCTACATCAGCTATATAGTACATTGCCACCAGTTCTTCAAATGAAAAACCGTGATAGAAATAGCAAACCGGAGTCCAGTCCATCGTAGAATACTGTCCGTTTATAGAACCTATTTCTTCGTCAATCTTGGTTTTTAGCTCAGCATAACTATCTACATGGTCACGTGATGGAACAATGACCATTGCCAATGTAACTTTTCCACAATATTCAGGATGACATTCTAAAAAGGCAGCAAATCCCCATAAACGGTGCAGAATGCCTTTGCTATAATCCAAGCGGTCTACAGAAAGAATCAACTTATGATTTCCGAAAAATTTCCGTGTACGGTCTATCGCCCGCCGTACTTCCGGTCTGGAAGAAGCATTGTGATACAGTCCGTAGTTGATTCCCATAGGAAGAGCATCGGTCCTAACTACTCTATTCCCGAGTTGTGCTTCGTCCAGTTTAAAGTCAATACGCAATACCCGTTCGACAGCACTGATAAAATGCCGCATATAGTCATGAGTATGGAAAGCTATAAAGTCAGCACCCAATAATTCTTTCAGGATTTCTGCACGTTCCGGTAATATCCGGAAAAGTTCATAGGAAGGAAAAGGGATATGATGGAAATATCCGATATTCAAATCCGGGTAAACCTTCCGAAGCATTCCGGGAAGCAGCATTAACTGATAGTCTTGAATCCACACCTTATCACCTGGACGTATCACGCGGCAAATGGCATCGCAGAACAACTGGTTCACTTCCTGATACGATTGCCAGAAAGAGTTCCGATACAGCGTATAAACAAAAAAGTAGTGACATAATGGCCAGATAGTACTATTACTATAGCCTTCATAATAATTCTTTATCTGTGTTTCAGACAAGAATACTGGGTGGAAATTTATTCCTTCCAATCTAGAAGTGATTTCCTCTTTACTATCTTCGTTGTCAACGCATATTCCAGGCCATCCAATCCAATGTTTTTCGTAGGAAATCTGAAGTGAGTCCAAACCGGTAGCCAGTCCGCCTTCACTTCGTGAAAACACGAACGTTTCATCCTCTTTGGTAACCTTAACGGGTAATCTGTTTGATATAATATAAAGTTTCATGTATGAGTTAACACAAGAAATATGCCAACTCATACAATATTTTATTTATTGCTTAAAATCAGGATTTTAGAAAAATATGAAGAGAAAAACAAACATTCAAAAATGAAAAAGATGTTCCATTTCGATATGGTCCTACTATTACCAATTATCACTGGAAATGTCTTTCTTCACCAATGCTTCAATTCTTTGCTTATAGCAATTTATCCCTTCTGCTATATTTTTACTAGCTTCCGAGGTCCCCATTCCATAGACTACAAGAGGAGTTTGCCATACCATTCCGGCATGTACAGCACTTGCTTGATAAGGTCTTAACAACTCATCCACCGTAAAACGATTTCTTCCTCCGCTTCTATAAGCATCATGTTCAGAGCCGGCAGTAGTGACCACCATCAATGTCTTACCAGCCACAGCAGGAGTTTTTGCCAGATATGTAAATACTTCATCCAACCATTTCTTCAATAAAGAAGGAGCCGACATCCAATAGAACGGAAACTGAAATACAAGCGCAGATGCATGCGATATGATAGTGCTCCATATCTCTGCATTAAAAGCATCTTCCACATGCATCTCATATAAATTGTATATGGCCACCTCTTCCATGTCACTAATAGCATCCATCAATGCCTTGTTAGCTCGCGACTCTTTTATATTGGGATGTGTCAGAAGAACCACTACTTGCTTTGAATCTTTATCCATATTGTTTTTCTTTTAGTTTAAAATCATTGATGTGTGTACAAATATACAAAATATAGATATACGAGTAGGAGGAAATAAAAGTTTTCTTCCTACTTTCATTTTCTGACATATATTTTCGAATGTGACGAAAGAGGCGGCAAGCGGGTGAGGGCAAAGGTATAAAAAAACAAACTTCTGAAAAATTTATTATGCGGACTAACGAAAAATAATGTATCATCCCCATATAGATTTACTAGTGATCCCGTATAAGGAGCTTACACCCATCAAAGCTTGTTCTTGTTAAGATAAATAAAAAAAGGAACATATTGTTCCTTTTTAAGTACACCCTCAGGGATTCGAACCCTGGACCCACTGATTAAGAGTCAGTTGCTCTACCAACTGAGCTAAGAGTGCATTCCTTATTTCTTGTTTGCGGGTGCAAAAGTAGTCCTTTTATTTTATTCGTGCAAACAAAACGGGGTATTTTTTGCGATGAAATGGGATTTTTTATTCAAACTCGTATAAATCAGAAGGAGTAGTACGCTTCAAAGCACACAACTGTACATCCTTTCCTACGATAATTCCTTTTTCCCTTAATTTCCATTCCACTGTTTTATATGCCAATTCAGGATGATTGTTGTCCTTGCTCAAATGGCAAAGCCAAATATACTGTAAATGTTCCGTCATATTTTCCGAAAGAAATTCAGCAGTAGCAATATTACTCATGTGTCCGGTGCGGCTGGTAATCCGTTCTTTTAGGTATTGTGGGTAAGTACCCATGCGTAACATTTCCTCATCGTAGTTGGCTTCCAATATCAGATAATTGGCCTTTCTGATATATTCTGCGGCCGTAGGAGTGATTTCACCAAGGTCTGTAAGAAAAGCAAACACTTTTCCGTCTATCTCAATACAATAGCCCACATTGTCCGTACCGTCATGAGGTACCTCGAAAGATTCGATATGAAAATCTTCCAACTGCATAGGTTGCTGCTTTTCCAGGTAACGGACAGACGAATATAACTTTTCTGTCATGCAATAGCTCCGGTTGATACCCTCATGAATCCGGGCAGTTGTATAAATAGGAATATTCTGTTTCTCACCCAATCCGCCTACCGCTTTAATATGATCTGCATGATCATGCGTAACAAATACCGCACGTATCATTTCCATGCTGATACCTGCTTCTTTCAGTCCTTTTTTTATCGTCCGTACTGCAATGCCGGCGTCGATGAGTATTCCATATTTTTCTGTGCCTATATAATAACAGTTGCCGCTGCTTCCACTGGCAAGGCTTATAAATTTTACTTTCATCCTAATCTCCTTAATTACAAAAAAGCCGTCGCTTTAAAAAAAAGTGACGGCAAATATACAAAAAGTATGCAATATATAAACCTTATGCCTTCTTCTTTTTGTCGATGAATTCGGTAGTTTTGGCAAAAACGAATAATGCTATTGCTGCAACCAATCCTATAGCAGCGAAATAATACCAGATATAATGTGCATTGACACTGGCTGCTTCCCACGCTTCGCGGGTTTCAAACAAGACTGGATCAGGACAATATTTTGTCAGAAGCACCCCCGCAATACCAAACCCGAAAATAGAAGAGAGGAATGAATGAAGATGACTGAAACCGAGGTACATACCTTCTTCACCTTTGGGGGCCTGCAAAGAAAAGTACTCCAGATAACGCGGTGAGATAAAACATTCTGCCAAAGCTTGCACAACAATACCAAGCACCATCATTAAAGTAATATTGCTCATGCCGGAAATAATATCGTTGCCCAGCAAATTACCGCATGCCATCAGCAATGCCGATACCGGAATAAGAAACATGCCTATATTCATAGAAGTAATAGCTGTGCGCTTTGCCATCCACCGGGTGATAAAACTTACGCAGCAAACCACTACAAACGGGTTTACATTGGCTATCCACCCCGGTTTGGCTGTTTCACCCGCCATACGGATGACATATTTGGGCATAGTTGCATAGAGCTGTTGCTGCACCATCCAAAAGCCGGTTACGATGAGGATAAGAATCAACAAACGCCAATTAGTGATAATACGCAGAAAACCTTGCCCAATTTCACGCATGCTTTTCCCTTCACCTGCTGTATGTGCCGATTTATACAATAAGACGACAGCCAATAATGCAAGCACCGTCATGGCAGCCGAGAAGTAATTAATATAAATATAAGCCTGCTCACCGATAACATTCCGTAGAGGATCGACCACCGTTTTTCCGGTAAAAGCTCCTATATTCACCATCATATAGAAGATGGAATAGCCGCGAGCACGGGTAGCCTCTGTTGTTTCCTTAGCCACCGATCCCGATATGATAGACTTGATGAACGAGCCTCCTACCATGATAACAAACAATACGGGGATAATCATCCAACGGTCATTACTATCCGGCAATCCGGAAAAACGGGTTGTCTCACCATACTCCACCAGACCGGCTGCTTCCAGTAGGGTGGGAAGCAATCCCAAGCCCAAATACCCGATGGAAAGCAGTGAAAAAGCAATAATCATCGACTTTCGGAAACCTATCTTATCGGCATATGCGCCCGTAAAGATGGGCAACAAATAGAGCCCTCCCGAAAACAGACCGGAAATCATGCTTGACTCAAAATCATTGAAACCTAAAATATTGGAAAGATAAATGGTAAGAACTATAAATACAGCATAATATGCCATGCGTTCGAACAGTTCTACTGTACTGCTTACCCAAAAAGCTCTGCTGAAGCCTTTGGAAGCGGGTTGGGGTGATGTCATCATCCTTTTGTACGATTAAAATTTATGTATTAAATGAAAAAATAAGTGCAAAAATACGGAATTAATATCGTGTTTGCAAGATATTAATTTTCTGCAAACACAATATTAATAAGTTGCAGACAAGATATTAACTTCCCATTTATCACTATTTATATTTTCATTTATATAGAATACTCCGTATCTTTGGGCGCTTTTATAAAAACGACCATTCATGAAAGATAAAATCGAATTCATAGCTTTTGATGCTGATGACACACTGTGGGAAAGCGAACTTTATATTCAGGAGTTCGAGCACAAATTCTGTAACCTTTTAAGACAATATCTACCTGCTTCATCCATATCACAAAGGTTTTTTGAAACAGAAATGAAGAATCTCCATATGTATGGCTATGGGCTGAAGAGCATAATGCTCAGTATGACTGAAACCATCTGCAAAGTGACAGACGGAAACGGGAGTATACGTCTTATAGAAGAAGTAATAGGATGGGGACAAGAGCTTCTGCAGAAACCGGTCACACTGCTGGAAGGCGTAAAGGAGACTATATCGTCACTTCATGGGAAATATAAATTGGTGTTGGCCACTAAGGGGGACTTGTTCGACCAGAAAAGAAAAATAGAAGCTTCCGGACTGCGAGAATATTTCCATCATATCGAAATTATGAGTGACAAGAAAATCGATGATTACCAGAGGCTGATTGATACATTGGGCTGTCCGCCTGAAAAACTCCTGATGGTAGGTAATTCTGTAAAATCAGACATACTTCCGGTATTGGAACTTGGGGGATACGCTGCCCATATACCATACCACGTGACTTGGGCATACGAGCAACATGAAGGGGAAATACGACATCCCAATTTTATACGATTGGATAGTATCAAAGGAATATTAGATAAGCTATAAGTTATGGGTGAAACTGCATAACTTATAGCTTACTATTGCTTTTTAGAATTGGAAGAAATTCTTAGCGTTATAATAGCTGATATCTTCAATCATCTGGTTTACGCGTTCCATCTCGGAAATAGGAATTTCACCATTTTCTACATCACGGCCTACAAGATTACACAATGTACGGCGGAAATATTCATGACGCGGATAGGAGAGGAAAGAACGGGAATCGGTCAGCATACCAACAAATCGACTCAATAAGCCCAGTACAGAAAGGGCATTCATCTGTTTTTCCATACCATCCTTCTGGTCAAGGAACCACCAACCGGAACCGAATTGAATCTTACCGGCAACCGTACCATCCTGGAAGTTGCCCAGCATAGTAGCAATGACTTCGTTGGCGCATGGATTCAAATTATAAAGAATAGTCTTGGTCAGCTTACCATTGGAGTTTAAGCGATCGAGAAATTTAGCCATAGCTTTTGCTGTAGTAAATTCGCCAATGGAATCAAAACCGGTATCAGGACCTAACAGTTTGAACATCTTACTATTGTTGTTGCGAATAGCACCATAATGGAACTGTTGTGTCCAACCTTTCTCCCAATCCATTTCGCCAAATATAACCAGCATGGCTGACTTGAACTTCAGAATTTCCTCCTTCGTCAGTTCTGCACCGCCATATACCTTATTAAAGATGGCCTTGATTTCAGCTTCCGTGTAATCCTCGGCATAGAATTCTTCAATTCCGTGGTCAGACAGTTTACATCCTTGTTCCGCGAAAAAATCGTGACGCTTACGCAAGGCAGCAACCATATCGTCAAAGCTGGAAATAGCCACATCGCTCACTTCGGCTAACTTTTCTATATATGCGCGAAAATCGGCAGGAATTTCCACCGCCATTGCCTTATCCGGACGCCAAGTAGGCAACATCTTGATTTCAAAGCCGCTCTCACGTGTCTTGATATGGTATTCCAAGGAATCAATAGGATCATCTGTAGTACAAACCACTTCCACATGATAACGGCGCATCATGCCACGGGCGGAATATCCAGGCTGTTTCAGCTTCTCATTACATTCATCATAAATTTCACGGGCCGTATGAGGATTCAGAATTTTATCGATTCCAAAAGCGGTCTTCAATTCAAGGTGGGTCCAGTGGTACAACGGATTACGGAAAGTATAAGGTACCGTTTCGGCCCACTTCTCAAACTTTTCCCAATCTGTAGTATCCTTACCGGTACAGAAACGTTCGTCCACACCATTGGTACGCATCGCACGCCACTTGTAGTGGTCACCTCCCAACCAAATCTCAGTCAACGACTTAAACTGGTAATCTTCTGCCACCATTTGGGGAATCAGGTGACAGTGATAGTCGATAATCGGCATCTTCGCCGCATGCTCGTGGTACAACCTCTGTGCTGTTTCCGTTTGCAGCAGGAAGTTCCCGTCCATAAAGTTCTTCATCTTCTTGTGTTTTAAGTGTATAAAAATATTACTTTTCGTCTATTATACCTATATAGTATTGATTGTAAAGCTAATAGGTGATATATCTATTTTTAGTTTTATTAACCGTTATCGAACACAAAAGTAGAAATTTTACTTGGAGGAACAAAATAATTCGTATCTTTGCGGCGAATATTTATAATATTTAAGCTTCAGATGTCTCACCTTTACCGCCTTAGGCAGCATACCTCAAGATGGAAAACAAGAACTATACCATTAAAGACATCACACGCATGGCCGGCGTCTCTGCCGGCACTGTAGACCGCGTACTGCACAACCGCGGAGACGTATCCGTTTCCAGTAGAGAAAAAGTCCAGAAAGTACTCGACGAGATAGATTATCATCCCAATATGTTTGCCATCGGGCTGGCGGCTAAAAAGCGCTATCATATTGTCTGCATTATACCTTATTATATAGAACATGATTATTGGCATGCTGTAGCAGCGGGAATTGACCGTGCCGCACAAGAATTACGGCCGTTCAATGTTGGAGTTAGCTATCTCTACTATCGACATGCGGACAAATCCTCCTATAAAGAAGCATGTGCTGTGCTCCGGGAGGAAAATGCCGACGCCGTACTTGTTGCCCCAAATTTCCGAGAGGAGACTATAGAACTCACTACTTATTTGGAGGAAGCGGATATTCCCTATGCATTCATAGACTTCAATATTGAACAGACGCATGCCTTATGTTATATCGGACAAGATTCCAAAACCAGCGGATACATTGCTGCCAAGATTCTGATGCGTAGCTATGAAAAAGGGCAGGAGCTTGTGTTATTCCTGAACAATCAGAAAAACAATCCGGCAGAAATCCAGATGCAACGCCGCCTCGAGGGGTTCATGCAATACCTTTCCGAGGAACATAAGGATTTGACTATCCATGACATTGTGTTGTGCAAGGAAGATACTGACGGCAACAGACGGATGTTGGATGCTTTTTTTAAAGAACATCCCCAAGCCGTACTGGGAGCTGTTTTTAACTCCCGTATTTATCAGGTGGCAAGTTATCTACACGAAAAGGGGCAGAAGTTGGCAGGACTTGTGGGATATGACCTTTTACACAAAAATACAGAGTTCCTGAAAACCGGTGAAGTAACCTTTCTCATCGGTCAACGCCCAGGCCTGCAAGGCTATTGTGGCGTGAAGACTTTATGCGACCACGTGATATTTAAAAGACCGGTCACTGCAGTGAAATACATGCCCATCGACATATTGATGAAGGAAAACATAGACTTTTACTTTGAGTTTGAATAATCAAAAAATTACATATCAACCATTTAAATCATTTTTTAAATGAAAGCATTAAACAAAGAAACTGCTCCCAAAGCACAACGCCCGGAACGCATTATCCAGTTTGGCGAAGGTAATTTCCTTCGTGCATTTGTGGATTGGATTATTTATAACATGAATCAAAAGACCGATTTCAACAGCAATGTGGTAGTGGTCCAACCCATTGATAAAGGTATGGTTGGCATGCTGAATGCCCAGGATGACCTTTATCATGTAAATCTGCAAGGTCTGGATAAAGGAGAAACCATCAACAGTCTGACTATGATAGATGTAATCAGCCGTGCCTTAAACCCCTATACTCAAAACGACGAGTTCATGAAACTGGCCGAACAACCGGAAATGCGTTTTGTCATTTCCAACACGACGGAAGCTGGTATAGCCTTTGACCCTGCTTGTAAGCTGACAGATGCACCGGCGTCTTCTTATCCGGGCAAACTGACACAGCTGTTGTATCACCGCTTCAAGACATTCAACGGCGACAAGAGCAAAGGACTGATTATCTTCCCCTGCGAACTCATCTTCCTGAATGGCCACAAGTTGAAGGAGACAATCTATCAATACATTGAATTATGGCAATTGGGTGATGAGTTCAGAGCTTGGTTTGAGGAAGCCTGCGGTGTGTATGCAACACTGGTGGACCGTATCGTTCCAGGATTCCCCCGCAAAGACATTGCCGCTATAAAAGAAAAGATACAGTACAATGACAATCTGGTAGTGCAGGCTGAAATTTTCCATTTATGGGTCATCGAGGCTCCGCAAGAAGTCGCCAAAGAATTCCCTGCCGACAAGCCGGACTGAATGTATTGTTTGTTCCTTCTGAAGAACCTTACCACGAAAGAAAAGTAACTTTGCTGAATGGACCTCATACCGTATTGTCTCCAGTAGCCTATCTGTCGGAGGTAAATATTGTACGCGATGCCTGCCAGCATCCTATAATCGGACAATACATCCATAAAGTGATGTTTGACGAGCTGATGGAAACGTTGAACCTGCCAAAAAACGAATTGAAAAAGTTTGCAGAAGATGTATTGGAGCGCTTCAACAATCCGTTTGTTGACCATGCCGTAACCAGTATTATGCTGAACTCTTTCCCTAAATACCAAACCCGTGACCTTCCTGGCCTAAAAACCTACTTGAAACGTAAAGGAGAACTGCCGAAAGGTCTGGTATTGGGACTGGCTGCCATCATCACGTACTACAAAGGAGGTACCCGCGCAGACGGCACAGAAATCATCCCGAATGATGCTCCCGAAATCATGCAGTTATTGAAAGACCTTTGGGCAACGGGGGATACCCGCAAAGTGTCAGAAGGCGTATTGGCAGCCAAAGACCTTATCTGGGGGGAACACGGAGACTTGAATACCGTTCCAAGATTGACAGACATGATTACCTGCTTCTTAAAATCCATCCAAGAAAAAGGCATGCAGGAAACAGTAAAAGGTATTCTTTAATTCCTATGATTTTAAACAAGCAGACCGTACAAAAGGAGTTTTTATACGGTCTGCTTTATTTATACCACATTTGATGGGAAATAATTAAGCCACAGTTTTCTTTTTTGTCTAAAGGCTTTCCTGCTCTGCTGCCCGCAATATAAAAGTAGTGGCACCAATAGTTACAATGGCTCCATCCTCAATGCGAATACGGTCTTTGTCACCCAAAATTTCATTATTAAGGAAAGTTCCCGTCAGGCTGGGAGCATCGCGTAAGGTATAAATCAACACTCCCTGCTTATTACGCTTTACATTAATGATACAGTGACGCCGGTCCATACTCATATCCGAAGTCTCAATCGGCACATCGATAACATTCCCCACGCAACGCCGGCCTATGATATTGTCACCTTCTTGCAATGGAAGTACCTGCTTAAAACCAAACACGTTCTCAATGACCGTGATGCTGCCAAAAGCCTCTTTAAACTCCGCTTCATCCGGACATTCTTCCTTTTGAGGGGCTTTCATCTTTGATTTGCCTAAACGGATACTGAACTGCTTCTTACACTGGTCACATACAAAGACCAGTGATTGGCCTTCGGTATACTTGGTTTCATCGAATGTTAAGTAATTCTCACATTTGGGGCAACGGATACGCTTCATGATAGTTAAAAATTAAAGAATTAAAAAATAAAGCAAGGGTAGATTACTTTCTACTTCTTTAATACCCAAGCGTTCTTATACGTTTCATTTTGGCGAACTCTGTTCAATGCCTGATATGCTTCTGTTTCTGTGCCACAAGACTCAATGCTGACACGCATTTTACCATCTCCAACGATTGCTTTTGCATGAGGATAACCTTTTTCAATCAGTTGCTTTGCCATTGCTTCGGCATCCTTCTCAGTACCTACACTGGCAATGATGATGTGGTATTTCTTTGCAGAGACAAGTGACGGAGCAACAGTCCCTGCCGTTGTCTTTTGAACTTCGCTCTTTATTGTTGCAGATGCTGAAGAGGACACTTCTGCCGCCTGCTGCTTAGGCTGAGAAACAACCGGAGCATTCTGCGCGTTAGCTTGGCCTACCTTAACCTCTCTTACAGCAACCGGAACCACCTTTTTCTTTGCCTTCTGCCCCGTGTTTTTTTGAGCCGACGCTTTCGGAGTGTCGGCCTTCCGGCTAACAACAATCGGATTAATGGCAAGGGATTCCTTTTCTATCATCTCAAAAAGTTCATTCGGAAGTAATTGCGCATAATTTCCTTCAACCACTTCCGTATTCTCTATCGGTGTAGACAAAAAGAAAAACAAGGCAACCACTGCAATCATGGCAACCGCATTCGACAAATAGGAACGGTTGAATTTAATCTCAACCCTTCGCTTTTTGTCTTCCGGCACAACTGGAACAGAATAACGGATGGTCTTTTCCATGTACGGTTTCTTCAGTTCCGCCAGTTCCTGCATTTCAAAACTATCCAGCCCATATAAGTAAGGAGTGGTTATCTTGTGGTCATAGGGAGCAAAGTCATAAGTACCATGAATGGAGTAACGCAATTCGCCAATGTTGGGCAAATCCACCTTACCTTCTTCATGGAGAGCAGTGAATATATATGCCACTTCTTTTTCTACAATCCGCGTAGCATCAGAAAAATCAGTATCATAGACAGCCATATAAGATTGTACAAGTAAGCCGTCATTCATCTTCAGTTGAGGATTGAAACCGATAATACGAGTAGGGGGCAGAAAAACATTCTCTTCTGCTACTCTCATTGCCGGAGTATAATGGGCTACAAATCCTCCCAAACCGGGAACAATGACACAATCGTTCTCCAATAACAATACTTCTATGTGCTGTGCTAATTCAATCATGCCACAAAAGTAGCGGAAATATCGGATATACGCTAGTTTCAGAGCTTTTTTCTTATCAACAAATTATGAACACTGCACATTGAAAATGCATTAAAAAAGGTTTTTGGGCAAGAGAAAGGATTTTTACCGGAAAATTTTCTACTTTTGTACCGTTTAGCTATGCTTGTCAATAATAGAAGGACAATTGACCTCGCAAGAGTATACAAACCTAAACACTTAACAAAAGACTATTATGCGCATTATCTTCTGTCTGATGGTTTTCTTGTTCATAGGAAAAAACACGATGCTGGCACAACAACTGTCCTCATTCGTAGAATATGGAACAACCCTGCATACCGGTGACAACACCCCTCTTTGGCAGGTCAGCAACCAGCAAGGACTCACTTCGCTTGACAACAATACTTACATACGTGGAGGAATATCCTACAGACACCAACTCGGAAAATGGAAGTTTGAAGAAGTTGTGGATTTGGTTGCAGCAGCCGGATTCAGTACTACCTCTTTCATTGTACAGCAGGCTTACGTAGACATCCGCTACAAGTGGTTCGGATTCTTCGCTGGAAGCCGGGAACAGAATTCTCCATTGCTGAATCAAGAGCTAAGCAGTGGCGGCATGACTTGGTCGGGCAATGCGCGTCCCATCCCACAAGTACAGATAGGCATACCCGAATATGTACAGTTGCTGCCCCGTTTAGGTCTGAAAGGAGAAATCTCGTACGGATGGTTTACAGACAACAAATACCAACGGGAACAAGTCGGAGAAAAATACTGGTATACCAAGAGCATCAAATACCATCATAAAGAAGGGTTTCTGCGTATCGGTATACCCAAAGGAAAATGGCAACTAGAACTCGGGGTGACCCTCGACACCCAATTTGGTGGATATAAAATTGGAGGTTCCGAATCGGGGGACTTGGGAAACGGATGGAAGGATTATATACGCGTATTCTTCCCCGGCCACGGGAGTGAGGACGGACCGGTAGGTGAACATCTGGCTTTCCAAGGCAATTTTCTGGGCAGCGAATATATCAAAATGACTTATCGTCCTAAGGAAGATTTCTCTATCAGCGCCTATCTGGACAATCATTTTGATGACTTCTCCGCCATGGCCAAACTCAACGGTTGGGATGGCTTATGGGGTGTGGAATATAAATCCAACCATAAACAAGCCATCAACGGAATCGTTATCGAATATCTCCAGACTACCAATATGAGCGGTCCTCTGCACGGTTTGCAAAATTCTGTAGTAGGTAAGACCGGAGGAGCCGACAACTACTACAACAACGGTTACTACCCAGGATGGGCACATTGGGGCATGGCGATAGCCAATCCGTTGATAGCATCGCCTATCTATAATAAGGATGGCGATATGAGTTTCAAGTACAATCGTGTTAAGGCCCTGCATCTGGGATGGAGCGGTGACATCAGCAGTGAGTGGAGATATGTAGCAAAATTGTCTCACAACAGAACTTGGGGAACTCCTCATCGTCCAATACCCGATATATTAGAAAATTTTTCTACTTTTGCATCGTTTTACTATACTCCCCGTAAATGGAAGGGCTGGTGCTTCAACGCGTCCCTTGCATTGGATATGGGAGAGATATATGGAGACAATTTTGGAGTCCAACTAAAAGTACATAAAATATTTTAAGAAAATGAACTACATACAAACAGAGATTGACGGCGTATGGCTGATTGAGCCGAAAGTATTCCATGATGTCCGCGGATACTTTATGGAAGCATTTAAGGAAGAAGAGTTCCGTGCACATGTCGGAGACGTTCACTTCATCCAGGACAATGAGTCCAAATCCTCTTTCGGTGTATTACGTGGTCTTCACTACCAGAAGGGCGATTGCAGCCAGGCTAAACTGGTACGTGTCATTAAAGGAAAAGTGCTGGACGTGGCTGTCGACTTAAGAAAATCTTCTCCCACTTTCGGAAAGTATGTCAGTGTGGAGCTAAGCGAGGAGAACAAGAGACAATTCTTCATTCCGCGCGGTTTTGCTCACGGTTTTCTGGTGCTGAGCGATGAAGCTGTCTTTACATACAAGGTAGACAACGCATACGCACCACAGTCCGAGGCATCCATCCGTTTTGACGACGAAACCATCGGTATTGAATGGCCTGTTGCTACGGAACAGCTTCTATTATCAGATAAAGACGGACATGCCGTATCGTTCAAGGATGCGGTCTATTATGAATAAAATATGAAAATAGCCATTGTCGGTACAGGATACGTCGGTTTGGTAACCGGAACCTGCTTTGCGGAAATCGGTGTCAACGTTATTTGCGTAGACACGAACAGTGAAAAGATAGAGTCACTGAAAAAGGGCGTTATTCCTATCTATGAAAACGGACTGGAAGAAATGGTTAGCCGGAATGTGAAAGCAGGACGCCTGCAATTCACCACATCCCTGGAGAGTTGTCTGAATGAGGTGGAAGTGGTATTCAGTGCCGTAGGTACACCACCCGATGAGGATGGAAGTGCCGACTTGAGCTATGTGCTGGAAGTTGCCCGCACCATTGGACGCAATATGCAGAAATACGTGTTGGTGGTAACCAAAAGTACCGTTCCCGTAGGTACTGCCCAAAAAGTGCGGACTGCCATTCAAGAAGAACTTGATAAGAGAGGGGTGAACATTGACTTTGATGTCGCTTCGAATCCCGAGTTTCTGAAAGAAGGTAATGCCATCAACGATTTTATGAGTCCCGACCGTGTAGTGGTGGGAGTAGAGTCCGAACGAGCCAAGAAGATAATGAGCAAGCTCTACAAACCATTCCTGCTGAACAACTTCCGTGTCATCTTTATGGACATCCCTTCTGCAGAAATGACAAAGTATGCGGCTAACTCCATGCTTGCCACCCGCATCAGCTTCATGAACGACATTGCCAATTTATGCGAATTGGTGGGAGCGGATGTAAACATGGTGCGCAGCGGTATCGGTTCGGATACCCGTATCGGACGTAAGTTCCTCTATCCGGGGATAGGCTACGGCGGCTCATGCTTCCCTAAGGATGTAAAGGCACTGATTAAGACAGCTGAACTGAACGGCTACAAGATGCGTGTACTCCATGCAGTAGAGGAGGTGAACGAGAAACAGAAGAGTATCTTATTCGAAAAGTTGCAGAAGCATTTCAATAATGATTTGGAGGGAAAGGTCATCGCCATTTGGGGACTGGCCTTTAAACCCGAAACAGACGACATGCGTGAAGCTCCGGCCCTGATATTGATTGACAAGCTGCTGAAAGCCGGCTGTAAAGTACGTGCCTACGACCCGGCTGCCATGAACGAATGCCGACGCCGCATAGGAGAAAGTATTTATTATGCGACAGATATGTATGATGCCGCACTGGACGCAGATGCACTGATGCTGGTGACCGAATGGAAAGAATTCCGCCTGCCTTCATGGGCAGTCATCAAGAAGACCATGGAGCAGCCGTTGGTATTGGACGGACGTAATATTTACGACAAGAAAGATATGGAAGAACAAGGTTTCACATATCATTGCATCGGAAAATAAAGTCGCAGAAAGAAGAAAAGAAATAAACAGGGACGTTATGACAATAAAAGGAAGTGCGATTCTCATTGTACTTGTTGTCTCATTAGCCTCATGCAGCAACAGACAAACAGGAGAGGTTTCCGTAAAGGAAGATCTCATTGCAAAGCAACTGTTACAAGGCATCTGGGTGAACGATGAAACAGAAATGCCGTTGATGCGCATCGAAGGGGATACGGTATATTATGCCAACCCGCAAAGCGCTCCCGTATCTTTCAAGGTCGTTCACGATACAATCTACATATACAGCAATGAACCGGTGGCCTATAAGATAGACCGTCAAACGGAATACAGCTTCTGGTTCCACTCGCTGGCCGACGAAGTAATTAAACTGCATAAATCAGAGAATGCAGAAGATTCTTTGGTTTTCACCAGCCGGGAAGTAGAAGTCATTTCCACTACTCCAGAAGTGATAAAGAAAGACAGTATCGTAATATACAAGAATACAAGGTATAGGGGATATGTATATATCAACCCCTCAAAGATGAAGGTTTTCAAGACTTCCTATTCTGAAAATGGAATCAGTGTGGACAATGTGTATTATGATAATGTAATCCATATCTGTGTATACGAAGGGAAGAAGATGCTTTACGGCCAGGACATCACCAAAAAGATGTTTGCGGATATATTCCCTGCCGAAATACTGAATCAGGCCATTCTTGCCGATATGAACTTCATGGGTGTGGACAGTAAGGGATACCATTACCAGGCAACCCTTGGCATACCCGAAAGCTCCGTATACAGTCTGGTAAATATGATTATTGGTTTTGACTGTACAATGAGCATAGAAAAAGCGGAATAAATCCGCTTTTTCTATGTCTTTTCTTCACCACACCACAGTGTTTATTTCTTCTCACCGCCATTCTGTGGCCGTTTGGCACTGGGCTTTCCGCCTTTATTGTTGTTACGGCCATTCTTATTTCCTCCTGGCCTACGTCCGTTTCCATGGCCGCCCCGTCTTCCTCCGTCAAATGCTCTCGGCTTGTATTCTGGTGCTTCACCCAGCTCTTCGGGAACCGATATCTTATAGATATCCCTATCTAGGAATTTTTCGATATTCTTAAAGTTACCCTGCTCCTTTTCGGAAACGAAGGTGATGGCTACGCCGTCATTATTAGCACGCGCCGTACGTCCGATGCGGTGCACATAATCTTCACTGTCGTGGGGAACGTCGTAGTTTATCACCAGACGGATGTCATCGATATCAATACCTCTCGCAACGATATCTGTGGCTACCAGGATATTGATACGTCCTGCCTTGAACTCATACATCACTTCTTCGCGCTGTGCCTGCTCCAAGTCGGAATGCATTTCACCGACGTTCAGTTTCATCTGCTTCAAAGCTTTGGTCACTTCCTTCACTTTCAGTTTGGAAGAAGCAAAGATGATAACGCGTTCCGGTGTCTCCTCTGCAAAGAGGCTACGGATGATGCCCAGCTTCTGATTCTCGTAGCAAACGTAGGCTGCCTGCACAATCTTTTCTGCCGGTTTGGAAACAGCCAGCTTCACCTCGGCAGGATTGTTCAGAATGTTACCAGCCAACTGTTGTATCTTAGCAGGCATGGTGGCAGAGAACATGATTGTCTGCCGCTCTTTAGGAAGGAATTTGACAATTTGCATAATATCGTCATAAAATCCCATATCCAGCATCCGGTCTGCTTCATCCAAAATAAAATAAGAGACACGGGAAAGATCTACATAACCAAGGCTAAGATGGGCTATCAAACGCCCCGGGGTAGCAATAACGACATCAGCACCCAGTGTCAACCCTCTTTTCTGCTGCTCGAACAGTATTCCGTCATTACCACCATACACGGCCACGCTGGAAACCGGCATGAAATAAGAGAAACCTTCCATCTGTTGGTCTATCTGTTGCGCCAACTCGCGGGTAGGAGCCATGACAATGCAATTGATGGCATCGGCAGGGTGTCCGCCTTCTGAGAGCTTGTTCAATATAGGCAACAAATATGCGGCAGTTTTTCCCGTTCCGGTTTGTGCCACTGCTATTAAATCTCGACCTTCGAGTATGACGGGAATTGATTTTTCTTGTATGGGGGTGCACTCTTCAAAGCGCATGGCATCCAGTGCCTCCAGCACATTGCCATTTAAATGTAGTTCTGAAAACTTCATGTATCTCTTTTAAATTTGCGTACAAAGATAGGAAAAAGACTTATAAAATAGACTCTTACAGTAAAAAAATAAGCCCTTGGGACAATAATTATCTCAAGGACTTGCAAATTTGTTTCAAGCATCTGCCTTCAACGGGGAATATCAATGTATGAATCCTTAAATCCCAGAAAGTAAAGTACGCCATCTAAGCCGATGGTGTTGATGGATTGCTTAGCATTGGCAACAACTTTGGGCTTTGCATGAAAAGCGATTCCAAGGCCGGCAATTCCCAGCATGGGCAGGTCGTTGGCACCGTCGCCCACAGCAATAGTCTGCGCAATATCCACTTTTTCCACCTGAGCTATCAAACGCAGCAACTCCGCCTTACGCTTACCGTCAACTACATCACCGAGATAGCGACCGGTCAGTTTGCCATCCTCTATTTCCAGCTCATTGGCATACACATAGTCTATACCGTACTTCTTCTGGAGGTACTGCCCGAAGTAGGTAAACCCTCCCGAAAGAATAGCTATCTTGTAACCGTATTTCTTCAAAACATACATCAGGCGATCCACACCTTCCGTAATGGGAAGATTCTCTGCAATTTCCTGCATCACGGACTCATCCAATCCTTTCAACAAAGCCACTCGTTCGCGAAAGCTCTCAATGAAATCTATCTCACCACGCATGGCACGCTCAGTAATAGCCTTTACCTGGTCGCCCACACCTGCACGTATGGCCAATTCATCAATCACTTCCGTTTCAATCAGAGTAGAGTCCATATCGAAGCAAATGAGGCGACGCATCCGGCGGTACATATTGTCCAACTGGAAAGAGAAATCCATTTCCAGTTCGGTTGCCAGTTTCATCAACTGTTCTTGCATGGCAATGCGGTCTTTCGGAGTGCCCCGAACGGAAAATTCGATGCAGGCGCGTGTACGCGATTCACATTCGTCCAGCGGAATACGTCCTGTAAGGCGCTTGATGGCATCGATATTCATGCCTTGCTCTGCAAGAATACGGGTCACAGCAGATATTTGACGGGCAGACAACTTGCGCCCCAATAAAGTAAGAATATAGCGGTTCTTTCCCTGCATATTCACCCAATCCTCGTACTCTTTGGCAGTAATAGGGTAAAAACGGACAGTCACTCCCAGGGAGGAAGCCTTGAAAAGCAGTTCCTTCATAATGAACCCCGAATGTTGTTCTTCCGTCTTGCATAAAATGCCCAATGAAAGAGTATTATGAATGTCTGCTTGACCAATATCAAGAATAGTAGCATCATATTTGGCCAGAATTTCCGTCACGGAAGCTGTCAGTCCCGGACGGTCTTCACCCGTAATACGTATCAGGATGAGTTCAGTGTTCAATGGTTGCATAAATCATCTTTTTGATAGAATAATAGGCTACAAAAGTAAGGAAAATTCCCGCTATTTATGCTAAATAACATAAAAATATGACTCTAAAAAGTGAGAAAAATGCTTGTTTATTTGGAAGTTTGTTTAAGAATTACTTACCTTTGCAGCCGATTTCAGAATTAAAAGCTTTGAATATCAATGAGTTTCTACTCATTTCAAGCTCTGAGAAGACGATGTTCCGGGAAGAAATCACTGTTGAAGGACAGTCCCGGATAGTATTAACCAAAACCGTGCCGCATGAAATATGCAAAATGGATTTTTGTTGTATTACTAATAAGTTCCTTGACTTCTTTTGTAGAAAAAGACAAACCTACCGGAGGTTTGAATGTGGGTGACATGGCCCCGGATTTCAAAATCCAATCCATGTCAGCAGAGCAATCCCAAACCGACCTTTCCGATTTGAAAGGAAAGTATGTGTTGCTCAGCTTTTGGGCAAGTTACGACGCGCAGTCCCGGATGCAGAACGCAAGTTTGAGCAATGCGCTTCGCTCTACTGCCCACAACAATGTGAAGATGGTTTCAGTTTCATTCGATGAGTATCAGTCAATCTTTGAAGAAACCATCCGTAAGGACCAAATAGTTACGCCCACTTGTTTCGTGGAAACTAAAGGCGAATATTCCGGCCTCTTTAAAAAGTATCGCTTGGGCCGCGGATTCACTAACTATTTACTGGATGATAATGGTGTAATTATTGCCAAAAACATCTCTGCTGCAGAACTTTCCGCTTACTTGAATTAAGCTTGCTGATGCCCGGTGCATACAACAGCAACTTAAAGAACCAGTAAGACGAAAGTGAGGGTGTTCCCTGGAAACCGGCGTCTCTTTCCGGCAAAAAAGGGAACAAAACAAAAGAGGAAAATGAATACAACAAAAAGCCCCTCCCACACTTGTAGAACGCAAGAGTGGGAGGGGTTTCTTATTTTAATAGACTTCCGGAGACAAGCATCCTAAACCTCTACTTTAGTACGCCAAACCTCAACTTGAGCAGACTGAAGTAGAGGTTTAGGATGCTTATTTCGGCGCTTTCCTATATAAATAAAATGCAATGAAGGCATACATTATATTCGGTATCCACACAGCTATGACTGGAGGCATGTTGCCGTTTACGGCAAATGTGGAAGCAATGGTCTGAAACAGAATATAAGAGAAACTCAATGCCAAGCCGATACCCAAATGCAATCCCATTCCGCCTTTCGTTTTCTTGGAAGACAAAGACACTCCTATCAACGTCAGGATAAAGGAGGCGAACGACATGGCAATGCGTTTGTGATACTCTATCTCAAATTCCTTAATATTGGCAAAGCCGCGTTGCCGCTGCCTGCTGATGTACTCGCTCAATTGAGGGCTGGTCAGCATCTCCTGCTGATTCTTCATAATCAGAAAGTCGGCAGGCTCCATGAACAGAGTGGTATCTATGCGACCTCCTTTTATAATACTCTCCTTCATGCCATCCATCTGACGAATCATATAATCCTTGATTTTCCACTTATGCACGGCCGTCGTGTCGTAGGTAATGGAACGGGCTGTAAGGTGGGAAACCAGTTGCTTGTCATTGAACTTGTCCAAAGAAAAGCGATAACCGGTCTTGCTGTAGTCTTCAAAACGTTCGATATAGGCAATTACCCCCGAATCCACTTCCAGCTGGATGTTCCGTGCCGTATTCGCCTTACGAGGTTTGTAGTACTTGTCCTCAAAATTAATACGTGTCACACTACCTTTGGGGATGACATAAGATCCGAGGCAGAACGTCACTACCGCAATGATTGCCGCAGACACCATGTAAGGACGCAGCATACGCTTGAAACTCATTCCCGTAGAGAACATGGCGATGATTTCCGAGTTCTCTGCCAGTTTGGAAGTAAAGAAGATTACAGCGATAAACACAAACAGCGGACTGAACAGATTGGCAAAGTAGGGGATGAAGTTCAGATAATAATCAAAGACAATCGCATTCCACGGCGCTTCATGAGACATGAAGCGGTCCATCTTCTCGTTGAAGTCGAACACCACTGCAATGGAGATAATCAATGCAATGGCAAAGACATACGTACCTAAGAACTTCTTAATGATGTACCAGTCCAGCCGCTTCAAGAATTTACCTCTCGGCAGCTTTATATTCTTCCATATCCTCCAGTCCATTTTTCTCATAATCTTGTCGATACGCGTTTCACCATCATCGGTTTCCAAGTTGCAAAGTCGCCTGCAATGATATGCTTACGTGCTTCGCCCGCCAGCCACAAGTAGAAAGCCAAGTTGTGGATAGATGCTATCTGCATGGCAAGCAGCTCCTGTGCGTGGAACAGATGGCGCAAGTATGCCTTGCTGTACATGGTATCCACGTAAGAGGCGCCATCCGCTTCAATGGGAGAGAAATCCATTTCCCATTTTTTGTTGCGCATGTTCATGATGCCGTCCTTGGTAAACAGCATGCCATTGCGTCCGTTTCGGGTAGGCATCACGCAATCGAACATATCGACACCGCGTTCAATGCCTTCCAGGATATTTACCGGAGTCCCGACTCCCATCAGATAGCGAGGCTTGTCTTTGGGAAGAATCCCGTTCACCAACTCAATCATCTCGTACATCTTGTCTACAGGCTCGCCCACAGCCAGACCACCAATGGCATTACCGTCAGCACCTTTAGAGGCAACAAACTCTGCTGACTGCTCGCGGAGGTCGCGATAGACGCACCCCTGCACAATGGGAAATAAGGATTGCTGATAACCGTACTTCGGTTCTGTTTCGTTGAAACGCTTGATACAGCGGTCCAGCCAGCGATGTGTCAATCCCAGTGATTTTTTGGCATATTCGTAGTCCGAATCCCCCGGAGGACATTCATCAAAGGCCATCATAATGTCTGCACCGATAGTCCGTTCTATATCCATCACCTTCTCCGGTGTAAAGATATGCTTGCTACCATCGATGTGTGAACGGAATTCCGCACCTTCTTCGCGCAACTTGCGGATACCGGACAACGAAAATACCTGGAAGCCGCCACTATCTGTCAGCATAGGACGGTCAAAGCCGTTGAACTTATGCAGTCCACCGGCTTTCTCTATCACTTCCAGTCCCGGACGCAGATAAAGATGATAGGTATTACCCAATATTATCTGCGCCTTTATGTCCTCTTTCAATTCGGGCAGATGCACGCCTTTCACTGTTCCCACTGTACCTACCGGCATAAAGATAGGTGTCTCAATCTGCCCGTGGTCAGTAGTAATCAGTCCGGCACGTGCATTGGTCTTGCTGTCTGTATATTGTAACTCGAATGTCATTCCTCTTTCTTTTCAGTCTTTTCTTTCTTTACGAACAAGTCGATGGCATCGGCAACTTTTTCATCAGTCAGCGCAATGGCAAACACCTCCTTAATATCTTTCACATAGTGGAAAGTCAGTCCTTTCAGATATATATCCTGTATCTCTTCTATATTCTTGCGGTTCTCATCGCTCAAGATAATCTCCTTGATACCGGCACGCTTGGCAGCCAGTATCTTCTCCTTGATGCCTCCTACCGGAAGTACCTTACCGCGAAGTGTTATCTCTCCCGTCATAGCAAGATTAGCCTTCACCTTTTTCTGGGTGAGGGCAGAAGCGAGGGAGGTAGCCATCGTGATACCGGCAGACGGACCGTCTTTCGGAATGGCGCCTTCGGGCACATGGACATGGATGTTCCAGTTATCAAAAATCTCTTCGTCAAGATTCAGCAGGGAGGCATGCGCCTTGATGTATTCCAATGCCAGCATGGCCGACTCTTTCATTACATCACCCAAATTGCCGGTCAATGTCAAACGTCCGCCCTTGCCACGGCTCAGGCTGGTTTCCACGAAAAGTATTTCACCACCTACGGCAGTCCACGCCAGACCGGTCACTACTCCTGCGTACTCATTACCCTGATACTTGTCCCGGGTATATTCGGGTGCCCCCAGAAATTCATACAAGTCTCCCGGTTTTATTTCGGTCTTCGCAAAATAACCGTCCGTAGCATATTGGCGTGCAGATTTACGGAGTATCTTTCCGATTTTCTTTTCCAGTTCGCGCACACCGCTCTCACGAGTATAATTCTCTATAATGGCTTCCAGCGTGTTCTTCGGAATCTTGATATCATTCTTTTTCATACCGTTTGCCTCCAATTCCTTCGGAACCAGATGGCGGCGAGCAATTTCAATCTTTTCTTCCGTGATATAGCCGCTTACCTCAATCAGCTCCATACGGTCCAACAACGGTCCGGGGATGGTATTCAGATTATTGGCAGTAGCGATGAACATCACTTTAGACAAATCATAGTCCACATCCAGAAAGTTATCATGGAATGTAGTATTCTGTTCCGGGTCGAGCACTTCGAGGAGGGCAGAGGAGGGGTCTCCTTGGCGGTCGGCACTCACCTTATCTATTTCATCCAGAATAAATACCGGATTGGAGGAACCTGCCTTTATCAGATTCTTGATAATCCGTCCCGGCATGGCACCGATATATGTCTTGCGGTGACCGCGAATCTCGGCTTCATCATGCACGCCACCCAGCGACATACGGATATACTTACGCTTCAAGGCAGCCGCAATGGAACGTCCCAAAGAGGTTTTTCCCACACCCGGAGGGCCATACAGACAGATGATGGGGGATTTCATATCGCCCTTCAGCTTCAATACGGCAAGATGTTCCAAAATACGTTCTTTCACCTTCTCCAAACCATAATGGTCTTTGTTCAATGTCTTTTCTGCATTGACAAGGCTCAGATTATCCGTCGTATAAATGCCCCACGGCAAACTAAGCATCGTCTGCAGATAGTTCAGCTGCACGCTATAGTCGGGAGACTGGGGATGGGTGCGTTCCAACTTATCCACCTCTTTTAGGAACGTAGCCTTCACCTCATCATTCCATTTGATGGTCTCCGCCTTCTTACGCATTTCCTCTATTTCCTGCTCTTGACCGCCGCCACCCAGCTCATCCTGAATGGTTTTAATCTGCTGCTGCAGGAAATACTCACGCTGCTGCTGGTCTATATCCTCGCGTGCACGCATCTGGATAGATTCTTTGATTTCGGCAAGCTGCACTTCACGATTCAGAATTTCGAGCAGGCGGTAAGTACGCGCCCGCAAAGAGTCGATACGGAGCAGTTCTATCTTTTCGTCTTTCTTGAGTGGCAGGTTCGTACAGATAAAGTCTACCAAAAACATTGGATTGGTAATGTTCTTGATGGCAAATGCCGAATCCTGCGGAAACATATCGGATGACTTGATGTAGCGTACTGTCAAGTCTTTACACGCCTCTACCAATGCATGGAATTCCTTGTCATTCTTCTCCGGAAGTTCTTCATTCAGCGTAACTATCCGTCCCTTCAGATAAGGAGTCGTATCCGTAATCTCCTTCAGTTCCATACGTTTGGAGCCTTGCAGAATGACGGTAGTTGTCTGGTCTGGCATTTCAAGCACACGTACTATCTTGGCAACTGTACCGATGGTATGTAAATCCTCAAGCAGAGGTGTCTCTGTTTCAGCCACCTTTTGGCATACAACAGCTATATAAGAATTTTTCTTTTCTGCTTCACGCACCAATTTGAGGGAAGATTTCCTTCCTACAGATACCGGCATAAACACCCCAGGGAACAATACCATATTTCGAAGAGGCAATATCGGTAAAACCTCTTCTACCTCAATGTCCATCAATTGTTCCTCATTCCCCTCAAAATCAGCAATTACAGAGAAAGCGTTTCCGCTTCTATCTTCGACATCACTCAGGTAATTTCTTTTCTTCATTTCTTTCTTTTTAGTTTATGTCATATTGGCAGGCCAATAAAGCGCTTGCAAAGTTAAGCTATTTCTTCATAAATAGACATTCTCATCCTTTAAAAAGACAAAAACAGTGCCAATTTTATGACAAATATGCAGGTTTTGATTATTTTTGAACCCAATTAAAGAAGATAAACATGCCGAAATCATCTTTTAAGTTTAAACAATTTACCATATTTCATGATAAATGCGCCATGAAGGTCGGCACAGATGGTGTACTACTTGGGGCATGGGCCCCGGCAGACAAAGCGAAGCGTATACTGGACGTTGGAACCGGTACCGGATTAATAGCCTTACAGTTAGCGCAAAGGAATCCGCATGCCCGGATTACTGCAATCGAAATAGATGCAGCTGCAGCCGGACAAGCCACAGAAAATGTATCTCACTCTCCATGGGCCGGTAGAGTAGAGGTCATATGTCATGATTTCCGAGATTATCAGCCGGAAAACAGATTTGACCTCATCATTTCCAATCCTCCCTATTTTATAGATGCGTTGAAATGTCCTGACGAACAAAGGTGCACAGCACGGCATGCGGGCAATTTGAATTACGATTTACTATTTCGTCGTTCGGCATCTTTGCTTGAAGAGCAAGGAGTCGTAAGCATCATTATTCCAGCGGAAGCTGAAAAAACGGTTGTGGATACAGCTTGGAACCATAAGTTGTTTCCATTGCATCGTGTGCAAGTCTTCACCAAACCCGGAAAACCGTGCAGACGGGTATTGCTGAACTTTGGTTTTGAAGCAAAAGAGTGTAGAGAAGAGAAACTTTGTATTGAGATGAATCACAATGAGTTTACCCCTGAATATGTAGCTTTAACGAAAGATTTCTATCTGAAAATGTAATTTTAATTGCATAAAACTTGCCTAAATATTTGGTTGGTATCAGAATTGTTTTTACCTTTGCACTCGCTTCTCAGAAGTAAAGCATTCGGGGTGTAGCGCAGTCCGGTTAGCGCACCTGCTTTGGGAGCAGGGGGTCGTGGGTTCGAATCCCGCTACCCCGACTTAAATAAATAAGTTGTTGATTTTCAACAACTTATTTTTGTATATGGAAGCGTCCAACAAGAATAACTGTCTATTTAACTGTCTATTGAGTTAGTAAATCATCACCCTTAATTCAAAAAACAGCAAAAATGGCAAGAAAGAAATCAGTATTTATCCTGCCCAAGCTAAAGGATTGTGGCGGAGATCTAACAAAAAAATGGTATGTGGAATATTCCTTGAGGGATCCACAAACCGGGGAGATGAAGCGGTTCCGGCATTATGAAGGCTTTGCGGAACTGGCAACGGAAAGTGCCAGGCGTGCCCATGCCGAGAAAGTGATTTCTACAATCAAAAACAAACTCAACAGTGGAGAGGATCCGTTCGCAGAAAACCATGTTACCTATCAAGACGAGCTCATGTATCAGGCCATGGTCAACAGATGGGGCAATGACAGCAGGGGTGCCGTCAGTATCAGAGTGCACATTTCAGAATTCCTCCAACTGAAAAAAGCCGAACTTGCGCATTCCTCCTATCAGACTTACTGTTCCAAACTGAGGATCTTCTGTGAATGGGTGGAAGCAGGGTGCTTGGCAAACAAGAACGTGCATGTAATATCAGAAGAACATATACACAAGTTTTTTTATCACATAGTCGAAACTGGACATGTCAGTCGCAGGACAGTATTGAAATACAAGCAGTTATTGCATACTTTTTTCGATTACTTACTACACAAAAAGCTTGTTGTAGCCAATCCAGTCACCAATATACCTAATCTTGGTGAGAAAAGAGACGAAGCGGCAAGCCCAATTCCAGACAAGATCCGAAATATATTGATTGACTATATGAGAGAGCACGACCCGCAACTCCTGCTATTATGTCAGCTTGAATACTATTGTGCAATCCGTCCGAAAGAATGCTTGTATCTGCAGATACGTGACATCAATCTGGAGACAGCATCCATTACCATCCGTCAGGATATCAGCAAGAACGGACTGACAGAAACAGTCAACATGCCAAGGCAGCTTTATGAAGCTCTTGATGACCTGCTGAAGATAGGCAACTATCCGGAAGACTGGTATCTTTTCTCTCGAGACGGCCAGCCAGGAAAATACAAGCTTGGAAAAAACACCTTCAGATATAGATTTGACAGAATCAGGGATAAACTGGGATTAAGCAAAAGATACAAGCTTTACAGCTTCAAACATACCGGTGGAGTAAAACTGGTCAATGCAGGAGTTAATACATGGGAAATCCAAAAGCACTTCAGGCATAAATCAATTACTACTACAGAGAGATACTTGCAAAAAAGATTCGGGGTAAAAAGCTCCTTGATACAAGAGGATTTTCCCGATATGTAGATATAAATAATGTAGGAGGCTAATATTGGTCTCCTACACTCCTACAGTCCTACATATTATCTTCCATATATTTTTTCAACCGATACAACCTGTCAATCGCCGGATTGTAGAACGGGTCCGGATAGTGCTGGTTTATGTCGCAGATGTTGGCGTGGACGTACATGGAGGTATCAAAAATATGTTCTGCCTCACTTAATGTCACCTCTTTGGGTAATAGTGCGTTCTCAGCCCATTTCATTAAGGCATTCACGCTTTCTTCGTCATAATTGTATGCCATATTTTTTTGTTGCAAAGATAAATCATAGCAGAGAGAAGCCAAAGAAAAAAGGTCGCTTATTGGACTGCTTTACCTATCAAAACCTTACGATGTAAGAATGATGGATGCCTATTACCTAATCCCACCAAGAAAACAACTTGTAAGTTCTGATTTTATTATATAGATACCACGCCTTATATCTTCTCAATTCCTCTTTATGAATAATTTCAATATCATAATCATCTGTCGGGAAATTAAATAGGCAGAACCTTGATGCATTTTTAGTGTTAATGTATAGATTCCTACAAGCTATTATATGCGGACTTTCTACCATTTCATACATACCGTCATCTCTACGCATAGTCTTCATTCCTGAAAATTCCAACTGCAAATTATCTTTTTCGAGCACAATATCCAATAGGCCAATGCAAAGTTGCAAGTCTCTTGCCACTATAGGCATTTTATCCGAACGCGTACACTTTTTAAAGTATTCATACATTTCTATTATTTTCTTGCGCTCTATTTCCAATAAAAACGTATAATCCCAATCAAAATCCTTTTCTAAAAGCCTGCACCACGAATTAATCTTTGCACGTTTATAGTTGGACTCAGACCTATTTCTTCTCTGTTTCATATCTAATACTATTATTATTTGTTCTTACTTTCAGATAATCATATCTGAGCTTATATCAACTTAGATATAAAAGAAAGTAGGCACTGGAATACTTTTAACTAATCATTTCTTGTATAAAAAGCCCCGACGGAAGCCGGGGCCACTTATCAAATGAATGATAAGTAAAACTACTACAGCAACAAAGGTATGTTTTTTCTACCACATAAACAAATTATAACTCACCCCACCACCGACATAAAAACCACCCGGATAGCCATATCCTACCTGCAACCCTAATCCCCAGCGCTTCCTTTTCGGCTTGACAACCACCGGATGATAGATATCATTCGTCACCGTCTGATACACAGTCTTCGGATACACCACCATACTATCCAGCCGAGGGTCTACATATCCACTTACCACAGCCCGATACAAGCTGTCTCTATATACCACTTGCTTACGATGAAGCAGCGTATCGCCTATCCGTGTCGTATCATCCGGCACGAAACGCCAGAACACAGCCATCGGTGCAGAGATAAGCATCGTATCTACCCTGACAACCGTCTTAATCTTCGTCTTTACACGAACTTCTGCCGGAGGCTCATGCAAACGAAACCAAGCCGCCACACAAGCAATTGCCAGCAGTACAATTAATATCCACGGTAACTTTTTCATTCCTCGAATCTCAAATCATTAATCCGATTCATCCAACCTCTCTTAAATTTATTGTTCGCCGGACGTTTTTTGCATATATCCTCGATGAAATCGAACCGTGCAATCTTAATCATGTCGAACAACTCACGCGGGTTCCTGGCATTCACCGCAGCAAGTGTCTTAGAACCTACTATTCCATCCACAGTAACACCAAGCAAACGTTGAGGAATCTTTATTCCGTGTGCACCGGATGCCCACACCCAATCGACAAGGATATTCGCCACAGACTGGCTCGTTATCAAATCTGCCTTCCATCTGTCCCAATAATGCGGCTTGAGCACCCGTTTAACGACATCCTCACGGGTAAGCAGATGCAGGTCATCCACGTCTATATCACCGTCGCCGTCCTTGTCATAGCCGCATGACTTCCACGTACCGATAGTCACACCCATATTTGTAGCACCTCCAAGGTCTGCTGGGTCATTCACGAAACCGCCTTCCCATTTTAGGATAAACGGTGCAAGTTGATTCACATTCGCCATTTCAATTTTCCTCCTTATTCAATTAATACCCATTTTGAGGTTCTCTATCACCGCACTTCTTTCTCTCACACCGTTTCAGTGCCAGTTCCAGTTTCAGGTCAGAATTAGTCTCCTTCAGTGTAAACAGCTCATCCTGTGCCTTACGGAGCCGGTCTGTCTGCTCCACAAACCGCTGTTCCTTCTCCGAAAGCTGCTTCTGCAGGAACTCGTTGTACTCCCGTAATGCCTTGAACTCCTCTACATCAGCATGTGCGTCCTCAATACGCGCATTGGTTTTGCGCGACATCCACCACTTAATAAGCTGCTTGATGCCCTCGATGCCACCGAGTGCGGTCACCAGCATAACCCAATCATTCATACCCATTTTATTACTTTATTTATAACCATCAAATTGTCAGACAACCACAAAAGTAAGTAAGCCTATGTCAAACATGCTGCCAATTCGGGATTTTCCACTGACACAGAATGTCAATGCAAAGATAGATATGGATGTAGCCTTCAAAAAGGACATTATTTTTTTGACATTCTCCGCAAATGGTCATCCAATGTTTTAGGATTGCATTTAAGCTTACGACAGATGGCTGCCTTTGAATAACCATATTCGAGCATAGTTCTAATGAGAGGTTCCTTTCCTGTAAGCTTGTAATGCGAATTCTTTCCACCAGATGGCCGGCCTAATTTCAGGCCTTCAGCCACACGACGAGCAAGCCCTGCTTTGGTTCGACGAGATATGTCTTCCCGCTCTTTTTGGGCGAATAGAACCTTGAAGAATGTATCCTGAACAGAATCTGAGTCATCCTTTACCAACTTATCATCCCGTATTTCAATAATACTGGCATTGGCCATGAGGCAATGAGATATAATAGCTATAACCATATATGCACAGCGTCCAAGTCTTGATAACTCTGTAACATATATAATATCTCCCTTATTTATTTTATGCAATATCTTACCTAACTTTCGCACATTAGGATGCCTGGCACCGCTCACACTCTCTTCAATCCATCTATCAATAACAAGCCCCTTACGCTTGCAATATTGCATAATCTCATACCGCTGATTTTCAACGGTCTGTTTTTCGCTGCTAACCCTTATGTAACCGTAATTCATAGCTGTTTTTTGCGAGAAAGTAATAAAATATCTACGAAAAAATAAAATATGAGATAATAGGTTTTCATAATCCGGAAGATTTGCCCCTTAAATGTATTAAGTATGGCAGAAGATATTAAGGAAAATGAAATGACCTCAGTCAGCAGTGTGGACTATGTGCGAGGGTTGAAAGGGAAAGATAGTGTATTGATTGCTCTAAAAGAATTGTTATCAGAAGTATTGATGTGCAAAGGTACATTAGCATATACAGATGCAGAAGGGTTGGACAATCTAACAACTCCTGGTACGTATTTTCATGGGAGTAAAATTGTTGGAACAATAGGCTCCTATGGTATACTTATGGTTGTAGTAGCTTTTAATTATGTTGCTCAATTAGATGTGTGTTCTAACAAAAAAATTCTACTTCGTTTTTCTCCAGATTCAGGTTCTACTTGGGGTGAATGGGCGTCAATTACGCTTACTTAAAACTGTGGAATTATTCTACAATACCGTGGAGCACTCTACAATATTCCACAGTATTGTTAAAAGAGGATTTTACCTTATATTAATGAAAATGAATGCAATATTGTTGTGCAATCATTCTGGCATCAATTTTGTATTATGGTTTATGTCTTAAAAGTTATCAGTAACTTGTAGTTGTTATGGTTAGACAATAGGTATTAGTTGCATTAAGGTTTAAAGACATTTTGTTCATATTGATTTTCATTCGGAAACTCTCTTTGTTTGGCATTGCATCCCGGTCTGTGAAGTATCGGGATGTTTTTACTTAGATGGTTGCTGTTTCCGACTAAATACTGTAACTTTGTATAGTTAGCCAATATACTACTTAACTAATACTATTTTGTGCTATGGAATAATGAAAGTATTCTCAGTCTGTGAAGATCGGATGCTTTTGGTGGGTAATGCCGCCAATTATTCCAGTTAAGTGTTTAGGTTTTATGCAGTCTACCCCATGAGTGGACTGCATTGACAAGAAGTATTCTGCCCGTTCAGACCGAGATGGTTTGAGCGGGTTTTTATTTGGCATTCTGGTTGATTTTTATTAATTTTACCACATGTCTTTTAGGCATAGTAAGTAGTTCTTGTTCTATAAAATCTAAAGAGTCAGAATTTATAGAACTTATCTTAATCAATTAGTTAATACAGACCTTCCGTCTTGTCCGTGAGGATAGGACGGATTTTAAGTATATCAATATATTTGTTTCCATTCTCCCCAATCATACGTAATTTCTCCCGTACTTTTCTTACCCATTAGCATGAAACCAGTCATACTATGACTATAAGCTTTTATTGTCACTACATTCAGCCCATTGCTATTCCCATCAATACGAGATGTTATCTCAACAGTACCATAAAAAGTAGTAGTTCCATAAGGGCCATTTAAAGTCCCTGAATTACTTGTATTAACTTCGTAGATGTAAAGCCCTGCTTTGGGGAAATTTGCTGGGTCTTTAAAATCTCCATTAAAACCCAATTTGGGACTGATATGCACCAAATCATCCCTCTTTATCAGCACGCTATTCTTACCATTCATCCCTCTTACATAGTCTACGCTACTGACTACAGTCATTTGGTCTTCTCTAATATCATCTGCCATAATATTCTCACATTTAAGGGGCAGAAGATACGAATAGGAAAAAATAAAATAAAGTTTATGCAAGAACCTATCAATAATGTTTACTCTTTATACACTAATTCCTTTTATTCTTAGGGCTATTGCGTCTTTTCTATTATTTTTGATGAAGAAGTTCCCATTTGATTCCTTTCGTCCAAAAACAACACTCTTAGCCCCATCTACATAATCACAGTAAGCATTATAACCTCCATCTGATACAAAGCTACTCGAAAGGGCACCACAGATAAATATAGCAGATATTGCAATATTGGGTGATGTAACTAAGTATAATCCATATCCAAGGTTGCCAAGGTCTTTTTCCTCACCTGCTGCTAATGTAAAGCTATGGGTGTGTATTCCCATTGCACTTATTACTTCTTCCAATGTTGGTGATATACTGTTGCCATTTGCATCCAACCCACGCAACCGTTTCGGAGTACCGCCACCCATTGCATTCTCTCTAATATCATCTGCCATACTTCTGTACATTTAAGGGGCAGAAGATAGGGTAAGAAATGGAAGGAGCAAATTACGTCGCCAGATTAGGTAAGCGTAATTGACTTCCATTCGCTCCAAGTAGAACCTTTGTCAGTACTTCGGCGCATAATAATTTTAGAATTGAATGAAAGGTCTAAATGTACAATATAGAAATCCGCATTAAAAACGAGAAGAACTCCATAAGTGCCAACACTTCCTGATATACTTCCCCAGTGCGCATAGATTCCAGTTGCCTTAATATTATTAATCTCATCAGGATTAATATAGTCGATAGTTCCTCTATGCTTCATTACTAATGATAGTAAATTATCAGGAGTGATTAATACACTATCTTTCCCTTTCAACCCTCTAACGTAATCCACGCTACCGACTGAAGCCATCTCATTTTCCTTAATATCTTGTTCTGCCATATTCTTACATTTAAGGGGCAAAGGATTCGGCAGAGAAACATAATGCTGGTTGGCTATAATCTATTTATGGAAAATCTTTGAACACTACTTCTTAAATTTGTAACTCTTATGGTTTTACTGCCGTCTTTTAGTTGCTCTATATTAAATAAATTCCCTACGATGTTGGACGAATCAATAACAGCTTTAAAATCTTTTTTATAATAAGATAAATGGAATAGGAGACTGGAGCCTACAAGTTCCTCGCTGACAAATAGAAATATTCCATAATAAGGAAGAGGAATATCTACACTGCCTTCCCCTACAATACTATATTCGACTATTCCTTGTCCAGCGCTTGCCATCCCTTTCTCTTCCATAGTTGCTACTGGCATTGCGCTTGCCACCTCTTCCAATGTTGGTGATATACTGTTGCCGTTTGCCGCCAGTCCACGCAGCCGTGCCGGAGTCCCCCCAGCCATTGCATTCTCTTTAATATCTTCTGCCATACCTTGTACGTTTAAGGGGCATAATTTCCGGACGGAAATATTACCCGATTTAACATTTTAATAATTAACTCGTTTTGTAAATTATAAATCAAATTTTTCCGTAATATTTGAAGAACTCAAAAGGAGTTCTCACATCAAGATAACCGTCTACCTCTTCGTTGGCTTCTGCCTCCATCTCGAATGCTGAATTTCCGTAAGCCTTATCACCTACATTCACCCAACACCGGTTACGGCATAAGTGATACATGTAGGATATTGCGTACTCCAACCCATACTGAAGGTAGAACCACAACGGGCAAAGTAGATATACCCAGATACTGAACCCGGTAAACAGCATGATTACCGTCAGCAGGACTGCCGAAGCAATCAGGCATTCTTCCCACTGCCTTACATGAATCGCCTCATGGTTAAGTGTACTCTGCTTCATCTCCTCCTTGCTTTTCGTGGTGAATACAAAGCATCCCAATGTGATGGTGCTGTAGCCCTGCCACAGCAGCCATTTCGCTAACTTGCTTTCATAAAACACTTTCATAAAACTGATATTTTAAGTTTTCGATTCCGCTTTTCCTGATATTAGAACCCATTTCACCTCATCCTTTACGCTATCAGAGTATGTCGCTACGGCCTTGAATTGAGCAATGGAAAGCGACGGGACAACTATTTTAGAATAGTATTCTCCGTCTATGATAAAGCTGCCTCCACCTGCGACTTTTATGCTTGCAGGTCCCCCGAGACGGGTATAGACGGCCCCGTTATACAGCATGCACTCTCCACCTTCATATTCTGCCGCATTCGGCAGGTATATTGTTTCCTCTTGCGTTGGAAGTGAGAATATCCGGGATATTTCAAAGTTCAACCCGGTATTGAAATCCAGGTAGTATTCATACGAATCGGATTTCGACTCCAGAAGTTTCAGTTTTCGGAAGATTGAGGCGTCCTGGAACACATTACCATTGGCATCCCATCGGATATTGCCTCCGGCCAGGAACCCAATGCCACCATTCTCCCCGTCAATCTGGCACATGACTTTACCGGTTTTATCCCTTGCCAATACGTTCTGCACCACCAAATCATCCACAAGGATTTCATCGGCACGTATCTTTCTCGCTAAAGCCATATCCATAGCCACAAACATATACTGCTGTGCCGCCTCCCAATTAGCATCACCGTCTATCGAGGTAGGTGCGACAGTGACCGACGTACCGTAAGCCCGTACCCGAAACGGAATGGTTCGATTGTTGAATGTGGCCAGTACGATGTCATGGTAATCTTCATTCCAGACATATGTGTTGCCTTTGGCGAAAAAACCTCTCGGACGCGGCTCGCTGGCGTCTCGTCCGCTTGCTCCGTCATAGCTGACACCCACTGATATCTCCGCAATAAAACTGTCATGCCATGCCGAAGCGTCCGCCTGGCTCTGATAACAGCGAACCGAGAAAGTGGAATATCCAGCCGAAGCGTTGACCGTAATCTCGGAAGCCCTCGAAGGCCCTGCGATGGCGCTCCATATCCCGTTACTGTAGCCTCTCGCTGCCAAATATCCGTCCGGATAAGTCAATGTAGCGCTGCCGAGCGTCCGCTTGGCATAGACGCGGAAAGCCGAAGGCACCAAAGACCCGGCACTGCTCACCCGTATATTGCTGCATGTACTGATGAGATAGACCATGCCGCCATCCTGGGTCAGCTGCTCCCATTCGTCGGTGTTCACTTCTTCCGTAATGATATAGCCGTAACTCTTTCCACCGTTCTGGGTCTGAGTGATTCGCCTCCCGTCATGAGTTGTCTGAGTCCATAGAGGTGGATTCGATGTATCAACCTTTGAGAGCCAGGAGCGGCCACCCATCGTACAGATGGTGAGCTTTTTATATGGAGTATTAGCTGTGCGCCACTCACCGCCAGCCTTGACGGATTCGCCGTCACCGCCTGGTTTTCCAGGATTACCGTCGGTACCGTCCACAACCATAGGAATAGTTTCCCGGTCCACGACCTGCCCACCCACGTAGAACACGAACTGCAGCTGCGTCGTGAAGTTCTTTGGGGAAATGGCCGTGCCGTTCTGTATCTCGACCTCCGAACCACCGTCCTTACTGTATTTCAGCACACCATCCGTCGTGATGGAAGTGCTACCGCCTACAGACTTGGTGCGTGTACATGACACGCTTGCTACACTATAAGTGCCATCCTTCCGTTTGCTGACTGAAGAAACGGAAGGCACCAGCCTATAGAGTACCGCATCACTGCCTGGATTACCGGCACGCACCCCGGTAACAGTGAATACCAGTTCACGGCTTATATCCGTATCCTGTACAGTAGCCGTAACGGTTATCCTGACCTCTGAACGTGCAGGCATTGAAATGCCGGAAGCCACGGTAAACGCTATCACACCCGTATTGACATTGTAGCTCTCGGTAACACCGGCAGGGGTCACGCATGAGATGGACTTGAGCTGTAGCTTCTTCGTACCATACCACATGCCGACGGTCGTTTTGAGCACGGACTGCGCAACGGTTTTCCCCTCATATGTCAAGGCAATGCTTTCCATCTCATTGTCGAAATCAGCTACAATGGCCGACTCGCCGTCAAAGCCCCACTTGGCCCAGATGGCGGCCGGGCTGAACGTGCTCCATACACCGTCCTTCTTCGTGCGGCAACAAGCCCACTCGTATGGCAGGCTCTCGCTCACCCCAATCGGGTCATCATGCCAGCCGGACGGCACATAGTCATCTACCTGCGAGGTGGCTGGCGTAGGAGGCGTCACATTCTCTGTCGTATGCTTGAATATCCACTCATAGCCTTTTCCATCCTTACCATCCTGGCCGTTCTCCACCAGCAGCTCATACTCAGCAGTATTAAGGTCCCCGGTAATGGTATAACCGTAGGACTTGCCGCCGTTCTGCGTCTGCAGGATGCGGCGCCCCTCATTGGTCGTCTGAGTCCACATCGGAGGATTGTCGGTACCATCAGGAGCGACACATAAAAAGACACGTCCGGCCATCTTGGTAATACCCATGTAAGGTATATGCTTTCCGGTCTGCCAGTCACCGCAATTGGTGATGCTTGTACCGTCTGCACCCTTGCTGCCAGTCACACAGATGGCGTTCGTTGTGGTGGAAGTATCGTCAGTAAAGACTATCTTTGTCCGGGTCCAGATATACCATCCGTTTTTCCATGCTGGAGAGGTAGTCTGCCACTCGCCTCCGGTTGTGGTGGCCGATGAAGAGGATAGGTAGTATTCTTCGGTAATGGACTTGATGCCCTTACCGTCGGATCCCTGCCCACCACTGATACAAGCCGCTTGGGTGTACTTGACTTCGCCATCAGAATAGACTATCTTTGTCCGGGACCATATGTATTTGCCGTTTTTCCATTCAGGAGAGGTAGTCTGCCAACCGTCCACCGGGGCAATGACATTCGACACCGATATCGCGTATTCCACATCGGTAGACTTGATACCCTTGCCGCTTTCTCCCTTGGCCGCATATTTCAACCAATCAGCATTACCGTCTGCCGGTTCTGTAGACGTGCCTTTCTCGTTTACACATATCCAGGAGCTGCCGTTATGCGTCACCTCATCGTAATAGGCATACTTCTCACTCTTCTTCCACGTACCTTTAAATAGCGGTACCCGGAAAGCCTCGCCGGTGATGTCATCCACCTGGAATATCTTGCCGGACATGATGACGTGGCGAAAAACAGCCGAGTAGTTGTCAGCAGGAATGCCATGCACGGTACGACCTTTCTTTTTGCCAATCCACGACATCTCTTGTGCAGGCTCGACATCCCAGGTATTGGCGTGGTCAAAGAAAGTAATGCAGTTGTTGCCGCCCACCGTATCAATCAGGATGTACGTCTGCCTATCCTCATCTGTGAAGTTACCCGTCTGGGCGAGTACCATAGATTCCCCCGGCTTCCAGTCAGTACCCGGCTTCGGCGTCATGACGAATGTCTTGGCAGTGTAATCGGCAGAAGTCACCCGGAACTTCATCTCCTCGAAACCCTGCAACTTGCCTTCGGCGTTCTTGGTGACGAAGTAAGTAGTAAGTATATCATCGACAAACTGGCTCAGCCCGTCGGCATCCGTCAAATCGGGTGTTATCGTATAGCTGCCGTCACCGTTGTCCGTCCATTCCTTAACCGTACATCCACCTCCGGGAGAGGCACACATTCTGCCTTTGAAATAGGTCACACGGTTGTAGGCAATCTCTGGGACAAACACACGTTTGCGGAATATGCCTTCCTCCATCTCCAGATTGCCGTTCCTATCGATGCACCCTCCGGAAATGCCGGTGAGGAATTCGCCGAACTTGGCACAATCTCCGAAGGTAATCGGAAAAGGAGTACCATCAGCCTTGTTTTTGTGAAGAAAAATATCCTCCATTCCCTCAACAGAACCAGCTTTATCCGCATAACCAGCTTTTATCTTTTGACCATTTACCAGCAGATAACCTTAAATATATGAAAGCAATTCAAGCAAATCATAGTTACGATGTTTATGACCGACACCACCGCCAGAACCAAATATGCGAGAAAAAAAGTCTGCGAGGTAATACCCGATTGCAGCTACATTAGTAGTTGACCATTCCTCTGAGTATGGATTTTGTATGGGAAATAAGGCCCCCTCGGAAAGTGGTAAGCGGGGAAATTCAGCAAGCCGAGGGGGCACTGTAAAAGAACCGACTTCAGGTACGGTAATGTTGAGAACGTCTGTAGGGACATCGGTTCGGGGAAGATTTAGTAATGGACGAGCGTCGGCATACTTGAATGTGAACGTATAATTGCTTGGAAGTTCGCGGTCTGTATAGCTGACATTGCTGTCTGTTACGACTATCCGGCGCAAATAATTACCGGCGTACAGATACTTGCCATTTGACGGGAAGAAATCAAGCAGCCATTTGCGCTCATCTCCATTCAGGTAACCAGTGTTTTTTTGAAACTTCCTCTCTGTGTCTACACGGTATTCTGAAAAAATTTCGTCAATTTCAGCAATATTATGCGTGTGTTCGCCATTGAATACAGTGTTACCATATGCCCGGAATGTATCGACACCTCCCAAAGAGTTTTCAAATAATATCCACTGTTCCTGCTCGGAGCGCATATCCTCAGCATAGTAACGCTGTATATATGTAAGACGCTGGCCGGAGGTGTTCTCGACCCATACATCATAATATGCAGGTAATTTATGTTCCAGCCATCCCGCAACGACAGAGTATTGTAGAGGCATGGTATAAGCTATACCTGGCATCAATTCTGTAACAGTATAATCAGTCTGAGATTTAACAGTTCCAGACTCATCAGTAAAGTATGCGCGGAGTTTGACTGTACCGGCAACCACAGCATAGTAGGTCAGGAACTCCAGAGAATAATAAGTGACCGGCTTTACATTCGGCTGCCAGGTGAGGAAATTCTGTGTCAGGAAATTGGTGGCGGAGTCAGTCAAGCGGTCCACTCCAGAGCGGATAACGCGAAAGGTGATTTCAGTGGAGTCGATGACTGCTGTGAAATCGGCAACCAGGTTGGTTTGCTGATATACCTCTCCGATGTCTTTCAAGCTGTATGACAGAAACGAGTGTACAATTTCATGTATATCTATCTCCATCACTCCGTTTTCGTCAGGAGCATATACCTGAGACACCAGTTCTTTGTCGCCGGCCTTCAGAGTGAATGTCGTCTGTCGGGAAGAGCCGATGATGAAATTCTTCAGGTTCATCGAGAGCGACAGCATGTCGGGCTGTTGGATGATATTCATTATACTTTCTGTTTTTGGTGCGAATTTATGTGGATTGATTGCATGCAGAAAGGACAACGCATCATCAACCGCCTTAATCTGTAATCAATTGGGGAGTCATGTAAACGGACACTCTTCTATAACAGATTTCACCTTCTCCCCGGCGCGGATAATACATATAGCTGTAGTAGTCCGTCCGCTTGTGGTACTGTCCGCCTGCGGCATACTGTTTCTCGGTGGGCGGTGCAAGATAAACGATGGTCATGTCCACCAACGCGCCCGCCTCGAAGCCTGCTGCTGTCCATTCGTCTTCCGTCATTTCGGATAGCGTACAGTTTACCTTCCACTTGTAGGCAGGCATCTTCATCCGTTCGCTCTCGTCCATGGCCATGGTTACGGGCTCCTGGAGCTGCGTAGTGAGCAACGTTGTATCCATTGGCATATTGTTGCCTCCGAGAGTGTACTTCAGCACGTCGATGAGGTATTCCGAACCGCCCAGTGCCACTTTCCGGTAGACGGGGAGGGCTTGCTTCATTGTGTTCGTCATCAGTAGCGGAACTGTTACCTTGTGCAGGGCATTGCGCAGCAAGGTGTCGAAGTCTCGCCAGAATTTTTCATAGATACCGATAGGGCCGTTGTACAGAAGGGAGTAGCCACGCGCGGCATCGTGGTTTGCCCCGACGGGCAGTCCGGTACTGTTACTCAAGGCGAAAGCCAGCATGGGATTCTGGTCATGGGAGGTTTCGGTCAGGTAGGGATCGCTTGTCGTTTCCTCACTTTCCTCACTTTTCGTACTTTCGTCCGCTACCCGGATAGTACTGTTGAGCATCCTTCCTTCTCCGATATAGGGGGCAGTTACGGAATTCCCGTATTCTCTTCCGTTGATAGTGCCCTGCACGAAGAACATTAGGCTGTCGAAACAGAACTGACTGTCGGGCACCTCCACTTCATAGTCATCCAGTCCTTCTTCTCCGGCATAGAACGGCAGGTTTCCGTCGGACACTACCCTGATAACGCCCTCCCTGCCATAGCCCATCCTTACGTATCTGCCGGATGCCATGTCATAGTAGGCCGTGGGGTATTTGCGCTCCAGCTCGGTGGTGCTGTCAAGAGTGCTTCCATTGCTGAGGGAGCTCTTTGACGATAGCTTCAGCTGACGGGCTGTCTCGTAATTGATTTCCGGTTGTCCGGCCAGACAAGCCGTCAAGTCTGTCGGGTTGCGTGCGGCTATCATGTCTTTGAAAAACTCTATGCGGACGGTCTTGGCCACTTCGTCTGGAACAAACTCGCAACAGAACTTCTTGCGGAAGACTTCGAGCAGGGTGGAGCATAGGCAGTCGGGCACCAGGTGGGCCAGCAGGATGGTGCCGTTCACCAGCGCATCGGCAGTATTGTTGATGAACACCATGCTTTTGAAAGGCTCGGTCTCGGTGAAAAAATTCGGTTGCAAGGTATAGCCGAAATAGGAGAAGATACGTTCCAGTAGGTAGGTGGCACGGATGAAGGGCGTAATGTAGTAACCGGGATCAAGTGTGATTATACGGCTGTCCACCTTCTCTGTACGGGCATATGAGTTGTATAAGCCTTGTTTCCTTGTGACTCTGGGACGGACCTGCATCGGCCTTCCATTCTCGTCCATTACGCAGGTGACGTTCACTCCGCGTTTTTCCCCGTTCAGCTCGATGATGACGGGGAAGAGGGTGAAATGCGGATTGGTGTTGTCGAGCAACGAACGGCACCAGTTGATACCCTGCTCTACGGTTTCCACTCCGGGTACGGTCTCGCTGCCGAAAACGGCCGGTACGGCAACTTTCTCGATGCGCGAAAGGAAACTGCCCTCGTTCATGTAGAATGTCGTCGTTATCTTCTCTTTCCGCTTGGCACCGAGTATGGCTTGCCGGGCGGTCACACAGTAGTCACCGTCTCGGATGCTGCATGTGATGTCTGTCTGCGGCTTTTTACGGTTGGCCACCATATCGGGGTAACCGGTCAGTTCCCGGTTCAGGTTTGTATCCGGGAGATCCACCGGAAGTGACTGCTCACCATAATCATTGAAGAACAGATTCGGACGTTCGATTTCAATTTGCGTGTCAGGTGCCAGTTGATAGGCTTTTCCTGAAGAATGTACTATTTTCATGATGAAATGTTATTTGCTTCCTATTTTACGCGAACGGTTCCGCAATTCCTGCTTGCGTTCAAGTTCAGATAGAGTGACGGATGCTGGGATGCCTTCTTCATCAATACGGATGATTGCATTGGCCAGGCGTTCCATCAGTCTTGGAGGCAGAGAGGTTCCTGATGGCGCAGGCGGTACCGGCACTGCAGATTTCTGGGCATCAATGGAGCCACCGGATGAATAACCGGCCATTCGAGCACGGATTGCCTGGTTAAGATCAAGTGTCCTTATGGTACCGGCCTGCTGGGACTTGTCCAGTATGTCAAGTATCGGTGCGACGGTAGGGTTGCTTACAGCTGCATTGCTGGCCACCCATTCTTTGGATTGTCCGGAAGGCCCTTCACCTACTATGACAGTAGGACGGTCAATGAATCCCCGTGCATCAGGGTCGTAGTCGGCATCGGGAAAGAGCTTTCCATCCTGGGCGCGCCGGACATCAATCTTGCCTCCGGACTGGCGACCGGTGGCAACGCGTGCGCCGGTACCGGAACTGCCGGAATTACTGCCGGAAAGAGTCATATTTTTGATTTTATCCCGTTCAGCTTTGGCACTGGCCAATTGTGCGGCTCCGGTCACGCCCATAAGGGCTGCTGCGATTGAACCCGCAATCGGTCCCAAATCTGCATATGCTTTCATGATTGACACAGCTGTGTCTGCGATGATTTGTGATGCCTTGATTGCAAAATTCACGTCCGCATATTTTTTCTGTATATCAAGCTTTTTCTGGGCCTTTTCGTTTTCCAGACGTTCCACTTCTTCCGTATTACCTTGGGCTGCCTCAATTTCCGCATCATATTTTGCATCGACCTGGTCCATTTCCGCTTGCTGCAATGCTTGAATGGCTCCGGAAAACAGACTGGAATAATAGTCAAACTGCTTTTTATAACTGTCCCGTTTGAGGTTCTGGACGGCTTGCTCATATTGTTCCTCAGTCAGAAACTGCTGTTCACGTGCGAGCCTGAGCTGTTCCAGTTCCGCATTGAACCGTTCCTGCTGTGTAGATAAGCTATACTGGTCACGAATGGACTGGATGCGTTGTTGATGTTCGGATTCAAGTTGTTCCTTAGCTCTAAGGTAGGCACTGTCCAATTCTGTCGTATCAAGATTGTTTTTCTCAGCCATTTCCTTACGCGCCTGGTAGGATGCCTCAAGAACCTTGAGTTGCGCGGCATAGTCTTCATCAACTGTAGTAACCTTGAACTCTGATTTGAAGTCCTTGACAAGTGTATTCAGCTTTTCCTGCAGTGAAGCACGCTTGGCATTCGCCGCCTTCTCCGCATCAATGACACGTTGATTGGACTTCCGGACGAGATTTTCCTTGGTTTCTGCATTGGAAATGGCCATGGATATGGCGTCCTCATAATAAGACTGTTCTATGATGAGCCTATTTTCCGCATACGATTTTTCAAGTTCGAGTACCAGCATTTCATTTTGTTCCTTACTCATTTTTCCTGATGCCAGAAAAGCTGAAAGAGCGGCAAACGATTCATTATACCATTTCTGTTGGGATTGCAGTTCTTCCTCCCTTAATGCTTCAAGAGACTTGGCGGCTTCCTGCTCCGTAGAGACTTTTGCTTTCTGCTCTTTTTCAGCAGCCGACTTTGCTTCTTTGGCAGCCTTTTCAGCCTTCTTCCTGGTCGCGTCAGAGTCCTCTGCCGGGAAACGTTTGTTGTATATTTCCTGGGCTATTTCTACATACTCACCGGCTGCATCCTTATTGTTCTTTATCCAGGCTTGCAACTGAACCTTCTCCATCTTGTTGAAGTTCTGGCGTACTTCTGCAAGCTTCTGCTGGTTCTTGACGGTTTCTTCAATAGTCTGGCCGTTCAGTTGTTTCAATTTCTCTTCGGCACCCAGAATGAGGTCACCATACTTTTTTATATCCTGCTCTATTTGCGGAAGAGCTTCCGTATTGATGTATGCTGTCGGTGCGGCAAACATACCGTTGCTCTGGAAAACAGTCCTTCCACCTTGTTTCTGCTGTTCCAACAGATTCTTATATGCCTGGCGGTATTCTTCCAATTGCTCTGTTGTTTCCCGGATGGCTTTCTGATTCTCAAACTTTAGCAGCGCCCTTTGTTTCTTAAGGAATTCCTCCACCTTTTCGCCTGAAATTTCGATGGCATTCCCGTACTGGTCGAATGCTGTCGCTGCGCCAGGTACCATGTTCCTTATCTGGGCTATGACATTGGCCAACTCTTTCTGTTCCTCAGCGGAACGGGAGGACTTGCCGGTCAGTTCCTCGTACCGGTTCAACAGTCCCGGCAATGCGCTCTCAAGCTGCACCATCTTGTCGAAATGGTTCTCGTAGGTTTCCGTATAAGTGGTGAACATTTCCCCAAGTTTAATGAAGAATCCATTGGCATACTTCAACATGGATTTCCAGAACGGCTCCAGCTTTTTCCCCACTTTATTGAAAAAGGCATCCATTGTGTCTCCAAGGTTGGACTGGATTCCTTCAAGTTCCTGCATCTGCACGGCCATGGAACCGGCAATGCCGTCGACACGACCGAGAGAAAGAAGATAATCCTTGATGGCATCCTCAGAATTGCGCACTTCGGTAGTCACTCCCCGGAAAGAGAACTTTGTAGTCTCCCCGGATTTGGAAGCCTTGATACCGAACTCCTTCAGACGTTCGTTCTCCCCGGTCATCGCATCAAGTATAGCCTCAATGAGCTGATCGACGGACTTTCCTTGGGAAGCGGCAAGGTCTCCCATGTTGACAAGCTCCTGGCTGGTAGGCTTGACCCCACGATTAACAAGCTTGATATATGCTTCAGTCCATTCCTGCAAGGACGATGGGGTGTCTGCTGCCAATTGCTGAAGCATCTTCATGGCATCATTGGCCTTCTTCTGCGACTGGAAAGTATTCCGAAGGACTGCCTCGTATTTGGCGAATTCCTTGCGTGTCTCGTATGCCTGGCTATGGACATCCTTAAGCCATCCGACAACCTTAACGGCAATGAAAGCCTTGGCTGCCATTTTTAACTTGGACATCCAATTCACGCTGTTGCCGAACTCATTGTTCATGTTGTTACCTGCGCTGCGTAACTCGCTCATACGGGCACGGACTTCTCTGAGACGGGTATTGAGCTTGGCATATTCTTCCGGATTCGCAGATTCAGTCATATCATCCAAAGCAGCGGAAAGCTCCTTAGCTTCTTTCTTGAGCTGTCTCATGGTGAGATCGTTGACTTTCAAGTTACGGGTCAGCAGACTTATTTTCTCATTGTTTTTGGAAATTTTGGCAGTATAGTCTTTGCACTCTTTCGCAAGGTTCTGATAGTCTTTCGTGTTCTTTTTGCCTTGGGCTTCGAGCTCCACCATAGCCTTGCGGCGTTCGGCCTCTTCCTTTTTCAAAGCCTTGGTTTCCTTGGTCAGTGTATGCAGCTCTTCCTGAAGCTTGGAACTGTCACCTGAGATTATGAGTTTGATTTCGTCTTCGGATAAATGCTTTTTTGCCATAATGTTACCAGTTTGAGTTTTCATATTGAAGGGCCTGCTCCAGTTCCTTGCGAATATTGGTACGAACTTCTTCCGTGAAACCGTACTTTATTTCCGGGAATGTCTCATGATACAGCACTCCCCAGACCACCCGGTTATAAAGAGCAAGATTACGGCGAATATGACGGGAAATACGGTCACTGGCTCCACGACGATAATAGATGTCAAGAAAGCGGAGATATGGGAATATACGCAGATAATAGGCTTGTTTCGTATCTGATTCCTGGGCAATGAACGGACGTTTCTGAAGATGTGCCACCAGGTCCCCGGATCGTGAGTTGAGATATGTACGCACAACTTTTTCTTGTGTCTCATAAATAAGGTTGATGCCTTGAGACATTATATCATGGACAAAACGTTCTCTGACAAGCTGGTCTGTAATCATATTCACTGTTATTTCCAGCGAAGATAGAATAGGGGAGGCGGTACGGAAAGGACATAAAAACGAAGGGGCAACTATTCATCACGAACAATTACCCCCTATATGACAGTAGTATTTAGTTTTTCGCTTGGAGCATCCACCGGAAGTCCAGTCCTGATGAACCAGGACGGTTCTGGTATTTATAACCGGCATCAAGCATGGCTTGATGAACCTGCTCCTTACTAATTTGCGCTCCAGGGTCAATACGGCGAATGGCATCGTAGACTTCATCCGTAGTGAACCAATGAGTGGCATGGCGTGCATCCGGGGCAGGTTTAAACGATGCGGACAAGGATGCTATATGGATACTGATATCGGTAATTTTCTGTTCTTGCTCTTTATTTTTCATTTTGTCCTCCTTTCTCATTAACATCAAGCGCATGCTGCAGGCAGGCAATGATTTCACGGGCATCCTCCGCAGAGATGTCGCACATCACATAGTTGCCATAATAAGCAAGGCAATATTTATACTCACTTGTTTCAGTTCCTGTGCAAAGACGTTCGGCTTGAACATAAATGTCTTTCTGTGTTATAGACTTGATACGGCTCATTTGGCACCTCCTTCCTTCGCCCGTTTCCTTTTTTCTTCATAGTGTTCCTTCCAAAGGAAGTGCTGGATACGCTCGTGTTCGTACGTCTCGTTGAGTATCTGCCGTAGGCAGAACAGTTCCGTAAGGGTCAAGTCCTCAAGGATGCCGAACTCGCCCAGATGGATGGTATAGCACGGTTCTGCTACCGTTCCACCCATGTAGTGCACATATTCTTCTGAAACGAACATGTGACGCGGATTTTTTCTTCTCTTTCTGCTCATTTCGTACCTCCTTTCTCATTAAAGGAAATATTCACAGTGCCGCCATTGGCATAGATGATAATGGATTTTTCACTACGCGCAGCACGGATACGCTTGCGACCGGAACACAATTCAATGCCCAGTTGGGCAAATAAGGTCTGGACCTTCTCAGCGGATACATAGCGTCCGCGGGCGCTTTGAGATTGTTTTTTCATTTTGGAAGTCAATTTAAATGAAACAATATGGTTAATAAATGACGGGAAAGCAGACTTTCAATACCAAAAAAATAAGAAAAACATGCTTCAAAAAAGAAAGTTCCGCTTTCCCGTTGACTTCCACCTGATGCAGGCAGTGGGTGCATTAACACTCCACACGGGGGTCGGAACTATATAGATAACCGATGGGCATAAAAAATGCCAACGGCAATCGGTTGGCGAACTACTCGTCGCCTACATCAAATGGAAGTCACTGCAAATATGGTGAAAGTTTTTGGAATGGCAAAAGAAAAAGGTTATTTTTGTAGCAAAAGAAAGTCATTATGAAAATCATTATCCAGTACTTTAAGAAAAGATACGAACGCAAGTTACGTGAACGCTGCGTGAAATATGCTACAGAAGCCTACAGAGGAACCGGCTATAGTCCTCACGAAGAAGCTGAATTTATCTACCGATTTATTTTACAAGGTTCTCTTGGGAGTTTTATTTGAAATAGCAGCAAAGAAAGTTGTTTTTGTAGCAAAAAAAGAAGTTATGCAAGACGAATACAAATTAATTCAGTTGGAGAATAGAATCAATAAAGTATGTACGGATTTCAACTTATTGAAAGAATCTGTCAGTTGGCTTCCAACCATCGTCTTAGTATGTTTTTTATCGGGTCTGATAATAGGAATCCTGATAAGCTTCCTATAAGGAAAGATATAAGTCCAACAATGATATTCAAGTTCTTAAGTCGTAGATTCTTTTCTTCTAATTGCTGTATAGCACGCTGACTCTGAGATATCTTCCGATGTTCCTTTTTATAGTTCTTGTAGATACCAAAATCATCTATTATTTGGTATCCTTTCGGAGTTATTTTGACTAACGATGATGGAGAATCAGGTTCCTTTTCTTCGATTAATCCCTCAACTACAAGTCGTTTACGTATTATTAGTATACGACCTTGCTCACTATTAATATGCAATGGAATCAGAATATTATTTTCTATGGATAAATAATCGGGGATACGGTATAATGCTTGCAAGACAATATCTTGTAAGTCATCGTCTTGGAATGTACGTATATCCGAGTTTTCCATATTAATAACTATTTGACTATGTGTGCAAATATAATAATTTTCTGCACATGAGAATTTTAACATGTGCAGAAAATGCATTTTTGTTCAATAAAGAAGAAATACATAAAATTTTCTTTATGGAATTTGTACATAAACAAATATTTATGTATATTTGCATTGCCATTAAAACAAAGAGATATGGAAAAAGAAACAAAAATGCAACTGGTTGCAAAACTTACCCAGTTAAAATTGTTATCTAAAATGTATGAACACACTTTCAAGAATGCAGGAAACCAAATGAGTAGGCAGAAGATGGATGAACTCTTAGATGCAAAACTGGAAACAGACAAACAGATAGCACTTTTAGAAAAGGTTTTGAAAGAATTGGAAAAATGAAGTTAAACAAGCTCCCCATAAGGGGAGCACAAAACAATAAGCTTATGGCACTTAAAGATGATTTGAAGAAATTGCATGAAATCGCTCACTCCGGCACACCGGATGCTATGGAGAAATATGTTGCTCTCTCTGATGAAATAACCAGTAAATACACAGATCAGAAAGATGTTGATGCAATAGCCGATTTCCTAATCAATGGCTACAAGGAGGTTTCATCAGAAGCTGAAGAATTGAACAACTATATCACATTGAAGCAGCAAATAGCTCCCTATGCGGAAATCATTCCATTGGGATACATTGCCAAGAAATATTTCGGTAAAAGTACCGCATGGCTTAGCCAACGTATCAATGGCAGCAAAGTTAGGGGTAAAGTTTATACGCTCAGCAAAAAGGATTTGGAGACATTCAACTTTGCTCTCCAGGATATAAGCAAACAATTAGGTTCACTCTCCATATCTTGAGAGACGTTTTATGACAACTTATCCCCGTAGTATGAACCGCTACGGGGATTTTTCGTTCTATCGACCACAAACAGTATAAACCAAAGAAGGCTTTCCTTGCTATTAGTTTTTATGAAGCAGGAACTTCCCATAAGTAACTTCCCACTTATTAATAGCTTGAGAAAGTATGACATACCTTGATTTTTCTTCTTTGTTCAATAGTTCCATATCTCCCAAAGCAGTACCTTTTGCAACGAGTTTTTCCATCTCTACCCGGAAAGCATGAAATTCCTCTTCTGTTCTAATTTTCATATTGGTATTCACAAATCTGCCTTATACAAAAGCGGTTGCAGCTTTTTTCAATTTATCTGCCACATCATTCAGAGCATCAGCCAGTTGATGCAGCTCACCGGAAGTGAACGTAGCAGTTTTGCCATGCACTTCATTCCCGTTAATACGCTGATGCAGCCATGAAGCTGATTTTCCAAAATAAGTTTTTGAGAATTCTGATACAGAAATGAATGGCAATATTTCAAATAAGATTTTGCGTACTTCTATCCGTTGTCTTAAAATCTTTGCTTCTTCAATGTCCTCGTGAATCCTGGCAAAGTCTTCTGAGACTGCAGCCTGAAGTTCCGCTTCATCTTCCGGACGTATGGAGTTGAAGAACGCTTCCATTTCCTGATCCGCTTTTATCCGATCTGCTCCTTTGCTTTTAACACAAGCCTCTTTTAGCCTGAAAAACTTTTCTTTTACTCCCATAGCTCTTAAATTTTAGGTGATACATATTAATGAATGAAGATAAGGAAGCCGCCTGGCCTGGCGACTTCCCCTTTCTACCGGAAAGCGGAAAGACGTTGAATTTCCAATTTAAGGAATTCAATTTCAGCATCCAGTACCGACTTTCTGTATCCCAGCCCGATGAGCCGGTGATAATTTCGGAGGTAGTAGTTGAGATTCTCAATCAACTCATCTACCCGCGCCTTTAGCGCTTCTTCATCAGTCATTCAAAGAGCTCTTTTTGATTGACAGTACAAAGATAAAGAAATTATTATCACCTGCAAAATGCTTTGATAACAATTTTATTATCAAAGTGCAAATTTATATAATATAGATTGTCTGTACGGACGCAGAATGAATTTCATCCGATACTCAAATACTTATATCGGATTAAATCCTCCAAAAAATGCTCCGGGGTATCAGCTCGGACTGCATGCCCCGTCTGGTCATGGAAACGGTCGGCGAAATGGTACATATACTCCTGGTCAGTACATTCACTGTCGAAACGGCTGCTTTCACGGAGTTTGGTTACAAAGTCTGTAGGGCAGGAGGCGGCAATTATACCGCCATCCTGCAAAGTGTAAGTTGTCATCATATTATGCTAATTTTTTGGTTCTCAATTTGAAAAATACTTTTTGGTCGGCTGTCAGAAAGGGGATATTTGAAAGCGGGCATCCCGAATTCACCATGCCATGTTTTGCAAAGGTAATCATGTTGGCGGCAAACCGTATCCAATTTTCCATCTTTGTGAAATTGGTGGTACCCGAATGCTGGCGAAATTCAACTGTGCGGTGGCGTGCGTAAGCCTCAAGGTTCAATTTGTGGTAGCGGTCGTTTCCAAAGGCTGAACGTAGCTGCATGATGTTCTCTGCCTCCGTTATGCTGCGTTCTGAAATTCCGGTAAGGCATTTGCAATATCTGTTGTTCCGGCGGGTACCCGGCATAAAGGAGTCGATTACCGGTTCGAGGCGGCGGTAAGTTATTGCAAGGTTGCGCCAGGTTTCAATGGTAAAGTCTGCAGCGTCCATGTGTATATGAAGGCCGCAGCTGTCGTTCACCTTCACATTGCAATAATCGAGCACCCAGCATACCTTCTGAAGTTCCTGCAATCCGGCTTCCCCTTCAAGTATCGGGCTTACCAGCTCGAAAGTATCGTTCCCTCTAAGACTTCTGTCTGTAACCAGCTTCCAATGGTCGCGGGTGTTATGGTTGTAACCTTCCACTGCAACTGCAATTCCGGCCTCACGAAGTTCACGGGCAAGAACTCCCTTTTCGCAGTTATATGCCTCTATCTCGATGCCGAAACGTCTGTTGAAAGTATAGTCCAATTCGGGGCAGGCTGCGATGGCCGGTTGCTGGCCGAATCTTCCGGCTTCCAGCATTTTCTTATATACGTTCTGCACGAAACCGTAATTTCCGTTTGTTACCAAATCGGCTACCTGGCGGCGGGTCAGACCTAAAAGAAGGAGCTGCTGTATCTTTGCCGTCTTTGTTATGCTCTGGTTAAGAATGTTTGTAACTTGTTCGTTCATAATGTTTTATCCTTTATTTTTCGTACAGCTAAGGTAACACTATTAACGCGCATAACGTAGTAATATCTTGTTTATTATCAGTGTATTAGCTTTGTTTAGCTTGAGTAAAAAAAATGATTATTTTTCGTGGTAGGGATGACGGAAAAGAGTAATCAGGAGTAGCTCCTGACCGCGAACTTCGACAGCCCACAGCCAGGATGGAAATAAACAACATGAACAAAAAGTTTCTGAACCATTTAATGGCCCGATATTTGCTACTCACTAAGGGATGGTTTGACATTGAACAAATCGGTTGCTGCAGAACTGAACATGAGTGTCCAGCCTATGGATTTGAATTCGGATGAGACAAAAGGGATAATGTCATGATTCTCCGATATCTTATCAAGCCATGGCAAATCCTCAGACCGTGAATCAAAAATAAGCCTTTTTCTGAGTTCCGCAAGGAGAGACAAGGTCATTTCCGAGGCAATGGCCGTCTCAACCATGTCTGCGGAATCCGAAACTTTCATGGCTATGGTGGCGGCAAGTTTCTGGCTGTCAAGAATGGAGTTGTGTGTGTCACGGCTTGATGTGAATTCTCCGAAATCCACGAACAGATAGTTGCCGGTAATATTATCGACGCGCTTCTTTACGTAATCGTATGACTGCCCGAAAACAAGATTCTCAAGTTCGGGCATTATCGGTTCCGGGAGTTTCTTGACATACCCAAGCAGTTCCGCATATTGGATAAAGTCACTTGAGCCGTTGGCGAACATGGAGACAACCCCTTCCTTTTTGGGAAAACGGGCAAAATATCTGAGCAAATCAAGTATCATAGGATTTCATTTATTATGTGAATTGGAAGTCTGGTTTCTCTCGCAATATCCGCTTTATCCATTTTGGCCGCATGCAGGCTGCGCACCGTATCAATAATTTTTTTCCGGAGGATGGTCAAATACTGGATGACATTCATGTGTTCGATGGTTTCAATATCCCCAAACCCGTCTGAACTCAAGTTGTACAGAGACTCAAGTGCACCCGTGGAAATGGCAGAAACTTTGGTCTCCTCAAGTTCTGTAAGCAACTTGAACTCAGTTTTGGTAAACAGATAATTGATGAAGGCCTGAAAATTGAAGGCTATGGGAATAAGCTCATCCATCGGCAGCCCAGTGAACTTCTGTGCCAACTTATGCGCTCCGGCAGATGAATACCGGTCCGGATAGTAAAGGATAGCGGCCAATAACGGAAGCTGCTCTTTCGGACATCCAAGGAGACCACGTGCCTCAATGAACTGGAGTGCCGTAAGCGAGCAAGTAAGACGGTTGAACATGGTTTCTATATTATAGGCAAAAAAAGTTTCATCCTCAAGATGTATCGCCGGAACCAGTTGTTTGCAGAAACATGAGTCGACTGCATATTTGTAGTCCAGTCTGTCCAGATACCTGGATATGGTTATTCCATGCAACCGGTGTGGTGGTATCTTCTTACAGAGTCTGTATGTTTCAGAATCCAATTCCTGGAGTGCTGCATCATTATCCGGATAGACAATCGTGAACGGAAATGTCACCTGCTCTGCAAGCCAGGCCACATTTGCCCATCCATCCGTATTCCTTATTTTTTGAAGATTCCATCCCATAATCCGGCAAACATAATTCGCACGGACCATGCCGACGGATATTTTTCCATCCGCAAACTTTTGTATATCACGCATGAGTGCTTGGAAGTGATAAGGAGTTAATCCATCCCAGGAATTGGGGATGCTGTATTGCATTCCTTTTGCTATAAAATCTATTGTCAACATGGCATCAGCATTATTATGTCGTCCGGACGGTTAAAGGATGTGTTCGTATCTACAGAGCCGGAACTGTCCGTTGACAAAAGCAGATCTATATTGGCCAGTTCCCGCTTCACCTCTTCAAGCAGAGAAGCGGACAACTCAAGCATGCGGGCCTGCTCATCCTTCCCAGACCTGCTTGCCTTAGACTCGTCAAACAGACTTCTTATTGTCGGTGGAAACTCTATAATGTCAAATCTCCGCAGGGCAATGGCTATGGTCTGCTTGGCGAGGCATCGTTTGAGCGGGCGCAATACCTCCTCCTTTTTCTCTGCCCGTTCAAAATAGGCCGATATCCCGTCATCCAGCGCTTCGCTCTGGATCGGTATGGTCCGGAAAAAGAACAGATAGGACATGTCTATCGTATACAGCATGTCGAACTCCTCCGTACTCTTTATTTTAAGAACATCAAGCATCTTCTTGTATCTCGTTTCTTTCCAGGAGGGCACGGTCTGACTGTTGTCAAGCAACTGGATGACAGTATCCATGGCATTATAATAATTCTCGATATACGACCTGCGCATGCTTTCCTGCTCATGCTTGTATATATCGACATCATCCTTACGCTTGGATACAACATCAAAAATGAGCTGTTTGGCCATGGTAAGATTGGCCATAGCAAGACGCAGGGCCTCCTTCAGTTCGCCCTCGTTTGCCGTCAGATCGGTGTAGACATCTTTGGTAAGGATGATAACCATCTGCTTTTTTGCAGAAATGGCAGACGAATTGAGCTGGTCGAAAGTGACATTGCTCTCTGCATAGGGAGCATACTTCCGGAATTCCGAAATGGTGGTAAACAGTTCTTCCAATATTCTCATGACTGTTGCTGATTTAGTCTGTTTTGAGGTGAAACATCTTCCTGGCGTGCCGGGACTTCGCGATAGAATCCAAGACGGTACCCCTGGCTGTACAAATGGGGAAAGTTTATCTGTATGGCCATATTGAACGGTTCGGAGCAGATTTCGTCTTCCGATGTCAGTGACATTATGTATATCAGATAGTTGTAATACGCATCGGCTCCTGATTTGGATATGACTCCGTCCTTGCTGACACTGGATATGGAGGAGTCAAGTCCCACGCTTGACAGCAGCACCTCATCGGCACGTTTGTCATAGGATATCAAGGCATCGATATATTCCTTGTATTTCAAATCAACCGTCTCTATCTTCCAGCGTTCCTCTTCGCCCTGGCTGTTCTTGAAGCTGATTGTCGCATATGCCTTACCCTGGTTGTCTGCACCGGACAGATAGCGGGATATCTTACGTAGTTCAGACTGCAGATACTTTATCAGGGTGGATTCCTTGAATTCCGAACCAATCACGATGCCATTGTACATCAGTTCTTCCTCATTGTTCTTCTTGCGCCGTTTATTCTCGTCGCAGAGTTTGGTTATCTGGATCCTCTTGGACTCAAGCCAGGCATTGGGGATGACAATGTGTATCTTGGCGGCAAGCGAATTACGTAAAAAGGAGTTGATATAATCAGCCGTATCGTTGGAACCCTTGATGTAGGACCTGGTACCGGCATGGGTTTCGTTCACACCGTAGAACTCATCCACGGATTTTTCCCGGTGATGGGAAATGGCCGCAAATCTGTAATTGGCAAGCTCCGAAAAGGAAAACTTCGGATAGATGCGGAAAGTGGAGGTGCCATACCCCCAACGCCCTACGGCAATGTAGCGGAAATCCCGGTAGTAGACAACATCTGTCGCCACATCCTTCTTGGTGGTGGCCAGCCGGCAATGTCTGTTCTCCATGGATTCAAGGCCGGCAACGGGCATCGTCCCTCTTGCTTTTCCCTTTGTGAAGCGCCACTTTACGAAACAGTCCCTGAAATAGTAGTAGTTCTTGATGATTGACTTGGCCACTTCCTTATAACCCGATTCAAGACCGCGCTGTTCCCAACTGTTGAGCCAGTCCATGATTTCCGGACAGTCAACCCACTGTTTCTGAAGTTTCCCGTCCACGATTGCCGGCTTGTACACGGCAAGCCCATGACCATACAGCATGTTGACCTGCTTGGTAATCAATCTCGGCAGAAGCCGGTTCTTCTTTATGTCGGACGCGACTTCCTCGCATTTCATGTTGTTGAAGCCACGGCTGCACACCTGGAATCCCTGGATGCTCTGCCACTGCGTATCCGGAAGACTTCCTCCACTCAGGGGGAACATCGGGTCCGGTTCCAGGACTGAAGCCATTGGCCTGTCTCCAATCTGGAAGGATATTACATTGTCATCGTCAAGATAGCAACCGAAGTTGCCTACCATTTTGAGATTGCTTTTACTCATAACCAATCTATTTTATGAAGTTTGAAACCATCTTGAGGAAAGCCCATGTACCTGATGAGAATACGGTAGCACATCTTGGGGACCCCGTCTGCGTCTGTAAACAGAAAGAAGTTGTCACTGTCTATACTGAATCTTTCTTCAGGCAGTTGAGTACGCCATCTGCATCCTTCTTTAACTGTCAATGTGGTTGATGCCTCCCCCTTATGCCTGGAACACGGGAAGAAGGCAATGGTAAAACAGCCGTCAGGCAGTTTTGATATCTCCTTGGCCCATTGCATCGCTTGAATACCGGTCATTGTCATTTCCATGCCCGAAAGTAGCAGGTTTCTACTGCGGGAAAAAGGACGGGAAGCACCCTCCGTCATATTTCCAGAGAATGCAGGAGCATGCCTTGCAACTCCAAGACTCAGCGGTGCGTGCTGAACAGCGCCTCACGAAGAAAACGCTTTCCTTTTTCAAAAGCATAAAAGTTTGGTTTCCAAACAAAAAGCGTTTGTTTTAATGTCAAACGATACCATTATTGTATCTATACTGACTATTTTTATAGTGAAAAACAGCCGTTATATAGCCAAATTATCAGGTAAATTGTCCGGCATGGACGATAATTCACTCAACACTTTGTTTCCATAACGCCCGAAAAGAAGATAAATCAGGGCACTGGGAAGCTGCGTTGTCAGTCCGGCCTGGTTCTTGAGAGGCACTTTCTTTTCCGATGATTTGTCCAGCTCGATGCGACCTTCCGTTTTTTTCAACGGTGACAGCATAATGGCACTGCAAAGGTTCCTGCACTCGTTCTCGTCTATCAAAATTTCCGGCAAGGCATTGCTCCGGCCTCCAAACATAAGAAGCAATAACTTGAACTGTTGCCAATGATATACGGTGGCCTGCCCTTCGTTCATCAGTTCCACCTCAAAGCCATAACTTTCCAGCTCACGTTTCAGGGCACGGCTGTCGGTGGTTATCTGTTCCAGTTCCTCACGGCGTTTGTTCCCGGCACGGTCAGGGTAGAGAATGATACGCTTATTCTGGGAATCAGCACCGAAAAACTCATAGAACTGACGGGCGAGTTCGGGCTGTTCATCCGGGTAACAGCAATAGAGTTCCTTTATAATACGGAGCTGACGGCCGTATTCCTTTTCCTGCCCGACAACAAGGCTGGAAAAGTGGCCGGGGTCATATCCTACCAGTAGCTCGTCACGCTTGTTGTAGTGCTTCAAATAGCGGGCTGTGAGTAGAAAATGTTCCCGCAGGTCAAGTCGTAGAATGGATTCATAAATATAGCTGTCTGCATACTGATGTTTCTCCTTGTTGTAGTTGGCGAAGAACTTATTGATAACCTCCTTATGGCGGATAGCGCAGATGGAAGTGAGGAATTCGTCCATATCCAAGGTCTCAAGCTGCGTCTTGAAGAACTTCGGACCGAGAATATCCTTGTTGCAGAAGGAACTGGCACGGACGTACAACGTGGCGTTACGGCGCATGTCCGCCAGGCGGGGCTGCCATAAGGATATGATGCGATCCTGCCTGATGATTTCAAGACGGATACGTTCAAGGGTAACGGGATTTGTAGTTTCCCGTTGGGAATTTATAAGTTTGTATTTCTGATAGATAGCTGCATTTACATGAAGCGCAACTGTAGATATTTCCTCCATCAGTTTCGTATCCATATTTTTCTCATATTCCTCGAACCAGTCATCTTCGCCGAGGTCCACACGCGCGGTATCGGATACGCCCGTGATTCCTTGGTAATAAGGTGACCGGCGTATTTCGGCACTGGCACCACGGAGGGAAGGGAACAAGCGGGTTTTCAATTTCTCCCCTTTGTTGTGTTTCATCTCTTCAATGATGGCGTGGACGGCAGAGCGTCCGGCAACGGACTCCGGCTGGTCCGAGCTTACCAACTGGATGTGATGGCCGTCCCGGAAAACGACACTGTGTTTGGGGTAGGATATGGGATATCGGGGCTTGCGGAAATGAGAAGGGAGCTTATTTTCGCCCACCACATAATCGATGCCATACTCCAGCATGGAACGTACCTTCCCACCTACGGTGACTTCCCTGGAGAAATAAGCCTGAAGGTTGGGCCATACGTTCGTCATCAGGGCAACGTAGGTCTTATGTACCAGAAACGACAGCTCGCCTGGCATGTCATTGGCCACACGGATGATACGTGGGCCGGTGATACCTTCCGTCTTGCCACCTGCACGCGCCACTTCGGCAAATATGTTGTTGGCATCGATGACATTGACCAGTATCTGCATCTGGTTCATGTAGTATTCCTCAAACTGGGAAGTGGTTTCAATATCAGTTTCCATCTTACTCTTCATTAAGTTCTTCGTATTCAGCTTCCTCAATATCCGCATCGCGCAGCAGACGCTTCTTCTCGGCTTTCTCGATGGGAAGGTTCTCTATCAAGTTCAGATAGAAGCCTTGATTGTGCTTGGAGGCAATCTCCTTCAGGGAGGCCTTGCTATATCCCAGGTCTTCCGGAGTAAGTTCGGGAGATATTAGGAAGACGATCCCCAGGTTACGGTCGGCTTCGGCAATCTCGGCGGCACGGCGACGGCACTCCAGGGCGGCGGCATAGCACTTGCCCTGGGTCTTGTAGTCACCGGCAGCCGCACATAGTTTGGCAAGATCCTCGTACTTGTCGGCATAGTTGGACTCCCACACCTTGATGGACACATTGTTGTCAATATTGAAGTAATTGATGGCCGCATAAATGCGTGCCTTACATGTACGTTCATCCACATTTATCTGCTGCTGGGCATTGATGCGCTGGCGCAGCTGCTTGGCGGCACGGGTGATGTTACGCTCGTATTCGTAAATCTCCGCCGCCCATTGCAGCTGCTTGAGGAATAACTGCACATCGGCAGGAATGCCATCACACTTCCCGGTGGTGAGGAATGCGGATATCAAGTCCGGATGTATCTTATCAAGGGTGTCGAGTCTGGTCATATTCCAAAGAGTTGGTTTCTTAAGTCTTTGACTGTCCGTTCCTGCTTACGTGTTTCCAAGGTCTCAATGGCCGACACATCACCGGTCTCGGCTTTCTTGGCAAGTTCGGCATCGATATTGTATTCTCCCAGGGCACAACCGTTACGGTAGGCGTCGTAATATACATCTCCGGGCATCAACAAGCGGACTGTCAGTGCCGTCCTTTCCTTTCCACGCAGGCCGAGAAGCGTACATATACGGTGGGGAGTGTATCCCAAAGCACCGAAAGTACGCACTTGGGATACATATTCATCGCCTATTAGGACGGCTTTATCAGTGTCTGAAGTTAGAGTGAGTTCCTTTTTCATTTCAACAAGGATTGGGTATCTGTAACAGAAAGAATTTCTCCATTCCGGATTAACTGGACGGGCTGTTCAGGGAACATGGCGCGGTACCGGTGAATGGTGGCTGTAACATATTTCGGGTCTATCTCCATAGCATGACAGATACGGTCTATCTGCTGGCATGCCATGAGTGTAGAACCGGATCCGGAGAAGATGTCGAGGACTATCTGACCGGGAGTGCTGGAGTTGGATATTGGATATGCCATAAGGGCTATGGGCTTCATTGTCGGATGTATGGCATTGCGCTGCGGCTTGTCGAAATTCCAGACAGTAGTCTGCTTACGGTCGGAGTTCCATTGATGTCCGGCACCCGGTTTCCAGCCATAGAGACAAGGTTCATGCTGCCATTGATAATCCTGGCGTCCCATCACCATAGTATTCTTTACCCAGATGCAGCATTGTGCAATCTTGAATCCCACTTTCCTGAGAGAAGCCCGGAAATTCTCGCCTTCACTGTCCGCATGGAATATATAGTAGGATCCTCCCGGCTTGAGTACGGCAAACATGACAGAGAACACCTGCCTGAGAAAGGTGGCGAACAAGTCGTTTTCCATGGAATCGTTCTGGATGGTGAGTTCCTCCTCTGTACCGCCTTCATAGTTCACGTTGTACGGTGGGTCTGTGACGCACAAGTCCGCATGCTGTCCGTCCATCAGCGCCGTGATGTCCGATTTGGAACGGCAATCACCACACATCAGACGATGGTTACCGAGCAACCATATATCGCCGGGTCTGGCAATTACAGTATCTTCAGATGCAGGAACATTAAAATCAATGGCATCTTCCTGCACACTTTCCGACTCATGTTCTTGGGCAAAAAGGGGGGAAACCTGCCCGAAATCAGTGGTCTTGACCTCATAACCCAGGTTGAAGCGCTGCAGGGTGTCAGAATCTATATTATATTTTTTGAACAGCAGGGTATCCGGATTCCTGGTGGCAAACTCGGAATTATAGGCTGCGATTTCCTCTACCGCTTCTTTCTTGTCTGCCGCAAAAATGGGTTCATAAGGTATTTCCGGTATTGTAAACCCGGACTTGCGCAATGCAAGCAGTGCCTTCCGTCTCTGATGGGCATCGATAATCCAGAGCTTTCCATCCGGATCCTGCCAGGCTTTGAATGCATACTTGAAACCACGGGTGATGATAAGCATCTGCAGTTTCGATAATTTGTCAGGATCAGACTTCTTGAAGTCTTCCTGAAGCTCCAAGAACGAATCCAGCGGGGCAGTAGGCAAACCACCCAAATTAAATACTTCTATCAGCTTTTCCATTTTACTTCGAATTGAATTTTTGCAATATTGCTTTGAACAGTGATTCCCGTTCACGGTGACGTCGGAGATTTTCCTTGTCTTGGGTGCGCTTGTTTTGCCTGTCAGCGCGTTTCAGGTAACATTCGTATCTGCGGATATTGTCCGTCACATTCTTATGCAGGCGCAGGAACTCCTGCGGGTCCGTCCGCAGCAGCTTCTCCAGTTGTGCTCTCTCTGACTGGTGGGCTATGAGCGGATGAATGTAGAGGAACTTCCCAGTGTCGTTGAACGATTGCAGCTCATCGAATGCCTGGAGATTACGGATACGCAGTTCCACCATGTCCATGATGTCACGCTTCTGCGGTTTTCTTTCCAGACTTTCGTCGAGCTGCTTCATCTGTTTCCAAGTGACCACACGGTCGTTGTAGATGAGTGTGGCTATTTGGACTTGCGGGTCGAAGAGGTTGTCCCAGTCGATTTGCGGGTATTCCTCTTGCTTTTGGACTTTACCGGAACCTTGGCCGGCTCTTTTTTTTTCTCTTCTTCCAGCGCCTGCTCAGTCTCCTGGGCACGGGCTTCCGCTTCATCCCTGGCTTCCTCCGCTTCATCGGCACGCTGTTCGGCTTCTTCAGCACGGGCTTCCGCTTCCTCAAGCGCTTGTTTCAACTCTTCTGCCGAGTTGTCAGCCGGAGTTGTTTCAGGCTTTTCCACGTCATCATGTGGACTGGTCTCTTCAGTATGTGTTGTTTCCCCTTTGGGTATTTGCTGTTTTTTTTCGGCCGTCTTTTTCGTAGCAGAACTTTCTGTTTTCCTTTCTCCGGCATCTTCAGCCTCTTTTGCCTTTTTTGCAATCATAGCCCGGCGATACTCACGTATTTTCTCACGTGTGGCACAATCTAACAGTGCATAAAGGATATCATCGGCATAACGTTTGGGATTGCGTGAGAATGTGGCAAGCTGCGGAAATCCAGGAATTTCTTTAGCCAGTAACTCAAGGTCATATTGTGCCACATCCGGATTCCGGAGAGCCACGAAATGTGTCTTCTTTTCTTTGAAACTATACATAACATACAGATTTAAGTCTTACAAGCCAACACGCTGCCTATAAAGGAATTATGCAGGCTTGTAAGAAGTTGTTTTTACTAAGCTGTCTGCACTCGGCTGCCGGATACCTCGACAAGTGTAGAGGCATCAAGCACCATGAAGGTGATGGAAGAACCTGCCTTGGCTGTCCAGGTGGCGCCGTCCTCCAGTACAAAGCTGTTGCCGTCGGCAATGGTGGCCGCCTTGTCGGTACCGGTACCCTCAAGTGTGATGTAACGTCCCTTATCATTGGCTGTCAATCCGCTGACGGTGGAAATGGCGTATGTGCCTTCACTACCATCGGGGATTGTATAACGGTTGTTGGTGGATTTAATGGCAAGTGCCGTTGCGCCAGCCGTGTGAGCCGCTGCCGGAGCACGGACAATATCGCCCGTATACTTGTAGTACTGGTCAATGCTTGTACGTGTGAAGGTATAGGTTACATAACGCCCGTCCTTGTCATTTTTGGACTCGAAGGAGGAGAGTACCATCGGACGGTCATAGTTGCCGAGAATGTACCACTGCGCATCGCCCACTTCCTTGAAAAGGATGATGAACTTGCCTCCGGCATGCTGTTCAATGAAATCGAGCAGCTGGTCACGCATGCCGCCCATGACGGCAACAAAAGTGTTGGTACCGCTGGTGGTAATGTCACCTTTCTCACCGGTTGAAGTGTAGGTGGGAATATCGTGCGCCGCAAAGTACTTCATGTATTGTCCGGCTTTCATCGGGATGGTGCTTATCTCACGCTGCTGGTTTGGAAGCGGAAAGGGTACATCGGAATTTATCTGGTCGACATCCACCAGGTAAATCTTGTAGGCTATATTCGAGCCGTGCGTCTTACGGTCGGATACATCGTCCACGTCACCGATGACCATCATGGCGGCCAGTGTGGTACCGGAAAATCCGTAAATTCCCAGCACAGAACCGGGAGACATGACCATGTCAAGAATAAACACGAGTGCCAGAAGCACCATCAGCGAAAGGAAAAAACGGACCTGCATCTTACGGGCGGCCTGGTTCCCTTTACGGAAAGGATTTGAAATTCTTTTTGCTTTCATACAATTTTAATTTTTAAGTTATAAAAAACGGAGCGGGCTTAAGTGGACCCGCCCCGCGCTACCTGAAAACAATCTGTTCTTATAGACAACCAATTATCTGACTCCAGGAATGTTGGGCTGGAGTGCAGCGTTCACCTTGCGTACACCGCCTACCTGACGTTCCAGTTCCAGGAAGTTACCCTTACTGTTCAGGATTACCATGATATAGTCACCCTCTTTGGTCGGAGTATAAGCTTCCGTAATGTCGGCAAACTTGTCCGACTTGGCGATGGTAGTGGCATTCTCGGTACTACCACATTCAATAATGTAGGCTACACCGGCTTTGGCATTCGTAATATCCGTAATCGCTTTGGTTCCAGTGTTGGCCGCTGTTATCTGCCAGAATCCCTTTGAAGCATCGACAGTGGTCGCGTCCGCTGCCATATCGACGGTAGGTTTGTTTATGAAGATCTGCTGCCATTCGTAATTGTTGGCCTTCAGTTTTTCCAGGCTGTCAAAACGGCGGCCGGTGAACGAAGCGGCGGTGCCTTCTTTCCAGGTGGACCATGCCTTTACCAGTTCCATGTCCTCTTTCACCTTGATAGAGAGCATCTCGCCCGGTACGAATTCCAGGAACTGGAGGTTGCCCGGAACATCCATGAACATGAGGGGAAGCTGACCGAGGTAAGGCAACCAGATGATACGCATATTTGTGTCAGGTACCACATTGCGGTAACTGTCCGGACCGGAAAAATCAATGTCCTTTCCATATTTGGCGCGGACATTCTTAATCCACCAGGGAAGATGGGTCTTATTCAGATAGAGGACGTGGCGGTCAAGATCCATGTCTTCTGTGCAGGATGCCACCACATCGCCGACAAACTCCTGAACGGAATCCAACATGTTGGAAGCCGTGTAGCTGCGATAGGACTCATCGTCATGGGGAAGAATCTTAAACTCATGCATGTAGCGGACCAGTGTGTATATGATTCCGGTCGATGCGTTCAAGTAACTGCCTGCGACACCCGTTTCCGGCTTGACATAGATACCCCGCATACGGCGTTTATTCTGCTCCACCTGCGCAGTTTCCAATGAGTTTAGGATGCAGAACTCGATCATGGTCCACTTGATAGGATCGGAGCCTTCCTTGTTCAGATAAGCGATGTACATGCGCTCCAGTTCTTTCATCGGACCGAACTTGAGCTTGATCATCGCATCATCCACATGACCCATCTCGTTCTCAAGCTTCATGTCACCCTTCCAGATTTCACCCTGCTGGTAAGCTTGGGAAACTTCGGAGAAGAAGGCATTGAACACGAGGTCATGGTCTTGAATTCCATAGCGGACGGGAAAATACTGCGTGAGGTCGCGGACTGAGAGTACACGGGCAATCAAATAGTCCTGACGCAGAACCACATACTGGTTGCCCACACCGGCTGTATCCACCCCTTCGTAGTTCGTACTGAATTCTCCGGCTGCCAGACGTTTGGCGTCAAGCATTCCGTTTCTGTGCAGATAATCGTAACGCTGCTGCAGTGAACGGGAGAAAGTAACGGCCTGGCGACGGAAAGCGGCCCCTTCAATCTCTTCATTCCATGGACCGTAAGAAGAAGCGGAGGCCGGATTGACAGCAATTTTGTTCCAACGTTCGGACATGGAGAACATCTGGTTTTCGATACCGAAAAGATACCGGGAACGGTCTGCCGGTCCCGTGAACATGATGGAAGCGGCTGTCACTGTCCGGGAAGGGATATCATCCTCCGCGCGGTTGTTCATATTGTCAACCAGGCTCTGCACAGCGGTGGCCAGTTGCACCAGGCCTTCACCGTTGGCTGGCTGTGAAATGGTCTGCACCGGTCCATTCCCACTATTTTCCTCTTCCGTGGCTGTTGAATTGGTTTGTACCGGATTGACGATACTTCCAAGAATGGACTGTACCTGGTCAATCTGTTCCTGGGTGACGGCAACCGTTTGCCGTTGCGCCGCCTGGTCTGCAGCCAAGTCATCCTGAAGGATAGACTGGTACTCCTGATTATAGGAGTTGACTATCTGTCCCCATTCTTCCTGGGTCAGTTGATTGGCTTTCGCTTTGTCCAGCAGATTCAGTTTCTGCAGGACGGTCTGAATTCTTTCCTTTAAATTCATGATAAACAAAAGTTAAGTTATAAATAGTTGAGAGCACTTCTTTTTATATTCTCAATCTCCATATAGCTGCGACCGAGCTCTACAGCCTTGACCACAGCTTCGGGAAAAGTCATGGAGGCGTCAACCAGCCCTTTATCGATGGCATGCGGAGTATCGAACGTTTCACCACGGAATACCGGGTCGTCTTCCGGCAGGCTGCCCAGTTGCGGTCTGGACGCAAGAACGGCGGCAAGGAACTGTTCATTGGGTGGATCCAGTTCTTCTTTGATATACTGTTCCGGATTCCCTCTGAGCAAGTCATCCGTCTTTTTATTCTTCAGGTCTGATTTCGTGGCTTTGGCCTGGATGAGTTTGAGACCCATCTTTTCGAACCATCCGTCATAGTTACAAGTGGAAATCATGGTTCCTATGCAGCCGATGGTATCATAGGCCGTGAGTGCGGCAATGAAACTGGAATGGCAGGTTATATAATAGCTGGCCGAACAGTTGCACTGCTCCACCAATGTCATGACGGGCTTGCCGAGTGAGCGCATCGTCTCACTGAGTCTGTCCATATACCATGCTTCCCCTCCCGGAGAGTTCACATGCAGGAAATGGCAGGTTATGGCCGGATTGGCTTCTGCCGCAAGCAGGTCCCGTTCGAACTGCTTGGAGGAGAAATACCACTGACAATCTGAGGTGATGAATCCCCAGATACGGTGATAGGCGATACTGCCTTCAGGAAGTTCGTCAGAAGAGAAGTCATCGGTGACGGTTATCCCCTGGAGTTCTGAACGGGCCTTCATTTCCTGCTGAAGAAGTGAAAGGGCCTTTTTCGATGTCTCTTTATATGTGGGAGGATTTTCATTGAAGAAAAAGGATGTCGGCTGCAGACTGTCAGCGGGCACCAATGGAAAAGCCTCTATCATGGCAGAAGACAAGCCCTCTGCCGTGATAAGAAGCCGGTGTATATTTAAAGTAAGAAGCTGGCGTAGATAAGTTCTGTTCATTGCGTATCTTTTCAGCGAAGATAGGCAGCCTGCAGAAAGGGGTGAAGGACGCTACAATAGCGGGGAACTGAGCATTTTGCATTCAATTTTCAGAGTTGCCGAATTCAGATTGGGGGATATCGAGACAATGGCGGGTATTTTTTTGTCCCCGATCCGGAAACTCCGGTGCCTGGTGTCAGTGAACTCGACAATGCAGAACCTGCCAGCCAGGAAGTCTTTCATCACTCCGGATGGAGGAAGGCTTATGCTTATATCTTTATTGCAATTGAAACAGCGGCCCGCCTCTGAAGATTCCGGTACCGGAGTAAACTCAAACTCATCGGCCATGAACCGATAGACATCCTGGCGCATGTTACTCACCGGATAGACTTTAATCTGAATGGAAAGTTCTTTCATATTAGGATATTTATTTGTAATTCAACAAGTTCGCCATACATAGGACATTTTGTCCGCCATTTTGGGACAAAACGCATAGTTCGGTCGGTGATTTTTTAGCCGTTTTTTAACTTCTTTTTATATTCGCGGCGTTTTTTCCGCTTGCGGATGTTCTCCCGCCACCGATAGAAGTTCTTCAGCAACGCATCCTCACTGATGCTGTCTATGCAATACGCACATAGGAAATTGTGAACGATATCGAGATTGTTCAACTCATGCCCGTTCAAGTCGTTCTCGTCCATTGCCGTATGAAGTTCCCGGTTGAACATCCTGCGTATTTCCGTTTCTATGATTTTGGCCGACCGTGGAGACAGATAGTTGTATATTTCCGGATCCTTACCGATACGCCTCTCCGGAAGTATGATAGTCAGATTACCGTCATCTATGGGAGACTGGTTCTGATGACGCCGCGACATCAGCGTCCATATCACATGGTACAAGTCCGTATTGTCAGGAATACGGAAAGGTTCATCCGCACCGTTGTTGTACTTTCCACGCAGATATTCAGCCAGGTAAGGTGTAATTGAAATACTCGTCGTAATCATGCTCATTTCCTTAAAAAATTTTTTTGAAACCGTTTTTGTTTATTTTTGCTTCCAACTGTCCTACAGTCCAACAGCATTATTAAAGTTACTGATTATTATTTAGTTATACAAATTTACTATAAAGAAAATACTGTTGGAGGACGTCCAACACGTCCAACAAGCCGCATTTTTTGCCGTTTTTGTTGGACGGAGCCAGTTGGATGGTTGAAAAATGGCAATCCAACACGTCCAACAGCGTCCAACAAGACAACGCCATTGTAGTATATATATATGATTAAATAGAAAATATATACTACTATACAACAGAGAGTTACATTTTAAAATTCTTTCTCTTGTTGGACTGTTGGACTGTTGGACGCCTCTTTTGAAATATTTTCCTTTCAAAACTCCCTCTATATTGCTTATCTTTTTATTCCAGGGGGTCCGGGGGATGGAGTAGGGAAGTATCATAAGATACCAGGAGGATGAAACCGAACGAAATGTCCGTAAATCGGAATATAAAAAAGCATTTATTCCCGATGGGGCGGCCACCGGGAATAAAGCATAAAGTTGATGTGAAAGGTGCAAGTCAAGAAAAGTATGCCGGAAGTACCATGGCATCCGGATAACGGTTGATGAACGAAAGCATGTTCCGCTCACGTTTCCGTTCCCGGCACCTCTTATGGTAAGCACGTTTCTCCCGGTATCGTTCCAGCAAATCGACCAGCAAGTGCTCATAGTCTTCAGCACCGACCGTATAGTAGATGCCACTGATATTGAACACACCGGTGATGGCAACACCGTTCTTACGGCGCTTGCCAAGAATACGGATGGAGAAACCTTGCAAATCAATTCCCATACTGTGGAAATACTCGTAAGGGGTGAGTGTGGAGATGTTGATACCCGTTTCGTGGGCGGACGTTCTAAAGCTGTTGTTGGCAGCGGTGGAAACTTTTGCATTGTCAAGCATAACAATAAGTTTTTAAAATGAAAGTATCCGTGCCCTTCCCGCTGCTTATCACATCCAACAAATGCTGTGGGCGCATTAACGCTCCACACGGGGGTACACGGATACCATATATGGTACACAATATGTCCGGGCATAAAAAATGCCTGCACCGAAAATGCAAGCTCGCTGCCCGCATTTGTTGGATTATGTATGATAAGCATTGCAAACATAGCGATTATTTTTGAATTGTGCGGCATTCTGCCCGGATTATTTTTTAGAAATCTATTTTCAATTGCCTACTCTCAATATCGTAATCATTCATTGTCAATGAACGCAATTGTTTTAGTTTGGCCTCGGCCTCCGAAAGTATATTCTTTGCAGTGCGAAAGTGTTCTTTGGCATCATCTACAATCGAAAGTTGGCGGTCTATCTCAATTTGCTTTTGTTCTACAAATTGGGCACGGGCGGTGAAATGCAGGAACAGGGCATGATAACATTCGTGCTGGTATTTTATTAACGTAGGTTTTGCATCTTCGTTTACATTGGCCGGATTTATTGTAAAAAGCCAACCGAAGATAAATTCCAATGGAAGGCACAACATTTCTCGCTGTTTTCCATCGGCGGCAACCATTACCCTCAGGGTAACAGTTGAAGAGAGAATCGGATGTTCTTTTATCTTGGTCGTCTGTCTCTCGTAAGCAATGCCCAACGCCTCGCAGATAGGGCGGATGGGTACCATTTGTTCGTCACTCGTAGATACTATATCTACATTGTTCACTCTTGCAATAATCTTTGTTTCCATAATCTGTTCGTTTTAAAAGTTGGCAATCTTTTGGTTCTTATTCTCCGGTGACCTTTTCCGTTTCCCTGGTCATTTCTTCAGCTGTGAACGGTAGATTCAACTGGCGGTTGTTCGCCCTCCAGTCCTCGATGGTGAGCTTCATCACCTGATTCAGTTCAGACTTTGCCTCATTCATCAGTTTCTGTGCATCCTTGAAGCGGCGCTGGCACTCCTGGTACTCGGTCACTTTCTTCTCCATGACCTCCTGTTTCTGTTTGAGGAAGGTTTGCGGCTCGGTGAAGTGCTCGAACAATGCTTTGTAGCACTCCGTCTGATAACGCAGGACGGCCTCTCTGGCATTTTCGCTGACTTTGAACGTGTCGATGGAGAAGAGCCAGCCAAAGATGTACATGTAGGGAATGGCATACATATCATACGTCTTTCCATCCTTTCCAGTTGCGTGTATCATACACGCAACTGGACCGAGTATTTCATTCCGTTCGATGCGTTGTTTTTGGCCGTTTGCATCAATGCCCAGTGCCTCGCATATCGGTCGGATGGGCACCAGTTGTTCGTCACTCGTAGAGACGATGTCCACATTGTTCACTCTCGTAATAATTTTTGTTTCCATAACTCGTTTTTTAAAGTTTATAATAAAAATCAGAACTTCAGCTCTTGGGGGGCACCGATTGCTCCAATAGGATCATTGTCGGGATTAGCGTCAACACGGGATTCTTCCGAACCGCGTTGCAAATCAATGCTATATAATTCTCTGAAAATTTCGTAGTTGATAGCTATGCAACTGGAATTGGTACACTTCTTCTCAACTTTACGCACCATGTCATTGTTGAGCTTTACCGGAATTCCGGTTTCATTGGGAGTATCTTCCTCGAAACCGCCGCGTGGTACCTCCACGACTTCATACCAGTTGAACCGGCGTGCATGGACAAAGCCCAGGTAACTGGGATGGGAGCGGAGGTTCTGCTCGATGGTCGACTGCGTTGAGTCTTCCTGATTATAAGAAGAACGTGCGTACTGCGTATAGATGGTACTGACGCGTAGGAATAACACACGGGTTCCTGCAGGAATAGGAACCTCCTTTTTTTCTCCTCCGGGCAGCTTGATGGTGATTCGTTCCGGTGTATCAATGGCGAAGTCCCTGCCTTCTCTGATAGCCTTGGTATCAATCATCACATCCATAGCCTTGAAGAATGTGGCCAGCTTATCCGTCTTGGAAATCAGTTCCACCTGAAATTTGATTTTATCGCAGGCTATTTTAAAAAACTCCTCATAGGTGAACGGTAATTTCAATTCTGTATAATCCTCAATCAGTCTGCATGTCGCCAGAAACAATGATGCAGTCTTCATGAGGCGGTCAATCTCACCGGCATTTATCAGCGCCTGCTTCAATTCATCATAGGATTTCTGCTTCAGTGCCCGGAAATGCTGCATTACCAGCGAACGCAGCTGAAGGACTTCAAAGAGGACATTCGACAACCCGATTTTGGCCGGATCCTCTATATCCTTGAGTTTGTTGAAAAGCTCCACTTCCTCTTGGGTTCGGTTTTTCGGTTTGGGGACTTCGCAGACTATAATACGTGACATGAGTGCATTGTCATCACGTTGGGGAGTTTCCTGGCCGCAAATGACAACCGGCGCGTACACCTTGTCGTTTTCTATCTCCTTGCCGGATGTGCCTTTACGCTTCTGTCTTCCATCGCCATCATATACTATTCCTTTAAGTGCCTGGAACTTTATATCTGATATATCCTTATTGTTGTATTCATCAAGGACAACCGGAACATCCCGGAAAGTGCTCATCAATGTGGACATGGCGGCATCGGTACCGATGTTCAGGTTGAAAATCGGTATCTTGGGAGATATGAATAGGGAACGGATGGATATCGCAATCTGTGTTTTTCCGGATGACATCGGTCCCATAAAGAATGGCGCTGTAAACAAACGGTCTATGCAGTGTATATTGCTTCGGAAAGCGCACATGATGGCAAAGAGAATGGCCCATTTCCCGTTGTCGTTGATTTTATATACACGGTCCATCAGTGAGGCCCATTCGTCGAAAGTGCAACGTTTGTCTATAGGGATTTCCTTATAGACAAGCTGTGAAATAAGTTCGTACTTGTCGGACTGCTTGCCGGAACCGGCATATATGGTGGAGAATGCCGGCAGATAATAATTCCGGCCATTGTGAGTGACCACTCCAAGCTCATTTACCGCATCAAATCTCGGTATTCCGTCAACAACATGGAAGATGCCGTTGGCGAAGGCAAAAAACTGCTGGTCTTCCCGTCGGGAAAAACCGTCTTCTTGCTGGTTCCCGTATGTGGAAACCTCTGTGCAAGTAACATAATGTCTGCTCATATATTCACGTATTTTAGTCCAATGTTTCTCTTCACCATTGGTGAAGTTGACTGCTTCCAGCATAATCAGCTTCTCCTCAATAGTGCTTTTCTTGGCCAGGATTTTGGAATTCACCTCAATGTAAAGCGGTGTCTTGTAATAACGGCGGTTTATTCTAAGGACACGCTTGTTTTCCTCGTCGTTGTCCGAGTAAATATGCAAAAGTGGAATCATATAGAAATCACCTACCATGGTATGGCCGGACTTCTCATTCTTGAAAAGGTAGCATACCGGTTCCCCCTGCTTGTTTAACTTCGGATAGTAATTGCATTGCTGGAACATCTGCAGATATTCCGGATTGTCCTGGACATAACGGGGAAGTTCGTCCGGGTCATAATTCTCTTCAGTATAGTCATCGTCCGTCCGTTGTGCATTGATGGCCATGCGTGACTTGCGTTTGGCCAGATAGGGCTTGAGTATTTCATTCAGGGCTTGCTTGGTCAGACCCAGGCAATTCTGAAAGTAGGTAAAGTTGATGATGCGTACCGAATCTTCCGCGTAGCTGATTATTTCGGCACAACGTTCGATATAGGGAGCACGCTCGCCATTATAGGTCTTAAAAAAAGATTTGTGCAGGAATACATAGAATTTCGCGAAATTGAAAGTCTCGATGATATCGTTTGCCTCCCCGTCCATATTTTCCTCGTCGTCACTTCCTTCCTCATCATTATCATCCTGGACATCCCGTTCGACCGTTATGGTGATATTGGAGAGCCCGGCACGGAAAATGGCGGATAATCCGGCAAGGTAACCGGATTCCGTACCGTCCTTTGCAATGGTAAGGCCATCGCTGTCAGAGGTGAACATCTGGCTTGCCTGACGCAACTGCTGTATGTCGTTCATTCCAGGAATGCCATGGACGTATGCTATGGGGGCATCTCCATACAAGGTGAGGAACTCCTGATAATTCGATGTCAGGATGCAAGGCTCATTCCCGCTACGTGCCTCCGCAATCATATCGATACCATATATACCGGGAGCCATCTTGTCTTTCTCCTTGATGGAAGCTGTCTTCCGCTGCCGCAAGATGGAATTCACTTTCCGCTGGATGACTTCCGTGTTGCTGCCGAAAATCCCGGCCATTATCTCTATGCACTTGAGAAGAAGCGTTTCCGAAGGGATGACAGATATGAGGGTTGAAAGCCGTTGCATTGCCTCTTCCTCTCTGTTTGGGTCGGTTCCGGGATTCTTGCCTCGTAAGGAGATGGCAAAATATTGAAGGAAATTCTGTTCCCGGTTTGCAAGCCATTTTCCGGTTTCAAGTTTCTGCTCCTGGGCAATATTATCAGGATCTTTCCCTTCAGGAAGCGGAACTGCACTGACCTGGAAACCCGCACGCAGGAAAGCCTCACAGTTGGCCAGTGACGCTTTCAGCCCGGCTGCATCCGCATCATATACAAGTATCACGCGATGGGTGAACCGGCCAAGCAGCTGTATCTGTTCCGGAGTCAGTGCAGTTCCGCTGGTGGCAACGGTATTGCAGACACCGAACTTGTGCATGGACATGGCATCGAACTGGCCTTCGACTATATACGCACAATCATACCTTGCAATGGCAGTACGTGCCTGGTACAGACCGAAAAGGTGAGTGCCTTTCTTGAACAACGGCGTGTCCCCGGTATTGACGTACTTGCCGGTGTTTTCCTGCAGGGTCAGCCAGCGTCCGGTATATCCGTTTATGTTGCCCTTGATGTCAAAATAGGGAAACATGATGCGGTCCTTGAAAGTGTCGAAGGTGAAGTTCTTCTCGCTTCTCTTCAGGATGTCCGTCTCAAGCAGCTTCTGTTCGGAAAATCCGGCTGCAAGCATCTCCTTTTTAGCCAGGTTGCCTGCCGGGGCATATCCAATTCTGAAATCCTTCAAGACTTTGTCATCCAGGCTGAACCCTCTGTCATGCAGATAAAGTTGCGCCTCCGGAAGATGCTTCTCGAAAAAGAATGCGGCGCCTTTCATCGCTATACGCTGCGCTTCACGTTCTTTTACCCTGGCCGTTTCCTCGTCGGACATCACCCGTTCAGGGAGAGAGATTCCCGCACGGCCAGCCAGCCAGGTGACAGCCTCGTTGAATGACATGTTCTCATGATCCTGGACAAACTGGATGACATCCCCTCCCTTGCCGCAGACGAAACACCTGTATGTCTGTCTTGACGGACTGACGGTCATCGACGGATGCCGGTCTGGATGAAACGGGCAGATCCCTATATAATTGATACCTCTCTTGTGAAGAGATACAAACTGGCCAATCACGTCCGTAATCTCGTTGGCATCCTTTATTCTCTGTTTTAATTCGTCATCAATCATTGTTCTTCAAATATGCAAAGTTGACGCGCTGCGAATGCCTCCTCCAGTGTTATGCCGAAATACTTCGACAACGCGATATATTCTTCTTGGTTTATATTTTTTCGGCCATAGAAAATATCCCACCAGCGCATCTGGTTGATGCCTACCTCCTGGTAGAAGGCACGGTTGGGCATGAAATTTTCCGGATGCCGGAATTTCAGTCGGAGAATCTCCTGCACCAGATTCCGCTTGACTGTTTGTCCCACTACAATATGCTTCCGGTGCATATATAACTGTACAGCCAATGCGGATCTTCCCAAATGCTCCGCCATTTGTTCCAATGTCTTCTTATTGACATTTTCCCGGACGTATCTGTCCTCATCGGGTTGCCATCTTCCATTGTTCATAGCTTTCTTTCCTCCATATCTGTGTATAGTCTTCATTGAATTCGTATTCAGAGTGCCCGGTAATATAGCAGCAACAGAATTTGATAAATAGTTCCTGCTGCTCCGGTATGACCGAGCCCCCGATATCATAGTAATGCATGACCTTGAGCTTGTCGAGGGCACTATATACCCTCGTCTCAAACTCAAGAAAAGCGTCGACGCCAAGCTTCTCCAAGAAACGGTCTATCCAATCAAGATTTTCCATTCTATATTTCAATAGGCTTTCCATATCATCAAGGACGTTATCCGCTCCTACAGTTCCCGCGTTTCCTTCAGGCTCCCAATGAACAAGTTCATCAGTCTCGCATATAGTCCGGAAGCTTCCTTCAGATTATCCGGATTCTTGCCGGTAAGATGCACCTTCATATTATCCTTGGAGTAGTCATGGCATATAGCCAAGTGCAGCTCCCGGTTCCGGTCATCAACTACCGAGACCTTCACTTCCTCCACCACACTCCCCAGTTCTGAGGCATCCAACCACAAATATAACTTTTCATCTGTCTTCAGATGGCAGTACCGATGTACCTTGCCACCTTTACGAATTAACTCCACTTCGACGATTGTCGCTACTTGATTGGTACGCAGGATGCGTACCTTCTGACCTTTCTTCATTGACCTGATTCTTGTTATTAGATTGTTATAACTCTTTAAATTCCTGCTCCATCCGGCACTTTCTTACGTAAAGTCCATCAATAATGTACTGGGTACAATACTTGGGAAGGGGGATGGCAATAATGTCACGAGTACCCCTATCGGCATCGCGATACACACAACATTCCCTGCTGCTTTTTAGAATTGACTCAAGAAGAGAATTACACTTTTCAATCTCTTCCTTAATGGCTTTGGCCCTTTCAAATGATTCATTTTCCATAATATTCAAAAATAATGGTGTGATGTACATAGGGGTGGGAATTGTTGCTTGGTAGAATACCCCATCAGCTCCAGGTTAAAGATGTCCTCTCCGATTTCTTTCCACGCCGAATATACACCATACATACATTCACGCGCATAGAAAGGCGGCTTGTAGGGGTCGCATACACAGATTATCTGCACATGTGATTTTCTGTTGTATGATACCAGCTTCGTTCTGGAACTGTCGAATAAATCTCCAACGACATGTTGGCCAGGGCGGATATTGTAACAGTAACTGTTGTCCTGATACACGTCAAGGGTCTCCCAAAGATATGTCGGGAAATCTGTCATTTTCAAATCTCTCATATTACCGCATATTAGATAAACAACCAATTGCAAATCCTATTATCCCAATATTTATCATCAAGACGATAATATCAAAGAGAAAGAGAATTCGGTAAGATCCGGATGCTTTCCGCATTGCCCAGACACATAGTATCAAGACTGCCACTATCACAATTAGTGATATCCACAAAAAAACAATCACATTACTCATCACTGTCCTATTTTTGCAAATTGATCTATCTTATCTGCCAAGGTATAATAGCCCATCACCTTTTCATAGGATATGATGCAGACAATGCTGTCGCTGTCATGCTCCACAAGAATAGTCCACTGTCCACCCTTGGCATTCTCATATACCTCGAGCCGAACCGGACGGCTGCGTGGGTATTTCTCATTCATAACCTTAATCTGGTGCTCGATGTCACACTTCAGTGCATCCAAAGAACATTCGTCAGCAATCAGATGTCGGTCAAACTGTTGCACGTATATCTGTAATGCCCTGCCTTTTTTGTTGACACTGGCATAAGTCTTGATGTTGTCTATAAAGTATCTCATAGCATTCAGATCTTATGTATTTACCAAGTATTGCTCCATAAGTTCGGGGATATCTTCTATCATCTTCAGCATGCACTCATGCGGTGCATCGAGAAATGAAATAACAAGGATACTAAGGTCCTGGTCTATCTGCCGAACTTCGTCTACCTGCAGGTAGTCCAGCGCATCAACGGCATCGACGAAAGGAAGATGGCTCTTGAGTGCAAAGCCACAGTTGCATATTACTCTGCCCGAAGCCGTCGGACGTGGAATCCATATCCTGAACTGTCCGTCAGGAGTGGAAATGGAGGAAAAACCTTTGTTATTATTCATATATTCTGTTTATTAAGTTAGTAAATCATCGTCTCATATAGGGGAATCGAACCCCAGTCGCGGCAAATCTTAAGTATACCGCTACCATTTGAATGCAGTATGAGGGGCCGGACTATCTTCGCAGACCGCCACAGCCATAGAATACACATTAAACACAGATGGCACACCTCACGGTGGGCTTATTTCATTTGATTCCGATGCCAGTAGGAAATCATCTCACCCACATTGCGAACCTTGATTTTTGCCTTGATATTCTCCCGATGGCGGTTAACCGTACAAGGCGAGATATGTAGCTCTGCCGCAATTTCATCAGTTTGGCAGTTGGAGGCAATGAGCCGGAATACATCCATCTCGCGATCGGTCAGTGCTGTATCAAGCTCCGGTCTGCATATCACCCCTTCATGTTCACATTCACCCCGTAACGGGCATTTGACCTCCTCGAATACAAACTGTCCATCCTTGTTAATGTCAAGATTGTACTGGTCATACTCTCCGAAATTGCATCGGATGAAACGATGAACTACCCGGAATTCATAATGCCAACGATTCATCGTGCTGGCTGAATAGAGCTGCATCAGCCGGGCATGTGCTTTCGGATATCTGTCCCTGATGACAGCAAGCATGTGTTCGATAGTCGGGCGGTCAGCCTCCTTGAGAACAACAGCCGGCTGCCCGAACTCTTTCATCATCACATCACCTTCAGGGGTGTTGTAGAATTCAATATTGGAGATAAATGCTACCATATAATTTGAGTTGCTACACGTCCTTTTCTAATTTCATACCCAACACCTAACAAAGCTCTTTCATATTCAGGTTTTAAATGTCTGCTACTTATGAGGTATCTTGTTTTTCCGCTGCGTACCGCCGCCTCTACTCCAGACATTATACGTTTGAACTCTTTGGGTATCGTTTCCATCATCTTCTCATGTGCAGAAATCATTTGCTTGGATTTTTAATTTTGTTGAATTATGAAAATGTTCTCATATAGTTCTCTTTCCAAAGGTTTGAAGGAGTCTTTTCTTAATTTGTCATAGAATGTAATCAATGACATACCGCTTCTTTTTAGGAACTCGTTACGGAGCTTCAGTCTTGTGGCTTTTTCCATTTGGTCGTAATGGTTCTTAGGTACCATTTTTGATGTTTTTTCGTTCATAATCTTAAATATTACAATTCTTATTCTGAAATTTATAATGCAAATATAGAAATGAATTTTCAATATATGAAATTTATAATTGAATATTTTGAAATTTTGTTTCAAAATAAGTTATAACATATTGATAATCAATAGATATATTTGAGATATGAAAAAGAAAAGTGAATTTCCAATACACCCAGTCATAGATAAGATACGTAAAATCATATCAGATAGAGGTTTAACACAAGGTGCTGCTGCTGAATATGCAGGTACGTCTGCTTCTCAATTCAGTAAAATATTAAGCGGTGAGGTGCAGTTGAGTTTATGGCAACTTTCAAAATTTGCAAGTGCCTTGAATATGGATATAGTAGATGTTTTCACTTATCCACAGAAGTACACCTCTGACGGAAAGACATCCGAAGATGTAGAAGCTATTCTTCAGATAAAATTAAAAAAAGATCGGAAAGACCAAGTGCTTAAATTGGTTTTTGGTGATAACAACTTAGAAATACTAAATAAGTAATGAGAACAATAGAAATATTTTCTGTTTACAAAATTGATAGTTTCATAAAGAAATGGCGTAAGGCATTCCCAACTTTATCTATTCAGAAGGTGGATGAACCAACCTCTAATTGTTATGTACTATTTAAATATGATACTAATAAAACTATGAGATTTCCTTTTGAAGCTATACATGGAGCACATAAAGGGTTCATAGAAGGTTGGATAAAGGAATGCAATCCCCAGAAAATACTTCAGCCAGAAGAGCTTGAACATGAATTGCGAAAAATAGAAAAAGAAAATAATGATGATATACACTAATAGACAATAATAGAAGAATATACAGTTATACAGTTTTATACGCAACGGATTGTCAGCATCTTATTGTCAGTAGTGAAATTCCCGCTACCCCGACAGAAATTAAATAAGCTACTGATTTTTTCAGTAGCTTATTTTTGTATATACCCTCTTTTCCATTTATCCAAATAGCAACGTAAAGCAACTCCCTTTTCCCACAGCAGACTGCACCGTAATATTGCCGCCATGCCGATTCATCACTTGTTTACATAAACTGAGCCCGATGCCCGAGCCGGAAGGCTTGGTGGTGAAGAACGGTACAAAAATCTTATCCTGCACTTCCGGTAAGATACCTTCGCCATTGTCGCTGACAGTAATAAGGCATTGCCACGAGAGGGCGGGTAGCATCTTCACTTCTATCAGGGGATGTTCCTTCCTGCTACATGCTTCTTTGGCGTTTTTAATCAGATTAATCAGTACTTGTTCTATCTGTGTCCGGTCTATCTGGAGTATGCGGTCGGTCTCCGGAAGCTCTATCCGGATATACTCTTCCGAAAACAGCTTCTGCAAATCCTGCAGCAATTCGTGGACAGCAACCGGACGACGAACGGGGGCGGGAAGTCTTGTCAGCTTCCGGTAATTCTCCACAAACTCCAGCAAACCCTTGCTACGGCGGTGGATAGTTTGCATTCCCTGCCGCATGACGGGGTAGTTCTTTTCCGACACTTCCCGTTCGCTCAAGGTCTCGGAGAGGGAGATGATAGGAGTAATCGAATTCATTATTTCGTGCGTCAGCACACGTATCAGCTTTTGCCACGCTTCCATCTCATTGCGTTCCAGCACGCGGGTACGGAAATTCCTCATCGCTTCTGAAAGCTCATCCACCATATCCTCCATAGACCGGTTCTTGTAGGGAGAACGGAACGACAGCATCATGTCGTCATAGCGCAGGCTCTCTGCCAGATGGCGCATCATACGCACTTGCATCATCTGCAGGCGGTAAAGATGAACGGCAATCGCCAGCAATATCAAAAAAGCCATCAGCGTACTGAACCACAGTCCGGCATCCACCAGCAGATAAACGCCGACCGAAAGGAAGGCTATGCCGATGATGTGCAGTACCACAATCAATGAATATCGTTTCATAAGCCTAATTTTTCAAGTTTCCGGTACAAGGCGAAGCGGGTAATGCCCAAGTATTCGGCGGCACGGGTCACATTTCCCTCGCTGAGCCGCATGGCACGTTCCACCGCCTGCCGTTCCAATTGTTCCAGGTTGAGGACTTCTTCTTCCTTCTTCTGGCGGGAAGCCGAAGCTTGGAACATGAAGTTTTCCGGACGAAGCAAAGAGCCGTCTCCCAGTATCACGGCACGTTCCATGGTATGCTGCAACTCACGTACATTACCCGGCCAGGCATATTTCAGCAACTTGTTCTTCGCCTCGCGGGTCAGCCCGCGCATCTCTTTCTGATATTTGCGGGCATACCGTTGCAGAAAATACTCTGCCAGCAAGAGGATGTCGTTTCCGCGTTCCCGCAGAGGGGGGATATGGAGTTCGATGGTGTTGATGCGATACAGCAGGTCTTGGCGGAAGTCTCCTTCGTCCACCAGCCGACGGATGTCTGCATTGGTGGCGCAGATGAGCCGCACATCAATGGGCGTAGCCTGCGTACTTCCCAAACGACTGATACAACGCTTTTCGATGGCAGTCAGCAATTTGGCCTGCATGGGCAGGGAAAGGTTACCTATCTCGTCCAGAAAAAGCGTACCGCCGGTTGCCACTTCCATACGTCCAGCTTTCGCTTTCCGTGCATCGGTGAAGGCGCCTTTCTCGTAGCCGAACAACTCGCTTTCGAACAACTGTTCGGGAATACTGCCGAGGTCTATCGTGACAAACGGCTTTCCATAGCGGGGAGAATTGCGGTAAAGCATACGGGCAATCACATCCTTTCCGGTTCCATTCTCACCCAATATAAGTATGTTGGCATCCGTATCGCGCAACTTCTCCACAGTAGAGAAGACTTGCTGCATGACAGGAGAATCACCTATAATAATCTCTTCGGAGCCTCCTGCTGTGACATTGCTCAGAACTTCCACCTGCTCTTTCAGCAAATTTATCTCAGTCCGCGAACGACGCAGCTTCATGCCCGAAGAAAGGGTGGCCAGCAACTTCTCCTTCTCCCACGGCTTGGGAATGAAATCCGTAGCCCCCGCTTTGATGGCACGCACCGCCTTGTCCGTATCCGCGTAGGCAGTCATGAAGATGACCACTGCTTGCGGGTCGATACTCAGAATCTGCTTCAAGCTGTCGAAACCTTCCTGACCACTGATGGCATCACGGCTGAAATTCATATCCAGCAGAATAATGTCCGGACGGAAAGTGGTCATAAAATGCTCGATGCGGTCGGGAGTCACTGCCACTTTTATCTTCTCGGCGTAGGGTTCGAGAAGAAGGTTCAGTGCAAAAAGGACATCCTCGTTATCATCTACAATCAATATTTTACCAAACTGCTCCATATCTGTTTTCTTTTCGTGCAGGCAAGGCTTACACAATCCCACATCTCTTGTATGGGCAAAGATAAGTATAATATCCATGTGTTGTGCGTGCATTATCGCACTATTTTTGTGCGCAACTGCACACGTTTGGGAAGCTTCGAACCACAACAAACACTTATAATACAACAACTTATACTTATGGCATAGAATTTGAACTTTATAGAGTAAAGAAAACAACTATGCACCGGAATATATTTTTATTGCTTATTACATTCAGTCTGATGTCGAGTGCCGTTGCTCAAGAGCACACGCTGGAGCTGACTTTGGAAGAAACCATCGAGCAGGCCCGCCAGCAGTCGCCCGACGCCCAAAATGCCCGCCATAGCTTCCGTTCCGCTTATTGGAACTACAAATACTACTGTGCCAACTACCTGCCGACGCTCAAGCTTACTTCCAATCCCTATCTGGACCGTGCTATCAACAAAGTGACCCAAAGCGATGGCAACGTCAAGTTCATAGAGCAGAACCTGCTGAGCACTGACCTGACACTGAGCCTGACACAAAACGTGCCGTGGACCGGAGGAACCTTTTTCATTGAAACGGCTGCGCAGCGCCTCGACCTTTTCAGCAGTGACACCTATTCCTGGCAGACTTCACCCGTCAACATCGGATACAGCCAGTCCTTGTTTGGCTACAACAGCCTGAAGTGGGACCGGCGCATCGAACCTATCCGTTATCGCGAAGCCAAGAAAACCTACGTAGAAACCCTTGAGCTTGTTGCCGCCAATGCCACAGAGAAGTTCTTCAACCTGGCCAAAGCACAAAGCAACTACGAAATAGCCAACGCCAACTACGCCAATGCCGACACCTTATATATATATGCGCAAGGACGATATAACATCGGCACCATCAGCGAAAACGAAATGTTGCAGCTCGAACTCAACAAACTGACCGAAGAAACCAACTGCATGAATGCCCGTATCGAAGTGGAGAACTGCATGCAGGAACTCCGTTCCTACCTCGGCATCCAAGAAGACCTCCTTATAAAGGTGAGAATAGACAACCGCGTGCCCGACCTGCACATCGACCTGGATGCCGCGCTGATGCTTGCCAACGAAAACAGTCCGGAGATACAGAACATGCTACGCCGCAAGGTGGAAAGCGAGAATGCCGTGTCGCGCGCCAAGGCCAATGCCGGACTGAAGGCAGACATCTACCTGCGCTTCGGCTTGACACAAACTGCCGACAAGCTGAAAGATGCCTACCGGAATCCACTGGACCAGCAGTACGTCAGCTTGGGCATTACCCTCCCAATCCTGGACTGGGGGCGCGGAAGGGGACAAGTACGCGTGGCCCGTTCCAACCGAGACCTTGTCTACACGCAGGTAGAGCAAGACAAGACGGATTTCGACTTGAACGTACGGAAACTCGTAAAGCAATTCAACCTGCAGGCGCAACGGGTAAACATAGCCGCCCGCACGGACCATACAGCCCAACGACGCGCCGAAGTAGCCCGAAAACTCTATCTGCTCGGCAAGTCCTCGGTACTCGACCTCAATGCATCCATCACGGAAAAAGATACGGCCCGGAGAAGCTATATAACGGCTTTGTACAACTATTGGAGTTTGTACTATGCACTGAGAAGCATCACGCTATATGACTTTGAAAAAGAGAGGCCACTGGCAGAAGACTTGGAAAGAGTTACTAATGAAGAATCTATACAGTAATAGAATCGTGGAATAGTTTTAGTAAAAGCTGGCCGGAGATTTACTAAAACTCCGGTGACGATTTACTAAATCTCCGGTAAAGTTTTAGTAAAACTCGGAACCCTTATTCAGAAGTACTTCTGAAGGGGGTATCTGAAAAGTAAAAAAAGAGTATATAAAATATTGCATTATGGATATAAAACTTGAAAAGAAACCCTGGTACATCCGTTACCGCTACTATCTGGCGGGAGGCGTTGCCTTCCTTGCCTTCCTGATTTATGTAGTCACCCTTTCGCTGGGTCCCAGCAAACTGCGCATCGAGCAAGACAACATCCAGATGGCCGAAGTCAAGAACGGTAAATTTATGGAATATGTAGATGTGGAGGGAGTGATTCAGCCCATCCTTACCATCAAGGTCAATGCACGTGAAGCCGGAAGCGTGGAACGCATCATAGGAGAGGAGGGGAGCCTGCTCCGGCAAGGAGATACCATCCTCGTCATGGAAAACCCCGACCTGCTGCGCAGTATCGAAGACCAGCGCGACGACTGGGAAAAGCAGCTTATCACCTACCGCGAAAAAGAAATTGAAATGGAGCAGAAAAGCCTGAACCTGCAACAACAAGCCCTGCAGACCGATTATGACCTCAACCGCCTGCGCAAGAGTTTTGCCCTTGACAAGGAGGAGTACCGCATGGGCATCAAGAGCAAGGCGCAGCTCGAAGTTTCCGAGGACGAATACAACTATAAAGTGAAAAATGCCCATCTTCAAAGGGAAAGCCTCCGTCATGACTCTGCCGTCACCGTCATCCGCAAAGACCTCATCAGGAACGACCGTGAACGGGAACGGAAGAAGTATGAACGCGCCTGCGAACGGCTCGGCAACCTGGTGGTGAAAGCTCCCGTCGCCGGCCAGCTCAGTTTTGTCAAGGTGACTCCGGGACAGCAGGTCGCTTCCGGCGAAAGCATTGCGGAAATCAAGGTGCTGGACCAATATAAAGTGCATACTTCCCTGAGCGAATACTACATCGACCGCATTATCACCGGATTGCCTGCCACCATCAATTATCAGGGAAGAAAATACCCGTTGCGCATCACGAAAGTGGTTCCCGAAGTCAAAGACCGCACGTTCGACGTAGACCTCGTCTTCACCGGTGACATGCCCGACAACGTACGTGTAGGCAAAAGCTTCCGGGTACAGATAGAACTCGGCCAGCCGGAGGAGGCGCTCGTCATTCCGCGCGGCAACTTCTACCAGAGTACCGGAGGACAATGGATTTACAAACTGAACGCCGCAAAGACAAAAGCCGTGCGCGTGCCGCTTGGCATCGGTCGCCAAAATCCGCAACAATACGAGATTACGGAAGGTTTGCAGCCCGGAGATTGGGTAATTACAACGGGATATGATACCTTTGGCGAGGCGGAAGAATTGATAATGAAATAAAACGACGCACTATGAGACAAATAATCTTAGCCGTCATTTCTTTGTTCGGCATCTTCTCCATATCTTCTTCCACCATCCGGCAAAGAAGGAAGGAGATAGCAGTACGCAAGATTATGGGAGCTAATGTCAATAAAATAATCGGCATGTTCTTCCGCGAATATTTATGGATGGCCTACATCGCAGCGATTGTGGCCTTTCCTTGCACATACGCGGTGATGCATCATTGGCTGGAACAATATGCCTACCACATATCTATTGGCATGGATTTATTCATTGTTTGGTTGGGAATTGTTATAATCATGGTGCTCTTCACGATATTGCAGCAAGTCGTTCAGGCAGCACGGCAGAATCCGGCGGAAGTAATCAAAAGCGAATAATACAATAATAAATACTATTATGATAAGACATTATATTAAAACAGCATTCAGAAACCTATTAAAGTACAAGGCACAGAATATCATCTCTATCATCGGACTGTCGGTAGGCATACTTTGTTTCAGTATCTGCCTATATTGCAGCCGCTATATAAATTCTACCGACAAGTGCTTTACCCACTGGGAACGCATTGCAGACATAAACCTATACACTCCAGCAGAAGAACTTTATTCCGGAACTCCCGCTACGTTGTTTGAGAGTCTGCGCCAATTGCAATTCCAAGAAGTAGAAGCATTTACTTTTGTTGCCTATCCCCGCCCACGTAGCTACAATGTGGAAACTATCGACAAGGAAGAACTGCCTTACGAAGATTTATATGCTATGGAAGTAGATACAACCTACCATAGCGTGTTCACCCCGGAAGTATTACAAGGTTCATGGACTGTAGCATCGCAAACTCCCAATGCCGTGATACTGACCCGCTCTCTGGCACACAAAATATTTGGTCTCGGAGAGAATCCGATAGGAAAGCGAATGACCTTAGCACAACGGCTTTTCTCTTCACCTGATACCACACCACGAACAGGAGGTACCATCTATACCATACAAGCGATAATAGAAGATATTCCATTGAATACCAGCCTTAGCTTTCTCCAAAAGATTGATATGTTAATCTTGAACGACAGCGAAGGACTTATACAATTCGATGGACGAGACAGTATGACCGGTGGACTTACTTTTGCTCTTCTTCGTCCGGGCAAAACATCCGCGCAACTTGAAGCAAGTTTCCGTGCAATGGACTTGAAGCACACAATATTCAATGAGAAAAATACCGTATCAGCCTCGAATTTCGGAAAACTTTTTCGGGAGAAATCCGTTGCCCCTTACTTTGCCGGAATCACATTCATTGTCGGCCTTTTGATTCTATTGACTGGTCTACTCAACTTTTTTCATTTTTTGACGGGGAGTTATCTGAACCGTTCGCACGAGTTCGGCATTCGTAAAGTGAATGGAAGTAATGGCAACCAACTATTTTGGTTACTTTTTACCCAAGCCATTATCATTTCGTTCATAACCTTCTTATTGACTTTCTGTCTGATAGAAATATTTAACCCCTACCTTTCATTCTCTTTATTTGATTTCACATTAGTCATTGAACGGGACCTATTATTGATACAGACAACAGAATATATGGCAGGCATTATTTTACTATGCTTATTACTCTGCTTGTTTACCGTATGGAGGATGAAGCATGCCTCCATCCAGTCAAGTATTTACAAGAACAAATCCAAACGCCACAAACAGAAGATACGAAATTGTCTTTTGGGTATCCAGTTTTTCATCTGTTGGTTATTCATAGTCTTTACAGTCGCTTTATATTTGCAGGCTAACAAGACCGGTTCCACACTGTTCAACACACTGACAGAAAAAGAAAAGTCCGAAATCATCAGTATTCCTATGGATTACCGTTTTCTAAAAAATGACGAAAAGCTTGCTCTCATAGAGCGCATCAGTCAACATCCGGATATAAAAGATAAAATACTGACAGAAATTAATTATCTGAAAGGTATTTCGGGAACAAGCATGCAGACAGAAAAAGATAACCGAGAAAGTAGCCTTGAAGTCAATATAATGAATGTTCCTAATAACTTTTTCGAATTTATGAATATCCCTATTCTCTCCGGGCATGCCCTGAAGACAAATAGTGACATGGTAGCAGACCGTAAATTGGCAGAACGTATGAAGAAGGATTTACTGGGAACCACCTTGTACAATTATCAAGACAGCTACACGGTATGCGGCATTTGCTCCGATTTTGTAGCCGACACTTACAATCAGAGCCAGGGCTTCGTCTTTCTGCCTTGTGATTTCAAATATTATGTAGGTCATTGCTATTTGAAGTGTGTACCCGGAAAAGCAGAAGAAATAAAGACTTACGTTAAGAAAATGCTGGAAGAGAATCTTCCACCGAGTATACAATTACACATTTCGACCTTACTGGAAGACATTCACCAAGCACAAGCCATCGAGAACAACATGAAAGGGATAATCTTATTCTTCTCATTTGTCAGCCTTATAATCACTTTATTAGGTGTTTATTCGGCAATCACACTGGATACGGAACGCAGACAAAAGGAAGTGGCAATCCGTAAAGTAAATGGTGCGGGATTGAAACAGATTATCATATTGTTTGCCCGTACATATATTTATCAGCTTGTACTCTCGGCAGCGCTAGCATTTCCTTTATGTTATGCCATACTGCAGTTATGGAAAAACATGTATATCGTATTCTTTAATGACGGCCCGCTATTTTGGATTTCAATCTTCATAATCGTAGCTGTCATTACTACTCTGACTATTATTTTCCGCATTCTGAAAATAGCAAGGACAAATCCGGCAGAAGTCATTAAAAACGAATAAGAAATGAAATATTTATAAACCATAAAAACCAAGCATTATGATTAAGACAGTAAATCTACAAAAGATTTTCAAGACCGAGGAAGTACAGACTCTGGCTTTGAACGACGTAAACATGGAAGTGAAAGAAGGGGAGTTTGTCGCTATCATGGGACCTTCGGGCTGCGGAAAATCCACCTTACTAAATATCCTCGGTCTGTTGGACAATCCTACATCCGGAGAATATTATTTGAATGGGACAGAAGTATCCAAATATACAGAAGCCCAACGTACCAACTTGCGGAAAGGAGTCATCGGTTTTGTATTCCAAAGCTTCAACCTGATTGATGAGCTGAATGTATACGAGAACATCGAACTGCCGCTACTCTACATGGGCATTCCTGCTGCCGAACGCAAGCGCCGGGTAAAAACCGCCATGGAACGTATGGCAATCATGCACCGCAGTAAGCATTTTCCACAACAGTTGTCCGGCGGACAACAACAGCGTGTCGCTATCGCACGTGCAGTTGTATCAAATCCTAAGCTGATACTTGCCGATGAGCCTACCGGTAACCTCGATTCAAAGAATGGAAAAGAAGTGATGGAACTGCTGAGTGAGCTGAATAAAGAAGGTACCACAATTGTTATGGTGACACACTCACAGCATGATGCCGGTTTTGCCGGACGCATCATCAATCTGTTTGACGGACAAGTGGTGACAGAAGCCAATTTGTGATAGCCCCTGTTTCATTTATGAGTTGACAATGTACGATTGATGCCACTTTTGAATTTACTAAGTGCCTGTCAGCAAGCGGGCGTTTGGCAATACAAATTTCGGTCGTACAACGTCAACCTATAGATTTCCCGAACCTTTTATATACATGATATGAATTCTTACCTTTCCTTAAAATTAGTCATAAGAAGCTGGAAACGCAATAAACTGTTTGTTGCCATTTCCCTTGTCAGTCTGGTCGTCGGTATTGCCTGCACCACTTTGTTGATGGCATTTGTGATACACGAATATAACGTTGAGAACAATAATCCCAACAAAAATCGTATTCTGCGTTTAGTCCAGACTCTACCTTTTGCCCAACAGGCAGTGGAAGGTACATTCATATACGGTGGAACTGTTCCTCAAATAGTATCCCAGTTTCCGGAAATAGAGTCTTGCTTACGTACGCAAACATTCAAGAATGTAAGGGTAAAGATTGAAGGACAAGAATTTCAAAGCTGGAGCTTGGTAGCAGCAGATTCAACATTAACGGCTTTTTTCCCTTTCCATAATATAGTAGGGGATGTTCAAGACGCATTACTGAAACCAGGAGACATAGCTGTAAGTGAACTGTTTGCCAAGAAATGTTTCGGTACAACAGATTGTATAGGAAAAAATGTAGATATACTATTGAACGAAATAGGTATCAGACGCATCGTTGCCGTATTCGGCCAACCGGAGCAAAGCATGATGCAGACAGACATACTCCTACCATTGGAAGCTACCGAAAGCTCTGATTGTATGCTATTGCTGAAAGAAGGTACGGATATAAAGAAATTCCGCCAACGTTTCGGAGAAACAGAACTGCCCACTTTGTTGGGAAACGGACATCTTCGTACCCAAACATTGCAAGAATCTTATTTCGACGCTACGGTAAAAGACAGTAATCAAGTTATCAAACATCAGCAGAGCACCTTATTGGGTGTAGGGCTGTTGTCCGCATTACTGATTCTATTCATCGGTTGTTTCAACTTTATAAATCTGAGTTTCTCCCGTTTGTTGCGTCAAGTGCACATGCTTCACATTGAATCCATAATGGGAGCCACAAGATCACAAATGCGCCAACAACTGTTCTTGGATACTTTTCTGATGGTTCTTGTCGCTTTCCTTTTATCTTTATTGTTGATGAATGACTTATTGCCTGCATTTAATCATATGGTTTCTGCCAAACTGACAATGGAATATTTGTTCTCATGGCAAGTGTTCCCTCTTATCTTGTTGTTTATCATAATATTGTCTGTCATACCGGCAAGTTATATGGGTCATAGGTTGCATTCCATATCCGAAACTAATTACCGTCATTTCTTTACCGGACGCAAAAAACGTTTCATTGTGGCCTTATTGGTAACCATACAATTCATCATCTCCATTGGCTTGATGAGTACATTCATGATTATCCGTTCACAGATGTATCTGATTAAGCAGGAAGAAAAGCACTATGAGAATATTATTAATGTATATACAGATGCCAATGCACAACCGACGCTAAAGACCCGGATAGATGAGGTGAAGAATATAGAAGGGGTAGAAGCGGTAATAACCTCCAATACCGGAATATATCCGATGAGTTTAGGAATCCCGGGCAAGGATGATTCCGGTGACAATCTGCTCATGTTGGAATTATACGAGGATTGTCCGGAATTCCTAACAATGCATCATATTGAACTGCAAGACTCCCTGCAAATATTCCATCTAATGTCCCGTACTCCACAACCTGCACTAATCAATGAAACATTCGTGGATTTATTGGTGCCCGAAGGAGAAAATCCTATCGGACAGCCCATTTCCAAGTATGTACACGAAAGAGAAGAACTTACAAAAGGTACAATTATCGGTATAGTAAAGGATTTCAAAAAGTACTCCATGACAGACCAAGTGGCTCCCTTACGAATACTCCTTTATGATACTCCACAAGATAATTTCTCAACTCTAGTTATAAAGGTAAAAGCCGGATATAAAGATAAAGTCATTAATTGCCTAAGAGAATCATACGAAAAGAAAAATCCAGGCATTCCTTTGAAATATGATGATATGTATCAGAAATTTATGTCCTACAATCAGGACATAACACACTTCTCGCATATCTTATTCATGTACGCCTGTGTCAGTATATTCCTTACTCTTTTCGGATTATTTGGCATCACACATTATGCCGTCTCACAGCGTAAACGTGAAATAAGCATCCGTAAAATTCACGGTGCATCCGCCCGTCAGATTCTATGGCTTATCAATTATCCGTTCCTTAGCTATGTAGGCATCGCATTCGTCGTAGCCGTCCCTGTCATTTATCTCTTTATGACATATTGGCTACAGCAATTTGCATACCATGCCACTCCAAACGCCTTTCACTTTCTGCTACCCTTGCTTTTTACTATAGGCATCACCTGCTTTACGATATGCCTGAATGGATATCGGGTAGCTGTCACCTCATTTCATCCGCGCCGCAATAGCCAGTAATACCCCAAGCACCACACCCAATATCGCAGCAAACAGCACCCGCATTTCTCCTGGCAGGAGGAATGTAATGGTGTGTGCCGGATACCAGAAAAAGGGAATTGTTTTCTTGAAGACAAAATTCCATTGTGCATCCCAATTCAGATGCGTAATGATGCGGGTCATCGGGATAGGGGTGAGGAGGCTGCGAAGAGAGCCGCCCCAATCCAGAATATGTGTATCCGTAATCTTATGGAATGTCATGAATACCGGAGCAAATATAGTGTTCATGGCAACTGAAATAGCAAAAGCTATCCATAATTTATCAAAGCAAAACTCCCCGTTTATGATAGCAGCGGCATTTGCCATTCCCATATATTCCATAAATTGCGGTACACCTTTGGAGAAGATAATCATGGCCGCGTTGATTCCCATTCCCAACAGTCCCCACACTACGGCACGCGGCAGTACACCAAATCCTTTTCGGTTATAGACTCCGGCACTGATACGAAGCCCCAGCATCTCACCCAGTGTAGCAAGAATTCCGAATTTAATGAAACTCATTACCATTCCATGTGCAGCGTTGAAAGACTTATACCAATCGTAAACGGGTTCACTCACAAAGAATGGCAGGAATATTATCACCAGAACAAAAATAAAGAGGAAGTCTTGCTTTTTCATACAAAAGTCATGTTTTTCATAAATAATGTGGCAAACATACTAAAATTATTCTAATTTAAAAGCAAATAAGCAAATAAAAGGTGTTTTGCCAAACAGAACAAAGTGTTTCCCTTAACCGAACAGTCTGTTTCATTAAAGGGAACACTTTGTTTCCCTTAAAAGAACATTTCGTTTCATCATATAAAAACACTTTGTTTTCTGTAGCTAAAACAAAGTGTTCAGCACTGTGAACTAACGAATTATCCCTATCAGCTTCCCCAGAAGCCTATATCATAGTCTCGGCACAAAAAAAGTGGGATTCAGAGAAACCTCTGATCCCACTTCATCATAGTAAGCAACGGATAGTTATTTCTTATCTTTCATATATTCATCCGCTTTCTCCTTGGCACGTGCCACGCGCTTGGCTGTATCCGGATGAGAAGAGAACATCTTCTGGAACTTAGATTCCTTCGGTGCTTCCGCTGAAAGTTCAAGCAATTTGTTCAAAGCATTGTACATGGCATACGGATCGAGATTATTCTTGATGCAGAATTCAAAGCCATAATCATCCGCTTCTGTCTCCTGCTTCTGGGAGTATTGAGCACCTGCCAATGCCTCGGCCATGGCACCCAGTTCAGAATCACTCAATTTGGATACTGTAGAACTTGCCGCACCGGCAGCATTCTTCACAGCCGAACGGAGGTAAGCATTCTTCATCGCATCTTTGGAATCCGTATGGATGACGTGACCTATCTCATGACCGACAACTGCCATCACTTCATCATCCGTCATGATGTCCATCAGTCCGGCGCAGATGCGTACACTGCCATCACCACACGCAAAGGCATTCACATCTATTACCTCGTAAACACCGAAGTTCACCTTCAAGCCGTCCACTTCCTTGATATTTCCAGTCAGCTTCTCCAGACGCTTGCCGTAATCCGTATCGGGCTTTGTCAGCGGATTGTGTGTATCCATCCATTCCATATATTCCTTGCTCATCGCTGCAATGTCAGCATCGGACAATGAAATGGCCTTGACGGCATCTGTACCGGCTTGGACAACTTTGGTCACATTGATTTTCTTTCCACCAATTTTGAACTGCGCATAGGCAGTGGTGGTACAACTCATTCCGCATACTACAGCAGCAATGATGAAGAAGTTCTTTTTCATATACTTTACGATTTAATCTTAGCCCTATTCCGTTTCGTATTAAACAAAAAGCCGCCTAATCATTATTAAACGGCTTTCCTAATATCTGTTTGAATCAGTTTACTTGATAATATCCAGTGCCTTGAAGCATTTGGTCAACTTCTCTACAGCGTAATCCACTTGTTCTACGGTGTGGGTAGCCATCAACGCTACGCGCACCAGCGTATCTTGTGGGGCACACGCGGGCGGAATAACCGGGTTGATGAAGATACCTTCGTCAAAAGCCAGCTTCGTTACTATAAATGTCTTCTCTGTATCACGCACATAGAGAGGAATGATAGGAGATTCTGTCTCACCGATTTCGAAGCCTGCATCGCGGAACTTCTTCAAGGCATAGTTAGTGATGTCCCACAGACGTTGGATGCGTTCAGGTTCGGACTTGATGATGTGAAGCGCCTCGCGAGCTGCAGCCGTAGCAGCAGGTGTGCTACTTGCCTGGAATATATAGGAACGGGCATTGTGGCGCAGCCAATTGATTACCGCCTTGTCTCCGGCCACAAAACCGCCGATAGAAGCCAACGACTTGCTGAATGTACCCATAATCAGGTCTACATCTTCGGTAACACCGAAATGATCGCAAACGCCACGGCCTTGTTTTCCGAATACTCCCAAGCCGTGAGCTTCGTCCACGTAAATGCTGGCATTGTATTTCTTCTTCAGGCGGACAATCTCAGGCAGATTGGCCAAGTCACCTTCCATGGAAAATACTCCATCCACAACAATCAGCTTCACAGCATCCGGTTCGCATTTCTGGAGTTCTTTTTCCAAAGCCTCCATATCGTTATGCTTGTACTTCAACTGAGTGGCAAATGCAAGACGACGGCCATCTACAATGGAAGCGTGGTCACGGTCATCACAAATAATATAATCCCCACGGCCTACAACGGCAGGAATAATACCTTCGTTTACAGTAAATCCGGTAGAAAAACAGAGTGCTTCATCTTTTCCTACGAATTCAGCCAATTCCTTCTCCAGTTCAACATGTATATCGAGTGTTCCGTTCAGAAAGCGGGAACCTGCACAACCGGTGCCATATTTTTCTGTGGCAGCTATCGAGGCATCAATGATACGCTTGTCATATGTCAGTCCCATATATGCATTAGAGCCGAACATCAGAACCTTTTTACCATCCATCATTACCTCTGTATCCTGATGGCTGTTAATTGTGCGGAAATAAGGATATACGCCTTTTGCCATGAACTGTTGCGGCAGGTCGTATTTCGCAAATTTGTCTTGTAGTAAACCCATGAAATATCTTTTATATAATGAATATTTAATTCTATTAAATGCAAGTCTTAAAAAAACAGGGGGCAAAGATAGCAAAATATGTCGGTATATGTTCTATTTACATTAAAAAAACTACTTATACTTATTTTAAAAAGAATTATGTGGTTAATTTTTCAGATATTTATATTACTTTTGCCAGTTGGAAAACCTGCATAGCAACAACCTTTGCATGAACGAAAACAAGAAGAAAATAGCATTTATCATAAACCCCATATCCGGCACTCAAAGTAAGGAGCAGATACTGAAATGGCTCGATGAAAAGCTGGATAAGGAAAGGTATGCACAAGAAGTGATTTATACCGAACGGGCAGGCCATGCCGTAGAGATAGCGGCACAGAAAGCACAAGAAAACGCACATGCCGTCATCGCTATAGGAGGAGACGGTACCATCAATGAGATAGCCCGCTCACTGGTACATACAAAAACCGCTTTGGGCATCATTCCCTGCGGTTCCGGCAACGGACTTGCCCGCCACCTGCAGATTCCGATGGAGCCGAAAAAGGCCATCGACATCATCAATGACGGACTGATAGACATCATTGACTACGGAAAAATCAACGATGTGCCCTTCTTCTGTACCTGCGGCGTGGGATTCGACGCATTTGTAAGCCTGCAATTCTCCAAGGCGGGAAGGAGAGGGCCGCTCACTTATCTGGAAAAGACCCTGCTCGAAAGCCTAAAGTACCGTCCGGAAACCTATGAACTGGAAATGGACGGCAGTACCCTGCGATACAAAGCGTTCCTGATAGCCTGCGGAAACGCATCGCAGTATGGGAACAATGCGTATATTGCCCCACAAGCCACATTGAACGACGGACTGCTGGACGTCACCATACTTGAACCGTTCACCGTACTCGATGTACCGTCCCTCTCTTTCCAGCTCTTCAACAAGACCATCGACCAGAACAGCCGGATTAAGACGTTCCGCTGCCAAGCACTCCGCATTCACCGTTCTAAACCGGGAGTAGTCCACTTTGACGGCGACCCGATGATGATGGGAGAGAATGTAGATGTAAAGATTATGAAGAAAGGACTGCAGGTCATTGTCCCCCGGGATGCGGAAAAAGACACTTCGAACGTCTTGCAGCGAGCACAAGACTACATCAACGGACTGAAACAGATTAATGATGCTTTTGTGGAAGACATCGCCCATAAAAACAAAATGATACTGGATAAAGGCAAAAGGCAATTCAAGAAACTGACGAAAATGTGATGTTGTAAAAAGGCTGTATAAGGAGTTTCTGAAAATAACTTTCCCCTTTTGATGCGCCATATAATATGTTTTATGTATTTTTGCATGTTCAAAATAGTAAATAAGTAAAATCGTCAAACAGTAAATAAAAAGATGTATAGATCACACACCTGCGGAGAACTCCGTATCTCCGATGTTAACAAGCAAGTGACGCTGGCAGGTTGGGTACAGCGCAGCCGTAAGATGGGAGGCATGACTTTCATTGACCTCCGCGACCGTTACGGAATTACCCAATTAGTGTTCAACGAAGAGGTGAATGCCGAACTTTGCGAGCGTGCCAACCGCTTGGGCCGTGAATTCGTAATCCAGGTTAAAGGTACCGTCAACGAACGTTTCAGCAAAAACCAACATATCCCGACGGGAGATATTGAAATCATCGTATCGGAACTGGATGTTCTGAACTCATCGCTGACCCCTCCCTTCACCATCGAGGAAAATACGGACGGTGGCGACGATATCCGCATGAAGTACCGTTATCTGGACCTGCGCCGTGCCAACGTACGCAGCAATCTGGAGCTTCGTCATAAAATGACAATTGAAGTACGCAAATACCTGGACAGCCAGGGATTCATCGAAGTGGAAACTCCGATTCTGGTAGGCTCCACACCCGAAGGTGCACGCGATTTCGTCGTTCCTTCACGCATGAACCCGGGACAATTCTATGCCTTGCCTCAAAGCCCGCAGACACTGAAACAGTTGTTGATGGTTTCCGGTTTCGACCGTTACTTCCAGATAGCCAAATGCTTCCGTGACGAAGACCTGCGTGCCGACCGCCAGCCGGAATTCACACAGATTGACTGCGAAATGTCTTTTGTGGAGCAGGATGACGTCATCAACCTCTTCGAAGGCATGGCTAAATATCTGTTCAAGGAAATCCGTGGCGTAGAAATGAACGAGCCGTTCATGCGCATGCCATGGGCAGACGCCATGAAGTACTACGGCAGTGACAAGCCCGACCTCCGTTTCGGCATGAAGTTCGTGGAACTGATGGACATCATGAAGGGACACGGATTCCCGGTATTCGACAATGCAGCTTACATCGGCGGTATCTGCGCAGAAGGCGCTGCACACTATACACGCAAACAGCTGGATGCACTGACCGAATTCGTGAAAAGACCGCAAATCGGTGCCAAAGGTATGGTATACGCGCGTGTGGAGGCAGATGGTAACGTAAAATCAAGTGTCGACAAGTTCTATACGCAGGAAGTATTGCAGGAAATGAAGGCTGCTTTCAACGCCAAGCCGGGTGACCTGATTCTGATTCTGAGCGGTGACGATGCCATGAAGACCCGCAAGCAACTGAACGAGTTGCGCCTTGAAATGGGTAACCAACTGGGATTACGCGACAAGAACAAGTTCGTCTGCCTTTGGGTGGTTGACTTCCCGATGTTTGAGTGGAGCGATGAAGAAGGCCGCCTGATGGCTATGCACCACCCGTTCACTCATCCGAAAGACGAAGATATTCCTTTGCTGGATACAGACCCGGCAGCTGTCCGTGCAGATGCATACGATATGGTGTGCAACGGTATTGAAGTGGGTGGAGGTTCCATCCGTATCCACGATGCACAGTTGCAGGCCAAAATGTTCGAGATTCTCGGATTCACTCCGGAGAAGGCTCAGGAGCAGTTCGGCTTCCTGATGAATGCCTTCAAATACGGTGCACCTCCTCACGGTGGTCTGGCATACGGTCTGGACCGTTGGGTCAGCATCTTCGCAGGTCTCGACAGTATCCGCGACTGCATTGCATTCCCCAAAAACAACAGTGGACGCGATGTAATGCTGGATGCACCTTCAGTTATTGACCAGAAGCAGCTGGACGAACTGAATCTGATTGTTGAAGTGAAAGAGTAAAAGCAGGTACAGAGTAGGAGAGTGAAAGAGTCTGCACGCATTTTTCGTTTTGCGGTAATCGGCACGCTGAATGCCTTGATTATGGCTGTTACCGTTTGGGTAATGATGGACGAACTGGACATCAACTATATGCTCTCCAATGTAACCGCATATATACTTGCACAGATACACAACTTCATCTGGTGCAAGTACTGGATATTCCCTACAGAAAAAAAGAGCAACACTTGGCGACAAGTGCTGCTCTTTTCCATAGCTTTCGGAATGGCTTATGGAGCACAATTCCTTTTCCTCATCGGATTGGTAGAAGGACTGGACTGCAACGAGTACCTTGCCCAGTTCCTGGGATTATTCATCTACGGAAGTGTCAATTTCCTGATGAACAAACGGGTGACATTCCGTTAGTTCTCCCCCAGAAATCCCCGTCGTTATCAGTCAAGAAATCGTTTTGTCAATCCGGCATAGGCATCAATTCTGCGGTCGCGCAGGAAAGGCCACCAACGGCGTACATTCTCCGAACGTTCCAAGTCCACCTCTACAACAATATTTTCCGGTCGTTCGTTCCCTGCTTGGGCCAAGAATTCACCTTGCGGTCCGGCCACAAAACTATTTCCCCAAAACAAGATACCATTGGTCTGCATGGAAGGGTCCGGCTCGTGTCCCACGCGGTTCACTGAAACCACCGGCAAACCGTTGGCTACAGCATGTCCACGCTGGGAGATAATCCAAGCATTGAGCTGACGCGCCTTTTCATCATCCGTATCACTGCTTTCCCAACCGATAGCCGTAGGATATATCAGTATTTCAGCTCCCTTCAGTGCCATCAGACGTGCTGCTTCCGGATACCACTGGTCCCAGCATACCAATACCCCCAACTTACCCAAAGATGTCTGAATAGGTTCGAAGCCTATATCACCGGGAGTAAAATAGAATTTCTCATAATAGGCGGGATCATCAGGAATATGCATCTTCCGGTATTTCCCGGCAATGCTGCCGTCACGTTCAAAAACAACCGCTGTGTTATGATACAATCCGGGAGCGCGTTTCTCGAACAGAGAAGTGACCAGTACAATATCGTTGGCAGCAGCCAATTCGGAATAGAACCCCGTAGAAGGACCGGGAATCGGTTCTGCCAAGTCGAACAACTGCGTGTTTTCCGTCTGACAGAAATACAGAGAGTTATGCAGTTCCTGCAAAACGACCAATTGGGCTCCATGCGCCGCACATGCCTCTATGCTTTTGGCCAAATTCATTAAATTAGTCCTGAGGTCCTTGGTATTGGCCTGCTGGATAATACCTACTTTTATTTTCTTTGTCATCTTATTCTATAATTTATTGTTTTACTATGTAATCAACATTACTTCAACACCCCTACTGGATATTGCATGGTAACACAATGCAAAGAACCGTGTTGCTTAATCAAAGCACAGCAATCTATCCCGATAATTTCATAACCGGGAAAAGCCTCCTGCAACACTTTCCCCGCACGGGCATCATTCTCCGGCTGGCGATAGGTGGGGTAAAGCACTGCATCATTCAGAATCAAGAAATTAGCGTAAGTGGCAGGAAGCCGTTCCCCTTCCTCTTCTATCTTATCGGCCATGGGCAGAGCCAGCAAACGGTAAGGTTCCCCCTTTAACGTACGGAAAGTCTTTAGTTGCTCCTCCATGCGATGCAGTTCTTCGTAATGCTCATCATCCGCATCCTTGCATTGCACATAGGCTATCGTGTCGGCAGGGCAGAAACGGGCCAGCGTGTCTATATGGCTGTCTGTATCGTCACCTGCCAAATAACCGTGATCCAGCCAAAGGACACGTTGCAAGTGAAAGACGGAACGAAGATATTCCTCAATTTCCACTCGGTTCATCTGCCCGTTACGGTTAGGAGAAAGCAGGCATTCAGAAGTGGTAAGCAGCGTACCCATACCGTCACTTTCGATAGAACCGCCTTCAAGGACAAACCCCAAGCGATTTACATACTTTCCTTTCATCACTTCCGCCTCCACAGCACGACGCGTAATCAAATTATCCTTATCGGATGCAAACTTCAATCCCCATCCGTTGAACTTAAAGTCGAGCAGAGATACACCGTCAGCATCCAATAGGGTGATGGCTCCATGGTCGCGTGCCCAAGTATCATTCGTTTCGCACTTCAGGAAACGGACATTTTCCATATTCACCCTGCCGAAAATCTGTTTCTTCACCTCATCCGGTTCCGGAGTTACAATCAGCAATGACTCCCTCGCGGCTATTTCGCGGGCAATGGCTACAAAACATTCCTGCACTTCGTCCAACATATAGGCCCAGTCTGTATCTGCATGGGGCCATGTAAGCTGTATGCCGCTTTGCAAAGCCCATTCGGCAGGCAAGTGGGGAGCACGTGTCTCTACCTGAAAAATCATATTCTTGCCAAAACGCACCTGACAGTCCTTCTCTGCGGCACCCCCCAACGGAAGTCCTACAAAATATCCCATATTATTTATCTTTTCTAATTCGTTACTTTTTAAGTTAGCAGAGAGAGGGAGAATAAACCTTAGGTTTAGAATTGCCAAACCTCTACTTCAGACTTCTAAACCTCTACTCTATGATTACAAACCTCTACTCGTCAATTATCACTTATCTTCCTTCGGTTTCCGGTCGAAGAACGGATTCTTGGAGGATGCACTCACCGGAATGGCAAAAACAGTCTTGCATCCTTTCAGCCAATCCAAACGCTGGGCGGCAAGTCCGGCAGAAAACATGACACGGGTATCCACCCTCAAATCGGCAGCCATGGCACAAACCGAGCCTATGGCTATCCCTACATCCACCGTATTCAAGGCACAAGGCACTCCCTCCGGACGGCCGGCACAAGTGGGAAAACCGCAGTGTCCGCAATTCAAACCTTGCGCCTGCTCGCGCGTACCTATTATAATTACACATTCAGCCTGCAAAATGTTGTCCGCATCACGGAGAAAGAACTTCATACCATGCTCTTCAACCATAGCGACCATCTTTTCAGACAGCTTCTTAATGTCTTCACCCGTAACCAGCGCAGCTTCAATCACATCAATACCTTTTCCTTTCGGTGCCGTGCGCGCAGCAGTCAGCATTTGCCTTGCCACATCAAGCACATGTTCGTGGCGGCAATCCCGTTCATTCTGTATCATAGTCTTTCTTTCCTGAATTAATTAGTGCGTCAAAGATAGCACAAATATTTTTTTGCACTATCTTTGCGATACAGAAAGATTAAAGGAACACCATGCTGCAAATAGAAAATGCCAGTATCGCCTACGGCAACGATATACTTTTCTCGGGTTTCAACCTGCAATTGGAAAGGGGAGAGATAGCCAGTATCTCCGGCCCTTCGGGATGCGGAAAGTCGTCACTGCTGAATGCCATACTCGGGTTTATCCCGTTAAAAGAAGGACGTATCGTATTAGACGGCATTCCGCTGGATAAAGGAAACGTCGACGTTGTCCGTAAGCAGACTGCATGGATTCCACAAGAACTGGCATTGCCGCTGGAGTGGGTAAAGGACATGGTACAGTTGCCCTTCGGTCTAAAGGCAAACCGGGGCACGCCTTTTTCTGAAACCCGCTTATTTGCATGTTTCGAGGATTTGGGTCTGGAGCGGGAGTTATATTACAAACGGGTAAACGAAATATCCGGAGGCCAACGCCAACGGATGATGATAGCCGTAGCCTCAATGATTGGCAAGCCACTGACCATTGTCGATGAGCCGACTTCCGCTCTCGACTCCAGTTCCGCGGAAAAAGTACTTTCTTTCTTCCGCAGGCAGACAGAAAAGGGAAATACCATACTGACCGTATCCCATGACAAAAGATTTGCCGACGGATGCGACCGACATATAATCATGAAATAACATACACACTATTGGGAACCATAGATATATCATACCTCAGCCTGGGCATCGGATTATTGCTATTATTAATACCGTTGTTTTACATATGGAAGTTCAAGACCGGACTGTTGCGCGCTACTGTGATAGGTACGGCACGCATGATTGTCCAGTTGTTCTTCATCGGCATATACTTGAACTACCTCTTCTTATGGGATAACCCGTGGATAAACTTTCTATGGGTAATTGTCATGATATTCGTAGCATCGCAGACGGCATTGGCACGAACGCAATTGAAGAGGAAGATTCTGTTCCTGCCCATATCCGCAGGTTTCTTATGCAGTGTAGTATGTGTAGGCTTGTACTTTATCGGAATAGTACTGAGAGTGGAAAACGTATTCAGCGCCCGGTATTTCATCCCTATTTTCGGCATACTGATGGGCAACATGCTATCCAGTAACGTCATAGCCCTCAATACCTATTATAGCGGATTGAAACGAGAACAACAGCTTTACCGATATCTTCTCGGCAATGGTGCTACAAGAGCAGAAGCACAGACACCTTTCATCCGCCAAGCCATCATCAAATCCTTCAGTCCGCTGATTGCCAATATATCCGTGATGGGGCTGGTTGCTTTTCCGGGAACCATGATTGGCCAGATATTGGGTGGCAGCAGCCCGAATGTAGCCATCAAATATCAGATGATGATTATGGTCATCACCTTTACCGCCTCCATGCTGTCACTGATGATTACAATCTCTCTGGCTTCCTGCAAGTCATTCGACGCCTACGGCAAACTACTGCCGGTGATGGTGGAGAAGAAGGGAAAAAAGGAGCAAAAATAACCATATCATACCCGCAAAGAGTTCAATTGCATATAAATATACAGTCTACAAGACTTTTTTAAACTGGAATTCTTTTTAATCCACTGCTTTTTACTATATTTGCAACCAAATTTTCTGTTCACAATGAAAATTAAGGAATTAGTAAGCGCCCTTGAACGGTTCGCGCCTCTGCCATTGCAAGACGGATTTGATAATGCCGGCCTGCAAATCGGATTGACAGATGCGGAAGCAACAGGGGCTTTGTTGTGTCTTGACGTTACTGAAGCCGTACTGGATGAAGCCATTGCATTGGGATATAATGTGGTTATATCACATCACCCTCTCATTTTCAAAGGGTATAAGTCCATCACGGGCAGGGATTATGTGGAACGTTGTATCTTGAAAGCCATCAAGAATGACATCGTTGTTTATGCTGCGCACACTAACCTTGATAATGCGCCGGGAGGAGTGAACTTCAAGATTGCCGAGAAAATCGGTTTGAAGAATGTCCGTATTCTGGAAGCCAAAGAAAATGCGCTGGTGAAGCTGACCGCATTTGTACCGACCGCCCAAGCGGAAGACGTGAGAAAAGCCTTGTTCGACGCCGGATGCGGCAATATCGGCAACTATGATTCGTGCAGTTATAATCTGGAAGGCGAGGGGACATTCCGAGCCCGAGAAGGCGCCAATCCATACTGTGGAGCGATAGGGGAGCTGCATACCGAGTGTGAAGTACGTATTGAGACAATCATACCCGCCTACAAAAAAGCGGAGGCTGTCAAGGCACTGCTTGCGGCACACCCGTATGAAGAACCGGCCTATGATATTTATCCCTTGCAAAACTCATGGGTACAAGCCGGAGCCGGTGTCATTGGTGAACTGGAAGTACCGGAGACAGAACTTGAATTCCTGAAACGGATAAAGAAAACCTTCGAAGTAGGGTGTCTCAGACATAACAAACTCCTCGGACGGGAAATACAGACTGTTGCATTATGTGGCGGCGCCGGCGCTTTCCTAATGCCGCTTGCCATCCGCAACCGTGCAGATGTCTTTATCACCGGCGAGATAAAATACCATGACTATTTCGGACATGATACCGATATATTATTGGCTGAAATAGGGCATTATGAAAGTGAGCAATATACGAAAGAAATATTTTATACAATAATCCGGGATTTGTTTCCTCATTTTGAGGTCCAGATGACCAAGGTGAATACAAACCCCATAAAATACATGTAAGTAAAATGGCTAAAGAAGCAAAAAAAGATCCTCAGGAATTAACCGTAGAACAGAAGTTGAAAGCTTTGTTCCAATTGCAGACAATGCTGTCCAAAATCGATGAAATCAAGACGTTGAGAGGTGAACTTCCACTGGAAGTGCAAGACTTGGAAGACGAAATAGCCGGTCTGAGTACCCGTATAGACAGAATCAAGGCAGAAGTATCCGAGTTGAAATCCTCCATCGCAGGAAAGAAAGTTGAAATTGAAACCGCAAAGGCTTCTGTAGCTAAATATAAAGACCAGCAGGACAACGTACGCAACAACCGCGAATATGACTTCTTGAGCAAGGAAATCGAATTCCAGACATTGGAAATCGAACTCTGCGAAAAGCGTATCAAGGAATTTGCCGCACAAGAGGAAGAAAAATCTCAGGAAGTAGCAGAAAGCACTGCTGCGCTGGAAGAAAGACAAAAAGACCTCGACGTAAAGAAGAGCGAACTGGACGAAATCATCTCCGAGACCAAACAAGAGGAAGAGAAGCTGAGAGACAAGGCCAAAGAACTGGAAACAAAGATTGAACCCCGTCTGCTTCAGTCCTTCAAACGTATCCGTAAGAATTCACGCAATGGACTGGGTATCGTATACGTACAGCGTGATGCTTGCGGTGGTTGCTTCAACAAGATTCCGCCTCAGAGACAATTGGACATCCGCTCACGCAAGAAAATCATCGTTTGCGAATATTGTGGCCGTATCATGATTGACCCGGAACTGGCAGGTATAACTCCCGAACAGAAAGTGGAAGTTGTAAAGGAAAAGCCAGTAAGAGCCAAAAGAAAAATCGTACATATCGGCTCAGATAATTAAAAATAGAACATTTTTATATATAAAACGGCAATAGTCAAGCACCTATTGCCGTTTTTTTGTTAAATAAGCTCATAAAAACCTGCTATTAGAGAAAAAAGAAGTAGTTTTGCTGCTTGAAAAAATTAATAGAATTAAATTAAAAAGCATGAGACTAAACAAATTATTCATACTCTATTCACTTTTCGGAATATTGATGGCATCGTGCATAAAAGATGAAGCACCCAATGCTGAAGCTGATATAACAGGCATCTCTTTTGAAGAAGATGTACTGGCAAATTCATACATTGATCTGAACCCGTCGTACGACGAAAGCCAGAACGCCTACCCAATACGAATCAGTGTGAAAGAAGGTACGGACATGACAAGTCTGGCCCCCATATTTGAATTGACTCCGGGGGCTACCATCAGTCCTGCCAGTGGGAGTGTTCAGGACTTCACGACTCCAGTACGATATACAGTCACTTCGGAAGACAAGGCCTGGCATCGTGTCTACGCCATTACTGCCAGAGAACAAAAGGCAAGTAACATTCCGACCACATACCACTTTGAAAAGGTAAGAATCATGCAAAATGTATGGCAGGAATTCTACGAAGAGCAAGATTCCGGTAACGAATTGACATGGGCAAGTGGTAATAAGGGATTCAAATGGGCTATGAGTGGAGCCGCAACAGAAGATTATCCTACTACCCAAATAGACAATGGCAAAACTGGAAAATGTGTGAAATTGGAAACACGCCTCACTGGCGACTTAGGTAACATGGTAGGTATGCCCATCGCCGCCGGTAATCTGTTTATCGGCAGTTTTGACATGCTGAATGCTATTACCAATCCGCTTAGTGCTACGCGCTTCGGTACTCCTTTCTACAATAAACCTCTACGACTGACTGGATACTATAAGTACAAGGCCGGAGAACAATTTTATGAAAATGGCGAATATACCTCCCGAAAAGATATATTCAATATCTATGCAATATTTTATGATGGAGTAAAATATGACAGTGCAGGAAAGGGGACAGATGTAACACTGGATGGAAATCTGCCGAATCAAAACTACGAACACCCCAGCATGGTGGCTCTTGCTTTAGTTTCCAATCCGCAAGAAACAGAAGGAGACGAATGGAAATTCTTTGATATACCTTTCGACTACCAACGCTACGGAAAGAAGATTGACGAAGCCAGACTGACTAAAGGAGAATATAAGATAAGCATCATATTTGCCTCAAGCAAGGACGGTGCCACTTTTGAGGGTGCTCCAGGAAGCACCTTACTTATAGACGAAGTGGAACTGATTTACGAATAAGAATCATATAGAATTGGAATACAACATGATAAAGAAAATATTAGCATTTATCGTACTGGTGGGATGCATGCAGACTGCCTTATACGCTCAAGAAAACCAGAACCGTACGCTTATAAACGCCGCTCTACACGGTTGGGAATATGAGATAAGGGCCGGTGTCAGTATCGGCGGCACTTCTCCGCTTCCATTACCCGTAGAAATACGAAGTATTGATGCCTATAATCCTACTTTAGCCTTTATGCTGGAAGGAAATGCCATTAAATGGTTGGGCACAACAAAAAAATGGGGTGTAATAACCGGTGTAAGACTGGAAACCAAAAATATGATTACCAAAGCGACAGTAAAGAACTATGGCATGGAAATCATAGGAAATGACGGTAACCGTTTAAAAGGCAACTGGACTGGGGGAGTAAAAACTAAAGTACGCAATGCCTACATCACCGTCCCCGTGCTGGGTGCATATAAAATCAACTCACGATTGCGGGCCAAAGCAGGTATATATGTCTCATATCTGATGGATGAGGAATTCTCCGGACATGTATATGAAGGCTATTTGCGTGAAGGAGACTCCACCGGAGAAAAGGTGAACTTCTCCGACGGTGCCATTGCCACTTACGACTTTTCGGATGACTTGCGCAAGTTTGCCTGGGGCGTGCAAGCTGGTGTAGACTGGCGTGCCTTCAAACATCTGAGTGTATTTGCCGACCTTACATGGGGATTGAATGATATTTTTAAGAAAGATTTCAATACCATTACCTTTGCCATGTATCCCATCTACTTGAATGTAGGATTCGGGTATGCTTTCTGATAATACTCAGTACACCTGATAAGATACTCATAAACAAATAAAGGTTTAGGTTGTTATCAATCCCATAAAAAGATAACCACCTAAACCTTTATTTATGAATATAAAAGCTTGGAGCACTGCGTTGCTCATATTATGCCTATGTCCTGCGGCTATGGCACAGAAAGCCAACCGCTATCTTGAGAAGCCACTCCCACAAGGCTGGGGAAGGGACGTCTCCCATGCCATTCCCGGAGATGACAATCTGTTCAGCGGACAGATACCACCCGTTGACGACAAGTGGTGGAAAGCATTCGATGACCCGATGCTGGATTCATTGATTACGGTAGCCTCCACTCAAAACTATTCCGTACTTTCTGCCATGGACCGTATGGATATGGCCAAAGCCAACCTGCGGATAGAACGCGGCGGCTTTTTTCCTTCCATCTCATTGGACGGAGGATGGGCACGGCAGCAAAGCAGCGGCAATGTCAACGCACTTCCGCAATCCATTACCGGTGCATACAGCGCCTCGCTCAACGCCAGTTGGGAGCTGGACGTATTCGGAAGTATCCGCCAACGGGTAAAGGCACAGCGGGAAACCTTCATGGCAAGCAAGGAGGAATATACCTCCGTCATGGTATCCCTCTGTGCCCAGATAGCTTCCGCCTACATCGGACTCCGCGAACTGCAGCAAGAACTAAGTGTAGTGACCCACAATTGCCATACCCAGGCAGCCGTACTTAACATCACCGAAGTACGCTACAAAACCGGACTGGTGTCCAAACTGGACGTTTCACAAGCCAAATCCGTATATTACAGTACCAAAGCCTCCATCCCGCAACTGGAGGCAGGCATCAACCAATACATCACGACACTCGCAATCTTACTCGGTACTTATCCCCAACATATCCGCCCCATACTGGAAAAACCGGGTAAACTGCCCGACTACATGGAACCTATAGGCATCGGCATTCCTGCCGACCTGCTGCTCCGCCGCCCCGATATACGGCAAGCCGAACGCCAAGTCAACGCACAAGCGGCAATGCTTGGCGCATCCCAAAGAGACTGGCTGCCGCAAGTGTTCCTGAAAGGTTCCATCGGCTATTCCTCCCATGACTTGAAGGACTTGACTAAACGGAACAGTATGACATTTGAAATTGCTCCAAGCATCAGCTGGACCTTATTCAGCGGTACCAAACTGGTGAACGCCACCCGTCTGGCACGTGCCCAGCTCGATGAATCCATTCACCAGTTCAACCAGACAGTGCTTACCGCCGTGCAGGAAACAGATAATGCCATGAACTCCTACCGCAACTCCATCCAACAGATTGTTGCCATGCGCGAAGTATGCAACCAGGGAGAAGAAACGCTAAAGCTCTCCCTCGATTTGTACAAACAAGGGCTTACTCCCTTCCAGAACGTACTGGACGCACTACGCTCACTCCTGACATACGAAAATCAACTGGTGCAGGCACAAGGCAGCTCCTTGCTGCATCTGATAGCCTTATACCAGGCATTGGGAGGCGGATATGAAATGAATCAGAAATAAGAATATAAACTAAACCGAACCGTATATGAAAAATCAAATGTACATCACCCTGCTCATCCTGCCATTGCTGGCAACGGGATGCGGGGGAAGGAAAGAAACGGCACAAACGATGCCCATTCCCGAGATAAGCGTGGCCCGTCCGACAGTGCAGAACATCACGCTGACAAAAGAATATCCGGGCTACCTGACTTCTGAAAAGACCGTAGACCTGGTAGGCAGAGTCAGCGGAACCTTACAGACCATCTCTTACGCTCCCGGCAGCCGGGTACGCCAGGGACAAGTGCTTTTTGTCATCGAACCGACAGTCTATCAAGACAATGTGCGGCAGGCAGAAGCAGAACTCAACACTGCCCGCGCCAACCTGGAATACGCCCAAAACAACTACACACGTATGCAGGAGGCCGTGAAAAGCGATGCCGTAAGCCGTATACAAGTGCTGCAAGCACAATCCAACGTGGCAACCTCGCAGGCTGCAGTGAGCAATGCGGAAGCAGCCCTGAACACGGCACGCACCAATCTGAGCTACTGCACCGTCCGTGCCCCCTTCGACGGCACTGTAAGCCGTAACCTGGTGGATGCCGGAAGCTATGTAGGCGGCAGCGTGCAGCCCGTCACACTGGCAACCATCTACAAGGACGACCATCTGTACACCTACTTCAACGTGGCAGACAACCAATGGCTCTCCATGCTGATGCAGCAAGGGGACAGCATTCCCCGGCAAGTAACCGTCAGCCTGGGCAAAGACGGGCTTCTCACTTATCCTGCACAACTGGATTATCTTTCGCCCAACGTAGACTTGAACACCGGAACTCTGAACATCCGCGCCCGTCTCGACAATCCTAAAGGACTTCTGAAAAGCGGCCTCTACGTCAGCATCACCTTGCCCTACGGAGAGCAACAGCAGGCCATCCTGCTGCCGGACGCCTCCATCGGTACCGACCAGTTGGGGAAATACATATACGTAGTCAACGATTCGAATATAGTGCGCTACCGCCATATAGAAACCGGACAACTGATAGGGGACAGCCTGCGCCAGATAAGGGCAGGCATCACTCCCCGGGAGCGCTACGTCACCAAAGCACTGATGAAGGTAAGGGATGGAATGAAAGTACATCCCATTGACAACTAATATGAATTGATTAATACCAAAGCCTATGTTTTCAAAATTCTTCATAGACCGTCCTATCTTTGCTACCGTATTGGCGCTGCTCATCGTCGTAGCAGGACTGGTCACACTGGGCATCCTGCCCATTGCCCAATATCCGGACATCACACCACCCACTGTGCAGGTCAGTGCCGTATATCCCGGAGCCAATGCGCAGACGGTGGCACAAACCGTCGGCATTCCCATCGAGCAGCAAGTCAACGGAGTGGACGGAATGCTTTATATGTCCTCCAACTCCAGCTCATCGGGCGCTTACTCGCTTACCATTACTTTTGCCGTAGGCACGGACATTGATATGGCTACCGTACAAGTTCAGAACCGGGTCAGCGTAGCCCAGTCGTCACTGCCTACTCCCGTTGTGGTACAAGGTGTCACGGTGCAGAAACAGTCATCGAACATCGTGATGTTCCTCACGATGACGTCGGACAGCAAAGACTACGACGGACTTTACCTCAGCAACTATGCCAAGCTGAATCTCGTAGACCAGTTAACACGCGTGCCCGGTGTAGGCGCCGTCAATGTGATGGGAGCAGGGGACTACTCCATGCGTATCTGGCTCGACCCTGCCGCCATGCGCATCCGCTATCTTTCTCCGGCCGATGTATACCAAGCTATCCAATCACAGAATGTGGAGGTCAGCGCAGGTAACGTAGGGCAACCCATCGGCACAGACAATAAAAATGCCTATCAATACAGCCTGACCGTAAAAGGGCGCCTTACCTCGCCCGAAGAGTTCGGCAACATCATCCTGCGTACCGAAGCCGGAGGGAAGATACTCCGTCTGCGCGACGTGGCGCACATCGACCTAGGCTCGGCCTCTTACAGCGTAGTATCCCAACTGGACGGGAAACCCACCGCTGCCATCGCTATCTATCAGCAACCTGGCAGCAACTCGCTGGACGTTTCCAAAGGAGTAAAGGCAAAAATGCAGGAACTCTCGCAAAATTTCCCTGCAGGCATACAATACAATGTAACCCTGGACACTACGGATGTCATTCATGCCTCCATAGACGAAGTGATGGTGACGTTCCTTGAAACGACCCTGCTGGTAGTCCTCGTCATCTTCCTGTTCCTGCAGAACTGGCGGGCGGTCGTCATTCCTTGTATCACTATTCCGGTATCACTCATCGGCACACTGGCCGTCATGTCCTTGTTCGGCTTCTCCATCAATACGCTGACGCTGTTCGGGCTGATACTTGCCGTGGCCATCGTGGTGGATGATGCCATCGTGGTGGTGGAGAACTCCACGCGTCTGCTGGACACGGGGCGCTACACCTCCCGCCAGGCTGTGACCGAAGCGATGGGAGAGATTACCGGACCTATTGTCGGGGTAGTGCTGGTGCTGCTTGCCGTATTTATCCCGACAACGCTCGTCAGTGGCATTTCGGGGCAACTGTACAAACAGTTCGCCCTGACCATTGCAGCCAGCACCGTACTAAGCGGATTCAACTCACTGACCCTTACTCCGGCGCTCTGTGCCTTGATGCTGCAACCTACCCGGCCTTCCAAGAATCCCTTGTATCGAGGATTCAATCGTCTGTACGACAAGACACAAGGAGTCTACGACCGGATAGTGGAGTATCTGCTCCGGCGTCCCGGCGCTTCCATCGTTTCGTATGCGGTGTTCACACTGATTGCCGTCCTGCTGTTTGTCAAATGGCCGTCCATGTTTGTTCCGGAAGAAGATGACGGCTATTTCCTCGCAGTCGTACAACTTCCCCCTGCATCGAGTCTGGAGCGTACCCAAGCCGTAGGGAAACAAATAAATAAGATTCTCGATTCTTACCCCGAAGTAAAGGACTACATCGGCATATCCGGCTTCTCCGTGATGGGAGGAGGGGAACAGAGCAATGCGGCCACCTACTTCATCGTACTGCAGAACTGGAATGAACGCAAGGGAAAGGAACATACGGCTGAAGCCGTAGTGCAACGCTTCAATATGGAAGTGTATGGCATCCAGGAAGCAGAGATATTTGCCATGGTTCCGCCTGCCATCCCCGGGCTGGGAGCCACCGGAGGCCTGCAACTCCAATTGGAAGACCGCCACAACCTCGGTGCCACCGAGATGCAACGTGCCGTAGAGACCTTGATGGAGCACTACCACAATTATCCGGCATTGGCATCGGTCAGCAGCCAGTACCAAGCCAATGTCCCGCAATATTTCCTGAATATCGACCGCGACAAGGTGCAACTGATGGGCATTCCGCTGAACAGCGTATTCACTGCCCTGGGCTACTATATGGGAGAGGCCTACGTCAATGATTATGTGCAGTTCGGCCACATCTACCAAGTGAAGCTGGGAGCAGGTGACCATGCCCAGCGTGTCATCGACGATGTCCTGAAACTGAGCGTTCCCAATGCATCGGGCGAAATGGTACCTTTCTCCTCCTTCACCCGAGTGGAAGAACAGCTTGGCATGGACCAGATAAACCGCTACAACATGTACTCCACAGCAGCCGTGACCTGCAATGTGGCTCCGGGCAGCAGTTCGGGAGAGGGCATCCGGCAAATGGAAAGTCTAATCAAGGAGCATCTCGGAGACGAGTTCGGATATGAATGGACTTCGGTGGCCTATCAGGAGACGCAGGCGGGAACCACTACAACCGTCGTATTCGTCATGGCACTGTTGGTTGCCTTCCTTGTGCTTGCCGCACAATACGAAAGCTGGACCAGTCCGGTAGCTGCCGTAATGGGACTTCCGGTGGCGCTGCTCGGTGCCATGCTGGGATGCTATGTCATGGGAACTCCGGTCAGCATCTACACACAAATCGGTATCATCCTACTGGTTGCCTTGTCTGCCAAAAACGGTATTCTGATTGTGGAGTTTGCACGTGACTTTCGTGCACAAGGCAATTCAATCCGCGATGCGGCATTTCAGGCAGGGCATATCCGTCTGCGGCCTATTCTGATGACATCACTTGCATTTGTATTCGGGGTTATGCCATTGCTTTTTGCAACCGGAGCAGGGGCGGGAAGCCGTGTTGCACTGGGAGCCGCTGTAGTGTTTGGTATGGCACTGAATACCTTGCTTGCCACGGTCTATATTCCTAATTTTTACGAATTGATGCAGAAGTTGCAGGAGAAGTTCAGTAAGAAACAATAGGGAGGATGAGCTACAAGTTATGGATTATGGGTTATAAGCTATCACACTTATAACCCATAATCCATAACTCATTTTAGCAACTTGCTGCTAAAAGTTGTATCTTTGCGTGCGAATTGCCTCTTAAAGAAATTGAAGTTATGAAAGCATATTTCATCGCCATACTTACCTTATTCACTTGTATAGCTACCGTCGTCCGGACGCAGCAAATGTCTGAACTTGAAAACCGGATTGACAGTCTTCTCAATGGCAAGAAAGCCACCGTTGGTATAGCCGTATGGACAGACAAAGGAGACATGCTCCGGTATAACGACCATGTACACTTCCCCTTGCTCAGTGTATTCAAATTCCATGTGGCACTGGCCGTACTGGACAAGATGGATAAGCAAAGCATCAGCCTGGACAGCATTGTTTCCATAAAGGCATCCCAAATGCTGCCCAATACCTACAGCCCCCTGCGGAAGAAGTTTCCCGACCAGGATTTCACGATTACGCTTAGGGAGCTGATGCAATACAGCATTTCCCAAAGCGACAACAATGCCTGCGACATCTTGATAGAATATGCAGGAGGTATCAAACATATCAATGACTATATCCGCCGGTTGGGTATAGACTCCTTCAACCTCTCGGAAACAGAAGACGACATGCACTCCAGCTTCGAGGCTGTATACCGCAACTGGAGTACTCCTTCCGCTATGGCCCAGCTACTGAGAACGGCCGATGAAAAAGAGTTGTTCTCCAACAAGGAACTGAAAGACTTCTTGTGGCAGACCATGATAGATACTGAAACCGGCGCCAACAAATTGAAAGGTATGTTGCCAGCCCAAACCGTGGTAGGACACAAGACCGGTTCTTCCGACCGCAATGCCGACGGTATGAAAACTGCAGATAATGATGCCGGGCTCGTTATTCTTCCCGACGGTCGGAAATACTACATTGCCACCTTCATCATGGACTCATACGAGACGGATGAGGACAATGCAGACATCATCGCCCGCATATCACGCATGGTATATGATGCGATGAGATGAGAAAGGCAAGAAGGCTATCGGTAGCTCCTCCTATAAATCTTGATACTCAGGTATATCCTGCAGAAAAGTATAGCTGTTATGCTCGTAATCTATGCGGCAACAATAATGCTGAAGCCCGTTGCTGACAATCAGATAATCCACTTTCAGCACCATGTTGTAGCGGGTAATCTGGTCGAAAACCTTTTGGGTGATTTCTATTTCGGGCGCCTTGTATTCCACAATCATCCGGGCGGTGAGGTCACGCCGATAAAGCACCGTATCACAGCGTTTCTTTGTACCATTCAGCTGTACCTGCACTTCATTTGCCATAAGCGCCTGAGGATACCCCTTGTGAGCAAGAAGAAAGTGGACGAAGTGCTGCCGCACCCATTCTTCGGGCGTCAAAGCAACATAACGACGACGGATTACATCGAAAATAACATTTTTTCCATTCCTTGCGGCAATTTTAGCATCGAATGCTGGTAGGTTTAACGATAACATTTACTACATTTGTAAGTTAAATAATGGTTCCCGTCTTTCGGGAACACAAATTTAATGAAATCTTATGAAAACAAAAGAAGAAATCGTAGCCAATTGGCTGCCCCGTTACACAAAGCGTAACCTGGAGGATTTTGGAGAGTACATTCTGTTAACCAACTTCAACAAGTATGTAGAGATTTTCGCAAAAAAGTTCAATGTTCCCATTCTCGGTAAAGATGCCAATATGACATCTGCCAGCGCAGAAGGAATGACCATCATTAATTTCGGTATGGGAAGCCCTAATGCCGCCATTATCATGGACTTGCTGAGCGCCATCAAGCCCAAGGCATGTCTGTTCCTAGGCAAGTGTGGCGGCATAGACAAGAAAAATAGAATAGGGGACCTCATCCTCCCCATAGCCGCCATCCGCGGCGAAGGTACTTCCAACGACTACTTCCCGCCCGAAGTCCCGTCACTCCCGGCATTTATGCTGCAACGCGCCGTTTCTTCCGCCATCCGCGACTATGCCCGCGACTACTGGACCGGTACCGTATACACCACCAACCGCCGCATTTGGGAACATGACGAGGGGTTCAAGGAATATCTGAAGAAAACCCGTGCCATGGCTGTCGATATGGAAACGGCAACCTTATTCAGTTGTGGTTTTGCCAATCATATTCCTACGGGAGCCCTTCTGCTGGTTTCGGACCAACCGATGATTCCGGAAGGTGTAAAAACCGACAAGAGCGACAACATGGTTACCCAGAACTATGTAAATGAGCATGTTGAAATCGGAATTGCATCCCTGCGCATGATTATTGATGAGAAGAAAACCGTAAAACACTTGAAGTTCGACTGGTAATCCTCTTTACGGGACATACCCTCGTAACACATACTTTATATGGCAAAACAAGAAACGACCTGTGATGATATTCTAAAAGAGTTGAGAGCCAAACAATACCGCCCCGTCTACTATCTCATGGGCGAGGAATCGTATTACATAGACCTCATCTCCGACTATATTGTAGACAATGTTCTCACTGACACCGAAAAGGAATTTAACCTGACCGTAGTCTACGGTGCAGATGTGGATATAGCCACTGTCATCAATGCGGCCAAGCGCTATCCGATGATGTCCGAACGCCAGGTCGTAGTCGTAAAGGAAGCGCAGGCCATCCGCAACATGGAAGAGCTTTCATACTACCTGCAAAAGCCGTTGAACTCCACCATTCTTGTTCTATGCCACAAACATGGGGTGCTGGACAGAAGAAAAAAGCTGGTGGCCGAAATAGAGAAGGTGGGGGTTCTATTTGAATCCAAGAAGGTAAAGGATGCCCAGTTACCGGCATTCATCACCTCATACATGAAGCGCAAAGGTGTAGATTTGGATCCCAAAGCTACCTCCATGCTTGCCGATTTCGTAGGTACGGACCTCAGCCGCCTTACGGGAGAACTGGAAAAACTGATTATAACTCTTCCAAAAGGTCAGACACGCGTCACCCCCGAACAGATAGAACGCAACATCGGAATCAGCAAAGATTATAATAACTTTGAACTTCGCAGTGCCATCGTAGAAAAAGACATACTAAAGGCCAATAAAATAATAAAATATTTTGAAGAAAATCCGAAAACGAATCCTATCCAGATGACTTTATCTTTACTTTTCGGCTTCTTCTCCAACTTAATGTTGGCTTACTATGCGCCCGAAAAGACGGAGCAGGGTATTGCCAGTTTCATAGGATTAAAGACTCCCTGGCAGTCGCGCGAATACCTAAGTGCCATGCGTCGTTACAGCGGAGTAAAGACCATGCAGATAATCGGGGAGATTCGATATGCAGATGCCAAATCCAAAGGAGTAGGAAATTCCTCCCTAAGCGATGGAGATATCCTCCGGGAATTGGTCTTTAAGATTCTACATTAACTTCCATACAGTATACTTTTCCATAAAAGGGAAAAAGCATAAAACAGACTGATTTGATATCATTATGTCATTTTTAGGGGGATTTATCCCCCTTTTTTCTATTTTACTCCTTAGCATAGACTATAAAATAGAAGATAATACTCATATTTACAGCAAATTACGTCCATTTATAAGCTCTGAGAATCGCGTTTTTATAACGAATCGACCAATTATACAGAAATAAAGCAAGGATTTAAGTCTTGAAGACTAGAAAATAAATAAAGCATCTTATTCTCTTATTTATGTCACATTTTTTCTCCTTTAGTAAAAAAGAAGAGATGGAGCAATTCAGCTTTAAATCGTCATATAAGAAATCTGCTACACTTTTCAAGAGTACAATAGTTGTAATACACAACTAGGATAATTGACTATTGTGAATTCAACACATTACATATATATCTATATGACGAGTGTATTATAACACATGTAATATTACATCTAAAAAAACAAATGTAATAAGCGACATTCAACATCGTAAACTATTAGTTTACAAAAATGATAGAGTAGGGGTTAACCCATGTAGTTACAAGCAATAAATAGATGTATATAAATTATATACAATGATTAATCAAATTATTAGATTATATTTTATATAAAATAAACGACAAACAAATGTAATATAGTATTTATTATCAGAAATCACCAATATAATACACTAATAATTAGATAAATACACCATTTTATTAAACTTAAAATAAATACCTATTTTACCCATGATTTGTATTATAGCATTTGTAATGATGAATATTGTAATAATAACATTTCATTTGTAAATCACAAAATATCACATTTTTAATTTGCTTTTGTGATGTCATTTTTTTACTTTTGTAATCCAATAAATAGCATGTACAATTGTAATAACACATAAACCATGAGTATAAAAGATAGGTTCAAAATGGTTATGGACCGGGAGAAACTGACAGCAGGAGCTTTTGCCGAGAGTATTGGCGTGGCCCAAGCCACCATTTCCCACATCTTGGGTCCGCGTAACAAATATCCAAGTACGGAAGTTATTCTCCGATTACATCAACGCTACAATGATATAAACTTGGAGTGGCTGCTTACCGGAAAAGGTAATATGAGTAATAATCCGGATTCACCCGAAAACGATGGATTCGACTATCCTTTATTCGCTGAGAATCCGGAAAACCTGACCAAAGGGCCGGATGAAACTGAAAATCGCAAGGAAATTGCATTAGAAACATCTCTAAAAGCACCTAAAGAGATTGTAAGACAAGAGATTATCTACAAAGAAAGACCTCCCAGAAAAATCACTGAAATAAGAATTTTCTTTGATGACAATACCTACGAGACTTTCAAACCGGAAAATTAAGGAATGAGAATGGAAATAGACTAACGCCCCGGCATAAAAAAGAAACGGGTTCGTTTTATTCTGCACTCGGTTTACACTATCTTTGCACCCGAAAGAAAAACATCCCTCTTTATAGATATGAAAAAGTATATTTTAGATCTGACAGTGACAGAGAACCTCCGCTTGCATGCCAACTATGTGTTGTTGAAGCTGACTTCTCCGTCCCCACTTCCGGAAATGCTTCCGGGACAATTTGCAGAGATTCGTGTGGACGGTTCGCCTGCCACTTTTTTGCGCCGCCCCATCTCCATCAATTATGTAGATAGACAACGGAACGAAGTATGGTTCTTAATCCAACTCGTAGGTGACGGAACCAAGCGATTAGGCGAAGCAAAAGCAGGCGACATAATCAATGTAGTGCTTCCGCTGGGAAACTGCTTCACAATGCCTGAAAAGCCCTCAGACAAGCTCTTATTGGTAGGTGGAGGTGTAGGTACAGCTCCTATGTTATATTTAGGCGAACAGCTCGCCAAGAGAGGTTGCAAGCCAACCTTCCTGCTGGGTGCCAGAAGTGACAAAGATTTGCTTCAATTGGAACAGTTTGCCGCCTATGGCGAGGTGTATACCACCACCGAAGATGGCAGCCACGGAGAGAAGGGATACGTAACGCAACACTCCATATTAAATAAGGTGTGCTTTGAGCAGATATATACTTGCGGCCCCAAACCGATGATGATGGCAGTAGCAAAGTATGCCAAAAGTAAAGGCATCAGTTGCGAAGTATCTCTGGAGAATATGATGGCGTGTGGCATAGGCGCTTGTCTATGCTGTGTGGAAAATACCACGGAAGGCCATTTGTGTGTATGTAAAGAAGGTCCGGTTTTTAATATAAACAAACTATTATGGCAGATTTAAATGTAAATATCGGTGAATTACAAATGAATAATCCGGTGATGACTGCGTCCGGAACATTCGGATATGGTGAAGAATTCGCCGATTTCATCGAACTATCGCGAATAGGTGGTATAATTGTAAAGGGAACTACCCTTCACAAACGTGAAGGCAATCCATATCCGCGCATGGCAGAGACTCCTTCGGGAATGTTAAACGCTGTGGGACTGCAAAATAAGGGTGTACATTACTTTGTTGAACACATCTATCCCCGCATCAAGGACATTCAGACCAACATGATTGTAAATGTTTCGGGTTCTGCCATCGAAGACTATGCCGAAACAGCCGCAATCATTAATGAACTTGACAAAATTCCTGCCATAGAGTTGAACATCTCTTGCCCCAATGTGAAGCAAGGAGGAATGGCATTCGGTGTTACCGCCAAAGGAGCAGAAGAAGTGGTGAAAGCCGTGCGCTCAGTTTACAAAAAGACACTTATCGTAAAGCTCTCACCGAACGTTACCGACATCACCGAAATAGCCCGCGCAGCCGAAAATGGCGGTGCAGACAGCGTTTCCCTTATCAATACCCTGCTAGGAATGGCTATAGACGCGGAACGCAGGCGTCCGATACTCTCCACTGTAACCGGTGGTATGTCTGGTGCAGCTGTGAAACCCATTGCCTTACGTATGGTATGGCAAGTGGCCAAGGCGGTAAAAATCCCCGTCATAGGCTTGGGAGGTATCATGAACTGGAAAGATGCTGTGGAATTCATGCTTGCAGGTGCCTCCGCCATCCAGATTGGTACGGCAAACTTCATTGATCCGGCGGTTACGGTGAAAGTGGTAGAAGGAATAAATGACTATCTCGACAGACACGGTTATCAGTCTGTAAAGGACATTATCGGTGCACTTGAGGTATAAAGAATAACAAGAGATTGCCATTCGCAATATATATTCACAAAAAAGGACATTCATTGACGAATGTCCTTTTTCTTTTTATTTACATCAGTAAACTTACTCTCCCAACAAATCTGGGCGCAGTCTACGGGTTCTTTCTAATGACTGTTGCAGCTCCCATTCCTTAATCTTGGCCTCGTGTCCAGAAAGTAAAATATCCGGAACCTTCCATCCATTGTAATCAGCGGGACGCGTATAGACCGGTGCAGCCAGCAGATTGTCCTGAAAGGAATCTGAAAGTGCAGACTGCTCATCGGAAATCACTCCCGGAATGATACGGACGATGGCATCTGCCATGACAGCAGCCGCCAGTTCTCCGCCAGTCAACACATAGTCACCGATACTGATTTCCTTGGTGATGAGATGCTCGCGAATCCGGTAATCTATCCCTTTGAAATGCCCGCAGAGAATGATGAGATTCTGGGCAAGGGAAAGAGTATTTGCCATCGGCTGATTGAACTGCTCACCATCGGGGGTGGTAAAGATAACCTCGTCGTAATCCCGCTCAGCCTTCAAAGCGTTGATACACCGCTCTATCGGCTCTATTTTCATGACCATTCCGGCAAAGCCACCAAACGGATAATCGTCTACACGACGGTACTTATCTTCCGTATAATCACGAAGATTATGGATATGTATCTCTGCAAGCCCTTTATTTTGAGCACGTTTCATGATGGAGCAGTTGAAGAATCCCTCAATCATCTCCGGTAAAACTGTGATAATGTCAATGCGCATATAACTTTATTTTAGCTATTTCAAGCTGCAAAAGTACAAATATTCGGGGAGAAACCCGTATTTTTGCGTTCAAACAATCCGAAAACCCTATGACTGTAAAAGAAAAAATAGACCAGCTCCGTGCGGAATTACACCAGCACAACTACAATTATTATGTGCTGAATGCTCCTGAAATATCCGACAAGGAGTTTGACGACCTGATGCGCGAGCTACAAGATTTAGAGAAAGAACATCCTGAATACCAAGATGATAATTCGCCCACGATGCGTGTAGGAAGTGATTTAAATAAGAACTTCACACAAGTGGCACACAAATATCCCATGCTTTCATTGGGAAACACCTATTCCGAAAACGAAGTGACCGACTTTTACGAACGGGTAAAAAAAGCGTTGAACGAGGAGTTTGAAATCTGCTGCGAGCTGAAGTATGACGGTACTTCCATCTCGCTGACTTACGAGGATGGCAAACTGGTGCGTGCCGTCACCCGTGGCGACGGCGAAAAGGGCGATGATGTGACGGACAATGTAAAGACAATCCGGACGATTCCGCTGGTCCTCCACGGGAATTATCCTAAGTCATTCGAAATCAGAGGGGAAATCCTGATGCCCTGGGTGATTTTCGAAGAACTGAACCGGGAAAAGGAAGCACGTGAGGAACCGCTTTTCGCCAATCCGCGCAACGCTGCTTCCGGTACCTTGAAGTTGCAGAATTCCGCCATCGTAGCATCCAGAAAGCTGGATGCTTATCTCTACTATCTATTGGGAGAAGAATTGCCCTGCGACGGCCATTACGAAAACCTGCAAGCTGCCGCCAGCTGGGGATTTAAAACATCAGAGCACGCCAGAAAAGCCCACAGCCTGGAGGAAGTCTTCGAGTACATCAATTATTGGAACACGGAGCGTAAGAACCTTCCGGTGGCTACTGATGGTATTGTACTAAAAGTCAACAGCTTGAGGCAGCAGAAGAATTTAGGATTCACAGCCAAGTCTCCCCGATGGGCCATCGCATATAAATTCCAGGCAGAACGGGCACTAACACGATTGAACAAGGTTACCTACCAGGTAGGACGCACCGGTGCAGTGACTCCGGTCGCCAACCTGGACCCCGTACAACTATCCGGCACCATTGTGAAACGTGCCTCCCTGCACAATGCAGATATTATCGAGGGGTTGGATCTGCATATAGGCGACATGGTGTATGTGGAAAAAGGCGGTGAAATCATCCCCAAAATAACCGGTGTCGATAAGGATGCCCGCAGTATGCTTATCGGTGAAAAAGTGAAATTCATCACCCATTGTCCCGAATGCGGCAGCAAACTGATACGTTTTGAAGGAGAAGCAGCCCACTATTGCCCCAATGAAACCGCTTGCCCTCCGCAGATTAAAGGGAAGATAGAGCATTTCATCAGCCGCAAAGCCATGAATATAGACGGACTGGGACCTGAAACTGTAGATATGTTCTACCGATTGGGACTGATAAAAGATACTGCAGATTTATACCGGCTCAAAACCGACGACATCAAGAACCTGGAACGGATGGGCGAAAAATCGGCAGAAAACATAGTCAACGGTATTGCGGCAAGTAAAGAAGTGCCATTCGAAAGAGTGCTCTTTGCACTGGGCATACGCTTCGTGGGAGAAACGGTTGCCAAGAAAATAGCCAAGTCCTTTATGGACATCGAAGAGCTGGAAAACGCAGACCTCGAAAAGCTGAAAAACATCGATGAAATCGGTGAAAAAATAGCGCAGAGCATTATAACTTACTTCTCCAATCCTACCAACAGAGAGCTGGTGGAACGGCTGAAATCGAACGGTCTGCAACTCCACCGGACAGAAGAAGACCTCAGCGGATACACCGACAAACTGGCGGGCCAGTCCATCGTCATCAGCGGCGTATTCACCCACCACTCACGGGACGAATACAAAGAGATGATTGAAAAGAACGGTGGAAAAAACGTCGGAAGTATCTCCTCCAAAACCAGCTTTATCCTGGCCGGAGAAAATATGGGACCTGCCAAACTGGAGAAAGCGCAGAAACTGGGAGTAAAGATTATGAGCGAAGATGAGTTTTTGGCATTGCTATCCTAACAAATTTCCACAAAAAGCTTTTTTATGGCTTATATTTGTAGGGTAAATCGAAAAAATTCGTACTTTTGCGAGTCATTTAATTAGAGATTACTTTATAATACTCATGATACAGACAAGATTGAAAGGAATGGGGGTAGCGCTGATTACTCCATTTAAAGAGGATGAAAGCGTTGATTACGATGCGTTGATGCGTTTGGTAGACTATCAACTTCAAAACAATACCGACTTTTTATGTGTGCTCGGCACCACAGCAGAAACTCCGACTCTGACTGAAGAAGAGAAAAAGAAAATCAAGAAAATGGTCATCGAGCGAGTGAACGGAAGAATTCCTATCCTGCTGGGCGTAGGTGGAAACAACACCCGGGCCATAGTGGAAACACTGAAAAATGACGATTTCACCGGAGTAGATGCCATTCTATCCGTCGTTCCATATTACAACAAGCCATCGCAAGAAGGTATATATCAGCATTATAAGGCCATTTCTGAAGCAACGGATTTACCGATTGTGCTTTATAATGTCCCCGGTCGTACCGGCGTGAACATGAAGGCGGAAACAACCCTGCGCATTGCACGTGATTTCAAGAATGTGATAGCCGTCAAAGAAGCTTCGGGCGACATCACGCAGATGGACGACATCATCAAAAACAAACCGGCCAATTTCGACGTTATTTCGGGCGATGACGGCATCACCTTCCCTCTGATTACTTTGGGGGCCGTCGGCATCATCTCGGTCATTGGAAACGCGTTCCCGCGTGAGTTCAGCCGTATGGTACGTCTGGCACTGCAAGGGGACTATGCCAATGCATTGACCATTCACCACAAATTTGCCGAATTATTCAAGCTTCTGTTTGTAGACGGCAACCCTGCCGGAGTAAAAGCCATGCTGAACGCAATGGGAATGATTGAGAACAAGCTCCGCCTGCCATTGGTACCGACCAGAATCACCACCTTCGAAGCCATGCGCAAGATTCTGGATGAATTGAACATCAAATGCTAAGGTCTTATACCGCCCCTATAGGATATTAATTTCCAGTATACAACATATTAATATCAGCTATGCAAGGAGTTAATTTTGTGGAAACACGGAATTAACTCCTTCTTTTTTTCCTATGTGACTATATTTATCAGTACAATAATCCCAAAACAGTCTACTGATTACGTTATAAAGCAAAAAGACATCTGGTTAAATCGAGAAAAAGACGTCTCTAGCTCAATCAAGACAAGACTATTATTTCAGCTAATCTATTAGTTCACAATACTGAACACTTTGTTTCAGCAGAGAAAAACACTTTGTTTTTATATGATGGAACAAAGTGTTCTGTCAAGGGAAACAAAGTGTTCTCCATAATGAAACAAAGTGTTTAGTTAAGGGAAACAGTTTGTTTTACTTAGCAAAACACGCGCCAGTGCCATACAAGGGGAGAACATCAACTATATCCCATAGCTGTAAAAACAAAGGATCTCCGCAAGTTTTCTTGCGGAGATCCTTTGTGATCGCGACAGGATTCAAACCTGTAACCGGCTGATCCGTAGTCAGCTACTCTATTCAGTTGAGCTACGCGACCCTTAAAAAAAATTATGAAAACTTGTGACCGCGACAGGATTCAAACCTGTAACCGGCTGATCCGTAGTCAGCTACTCTATTCAGTTGAGCTACGCGGCCTCTTTGTTTAACGGGTGCAAAGATACGTACTTTTTCCGAATTAGCAAACAATATACAAACTTTTTTTGAAGAAATTTATTCGACAAAGCGATAATTAAACAACTGCCAGCCGATTGTCATCCCCACATTCCACTCCCTTCTCGGTGAGCTATAATGATTTACATAAGCAGAGATGGCTCCGAAGGGCAAATGACAAATAACAGAAACTTCTCCCATATACTCAAAGCGGGAGAATGCTTTTCCATAATACGCTTTATTCAATGCATTCTTTTTTATCGGAAAAATCGGCGTAAAGCCATAAAATTCTGTCCGAAACTGGAACATATCATTCAAAACATATATCGGTTTGATGCCGGCAGCCACATATTGGTTGGCACGAAAAGCTTCATTGTACATCAGTTTACTATGTGGAGTCGGTGCAAATTCTCCTGCCTGCATCATAGTTGCCGTATAATTCTCAGAAAAATTTTTCGACGAATACAGTGCTTCTGCCATCCATCCCAAGGTGAACTTCGGTCCCATTGTGTGATATGCCTCCTTCATATAAGAAATTTGCAACCATGATTGCCGTTCTTGCGGAGAAGGACTGTACCCTTCTTGCGGATTCCCAGGTTCAAATCTTTCCCTCCCGGTAAAGACCTGGGCTATCAACTTCTCCAAATAACCTTTTGTCGCGTATTGCCGCGTATTTAGGGTACTCCCATAGAAACCGATGGAACCTCCCAAAAGTTTGTATGTACTTCTGTCCGAACGGTCCTTATCGAAATCTATTACGCTGGATTGAAAATAGTTATCTTCCAGTTGGCCATACCCCAGACTGAACTCCGCACGCTTATTGGCCAGAAACGGCAAGGCAACCATCAACTTCACAAAGCGCTCATCTTTTGAATTGAATGAAGGCTTGTCATTCTTGGAAAACAACTTATCCTTCTTGTAGTAATCGAAGGTACTGATTGAAGCAATAAAACGAAAGGATGTAGGTATGCGGGTAGGCAAATCAATCTTACCCATCAACTGTGCATTATTATAAATCTTACCCAACTGACCGTCAAAAGTTATTTCCTTGGAATAATAATTCAAGTTCTGATATCCTACTCCCAAATAGATTTGGTTTGAGCTCGTGGTAGAGACACTGCCCCCCAGACGCACGGAAAAATTATCCTCCATCTTCACCTTCAAATGCAGCTGATATAAATCGGCTTCCGAATCATACACTGCGTGAGGAACTATTTCCGAAATCATATTATCTGCCAGCAAACGGAAATACCCGCGCTTCAAGTCTTCATAAGTAAAGACTTCATGCTCCTCATCATGGAATTCTTTTTTGATGTAGGCTTGCTGTTGGGCATTCGCCCCTTCAATAATAATATCCCGGAAACGGAATTGAGGTAGGTTACTCCGGAAGACAAGGCGCCTCAAACGCACATTATCAGCATTCACCCTACGGTGAACACGGCTTTTGATGGAATCCATCATATTAAGAGTACGGTTGTAGCCTATATCGTGCAATTCCTGCAGACGGTCAAAATCCAGCAGGTTGACATCATCGTACTTGAAGGTCATGACTATACCCAATGAGTCCGGAATGGAATAATCGGTCTTCTGCATAATCATATTCTCCAATTGGCTCATCAGGTCATTCTCCTTCGGCTTACCGGGATTTGCCGCCACCACACTGCCAATAATGACATCCGGATGAAAATCTTCCCGCATCACATCCGTAGGGAAATTATTATAAATACCGCCATCATAAGCAAGTGTACTGTCTATTTCTATCGGTTTAAAGACAAATGGAAAGCTCATGGAAGCACGTACCGCATCTCCCAAATCCCCTTTACCCAATACCAATGGCTTTTTATTGTACACATCGGATGCTATACAGCGAAAAGGGACAAACAGATTGTTGAAATTACCGCCACATGCAGCTGTAGCGCGTGCAAACAATTCCACAAATACCAAATTCATCTGTATAGGGTTGACCATGCTTGTAGGAAGTATCTGGGGCTTTATATGCAGCGAGTCCCTAAAAGCGAAACGGATATTGAAAAATTCCGGTGAAGGACGATTCTTTTTAAAATAATACTCGTATTTGGGCTCCACTTTACCCGAATACCAACGCTTAAAGTCGGGAGAGCGCAACAGCGCCTCCATATCGTCCGGAGAATACCCCATAGCATACAGCGAACCGATGATAGCTCCCATAGAGGTTCCGGTTATATAATCAATGGGGATATTATTCTCTTCCAAAGCCCGGATAATGCCAATATGAGTCATGCCTTTTGCTCCACCGCCACTCAATACAAGCCCCACTTTCTGAGCTTGTAAAACAAAGGTACATAGAAGAAACGACAAAAACAATAAAACTCTTTTCATAACTATGCGATTCCGAGTAAGATAAATGTTCATTGCCCCAAATATAAACAATAGTTTCTAAAAATGCCGTATTCAACGGAGAAAATCACTTTATAATTGGTGAAAATGAATAAAAAAGGGTATTGCGACTCTGAAGAATCACAATACCCTTGCATATATTAAATGCAAATTTAAAGGGACTTATTTTATCAGGTCAATGCTTCTCTTGACAAAGTTGTTCAAAGCTTCACCTTTCAACATACCATTCTGCAACAGTGCCAAATCTATCAGCTGACGGACAACCTTATTCTTGGCTGCATAATCGGCAAAGACACCTTCTTTCTGCGTTTTCAGTTCATTCCACTTCTTATCCAGCTCACTTACCTTATCTTTTTCGGCAGTCGGTATATCCTCATCTTTCTTTCCTTCCTGCTTCTTTTTCAACTCATTACGTTGCTTGTTCACTTCATCCATCTCTGCCTGAACTGGAGCAACGGCAGCAGCACATTCCTTGTCCTCATCTGCCAGCACTTCCTTCACCAGCTTATGGTCTGAATTCAATACTAGGTTAAACATATCCGGCATTTCGCCATAGAAGCTCATTCCAGCCTGAATATTGGCCATTTCCTTCATACGGCGCATGTACTCGCTCTGAGTTATCATGATAGGAGTGGCGTTTTCGCCCAAAGCCTGCGCCGTGATGTTGAACTCCGTCTTATCCATCTTGGGCAACTGGCTCTTGAAGATGGAAGAAAGAACTTCCTGCTTGCCGGCTTCCAACGCTTCATTCTTCTTGTCTTCCTTGACAATCAGATTATCAATAATATCGCTGTCTACACGAGTGAAGCGAACCTTTTCGAACTTCTGTTCCAACATGCTCACCACCGCAATGTCCAGCTGTCCATCCATCAACAGCACATTGTATCCTTTATTCGTAGCGGCCTCTATGTAGCTGTATTGTTCATCTTTATTGTTGGCATACAGATAAATCAGATTTCCATCCTTATCCGTCTGGTTATCTTTAATCAACGTCTTATACTCTTCGAAAGTATAATATTTGCTGTCTGTATCGGTGAAAAGGGCAAAATCCTTGGCTCTATCATAGAAATCTTCCTGCGTAAGCATTCCGTAGTTGATGAAGATTTTCAAGTCATTCCACTTTTCCTCAAACTGTTTACGGTCATTCTTGAAGATAGACTGCAAACGGTCTGACACCTTCTTCGTGATATATGTAGAAATCTTCTTCACGTTGGCATCGCTCTGCAGATAAGAACGGGAAACGTTCAATGGAATGTCCGGTGAATCGAGCACACCATGCAGCAGGGTCAAGAAATCAGGAACAATACCTTCCACCGAATCCGTTACATATACCTGGTTACAGTAGAGCTGAATCTTATTCTTGTTCAACTCAATGTTGCTTTTCACTTTAGGGAAGTACAGAATACCGGTAAGGTGGAACGGATAATCCACATTCAGATGAATCCAGAATAAAGGTTCGTCGGACATAGGATAAAGGTCACGGTAGAACTTCTTATAATCTTCATCTTTCAATTCGCTGGGTTTCAGCGTCCACAACGGGTTGGAATCATTGATGATATTATCCTCGGCAGTTTCAACCTGCTTGCCGTCTTTCCATTCTTTCTTCTTGCCGAATGCAACCGGAATAGGGAGGAAACTGCAATACTTCTTCAACAAAGAGGAGATGCGTGCTTCTTCAAGGAATTCCTTGCAGTCATCGTCTATGTAAAGAACGATATCCGTACCACGTTCTGCCTTATCAGTGTCTTCAATCGTAAACTCCGGACTGCCATCGCATGTCCACTTTACAGCCTGGGTGCCTTCCCGATAGGATTTAGTGATGATTTCGACTTTCTTGGCAACCATAAAAGCCGAATAGAAACCCAATCCGAAATGGCCGATGATGGCGTTGGCATCGTTTTTATATTTCTCAAGGAAGTCATTGGCGCCAGAGAAAGCTATCTGGTTAATATACTTGTCTATTTCTTCAGCCGTAAGACCTATACCATGGTCGGACACCGTAATGGTATCTTTTCCCAGCGAAACATGTACGGTTAAATCGCCAACTTCACCCTTGAACTCACCGATAGAGGAGAGCGTTCTCAGCTTCTGTGTAGCATCAACCGCATTAGAAACCAACTCACGGAGAAAAATTTCATGATCACTATACAAGAACTTTTTAATGACGGGGAAGATATTCTCAGTAGTTACCCCAATATTACCTTTTTGCATACTACATTTATATTTTTTAGATTTATATTTTTAATTATTCCGGCAGATATAGCACAAAAAAAATGCCAGCCCATAAGGACTGACATTTTGACGGTTTTTATAAAGAACAGCTTATGCCTTCTTGATGCTCAACTCGTCTTTTTCTTTGTCTACTGATACGTTTACCGTATCACCCGGCTGTAACTCCGCCGCCACTATCAGCTCGGAAAGTCCATCCTCCAAGTGGTTCTGAATAGCACGCTTCAATGGACGCGCACCAAACTGTACATCGTACCCTTTCGAAGCAAGGAATGTCTTTGCATCATCCTCCACAACCAGCTTGTAACCAATTGCTTCAACCCGTTCGTACAAGCCTTTCAGCTCAATGTCCACAATCTTTGTGATGGCCTCCAAGGAGAGCTGGTCGAAAGTAATGATTTCATCCAAACGATTCAAGAATTCGGGAGCAAAGGTCTTGTTCAGAGCCTTTTGTATCACGCTGCGCGAATGTTCATTGCCATCCGTGCGGTTTTGCGCCGTAAAACCTACGCCACGGCCAAATTCCTTCAACTGTCGCGTACCGATATTGGAGGTCATAATGATAACCGTATTCTTGAAATCAATGGTTCTGCCATAATTGTCAGTCAAACGACCTTCATCCAGTACCTGAAGCAAGATGTTGAACACATCCGGATGAGCTTTCTCAATCTCATCCAGCAAGACAATGGAATACGGCTTGCGACGAACCTTTTCGGTCAACTGGCCGCCTTCCTCATAGCCCACATATCCCGGAGCGGCACCAATCATACGAGATACGGTGTATTTCTCCATATACTCGCTCATATCGATACGTATCAAGGCATCGGCAGAGCCAAACATATATTTTGCCAATTGCTTTGCCAAATGCGTCTTACCCACACCAGTAGGGCCAAGGAACATAAAGGTTCCGATGGGATGGTTCGGGTCTTTCAACCCTACACGGCTACGCAAGATTGCTTTGGTAAGTTTCTCTATCGCAGCATCTTGAGCTATCACCTTCGCCTGTAGTTCTTCCTTCATTCCGGCCAGTTTAAGTCCTTCTGCCTGCGCCATGCGCTGTACGGGTACACCGGACATCATCGAAATAACATTGGCTATTTCCTCTTCGCCTACCGTTTGGCGGTCATCCTTCAAACGGGCTTCCCACTCGACCTTCATCTCCTCCAAGCGGACAGAAAGTTCCTTCTCACGGTCACGGTAGCTAGCAGCCAGCTCAAAATTCTGTGATTTTACAGCTTCAGCCTTCAAGCCACGTGCCTCTTCAATCAGCTTTTCCTGCTCCTCAATTTCTTTCGGAACATTAATATTCGTCAAATGCACACGCGACCCCGCCTCGTCCAAAGCATCAATAGCTTTATCCGGGAAGTTGCGGTCGGTTATATAGCGTGCTGACAACTTGACACATGCTTCCAAGGCTTCATCCGTGTAGCTCACGTTATGATGGTCTTCATACTTCTCCTTGATATTCTTCAATATCTGAAGCGTTTCTTCAGCTGTGGTAGGCTCTACAATCACCTTTTGGAAACGACGTTCCAAAGCACCGTCTTTCTCAATATTCTTTCTGTATTCATCGAGAGTGGTAGCTCCAATACACTGGATTTCACCACGCGCTAAAGCCGGTTTCAGCATATTGGCAGCATCCATGGAACCGGCAGCAGCACCGGCACCTACAATCGTATGGATTTCATCGATGAAAAGGATGACATTCGGATTTTTCTGCAACTCGTTGATAATAGAGCGGATACGTTCCTCAAACTGACCACGATATTTTGTTCCCGCCACCACAGAGGCCATATCAAGCATCACCACGCGCTTTTCAAACAAAATGCGCGAAACTTTCTTTTGCACAATACGCAATGCCAAACCCTCTACAATGGCAGATTTTCCGACTCCTGGTTCACCGATAAGCACCGGATTGTTCTTCTTGCGGCGGCTCAAGATTTGCGCCAGACGTTCAATCTCGCGTTCGCGACCCACAACCGGGTCCAGCTTGCCTTCTTCGGCAGCCCGGGTCATGTCTACGCCGAAATTGTCCAGCACGGGGGTATCATTGGACGGCTTTCTAGATGCAGTCTGTGCAGCCGAAGCCGAACCAGCCCCTCCAGTACGGGAGGAGCGAGACATACTCATGTCTTCTTCATCCTCTTCATCATCCTCAGCGAATCCCATTCCCGCATTCGGATTGGTCGATTTCATCGAAAGCTGTTCAAATACAGCCTGATAATCCACCCGGTGTTCTTCCAAAACAGTTGCAGCAAGATTGTCTCCGTCTTTCAAGATAGCCAGCAATACATGTTCCGTATCGGCAGTTGCACTTTTCAGCAAACGCGCTTCAAGCATACACATCTTCAATATCTTAGCCGTCATCGGGGACAAGGGCACTTCAGCGTCCGGCAAGAGAGTATCGTCCTCGGCATCTTTCAGGAAACCCTCCAGGCGACTTTTTACTCGTTTTAAATCTATATCAAGTTTCAACAATATTTCAATAGCTTTTCCTCCGCCATCACGCAACATGCCGAGCAGAAGGTGTTCCGGACCAATATAACGATTTCTCAATCGATTGGCTTCTTCCTTGCTATAAGTAATTATGTCTGAAACTCTTTGTGAAAATTGATTGTTCATATTTTATAATTCTCCTCAATTAAAAAGGTTATCCACGACAAAGATACGCATTTATTAATTCAACGTATCATATTTAACTGATTTAATAGTATACAAATCCCGTGCCACAAATTTCAAATCTGTTTTTCCATTTTATACCTTATATATTAATGGCAACTTGGGGAGGAAAGGAGGGAGTACTTCTATATTTATGCCGCAGGCAACAAAGTTTATGGAGGAAAACTTTTGTATATCGTAAAAAAGCAGTACTTTAGCGTGGTTTTTCACGAACCCGAAAATGTATAATTAATAATCTTTTTAAATGCTTGAACAAGACAGAATTATAAAGATTAACATCGAGGAGGAAATGAAGTCATCGTACATTGACTACTCTATGTCGGTCATTGTCTCACGTGCCCTTCCGGATGTTAGAGATGGTTTTAAACCCGTTCACCGAAGAATTCTTTTCGGAATGATGGGATTGGGAAATACCTCCGACAAACCTTATAAAAAATCAGCCAGAGTTGTAGGTGAAGTATTAGGTAAATATCACCCTCATGGCGACTCGTCCGTTTACGGAGCTCTTGTACGTATGGCTCAGCCTTGGGCAATGCGTTACATGTTGGTAGACGGACAAGGTAACTACGGTTCAGTAGACGGTGACAGCGCTGCTGCCATGCGTTATACCGAGTGTCGTTTGCGAAAAATTGGTGAAGACATGATGACAGACCTTGAAAAAGAGACTGTTGACATGCAGAACAATTTCGATGACTCTCTGCAAGAGCCTACCGTCATGCCGGCCCGTATTCCAAATCTTTTGGTAAATGGTGCATCTGGTATTGCTGTAGGTATGGCTACCAATATGCCGACTCATAATCTATCTGAGGTTATTGACGCTTGTATTGCATACATCGAAAATAATGACATCGATATAGAAGAGTTGATGACGTATGTTAAAGCTCCCGACTTCCCGACCGGAGGCTATATATACGGTATGAACGGTGTTCGCGAAGCCTATCTCACAGGACGCGGACGTGTCATAATGCGTGCTAGAGCCGAAATTGAGACTGGTTCGACGCACGATAAAATCGTTGTGACAGAAATTCCTTATGGCGTCAACAAAGCTGAATTGATTAAGAATATAGCCGATTTGGCCAACGAAAAGAAAATTGAAGGTATTGCCAATGCTAATGACGAATCCGACCGTGAAGGTATGCGTATCGTTATTGATGTAAAACGTGATGCAAATGCCAGCGTTGTACTCAACAAGCTCTACAAGATGACAATGCTGCAGACATCTTTTGGTGTGAACAATGTTGCATTGGTACATGGCCGTCCACGTCTGTTGAATCTAAAAGATTTGATAAAATACTTCGTTGAGCACAGACACGACGTAGTCATCCGCCGTACTCAGTACGATTTGCGCAAGGCCAAAGAACGTGCACATATTCTGGAAGGATTAATCATTGCATCTGATAATATCGACGAAGTAATTAAGATTATCCGTGCTGCTAAAACACCGAATGATGCGATATCTGGTTTGATGGAGCGATTCCAACTCAGTGAAATTCAGTCACGTGCTATTGTTGAAATGCGTTTGCGCCAGCTCACAGGCCTGATGCAAGACCAACTGCACGCCGAATATGAGGAAATTCAGAAGCAGATTGCTTATTTGGAAGAGATTCTTGTCAATGACGAACTCTGCCGCAAAGTCATTAAAGATGAACTGATTGAAGTAAAAGAGAAGTATGGTGACGAACGTCGCTCAGAAATCGTCTACTCATCAGAAGAATTCAATCCGGAAGACTTCTATGCAGATGATGAAATGATTATCACCATCTCACACATGGGATACATCAAGCGTACACCGCTGAGCGAATTCCGTGCGCAAAACCGTGGTGGGGTAGGCTCCAAAGGTACCGAAACCCGCGATGCAGACTTTGTAGAGCATATTTATCCTGCAACCATGCATAATACCATGATGTTCTTTACACAGAAAGGTAAATGTTACTGGCTGAAGGTATACGAAATCCCTGAAGGTACTAAGAATTCGAAAGGTCGCGCCATCCAGAATTTGTTGAATATCGACTCTGACGATGCTGTAAACGCCTATTTGCGCGTGAAGAACCTGAACGACCAAGAGTTTATCAACAGCCATTATGTATTGTTCTGTACCAAAAATGGTGTCATTAAGAAAACATTGCTTGAGCAGTATTCACGCCCTCGCCAAAATGGTGTAAATGCTATCACTATCCGTGAAGACGACCGTGTAATCGAAGTGCGTATGACAAACGGCGACAATGAAATCATCATTGCCAACCGTAACGGACGTGCCATTCGTTTCCATGAAAGTGCTGTGCGTGTTATGGGACGTACTGCCACCGGTGTACGTGGCATGACATTGGATGAGGACGGTCAAGACGAAGTAGTAGGTATGATATGCATCAAAGATCCTGAGGCGGAAACAATTATGGTTGTATCAGAACAAGGATATGGCAAACGTTCGGATATTGAAGATTATCGCAAAACCAATCGTGGAGGTAAAGGTGTGAAAACAATGAATATCACCGATAAAACGGGTAAATTAGTAACGATCAAGTCTGTTACAGATGAAAATGACTTGATGATTATTAATAAATCCGGTATTACCATCCGTCTGAAAGTTGCCGATGTTCGTATCATGGGACGTGCTACACAAGGTGTACGCCTAATCAACCTTGAGAAACGTAATGACGAAATTGGCTCTGTATGCAAAGTCACTTCAGAAAATGAAGAGGAACTTATAGAGGAGGGGGAAGAAAATACCCTTGAAAGCCCTCAGAACGAGGTAAACAGTGAAAATGAAGAATAGACATAATATTAATTTAAATTTTCTACAATCATGAAAAGAGTATTATTTTCAATGGTTTTACTACTTGCCGCAAGTTTTACTTTCGCCCAAGAAAAGAACGTAAAAGAGGCTAAAAGTATTGCTAACGGAGTAAATCCTGACTTTGCCAAAGCAGAGGAACTGATAAATCAAGCTTTAACTAATCCCGAAACAAAGGACAATGCCGAAACGTGGGATGTAGCAGGTCTTATCCAAAGAAAAAGAAGTGAGAAAGAAATGGAAAATGCCTATCTGAGAAAACCTTATGACACTCTTCAGGTATATAATAGTGCATTAAACATGTGTAAATTCTACTTCAAATGTGACGAATTAGCACAAATTCCCAATGAAAAGGGCAAAATCAAGAATAAATATAGAAAATCTAATTCTGCTACAATTTTAGCAGAACGCGGCAATCTGATCAATGGCGGCATCCAATTCTTTAATTTGGCCTCACAAAAAGAAGGCGATGCAGCCAAGGAAGGCAATAAAAAAGCGTTGGATTTCTTTGCAACCTACATTGATATTGCTATCAACCCGATGTTTGAAAAGGAAAATCTGTTACAAACAGATACTGTATTACCTCAAATAGCATATTATGCAAGTTTAGCAGCTGCTAAGATGGAAGATTATCCTAGTATTTTGAAGTATGCTCCTTATGCGCAAGACGATAAAGAAGTTGGGAAATACGCTATGGAATTTATCTCTACTGCATTGAAAGCCGAAGGTGATACTGTTAAATGGATTGCTTCTTTGAAAGAAGGTATCCAGAAATATCCTGAACATTCATTCTTCTTCGGTCATTTGATTGATTATTATAGCAATAACAACAAATATGACGAGGCTATGCAGTTTGCTGATGATATGTTGGCTAAAGATCCTAACAATACATTCTATTTGTATGTAAAAGGCTACCTTTATCACAATATGAAGGACTATGATAAAGCTATTGAATTCTATAAGAAAACTATAGAAGTAGATCCTAATTATGCAGAAGCATACTCTAATTTAGGTTTAATTTACTGCTTACAAGCACAAGATTTCTCAGAAAAAGCAACTACAGATATTAATGATCCTAAGTATAAAGAAGACCAAGCTACTCTGAAGACTTTCTATGAAAAGGCAAAACCTTATTATGAAAAGGCAAGAGAACTGAAACCTGATCAAAAAGATTTATGGTTAAATGGTCTATATAGAGTGTATTATAATTTGCAGATGGGCCCTGAATTCGAAGAAATTGAAAAGTTGATGTAATACTTTCTTTCAGAATAATAAAAGCCTAATTAATAATTTAATTAGGCTTTTATTATTCTGAAAGAAAGTAAAGAATATTATTTCTTAAGTGAGAGAGAAGAAGAACTAAAATTAGATTAAATTATCCCGGCATTATATTAAACATAATCCTGATATTGATCAAACCATATATATCCAATTCAACACCTACGTATTCGGTCTTCCGTAAATTACCAACAATGGTGTATCAGAATGGAAAATCATCTTTCTGGCAATACCAGGATTAAATAAGCGCGAAAATATATTTCTTTTATAAGAAGTTAATGTCATAATATCAATATGATTACTTTTGATATAACTGTCTAAACTACTAAGCAGATTATCGTTCTTTACCACATCATAGTATATTTCCAATTGTGGATATTGTTTTTGAAAATATTCCTTAATACCAGCCAGTTTTATTTCATTCCATGTATTCTGAACATCTGAAAGATGTATCAGAGACACTGAAAACTTAAATGATTTCAGATTATTTATTAGCGAATCAAAAGCTATTAAATCACGTTGATCAAAATTAGTAATGAATGCAATACGCTTAGCTTCAGAAAATTGCTTGAATGGAGTATTTTCAGGAATGGCCAATACCGGTACACGGCTACGTTCAATCACTTCAGCCGTTACACTGCCGATCAAATCAATATCCTTCTGACTTTTACCACGAGTTCCCATTATGATAATGCGTGGCCGATATTCCTTGGTATAGCGGAGTACCTCTTCTTCAGGAATACCTTCACGCAAAACACAAGTATATTTAATATCTGGAAACTCGCCGGAAGCTACCTTCTCTTTTACTTTATCAGATAATGCATTCAAATCAGCATGAACTTTTTGTAAGATACTCCTTACATTCTCCTCATCACTTAGCTGATAGTTAAATACGTCTCCGTATGGCAAAGAAGTTGCATATATAGGAGTAAAATAAACATGTAGCAAAACAACTTCTGCACCTATATTCTGAGCGAAATTGAAACCGAACTCGCAAGCCTTCAAAGAATAATTGGAAAAATCCACTGGAATCAGCACTTTATTACTAACCTTCTCCAGTTTAGGTGACTTCCCCCCCACTACCTCTTCAGATAACCACGCAGAGCTTTCAGTAATTTTCAGAGCATGAGGTAAGTCACTCTCCTTAATACGTACACGTACGCCAGAAGAAACAACCGGTTGTATCTGGTTTACATTGTGAATATAAGTCTCAATACCTTCATTTTCAAGAACATTTTTCAATATTTGAGCTTTCGCGTACGTTAAGATTGCCAAAGTAACTAATTTATCTTCCATATATCATTGATTTTGAGATTAAAACAAACAAGAAATCCCAATTGTTGTCAGCAATTGGGATTCTATCTAACTTTCTCTTCTTAAGCTCGAACAGCTTCTTCAGTCTTACCTGCCATTTCATCTAAAATTTTTAAAGCTCGCTCTAAAACAGTAGTATCATCAATCATAACCAATCCACCATCTGGTCCAGGTTCCAAGTGAATCCCAACACTTTTCCCCTCCTTAAAATTGTGTCCACCGAAAAAATTTCTTACAGTGTCAACATTCAGTCCAAGTTCATCGGCTATTCTATGCATACTACCACTAGGCAATGAGTCTTTAATCTTACGTAATTCATTAAATGTTATTGTTCTCATATTCATAAATTTAATGGTTAATACTCTGTACTTTTTATTATCACGCTATAAACTTAAGGAAAAAAAAGGATAAAACAAACTATTTCTTTATCTTTTTTCAAAAAGAATATTGCCTCTCCAAAAAATAATCATTTTCAAGTATGCAGAATTATAAGTACAGAGAAAAAGCTCCTAAAAATAGACAGAAACAGCTCGTATAAAGCAGAATTATCGGGTTTATACGAGCTGTTTTTAGAATACAGGGAAAATTTAAATACCTTCTATGGCAGAAGCTGGAACCCACCCTACTTTACCATCTTCCAAACGAATTTCTTTCCATTCACGCATAGAGTTGTCTTTTATCTCAACTTTACGTCCCTCATGAAGAATGAACAGACTTGTACCACTTTCACTGGGAGTACTACGCACTGTGACACTAGGTGCCAACACTATAGCTTCGTTACGTTCCATCAGTTCGCCTTTTTGCTGAGCAGCAAACACATTACTCAATATAACAAGAACCAGGAATACTATTCCTGCAATAAATCCCACTTTCTTTCCCGTAATCTGTTTTGAAAAGAAAAAGAGATAGAACGAAACGAGTAATAGTACAAAGAACACAATCCCCAACTTAGCCCATGCGTCTACGCTAAGACAATTAATCAACGATTTAGTCCAAGATACAAAGAAAACCTCAGGAACTGGGATTACCTTATCGATTGTCTTAGAACGTGCTATCTCCAAATTTGCACGAATATCAGCATTACCAGGTTCCAACAACAAGGCACGCTCATAATTCAATATAGCTCTTGCTATATCATCTGCCTTATAATAACTGTTGCCAAGATTATAATAGACCTCTGCAGCCTCTCCCTTCTTTAACAGATTCTCATATATTTGAATGGCAGAAGCATAATCATTCCGTATATAAGCGCTGTCACCTTCAGCCTTTGTCACATTGCTTTCTTGCCTTGCAGCAGAGAATTCCGCATGTGAACCGACGGATGTAGAGTCACTAGCAGTCTGTAATGTATCTACAGATGCAGAATTCTGCCCATAGGCAGTAATTGCCATCACTAGACTAAGAGTAAAAAACAATATTTTATTCATTACCATTTCCTCCTGATTAATGTTTTATCGAGTTTTCCATTTTACTGATAACTTCCAAAGAAGCTGAATATACCTTATCCATAGCCTGGTTATCATCACCCGGAGCAAAGCGGGCAAACTCACAGTTATTCAATGCATCGAGGAATTCCTTTATCAACGCATCATTCACACCATAATTACGAAGTTCCTCTTCGATATTATCCTTAGACAAACGGGATACCGGAATGTTCAGTTTATCACTGATATACCCCCAAAGAGCCTTCAAAACCTCATCATAAAACGCATCTTTCTTATTCTCAGCCAATAATTTACCAGCTTGCTTCATACGTTTCACCGCCACTTTATTGGCTTTCTTGGTACGCATCTTTGCTACATTTGCATTGGCTGCTATTTGCTTACGATAGATGATAAAGAATGTAATGAATGCAATACCCGGTATCAAATAAAGTAACCAATACGTCAACGAACCGAAGAAGAAATCACCTTTGGGAGACAGAGTTACGTTATTCTGCTTGATAAAACGAATATCCTCGTTCAATACTTTCAGTTCTTCCTTGCTTGTAAAGTTTGCAATAGTCTGAGCAGCATTGCCTGCTCCCTTTTCCACATGCAATTCATACTCTTCCGTAGTCAACGTTTTATACGAACGGGAATTAATATCAAAATAACTGAACTTTACGGCAGGAATCTTATAAGTTCCAGCATTACGAGGAATTGCCAGATACTCAATGACCTTGCTACCGGAGAGGCCCGAATTTGTCAGACGGAATTTATTGTCCACCTTCGGATCATATACTTCAAAATCCTCGGGGAATTTAACTTCCGGATTAGAGAGCAATTTCAGATTACCGGTACCAGAAATGACAAGTTTGACAGTAACAGCATCATTGGTCTTGACATTTGTACTATTGATAGAAGAAGTTATATTGAACTCTCCCACTCCTCCCGAAAAATCGGCTGGCTTACCTGCCGGCAAGGGCTTTACGTCAATTGTCAGTTGCGGAGTCAAAATAGTCTTTTTCACCTCTACGTAATTGCTTCCTCCATTGAAAAACGCCTCGAACGGATCGGATACTTGTGTAGCCTTGGCTATAGAAGCGTCAAAACGTGCTGCATCAATTGTCAGTTTACCGGCTTGTTGCGGGAACAACACAAACTGACGATAGATTGTAGACTGATAATTTCTACCTTTATAATGCTCCAATCCCCATCTTCTGTCATTAGGTAATTCTACTTCCTGAGAATGGAATCCTTTGAAGTCGGGCAACTTCACATTGTCAAACATACGCAAGTCCACCAAGGTATATATCTTGTATGTCAATAGGAATGCTTCTTGTTCATACACCGTCGTCTTACTGGCAGTAGCTGTAATAAACAAATCACTATTCGATACAGATGTCCCGGAAGAAGCGCGGCTGGCAGTGCCCTCACTCTGTTTGCCACTATTTCCAGAAACTCCATTAGCAGCCTGATCTGCCGGAAGAACCCTTACTCGTACAGAATTCGAAACCATTTGGTTACCATCAGCAGTGATAGTGGCTCCTGGAATGGTAAAATCACCTTCTGCAGTCGCCATTAAAATATAAGTGAATGTAATACTGCTGGTTGAAGTCGTCTGCCCATTAATCATCTGCACGCTACTCTGTTGCGAGCGGCTGGGCCCCATCAACACATCAAATCCCTTAATAGAAGGAGCACGAAAATCCCTCACCTTTTGTGTAGTCACCGTATACGACAGTCTGAACTGGTCTCCTACCGCCACAGCGTCAGGAGCAGACGCAGTAAACGATACCTTGCCATCGGCAAAGGCATTCATACTGGCTGCAATCAGTGCTATCCATAAGAAAACTATTTTTCTCATATATTATTCCTATTATGTTTGTTACCAATCTTTTTCCAGACGACCTCCTTGAAGTACCTGCTGCTTTTTCACTTTATCCTGCACATCCTTCTCGTCTTGCATGACAGAGTTCAACAGCTGTTCGGCATTTTCCTTAGACATCTCATTATCTTTCTTTTCCGGCTGAGAAGGTTGTTGTTGTTGCTGGTCTTGATTCTGTTGCTGGTCTTTCTGCTGATCCTGCTGTTTATCCTGCTCCTTCTGTTGGTCCTGTTTATCCTGATCCTGGTTCTGCTGCTGGTCTTGCAACTGTTTCTGTGCCAAAGCAAGGTTATAGCGCGTTTCATCATCTTTCGGATTATTGCGTAACGACTCCTTATAGGCTTCTACCGCCTTTGCATAATCCTTCTGAGAATGAAAGATGACTCCCATATTATGATAAATCTGTGCCAAGTTCGATTTGTCCTTTTCTATCTTGGTAGCTCCCACATATTGCTCCATCGCTTCCTGCAGTTTGTTCTGCTGGGTCAATGTATTTCCCAAGTTGAACATGGAAACCGTTGACTTCGGGTTTACCTCCAAAGCCTTCCGATAGTTCACTTCTGCATCCACATATACGCTATCCTTAAAAAAACGGTTTCCCTTACGGATATAATCGCGTTCCGCCTTCTGTGCAGAAGCTGAAACTGCCACTAACAGCAGCAAAACTATTCCAATATATTTTCTCTGTAACATACGCATCATTTCTTATTAGAAAATAAATGAATGTTGCGGAACAAAGGATTCTTGCGCTCCAATATCAACATCTCAGCTAGTAACAACAGCAGAATAATCCATGCCACTGCCTGAAACTGTTCATTGAATTCCGTGTACACCTGTGTTTCCACATCTGCCTTTGCCATCTTATTGATTTCCTGACTAATCGCTTTCTGTGCACCATTGGTATTGTCTACGCGCACATAAATACCATTTCCCGCCTGAGCAATTTCCTGACACATCTGCTCATTCAAGCGAGTAACGATTACATTACCTTCACGGTCACGACGATAATCATTAGTACCCTCTATTGGAATGGGGGCACCCTCGGGCATACCTACCCCTAATACATTGACCTGGATACCTTTCTCTGCAGCAGCCTTAGCAGCTTCTACGGCACCACCTTCATGGTTTTCACCGTCGGTGATGACAATAACAGTACGTCCCACCCCTTCTTGAGGTGTAAAACTCCGGGCAGCCAGATTTATTGCAGCTCCAATTGCCGTACCCTGCTTGGAAATCAGCGAAGGGTCGATGGACTCCAAAAACATCTTGGCGGAAATATAATCACTCGTAATAGGCAACTGGGTAAATGCGTCACCCGCAAAAACAATCATACCGACCTTGTCATTCTGCATCTTATCTACCAACTGTGCCACCAGCCGTTTTGCCTTCTGCAAGCGGCTTGGCTGTACGTCTTGTGCCAGCATGGAATTGGATATATCCAACGCAATCATCACTTCCACTCCCTGACGTTTTACCGTCTCCAGTTTGGAACCAAACTGCGGACGTGCCAACAGTACCGTGAACAACCCAATAGCCGCAAAAACCAACCAAAACTTCACATCCGGACGGTATTTGGAAACATCCGGCATTAGCTGTGCCATCAGTATAGGGTCACCAAACTTACGAATGGCTTTCCTCCTCCGATAATTGGAGTACAAGTAGAAGGCCGCCAATAAAGGCAGCAACAGCAACAAGTACAAATATGCAGGTTCTTCAAATCGAAACATCTTTTTATTTACAATTTAGCAATTTACAATTTACAATTTGGCTACGCAATGACTGATACACTAAAAGACATTCTCCTTTTTACGGTATCTTCTTCAATATAGAGTTGCGTAACAGTACCTCCAGTAATACGCACAAGAAAGCAGCCAACGCAAACCAGCGGTACTCTTCCTGGCACTTGCTGTATTCTTTTACATTCAATTTTGTTTTCTCCAGCTTGTCTATCTCCTCATACACTTCCTTCAACTTCGAGTTGCTGGTGGCACGGAAATAGTTACCTTCCGTTGTTCCAGCAATCTGTGTCAAAGTCTTTTCATCAATTTCGACGGGCATATTGACATATTGCACTGTTCCACCTACCGGATAAGGATAAGGAGCCATACCATTGGTTCCTACCCCAATAGTATAAACGCGAATGCCAAAGCTCTTGGCTATTTCAGCAGCTGTCAAAGGAGAAATATCACCTTTATTATTGACACCGTCCGTCAGCAGAATAATGACTTTCGACTTTGCCTTGCTATCCTTCAAACGGGTAACGGCATTGGCAATCCCCATACCGATTGCCGTTCCGTCTTCAATCAGCCCGCACTTCATATCTTTAAGCAAGTTCAACAATACGGCATGGTCTACTGTCAATGGACATTGCGTAAAGCTTTCTCCAGCAAACAAAGTTATACCTATATTATCATTCGGACGTCCGTTAATAAACTCTGCCGCTACATCCTTCGCCGCTTCCAACCGGTTAGGTTTCAGGTCTTCGGCCAGCATACTGGTAGAAACGTCCATGGCAAGCATGATATCAATACCCTCAATCTCACTGTTCTGCCAGCTATCGGTGGTTTGCGGACGTGCCAAAACAAGAATAATCAGTATCAAGGCAATTATCCGCAATACAAACGGTACATGCAGCAAGTAGTTCTTATAGCTTTTAGGGGTATGGGCATACACACGGGCATCCGAAATCTGAAGCGTAGCTTCACTATTCTTCCGCTTCATAATATACCATACTATATAAGGTATAAGCAACAGCAGCAAAAATAAATATTCAATATTGGCAAAAACCATATTTATGTACGATTTAACGATTTACAATTCAGCTTCGCTCCAAACATCCCTCATTTTTCACTCATGTATATCCGATTGAAGTCACTTTTTCAGTATTAAGCAAAATAATTATACAACTCCAATCCAATATATATCAAGGAACTGACAAGGGCTACAGCCAACACTACAATACCCGCTCCCAGCAAAATCTTGGTACGCAAAGAACGTTTCTCGATAATGGTAATCTCCGTAGGCTGCGGTTTAGCATTCTCCTCTTCTTTCTCCTTGGTTTCATTAATAAAGTCAATGGCATTAATCAGGTTAGCGTCATTTTCGTTCACCAATGGATTATGCTTGGCAAATTTCACCAAATCAGCAGTCTGGAACAATTCACGCAAATCTGATAGAGCTTCCTTATCTTTCATTTCCAGCAACTTATCTATGATTTCCGTAGAAGTCATTTCCAAAGCATTGAAACCAAAACGGTCTTTTATATATGTACGAAGAGCATCAGTCAATTCCGTATAATATTCCTTCGGCTCCCCTTTCTGCCATACCTTCTCATTCTTGATACGTTCTATCTCCTGCATAGCCAACTGATGGGGAGGCAACTTAGGTTCTACCTTCACCTTACGGATAATAGGCTTATTGTCGAAGAAACGCATTATCAGATAGACAAGCAATATCCCTATCGGGATAATCAGCGCACCACAAGCCATAAGACCATACCAGTCTTCCCAAGCAAAAGGCGCTTGCATCACTGTTTTGGGACCGAAAAACTGTTCCGGATTCTCCAGATCTAACGGGACATTCACCGAATATACTTTCAATGCCAACGCTTTGGAGCGATACTTCTCATTATCCACCGTCACTTCCATAGGCGGCAGATAATAAAGAGCCGAATCAAAAGAGGTAACTGTATACTCTTGAGTTATCAATGCACGCCGGCCATCATTCAGCAATTGCGTATCCGGTTTGGCCACATCAATAATTTCAACCCCATTCACCAGCGTATCGGTATATACCGGGAATATGGCACGCTTATCGGCATCTAGAGATACTTGAAGTTTTATCTTTGCCTGCTCTCCAATAAGAATCTGCAAAGAGTCAATCGTAGCATCTACCGTTACCGACTGGGCTACTACCCTTCCCGACCATGCTATTAATAACGCTATCAGAAATAAATATCTTTTCATTTTCCGATTAATTTCGTTTCGCAAACAAATTCATCAATGCCTTGACATAATCCTGGTCGGTACGTACCGACACATTGTCGACATTACTCTTGGTAAACGTTTCATTCAACTCCGCCTGCTTGTTCACCCACCAATCATGATGGGCACGACGCACGGCACGCGAGGAGGTGTCAATCCACTGCTCATGTCCCGTCTCGGCATCCCTAATCTTCATCAGTCCCACGGGTGGCAATTCTTCCACGCGACGGTCGTACACCTGAACGGCAACCAGGTCATGCTTACGATTGGCAATGGTCATGGCGTTCTTGAAACTTTCCTGGTCGATGAAGTCGGACAAGACAAATGCCGTGCAACGGCGTTTCATTACGTTTGTCAGATACTCCAAGCCCAGACGAATGTTCGTCCTCCGGCTTTCCGCATGAAAATCTATCAGTTCGCGGATGATGTAAAGTATATGCTTACGTCCCTTCTTGGGCGGAATAAACTTCTCAATCCGGTCCGAAAAGAAGATGACACCAATCTTGTCATTATTCTGAATGGCAGAGAATGCCAGTGTGGCGGCAATTTCCGTCACCATATCCTTCTTCATCTGCTTTACCGTACCGAATTCCAAACTACCGGAAACATCTACCAACAACATCACTGTCAATTCGCGCTCCTCCTCAAACACCTTGACGTAAGGCTTGTTGAAGCGGGCGGTCACATTCCAGTCAATGTCGCGTATGTCGTCGCCAAACTGATACTCGCGCACTTCGGAGAATGCCATACCTCTACCCTTGAAGGCAGAGTGATACTGCCCGGCAAAGATATTGTTGGACAGTCCGCGCGTCTTTATCTCAATCTGACGGACTTTCTTCAAAAGTTCTGTTGTTTCCATTGATTTATTTTAATAATCTCATTTAAGCACACAAGCGCAATTTAGTTTATAACAGAAACTTCCCTATGAAAAGGGGTGAAGTTTTCGGTACTCAACCCTAAGGTTTACGACGCTAAACCTCAGGTATTGGATTGTAAACCTCAAGTTTACGAAAACCTCTATTATGCGTTAGGGCACTTCAACCTTGTTCAGTATCTTGCTGACGATTTCATCAGATGTCATATTGCTGGCTTCCGCCTCGTAAGTCAAGCCGATACGGTGGCGAAGTACGTCGTGTGCCACAGCGCGCACATCCTCCGGAATGACATAACCGCGACGCTTGATGAACGCGTAGCTACGGGCAGCCAGGGCCAAGTTGATGGAGGCACGGGGCGAACCGCCGAAACCAATCATGTCTTTCAGCTCTTTCAAATCGTATTTTTCCGGATAACGAGTAGCAAATACAATATCGACAATATATTTTTCGATTTTCTCATCCAGATATACCTGGCGAACCACCTTGCGGGCTTCGATAATCTCGTCAGCCTTCAAGATTGGCTTCACGTTGAACTTCTCTCCATTGATATTCTGGCGAATAATCAGTTTCTCCTCTTCCTGCTTCGGATAGTCAATTACAACTTTCAGCATGAAACGGTCCACTTGCGCTTCGGGCAGCGGATAAGTACCTTCCTGCTCAATAGGATTCTGCGTGGCAAGCACCAAAAATGGTTTGGGCAACCCGAAAGTTTCATTGCCGATAGTAACTTGACGTTCCTGCATGGCTTCCAGCAAAGCACTCTGTACTTTGGCGGGAGCACGGTTGATTTCATCAGCCAAAACAAAATTTGCGAAGACCGGACCTTTTTTTACTTGGAACGTTTCATCCTTCTGGCTGTAAACCATTGTACCTATTACGTCGGCAGGCAACAAGTCAGGCGTAAACTGAATGCGGCTGTATTGCGCATCAATCAACGAAGCAAGCGTCTTGATAGCTAAAGTCTTTGCCAAACCGGGCACACCTTCCAACAACACGTGTCCATCGGACAACAAACCAATTAACAACGACTCTACCAGATGCTTTTGTCCTACAATGACCTGGTCCATACCTGTGGTAAGATTGGTAACGAAAGCACTTTGTCTTTCAATCCGCTCATTCAGTTCGCGGATGTCAATTGTTTCAGCCATAAATCATTCTATTTTTTTAATGTTTAATTTCCTCATTTATCCGGTTTTGAACCGGTAATTATTTTTTTCGCTCCCAAAAGTACGGGAATAAATTAACCATACCAACTAATTTTTATTAAAAAACTATGCGAAACCTTTAGATTAAACTACTTTCATAGAGTTTAGTATTTAACAAAAAAAGAAGCAGTAATTTTTTACTGCTTCTTGGCCAATTTTGGTATCTTGATAGTAGTACCATAAGGCACATTATCCGGATTCTTGATTACACCGGGATTATGCTTCACGATATAAGGCCAAAGAGCTTTTGTTCCATAAAAACGAAGTGCTACCCTAGTCAGCGTTTCCCCTTCCTTGATGGTATAAGTGGTTTCTGTTCCCACAATCGTATACCCCACAGAATCCGGTTCAAACGGTACAACTGTCTTTTTTTGCTCTTTTTTAGGAGTGGGAGACTGTACTTGTACATTTTCCTTTGGAGTTTTTTTAAGCGTAGGAGTTGTTGCAGCAACAGTTTCTGCCACAGTATCTATCCGGGCAGGAGCTACAACATCTTTTGAAACAATACTGTCTGTCAAGGCAATATTGTCTTGACCGGCAGGAACCTCCACCTTTTCAGTAACAGATTCCCTCACATCCGAGTCTGCAACTTCTTCTACAAGAGGCTTTGCAGTAAGTGCGTCAAGCAAGTCCGGATAATACATGAAAGCTACGGCACCACCACACAGCAACACTACAAAAACAACGATGCCTATAAAATATTTCATAGTCGAAGAATCTGCCATATCTTTTATCACTGGCTCAGACGGTTCCGGCTCAACAGCAACTATATTTTCAGGCATTGCTTCAGGTTCCGTTTTTTCCGGTTTCTCCTCTTCAACTGCCGGTTCGGGCTCAATTAACGGCTCTTCTATTACAGTTTCCACCAAAGGTTCTTCTATCGTAGCTTCTTCCACTAAGGTAACCTTCTCCTCCACCTCTTGTTCCAGAGTTTTGATTTCAGTATCTTCATCATCTTCACTGTCATTTTCCTGCAGGGTATCCTCAAGTACCGTAGCGTCATTCAAAACTACAGTTTCAAAATGCGAAAATGGTCTATTGATAATATCTTTCAAGGACGGTTCCGGTGTAAACGACACTTTTGTATGCCCTTGTATCTCAAACCTTTCCCCCGTATTCACATTAACGCTTTCACGACTCCCGACATCTATCAGTTTGAAAGTCCCCAAACCTCGTATCTTCACATACTTATCCTTCTCCAATGACTCCTCAATCAGCTGAAAGAATTCTTTCACAAAACTATCCGCATTCTTCTTGCTCATGCCATGCCTTTCAGCCAGCGTGTCAATCAAGTCTTGTATGTTCAGTTTCTCATTCATAATACGGGAGATTTTTTTAAAAGCCGGTTACTTAAACTTATCCTTTAATAATGTACTCGGCTTATAAGTCAACACCAATTTAGGAGGTACCAGCATACGCTGCTTTGTAGTCGGATTCACAGATATACGTTCTGCCTTCTTTTTCACTTCGAATGTACCGAACCCTTGTATAGAGATAATATTCCCCTCCTCCAACTGCCGTGCCATATCCGACAGCAATGAAGCAACCAGCTCAGAAGTATCTTTCAATGTGTATCCTAACCTCCGCGATAATTCAGAAGTAAACTCTTTGTTATTCAAAATGTAAGCCTTTAAATTGAACTACGGTGCTATATTAGCAAATCTTCTTCACATAAGCAAGAAGATAAGGAAAAATCTTTAAATTATTCGCCCAAAAAGGTCGAAATCATCGGAATTTACTATCTCTACGTGGTAAAAGTTACCTATATGCAACGCTTTGTCTCCACGCTCAATCAAAACCTCCGGATCCACTTCGGGAGAATCAAATTCTGTACGTCCAATATAATATTCGCCTTCCAGCCGGTCAATGATTACTTTCATCTGCCTGCCTACTTTCTCCGCACTCAACTCCCCTGAAATGCCTTGCTGAATAGACATTAACTCATCCAGGCGGGCTTGTTTCACTTCCTGGGGAATAGAATCCTCATATTCAGCAGCGGCATACGTTCCTTCTTCTTCCGAATACGCAAAAGCCCCCATTCTATCGAAACGCACTTTACGGACAAACTCTTTCAGCTCCTCAAAATCGGCTTCAGTTTCTCCCGGATGCCCCACCATCAGTGTAGTACGGAGATGGATACCGGGAACCTCTTCACGGAATTGCTCTATCAACTTATATGTCTCACCCTTCGTCACATGACGGCGCATCTTTTGCAGCATATTATCGCTGATATGCTGCAAGGCAATATCCATATATTTGCATACATTGTCACGCTCACGCATCACACGGAATAAATCAGTCGGAAAATGTGCCGGATAAGCATAATGCAAGCGTATCCACTCCACTCCGGGAATATCCGAAATCCGCTCAACAAGCTCGGGCAACATTTGCTTCTTATATAAATCTACTCCGTAATAGGTCAACTCCTGGGCTATAACCTGGAATTCCTTTACACCCCGTGCAACCAGATACTTCACCTCGTCAAGTATCTCCTCCATCGGGCGCGACACATGCCGCCCCGTAATGATAGGGATAGCGCAATAAGAACATTTACGGTCACATCCTTCGGATATCTTCAAATAGGCATAATGCTTTGGAGTGGTCAATGTACGCTCTATGTGCAACTCGTCATGATAGGCCTTTCCCAAATCCTGCAATAACTCTCTCCAATTGAATTTACCATAGAATTTATCCACCTGGGGAATTTCAACGGCCAATTCCTTCAGATAACGTTCCGAAAGGCAGCCCATTACATAAAGCTTCTCCAAGCTTCCTTCCTCCTTGGCCTGCGCAAATTCCAGAATCATATTAATGGATTCCTCCTTGGCGTCACCAATGAAACCGCAAGTATTGATCACGGCAATCTGCCCTTTCGGCCTTTCCGCATCATGTGTCACATGGAATCCCACTTCCTCCAACTGGCGCATCAAATGTTCCGAATCCACCAGGTTTTTAGAACATCCTAAAGTAATGATATCTATAGTCTTCCGTTTCATGCATTCTCCCCGAACAGTGAATCAACAAATTCCTTTTTACGGAACACCTGCAAATCTTCCATGCCTTCACCCAATCCAATATATTTAACCGGAATTTTAAACTGGTCTGAAATGCCGATGACTACGCCACCCTTGGCTGTTCCGTCCAACTTTGTAACAGCCATTGCCGTAACCTCCGTTGCCAGAGTGAACTGCTTGGCTTGCTCGAATGCATTCTGCCCGGTTGAGCCATCCAACACAAGCAACACCTCATTCGGAGCATCAGGGACAACCTTCTTCATCACATTCTTGATTTTCGTCAGTTCATTCATCAAACCGACTTTATTATGAAGGCGTCCTGCCGTATCTATAATTACCACATCGGCATTATTAGCAGTTGCGGAACTCAGTGTGTCAAAAGCGACAGAAGCCGGGTCAGCACCCATTTTCTGCTTCACAACAGGCACACCTACCCGTTCACCCCATATCACCAACTGCTCCACAGCAGCAGCACGGAAAGTATCGGCAGCACCCAGATAAACAGACTTTCCTGCTTTCTTGAACTGATAAGCCAGTTTACCAATCGTAGTAGTCTTCCCTACACCATTGACGCCCACTACCATAATGACGTATGGTTTCTTCGCAATCGGTGCTTCAAAGTCATCCACATCCTCCGAATTATTCTCTGTAAGCAACGCTGCGATTTCATCACGTAAAATATGATTCAGCTCAGTGGCATTCATATATTTGTCGGCTGCTGCACGCTTTTCGATACGTTCAATAATTTTCAGTGTCGTTTCCACGCCCACATCCGAAGTTATCAACACCTCTTCCAGGTTATCCAATACTTCATCATCAACTTTTGACTTTCCTGCCACGGCACGCGCAATCTTGCCAAATACACTTTCTTTGGTCTTAGATAATCCTTTATCTAATGTTTCCTTTTTTTCCTTGGAGAAAAAACTAAAAAATCCCATACACTAATTATTTTTATGCAACCTGTTTTCGCATTCCCTGCAAAGATAGTGCAAACCGGATGCAGAATAAAATGAACCCGTTCATTTTTTATGCTGAGGTGCAGCCTATCTTCGCATTTTCAGCAAAGATATAACAAAACTGACGAATATTAAAAACTTCGTCCTCTTTTTAAAAAGAAATCCCCTTACCGGAAATACCGACAAGGGGATCTTTATAAGTCATTAGCGCTTTACAGCCACTGTATTTATCTTATTTCTTAAAGAAGTTCTGAACATCTTCATTACGGACCATCTGTTCATCAAAGATGTAAGCACCAGTCTTAGGAGACTTCACCATTTTGATAACCTTTGTATAAGAACGTCCTTCTTTGCTTCCTTCGTGCAAGGTTGCTACCGCTTTCTTTGCCATAAGTTATAGATTTATTATTTAATTTCTTTATGTACTGTCACTCTCTTCAGAATCGGGTTGTATTTCTTCAACTCCAATCTCTCTGTGGTATTCTTTCTGTTCTTCGTCGTAATATAACGAGAAGTACCCGGCATACCGCTATCCTTGTGTTCTGTGCATTCCAGAATCACCTGTACTCTGTTACCTTTTGCTTTCTTTGCCATAATCAGTATTCTCCTCTACTTTAGCCAATAACTTTAATGCTTTTCCAATCACAATAACCTTTAGCTACCGCATCTTTCAAAGCAGCGTCCAGTCCTTTCTTATTAATAATGCGCAAACCATTAGCGCAAATGCTAAGGCTGATCCAGCAATCTTGCTCTACATAGTAGAACTTCTTGTTAAACAAGTTCAAATCAAAGGTTCTCTTCGTTCTTCTCTTTGAGTGTGAAACATTGTTGCCAATCATGGCCTTCTTTCCGGTAATTTGACAAATCTTTGACATTTCTATCTTAATTTTATAGTTTTCTTTTTTGCCTATTTCAAACAGAGCGCAAAGTAAGCACTTTTATCGTTACCAAACAAGTTTTTCTTAAAATAATTCACTGTATGATAGCATTTTTTCCTCATTTCAGCTTCTCATAAAGCAACAAAAGGGCATTTTGAATTGTTTTTTCCACATTTCCCTTTCTTCCCTCGTCTCCCTCCTGCTTCATGGTAACGATTTCATTTTTATAGGCAACAGCTATCCACACCGTACCCACCGGTTTTTCCGAAGTCCCACCTCCAGGACCTGCAATACCGGAAGTAGCCACTGCACAATCTGTTTTCAGCGTTTTCATCGCACCTTTCACCATTTCTGTAACAGTTTCACGACTTACTGCTCCATATTTTTCCAATGTTTCGGCAGATACATGCAACAAAGACATCTTTATTTCATTGGAATACGCCACTATACTACCATTAAAGTATTCCGAACTGCCAGGAACGGAAGTTATCAGAGCGGCAATTCCTCCACCCGTACAACTTTCTGCGGTGGAAAGGGACAATTTCTTTGCTTTCAGCAGCTCTCCTACCTTTTCTTCCAGCTTCATACCTTATTATATATATTATCTTAAAGTTACCCGTGAATAAGCAGGTGCTTCCATCGGACAAAAATCTTTATCCATATACTTGAAATATCCGGTAATGGCAATCATGGCAGCGTTATCCGTTGTGTAGCTGAACTTCGGAATAAATATTTTCCAACCATACTTCCCGGCATGCTCACGGAAAGCATTACGCAATCCATTATTGGCAGAAACACCTCCGGCAACAGCCACTTCCTTTATTTTATATTGCTTGGCGGCTTTGCACAACTTATCCATCAAGATATCTACGACGGTAGCTTCCAGCGATGCCGCCAAATCCGTCTTGTGATGTTCGATGAAATCAGGGTCGTCCTTCATCCAGTCGCGCAGAGAGTAAAGGAACGAGGTCTTAAGTCCGCTAAAACTATAATCCAACCCTGGAATATGCGGTTTGCTGAACGAGAAGGCTTTAGGATTACCTTGCCGAGCCAGCTTGTCAATAATTGGACCACCCGGATATCCTAATCCCATCACCTTTGAGCATTTGTCAATGGCTTCACCGGCGGCATCATCAATAGTCTGCCCCAAAATTTCCATATCGTTATAGGCTTTCACCAAGATAATCTGTGAGTTTCCACCGGAAACCAGCAAGCAGAGGAAAGGAAATCCCGGCTGCACATTATCTTCACCTTCTGCTTTAATAAAATGAGCTAACACATGACCAGTCAAATGATTAACATCAATCATTGGAATGCCTAATGAACGGGCGAACCCTTTGGCGAAAGATACCCCCACCAACAATGATCCCATCAATCCCGGTCCACGCGTAAAGGCCACAGCACTCAATTCCTCTTTGGTTACTCCGGCGCGTTTCAATGCCTCATGCACTACCGGAACTATATTTTGTTGGTGCGCGCGGGAAGCCAGTTCAGGCACTACCCCACCGTATGCTTCATGCACAGCTTGGCTGGCCACCACATTCGAAAGCAGATAACCATCTTTGATGACAGCTGCAGAAGTGTCATCACAAGAAGATTCTATTCCCAAGATTATTGTACTCATAATGTTTATTTACGTTTAAACGCTGCAAAAGTAGTGATAAAAGTACGATTCATAACGTATTATTTCATATTTTTGTTGGCTGATTATAAAAATTAACCGCCTATCAGAAAGCTAAAAAAAACAGTACGCTGGGTACTCGGTATTGTATTGGGATTGTACATTGGTACCATATTGTTGCTGAACATTCCATCTGTTCAGCGACAAATGTCTGTATTTGTTGCCAATGAACTGGCTTCCATACTGGACAGCAAGATTTCCATCGGGCGAATAAACATAGGATTGTTGAACCGCATCATCATCGACGACCTGCTCCTGAACGACCAATCCGGCAAGGAAATGCTGAAAGTGACCCGTCTTTCTGCCAAATTCGATATTCTCCCCCTATTCAGCGGCAAAATATCTATTAGTAACATACAATTGTTCGGCTTTAACATCAATCTAAGCAAGCAGACTCCCAAGGATAAACCTAATTTTCAGTTTGTACTCGACGCATTCGCATCCAAAGATACAGTTCAAAAGAAAAACAACCTGGATCTCCGTATCAATTCCTTACTGATACGCCGCGGAAAGGTTTCGTATGATGTGCTGTCCGAGAAAGAGACTCCGGGAAAATTCAATCCACAGCATCTCCGTTTACGTAACATTATTGCAAACATCTCCCTAAAAGCATTACAAAATGATTCTATCAATGCCGCCATCAAGCGTCTGAGCATCGAAGAAGAACATTCCGGATTTGAATTGAAGAAACTAAGTCTAAAGGTTATCGGCAATGACCAACGGATGAAAATCGAAAATTTCGCTATCGACCTCCCCAACACCTCTTTGGCAATGGATACTATACACATGGATTATGACAGTCTGGGGGCGTTTGACAATCTTGCCCAAGATGTCCGTTTCTCATTCCATTTGCTGCCCTCTCAAATCGCCTTGCAGGATTTATCGGCTTTTGTTCCGGCTTTTGGTTCTTTCAAGGAAAAATTGCAAGTAGAGGTACAGACGGACGGCACCATCAATCAACTGAATTGCCCGCACCTTTCCGTCTCTGTCGGAAATCATTTTTATCTGAGGGGAGACGTATCTCTACAAGACCTTTCCCATCCGGAAAATGCTTATGTATTCGGTAATTTGTCCAATTTGTACGCAGACCCGGAAGGAATTGCCTTCTTTGTCCGGAATTTCAGCAAGAACTACAATGGAGTACCTCCCGTCCTGCAACACTTAGGAACGGTTTCCTTCCGTGGAGAAGTCTCGGGCTACTTCACAGACCTCGTAACTTACGGACAAGTACGCACTGACATCGGAACCATCCAAACTGACGTAAAACTAAGTTCTAACAAAGATAAAGGTTATTTTGCCTATTCCGGTGCAGTGAAAACCAAAGAGTTTGAGCTGGGCAAGATGCTGGGCAACAAGAAACTGGGTAAAGTAACTTTCAATCTAGATGTCAACAGCAACCATTACGAAAACCAATACCCGTCCGTACTGCTAAAAGGGCTGGTTGCCTCCATTGATTACAGCGACTACAATTACGAAAATATCACCCTAGATGGAGAATACAAGCAGGGAGGCTTCACGGGAAAAGTCGCCTTGGATGACACCAATGGTTCTGTTATTTTGAACGGCACCATCAATACCGCCAGTCGAGTACCGACTTTCAACTTTCAGGCAAGCATCGACAAATTTCGTCCTCATGCCCTACATCTTACACCCAACTATGAAGATACGGAAATATCAGTCAAAGTCAAGGCAGACTTCACCGGCGGTTCCATTGACGAGATGAACGGTGAAATCAACGTTGACAGCTTACTATTCGCAGCTCCGGAAACACAATACTTCCTGGACAATCTGAAGATATCTGCCATAAGAGAAAGCGAAGGCCAGAAACGGCTGACCATCCAATCCAACTTTCTCCAAGGTAGCATAGAAGGTGACTACTCTTATCGTACCCTGCCTGCCAGTGTACTGAATATCATGCGACGTTATATCCCCGCCTTGATTCTGCCAGACAAGAAACCCATAGAGACAGAGAACAATTTCCATTTTGACATGCACATTTACAATACGGAACTGTTCTCCACCGTCTTTCAGATTCCGGTAAAAGTATATACCCATTCCACCATTAAGGGATACTTCAATGACAAGGCACAGCGGCTCCGCGTAGAAGGCTATTTTCCCCGTCTCCGTTATGGAAACAAATTCATCGAATCCGGAATGTTCCTTTGCGAGAATCCCGGTGACCAGTTCCATACACGCCTACGCTTCAGCAACCGTAAATCAAACGGCGCTGTCAATATAGCTTTAGAAGCGCAAGCCCGGAACAATAACATACAGACCACGCTGAATTGGGGTAACAGTAGCACTGTAACCTACAGCGGGAAACTCGCCGCCGTCGCCCACTTCATCCGTGAACAGAACGAAGCGAATGAAAGCAAGAGGAAACTTCCCCCCTTAAAAACCGTCATTGATGTCCAGCCCACCAACGTGATACTGAACGATACACTGTGGGATATACATCCTTCCCAAGTAGTACTCGACTCCGGCAAAGTGTATGTCAATGATTTCTACTTCAGCCATAAAGACCGGCACTTGCGTATCAATGGTATCGTTTCACCACAACCCGAAGATACAGTACGTCTGGATTTGAAGGAAATCAACATCGGTTATGTGTTCGACATTGCAGACCTCGGAGTCAATTTCAAAGGAGAAGCTACTGGTCCGGCTTTCGCCAGCGGAGTATTGGAAAACCCCGTCATGAGCACCGACTTGTTTATCCGCAACCTCGGATTGAACGAAGGCTTGCTGGGTGATGCCAACATACACGGAGAATGGCACCACGACGTGAAGGGCATCTATCTGGATGCCCATATCCGGGAGAAAGATATTGCCAAAAGCCATGTGTATGGCTATATCTATCCTTTGAAGCCCACTAGTTCATTGGATCTCCAAATTGAAGCGGACGGTACCAACTTGAAGTTTATACATCATTATATGAGTAGCATCACGCCCGAATTCAACGGACGTGCTACCGGCCATGTACATTTCTATGGCAAATTCAAGGCTCTCACCATGGAAGGGCGTGTATTCGGCGATGCTTCTATGAAGGTAGACGTGCTCAACACCACTTTCTCCGTCAAAGACAGCATTTACATCGAGCCCGGCGGGTTGACCTTCCGCAACAACCGCATTTTCGACACGCAAGGGCATCAAGGAAGTATGAGCGGCTATCTGCACTATCAGCATTTTAAGAACCTGGAGTACCGTTTCAATTTCAATGTCAACGACATGCTGGTGATGAATACCAAAGAATCACCGGACTATCCCTTCTACGGCACCGTCTACGGTACGGGAAATGCCACTATTGCCGGTAATGCCCAAGATGGCGTTAACATTGATGTTGCAATGACTACCAATCGCAACACTACCTTTACCTATATAAAAGATAACGTATCTACAGCAGTCAGCAACCAGTTCATCAAGTTTGTGGACAAGACACCACGCCGTGCCGTACAAGACTCTATCCGCCTTTCCGACTACGAAATTGCCCAAAAGGAAATCGAGGAAGAAAGAGAGAGCGACACTGATATCCGGCTGAATCTCTTGATAGACGCCACTCCCGACGCTACCATGAAGATTATCATGGACCCTATCGCTGGCGACTATATCAGTGGACGGGGAACTGGAAATATCCGTACTGAGTTCTTCAATAAAGGAGATGTAAAGATGTTTGGCAGTTACCGGATAAGCCAGGGAGTCTATAAATTCAGTCTGCAAGAGGTTATCCGAAAGGACTTTATTATCAGGGATGGAAGTTCCATTACATTCAACGGCTCGCCACTGGATGCCACTCTGGACATAAAAGCAGGTTATACGGTCAACTCAGCATCCTTAAATGACCTAATGCCCAACGAGGCAACCTCCGGCTACATCAGCCAGACAAATGTAAAAGTGAACTGTATGATGGACCTTACCGGACAATTGACCTCACCTGATGTAAAATTCGACATCGAACTGCCCAACGAACGCGATGAAGTGCAGGCCATTGTCCGTAACTATATTCCTACCGACGAGCAAATGAACATGCAGATACTCTATCTGTTGGCTATCGGCAAGTTCTATACCCCGGAAAACTTAGGAGCCACCCAGAATTCGAATATGATGTCCAGTGTTGTTTCATCCACCCTTTCCGGACAGTTGAATAACGCTTTATCGAACATTCTCGATGTCAATAACTGGAACTTCGGCACCAATTTCAGTACCGGTGAAAGAGGCTGGACAGACATGGAGTTCGAGACCATGCTTTCGGGACAATTATTGAATAACCGACTACTTATCAATGGTAATTTTGGCTATCGTGACAATCCGATGGCAAATACCAATTTTGTGGGAGACTTTGAAGCGGAATGGCTCGTCAACCGTTCCGGAGACATCCGCCTGAAAGCGTACAACGAAACGAACGACCGCTACTACACCCGGACAAATCTGACAACACAAGGTATTGGCATTATCTTCAAAAAGGATTTCAACAAATGGAGTGAGCTCCTTTTCTGGAACAGATGGAAACTCAACCGGCTGAGAAAGGAACAAGAAATAAAACAAGATACTCTATCCTCTGATAAAATAAACACAGAACAGCAGATGCCCGAGGCACAATCAAAACGGAAAAGGGAGCAAAAATAAGATTGACGTCCTCACTGTCCACATTGAAGGTTTTAGAATAAGTAAATAGGCTCAAATACAGTATTTAACATGGCTACACCCTTTGCACCTAAAGGTGTAGCCATCACTCTACGATGGTATAGGCATTCAAGGCAAAGGGTGTAGCCATAAAAATACATCAGAAAGGCAATGGCCCGTCCGACCCCACACCTCCAAACGGGTTGTCCGTCTGTGGCGGAAAATCAGCAGCCGATGGAGGTGGCGGTGTTGCCGTACTTCCGATAGGCGCATTCATACGTGAACCGAATGTAGCTCCTCCACCCTCCGTCGGAGGTGGAATAACCATATCATCCTCGGGATTCTGGAAACGGGTGTACTGTCCGATAAACCTCAGACGCACATCCCCCACGGCACCGTTACGGTGCTTTGCTATGATGATTTCCGCCATACCGCGCAAGTCACTGCCATCGGCAGAAGTATAAATCTTGTAATATTCGGGACGGTGAATGAAGCACACCATATCGGCATCCTGCTCGATGGCACCGGATTCACGAAGGTCACTCAACTGGGGACGCTTGCCTTCCTCGCCTTCACGGTTCTCCACACCACGGTTCAACTGCGACAGAGCGATGATAGGAATGTTCAGCTCCTTGGCCAAACCTTTCAATGAACGCGAAATGGTACTAACTTCTTCCTGACGGCTACCGAAAGACATTCCGCTTGCATTCATCAGCTGAAGGTAGTCGATGATGATAATCTTCACTCCGTGCTCACGTACCAGACGCCGTGCCTTCGTACGGAGTTCGAATACCGACAAAGAAGGCGTATCATCCACATAAAGCGGAGCATCCAGCAAGTCACGCAGTTTGTAATCCAACTGCTGCCATTCATAGTCCGCCAACTGGCCACTCTTGATTTTCTCACTCGGAATCTCGCACACATTGGAAATCAGACGGTTCACCAGCTGCACGTTACTCATTTCAAGCGAGAACAGCGCTACGGGATTACGGAAATTCACGGCAATGTTCTTCGCCATGGAAAGCACGAATGCCGTTTTACCCATGGCAGGACGGGCTGCAATAATGATGAGGTCGGACTTCTGCCATCCGGAAGTCATCTTGTCCAGCTTGGTATAACCACTTTCCAAACCACTCAAACCATCGGTACGGGCAGCAGCTTTCTGAATCAAATCATAGGCTTCGGCAATGACAGGATTAATCTGCGTATAATCCTTCTTCATGTTCTGCTGGGAAATCTCGAACAGCTTTCCTTCGGCCTCCTGCATCAAATCGTCCACGTCCAGCGTCTCGTCGAAAGCCTTGCTCTGGATATTGCTGGTAAAAGTTATCAGTTCACGTGCCAATGCTTTCTGTGCAATGATACGGGCATGATATTCGATGTGCGCAGAAGATGCCACCTTACTGCTGAGTTGGGTAATATAGAACGGTCCGCCCACTTCCTCCAGTTCTCCCCGCTTGGAAAGTTGCTCCTTCACGGTGAGGATATCGACCGGCTTCTGATTCACGGCCAAATCGGTAATAGCGGAATATATCAACTGATGTCTATGCTCATAGAATGACTCCGGACGAAGAATTTCACTTACCAGCGAATAAGCGTCCTTCTCAATCATCAAGGCTCCCAAGACAGCTTCTTCCAGCTCCGGCGCTTGCGGCTGGATACGTCCGTAGTCTGTTACGGGCTGTGGTGCCTTTCCTTTCGGAGTACGGGATGTTCTTCTTTGTTCTGCCACTTTAAGAATTAAAAATTGAAAATTAAAAATTAAATGAATTTCCCTTTTAGAAAGGGAAAGCAAAGATAGTGCAAACCGAATACATAACTTTCATGCTTGCATGAAAAAGTTATGTTGAGGTGCAGCCTATCTTCGCTCGTATGGCAAAGATAAGCGAATTTATTTATAAGCAGTAAATAAATCATTGTTAAGTTTTCAATCTACTATGAACAGAAATCACTAACTTTGTCTTCGGAAGCTGCACTCCAATAGCTTCTCCTTTTAATTTTAAATTATTAATTCTTAATTTTCAACGCCATGCTGACTTTTCCAAATGCCAAAATAAACCTGGGACTGAATATCACAGAAAAGCGTCCGGACGGATACCATAATCTGGAAACCATTTTCTATCCGGTTCCCATAGAAGATGCTTTGGAAATCAATATCTTGAACGAAGGAAACGGAAAGTTCCGTCTGCATCAAGCAGGTCTGGAAATTGAGGGAGAAGCAGAGAGTAACCTGGTAGTGAAAGCCTACAAGTTACTGGATGACCGGTTCAACCTTCCTCCGGTAGATATTCATCTCTTCAAGCATATTCCCTCGGGAGCCGGACTGGGTGGCGGTTCGGCCGATGCAGCCTTCATGCTGAAGCTTCTGAATAATAAGTTTGAACTCGGACTGCCGGATGACACTCTGGAAGAGTATGCCGCCAAGCTGGGTGCCGATTGTGCCTTCTTCATCAAAAACCGTCCGACTTACGCAGAAGGTATCGGAAACATATTTTCTCCCCTTCCCCTCTCACTGAAAGGATATCGGATATGGTTGGTGAAGCCGGACATTTTCGTCTCTACACGGGATGCCTTTGCAAAAATAAAACCGCATCATCCGGAAATGTCCCTGAAAGAAATTGCCCAACTTCCCGTAGAAGAATGGAACGGACGAATGGTCAATGACTTTGAAGAAAGCGTATTCCCCCAATTCCCGGCTATTGGAGAAATCAAGGAAGAGATGTACCGGCAAGGAGCTGTATATGCCTCCATGAGTGGTTCGGGGTCATCTGTTTACGGATTATTCAAGGAAGATGCCGTATTACCGGAAGTGGATTTCGGAGAAAAAACTTTTGTATACAAAGGCCAGTTCACTGATATTTAAAAATGCATCAACCAATATACTGATTTCCGGAAACAAAAATACAACAAGGTTGTTCTTACAGAAAACTCAAAACAACCTTGATTATGAAAAAGTTCAAATTCTGTATTCTGGCAGGACTACTTGCCTTGCTGTCGGTGTCCGCTTTTGCGGAAGGACGTCTTCCTGCAAATATACAAACAGCTTTTCAAACGCTCTATCCTCAAGCAACGGATGTGGAATGGGAGCAAATGGCCGGTTGCTACGTAGCAGAATTTATTGCAGATGGTCAGGAAATTGATGTCTGGTTCAATAAACAAGCGGAGTGGGTTATGACTGAAACGGATGTAGAGTCACTGGAAAAAGTGCCAGCTCCCGTGGCAGAAGCATTCATGAGCAGTACAATGACCGGCATGAAGTTAAGGGACGTAAGAATCATCACCTTTCCCAAACATCCCACAGTGATTATAATTGAGGTGGAACAATACAATTCCGATGAAGAATTCCAACTGTTCTATGCTCCGGATGGAAAACTATTACAAAGCCTCGATGTAACAGAACTTGGAGGAGAGATCTATCCCGGACTCTTTTTCAATGATTAATACTGACGATTGGTGATTTGTCGATGGTATCCATTCATCAACAAATCACCAATCATTCATCACCAATCATTAATATACCTCTACCCTATCAGCAATACGCTTCGCTTTGTCGCGCAACGTGTCAAGATCACTGTCAAGAGGTGCATAACACAGCACTACACCCATACGGCGGTTTACGCGGGTAGTAGGCTTGCCAAAAATACGCAGATAAGTATCCTCTTCTTTTGTAACCTCTTCCATGCCACGATAATTGGGACGTTCCTGACTGGCTATCGGAGAGAGGATGACAGCACTGGCTCCTATACGCTCCTGCTTGATGCCAGGGATAGGCAGACCAAGCACCGCACGACAGTGCAATTCAAACTCATTCAGATTCTGGGTTCCGGCCAGGGTTACCATACCCGTATCGTGCGGACGTGGAGAAAGTTCGGAGAAATAGACACCGTTCTCATGGCTGAGAAAGAATTCCACTCCCCACAATCCGGCACCGGTCAAGGCACGGGTCACTTTCTCTGCCATATCCTGCGCCTCCCTTAGATGGGCAGGGTCAATATGGGCAGGCTGGAAGCTTTCACGATAGTCCCCACCCTTCTGTACATGGCCGATAGGCGGGCAGAACAAGGTCGGGCCATTCTTCTGCGTTACGGTGAGCAATGTTATCTCACTGTCGAACTTGATGAATTCCTCAATGATAAGTTCTTTTATGTCTCCACGGCTACCATTACAGCCATATTCCCAAGCATGCTCCAATTCGTCGGCACTCTTTACGAGAGACTGGCCTTTGCCGGAAGAGGACATCAGCGGTTTCACCACGCATGGGAAACCTATCTTTTCAGCTGCAATTTTCAGTTCATCCAGAGATTTGGCATAAAAATATTTAGCTGTTTTCAGTCCCAACTCTTTAGCTGCAAGGTCGCGTATAGCCTTACGGTTCATAGTAAAGTTCACAGCGCGTGCACTGGGCACCACTTGAATGCCTTCTTTCTCGAAATCGTACAGACGTTCCGTACGGATAGCCTCGATTTCCGGAACAATGATATCCGGCTGGTGTTTGCGTACCACGCGTTCCAAAGCATCTCCATCAAGCATGCTGAATACTTCACATTCATCTGCCACTTGCATGGCAGGCGCTCCGGCATACGAATCGCAGGCGATAATATACTGACCTTTGCGTTGGGCGGAAATTACAAACTCCTTGCCCAGTTCACCAGAACCCAACAATAAAATCTTTTTCATCCTATCTATTTATTTACTATTTGACAATTTTCAATTTACTATTCAACACTATACAATCAGACGATTTACTATTCACCATCCGCTACCCGATTACAGCACAGCCAATAGTAAATAGTAAATCGTCTAATAGTAAATTCCTTTATTGGTGCTGTTCTCTCAACAAATCATTCACCGTCTTTACTGGATTGAATGTAGTCAGAGGCACTTCTACAAATACAGTATTCCAATCACTCATGGCGCCGTTCCACAAACCGGGAAGTTCAAGCGCCTTCAGGTCCTTGCCGTTCTTGGACTTATAGGAGATGAACCCCGTGGCTTTATCCACATACTTCACAAGATTGAACTTATGTCCTTTATAGTCACGTACAGCGCAAACCAAATCCACCGGATTGAAATGGGTACCCTTTTCAAACATTTCCTTCTTTTCCGGATCGTCCATATCAATCTGCGAACTTTCCAGAATCTGCAGAGAGATAGTGCCGTCACTGTTGTATGCCAAGAACGGACCTCCACCTGGTTCGCCTACGTTCTTCACCATACCGCAGACGCGCATCGGACGGTTCAGTTTTTCTTTCAGGTATATCACCAGTTCGGCATCTTCCAGATTCTTCGTCTCCGGGTTCTTGCAATAGAGTTGCTTCTGCAGGAATTGCAGGATTTCAAGAATTTGTTCGTGTGTATATTTCCCGCTTTCAAGCAACTGCAAATAGGCAAATACCTTCTGCTGCAAAGCTACCAGTACACCGGCAATCAGCTTTTTATATAATACGGTGTCACCCTTCAGTTTGTCGGGTACCACATTGTCGATATTCTTTATGAAGATAATATCCGCATCAAGGTCGTTCAAGTTTTCAATTAATGCACCATGACCGCCCGGACGGAACAAAAGTTTGCCATTGTCACGGAACGGTTTGTTTTCCATATCGGCAGCAATGGTATCAGTACTCGGTTTCTGTTCCGAAAAGGTGATGTTATAATCCACCCCGTACTTCTTAGCATAAGCGGCAGCCTTTTCGTCCACCAAAGCCTTGAATAAGGCACGGTGTTCGGGCGAAACCGTGAAATGTACATTCACTTTACCATTTTTATTGACAGCATACAAGGCCCCTTCTACCAAATGTTCTTCCAACGGCGTACGGCTACCGTCTTCATACTTATGGAACTTCAGCAGTCCTTTGGGCAGCGCACCATAATTCAGTCCGGCCCCTTCGAGCAAGGCTGCAACAACCGCCTTGTAGTTTCCGGCAGCAAGCAGAGCCGATATATCCTTTCCGGCAGTTCTCCGGCAAGCGATATTCAGGTCGTCATAGAAGGCAAACTTCTCTATCTTCTCAAAGAAAGTCTTTTCAAAGCCTGTCTGGGGGGCATCATAATCTGCTCCAAGAAACTCAAACAAGTTTTTGAACATACGGCTAGCAGCACCCGAAGCCGGTACAAACTTCACTACCACCTTATCGGTCTGTGTATATGCCTCCCAAGCGTCCAGGTATTTCTTCTGTTCATCCGTATCCGGAGCCAATATCCCCTTCTCTACAGAAGCAGCGGCAGACAGTTTCAAGTATGGAAAACCCTTTTCAAAACAAGCCAACTGTTCGGCTATTTGTTCTTCGGAGATGCCTTTATTTTCGAGCAACTCTTTGTCTTGCGGTGTTATCATAATATCTTGTTTTATTAATTCATGCCCAAAAATACAAAAAAAGCAGAACTGCCGTCAAGAAAATGAAGAAAAAACTTACCTTTGAAGCATAAAATACGGACGATTATGGAAACTGATGAATTTTTCACTACTAAAGAGAAAGATTTACTCTTCTCGCTCTACCGCAAACTGTTGCAACTTTCCGGAGAAACCCTCCAGAAGGGGGACTGCAAAAAGCTGAAAACACATCTTGTCAACACTATACAGAACAACCGTATCCAGCGTGATATATTCGGTTTGAATCCCGTCATCAAAGATATGCAAACGGCTGTCATCGTAGCGGAAGAAATTGGCATGAAGCGCGCCTCCATTCTGGGACTCATGCTGCACGACTCCGTGCGCTGCGGTACTTGCACCGCCCAAGAAGTAGAGCAAATTTATGGCGAGGACGTGGCAGGCATCATCCGGGGATTGATACGTGTAAACGAACTTTATTCCAAAAGCCCTACCATCGAGTCCGAGAATTTCCGCAACTTGTTGCTGACTTTCGCCGAGGACATGCGTGTCATTCTCATTATGATTGCCGACCGCGTAAACATCATGCGGCAGATAAAAGATTGCAAGAACGATGAAGCCCGCCGGCAGGTAGCCAACGAAGCGGCCTATCTCTATGCGCCCCTTGCCCATAAGCTGGGTCTGTATAAATTGAAGTCGGAACTGGAAGACCTCTCGCTGAAATATACCGAAAAAGAGGTTTACTATCATATCAAGGACAAGCTGAACGAGACAAAGGCATCACGCGACAAGTACATCGCCTCTTTCATTGCACCGGTACAAAAGAAACTGGAAGACGCCGGACTAAAGTTCCACATTAAAGGACGCACCAAGTCCATCCACTCCATCTACCAAAAAATGAAGAAGCAGAAATGCCCCTTCGAAGGCGTGTATGACTTGTTTGCCATCCGCATCATTCTGGACTCTTGCCTGGACAAGGAGAAACTGGAATGTTGGCAGGCCTACTCCATCGTAACAGATATGTACCAGCCTAACCCGAAACGGCTACGCGACTGGCTGTCCGTACCTAAAAGCAACGGATATGAGTCACTGCACATCACCGTGATGGGTCCCGAAGGCAAATGGGTGGAAGTACAAATACGTACCGAACGCATGGATGATATTGCCGAACGAGGCCTGGCCGCCCATTGGCGATACAAAGGAGTGAAAGGTGAATCTGGTCTTGACGAATGGCTGACTTCCGTACGCGAAGCCTTAGAGAGCTCGGACAGCAACGGACTGGAAACGATGGACCAGTTCAAACTGGATTTGTACGAAGACGAGGTATTTGTATTTACCCCGAAAGGCGATTTGTTCAAACTTGCTAAAGGCTCCACCGTGCTCGATTTTGCTTTTCATATTCACAGCAAACTAGGTTGCAAATGCATCGGTGCCAAAGTGAACGGCAAAAATGTACAGTTGAAGCAAATGCTGCATAGCGGTGACCAAGTAGAGATAATGACATCGAATACGCAGACACCCAAGCAGGACTGGCTGAACATCGTAACCACCTCTAAGGCGCGTACCAAAATACGCCAGGCGTTGAAGGAAATGGCTGCACGCCAGCACGCCTTCGCCAAGGAAACCCTGGAACGCAAGTTCAAGAACCGGAAAATAGAGTATGATGAAGGAACCATGATGCGCCTCATCAAGCGCCTCGGCTTCAAGGTAGTGACAGACTTCTACCAGGCTATTGCCGATGAAGTGCTGGATGTCAACGAGATTATAGACAAATATCTTGAACAGCAAAAACGGGAAAACGACACACGTGACGATATTGTCTACCGCAGTGCTGAAGGCTATAACCTTCAACAAGGCATACCGGAAGAGATAGGTACTAAAGAAGATGTACTGGTCATTGACCAAAATCTGAAAGGATTAGATTTCAAGTTGGCACGCTGCTGCAATCCCATCTATGGAGATGATGTATTCGGCTTTGTCAGTGTAACGGGAGGTATCAAGATACACCGTTGCGATTGTCCCAATGCCAGTGATTTGCACTCACGTTTCGGCTACCGTATCGTGAAAGCACGCTGGGCCGGAAAGTCACAAGGTACACAGTACCCCATCACCCTGCGCGTAGTGGGACACGATGACATCGGCATCGTGACCAACATCACTTCCATCATTTCCAAAGAAACGGGTATTACCTTGAGAAGCATCGGTATTGACTCGCATGACGGGCTGTTTTCCGGAACGCTGACCATCATGGTAAGCGACACGGGACATTTGGAAGCACTTGTCAAAAAACTAAGGACGGTAAAGGGAGTGAAACAAGTTTCAAGGAATTAAATGACAACTATAATCCATGAAGTACGACTTTAAAAAGCAGTTGCGCAGTTTCGGATATGCCTGGAAAGGTATCCGGTGCTGCATAGGAAAAGAACAGAACCTGAGCTTCCATCTGATTGCCACAGTGGTTACGGTGATTGCCGGATTCTTATTGGAGATTACCCGGATCGATTGGATGATTGTTATTCTTTGCATCGGAGTGGTGATAGCAGCTGAACTGTTCAATAGCGCCATTGAAAAGCTGGTCGACCTGGTTTCTCCGGAACGACATCCCATTGCAGGGCAAGTAAAAGACATAGCCGCCGGAGCAGTATTGGTATGTGCTGCAACGGCGGCCATTATAGGATTGATTGTATTTATCCCTTACCTCACCCGCTTCTTCTTATAATAAGGATAGGTCAGCAGCACAAAGAAAAATACGGCAAGCATAGCAGCAACAGATGCCACATGGTATATCTGTACTCTGTCCATCAGGTGGCAAGCCACAGCCATGCCCACCAGCAGCCCTGCTTCCATAAACAAATGGCAAGTGGTGTTTGCCGTTCCACGCTGGCAGTGGTGCGACAATTTGACAAACATCTTCATGAACGGGACTGTAATGAACACCAGTACAGCCAATGCCGCCAATGACCAATAATCGCCCACAAACATCAGCGGTAGCAATGCTCCCGGTACAAAAGCAATCAGCAGCATATTGATGGCAGGTACCCATGCACGCGGCAATAAGAAACGGTCCATATTGCACAGCGACACGCCTATCGGAGCACGGAAAGCCACATATACCCTCGATGCGAAAAATATGCTGGCCAGTCCGGCCGCTACGGACAGATAGGTCACCATACGGAAACCATACATCTTATACATTCCAATGCCCAACATAACACCCACCAGCATGCCCAAGCATGCAGCCCATGCATATACCATGTTTCCTGCACTGCGGCGTGTGGAAGTCGTTATGTCGATGGCCACCGTAATGCCCGCTGTGGTTGCCAGCCCGAAACATACTCCCTGCACAGCGGCAAGCAGCAGAAATTTCGTATAACCATCCACAAAGGCATATCCCAGAACAGCCGCCAGCATAATGAGTGTGGAGTAAAGGAGCACGTGCTTCCTTTTATATTCATCGACCAGATAGGCATGAAAAGGACCGACAGCAAACATGGCCACCGCAAAAACCAGAAACATGCTGCCCGCCTGTCCGACGGAAACACCCAACTGCTCTCCCATCACAAAAGGGAGCAAAGGAAGAAGCATATAGACGGATATGTACAGCAACAGATTTGCCGTACACATCCGCCAAAAATTGAGTGTCATAAGTTTGTTAGTACTGTTCTTTCTCATTCGGGAAATCTAAGTTCTTCACATCAGATACATAACGGCTGATGGCATCCGTCATCACTGTATGCAGGTCAGCATAGCGACGCAAGAAACGAGGACGGAAACCGTTATTCATACCCAGCATATCCTGAACCACCAACACCTGGCCGTCCACATCGCCACCGGCACCGATGCCGATAACGGGTATAGTCAACTCACTGGCCACTCGGGCAGCCAATGCGGCGGGAATCTTCTCCAATACCAGTCCGAAGCATCCGGCTTCTTCCAACAAATGCGCATCGCGTACCAGTTTCTCAGCTTCAGCATCATCCTTGGCACGGACAGTATATGTTCCATACTTATTGATGGATTGGGGCATCAGTCCGAGATGTCCCATGATAGGAATACCGGCGCTAAGGATACGTTTCACCGTACCGATGATTTCCTCGCCTCCCTCCAGTTTGAGGGCGTCGGCATGGCTTTCTTTCATAATACGGATAGCGGAAGCCAATCCCTCCAGTTCGTTGCCCTGATAAGAGCCGAAAGGCATGTCGACGATGACCATAGCACGCTTCACACCGCGAACCACGGATTTGCCATGATAAATCATCTGGTCGAGCGTGATGGGAAGCGTGGTGACATTGCCTGCCATTACATTGGAAGCGGAATCTCCCACCAGAATCACGTCTACACCGGCACCGTCTACAATCTGCGCCATAGTATAGTCATAAGATGTCAACATTGATATCTTTTCGCCTCTTTGCTTCATTTCAACAAGGCGATGTGTAGTCACTTTACGAGTGTCGTCTGAAATATAACCCATGATAGTATTTACAATTTGGCAATTTACAATTACTCAATTTAATTTTCGGCGCAAAGGTAATCCTTTTTCTGATTACTTGTACAATTGAGTTAATTTATCGTAAGTGAAACCCTGAAAGTCATCCAATACATAATGACACAACGAGGCTATGTCTTCACGGGAATTGGTGGTTGCCAACCCTATAACGGTAGCTCCTGAAGCCATGCCGGCTTTCAGCCCGTTGAAGGAATCCTCGAATACATATGTGGTGTCGGGAGTTGTGCCGAAAACCTCCATACCCAACAGAAAACAATCCGGTGCAGGCTTGGAAGCCGTAAACATCTCGGCCGTAAGGATACGGTCGAAAAGAGTCTTTATTTCGGGATGAACCCGATAGACAGCTGCCATCTTCGCTTCGTTGGAGCTGGTCACTACGGCAGTCTTCACCTCATTCCGGTGTAGGTCGGCAATGAAGTCAAGCACTCCGGGAATAAAGTCGAATGACATTTCCTGTTCAAAGCGGTTCAACCGTTCTGTAATTTCAGCCTGCTCCTTCACCATGCCCGGAAAAAAGGTGTCATAAATATAGACCAGCGTCTGGCCCTTCACTTTACCTTCAATATCATCCATACCCAAATACTGCTTTCCCATTTCATGCCAGAAGTGACTGTACTGTGTCTCCGTGTCTACCACCACGCCGTCGAAATCAAAAAGTACGGCGGTTGCTTTTGTTGTGTCCATAAACTTTCTTTTTCCTAAATCTTTTTATACCAAAACACTATAGTGCACAAAGGTGAGAATAATCTGCGAACCAAACAAATATTTCTTATCTTTGCACTCCTTAATTGACTCATATCAAATGAACAACCCGCATATATTAGGAACCGAGCGCATTGGCAAACTGCTTGTGCAGTATTCCATTCCGGCCATTATAGGCATGACGATTACTTCGTTGTACAACATCATCGACAGCATTTTCATTGGCCATGGCGTAGGTCCCATGGGCATTGCCGGACTTGCCATCACCTTCCCTCTGATGAATCTGGTCGTAGCTTTCTGTACGATGGTATCGGCAGGCGGCTCTACCATTTCATCCATCCGGCTGGGACAGAAAGACCTGGACGGAGCTACCGAAGTCCTGGGAAACACACTGATGTTCTGCCTGGTCAATGCATTCATATTCGGCGGCATCTCATTCATATTCCTGGATGATATTCTGCGCTTCTTCGGTGCCAGCAATGATACGTTGCCATATGCCCGCGACTTCATGCAGGTGATATTACTGGGTACCCCCGTCACTTATACCATGATTGGCCTGAACAATATCATGCGTGCCACGGGATATCCCAAGAAAGCGATGCTTACGTCTATGGTAACGGTAGTCTGTAACATAATCCTCGCTCCCATTTTCATCTTCCAATTTGACTGGGGAATACGGGGAGCTGCAACGGCAACGGTCATCTCGCAGTTCATCGGCATGGTGTGGGTAGTAAGCCATTTCCTGCAAAAGACAAGTGTGGTACGTCTGCAACGGGGGTTCTGGAAGATGAAAAAACGCATCATCAGCAGTATATTATCCATCGGTATGTCACCGTTCCTAATGAATGTTACGGCATGTGTCATTGTGATTATCGTAAACAACAGCCTCCAACAGTACGGAGGCGATATGGCCATCGGGGCATATGGCATTATCAACCGGCTGCTGGTACTCTATGTAATGATTGTATTGGGGTTGACGATGGGAATGCAACCGATTGTAGGCTATAACTTCGGTGCGCAAAAACACGACCGTGTGAAGGCTACCCTGCGTCTGACCATCATTGCCGGAGTATGTATCACCAGTACAGGTTTCCTTATCTGCGAATTGTTCCCCCATGCCATATCTGCCATCTTTACCAGTGATGAAGAGTTGATAGATATTGCTTCCAGAGGCGTGCGCATTGCCGTAGCCATATTCCCGCTGGTAGGCGCACAGATTGTCATCGGCAATTTCTTCCAAAGCATCGGGAAAGCGAAAATCAGTATCTTCTTATCGCTGACACGCCAATTACTGTATCTGTTGCCGGGACTACTGATATTCCCGCATTACTTTGGGCTGGACGGCATCTGGATATGTATGCCGGTATCGGACTTCTTTGCTTTTGTAACGGCTGTTATAGCTTTATGGATATATAATACCCGATTATCTAGATTTACGAAAGATTAACGGTGGATCCCGGAAAACACATCATCCATACACCCCAAACGCATGATGTGTTTACCTTGAGCAGGCCATCCAAGTGGGAAAGTATCTTATTCACTCTTGATGCTCTTTACCGGATTTTCGTTGGCAACATGCCATGATTTCATCACTACACATCCCACGATAAATGCAAGCAACAAAAAGCCGATACTGATATATCCGACGATAGGCAGTAGTACCACATCACTAAACTGACTGATCCAGATTTGCCCTACCTCATAAGCTCCAAGTGTTCCAAGCACTACAGACGGTATGGCAATCCAAAGCACATCACGCGACAGCAATCGCAATATACCGGATGTTTCCGCTCCATTCACCTTACGAATGGCAATCTCTTTGGAACGTAAACGTATTTCATCATCCACATATCCCACCAGCCCCATTAAAATGATAAAAAGAATGGTGACAGATGCCCATAAAGTGACATCGCGGAAGACACGTACAGATTCGGCATAATTGCCCAACATTTGCTCCATAGAACAGAACACAAGGTCATCTTGTGGATATAGACGGCTCATTTCCTCATTCAGTCGGCGCAGGTTGTCATCAAACGGTTCTTTAAGACGGGCTTCCAGACAAAATGCGGTACCTTCAAACCATTCTATCATAACGGCTTCACTGTCGTTGGTACAGCCGACAAATGCAAAACTATCCAACAAACCTACCACCGTACCATAATCATTCACCTGCTTGCCAATGGGGCTGTCCGTCCAATGCATTTTCTCACAGAACGTGCTGTTGACCAGCAGTTGGTGTTTTCCTGTGAGGTTATGTCCCTCTTTCAATTTCAAACCGATAAAAGGCAAGTAGTCACTATCGAACCACGAATTACGCGGATAGAACATCTCGTTGCCTTGAGCGTCAAGTATCGGGCGATTGGCTCCAAAGCCCGTTATAGAGCGTTCGGCCGAGGCAACCGCCTCTACATAGGGCAAGTTACGAAGTTGTGTACGTAACAGATCAGCATTCACTTTTCTCTGGAAGATAGACACTACACGTTCCGGTCGCCAACCACGGTCGCGCCCTACCATATAGCGGTATTGCAAGAACACCATCAGCATCATACCTATAATGAATGCTGCACCCATAAACTGTACGAAGAGCAATACCCGCTTCCATCCCCTGCGGCCGGAAGTGTAACGCCTGAATACTTGCGTCACGGGAATACGGGCAAAGAGCATGGCAGGTAAGCATCCTCCAAAAACAAACAAGACCGCCACTACCGCCAAAGGCGCATATAAATGCTGCCAATCGAACAATACGGCAAGAGGGACTGCCGCCAACTCCTCCATCCGCTCATGGAAGACATAAACCAATATTCCGACTACCAACAATGCCGCACTTATTACTATCGCCGTTTCCACCAGAAACATACAGAAGATACTGCCACCTGATGCACCACTACATTTATGTACGCCTATCGCTTTGGCACGTTGTGTCAACGAAGAAATGGAAATCAATACATAATTCAACGTCGTGGTGAAAAGTAACACAGCACCCAAGAAAAACATAATCCAAACCATTTTGCGGACTTGCGCTTCACCCAGATGCACACTGCGGATAGGTACAATATGGACCGACAGTTCCAGCCCGCTATCCGATGGCAAGTGCCGTGCGACAGCCGCTGATATCCGTTCGTTCAACCAATCGGCATCTTGCGGACTGCGTAACCGAACGAAACCGTCATAATTCCCACCACTCTGCCATCCCATTCCCCACTGCGTGTACTTCTCTATATTCGAGAAAGACACAACTGCTTCGGGACGCTTATACAAAGAAGTATTCAAAGGAACATCCCGAAAAATACCTTTAACAAGCAAAGTAGCTTCATGCCCCCAGAAATCGTATGACACAGTCTTACCTATGGGATTTTCATCACCAAATACCTGCCGTACTGCCGTTTCTGAAAGGAAAACTACATCTGGATTCGCTAAATCCTGCGGATTTCCTTTTACTACATCCAAACCGAGAACAGAAAAATAGAGCGTATCAGCAATCACTGTCTTCAATTCCAACGGACGGTTACCCAACTTATAATCGTCATCGAATAGTGAACAACTGACCGTAGCCCCTTGCACCTTATCTGAAAATTCTTCAGCTATAATGCCAGGAATCGGAATAATGGTGTAGAAACTCTCTCCTCCTTCCAATACACCATTCTTCATCCAACCCGTCTTCACAATATAAAGGTTATCCGGATCATGATAAAAGCTATCAAAATTCAACTCGAATGCAATCCGCGCAAATAGGAATACGGACATCAACAGTCCCAATGCTAACGATACGATTTTAATGGCATTGGTCCCCTGTCTATGCAATAAACTTTGCAATGTATAATAAATGTGACTACTCATCATAATTTCCTGAAGTTATTCTTTATTCACTCTTGATACTGTCTACCGGATTCTCATTGGCAATCTGCCATGCCTTGAATACTACACAACCGATGATGAGCAATAGTACAATGCATGCAATAAGCAAGAATCCGCAGATACCAAAATCCACTCCCTCCACAAACTGCTCTATCCAGACACCGCCTATATACCAGGCTCCCAGCCCTCCAAGAAAAACGGCCGGCAAGGATATCCAGAATATATCCTTCGAGAAAAGCCGGAGAATGGATGACGCTTCCGCACCATTCACTTTACGGATGGCAATTTCCTTGCTGCGGCGTTGTATCTCGTCATTGATGTAGCCAATCAACCCCATTAACGTAACAAAAAGGATGGTTATGGCAGCCAGTAAAGCTGCATTACGGAAATCCGTGACGGTACTGTTCTGGTCGTCAATGACCTTTTGGAACGAGGAAAATACAATGTCACGGGTGGGAAACAGCTTTTCCATGTCTTCATTCAAACGCTTGAGGTTATCGTCAAAAGGCTCTTTCAGACGTAATTGGATGTTTCCGGAAAATCGGTCAAGATAAGTTGCATACATAGGTTGCACCGCCACATAAGCGGCATTGGATGTGGCAAAGTCTTTCAGTACACCTACAATATTGCCCGCTATGCGATCGCCGTTGCGCACTTGCCTGCCTATCGGTTTATCTTCCCAATGCATCATTTTCAAAAATGTTTCATTGACCAATATCTGCCCAGGAGCATCCATATTCTTGCCTTCCGCAAATTCCAACTTCATAAACGGGGCATAGTCCTTGCCAAATTCCACCCAACGCATGCTCATCCACTGCCCGTTATCAGTCGTAACCCCTTCTCCGCTCAATCCGTCTGTAAGAAGATTACTGCTACAAGCTCCATCTTCCACATAAGGCAAAGAAAGCATCACACTACGATTGGCATCGCTTTCCGCATTCGAGTCAAAGGATACGCCCGAAGCATAAGCCACCCGGTGGTAATCGAATCCACGTTCTTTATTGGTGATGTAATGGCTCTGCATAAGCACCAGCCCCAACAAGCCGAAAATAAAGGAGGTACCGGCAAACTGCACAAACAAGAGCGGACGTTTCCAGCCTTTCTTGCCTTCGGTGTACCGGCGGAAAACCTGCGTCACCGGAATGCGGGCAAAAAGCTGCCCGGGCAACATGCCGCCTATCATAAACAAAATGACTATCACTGAAAGCGGTGCCCAAATGTTTTCCCAAGAGAAAAGACCGGCAAGACTAACGTCGAGCATGTCCTCCAACGGCTCACGGAAATTAAATAGAAGCAGCGCTACAAGCAGCAAGGAAAAAAGCATGATGACTCCGGTCTCCCATAAGAACATACCGAAAATAGTCCCCGTATTTGCCCCACTACATTTATGTACGCCTATAGCTTTGGCACGACGGTTCATGGCTGAGATGGAAATAAGCACATAATTCATCGCCACAATAAAAAGTATGGCGGTTCCCAGCGTCAACAGAATCCATACCATACGCATGGTACTGATACCAAATTCCATACGGTAGTCCCTTATCGGAACCAGACTGATAAATACATCATCGCTCTTGCGCACCTGCTCGGCAAGTTTCTCTATTCGGGTGTTCACATCGTCCAGTTGCACCCCCGGGCGCAGACGGACAAAGGACATATAGCTGTCTCCACCTCCCCATCCCCAGTATCCCCAATGATGCTTGAAGGAGGTAGCCAAAGACATCACGACACCACTTCCATAGAAACTGGAGTTTTCGGGAAAATCCTCAAAAATGCCCTTCACGGTCATTGGCATCTGTTTGTTATAGACCACCGTCTGCCCGATGGGATTCTTATCGGCAAACATGCTGCCGGCCAGCTCCCTGCTGATGAAGACTACCTCCGGATTATTCAGCTCGCGAGGGTCTCCACTGACAACATCAATGCCCATAGTGGCAAAGAAACAAGAATCGGCCGTCATGGCATTGGTCTGGAAACGGCGTTCATTGGCAAACCAAGCCGAATTGCTCCACCATTGCTGAGTGACGGTAACACTCTCCACCTCGTCAGGCAGGTTTTCTGCAATAGTACCAGCCACCGGTCCAAGAGTTATGTGCGAAGGATGATACTCGTTGTTGTAATACCATACTGTTTTGACAAGACACAAACGTTCATGGTCCTTGTAGCAGGTATCATAATTGAGCTCGAATGCCTGACGGGAAAAAATGAGGATACTGACTGCCAACCCCAGTCCCAGAGAAACAATCTTGATGAGGTTGGAGCCTTTTCCTCGTATCAATGTCTGGAGAGTGTAATATAGTTGTCTCATGGAAGTTGTTTTAAAAGTCCGTTACAAATCCTGCGCTGCCACACTTGCCACCACACTACCGTCGAAAAGATGTATCGTGCGGTGTGCAAACGAGGCGTCGTGCTGGCTGTGGGTCACCATAATAATCGTAGTACCCTCTTTATTCAACTCTGTCAACAGATTCATCACCTCAGCTCCGTTCTTGGAGTCCAAGTTACCGGTAGGCTCATCGGCGAGTATCAGCTTGGGATTGGTTACGACCGCACGGGCTATCGCCACACGTTGCTGCTGACCGCCGGAAAGCTGTTGCGGGAAGTGTTTGGCACGGTGGCTGATGTTCATTCTTTTCAGTATATCCTCTACCATACGCTTACGTTCACCCGCCTTTACGCCAAGATACGTAAGGGGAAGTTCCACATTCTCGTAGACGTTCAGTTCGTCTATCAGGTTGAAGCTCTGGAACACGAATCCCAGTTTCCCCTTACGTACGCGTGTACGTTCCTTTTCTTTCAAGTCTGCCACTTCCTGGCCGAGTATCTTGTAACTGCCCTCAGTAGGATTGTCCAGTAGTCCCAGAATATTCAGCAAGGTGGATTTGCCGCAACCGGACGGCCCCATAATGGCTACAAACTCTCCCTCCTTTACATCGAGGTTTACGTGATTCAATGCTACCGTCTCTACTTCCGAAGTACGGAATACTTTGCTGATGTTGTTAATCTCAATCATGATATTTAATGTTTTAATATTGTTTTATTCGCTCTTAATACTATTCACCGGATTCTCGTTCGCTATCCGCCAGGACTTCCAAAGTACGCAGGCTACGATAATCACCAAATTGACCATCACTACCAGTACGTATACTGCCCAACTGATGGGAATACGCTCCGCAAACTGTTCCATCCACATTCCGTTGACATACCATGCCAATACCGTACCGATGACAACTGCCGGAGCCGCCACCACAAGTATATCCCTCGACAGCATTTCCAAGATACCGGAAGCCTCTGCCCCGTTCACTTTACGGATGGCAATCTCCTTACTGCGGCGGCGCACCTCGTCGGTGGTATACCCAATCAGCCCCATCAGCATGATGAAGAACATGGTCACTGCCGCCATCAAAGTGGCATTGCGGAATACACGGACAGAATTATAGCTGTTCTCTATCCTTTTCTCATAACCGGTAAAGTCAATGGTCTGGTCATGGAAAGCCTCGGCTACATCGTGGTTCAACTTCTGCAGATTTTCGGTAAAGGGTTCTTTCAAACGAACATGTACCGTTCCATAAAAATTCTTGTTCCCACGGGCTATGAAAGGCATCTTCTCGGTTCTGAAACTCTCTATCTGGAAATCCTTCAACTGCCCTACGACCTTGAATGTATTCCCTTCGGTATATACCGTACGGCCTACGACGTCGTCTCCCCAACGCATCATCTCGGCAAAGGTCTCGTTCACCACGACTTCCTCTTTATCGCGCGCCATACGTCCCGTCTTCATAGTCATGCCCATCAAGGCAGGAAAGTCCTCGCGCATGAAATAAGAAGAGCGGCAAGAGAACAGTGCCTGCCCGCTCTCACTATGAATCATCGAACCGCTATATCCGCTAATGGGTGTGCTGTTGGCACTGGACACCGCTTCCACGTAGGGCAATCCTTTGAAGAACTGATAAGCCGCGTCACGCGTCGCTTCATTATCCCAGTAGGCATTGCCTATGGCTATCTGCTTGGGATTATACCCCATATCCTTTTTCAGTACATACTGATATTGCGACATCACCACACACATCAATCCACTGATGAATGCCACGCCTGCAAACTGGACAAACAGCAACGGACGCTTCCAGCCCTTCTTCCCCTCGGTATAGCGGCGGAACACCTGCGATACGGGAATACGCGCAAAGAGCCGACCCGGCAACACTCCTCCCACTATAAACAGCAGAAGCACTACCGACAACGGTACCCAGATACGCTCCGGAGCCAACAAGGTGGAGAGCTTTACAACGACCGTGTCTTCCACAAAATCGCGGAAGTTGAGCATTATCAACGCCATCAGCAGCAATGCCGCCACAATGATGATACCCGTTTCCAGCAAAAACATGCTGAAAACCGTGCCACCGCTCGCACCGCTGCATTTATGTACGCCTACCGACTTGGCGCGGTAGCTCAAAGAGGAAATGGAAATCAGCACATAGTTCAACGCCGCAATGAAAAGAATGGCAAAACCAAGAATGCTCATGATGACACGCATCCGCTGCACATCATCATAATTGCGGTATGTATCACGGATGGGCTGCACAAAAGCCGTGTAACCGTACTCTTTCTTATCTTCTGCCGGGCGATATTTGTCTATCATGGCATCAATACGCGCATTGACAACAGATTTGTCGGCACCGGGACGAAAACGGATAAACTCTACCCAACTGTCTCCCCCGCTCCACGAGTAGTTATTCCAGTTGCGGCTCCACAAGGTAGGCATCGAGATAACCGCTTCCGGATTGATTGTGGCGTTCTCAGGCAAATTGGCATAGATTCCCTTCACCGTCAGGTCAAACTGATGGTCATAATTAAGCGTTTTCCCTATGGGATTCTCCTCACCGAACACTTTCCTTGCAAAGCGTTCACTCAAGAAAATAATATCCTTCTGCACCAAGTCCTTTTCGGGATTGCCGTTCAGGACGTCGATGCCCATAGTACGGAAGAACAGCGAATCGGCTGCAATCTTCCTGTCATCAAGACGCACGCTTCCATTGTAAAGAGGAGCAGATACCATAGACGTGCTCAAACTTACTGCCGACTCCACCTCTTTGGGGAAGTTCTCCAAAATGGCCCCTGCCACGGGACCGCAATTCCACTCCTGAGGCTCAAACTTCTCTCCTTTCACCGAGAATATCGACCATACCTGATACAAGTTATCATAATCCTTGAAGCAAGTGTCAAAACTCTGTTCATATGCCACGCGGGAGAAAAGCAGAATACTCATCGTCAATCCCAATCCCAAAGAAATGACCTTGATGATATTCGAACCACGTCCCCGCAGCAAAGTCTGAATTACATAATAGATTTGTTTCATTCCGTTTATCGTTTATTAGATATATTTTCTTGCTTTCTATATTGCAGAAAGCGTGCCAAAGAATGCACAAACCTGATTATCAGCATACATCTCATAATTAAAGAAGAAAAAAGTGTCTAATTTTTAGACACTCCCGTCTAAAAATTAGACAGAGGCCGAATCTCTGTTCAGCCTCATAGAACAAAAAAAAAGGAAATTAGAAAAGAATCCATAAGAATGAAAACTTTACCTTTGTACACCGTTTTCTATAGATAGAGTATAAACGTAATATGAAGCACCTGCACATGAAATTCCCCAAACTCTTATATCCTTCATTCCTATGCCTGCTCATGGCCGGCTGCGACATGATAGATTATCACCCTTACGATGTACACATCAGCGGTGAAACCGATGTCAATGCCCACAACATTGCCCAAATAGAGCAGAACTGCCAAAACAAGACAACAATCCGGTTCGTAACAATGGGTGACTCCCAGCGCTGGTATGACGAGACCGACGACTTTGTAAGCCACCTCAACAAGCGGAACGACATAGATTTCGTCATTCATGGCGGAGACGTCAGTGACTTCGGTGTAACAAACGAGTTCCTTTGGCAACGGGACATTATGAACAAACTCAAGATACCCTATGTGGTACTTCTCGGCAACCACGACTGCCTGGGTACGGGCGAAGAGACTTATCGCGTAATATTCGGAGACCCCAATTTCTCCTTCATTGCAGGACGGGTAAAGTTTGTCTGCCTGAATACCAACGCCATCGAATTTGACTACTCCCGCCCCATTCCCGACTTTGAATTTCTTGCCGCACAGATAAGCGACCGTGAAGAGGAATTCGATAAAACCGTTGTGTCCATGCACATACGCCCGTTCTGCAACGAGTTCAACAATAATGTGGCACACGTATTCCAACGTTACATCAAGGAATTTCCCGGACTGCAGTTCTGTACATCCGCACACGAACACCATCGCTTTGAGAAAGACCTCTTTGAAGACGGGATAATGTATTACATGAGCGACTGCATGAAGAACCGCAATTACTATATATTCACCATAACTCCCGACGGATATGAACGCGAAGTGGCATATTATTAATCACCTGGCATGTGCCGTCGTCTTCTTGTCAGTATGCTCTTTTTCTGCTTTTTCACAAGAGAGAGATACCATCTTCATCATAGAACACGATACTGTATGGATGGACCCGCAACCGAATGCCGTCATTGAAAGCCGAACCAGGGAGAACCGTTATGACCGCCGCGTACACCGCTACCGCAGGCATTGGGAGGCCTTGATTCCGACGCACACCAAAATTCAGTTTGCCGGCAATATGGGGTTGCTGTCATTCGGTACCGGATGGGATTACGGCAGAAGAAACCAATGGGAAACAGACGTATTCTTCGGAGTATTGCCCAAATATGACTCCAAACGTACCAAGCTGACATTCACCGTCAAGCAGAACTACCTTCCCTGGAGCCTGCAAATCAAGCAAAGCCGTTTTTCTGTAGAACCGCTGGCTTGCGGCATGTATCTGAACACGGTATTCGGCGATGAGTTCTGGGTCAATGAGCCGGAACGCTACCCTAAAGGATATTATGGTTTCTCCTCCAAGGTACGCATCCATGTATTCTTAGGACAGCGCATCACTTACGACATCGACCCGCAACGACGGTTCACGGCCAAAGAAATCACTTTCTTCTATGAAATAAGTACATGTGACCTATATGTAGTCAGCGCCTTCACCAACAAGTATCTGAAACCCAAGGATTATCTGAGCTTGTCGTTTGGCATCAAACTGCAACTGCTATAATTTTTTTTCAGTATCGCCATGAGCTCTTACTGAAGTTGCTGCAAACTAATTTCTGTTTTACTTAAATCTATTCGTCCCACAATCGTTATATTATCGTCCGACAGCTGTTGAATTATCGTCCGATAACTGTTGGACGATAATTCAACAGCTGTCGGACGATTAATTCTTAGTAAGCAAAAATATAGAATAAAGCATATAATACAGATAAATCATTAACTTTGCCTGCAGAAAACAGAAATAGTTTATGGCAAAAAAAAACGGAAACATCCTGATTGTCGATGATAACCGAGGCGTACTTACCGCCTTGCAGCTTTTGTTGAAGCCATATTTTGAAGGGATAATCACACTTCCCTCTCCCGTAACCCTGCCCAGCGTATTGCGGGAAAGGTCATGGCAAGTGGTTCTTCTTGACATGAACTTCACCTCGGGCATCAATACCGGCAACGAGGGACTATACTGGCTCCATGAAATAAAGAAGCAATGTCCCACCCTGCCCGTAGTGCTGTTCACCGCTTATGCCGACATTGACCTTGCCGTACGGGGAATCAAGGAAGGAGCCACAGACTTCGTCGTGAAACCCTGGAACAACCAGAAACTGGTGGAAACCTTGCTGAATGCCGTATCGGCTTCTGAAACAAAATCTCCGGCCAACGGCCCAAATGCCAGGCGTACGGCAGAAAGCAGCCACCCGTTTGCGGATACCCGCAACATGTATTGGGGAAACAGCCCAGCCATGCAGCAGCTCCGCCTTTTGGTGGAAAAAGTGGCCTCTACCGATGCCAATATCCTTATTACGGGCGAGAACGGTACCGGTAAAGAGATGCTGGCACGCGAAATTCACTCCCTTTCACCGCGCAACCGGCAGGAGATGGTAAGTGTGGATATGGGTGCAGTCACCGAAAGCCTTTTCGAAAGCGAACTGTTCGGCCACGTAAAAGGCTCTTTCACCGATGCCCATGCCGACCGTGCCGGCAAGTTCGAAGCAGCCAGCCGCAGCACCCTCTTTCTCGATGAAATAGGCAATCTCCCCTACCATCTGCAAGCCAAACTGCTGACCGCCATCCAACGCCGCAGCATTGTCCGTGTAGGCAGCAACACTCCCATTCCCGTAGACATACGGCTGATTTGCGCCACAAACCGCAATCTGCCCGAGATGGTGGCAAAAGGCGAATTCCGCGAGGACTTGCTGTACCGCATCAATACGATACACCTCGAGATACCCTCGTTGCGCGAGCGGCCCGAAGACATCATCCCCCTTGCAGAACTTTTCATCGCCCGCTTCTGCAAGCAATATGACAAGCCCCCCGTCAAGCTGACGGACGGCGCCTGCGAGAAGCTTACGCTCCACCCCTGGTACGGCAATATCCGCGAACTGGAACATGCCATCGAAAAAGCCATTATCATCTGTGACAACGAAACCCTTCCTGCAGAACTGTTCCAGCTGGCACGGCGAACCGGCACTCCCGAAGCAGCCGCATCCACGCTCGAAGAAATGGAAATGCAGATGATACGGAAGACGCTCGACAAATGTAGCGGAAATCTCTCTGCCGTCGCCGCACAACTGGGTATCACCCGCCAGACGTTGTACAACAAAATGAAGAAGTATGGCCTTTAATTATTCATTCCGCGTTGCCGTCAGTCTGGCAGTAGCACTCCTTGCAGGGGTGATGTGGACTGTAGACGTATTTTGGGGCGCGCTCTGTACCGCGCTGTTTCCCATAGCCTTGTACTGGCAGCAGAAGTTATACCGCCATCATGTGCGGAAGGTGCTTTTCATGCTCGACGCCATCGAAAACAACGACAATGCCATCCACTTCTCCGAAACGGAAAACACTGCCGACGCACGCCTCGTAAACCGTGCATTGAACCGGGTTGCCCATATACTTTATAATGTGAAAAGTGAAACAGCCCAGCAAGAAAAGTACTACGAACTCATTCTGGACTGCGTGAATACCGGTATCCTTGTCCTGAACGACAATGGTGCCGTATATCAAAAAAACAGTGAAGCCCTCCGTTTGCTGGGCCTCAATGTCTTTACCCACGTCAGCCAGCTGAACCGCGTAGACCCGCGTCTTTCGTCCCTTCTTGCCAATTGCCGCCCGGGAGACAAATTGCAAATGCCTTTCAACAACGAACGAGGCACTGTAAACATGTCTGTCCGCGTCAGCGACATTACAGTCCGTAAAGAGCATCTTCGCATCCTCGCCTTGAACGACATCAACAACGAGCTGGATGAAAAGGAAATAGATTCCTGGATTAGGCTTACCCGCGTACTGACGCACGAAATAATGAACGCCGTCACTCCCATAACCTCCCTGAGCGATACACTGCTGGGACTGACCGAGGCACAAGCCTCCAAAGAAGAAATCAGAAACGGCCTGCAGACTATCAGCAGTACAGGCAAGGGCCTGCTCTCTTTTGTGGAATCATACCGGAAATTCACCCGTATTCCCACCCCCGAACCATCCTTGTTCTACGTAAAAAGCTTTATCGAGCGGATGGTCGAACTCGCCCGTCACCAGCACCCCGATGTCCGGGTCACCTTTCATACGGACATCGCGCCAAGCGACCTTATTCTATATGCCGATGAAAACCTGGTATCACAAGTGGTCATCAACCTACTGAAAAATGCCATGCAAGCCATCGAATCGGATAAAGATACAGATAAAGAAGGACATATCAACATACGTGCCTACTGCAACGAAGCGGAAGCCATACTGATAGAAATTTCCAACAACGGACCTGCCATTCCCAATGACATTGCCGAACACATATTTATCCCCTTCTTTACGACCAAAGAGGGCGGAAGCGGTATTGGATTGAGTATTTCCCGGCAAATAATGAGGCTTTCCGGCGGAAATTTATCCTTATTGCCTGGTAAAGAAACCACCTTTATTTTAAAGTTCAATTGAACTATTTTAGATTTGTATTTGTTAAACACAATGCATATCTTTGTACTATTAGACATAAGAAACATCACATTTCAAACTATATAGCATAGAATTTATGATATTTACAGCAGGAAACATACTACTTATAGGTTCCATATTACTTTTCGTCAGCATCATTGTCGGCAAGACCGGCTACCGTTTCGGAGTACCTGCGTTATTGCTTTTCCTTGTCGTCGGTATGCTGTTCGGCAGTGACGGATTGGGATTGCAGTTCCACAACGCCAAGGAAGCACAGTTCATCGGCATGGTTGCACTCAGCATCATTCTGTTCTCCGGTGGCATGGACACCAAGTTTACGGAGATAAAGCCCATATTGACTCCCGGCATTGTTTTGTCAACTGCAGGAGTGCTGCTCACGGCCCTCTTTACCGGATTATTTATCTGGTGGCTGTCCGGCATGAGCTGGACCAACATCCACCTGCCGTTGATAACCTCCCTTTTGCTTGCATCCACCATGTCATCTACCGACTCAGCCTCTGTATTCGCCATTCTGCGTTCACAAAAAATGAACCTGAAGCATAATCTGCGCCCCATGCTGGAACTGGAAAGCGGTAGTAACGACCCGATGGCATATATGCTGACAATCGTGCTGATTCAATTCATCCAGTCCTCCGGAATGGGAGTTCCCCAGATATTGGGCTCTTTTGCCATACAGTTCATTGTCGGTGCCGCAACCGGTTATTTCCTCGGAAAGCTGGCCATCCTTATGCTGAACCGGCTGAATATAGACAACCAGGCACTCTATCCTATCCTGTTGCTGTCCTTTGTATTCTTCACCTTCTCCATCACCGACCTGCTGAAAGGCAACGGTTACCTGGCCGTGTATATCGCCGGAATGATGGTAGGCAATAACAAAATCATGCACCGGAAAGAGATTTATACTTTTATGGATGGACTGACCTGGCTTTTCCAAATCATCATGTTCCTCTGCCTCGGTCTGCTTGTCAACCCCCATGAGATGCTGGAAGTTGCAGTCGTGGCATTGCTCATCGGCGTATTCATGATTGTCGTGGGACGTCCTCTCAGCGTTTTTCTCTGCCTGCTGCCTTTTGGCAAGAGAATCACCCTCAAGTCACGGCTATTCGTATCGTGGGTAGGATTACGTGGCGCAGTACCCATTATCTTTGCCACCTATCCCGTGGTGGCTGACGTGCCCGGTGCCCATGTCATCTTCAACATCGTATTTTTCATAACCATCGTCTCACTGGTCATCCAGGGTACCACAGTCTCCTGGGTAGCCCGGCTGCTTGGCCTCTCCACCCCGCTGGAAAAGACCGGAAATGATTTCGGAGTTGAACTGCCCGAAGAGATTGACTCCAACCTGCACGACATGACCATTACACAAGAAATGCTGGAGCAGGCAGACACCCTGAAAGACATGAACCTGCCCAAAGGCACACTGGTGATGATTGTAAAACGTGGCGATGAGTACCTCATTCCGAACGGAACATTAAAACTTCATGCCGGTGACAAGCTGCTTCTTATTTCGGAAAATAGCAAGGAATAAGAATTACAGATAAGTTTCTATCCGTTTCAGGGCAAGAAAAAAGTGGAAACTATTTGCTTTGCATCACTATAAGACCTATCTTTGCGCAGTTTTAACTAAAGTGTGCAGCAGCTGAATGGAACAAGAACAAGGGTTCATCGATTATATAGAACAAAGCATTATTAAAAACTGGGATCGCAACGCCCTGACAGACTACAAAGGAATTACACTACAATACAAAGATGTAGCACGGAAAATAGCCAAATTCCATATCGTATTGGAAAGCGCCGGCATCAGGCCCGGTGACAAGATTGCCGTTTGCGGACGTAACAGTGCACACTGGGCAGTCGCTTTTCTGGCGACGGTTACCTATGGAGCTGTCATCGTTCCCATTCTGCATGAGTTCAAAGCCGACAATATCCACAACATCGTCAACCATTCCGAAGCCAAGCTGCTGTTTGTCGGCGACCGGGCATGGGAAAACCTCAATGAAGAGGCAATGCCCCTGCTGATGGGTATCGTACTGCTGACGGACTTCACTCCGGTGGTTTGCCGCAACGAGCAGTTGATGGAGGCTTTCGAACATCGCAACGTCCTCTATGGCACACGTTTCCCCAAGAATTTCCGCCCCGAGCATATCAGTTACCGCAAGGAGGAATCCCCCGAAGAACTGGCTGTCATCAACTATACTTCGGGCACGACGGGATATTCCAAAGGGGTCATGCTTCCCTATCGCAGCCTTTGGTCCAATGTTGCATATTGCCATGAGATGCTTCCCGTACGTCCGGGCGACCATATTGTATCCATGCTGCCTCTGGGACATGTCTTTGGTATGGTGTACGATTTTCTATACGGTTTTTCCGCAGGCGCCCATCTGTATTTCCTTACCCGTATGCCGTCTCCCAAGATTATTGCACAATCATTCTCCGAAATCAGGCCACGGGTCATTTCGTGTGTACCGCTTATCGTAGAAAAGATTATCAAGAAGGATATCCTGCCCCGGATAGACAATAAAATAGGCAAGCTGCTATTGCGAATGCCCATTGTCAACGATAAAATCAAGGCTGACATGCGCAAAAAGGCAATGGAAGTATTCGGCAGTAATTTCGATGAAATAATCATCGGAGGAGCACCGTTCAATGCCGAAGTGGAACGCTTCCTGAAGCAGATAGGCTTCCCCTATACCATTGCATACGGAATGACGGAATGCGGCCCCATCATTTGTTCCAGCCGCTGGGAAACATTGAAACTGGCCTCTTGTGGCAAGGCAACCACCCGCATGGAAGTAAAGATAGACTCTCCCGACCCTCAGAATGTGGCAGGAGAAATAATCTGTAAAGGTGCCAATCTGATGCTGGGCTATTACAAAAATGCCGAAGCGACTTCCCAAATCATCGATGTAAACGGCTGGCTGCACACCGGCGACCTTGCAACGATGGATACCGAAGGATATGTCACTGTCCGCGGACGCAGCAAGAACATGTTGCTCACAGCCAGTGGCCAGAACATCTATCCCGAAGAGATTGAAAGCAAACTGAATAACATGCCCTATGTGTCCGAATCACTGATCGTATTGCAGAACGACAAGCTCGTGGCTCTTATCTATCCGGACTTTGACGATGCATTCGCCCACGGTATGGAACAATCGGACATCGAAAAGGTTATGGAGAACAATCGGAATGAATTGAATCTGCAATTACCGGCCTACAGCCAGATTACAAAAGTCAAGATACACTTCGAGGAGTTCGAGAAAACAGCAAAGAAGAGCATTAAAAGATTTATGTATCAGGAAGCAAAAGGGTAAGGGGAATGTATCAAAACCTTCTTTAACGCTTTATTTTAGGTGCGGATAACGCAGATTTTACGGATTCAGTTTATTGAATCTGCGTTATTCCGCGTAATCCGCGCCTAATATTATAACATTATAAAAGTCTTCATGTGCTTTTGACACATTCGCATCCTTTTTGTTAACAAAAATAGAAGCAAAGGAATAAACAGCTAATAAGTGTTATAAAACATACTTTTTTAGTTGGATAATTTGCAGATTTATCAGAAGTCCGTATCTTTGCAATGTGTTTTTCATAGTATTAGATTTAAGGTTAACAAAGGTTGGAGTACAGCGGTACTCCTTTTTTTATGCCCGTACTTTCCGTCAAAAAGAATAAAATGTCACCATTTTCCATTATATTTGCAAGAAACAGAAAAACATATATCATCCGAGCATCATGGATATACACACATTTATTGTCAATTATCAGGAAGCTTTCGGCCAACATGCCGAACTCCCCATCGCCTTTTGGTATTCAGACCGAATGGAGCCATCTACAGAGAAAGTAACCGGTTGTCTCTTCAAATGCATGAAACAAGTCAGAGACGGCAAAACCGTCAGTCTCAGCAACGAAACAATCACCTGCGGAGGAGGCAAGTTCTATACCGGATTTACAGAAATGCCCGAGCGCGTCCCGGGTTTTGTCTCCTTGAAAGAGAAATACAAGAGGACTCCCGAAATGGTGGTAGATTTTGTCAATGAGCTACAGATTCCCAAAGCGGACAAAGCCTATCTGCATTTTGCCCGCATAGACAAGATACCTTCCTTTGACGAGGTGGAAGGCGTGCTGTTCCTGCCAACTCCTGACATTCTATCCGGACTGGTGACATGGACCTTCTTCGACAACAATGCATTGGATGCCGTGGCAACCCCATTCGGCTCCGGCTGTTGCTCCGTCATTACCCAAACCATCATTGAAAACCAGAAACAAGGGAAACGCACTTTCCTGGGATTCTTCGACCCCTCCGTCCGCCCATACTTCGAAGCGGACTTATTGAGCTTCACTATCCCCATGTCCCGGTTCAAGGAGATGTATCACACCATGCGTGAAAGCTGTCTGTTCGATACACATGCCTGGGGAAAAATCAAGGAAAGGATACAGCTTTCCCAATCAAGAGACGTACATATCCTCCCCTCTCCCATCTCCTTCCCCATCCTTCCGGACATTTATCTGCAGGAAATCAGAATGGAAGATGCCGCAGCCATCTACTATGCCATCGACACACACCGAGATTACTTAAGAACATGGCTGCCATTTGTGGATAATATGCGCACAACAGCTGATGAAGAAGCTTTTTTACGTCAGGTACTATCTGCTCCTGCCGAACGAAATGAACCTATATTCGGTATTTGGAACCAGCAGCATGAAATCTGCGGACTGATAGGTTTCCATTTCTCCGATTTCGACAACCACCGTACAGAACTCGGCTATTGGCTACTGCCGGAATACCAGCACCGGGGCATCATTACTGAAAGTGTCCGCAAGCTGTGTCTGTGGGCCGTACAAGAAAAAGAGATAAAGCGGATACAAATTCGCTGTGCCGTGGGCAATGCAGCCAGCAACGCAGTACCGGTTCGCCTCGGTTTCATCCATGAGGGAACAGAACGTTGCGGAGAACTGCTGGCTTCTGGAGAATATACAGATATACATATATACAGCATCTTGAAAGAAGAAGTGCTGGCCAACCTCAAACAATAAAATATCAAATATATATCAACTATTGAAATTATACATGGAACAACAACCTCATCTCAATGACCACAACAAGCAGGAGTACCCTCCTATGCATATAGTCGAAATGAACACATCCTTAATTAATCAACTATAATACAGAGCATTAAATCATATACTAAAAAATCATAATTGCGCACTTATCTTACGCAAATCAATTTACGCACTCTTTTACGCACTTGTTTTACGCAACTCGCTTAGAAAATATAAGCCAATAAAGGAAATAAGGTCAGTATTATCAACACCTATTAGGAAGTTAATATTCACAAATATACAATATACTATAAAAGTGAATGCCTGCAAATTACGTTTTCACACAGAGCCCCTATAAACAACTAATAATCAGCAATCTGCATACATTCTTAATATTCATTTCTATTCTTTGTGAATATTGATATACAAATCACATTCATTACTTTGATGGCTAATAACCTAAAAAAAATAGTTTTCTATTTTTGAATAGGCTTTTCCGCGTAAGTGCTTTTTAAATCATCAATAGATAAATGATTCGCATCTAATAACTTTTGAATTTCCACATGAGATAAACCGTTAATGTCTAATTCTCGTATCCCTTTAAAAAACAGTCTTGTATTATCTATCAGACTATGCAATTGCTTCTTTTTCATAATAGCTAATTGGGCTTTATGAAATCCGCCTGCCGAAGTCACTTTATTTGTGGGGGCAATTAATATAGGAATATATTCTGCATGATATACTCTTTCAAACCATAAGCAAGAATTATTTATTTGCCCCATCTCAGTTTTATTAATTTCCCCCCTTTGTTCTTTAACTTCATTTTTACATTCAAAAAGTATATAATCATTATCCCTCACACACCATAAGTTATCAGGTCCCTCACCACGTTGTTTATCAGGTCTCTCTACTATAAAACCAAGAATGTGCCCTAATTCATTCAAAGACCTTTCAAAAGTGTCCGCTTTAATTCCAAATTGGAGATTTCCGAGAGTCTCCTCTAATTGTATCATCAATAAATCATGATTATCAAACTGCCTTACCCAAGAAATAATATTATTTATTCGATTCTGATTCACAAAGCTAATGTTAACTAAATCCATCCCCTCACGCGGCTTCAACAAATAATTATTCAACTTGTGAGCAATAATCTGCTTCTTGTTTGAATCTACTTTGTTTTTTGAATATAAATAGCGTGCCATTTCTTGCATATACCATCCTTTTTCGCTATTATCGTTAATATATGTGTCTATAAGTCTTTGAATTATATCAACAGCCTTTTGACACTCTCCATACTTATACTGTAACTCAGCTTCCTTCTCTAATTGTAGTATATTCAAAACTCTTTCTTCTTTAGATACAACTGGTGCATCATTCATTCTACTTATATAAAAATACTTCCAACCTTCATCTCTATTTATACATTGCATTATTAAGCTGTTCAACAGTTTCATTTTATCATCTAATGAAGCATCTTCTTTAGAGTACTTTGTTATATCCAATCCTATTTGAATCTGAGTTTGGGTTTGGGATGAAAAGAAACTCCTAGTTCGCTTGTTTTGAATAATGTTAATTAGCTCTGCACCAGTAAGGATAATGACACAATAATCCCTTTCTCCTCTTACTCCTCTTCCCAATCCTTGTTCTATTTTTTGTGCAATTTTAATAAGAATAGCTTCACTATCAACACGTGTCATCTCTTGATATCTGTCAGAAAGACTTTCTGCATATGGCTTTGAATCAATAATCAAAATACGACAATTATTATCAGCTAAATCAATCCCATCATATCTATTAACTAATACATTTGTAAAGTCATAATTTCCACTTTTCAAAACACTTATATCTTCATCTATAGTCAGCGCTGTAGATATTCTCGCATTATGAGCTTTCCAAGATTCTGAATGTGCAAAACTTGGAACTAAAGATATGACACCATACTTTCTATTTTTCAAAGGTCGTGCAAACTCTTCTATTATTCTAGAACGAGTTAAGGATTCATCAAACATCGAAGGAATTAATATCATTTTTTCACCAGACCATGCTTCCTTATGGTATTGCAGTGGAGCTTTTATCGCATCTTTATCAAGTCCTAATCCTTTAATAAAAAAGGAATCATCATTAGTAGTAGCAGACATTAATACCCGATGAGCAGCTCTTGAAAATGTTCCAAATTGTTCTATTGGATTACAATAAGGAGATATTTCGATATGGCTTCCTGAAATGTAACATTGGCAATCTTTTACTATATCTTTGATAAGATTCCAAGCAAATTTCACATTCAAATTCTCTTGTAAACCAGCTAAAAGCCTAACCATCTCACCTACTTTCTCTTGCCAAGCCCAATAGGGAACCAACAAAAAAGAATCATGATTTCCTAACCTAATATCTTCCAAAGTCCCTAATCCTTGTTTCTCTAGCTCGTTTTCAAAAATAGAAAGAACTTTTTCATAACCATCTTCATCTTTTTTTATAATAATCGTAAAAGCCTTTTGAATAGCATCAATACATGCATGAGAATCATCTAGAACAATACTACCTACCGATTCAGAGCGATTACGTAAGCCAAATTTTGTTAATCCATTAAATAATTTGTGCACTGAAGTTATTAAAATAGATTTTGAATCATAAAAATCCATTGGAATATTTTTATCTGCTCCAATAGTACAATATTTGATACCAAATTGTGTAGCTTGTTCACATGTTTGTGTTACCAAATTATACGTTGGACATAAGTAAAGAACTGGTCCTTGGTTTAAGTTTAACTTAGACTGCAAAATAAGCAACCCAAGCAATGTTTTCCCTTGTCCTGTATGTAATTTTAATATAACATCTTTTTTATCTTTATAATTATTCCACCAGTCTTCTAATACAGCTAATTGCGCTGGCCGCAATGCATTCTTATCACTTGCACGGTCAAGAGTATCATATATTTCAATAGGGTTAGTTTTGACAATTGCAGTACCGACTGCTATTTTCTTTCTAAAATCAATCATATGCATATTTTTTTATAATCAAAAACAATATGCAAAACTAATCATTCCCAATCAATAATTTTCTTTTCTGAAGAGATTTTTTGCTTCTCAAAGAAATATACCCTAAATCATATCAGATATCAAATGTAATCCAACAAAATTCACTATCAAGATTTGTGAATATAAGCATAAGATTGTACTAGCATTTATTACTCGTCATTCAATGGAGCATTGGGTAAAAAGTCTTTCGGAGAACAACTAAACACTTTAGCCAATACATTCAAATGATTGAGATTGTATTTTGCCCTTCGTTTGGGGTTTTCAATATCTGCAATAAAACTAGGGGAAAGATTCATGTAATCTGCCAATTCTACTTGTGACCACTTTCTTTCCATCCTCATTGCCTTTACCTTTTGTATTACAAATTCTTCTATATTAGTCATATATGCTAATTATTTAAATTTGTAAAGGAAAGATTATTGCAGAAATATTTTGAGCGTACATGTACGTGTATTATCTTTGCAGTCTCAATTATACAAGAAGTGTTTAACTAAAAAAAAGAAAAATGAAAAAGAAAACCATTTTTTTATTGACCATTTTATTAATGGCAATTTTCGTAACAAGCTGTTCAAGCGATGATGATAATGAAAAAACAGAATTCACATCAACACTAACAGTAAATGGAAGTGCTGTCAAGATTACAAATCTCGAAGGTAAAGCAATAGCGAATAGTATGTTTGAATTTTGGGTAAATGATGCAACATCCGATTTTTATATTCAAGGTAACATTGACTATCGTGAAGAGCTAACAACGGGGAAAGATGTAACCAAGGGTTGCAAAATGTCAATTGCTTTAGTAAAACTTGAAGAATGGTATTCCTCTGAAAAAGAGTATGTTTCTGGTACTGTTACAATTGAAAAATGGGATTTGGAAAATTTCAGAGTTACACTTGTATTTAAGGATTATAAATGCAAATCGGGTTCAAAGAGTATTGTTTTGAACGGTAGTGTTACCTTTCCAACATCCATAAATATTTAATCAATAGAATAAACAACTTTAAATTGAGTAGTTACACACAAGTATAACTATTAAATGCGGCTTCATTATTCCTATGAATAAAATTGCACTTGCACTTATTTTATTAATATTACCATTCTCTTTAGTCTACACATCACCACGAAAAAAGGTAGGTATCGTTTTAAGTGGTGGTGGTGCTAAAGGGGTTGCGCATATTGGAGTAATAAAGGCTCTTGAAGAATTAAATATACCTATTGATTATATTGCAGGAACAAGCATCGGAGCTATTATTGGCGGATTATATTCTATAGGTTATACATCCGAACAATTAGAAACAATAGTGAAACAAACAGACTGGATAGACCTACTTACCGATAAAGTTTCACGCAAAGAAATTCCTTTTCCGTTTAAATCCGATGACAGTAAATACCTTATATCATTTCCTATCAACAATAGTGGAAAGAATGGAGGTATAATAAAAGGGAAGAACATATCACAGTTATTACATCAACTTACAGAAGGCTATCAAAATGTAACTAATTTCGATAGCCTTCCAATTCCTTTTGCATGTATTGCCACAGATATGGTAAAAAATCAAAAAGAGGTCATCCGCTTTGGCAAACTTTCAGAGGCAATGCGTGCAAGTATGGCTGTTCCCGTTGTTTTTTCACCGATATATTCAGGACAAAAAGTTTTAATTGACGGAGGATTTAAAGACAATCTACCAATTGATGTTGTCAAAGCTATGGGAGCAGATATTATTATTGGCATTGATGTACAATCTGAATTATCAGATGCGGATAACTTGCATTCCATTGCAGGGATAGCCAATCAGCTTATGTTAATGATTTGTCAATCATCGCTTGATGAAAGTACTAAGGATATAGATGCTTATATAAAAGTTGATGTAGAAAACTATAATGCTGCAAGTTTTACAAAAGCCGCAATAGACACTCTCATTATAAGAGGAGAAAATGCCGCAAAAGCCAATTACAACACATTATTATCAATCAAGAATAGGGTAGGCATAGTAAATAATAAAAAAAACAATAAAACCAAATTCCCCTTGTTTTATCCGCAATATGCTCCAAGCAATGATAATCAACTAAGAATTGGACTAAGATTCGATAGCGAGGATATTGCAGCAGTGATTCTTAATATCAATTTGAATAAACAGAAAATCGGGAAAGCCGAAATAGTGGCAAGAGGAGGAAAACAATCTTTTCTCAGAACCCAATATCATCTTCCTATATCAAAACCACAATGGATAACACTTTCAAATCAAATTGGTTACAATGATATATTTTTATACAGTCATGGACACAAAATATCTAATCCAACCTTTATACGGAATACTAGCAGTCTGATTTACTCTATTATACCTTCAAGAAATCTTCAAATGGAAGTTGGAGCTTCATTAGATTACCATCGGTATTATAGAACATTGGTAAGTGAAGATGCAACACTAATGAAACGAAAGAATTTATTTCTTAATTATCATACAAAATTGAAATATGAAACTTTAGACAAAAGATATTTTCCTACTAAAGGTTTGAAAACTAATATTTCTTATACAATATATACCAATTTGCATACTAACACTGCATACTCATCACTTGCTGCCCAAGTCACCAAGATATTTCCAATCACACTAAATACATTTATTATACCGACAATATACGGAAGATTTATTTTCAATGATGGTATTCCGTTTATGTACAGCAATGTTATCGGTGGAGAAGGATATAATCCACATTACGAGCAACAAATACCTTTTTCAGGGCTGACTCATACAGAATCCACCCTAAAATTATTGGGAAATGCACAAATCCAAGTAAGACATAAATTTCACGAAAAGCAATACCTTACCTTATCAGGAAATTATGCCATCCATCAAAATCAGTTTTCCAATTTCCTTCAAGGCAAAAAAATATATGGGACAAGTATTGGATATGGCTACGATAGTCCATTGGGACCTATAGAGGGATTTATATGTTACTCCAATAGGACTAACAAACTGGGATTTTATCTTAATATCGGATTTGGATTTTAAAAAATACAGATTTAAAAACTGAGCATATCATACGTTTCTAACAACTCTTCTGTTCTTAATCCTAAATAACGCCTTGTCGTTTGAATATCGGCATGATTAAATAATTCCGATAGTTTGATAAGAGCAAATTCCGAGTTTTCCCCAGCGGTCTCTACAACCTTCCTACCAAATGTTTTTCTCATCGAGTGGGTGGAAAAATGTTCTATCTTCAATCCATATTTAATTTTTATTGATTTAAATAACACATTAATTCGTTGCGTACTATACACTGTTTTTTTTCGACTAACAAAACATTTTTCATCTTTATCTACTATATCCAAAGCCTTGAAACAGTCTGCAATATGCTTTTGGAAATTGGAATTGACTTTTATTTCCCGTCTCTTACCTGTCTTCTTTTCAATGATAACAAACTTTTCATCATCTAATAACATAGACCATGTAAGAGCGAGAATGTCTGATATACGTAACCCAAAGAAGCTACCACAGCCTATTAACAATGACAAACGATATTCCTTATCCCTATATAGTTTGTGAACTAGCGATAACATTGAATCCCATTCCATATAGTCAGAAGTAACATAACTATTTTTTAAGCTCATAATATTCTTTTTTAATTGAAATCTATTGTTTTTGAATCTAACACGAACCCATTTATTATTAAAGCATTGACAATCAACTTATATTCAAAAGTTATATTAGTGAATATTAAAAAACTCTTTTAATTAGTCACCACAATAGAAATTGTTACCTCTTCCATATCCCATTGCATAAGAAAGAGTTTCTGAATCAATTCCTTTATACCAATTCTCATTTGTCTTGGCTTCTTTTCTTTCGTTGTGCGCTTTCCAACTTGCGGCTATCATTGCATCAAGCCTTGCTGCTTTTTCTTCGAAAACTTTGACTGCATCCCGTTCCCAACTCCAAGCTGCTCTAAGACACTCCGACCAAGAACGTCCCCTGCGTTGAAAATCGTTATTGTAAAGTCTATGAGCATCTTTCATCACTTGTCTTTTATTATACCGTTTCATATCGTCTTCGTTTTAATCACAGCGCAAAGATATGACATATATTTAATACATGCAATTTATTTACACTAGAAATAGTTAAAAATATGACATTTATTCATTTTATGTCACACAATTACTATTTTTGCAAAAAAACTATTGCATTATGGAAGAAAAAGAGAAGAAAGAACGGACAGTAATTCATCTTTATATAAAAGAGAACGACACCCACCACTATTTCGGAAGCATAGCCAATGTTTTTGAATATTTTTCGCCTGATATACTTGGGATTTCCTACGGTTCTTTACGAAATTACGGATTATCCAACGAAAAAACTTTTCAAAACTCAAAGTGCATCATTCGAAAAGGAACCCTTTTGTCTAAATCGGGGAATAGGGGCAAAAAATAAATAGCAAACAGTGTGCTACCTAACATTCGGATATATATCCAGTCACTTATATTTCATATAACACATTGTATTACAATAAATTGATAATACCTCGCAAAAATCAGATAATAATAAGACACTTTATACCATACTTGTACTTTTTGAGGGCTTTTCAGGCAAAATTTCTTATTAAAAGGTGGTAATAGATATTAGAAAGTCGTATATTTGCATAAACAAAATATACTTATATTATATAGTTGAAAGTAGGCATACTTGGAAGTAATGGTTTGTTAAGGTTGCATTGCTTCCTTTGTTCAACTATCAAACCTTAACATCCTAAATAAGTGACACGTACAAGTCACACAATAATATCAACCTTAACATGTACAAAAATGAAAAATTCTCTTTTAAACTGATGATTTCCGTCAATGGTTACACAGAAAAACCTACCAGTAAAGACTACAACAAAATATCCTTTGAAGAAAAGGAAGTTACTATTTCTGAATTGGAGCAATTTATAAAACAAGGATATATATTCTCTTGCACATATATCGACAAGGAAATAAAATCCCTCTTTGGTTATAAGAAGAAAGAAAGGGCTTTACATACTAACATAATAGTATTCGATATTGATAATACATTATTATCATTCAATGAATTATTAGTAACATTGAAATATCAGCCAAGCATTGCGTATACCACATTTTCACATATTACTAAAGGAAACAGATATAGACTTCTATACATTTTCAATACACCACTAAATCAAAATCAATATCAGATACTATATGATAATATTATAACAAATATAGAATTAGATAATCATAATAGAGCAATCTACCAATTTTATTTAGGGAGCTACGCAAATTGTAAACTTATAAACAATCTTATCATTTATAGTTATGATGACATTTCCATTTCTAACAGTATAAAAGAAAAGCCAACACCATACAATATACAGTTACAAATGGAAAAGAGAGATAAAGTTGTTGTTGAAATAAAGGACCATGAATATATTACCAATTTTTGGAACCTTTCCCATAAAGACTTAATAGAAAAATACAGAGAAAAATATCCATTCTTTGAAAATAATTTGGAAGAAGCCAATGAAGATATTCCATATATTACAATACCTGAAAACTATTGCTGTATCAAAAGATATTGGTTCAAGGAAAAAACAAAACTTGATAATGGTAATTGTGTTTACTCCAACAGAGTATGTAAAATTAAAGACGGGAACGGGCGTAGAAAAAAACTCTTTTTAAATGCTATAGTACGCAAATATATGTACCCACAAATTGAATTTGAACATTTACTGCACTGTTTAGCCAACGAACTATACTACTACATCAACAACAGCAAGGACCCAATAAGCAAACAAGAATTATATGATATCGCAGAAAATGTATACAATGAAAACATTGACAAATACTCAACAATAATTAAACAACAGCAGACAGAAAAAAGAAAATGGATAATAAACCCTCAATATTGCATTAAATACAATCTTTCAGCTAAGACTGTACGAAATATGGTAAAAGGGAAAATCAATAATGAATTAATTGGCTTATATTATGATTGTTCCAAATCCCTAAAAGAAAATCTATCAACTTTTAAAGAACTGAATTTAAAAGTAGGAAAAAGTAAATTATATGAATGGTGTAAAGAAAACAACATTCCAACCAATATAAAAAATAATCAATCAACTAAAAATACTGTTGGCTTATATCTGTATAACCCTATTTCGGCAATAGCAGGATAGGATTCCACTATAGAAATCCACCCGTTACAAACTATAAGGGGGGGACTACAAAATCCTCCCCCTGAGTGAGGGGTTACGGTGGTAGGAATATTATTATTTATGACTTGGATAATAAACGTTCCAAGACCTTGTCATTGTGTGCTTTCCAATCAGTTCTGTTTTCTTGTAAAGATTTTCCAAAATCTTCATTAGAAGGTACGCTTAAATCTTTACCACTATCTTCATAAGCATAAAAAGGGAAACATCCCATCCATCCTGTTGCTTGTATCATTTGATTAAATGTATCATAATCATACTCACCTGATTTAAACTCCACATATATTTTACTTCCACCATGATAAGTAATAATACGTGTACTTTTATCATACGAAAAACAATGTTCCGTATTATTAAGTAACCACCCCTGAAATTCAACACCATAATGACAATGCAATTCATCATAAAACATCTCCTCCTTTTTATAACGAGCGCATTTAATTGTTCCCCACATCTCCTCACCTCCTTTATAAGATACTACGACCAATAACCAAAGTTCATGTAAACGAAATATAGTAATTTTATCAATATATTCATCAACCATAGTCTTTACCAAATCCCTATTTTTCCTAATCTCATCCATTTTATTAATCAACAAAGGATTGGCATTCAAACGCTTCAAATTATCAATAGTAATTCTCTTTGTTGTGATTTCTCGTGACAATTTATCCATAGTTTTGTTCAACACGTTTTTAGTTTCATCATATTTATGTTTTGCATCTGAAATCAAATTCTTTGCAACCTCATCGTCTTCAATCGCAATAAGACGTTTAAGTGTCTTTTTATAAAGATTCTCCGCTTCAACCAATTCTGTATTCTTTGATGATTTTATTTGAACCAACTCTTCGATTTCTTTCCCTAAATTTTCTATCTTTAAAATATTGGTCTGCTGAATATTAATCTCAGCAAACATTTGAATTGACAACTGTAAAACAAGTCCATCCAATTTCCATTGTCGAAGTTCTGCCCCATTCGTGCATGTTCGTGGTTTATCTTTACGATTCACTCTACCATAACATTTGTAAGTACGTCCACCACTGATATAATTTTTAGATGTTTCATTTGATTTCCCTACAGAAAAATTAGCACCGCATTCGCCACATACCATTAAATGTTTCAATAAATTCTCATGCCTGACTGCATTATTCTTATTATAATGCGCTTTGGAAAGTTTATCTTGGGCTTGCTGAAACAACTCGTCTGATACAATTCGCAGACTTTCCACATGTTCCGAATATTCATAAACAATCTCTCTATCTTGCCTTTCGGATAACGGAAGTGGATTGGTAGGGTCTGGTTTATAAAATGTTATTCTACGATTTCCTTTATATAACTCATTGTGCATAAGTCTGTTTATTGTAGAAATACGCCATTTTAAATTATCTGTATCAAATTTGTACTCTTTCACCTCCAATCCTTTTGCTTCTCTATTCTTCTTGTACTCATTCAATTTCCTTACGTATGGAGCAGGTACTTTCTCAGCATTCAATATCTCTGATATTTGAATTGAAGAATATCCACCAACATACATTTCAAAAATACGGGCAACAATCTTACTTTCGATAGGATTTATAACAATCTGTTTATTTTCATTGTGCATATAACCATACGCACGTTCATCCCCACCTCCATGACCTGCTTGAACTTTTGTTATCTTGCCACTTAATGAACGTTCAACAAACAATTCTATCTCATAGCTTGACATAACAGCAAGCACATGCAATAAAATAATACTACCTACATCTTTATTACTATCTCTTACCCACAATTTTTGTTTATCAAAATACAAGTTAATACCTTTATCTATAAACAATTTGATTTGTTCTAATAACTCCGTAGCATTTCTTGCAAGACGAGAAAATTCAGAGAATAAAATTATATCAATATCCCCATATTCGACTCTTTCAAGCATCTTCACATATTCAGGACGGAACTCTCCCTTTTTAAAACCACTAATAACATCTATGAAAATATCCTCTTCTTCAACGTTCCAATGGTTTTCTGCTGCAAACTTCAACAATTCCTCTTTTTGTCTATCAGTTGTCTGTTGTTGCGTACTAACACGACAATAGATTAGTACCTTCTTATCCATATTATTCATTATCTTTGCGCTGTTAATTACATCAATATCAATTAATATGGAAACAAATATAGAAATAAATAAACCAAGTCCCAAGTTTCAGGATGTGTCAATCGCACCTATGCATACAACGGAGCACATCATCAACCAGACTATGATAAGGTTATTCGGTTGCAGCCGCTCCATATCAGCACACATAGAACGGAAGAAAAGCAAGCTGGACTACCGTCTTGCCGCCTGCCCCACGGAAGAAGAAATAGAGAAGCTGGAAGAGGCCGTAAACGAGGTAATCGCCCGACAGCTGCCCGTCACAACAGAATTCATTACGCAAGAGGAAGCGCAAGGACGTTTCGACTTGGAACGCCTGCCCGATGGTGCTTCGGAAACGGTACGTGTCGTGAAAGTAGGCGATTACGACGAATGCCTCTGCATCGGAGTACATGTGGAGAATACATCAGAAATCGGAACCTTCAAAATCATCAGTCACGATTGGGACGAAGAAGCCAAGCGTTGGAGAATGCGTTTTAAATTAGTCTGAAAATCTATCAATTTTAAATAAATAAGATAGCAAAATGGCATTAAACAAGCAAATAAGTCAGTTTTTCAATGACAAATAGTCAATAGAGTCAGCAAAGACCGGTTGGCATAAGGTTTGCAATATAGTTAGCGAACGACGGTTCAAGAAACGGACGGTGAAAAACCCAAAAGGCAGGCACCCGAAGACAAAGAACCGGAGTTCAAAACTAAATAGCATGTTTAACTTAAACAATAGGAGACTATAACTATGATGCCTGTAAGAAGAAACCAAAATTGGTTACCGAGTATTTTTAATGATTTCTTTGACAATGATTGGATGGTAAAAGCAAATGCCACCGCCCCTGCCATCAACGTATTCGAAACAGCAAAAGAGTACAAAGTTGAATTGGCTGCTCCCGGTATGACAAAAGAAGACTTCAACGTTCACATCGACGAAGAAAACAATCTGGTCATCAGCATGGAAAAGAAAACAGAAAGCAAGGAAGAGAACAGCAAGGACGAAAAGAAGGAAGGCCGCTACTTGCGTCGCGAATTCTCATACACCAAGTTCCAGCAAACCATGATTCTTCCGGACGATGTAGACAAGGAAAAGATTGGCGCCCATGTAGAAAACGGCGTGTTGAACATTACATTGCCTAAGTTTACAGAAGCAGAAAAAGAAAAGGCCAAGAAATTCATCGACGTAAAATAACGCCCGGCCATTAAAAAGAAAATCTCCCGCTGCACAAGATAATGCAACGGGAGATTTTTTATATCCATAGCTATGCGGAACTATTTCTTTTTCCCTTTCAGAAAACGATCTGTCAGCCACTTGCGCACCGGTTCGTCGTACAGTTTCAAACAAGCATAAGCAAGAACAAAAGCTCCAACGAAAGTAAGCATCATATAAGGGATGCCTTCCACCATTGTAGCGTTATTGTTGCATACCCAAGCCGTATAAGTATATACCAATGGATAATGGGTGATATAAATCGGATAGGAAATATCTCCCAGGAACTTGCATACGGCAGTAGAGCGCTTACCGGTCACCTTGCCGCCGGCTCCCATCGAAACAATGACCGGGAAGATGCAGATAATACAGAAAGCCTCGTAAAGCCCGTTCATCCAGTAGCCGTCCTCACCTCCGATACGGGGAATGGAAAGAACCACCACAATCAGCAGGCTACACCACCAGAAAGCACGCTTTTCAAGCCGTATCAGCCAGCCGAGGCGTGACAGAAGCAATCCGCCGAAAAACGGATACATCAGCCGGACCATGCCCACATACTGCTGTTCCCAGTTCAAGGCCCAACCACCCACAATATCACCAGCAGGAGCAGTCAGACAACGGTACACCGTAAAACACCCTGCCACAAATACCAGCACCGATAAGGCCACCTTATTGAACTTGCGTACAAACAACGCATACAGAATATTACCGATATATTCATAATAGAGCGACCATGCCGGACCATTCAACGGATGCATTTCCGTCCAGCCACGAATGTCGAACTTCAGCGGAAGGGGAAGCAAAGTACAGCCTAGTAACATTACCAGCAGCATGGTTCCAACAGACGTATTCTCGATAGGTGGAAAACAAGGCGACTCTTGAAAATAGAAAAAGGCAGCGCCCACAATGCTTCCCATAATCACCATAGGATGCAGGCGAATGATACGGCGTTTGAAGAAAGTGCCCACGGTCATCCGGTTCCAACGGTCATCATAAGCATAACCGATAACAAAACCGGAGAGCATGAAAAAGAAATCCACTGCCAGATAGCCATGATTGATAATTTGAGTAAGATGACTGCCGCCTGCATGTGCTTCAAAAAGATGGAAGATAATAACCATGACAGCCGCCACGCCGCGCAGTCCGTCAAGAATCTCATAATGCGGTTTCGAGGCAAGATAAGTAGTCTGTGTATTCATTTTGGTATAAGATATTTATTAATTTGCGCGCAAAGATAAGAGTTTTTTCCAATAAGGGAACTGATAAATATCATATAAACTCTATCAATTAATTAACAAGTATAACAGCTATTAGATATATATCACTACTAGCCCCCCTTTCCACACAAAAAACAGCTTTCATTATCCATAATAAAAGGGCTACACCTTTTCCTCCTCATGGTGTAGCCTTAAACACAAAAGGGTGTAGCTATCCAAGGCAAATGGTGTAGCCTTTCTTCAAGAAAAAAAGCCAAATGGGATGCTAATATAGAAAAATCAGTTAACTGCTTTTCCTATAACTTTTTACCGCCCACAGATTGAAGACCAATGCAAAGACCAACAAGGCTCCCAACTGCGGAAACAGTTCGGCAAATCCGCCGCCACGGAGATAGATGGTACGCATCACCTCCACAAAATAGCGCAGCGGATTGATGCGGGTAATCCATTGCGCCCATTCGGGCATACTGTGGATGGGAGTGAAAAGACCGCTCATCAGGATAAGGATAAGCATGAAGAACCACATGACGAACATGGCCTGCTGCAACGTTGCCGAATGATTGGATATGACCAGCCCGAACCCCGACACCACCGGCAGAAACACCAGAGCCATGCCATAGATAGTGAGGAAATGCCCCGCCGGCAGAATGCCGTAAAGCAGCCATGCCAGCACGAAACAGATGGTGAGCACCACCAGGCCTATCAGCCAGTAAGGTATCAGCTTGGCGGCAATGAAGGTGAACTTGCGGACGGGAGTGACATTTATCTGCTCGATGGTGCCCGCCTCCTTCTCGCCCACCACATTGAGGGCGGGGAGAAAACCGCAAATCATGGTCAGCAGCATCACCATAAGGGCGGGAACCATGAAAAGCTTATAGTTCAGAGTGGGATTGTAAAGGTTTTGTGTAGCGATATCCACCCGGGGAAGCGACTTCCCGGCAAGCCCTTGCGAAGACGACTCCGAACCCAGTTCACGGGTATAGTCACTGATGATGGAAGACAAGTAGGAACCTCCCAGACTGCCCTTCGTACCGTTCACGGCATTGGCCGCCACCAGCAGACGGGGCGCCTCTCCCTTCACCCAATCCTTTTCGAAATCGCGGGGAATCTCCAGCACGACATCCGCCGAACCGGCTTCAATGGCGAGCAAAGCCTCATCGTATGTATCGGAAAGCGCTGTCAGGCGGAAATAAGTGGATACGCCGATTTTATCTACCAGACGGCGGGACAAGACGCTGTGGTCATTGTCCACTATATTCAGATTGATGTTCTTTATCTCCAGATTGGCGGCCCAGGGCATCAGTATCATAATCATGCACGGGAAAATGAAAATCAGCTTGGGCAGGAAGGAGTTGCGGAACAACTGCTTGAATTCCTTTTCAATGAGAAACTTTATCATAAGACGATATTTTAAAGATTTTAGACATAAGAACAAAAGAACAGATTTCCCGTATCCTTTTGTCCTTATGTTCTTCTGCCTGAATAATTAATATAAAATTCATATCCGCTCTTTACTCAAGCCGATGCTTGAATTTCTTGAAACTCACCGTTATCAGCAATACCGCCATCGTGGCAAGTATGCCGACCTCCATCAGCACAAGCGAAACATCCACTCCCTCAATCATCAGCTTACGCACCGCCTGGATATACCAGCGTGCAGGAAGCACAGCTGAAATGGCCTGCAAGATAACGGGCATACTCTCAATGGGGAATATCATGCCCGAAAGCAACATGGTGGGCATCATCAGCATCAGTCCGGACACCAGCATAGCGGCAACCTGCGTCCGGGTGACCGTGGAAATCAGCAGCCCCAGCGCCAGGGAGACAAAGATGAATAGCAGCGACACCACCACCAGCCAGAACAAGCTGCCCGCCACGGGAACATCGAACACATAGACCGAAAGCAGAAGAATGGTGGTCAAGTTGACAAACGACAGCACAAAATAGGGCACCGCCTTTGCCAGAATGATGAAAAGCGGTTTGACGGGAGAAACCAGCAGGACCTCCATCGTCCCCGTCTCCTTCTCGCGCACAATGGAGATGGAGGTCATCATGGCGCAAATCAGCATCAGAATAAGCCCCATGACACCCGGCACGAAGTTGTAGGCACTCTTCATCTGCGGATTGTACAGCAGCTTGAGCTGGGGTACGATGGCAGCGGCATGCACTCCCGGCGGAAGCATCTCCTGCCCGGCAGAGGAAATGATGTTTGCGGCATAGCCTGCCTGCATAGTCGCCATATTGGGGTCTGTGGCGTCGGAGACAAGCTGCACGCGCGCCTCGCCGGTATAAAGCTTGTCCGAGAAACGCTCGCTGAAAACAAGCGCCATGTCAATCTCCCCTCTTCCGAAAGAAGCCTCCATATCGGCGGGAGAATACAGGCGGCAGATGACGGTGAAGTATTCGCTTGCATCCATGCGGTCGATGATACGGCGGGTAACTACGTCATTCGACGGGTCGAGCACCGCCACACGCACGTTCTTCACCTCGGTGGTGATGGCAAAACCGAAAAGGATTATCTGCACGATGGGCATGCCCAGCAGAATCAGCATCGTGCGCCGGTCGCGGAAGATATGGAAGAACTCTTTTCGGATGAAAGATATGAATTGTTTCATTGTCTATATTTATATTTAGGCTCGGATAACGCGGATTTCACGGATTCTCAGTCGGCGGTTCGCACGGCTTGGCGAGCCAGTTGTTGGAATACATCGTCCATTGTAGTGGCATTGAACTGCCGTTTCAGCTCCCCGGGAGTGTCGAGTGCACGGATGACGCCATCTACCATGATGGAGATGCGGTCGCAATACTCTGCCTCGTCCATAAAGTGGGTGGTGACAAAGACGGTGATGCCCTCGTCGGCAGCCTGGTAAATCAGTTCCCAGAACTGGCGGCGCGTGGCGGGGTCTACCCCACCCGTAGGCTCATCCAGAAAGACAATCTTGGGACGGTGGAAGATGGAGACGGAGAAGGCCAGCTTCTGCTTCCAGCCCAGTGGAAGGCTTTTCACCAGTGTGTCACGTTCCTTTTCCAACCCGAGGCGGAGGAGCAGCTCCTCCGTTTTAGGAGCAATCTCCGCTTCGGGGATGCCGTAGATACCGGCAAAGAGGCGGATATTCTCCCACACCTTGAGGTCTTCGTAAAGGGAAAATTTCTGGCTCATGTAGCCGATGTTCTTCTTCACTTCTTCGGGTTGGGAAGCCACATCGAAGCCTGCCACGCACGCCTTGCCGCCGGTGGGACGACTAAGCCCCGTAAGCATGCGCATGGCGGTGGTCTTGCCTGCCCCGTTGGCTCCCAGGAAACCGAAAATCTCGCCCCGATGGACTTGGAAGGAGATGTGGTCTACGGCGGTAAAATTGCCGAAACGCTTGGTCAACCCTTCCACTTCAATCACATTGTTTTCGTGGTTTTCCACCCGTTCGTGCTGCAAGCCCGGAGGGCAGAGGATGCCCGCAAAACGTGTCAGGATGCGGTCAGGGGTATCGACGCCTTTTATCTCCCCTTCGTTGATGAAGGCGATGCGGTCGCATTGGCGCGCTTCGTCGATGATGGGGGTGGAAGCAATGATGGTGATACCCTGCTCCTTCAGCCGGCAGAGCATTCCCCAGAATTCCTTGCGGGACACGGGGTCGACGCCCGTAGTGGGTTCGTCCAGGAAGAGGACATCCGGTTTATGGATAAGAGCACAGCTAAGGGCGAGTTTCTGCTTCATGCCGCCGGACAACGCTCCGGCGCGGCGCTTGCGGAAAGGTTCTATCTGCCGGTAAATGTCGCGCACCAAATCATAATTCTCCTCGATGGCGGTGTGGAAAACGGTGGCGAAGAAATTGAGATTCTCCTCTACCGTCAAGTCCGGATAGAGGGAGAAGCGTCCGGGCATATACCCCACCCGCCTGCGGATGGCTTTGTAGTCCTTCACCACATCCAGGCCGCAGACCGAAGCCGAGCCTCCGTCGGCAAGCAGCAAGGTGGTGAGGATGCGGAAAAGCGATGTCTTGCCCGCACCGTCCGGCCCGATGATGCCGAAAAGCTCACCGGGAGCTACTGACAGAGAGACACCCCGCAGGGCTTCCACGCTGCCGTAACGTTTGGAGATATTAGTTAAAGTTACAGCCTCCATACATTCCTATTTTCAGCATCCCGTCATTCTTCACGGCAATCTTTACGGCATAGACCAGATTGGCGCGCTCGTCTTTCGTCAAGATAGTTTTTGGAGTAAATTCGGAGGTATCGGAAATCCAGGTGACAACGCCAGGATATTCTTGGCGCACATCCTTGCCATAATCCGCATAAACCTTCACTTGCTGCCCCAGCTTGATTTCGGCAAGCTGTTCGGAGGTGATGTAGGCACGGAGGTAAATCTGCTCCATATCCGCCACTTTGAAAAGAGGGGTACCGGGAGCAGCCAGCTCTCCGGCTTCGGCATATTTGGCAAGGACGGTTCCCGTCAGCGGAGAGGTGATGTGGCATTTGCGCAGCTGGTCTTCTATCTGCGCCACCTGGATGCCGACGGAGGAACTTTGCCAAGTGAGGCTGCGGTCGCTGTTGCGCAGGGTGGAGTTCTGGGCGTCGAGCTGCTTGCGGAGGACTTCGAGAAGGGACTCGGCATCATCGAGCTGCTTCTGGTTGGCGGCACCCACACGGAGCAGGTTGGACACACGATCGCGTTCGCGCCGTGCCTGCACAATCTGTTCCTGAGTGGCGGCTACTTGTTTCAGGATATCGGGCCGCTGGCCTTCCACGGACTTGACACTGGCCTCCAACTGGAGTTTCTTCAGATAGAGTTGGACGGTATCTATAATGCCTACTTCCTGCCCGTCTTTCAGTGTCGTGCCTTCCTCGATGTCGAAACTCAGCAGTCTTCCGGACGCCTCGGCAGAAACGATGACTTCGGTAGCCTCGAACGTTCCCGTCGCATCATATTTCGGAGCACCGCCGGTGCAGGCGGCAAGGAGAAATAAAAAAGGAAATAATTTCAATGATTTCATACTATTTCAAGTTATAAATTACGGATTATAGTCACTAATTGTTCAGCGTATATTTCAGCTGCCAGATGTTCATCAGCAACTGCACCTCATGCAATGCCTTAGTCTGTCGTGCCATACTTTCGTTGGTAATCTCCCGCAGCATATCGGTCACGGTCATTGTCCCGTTCTGTACCTTGGCCTCGGCTGCACGGCGGATATTCCCACGCAGACGGATAATCTCGTCATCATCCACCATCTGGCGGCGCATGGATACAATGCCCGCATCCTGCTGCGTAGCCTGCAGGCGAATGTTGAAAAGGAACACATCCCGGCCGGTCTCTATCTGTTGGCGGGTATTGTCTATCCTGCGGCGGTCGTTCTTCAACGTATACAGACTGCCGAAATTCCAGGACATGCGCACCCCCGCCATGTAATAGGCGTTGAATTCATCTTTCAGCATATTCAACCCCGGATTGCCGTATGCCCCTTGTACAAAAAGGCCGAAACGCGGCATCAACCGGGTGTTCAAGGCTGCCTCCTGCTGGCGGAGTTGCTCTCCCTGCGCATCGTACCAACGAAGTTCGGGACGGTTGTTCATCTGCCGGTCTATGTTTTCTTCGGCAGCCGGTTTCAATAAAACCGTTTCGGAAGAGAGATCCTTGCCCGTAAAGGCAGCAAGCATGCTGAGGTATGCACGACGGGTGGTCTCCAATTCCACACGGTGCTGCCTGGTGTTCAGTTGCTCTACGCTGACTGCATCCAGGTCGCTCGGGGTGGCGATGCCATTGGCTATATAGTCGGCTACCTGCTTGTGGGTTCTGCCCAAATCTTCTTGCAAGAGGCTGTTCTGTTTCAGCTGTTCGTCCAGCAGCAGGATGCCGAAAAAGAGCTGGTTCACCCGGTCAGTCAAGGCATACATGTCTACATGCTGTTTTTCCAGTTCCACTTCCGAGGCGGCACGCGTCAATCGTTTTCTGGAACGTATATCCCCACCATCCCAGAGGGTCTGCTGCACTTCGAGCATCACCTGGTACTGGTCTTTCGGAGCAGTCTTGATGTCGAGATTAGGGATTTCGACCGGTAGCCAGGTGATGTCACTCTGGTACGTGGCCTTGCCGGATAGGGAGAACTGGGGCAAGTAACCTTTTCCGGCATTAGAGAGGTCGTACTCGCGTGCCTTTTCTATCAGTCCATATTGCCTGACCAACGGATAATTGTCCTGCGCCCGGCGCTGACACTCCTCCAACGTGAGCTGGGCATGTGCCAGCATGGCGGCAAGAGAAAGGGTAAAAAAGAAAACGGTTCGTTTCATATCCATTCTGTTTCTTGTTTATTCTACATGGTTTTGTTCTATACACATGCAAAGATAAAGGCATAATCCTATACCCTTACAATCCATTTGTGCGCAAAGATGTTCTAATAGTACGACATTTCGTAGGAAAAGGCAAATAATAGGAACACTTTATTATCTTTGCGGTGGAAATATACATTATTCATAACGGGAAAGATATGGAAAAGAACAAACCGATAAGCGTCGCATTCGAGGACATCCGCAACAATCCGGATTTTATAGAACATTCTGAATACAGATTTATAAATGATGATTTGGGAATGGTTATCAGTTTCTTTGCCATGGGCTCTAGACTATTCCGTACCGGGCAACCTTACCGTGCCAAAGAAGGGAGGATTATACGTATCATGCAGGGCAGTGGCCGGATATCTATCAATCTTATCGAATACGAAGCCACAGCCCATGATATTATTATCATTCCCGACAACTCGCTGATAGAGATACTGGAAATCAGTCCCGACTATGAATTCCAAGTCCTCATGCCTACCGCCCATTTTCTGCCTGTGATACAGAATTCCATTCTTACGGAAGCTTACACACGAAACGGGATTCTCTTTTCATGCAACAACACGGAATGGACACGCATCAGCCACTTTTTCTCTTTATTATGGGACATACTTCATTGTTCGCCTTACCGCCGCGAAACCGTACAGCACTTGATTGTCTCACTTCTCTATAACCTTAAGTATATCCACGAGCACACATGCAAGTCAACTCCGGCACGTCTTTCACGCCAGGAAGAGCTATTCCGCCGCTTCATCGCTTTGGTGAACCAACACAGTAAGCACGAACGCAGCGTCAACTTCTATGCCGACAAGCTATGCCTGACACCGCACTATCTGAGTTCGGTGATACGTGAAACAAGCGGGCAAACCGTGATGCAATGGATTAATCAAGCAGTTATCCTCGAAGCCAAAGTATTGCTGAAACACAGTAATCTGCTGGTGTTTCAAATATCAGACGAACTGAACTTTCCCAATCCGTCGTTCTTCTCGAAGTTCTTCAAACGTATGACGGGGATGACACCGGCGGAATACCAGAAACAAACCTGACCTTAGAACAATTGTACTACACGAGAATTCGGCAATCCATCGCAGGAGTCTGCTTCCAATGCCAGCAGCCCTTGTTTTGCTGCCAGTCCACCGGCATAGCCTATCAGTTGACGGTTGCTGCCCACCACACGATGGCAGGGAATGAATATGGAGAGGGCATTCGCCCCATTGGCAGCCGCTACAGCCCGTACGGCCTTCGGGTTGCCCAACTTTCGGGACAGCTCGCCGTAGGACACCGTTTTCCCGTAAGGAATATTCAGCAACTCCTGCCATACCGTTTTCTGGAAATCCGTCCCTGCCAACAGTAACGGCATGTCGAACGCCGTCCGCTTACGGGCAAAATATTCATCCAACTGAATGATTGCCGTTGAAATAACTTCCGAAGTGCCCTCCTCATAAACGGCATGCAGCGTATTCCACATCCGCCTGCCGATTTTCTCCTTGCGCTTTTCGCTTACCCAGTCGCACAGACAAAGTTTGTCTCCTAAAGAGCCGAGCATCAACTCGCCATAAGGAGACCGATAATACTGAATCCGAATTGTTTCCATAAACTTGCTTTTAGTTATATTTGCACTTCCGATGCTTCCGACAAAAATAGATATTTATATCCGGATGTACAAGATAGAACATATTATAATACATTCCGACCTTTTCCATTTGACAATATCGGGGTATATTTGTAAATATATAAAAACATATGATTAAATAATATACAATGAAACAGTTCTATTGGCTTATAGTAGGCATTTCCCTACTCTCACTGGCTTCCTGCAAGGGAAAGGTCAAGATGGCAAGAGACTGCCAGACAGTGAAAATAGATACAGTTATTTCAGCAGACGAACAGACCTATCTGCAATATCCAGGCAAAGTGAAAGCAGCACAGGATATCAGCCTTGCTTTCAGAGTCAGCGGAACCATCCAGAAAATATATGTGGAGAACGGTGCACGCGTAAATCAGGGACAACTGCTCGCCGAACTCGACCCGACAGACTATCAGGTGCAGTTGGATGCCACAGAAGCCGAATATAAACAGATAAAGGCGGATGCCAAACGGGTGATGTCACTTTACAAAGACTCCGTCACTACTTCCAGCGCCAACGACAAGGCGGTATATGGATTAAAGCAGATTGCAGCCAAATACCGGCACCACAAGGACCAGCTCAACTACACCAAGCTCTACGCCCCCTTCAACGGCTTTGTACAGAAACGTCTTTTTGAGGCGCACGAAACGATAGGCGCCGGTATGCCTGTTCTCTCCATAATCAGCAGCAGTATGCCCGAAGTGGAAATCAATCTTCCGGCAGCGGAATACATCCGGCGCGGACAGTTCCACAGCTATTACTGTTCATTCGATGTCTATCCAGGCAAGACCTACCGGCTGAAACTGATAAGCATCACTCCCAAAGCCAATGCCAACCAGCTCTATACCGTACGCCTGCAACTGCTTGCCGACAAGCAGCAGCCCGTACCCTCTCCGGGAATGAATACGATGGTTACCATCCAGTACGACGAAGAGAATTCATGCCAACTGTCCGTTCCGAGCGGCGCCGTACTGCAAATAGACGGAAAAGCGCAGGTATTTGTCTACAACCCGTCCGACAACCGGATTACCGCCCGCGAAGTGACCCTCCTTCGCCTGACAAGCAATGGTCGCAGCCTCATCAGCTCCAACCATCTGAAACCGGGCGAACTGGTCGTGTCTTCCGGAGTCCACCACATCAAAGACGGAGAAACCGTAAAACCGCTCGCCGGAACCAGCGGAACAAATATTGGAGGACTATTGTAACCACTAATCCCTAAAAAACTATGGATATAAGTAAATGGGCATTTCAGAACCGTAATCTGATATACTTCCTAGTAGCTGTCCTGCTGCTGGGAGGAGCTTATTCCAGCTATGAGATGAGCAAACTGGAAGATCCGGAAATAAAGGTGAAACTCGCCATGGTAGTGACACCCTATCCGGGAGCCTCGGCTCATCAAGTGGAACTGGAAGTGACGGATGTACTGGAAAAGAGCATCCGCAGCATGGGCCACATAGACAATGTGGAAAGTTACTCCTACAACGACCTTTCACTGATACAGATAGAGTTGACAACAACCACCCGAGACGATGAGGTGGAACAATGCTGGGACATGCTACGCCGCAAAGTGAACGATGCCCGTGCCTCACTGCCCGACGGGGCCGGTACACCTATCGTCAAAGATGATTTCGGGAATGTATATGGTATGTTCTACGCACTGACCGGCGACGGCTTGTCCGACCGGCAATTGTCCGACTATGCGGAACTCGTGAAGCGGGAAATCAGCGACATGGAAGGAATTGACCGGGTGGAACTCTACGGAAAACGCTCCGAGTGCATCAACATCTCCCTGCTGCAAGACCGCATGGCAAATTTGGGTGTGAAACCAGCTGAGGTGCTTGCCACCCTGAACGGGCAGAACAAGACCACTTACAGCGGCTATTACGACAATGGTGACCACCGCATCCGTGTAACTGTAAGCGACAAATTCAAGACTGTGGAGGACATCGGCAACATGCTTATACAAGGACACGACGACGACCAGCTCCGCATGCGCGACATCGCACAGATAGAAAAAGGATACGAAGAGCCTACCCGCAACGAAATGTTCTTCGACAGCGAACGGGCACAAGGTATCCTGATTGCCGCCTCCAGCGGAACAGACATTGTGAAAGTAGGCGCTGAAGTAGAAAAGAGGTTAGCACAGCTCAAAGAAACCCGTCTGCCTGCAGGCGTAGACTGCCATAAGGTTTTCTACCAGCCGGAACGCGTCGGCGCTTCATTGGGGACATTCATCATCAACCTGATAGAGTCTGTCATCATCGTAGTGCTCATTCTGATGGTGGCTATGGGATTCAAAAGTGGGGTCATTATCGGAATCAGTCTGGTGGTCACCGTCTTCGGTTCATTTATGTTTCTATATACGGCAGGCGGAACAATGCAGCGTGTATCACTGGCCGCATTTGTCCTCGCAATGGGTATGTTGGTAGACAATGCCATCGTCATCATTGACGGCATACTGGTAGACCTGAAAGCCGGAAAAAAACGGATGGAAGCCATGACAGCCATAGGGAGACAGACAGCCATGCCGCTGCTGGGAGCTACGCTGATAGCCATCATAGCTTTTCTGCCCATCTTCATGTCGCCCGACACGGCAGGGGTCTACACACGTGACCTTTTCATCGTCCTGGCAGTGTCTTTGCTGTTAAGCTGGGTACTGGCGTTGGTTCATGTACCACTGATGGCCAATCGGTATCTGCATCCTGCCGTCGAAACCAACGCCACAGGAGCGAGAGAATACAAAGGACGCACTTATGCTGTCTTGCGCGCCGCCCTGCGGATGGGACTGGCACACCGCTGGAGCTTTGTGTTGACAATGCTCGTCCTGCTCGGACTGTCTGCCTTCGGCTACCAGTACATGCGCCAGGGATTCTTCCCCGACATGGTTTACGACCAACTATATATGGAATATAAACTGCCCGAAGGCAATAACTCCACACAAGTGGTTCAAGACCTCCGGGAGATAGAAACATACCTGAAAACACGCAAGGAAGTGACGCACGTCACCACTTCCATAGGCGGTACACCGGGACGCTACAATCTGGTAAGGAGCATCGCCAACCCGTCTTTGGCATACGGCGAACTGATTATAGATTTCACTTCTCCCGAAGAGCTGGTAGACAACATGGACGAGATACAAAGTTACCTGACGCATCATTATCCCAATGCCTACGTCAAGATGAAGCGCTACAACCTGATGTTCAAAAAATATCCTATCGAAGTCCAGTTCATGGGACCGGACCCTTCCGTACTGCACCGGTTGGCAGACAGCGCCCGCAGTATCATGGAGAACACACCGGAGATATGCCTCATCACCACCGATTGGGAACCGCAGGTTCCGGTACTCTCCATCGAGTACGACCAAGCCGCCGCCCGTACTTTGGGGTTGAGCCGCAATGACGTAAGCTTGTCACTGCTCTCGGCCAATGGAGGTATCCCCATCGGATTCTTCTACGAAGGCATCCACCGGGACAATATCTACCTGAAATGCCTGGACGAGGAAGGAAAACCGATAGAGGACCTCTCCAATACGCAAGTGTTCTCCTCGCTGCCATCGCTGAACGGACTGCTGAACGAAGAAACAATGGTAAAGCTGAAAGCCGGTACCCTCTCCAAAGAAGAGCTGGTGGAAAGTCTGATGGGCAGCACTCCACTGAAACAAATCAGCAAAAGTATCGACATACGCTGGGAAGACCCGGTAGTGCCGCGCTACAACGGACAACGGAGCCAACGCGTGCAATGCTCTCCCACACCGGGCATAGAGACGGAAAAGGCAAGGCAGGCCATCGCACGGCAGATTGAAAGGATAGAGCTTCCCGAGGGATACACACTGCAGTGGCAGGGTGAGAAAAGCGCCAGTGACCAGTCCATGAAGTATCTGTTCAAGAACTTCCCACTGGCCATCATCCTAATGATTGCCATTCTGATCATGCTGTTCAAGGATTACCGTAAACCGCTTATCATCTTCTGCTGCATTCCGATGGTTGTGGTAGGCGTGGTAGCAGTGATGCTGCTTACAGGAAAGACATTCAATTTCGTGGCAATCGTAGGGACACTGGGATTGATAGGGATGCTCATCAAGAACGGCATCGTACTGATGGATGAAATAACCTTGCAGATTAATCAGGGAGTGGAACCGATGAAAGCCTTGATAGACAGTTCACAGAGTCGTTTGCGCCCGGTATCTATGGCGGCGCTGACTACAATTCTGGGCATGATACCGTTACTGCCCGATGCCATGTTCGGCTCGCTGGCAGCTTCCATTATGGGCGGGCTGACATTCGGCACACTGATAACGTTGCTGTTCATACCGGTACTGTATGCGTTGTTTTTCCATATTAATACACAAGACTGACAAGGAGACAAGGGAAAAGAAAGACGGCACATTTTTTCTTCTCTCCCTTGTCCTTCTGTTTTTTGTCCGAAAAATATTTATCATTTATATTCCGCCCACGACTTGATGGCCAAATCATCCGGCGTCATCGTGCAGAATGCATTGATGAACGCACTTGCCAGACGGGCATTCGTTATCAAAGGAATATTGAGGTCGATGGCGGCACGGCGTATCTTGTAGCCGTTATCCAACTCGCCTGCGGTGAGGTTCTTCGGAATATTGACCACCATGTCTATCTCCTTGCGGTGCAGCATGTCAAGTGCCTGCGGCTGGCGTTCGGGTTCGCTGGGCCAGTAGACGCGCGTATTCTCCACACCGTTCTCCGTAAGGAAGTTGCTGGAACCACCCGTGGCAAATATCTTATACCCCTTCTTCTGAAGCATACGCGCGGCAGAAAGCATGTCCACTTTCTGCTTCGGAGTACCGGTAGAAAGCAGGATGTTCTTCTCCGGAATGCGGTAGCCCACGGAGAGCATCGCCTTGAGAATGGCGCAGGAAGTATCGCTGCCGATGCAACCCACCTCGCCCGTGCTTGCCATATCCACACCCAGTACCGGGTCGGCCTTCTGCAGACGGTTGAAGGAGAACTGGCTCGCCTTGATGCCTACATAATCCAAATCGAACAGATTCTTGTCCGGCTTCTGTACCGGAATGCCGAGCATCACCTTCGTGGCAAGTTCAATAAGGTTTATCTTCAGCACCTTGCTGACAAACGGAAACGAACGGCTGGCGCGGAGGTTGCACTCAATCACCTTAATGTCGTTCTCGCGTGCCAGATACTGGATATTGAACGGACCGGAGATGTTCAGCTCACGGGCAATCTCGCGGCTGATGCGCTTGATGCGGCGCACCGTCTCCACATACAACTTTTGTGGCGGGAACTGGATAGTGGCGTCACCGGAATGCACTCCGGCAAACTCAATATGCTCGCTGATGGCATATGCGATAATCTCACCGTCCTGCGCCACGGCATCCATCTCCACCTCCTTGGCATGCTCGATGAACTGGCTCACCACCACGGGATGTTTCTTGCTGACATTTGCTGCCAGCTTCAGGAAGCGTTCCAGCTCCTCCCGGTTGGAGCAGACATTCATCGCAGCGCCGGACAACACGTAGGAAGGACGGACCAATACCGGGAAGCCCACCTTATCCACAAAGGCGTTGATGTCCTCCAGGGAGGTCAGCGCCCGCCATTCGGGCTGGTCTACACCAATGCGGTCGAGCATGGCGGAGAACTTGTCACGGTCTTCGGCATTGTCGATGCTCTTGGCGCTTGTGCCGAGAATAGGTACCTTCTGCGCATCGAGGCGCAGGGCAAGGTTATTCGGTATCTGGCCACCGGTAGAGACAATCACCCCGTGGGGATTCTCTAGTTCGAAAATATCCATCACGCGCTCGAAGGTAAGTTCGTCGAAGTAAAGACGGTCGCACATGTCATAGTCCGTAGACACGGTTTCGGGATTGTAGTTTATCATGACACTGCGGTAGCCTTCCCGGCGGATGGTGTTCAGGGCCTGCACGCCGCACCAGTCGAACTCTACGGAAGAACCGATGCGGTAGGCGCCGGAGCCCAATACGACGATGGACTTGCGGTCGCCGAGGTAACGGACATCATTTGCCGTGCCGCTATACGTCAGGTAGAGATAGTTGGTCTGTGCGGGATATTCGGCGGCAAGGGTATCTATCTGTTTCACTACGGGCAGAATGCCTGCACTCTTGCGGAAATTGCGGACGGCAAGAATGGCTTCTTCGCCGTCCATTGCTTGTTCCAAGCCGAGGGCACGGGCTATCTGAAAATCAGAGAAGCCTTGTACTTTAGCTTTACGCAATAAGTCCACGGGAATCATTGGCAACTCTCCATCAGCCATAAAAGAGTGCAGTTCCCTGCTGGTATCCATGATGTTCATCAGCTTCTCCAGGAACCAACGGTCTATCTTGGTCAATGCGTGCACCTGATCCACCGTATACCCGGCACGGAAGGCTTTGGAGATGACAAAGATACGTTTGTCGGTAGGTTCGCGCAGAGCCTTGTCCAAATCGGCAATCACCAGTTCCTTGTTCTCCACAAAGCCGTGCATGCCCTGGCCTATCATGCGAAGCCCCTTCTGGATGGCTTCTTCGAAAGTACGGCCGATAGCCATCACCTCTCCTACCGACTTCATGCTCGAACCCAGCTCTTTGTCCACTCCATGGAACTTGCCCAAATCCCAACGCGGTATCTTGCAGACCACATAGTCCAGGGCGGGTTCGAAGAAAGCGCTTGTGGTCTTCGTTACAGAGTTGTTCAAGTCGAACAAGCCATAGCCCAAGCCGAGTTTTGCCGCTACAAAGGCAAGCGGATAACCCGTTGCTTTAGAGGCCAATGCAGACGAACGGCTCAAGCGTGCATTCACCTCGATTACCCGGTAGTCCTCGCTCATCGGGTCATAGGCATACTGCACGTTACACTCTCCCACAATACCGATGTGACGGATAATGCGGATAGCGAGTTCACGCAATTTATGATAGTCCGTATTGCTCAACGTCTGTGACGGGGCAATAACGATGGACTCGCCCGTATGGATGCCCAGGGGGTCGAAGTTCTCCATGTTACAGACCGTGATGCAGTTGTCGAAGCGGTCGCGCACCACCTCGTATTCCACTTCCTTCCATCCCTTCAGCGATTTTTCCACCAACACCTGCGGGGAGAAGGAGAAGGCTTTCTCTACCAGCACATTCAGCTCTTCTTCATTGTCGCAGAAGCCCGAACCCAGTCCGCCAAGCGCGTATGCGGCACGGACAATGACCGGATATCCCAGTTCCCGGGCTGCGCGACGGGCATCTGCCGCATTCTCCACAGCTTCGCTCTTGATGGTCTTTACATCAATCTCATTCAGTTTCTGCACAAAGATTTCACGGTCCTCCGTGTCAATGATAGCCTGTACGGGAGTGCCGAGAACCGTCACGCCGTACTTCTCGAAAATCTTGTCCTTGTAGAGGGAAACACCGCAGTTCAGTGCCGTCTGTCCGCCAAAAGCAAGCATGATTCCGTCTGGGCGCTCCTTCTCTATCACCTTCTCCACGAAGTAAGGAGTGACGGGCAGGAAGTAAATCTGGTCGGCAACGCCCTCCGAGGTCTGTACCGTGGCAATGTTCGGATTGATGAGAACCGTGTAGATACCTTCCTCCTTCAATGCCTTGAGCGCCTGCGAACCGGAGTAGTCAAACTCTCCTGCCTCACCGATTTTCAGTGCACCGGAGCCAAGCAGCAGGACTTTCTTTATATTGTTTTCTTTCATTTGCATATCTGTTTATTAAAAATGTAATAGTAGTAATAAAACCTTATCTTTCTCTTACCTTACACAATCAGTCACTAATTGAATGACATTCAGTATAGGACTGAAAGGTATTCACTCTGGGACTGAATGACATTCAGTATGGGACTCATTACACCGTCTTTTACATACTGATTATCAAGAGATTACGAACACAACCATTCTTGATAAAATTCTCTTACTAAAGCAACTTCACAAAGTCATCAAAAAGAAACTCCGTATCCGTCGGCCCGCTGGCAGCTTCGGGATGAAACTGTGCAGAGAACCAGGGATTGCATTTGTGGCGGATTCCTTCATTAGAACCATCGTTCATATTGATGAAAAGCGGTTCCCAGTCTTCTGTCAGCGTGTTGTTGTCTACAGCATACCCATGATTCTGTGAGGTGATGAAGCAACGTTCCGTACCCACCATACGCACCGGTTGGTTATGGCTGCGGTGGCCGTATTTCAATTTGTATATCTTGGCGCCCCCAGCTTTGGAAAGCAACTGGTTTCCCATACAGATGCCGAAGATGGGCAGTTTCTCGTTCTGCATTGCCTTGCGGATATTCTGTACGGCAGCATCGCAGGTATCAGGGTCGCCGGGGCCGTTGGAGATGAACAGCCCGTCGAACTCCATCCCGGTATAATCATAGTCCCAGGGAACGCGAATCACTTCCACATCACGTTTCAGCAGGCAGCGGATGATGTTATGCTTGACGCCGCAATCCACAAGGAGCACTTTCTTCTTACCGGTTCCTTCGTTGTAACGGATAACCTCCTTGCAGCTGACTTTATCCACATAATTCACATCGGCATAAGAGGCCTCAGGCATTTCATCCGATTCATCATCAAAGGCGATACGTCCCATCATCACCCCATGCTCGCGAAGCACCTTTGTCAGTTCGCGGGTATCGATGCCCGTGATGCCCGGAATCTGTTCGCGTTTCAGCCAGTCACCGAGACTTTCCACCGCATTCCAATGGCTATAATTTTCGCTATAATCGCTTACAATAATGGCTTCGGCATGGATATGCTCGCTCTCCATAAAAGTGGCAAGCCCATTCGGTTCGAGAGTAAAAGGCGGCACACCGTAATTGCCCACCAACGGATAGGTGAGCGTCATCAGCTGTCCGGCATACGAAGGGTCGGTCAGACTTTCGGGATAACCCGTCATGGCTGTATTGAAGACCACCTCTCCCGCTACCGGTTTTTCAAAGCCGAACGACTTGCCGTGGAAGCGGCTCCCGTCGTCGAGGATTAGAGTTACATTTCTCATTGATTCAATTAAAATTGATAAACTTGTTCTATATAATCAATAAATGCCTTATTCAGCAGCTTCACACCGCCCGGCGTAGGATAATCGCCGCTGAAGTACCAGTCACCCGGATGCTTGGGGCAGGCCTCATGCAGCCCCTCGAGAGGCTGGTAGACGATCTGCACTTTGGCTTTCGTTCCTTTCGGAGTGAGAAGCTCCACCATCTTGGCAGAGATTTCCTCGTCAGTGAAAGGAGCATAAATCTCCTTCACGTAATTCACCATCTGTTCTTTGGGCAGGCCTACCTGCTCCTTGGACTTGCGGTAGGCGGCGGCAATTACATCCCGCATCTCACGCTCCTTCAGCAGTTCCACAGCAGCTTTGAAGGCGATGAATTCACTCATCTTAGCCATATCGATGCCATAGTAGTCGGGATAGCGCACCTGCGGTGAAGAGCTTACAATGACTATCTTCTTCGGCCCCAGACGGTCGAGGATACCAATGATGCTCTGCTTCAGGGTGGTTCCGCGCACTATCGAGTCGTCGATGATGACCAGATTATCCACTCCCGGAACAAGGCTTCCGTAAGTGATGTCGTACACATGGGCGGCAAGGTCGTTCCGGCTGTTTCCTTCGGCAATGAAGGTACGCAGCTTGATGTCCTTGATTGCCACTTTCTCGCTCCGTATGCGCCGCGACAAGATATGCTCCAGCTCGTCGTGGCTGGGACTATGCCCCAAGGCGGCAATCTGCTGCACCTTCTCCTCGTTGAGGTAGTCGTCCAGTCCCTGCAACATGCCGTAGAAGGCGACTTCCGCCGTATTGGGTATGAAGGAGAAGACAGTATGGTCCACATCGTTGTCAATGGCTTTCAATATGTTGGGTACAAGTTTCTCACCCAGCAGTTTACGTTCCCGGTAAATGTCCACATCACTGCCCCGGCTAAAATAGATGCGCTCGAAGGAACAAGGCTTCACCTCGCGCGGCTTATTGATTTGCACGGTGCGCACCTTGCCGGCCTTGTTGATAAACATGGCTTGTCCGGGTTGCAGCTCCCTGATGGAGCCGGCAGGGACATTAAGGGCTGTCTGTATCACGGGACGTTCACTGGCAAGCACCGCTATTTCGTCGTCTTGATACCAGAAGGCTGTACGGATGCCCCACGGGTCGCGTACGGCAAAAGTCTCTCCGCTTCCGGTAAGTCCGCACATCACGTATCCCCCGTCCCACTCCTTACTCGAAGTGCGTAGCACGTTGGCAAGGTCGATGTGGTCTTCTATATAATGGGTGATGTCCATACCTGCCAGCCCTTCCGCTTCGGCAAGGTTGAAGAGGCGCTCCACTTCGCGATCAAGGCGGTGTCCCAACTGCTCCAGCATGATGTAGGTATCGGCATATTTGCGCGGATGCTGACCGATGGCGGTAATGCGTGCAAAGATTTCATCCACATTCGTCATGTTGAAGTTGCCGCAGAGAGCAAGGTTCTTGGCACGCCAGTTGTTTCTCCGGAGGAATGGGTGCACGTACGAGAGGCCGGACTTTCCGGTAGTGGAGTAACGCAGGTGTCCCATATAGACCTCCCCTGCAAAGGGCAGCACACGCTTGGCATATTCCGCATCGTGCAGCTGTTCCTTGGTCAAGTCCTTGAAGTTGCCCTGCACCGTACCGAAAATTTCGGTAATGGCGCCCGAACCGAGCGCACGTTCACGGAACATATATTCCTCACCGGGATTGGCTTCCAGTTTCACGCAGGCCAGTCCGGCACCTTCCTGCCCACGGTTGTGTTGTTTCTCCATCAGGAGATAGAGCTTGTTGAGTCCGTACATCCATGTTCCGTACTTCTCTTCATAGTACTCCAAAGGTTTCAGCAGGCGTATCATGGCGACGCCGCATTCATGCTTCAGTTGTTCCATCTATTTATTTACTATTTACCATTTACAATGTACAATTTTAAGTGTGCAATTTTCTTTTCCTTATTATAGCATACAATTACCATTTACATTTACCCCTCCCAAGCGCAGCCCCATTGTACATTGTAAATGGTAAATTGTACATGTCCTCATTCTACAGTCACCGACTTAGCAAGGTTCCTCGGCTGGTCCACATCCATTCCCTTGCACACGGCAATGTGATAGGCAAGCAGTTGCAAAGGTACCGTAGTTATTAACGGATCAAGGCACTCCATTGTTTCGGGAAGCTCGATACAAGTGTCGGCTATTTTACTGATGACCGTATCTCCCTTTGTCACAATGGCGATAACCCTGCCTTTACGCGCCTTTATTTCCTGGATATTGCTCAGCACCTTTTCATAAAGCCCATTCCGGGTGGCAATGACCACTACCGGCATTTCGGCATCCACCAGAGCAATGGGGCCGTGCTTCATTTCGGCGGCAGGATAGCCTTCGGCATGGATATACGAAATCTCCTTCAACTTCAAGGCGCCTTCCAAGGCTACGGGATAACTGTATCCGCGTCCCAGATAGATAAAGTTGTGTGCATAGGTGAATATCTTGGAAAGTTCCGCTATGCGGTCGTTCAATTTCAAGACCTCTTCCATCTTGTCGGGAATATGCCCCAGCTCCTTGACAATTGCCAGGTATTGCCCTTCGTCCATCGTCTTTTTCTCTTTGGCAAGTGTCAGGGCCAGCATGGTAAGCACCGTTACCTGCCCCGTGAAGGCTTTGGTGGATGCCACCCCTATTTCCGGTCCCACGTGGATATAGGAACCCGTGTGCGTGGCACGGGGAATGCTGGAACCGACGGCATTGCAGATGCCGTATATAAATGCCCCACAGCTTTTGGCAAGCTCCACGGCGGCCAGCGTATCGGCCGTTTCTCCGCTTTGCGAGATGGCAATCACCACATCGTTGCTGTCAATCACCGGGTCGCGGTAACGGAACTCACTGGCATACTCCACCTCTACCGGAATACGGCAGAAGCTTTCAATCAAATGCTTGCCGATGAGGGCGGCATGCCATGACGTACCGCATGCCACGATGACGAAGCGTTTGGCCGCCAGCAGACGTTTCTTATAATCAATCACTGCAGAAAGAACCACGTTCGTACCCTCCACATTGATACGCCCGCGCATGCAGTCGTGAATGCAGCCGGGCTGTTCGAAGATTTCCTTCAGCATGAAGTGCGGATAGCCTCCCTTCTCCAGCTGGCCGAGATTGAGCGCTACCGTCTTTACCTCGTGCGGGCATTCCACATTCTTCAGGTTAACAACCTTCAACTTCTCTCCCCGGCAGATGAGGGCAATCTCTTCGTCTTCCAGATACACCACCTTATCTGTGTATTCCACAATCGGCGTGGCATCCGAAGCCAGGAAAAACTCTCCTTCACCGATGCCCACCACCAGCGGACTGCTCTTGCGTGCAGCGATTATCCCATCCGGATTGTCCTTGTCGAGCACCGCAATGGCATACGCCCCAATCACTTCCTGCAAGGCAAGTTGCACCGCCGTCAGTAAGTCAATATGGTTTGTCACCTGAATGTATTCAATGAGCTGTACAAGCACCTCGGTATCAGTGCTGCTTTTAAATACATAACCTTTGGCTTGAAGTTTTTCTTTAAGGACGGCGTAGTTTTCAATAATGCCGTTATGGATGAGGGCGAGACGTTCGGAAGAGGAATAATGGGGATGGGCATTGACGGAACAAGGTTCTCCATGAGTGGCCCAACGTGTATGTGCAATGCCAATGCTACCGGAAATATCTTTTTGAGCAACGAAAGTTTCAAGTTCCGAAACCTTACCTTTCGCTTTGTACACGTTCAACTGTCGGTTATCACTGATTAATGCTACCCCCGCACTATCATATCCACGGTACTCCAACCGTTTCAGACCCTTGATAAGAATGGGGTAGGCTTTCCTTTGACCTATATAGCCTACTATTCCACACATAATGTATCAGTATTTGATTTTGCGCTGCAAATATACATATTCTTAAGAACATAAAGTTAATCTTTCCAGTATTTATTTAGGTGAGTTCTATCAATTCAATTTATCCTCTTGTATCAGACAGCAGAACTCTTTAACTGCCCAATTTGTGAGCTTTAGTCTTTCAAATTTAGCGAATATTTTCTACCCCCCCCAATTTTTACAATAATTAACTTGTGTTTGTTGTAAAAATTGGATGTGCAGGCATAATTCACCCCAACAACTCAGGTTTCAGCCTGATTATTTGCGTGTAACGACTGATGTTATACACAAGACTGGTGAGTGCTACATTGGCTTTAGCACGAATAAGCCCTACTGTACGCACCACAAGTCCACGCATGGTTTGTTCCTCAAACCCGAATACATGCTCGACAAGGCAACGTGTCTTGGATTTTTTCCTATTGTCTGATTTCTGCTCCTTGGTAAGCGGACGGTTACGGTAGCCCTTTTCGCAAATTATCGGATTCATCTTATGCTGTTTTACAATCTCCTCTTGTCCGACATAACCGGCGTCCAAATACAAGTCCTTGCCTTCGTCTTTTTCATCCAGCAGTCCTTCAAAGCCTTTGGAATCATGCACTTCTGCCGACGTGGTATCATAAGAAAGTATGATCTTATTGCGTTTCTCAACTTTAGTATGCTGCTTGTAGCCGTAAAAAGTCTCATCACGCTTCTTTGTCCAGCGGGCATCTACATCCTTGTGGCTCTTCTTGTGGGGATTGTCATTCCACAACTTATTACCCGCTCCCTGTTTTATCTGCTCATTTTCATCACGGGTGTTACGTTGGCGAGGGGCAATAACAAAACTGGCATCAATGATGCGACCCTCATTGAATTGCAGACCCTTACTTTCCATGAAACTATGAAATTCCGAAAAAAGCTTGTCATAAACGCCTGTATTTGTCAGGAGTTCGCGATACTTCCACACCGTCTTCTCGTCAGGAACATCGTCAACACATTCAATACCAAGAAACTTGCGGAAACTCGTACGGTCAATTATCTGATACTCTATCTGATGGTCACTCAAACCATAATAACGCTGAAGAAACAAGACCTTGAACATCAGCACACAGTCTATCGGCGGACGACCGGCATTACTTTTGCGCTCTCCGGTAAAAAGGGCTGATTCAAGAGTAGGACGAAAGATCTCAAAATCAACATACTGAGACAACACTTCAAGAGGATTGCCCATTTCATTCAAACGCAATTCACGATTCTCTGACTCAAATAGTTGATTATAACGAAGCTTACGGTATCGGGATAACTTGTTCATTATAAAATTCTTATTTTCTGCAAATTTACGCTCTTGGAACCATATAAACAACTGTACTACAATATTTTAATTTATAGAACTCCTCTTTATCAAAAGAATAGAAAAAAGTTGTTTTTATATCAAAAAGTTAAAGAAAGTATTATTTTGAAAGCAAAAGGCTTAATTTATAAATCCAAATCAAACCGTCTGATTTTGATTTAGGATTAAAAGAAAACAGAGGGTGTTTTCTATCAATTCATAACTTCATCTTCTATCGCAGGAATTTTGCAAGAAAGAAGGCAGGAATACATATTAACATTTTGCAATTAATACCATATATTTGCCGAACATTTTGAAACAACAAACAATATTATACAGCAATAAAGAAAGCTTATAATCATGAAACAAGAACTTTTTAACAGCAAAGCAAAAGTAGAGGATTACCAACGACAGCCCAAACAGTTGGGCTTGTATGAGGCATCCCACGAGCACGATGCCTGCGGAGTAGGCATGCTGGTCAATATCCAGGGAGGAAAATCACATGAACTGGTAGAATCGGCATTGAAGGTACTGGAAAACATGCGCCACCGTGGAGCGGAAGGGGCGGACAACAAAACCGGAGACGGCGCCGGCATCATGCTGCAGATACCGCACGAATTCATTCTGTTGCAGGGCATTCCCGTTCCCGAGAAGGGAAAATACGGCACCGGCCTGCTTTTCCTTCCCAAAGACGGAAAAGACCAGGCTGCCATCTTGAGCGTCATTATCGAAGAGATTGAAAAGGATGGATTGACCCTGATGCATCTGCGCAATGTGCCCACTTGCCCCGAAATATTGGGAGAAGCGGCTCTTGCCAACGAACCGGACATCAAGCAAATCTTCATCACCGGATTTACGGAAAGCGAAACCGCTGACCGCCGACTCTATATAATAAGGAAAAGGATAGAGAACAGAATACGCAAGTCGGACATCCCCACCCGCGAGGATTTCTACATCGTCTCGCTCTCTACGAAGAACATCGTCTACAAAGGCATGCTCTCTTCCTTGCAGTTGCGCAACTACTTCCCCGACCTCACCAACAGCTACTTCACCAGCGGACTGGCATTGGTGCACTCCCGTTTCAGCACCAACACTTTCCCCACCTGGGGACTGGCACAGCCTTTCCGCCTGCTGGCACACAACGGCGAAATCAATACCATCCGCGGCAACCGCGGCTGGATGGAAGCCCGTGAGAGTGTACTCTCCTCTCCCGCCCTGGGAGACATCCGGGAGATACGCCCCATCGTGCAACCGGGCATGAGCGACAGTGCCTCGCTGGACAATGTGCTCGAGTTTCTCATCATGTCAGGCCTGAGCCTGCCGCACGCCATGGCCATGCTCGTGCCGGAATCTTTCAACGAAAAGAATCCCATCAGCGAAGATTTAAAAGCTTTCTATGAATACCACTCCATCCTGATGGAGCCGTGGGACGGACCGGCGGCACTGCTTTTCAGCGACGGGCGCTATGCAGGCGGCATGCTCGACAGGAACGGACTGCGCCCTGCACGCTACCTGATTACGCAAGGCGGCATGATGGTAGTGGCCAGCGAAATCGGCGTGATGGATTTCGAGCCGGGAGACATCAAGGAAAAAGGACGCCTGCAACCGGGCAAGATACTGCTTATAGACACCGAGAAAGGCGAAATATATTATGACGGCGAACTGAAGAAACAACTTGCCGAAGCCAAACCATACCGCACTTGGCTGGCCGGCAACCGCATCGAGCTGGACGAACTGAAAAGCGGCCGCAAAGTCTCCCATAGCGTGGAGAACTACGACAGCATGCTGCGCATCTTCGGCTACTCCAAAGAAGACATGGAACGGCTGATTGTCCCGATGTGTACCACCGGTGCCGAACCCATCAACTCCATGGGCAATGACACCCCGCTGGCAGTACTCTCGGACAAGCCGCAACTACTGTACAACTATTTCCGCCAGCAGTTTGCCCAAGTCACCAACCCTCCTATCGACCCGATACGCGAAGAACTGGTAATGTCGCTGACCGAGTACATCGGAGCCGTAGGCATGAACATACTGACACCCAGCGAAAACCATTGCAAGATGGTGAGGTTGAACCATCCCATCCTGAATAACGCCCAGCTGGATATTCTCTGCAACATCCGGTACAAAGGCTTCAAGACCGTGAAACTGCCCCTGCTCTTCGAAGTGGCAAAAGGGTGCCAGGGATTGCAGGAAGCATTGGCAACCCTCTGCAAGCAGGCAGAAGAATCCGTCAACGAAGGGGTGAACTACATTGTGCTTTCCGACCGCGACGTAGACGCCGACCATGCCGCCATTCCGTCACTGCTTGCCGTGTCGGCGGTACACCACCATCTTATCTCCGTGGGCAAACGGGTGCAGACGGCACTGATTGTAGAAAGCGGCGAAATCCGCGAAGTGATGCACGCCGCACTGCTGCTGGGCTTCGGAGCCAGCGCACTGAATCCGTATATGGCTTTTGCCGTCATCGACAAACTGGTGAACGAAAAGGAAATACAGCTTGACTACGCCACTGCCGAAAAAAAATATATCAAGTCCGTCTGCAAAGGCTTGTTCAAGATTATGAGCAAGATGGGCATCAGCACCATCCGTTCTTACCGGGGCGCGAAGATTTTCGAGGCCGTAGGACTGAGCGAGGAGTTGAGCAATGCCTACTTCGGCGGCCTGAGTTCACGCATCGGAGGCATACGCCTGGATGAAGTGGCACGTGACGCCATCGCCTTCCATAAGGAAGGGATGGAGATTATTAAAAAGAAGGGGGAAGCGGAGCTATTGCCGAACCGTGGACTGTATGCCTTCCGCAAGGATGGTGAGAAGCACGCCTGGAACCCGGAAACCATCAGCACACTGCAACTTGCCACACGCCTGGGAAGTTATAAGAAATTCAAGGAGTTCACTGCCATGGTAGACAGTAAGGAAGCTCCCATCTTCCTGCGCGATTTCCTCGACTTCCGCCGCGCTCCTATCAGCATAGACCGGGTGGAACCGGTAGAAAGCATCGTACAGCGCTTTGTCACCGGCGCCATGTCCTACGGTTCCATCAGCCGCGAAGCCCACGAAGCCATGGCTATTGCCATGAACAAGCTGCATGGCCGGAGCAATACGGGCGAAGGAGGCGAAGACCGGGCACGCTTCATGCCGCGCGAAGACGGCACCAGTCTGCGCAGCGCCATCAAGCAGGTGGCCTCAGGACGTTTCGGTGTCACCGCAGAATATCTGGTGAATGCGGACGAAATACAGATAAAGATTGCCCAAGGCGCCAAGCCAGGCGAAGGTGGGCAGCTGCCGGGCTTCAAAGTAGATGAAGTGATTGCCAAGACACGCCACTCCATTCCGGGCATCTCTCTGATTTCCCCCCCGCCCCACCACGACATTTACTCCATCGAAGACCTGGCACAGCTCATCTTCGACCTGAAGAACGTGAACCCACGGGCAAAAATCAGCGTGAAGCTGGTGGCAGAAAGCGGTGTGGGCACCATTGCCGCCGGTGTGGCAAAGGCAAAGGCCGATTTGATAGTCATCTCGGGTGCAGAAGGCGGTACGGGAGCTTCTCCTGCATCATCCATCCGCTATGCAGGTATCTCGCCCGAACTCGGTTTGAGCGAAACGCAGCAGACACTGGTGCTGAACGGCCTGCGCGGGCAAGTGATGTTGCAAGTGGACGGACAACTCAAAACAGGCCGCGACATCATACTGATGGCAATGCTCGGAGCCGAGGAATTCGGTTTCGCCACCAGCGCCCTGATTGTACTGGGTTGCGTAATGATGCGCAAATGCCACCAGAACACCTGCCCCGTAGGGGTGGCGACACAGAACAAAGAACTGCGCAAGCGCTTCCGCGGACGCAGCGAGTATCTGGTGAACTTCTTCACGTTCCTGGCGCAGGAAGTACGCGAATACCTGGCGGAAATCGGTGTGGAACGCCTGGACGACATCATTGGACGCACAGACCTTATCGTCCGCAAGCCGGATGATGGAATCAGGAAACATCAGTTGATAAGCTTTGACAAACTACTGGCACGCGTGGATAATGAAGCCGCTATCCGCCACGTCACCGACCAGCAGCACGGCATCGACCATGTGAAAGATGTGGAGATACTGCATGCCGCCGCCCAAGCCGTAGAGAGCCGAAAGGAAGTCTCGCTGGAATACACCATCGCCAATACCGACCGTGCCTGCGGCGCCATGCTCTCCGGTGTCATTGCCGCAAAGTACGGAGAAAAAGGGCTGCCCGAACATACGCTGAACGTGAAGTTCAAAGGCTCTGCCGGACAGAGCTTCGGGGCATTCCTTGTCCCGGGTGTCAACTTCAAGCTTGAGGGTGAAGCCAACGATTATCTGGGCAAAGGTCTGAGTGGCGGACGCATCGCCGTCCTGCCCCCGGTACGGAGCAACTTCGAGGCAGAGAAGAACACGATTGCAGGCAACACCCTGCTTTATGGCGCCACAAGCGGCGAGGTTTACATCAACGGCCGTGCAGGTGAGCGCTTTGCCGTCCGCAACTCCGGTGCCACAGCCGTAGTGGAGGGTGTAGGCGACCACTGCTGCGAGTATATGACCGGCGGGCGCGTGGTAGTACTCGGACAGACGGGACGCAACTTTGCCGCAGGCATGTCCGGCGGTGTGGCCTACGTATGGAACCGGGACGGCAACTTCGACTATTTCTGCAATATGGAAATGGTGGAGCTGAGCCTCATCGAAGAGGCCTCCTACCGCAAGGAACTGCACGAGCTCATCCGCCAGCACTACCTGTACACCGGTTCCAAACTGGCACGCACCATGCTCGATGACTGGCCACGCTATGCCGACCAGTTCATCCAGGTAGTCCCTATCGAATACAAGAAGGTGCTGCAGGAAGAGCAGATGCGGAAACTGCAACAGAAGATTGCAGAGATGCAGAGAAACTATTAAAGATTGTAAATTGCTAAATTGTAAATTTCAATATGGGAGACCCTAAAGCATTCCTCAATATCCCCCGCCAGGAGGCGGGTTACCGTCCGATATACGAACGTATCACAGACTTCAGCCAAGTGGAACAGACACTGAACAGCCACGACCGCAAGCTCCAGGCCTCACGCTGCATGGACTGTGGCGTACCTTTCTGCCACTGGGCATGTCCGCTGGGCAATAAAGATCCGGAATTCCAAGACGCACTCTACCGGGGCAAATGGCGCGAAGCTTACCGGATACTGTCCGGCACGAACGACTTTCCCGAATTTACGGGACGCATCTGCCCCGCCCTCTGCGAGAAGTCATGCGTACTGAAACTCTCGTGCAACGAGCCGGTCACTATCCGCGAAAATGAAGCCGCCATTGCCGAAGCTGCCTTTCGCGAGGGTTACATCACACCGTGCAAGCCCGAACGTAACGGAAAGAAGGTAGCCGTCATCGGCGCCGGCCCTGCCGGATTGAGTGTCGCCGTACGGCTGAACGCCAAAGGTTACGAAGTTACCCTATTCGACAGCAAACCGATGCCGGGAGGACTGTTGCGTTACGGCATCCCCAACTTCAAACTGGACAAAGCCGTCATCGACCGCCGCATGAAAATCCTCGAGGCCGAAGGAATCTTGTTCAAGATGGGAGTCCATGTCAATGTGCAGAAACTGCCCGCCGGATTCGATGCTTACGCCATTTGTACCGGTACGCCCACCGCCCGCGACCTCTCCATTCCGGGCCGGGAGCTGAAAGGCATCTACTTTGCCCTCGACATGCTGGCACAGCAGAACCATATTCTGGATGGAGACACCTTCCCGAAAGACCAACTCGTCAACGCCCGCGGCAAACGGGTACTCGTCATCGGCGGTGGCGATACCGGGTCCGACTGTATAGGCACCAGCATCCGCCAGGGAGCCGTCAGCGTAACCCAGATTGAAATTATGCCCCAACCGCCCATAGGACACAACCCGGATACTCCCTGGCCGCAATGGCCCGTCGTACTGAAAACCACCAGCAGCCACGAAGAAGGCTGTACCCGTCGATGGTCCCTCGCCTCTACCCGGTTCATCGGGAAGAATGGCAAGGTATGCGGTGTGGAAGTGGAAGAAGTGGAGTGGCTTCCGACAACAGACGGTGGCCGTCCCACCATGAAACCTACGGGCAAGAAAGAGGTCATCGAAGCCGATATGGTGCTTCTTGCCATGGGTTTCCTCAAGCCCGAGCAACCGAAGTTTGCAGAGAACGTATTCGTGGCAGGCGATGCCGCCCACGGCGCCAGCCTCGTGGTACGTGCCTTGGCCGACGGACGACGAGTGGCAACAGAGATAGACCGTTACCTCGAACCTCTAAAAGAAAACAAGAAATGATTTTCCTTTCTTTAATTTTTAACCTTTAATTTTTAATTCTCATGTGTGGAATAGCAGGAATCTTCAACATACAGTCTCAAACTCCTAAGTTGAGAAACAAAGCGCTACGGATGGCGCAGAAAATCCGTCATCGCGGACCGGACTGGAGTGGTATCTACGTAGGCGGCTCCGCCATCCTCGCCCACGAACGCCTCTCCATTGTCGACCCGGAATCCGGTGGACAACCCTTATATTCACCCGACCGCAAACAGGTGCTTGCCGTCAATGGCGAGATTTACAACCATCGCGACATCCGTGCCCGCTATGCCGGAAAATACGCCTTCCAGACAGGTTCCGACTGCGAAGTCATCCTTGCCCTTTACAAAGACAAAGGCATCCGCTTCCTCGAAGAGCTGAACGGCATCTTCGCCTTCGCCCTCTATGATGAAGAAACGGACGATTACCTCATCGCTCGCGACCCCATCGGCGTAATCCCCCTTTATATAGGACGCAACAAGGATGGACACATCTACTTCGGCAGTGAGCTGAAAGCCCTTGAGGGTTTCTGCGACGAGTATGAGCCTTTCCTTCCCGGCCACTACTACCGTGGGCGCGAGGGCAAGATGCACCGCTGGTACACCCGCGACTGGATGGACTATGCCGCTGTGAAGGACAACTACACTCCTGCCGCCGAACGCAATGCCGCGCCGGCTTCGATAGGCCGGACAGCCTACAGCACACAAGTCACGGCTGTGCACGATACCCTTGAAGCCGCCGTACAGCGCCAGTTGATGTCCGACGTCCCCTACGGTGTCCTGCTCAGTGGCGGACTCGATTCTTCCGTCATCTCTGCCATCGCCAAGAAATATGCCGCCAAACGCATCGAGACAGACAACAAGGCAGATGCCTGGTGGCCACAGCTCCATTCCTTCGCCGTCGGCTTGAAGGGTGCTCCCGACTTGATTAAAGCCCGCGAAGTGGCCCGTCATATCGGTACCGTGCATCACGAGATAAACTATACCGTTCAAGAAGGCCTCGATGCTGTCCGCGACGTCATCTATTTCATTGAGACTTACGACATAACCACTGTCCGCGCCTCCACCCCCATGTATCTGCTGGCGCGTGTCATCAAAAGCATGGGCATCAAGATGGTACTCAGCGGCGAAGGTGCAGACGAGGTGTTCGGCGGTTATCTTTACTTCCACAAGGCGCCCACCCCGCAAGCCTTTCACGAAGAAACCGTGCGCAAGCTCTCCAAACTACATCTGTACGACTGCCTCCGTGCCAACAAAAGCCTTGCAGCCTGGGGAGTGGAAGGACGTGTCCCCTTCCTCGACAAAGAATTCCTGGATGTTGCCATGCGCATCAATCCGGCAGTCAAGATGTGCCCCGGCAAGGAGATAGAAAAGAAAGTAGTCCGTGAAGCCTTTGCCGACATGCTCCCGCAGAGCGTTGCCTGGCGGCAGAAAGAACAGTTCTCCGACGGTGTGGGCTACAGTTGGATTGATACGCTGAAAGCCGTCACTGCCGCCGCCGTCAGCGACGAACAGATGGCACGTGCAGCCGAACGTTTCCCGATACATACCCCGCAAAACAAGGAAGAGTATTACTACCGTACCATCTTCGAAGAGCATTTCCCCAGTGAAAGCGCGGCCCGGAGCGTTCCCAGCGTGCCCAGTGTGGCATGCTCCACCGCCGAAGCGCTGGCATGGGACGCCTCTTTCCAAGGAAAGAACGACCCCAGCGGACGGGCAGTAGCGGGGGTACACGAAGAAGCATACAAGGATTAAAAAAAGAGCTGCCGACAGATTTCCTGCCAGCAGCTCTTCTCATTTTTTATTTATCAAATCCTATCGGACTAAAACATCATTGTCTGTCCGCCAATCACACCTGCCACAGCACTCGCTACGGCAATAATAAGTTTCAAAATCACATTCCACGTTTTCTTCATAAAGATTATCCATTATCTGATTAATAATTCATAGCTACTGTTATCCCAGTGGATTCTCACCTTGGTCTCCATCCGAATCCGAGCCTCCTCCTTCCGAACCGGAGCCGCCATCTGTAGAAATCTTCCCCTTAAGATAATCATCCAAACTCACCAAATCCAGCCTTTCTCCAGCACGGGTAGCAGCCTTCGATATCTTCAGTTCCCTATTCGCCTGAAAACAGATACGGACGCTCTCCACACTCTTGGCTGTCACGTCATCAGCCTTTTCCTCACCTTTCGATTTGGCTGCCAGTATAAAGACACCCAGCCCGGCTATATTAACCGTCTTTCCTTCCAGCAACTGCTCTTTCAGCTTTTCCACAAAGTTCTGCATCGTACTCTTGATGTCACCGATAGACAGAGAAGAGCGGTCCTGCATCTTCTGTGCAATAAATGCCAAATCCACGCTTTGCCCCAATGTCACCAACTGCGGATAATACTTCTTGGGAGAGTTTTCAACCCTGGGGTCCGACGGTCTCTCCACCGTCCTGAAAATTACACTCATACTTTTTTCTTTAGAGATTTAAATTCGTTTTCCTATTCACACGTTTCGTTGATCAATGATGCAAAGGTGAGGATTAAAAACTATGTAGCCAAAGAAAAAAGGTGCTTGGGAGTAGTTTTTCTGAGAAAAGTGATAAAGTCTTAGTTTTATGATAATTGAGTATGCCTTGCTCAATGAACACAACATTTAAACTTTCCACGTTCGATAGGCAGATAAGTTCATTGATTGTGGCATAGTTTCGGATGTCCCTTTCAAGTCCGAGTTCGCCTTTCGTCATTGCTTTGCCGTCATACGAAACATGGGCACAGCTTCATTGGCATAGACGATACTTGCCTGTGCCGGTGTAATCTCTGCCGAAATAAGGTTTTGCTTGATTGCATCCTTCTTATTATATACAGTTCAAATAAGGTAAAGGCGTTCAGCCCGGCTTCCTTTTTAAACCTCTCGAATCCGATGGGTTTAAAATTGGGGTTGTACAAACTCCCCCAAATACCGGAATATTCTATTTTATTCCGGTTACGCAGCCATTAATACTCAATTTAGAGCATATCCTTTTTATAAGGCACCAGAATGGGTTGCCTCACAAAAGTCCGTAAAGCCTTGCAGGTGGAACACCGTCCACCTGAACTTCCACTATTTTTCTGCGGATAGCCTTGTACCATTTATGAAAAATGTTGGAAGGGACGTTATTCTTTGAACAGAATGACCGAAGAGACATTCTTGAGCCCTAATTTGAGTGCTTACAACAGATGCACTATATTGTGTTTATTATAATGCCTCTGCTTTTTCACATAATAAGGAATAAAAAGGAAAGAAAGGACTTTAGAAACCCTTTTAAGCTGTATAAATAATGATTTTAAAGTCACTCTAAAGATCAATTGATGCGTTTTATGTAATAACAATCGCTTCCTTTATCTTTTCAACAATGTATTTTACATCATCATCCGTCACCCACGGACCAGCAGGCAGACAAAACCCCATTTTGAATATTTCCTCCTCCACGCCATTGGTATAAGTTGGAGCATCCGCATACACCGGTTGCTTGTGCATAGGTTTCCACACCGGGCGAATTTCAATTCCATTTGTCAACATAAATACACGCAGAGCCTCCACGTTTTCATTGGGCTGGCAATCAGTCGTAGCACTATCTACAGCCTTAATTACTCCCGCGGCACCGCCCACAGCAGTCTTGACCACCTCCTTATAAGCATTCTCCTGACCTTGAATTTTCACGTCTGCGTCCAGCATAGCCGTGCAAAGCCAAAAGTTGGAATCATAACGCGAGTCAGCAGGTTGTTGATGAACATGTACCTCCTCCACATCTTTTAGCAGTTCTTCATATACTGCCTGTACGTGTTTATGATGATTAATATGTTCTTGTGCCACCGTCATTTGACCGCGACCTATGCCTGCACATATATTGCTCATGCGATAGTTGTAACCGATAGCGGAATGTTGGTAATAAGGATAAGCGTCACGTGCCTGCGTGGCGTACCACATGATGGTATTCTTATCTTCTGCATTTTGACAAATCAAAGCACCACCGCCAGAAGTCGTAATCATCTTGTTACCATTGAAACTCAATACGCCAAATCTACCCAAAGTACCCAATATCCGTCCATCGAACTTCGAGCCAAAGCCTTCGGCCGCATCCTCCACTACCGGTATGCCATAACGGTCAGCAATCTCCATAATCCGTTCACAGTCGTAAGGCATACCATATAGTGCCACTGGCACAATCGCTTTCGGTTTCTTTCCCGTCTTTTTCATGCGGTCTTTAATTGCTTCCTCCAGTAACACCGGGTCCATATTCCAAGTCTCCGATTCAGAACCCACAAAGATAGGCTTGGCTCCCAAATAAGTGATAGGATGCGAAGAGGCACAGAATGTGAATGATTGTACCAGTACCTCATCCTCTGGTTTAACGCCACAAGCAATCAACGCTAAATGAAGAGCAGCAGTACCAGCACTTAAACACACTACTTTACAGTTCAACTTCGGACCATTCGAACAAGCATTCACAAAATCTGCCAAGTTCTGCTCAAATACGTTAACATTTGGTCCCATAGGTACTACCCAATTCGTATCGAAAGCTTCTTTTACATACTTCTGTTCCCATCCCTCCTCGCTCATGTGAGCTAAGCAGAGATAAATAGTTTTACGTTCTTCCATATTTTTTATATTTAAAAGACTGCAACAGACAATGGTATCGAACCATAAGCTATATAGTTCTACCTGTGCGTCTGCTTATCCATTACTTCTTATACAGTAGCAGCTCTTTCCAGTCGAAAGACTTGCTATCGAATATCTGTTTAATCACCTCCGAAAGGATGTGCAGAAGATAAGCCGAGCCCAAGACTGCTGACATAATGAGCGGAATGTTCAGCGGGAAAAGGTAGTTCAGCGCATCAGTGAAGATATACTTCTGAATCAAGTAGCTCTCCAAACAGAGATTACCGATAATGAAGAGAATATTGCCTGATAGCTTGCGCTCGAACAATCGCTCCATCCAGGGAGCTTTGCCGATAGCATACACCAAATAGCAGATACACACAAGAGGTATCATCGAAAGGATGGCAAAACCTCCGCCATTCGATACACCGTTTACTCCATACCAAGCCACAATGCATACAAGCACAATAGGAATATGCCACCATGAATAATGTATCTTATCGGAATGCAAATAAATGCTACCACCGATTAGCATAATAGAGAAATAAAAAATCCACCTAAAATAGTTATCTACACCATAGAACATCTGACCTTCAAAGTCATATACTGCGAAGAAGGCCAGCAACACCACCGCTATAGAAATCGAAATGCAAATACTCAACTTCCAATCATAACGGATAACGGGATAAAGTACCAGATAGCACACCAATATAGGTGAGTTCTATCAATTCAATTTATCCTCTTGTATCAGACAGCAGAACTCTTTAACTGCCCAATTTGTGAGCTTTAGTCTTTCAAATTTAGCGAATATTTTCTACCCCCCCCAATTTTTACAATAATTAACTTGTGTTTGTTGTAAAAATTGGATGTGCAGGCATAATTCACCCCAACAACTCAGGTTTCAGCCTGATTATTTGCGTGTAACGACTGATGTTATACACAAGACTGGTGAGTGCTACATTGGCTTTAGCACGAATAAGCCCTACTGTACGCACCACAAGTCCACGCATGGTTTGTTCCTCAAACCCGAATACATGCTCGACAAGGCAACGTGTCTTGGATTTTTTCCTATTGTCTGATTTCTGCTCCTTGGTAAGCGGACGGTTACGGTAGCCCTTTTCGCAAATTATCGGATTCATCTTATGCTGTTTTACAATCTCCTCTTGTCCGACATAACCGGCGTCCAAATACAAGTCCTTGCCTTCGTCTTTTTCATCCAGCAGTCCTTCAAAGCCTTTGGAATCATGCACTTCTGCCGACGTGGTATCATAAGAAAGTATGATCTTATTGCGTTTCTCAACTTTAGTATGCTGCTTGTAGCCGTAAAAAGTCTCATCACGCTTCTTTGTCCAGCGGGCATCTACATCCTTGTGGCACTTCTAGTGGGGATTGTAATTCCACAACTTATTACCAGATCCCTGTTTTATCTGCTCATTTTCATAACGGGTGTTACGTTGGCGAGGGGCAATAACAAAACTGGCATCAATGATGCGACCCTCATTGAATTGCAGACCCTTACTTTCCATGAAACTATGAAATTCCGAAAAAAGCTTGTCATAAACGCCTGTATTTGTCAGGAGTTCGCGATACTTCCACACCGTCTTCTCGTCAGGAACATCGTCAACACATTCAATACCAAGAAACTTGCGGAAACTCGTACGGTCAACTATCTGATACTCTATCTGATGGTCACTCAAACCATAATAACGCTGAAGAAACAAGACCTTGAACATCAGCACACAGTCTATCGGCGGACGACCGGCATTACTTTTGCGCTCTCCGGTAAAAAGGGCTGATTCAAGAGTAGGACGAAAGATCTCAAAATCAACATACTGAGACAACACTTCAAGAGGATTGCCCATTTCATTCAAACGCAATTCACGATTCTCTGACTCAAATAGTTGATTATAACGAAGCTTACGGTATCGGGATAACTTGTTCATTATAAAATTCTTATTTTCTGCAAATTTACGCTCTTGGAACCATATAAACAACTGTACTACAATATTTTAATTTATAGAACTCCTCTATACATTGTAAAAACCAATACTTTTCAGCAGTCATCATCTCCATAAAGCCACACTCACGTCCAAACACAAGGCAAACTACCAAACCCAAAGCCAAAACCGTAGGATAGATTCTTCCTATACGATGCTTGTACCAATTCACGAAATCCATCTTCCTTCCCATAAAGAGAGTGAAGCCCGAGATGAAGAAGAACAACGCATCACCAATGCCTCCGCCCGTAGCCAAAGCCGAATGCGAGCCATAGCAGATGCCCATGTGTGAATTGAGCACAAGCAGTGTAGCGATGACCTTCACAAAGTCAACCGCTATATCACGTTTCTTTATTGTAACTGCCTCTACCATTACTTCCCTATGCAATCACCAATCTTCAAATCAATATGATCCTCCACATATATAGGAACAGCATCCACATCACGAAGCCACATATTGTTCTTCTGAAACTGAATCTCCACCTCAGGAGTCAGCTCGTTGCTGCGGCCAAGAGTAGTCAACACATGATATTCAGCAAGGTTGAAGCCAGCATTAGCCAACAGACTGTTGTAAGCCACATAGCGGATGTTAATCTCCGTAACCTTAGCCACACCATTAGCATCAGCTTTCATGTCCACCACCACAACGCCATTCATCACACTATTGGTAGCCTTGCAAACACGATCGATGGCATCCAGTGCTTGAGCTTTGATATGCTCATCGTTCAGAAAGCGTCCCTTGCTAGTGTTACCTGTGATACCACTCACAGACACCTTAGCCATAATGTACTCTAAGCGCTCAGCGATAGCACACTTCAGCAGTTTGCCATTTTCGAAGAGGCAAAGTACCCCATAGTTACCACCTGAGCAGAACTCCGAAATCTGGAAATTGTCAATGCCAGTGTTAATCATCACCCAAGCACGAAGTTCAATCAGATTGTTAGCCTTAAACGAACCCTTACCCGAAGCAGTACCTGCACTTGCATCACGCACCCACATAGGAAACTCCAATGGCAGTTTGTAGCTATCATCAAAAACATCCTCACGGTTCAAATCCTCGCTAACAGGCACCAGACCAGTGCCCTTCAGCAGATTGAAAAGCTTGCGCTTGCTGATAGCCAACTCGCAAAACTCAGCCGAAGGAGTGATGTAGTTCACGCCCTCAAATGGATTCTTTGCCCAATAGAGCACCTCCAGCTCAGGCAGCACCATTACAGCATCAGGCTGCTCCTTGTCCAAAATGCCCTGAACCACCTCACGATAATTCAGCTCATTCACTCCTGGCACCTTATACAGACGATCAAAGTCCTTCGAGTAAACTCCGTATAGAATGCTGCACATATCCCATCCTACGAATTCAGCATCCTTAAACTTCTCGCTCATCTTCAGTGAGCGAAGTACATTGCGTGCAGAAACAGCACATGCACCAGTCACAACGATTTTCATATTTTTGTGATTTCTAATATTATCTAAGTTTTCTATCTTTGCGTTCTACATCCAAATAATTTTCTTTCTTGTCAGCCACAGCGCCCTCGCGTTTGATAACCTTGTAGAAAGTCAACCACAGAATTTTAATATCAAACCAAAAACTCACATGCTCAGCATAATAGACATCACATTCCAGTTTATTGTCCCACGTGATGTTGTTACGCCCATTCACCTGAGCCCAGCCTGAAATTCCAGGGCGAACAGTATGACGCAATCTCTCACGCTCAGTATAATACGGCAGATAGCGAGATAGTAACGGACGAGGGCCTATCAAAGCCATATCTCCCTTGAGCACATTAATCAACTGAGGCAATTCGTCCAAACTTGTAGCACGGATGAACTTACCTACTTTTGTCAAACGCTTTCGATCAGGAAGCAAATTTCCGTTAGCATCGCACTCATCCGTCATGCTCTTGAATTTGATAACCTTAAAAATCTTCTCATCCTTACCCGGACGTTCCTGAAAGAAGAACACACCCGTACCCTTGTTAGCGAAATGTAACCCAATAGTGATAATCAGCAGAATAGGCCAAATAATCGAAAGTAGAATTAATACAATAAAGAAATCAATCACACGCTTAAAAATGTTCTTATACATTCAGTATTGTTATTTAAGTATTTCGTTGTAAAAATTTATCAAGCAACCCTATACAAAACCCTTCTCAGATCTTGAGTCTATCAATCTGCGAGCATCGTCAGCCATCTTGTCTTGTAGAGAAAACAGTATGAGGAGAAACAATCAAACTATTCTTACCCTCGATGATAATTTCTCGTGAACCATTGATATACGTTACATTACTTGGCAACCCCATTGTTCCAGTTTCCATTACGATATTAGAAAAGTCCTCTTCATATAATGGTATCACGAATCAATCTGTATCCACATGCATCTGTAACAAGTCGTCGCCATATTTCCTATAGTGATCGCACTTACAGAGTTTGCACCAAATCTCGTCACAATTCACGATAGAATCCTTCTCAAAGGAACCCTCTTTCAGATGCTGTACCATCAAAATTATCCTTATCTCTATATAGTCTGATTTATCTGGATCTATTTGAGTAGTCACCGCACCGAAATGTTTTTTGTATGTGAATTTAAGCTTAACAGCCTGCAATTTACGCTCCTTCATTTTCCAAAGAACGATATTCTTCTAATAACGCTTCCCAAACCTTATGTTGTTCGTAACGTTCCACAATCATAGGGCGAGCACGCCTTGCCATTTCTTTCACTTCATCATTACGATGCTCATAAAACCATTTCATCGCATGGTATAAAGCATCTTCGTCACGTGGAGGAATGATTCTGCCATTAATTCCATCTTGGATTATTTCATTACAACCTATTATATCAGTAGTTATACACGGAACACCCAATGCTCCTGCCTCCATAAGAACCAAACCAAACCCCTCACGATAAGAAGGCAAAACAAAAGTATCTGATTGATTCATATATGGTCTCACATCTGATTGAAAACCAACAGCATGGACATGAGAATTTACCTGCATCGTATTTTTTGTAATTTCAGCTATTGGGTTTTGTTCATTCTCTATTGAACCTACCATAACCAAATGTACATCCTCATTTTCAGCTGATAACCGGTCAAAAGCAGTAATCAATTCATTTACCCCTTTATCCTTAACAATACGCCCAACAAAACAAAAGATAAAACTTCCTTTCGATATTTGAGGAAGAATTATTGTATCAATTTTTTGTTTATCAAATCTATTTAGATTAATACCATTTGCACTACCATAAGCTATAACTTTCAGTTTTTGCTCTTTACATATATGGTCTGACAACAATGTCTGCTTCACTCCTACAGAAACACATATCACTTCGGTTGCACACATACATGAAATCCGTTCCATCATTTGAAGTAATTTTCTCATTAGCCCACCATATCCCTGATAACGAAGCCCATGACACATATAAATGCGTATAGGAACATTCGCTATTTTTGCTGAAAGCATTGATAAGAAACCGCCTTTTGGAGTATTCCCATGCACAATGTAAGGTTTAGACTTCAGAAAAAACACAATAAAACGATAAAAGCTAATTATATCTTTACACAAAGAAATAGGTCTTTCCATTGGAATACAATGAACCGAAATACCTTCTCTTCGCCCAACTTCCTCTAAAACTTTTTTATCTGAAGATACAGCTATCACCTCGAATGTTTGATTTAAGAAGCTCAATTGTCCTTCAAAAAAACGAAGAGAAGCGGGAATTGTCGTTATAACAATAAACTTTTTCCTCATTCTTTTCCTTTTATTATAATTCTTGATTTTGGTAATACCATTGTTGTCTCATCTAACACATCTTCTACCACCACACAATTTGCACCTACTTTTACATTATTACCTATCGAAGTATTGTCGATATCTTTGCTCCAGTTCCTACCATCATATTATCTGATATTTTCACCCTATGCCAACTTATAATCTGTTAATATATAATACTATTCATTCCAACGATTACATCATGTCCACCATAATGCCATTAGGTCCATGAAAGAGATGGGGAGGCGTTACAAAATAAGTACCAGAATTCAAATTTGTTCCAAAAGAGCAATTATAATAAGCATCTGTACATTTAAAATAAAGCTTTAATAACAAATATGTTTTATCATTAGGATTAGTCACAAACGACATTCCCAATACTTTTATGATCATAATGTTGAATCCAAGAAAGAAGGATACGACCCAATTTATTTGAGAATAAAAAAGGTTTCATTACGTTATAGAAATAAGATATTGTAGAATATGTTATAAGGTATTTTGTTGCAAGAACAGAACTGTTCTACAGAAATGCCATAAAGAATTGCCTCCATTTGGTACTAGAAATAAAATCTTTCCAAATCCTCGCTATTATACATTACCTTATACGTTTAAAATTCAAGTACAAAGATATTGGATGCTTTTGATCCATTTGAGTACTTATCAGCGAATTAAATAAGAAGACAAAAATCCTCCTCAGTGTAGATTTTCAGAGCCTCATAGTTCACCATCCACTTTTTATCGTACTTCATACAAATGGTATTTCGCTAATCTATAAGTACATTATCCAACAACATTTTTCAAGTAACCTTTAGCAATCTCCCAAAGCATAATAGCTCTGTATCGTAATCTCATTAAAGTTGAATTATTACTTCTTGCATTACTTGGAGTTACATTGTTTCCATGACGGCGGAATAACATCAATGATTCTTTAAGAAATTTACGCTTGTAGAAAAAACCTCCATAAACACCTATCCAAAAATCGTGACCTACGCCAGATTCTGGAAAAGGCAGTACTTTATCCAAAATCTCCCGCCTAAAAGTAGTACAACATCCAGTTGTTGTGCAAGACTTTATGTTACGCCAAAATTCAGGATGAGGCATTGCAAATTCTTGAATTACCTGCAAATTACCATCTACAACTTTTCGCCCGTGAAGCAGAATGTCGCAATCATTCATATTTGCCATGACACGCTCTACCTTGTTAGGCATCCATACATCATCTTGGTCAGCAAGGAAAATAATGTCACCCTTTGCCTGACGAAGAGCATTCTCAAAGTTATGAGTAGCATAATCGAAGTTATAGTGATACTTACGTGAGTGCTTATAAGCATGTAGCTTTATACGAAAATCATGGTAAGCCTCTAATATTGCTAATGTATTGTCTGTGGAACCATCATCAGATATCACAATCTCGTCTCCCGGCTCCAGCTGGCTTAGAATACTATCAATCTGTTCTTTAATATATTTCTCGCCATTATGCGTAGCTATACATACTGATATCATTTAACCATCAATGTTTTGTAATAGTCATTCAACTTATAGTACACACTATCCCACAGGAAGTTTTCCTCGCAAAAACGAATCAGATCTAGTGATTTATTTCTTTTCTTAAGACTAACAAATAGTTTTTTTGCTTCTGCCATATTTGAGTAGTATAGATTGAGTGGCGATGGAGCACCATAGTCTTCCACTCCTGGAATCTGAGGAAGTATAGAGGCAGTACCTAAGAATCCTGCCTCTAATAAAGCATTATTTGCTGTTGCAAATGTCAAAGGAAGAAATGAGTAATCACAATCATTAACCACAGAAAAATACTTGTCGTCGGGAATTCTCGGATATACTACAACATTACAATAATTATAGAATTGTTCTTTAATTCGTTGAGGTTGTCCTATCAAGTGAAAACAAATATCACTTCTTCGTTCCAAACAAAACTTTATGATAGCTTCCATTGTATCATAATCTCGATAGTTTTGGCCCAAAACACATACATTGATTTTATTTTTGTTTAATATACTTTCAACCTTCTCAAATTCTGGTCTGTTAAAACCATGAGGAATAAATACAGAATCAAGGTTGTATTTTTCTTTCAGCATTTTTTTTTGATTAGTACTTAATACGACGATACCATCCACACTTCTCAAAACTTTAATAAATGAAGATTTACACCTTCTCTCTTCCTCAATATTAAGATGTATTGTAACCACTATTTTATGTCTATTTAAACGGAGAAATGGCACAACCAATGTGTCACCATAGAAGTAATGAGTAATTGCATATTTCAGTCGCTTAAAGCGAGAAATAATATCAAGAAAAGTTACATTAAGTATCTTTCCTCTTGTGCTAACAGGAATGAACCCAAAAGGAACATTCTCCCCCATTAAACAATCTGCTTCTGGATTACCTATAATCGAATCGTATCCACCTGCCGAAGAATGACTATTGTCACGATAGCCAACATATAATATTTTTTTCATTGTTACTAAATTGCACTATGATACGGTATGAAAAGAGACTCATACTGACCATGGAGTATCTGATTAAATAAAATGAATCTATAAATAATATATACAATAAATACCAATCTCAATTGTAACTTATTTCTGAACTTTTTTTCTATACCTAATAGTAATAACATTGCGACACCACCAGATGCCAATATTCCTATTCGCGAAAGATATGGTATGGCAAAGGCTATAGTACGATTAAAATACATTCCAAAAATATAAAGGTTCAAAAGTGTATGATACATATTGTTTCGGTATTCTTCTTGCACTGAAGATGCTTTAGAAAAATAGTGATTGCCAAAGTAATGATACAACCAAATGAAAAAAGCTCCACTACAAAATGATAGTATAATACTCAAAACTGAACGAATAGAATACTCAGCGATTCCCCCATACATATAGCCGTCAATCTTTTCTTGAATATCTCCATCAAAAGAACCTATTGCCAATAGTGAATTAATTGAATCAAGAAAAGAAACAACTGAAGAAGACGCAAATCCTATCATTATACTGGCAAGATACATAAATAACATCATCGCCAAACTAAATCTTTTGCGTGGCACAAAATAAAAAGGAATAATCAAAAGAGTTGCAATGTGAATTGTAGATGCAACAATAACATAAAGAAAAAACTTCTTGAAATTTCGATCTACAATATGCCTGAAGCCCAAAATAATAATTATGGACGCTAAAGCAAAACGTACAGGAAAGATACTACCAACAAAACAACTGAATATTATACTTGTAATATTATTCAACCCCGCATATTTAGCAAATCTGATGTTCAAGAATACGATTAGAGCAGATTGAACTATCAGCATTGCTGTGTAGGATTCGCCTGAAAATCGTCGTACAATATCATTGAGAAGCCACCAGCCATATTCGTTGTAATATACAGGCTCAGAAGGATACATAAACATTCCATAATAAGAATCCCAGTCTGTACCATTCTCCCAACGCAATCCCTGAAATAGTACTACAATAACAACTGCAAGAATTTCTATGAATATTTGCTTTTTCCCTTTTACTCCAACAGCTACTAAAGTAAGAAATGCCAACAATGAAAAGACAACGTAATATATCATTCTTGAACAAATTTCATAACAAATTTTCGCGCAATGTTTGACCAAGAAAACTCAGGATAATCTTTTTCAAAAGACATAACTTGACTAGAGCAATATGCTAATAGCTTTTCATTGTTCAAATATGTTTTAATGCATTCTGCTAATTCAATAGGCTCGTTATTAGCAAAGAGCAAACCATTTTTCTTATGTGTCAATATTTCCCTAAATCCATCAAGATCAGAAGCGATGATTGGCTTACCAAATGTATAAACAGTCTGAGGTATTCCACTCTGCGACATAGTGAAATATGGACAAATCACAAACAACGATTGACCAATTACTTCACACAATTCAGCATTAGAAAGACGCTTATTGATTAATAACACGTTTGGATTATTACTTAAATCTTCAAGGCATGGATCATTTCCTTTGCCAGCAACTACAAGTTTATAATAAAAACAATAATCTGTCAACAACTTCATCGCTTCATTCAAAATTGGTAATCCTTTATATGGCAAAATACTTCCAAAGAACAAGAAATATTTCTTAGGCAAAGACAAAGCATTCTTTACTGGTATTGTTTTAAAAGTTTCAAATAATCCAAAGTTCAAACGATGAATCTTTTCTCTCTTAACATCTTTATAATTGAGAATATCATGTAATGAATTGTCTGAATAAATGATTATATCAATAGAGTTTTGGAAAAGAAATTTTAGCAATGGCGAGGGTTTGCTAAAATCAGGGTGAAAATGGTTGCATACTTCATGCAACGAAACGACTATCTTGCAATTCAGTTTCTTCAAAAATGACAGATACTCATGAGAATAGTAGCCACCTATGATATTGACAATTTTGTAGTTCTGATCATTGATAAATGAAGAAGATTTAATGGCATAGTAATCAGAATACCATCCAATAATATTCCGTACAATGGGGATATTCTCATATGGTCTTGGCATCTTCAATGAGAAAAGTCTAACCGAATCTGATTCGTCAAGGTAAGAGAACATCTCAATCCAATTATTCACTGCAATCTCCTCAACTCCATACTTGCTTGACTTATACGAACAATTGAAAGCTTCTAGTTCTGAAAACGATATATAATAAAAAAGATAAATATCTACTGCATATCCCATTTCAAGGAACTGCTTCGCCAACGGGAAAGTACTCCCAGTAAATCCTTTTGTGATTAATGCAATTCTTTTTTTCATTTTTTAGTTAATTCGTAATATAACAGCCTGCAATATTGTACATTGTCGTGCTTATTTGCCTATTGTATGCAATTGATGCATAAGATTAAAATCTGTTTCAGAAGGTATAATCCTTCTGATTTATTTTTTCATATCACCTTCATCTTTTACTTTATGTTTTCTTCTCCAATATCAACTGTTATGTTTGCATTATCTTCTTTAACATACCATATAACTCGCAGAGTCCACTTTTTAAGAATTCTCGGAATGAAATCCGATATTCTTTAAAAACCCAACGAGGCCAGTACCAATTGTTGTATGCCAACTGTACTCCCCCTTGAATGAGTATTATACCAAGCAACCCAAGACTCGTAAATTGTAAAACAACAAAGTCGCCTATACAAATTAAAAATCCAGAAATAAGGGCTGCCGGCACAAATGGTACTTGATTTCCTGAACTGATAAATATTGCAAAATTTGAGTGGTTCTCCTCGAGGAAACAGACCAAAGAATACAAAAGTAAAATATTAAGAGTAGGAAGCTGAGCATTAGAGCCAATTAAATTTAGAGCCCAAGAACCAAGAAAAACCACTACAGCCAAACCACAAATACATAGCAAATAATATACAATGATAGAGTATGAGAAACGCCGGATTGTCATAACTCTATCTCCTTGTATTCTGTATGATATAATTTGCGGCTGTAATGTTCCAAAAAATGTTACACTAATACTTGTTACAATCGTAACAAATTGCATCATCAAGCCATAGGAAGCAACTACGTCTGACGCGAGATACAAACCAATAAGGAACATACCAAATTGCCGTGTACAATAAGTGCCAATAAAGTTAATTCCAACTTTTTTCGCATTATACCATATAGCTTGGAAAATTTCACTTTTAAGTTCATCTGAAAAGGCTTGACCATATAGTTTTGAAATAGTACCATTATCATAAAAAAAATGATGAGCTAAATATCTGCCTAGAAAAGGAGAGATGAGATTAGCAATGCAAACTCCCATTAGACCAACACTAGCAAGAAGCAGTACATAAACTAAGACAATCTGCAAGACCTTACTAGCAAGAATACATTGTTTTGACTCTTTAACCAATCCTCTACCTACAAGCAACGAGTCATAATATTTGAAATAAATTGAAAAGAATGATGAAGTGCAAAATACCAACCAGATAGCAAACGAGTTATCAACGTTGGAGAACCCTTCCGTTACAAAATACATATACCATGTACCCAAAGTCATCAACAAAACAAGTACAATAGCACTTATGATACGGAAAATTCTACGCGTCACGCTCAAAAGGCACGCCAATAGCTGATAATTTACCGTCCCAGTACTTCCCTCAACAATTCCCTCTTTTAGTAATTTAGTCGCCCCACTATATACATATGAAACCTGTCTACTAATCTGTGGAGTAAAGCCAAAATCCATTAAGGTTACCAGCGTTGTAACTGTCAACATCAGATAATTCATTGCAATCTCTTCTGTACTTAACAAGTGGAGTATGAGAGGCAGAGTAATAAGTCCTGATGTAATATTAAAAAATTGCGAAACGTAGCTCCAAATAATGTCCCCTTTTGAAATATCTATATTTGACATAAACCCTCTTTATTTAGAACAATTTCAATAATAAGTCTATAACAAATTCTTTTTTGTGAGTTTTATAATATAGAAGTTTCAGTTTAAGTTGTATCAATTTCAGCCAAAAAGGCTTCACCCCCTTCAGTGAAAGATATCCTTCAATCCATATAATGGACTTTGGCACATTCTTAAAAATCTTATAGTTCCATTTTAGGGCTATTTTACTATCCGCAATCTTGTTGCTACCATCAGCATCCTCATCCCATAATTGACAAATTGGCTCAGCATTGTCCACTTGAGGATAATGAAAAAAATTCAATAAGCGATTTATACCTAAACCGGAACATGTCAACGGTATATGATTCTTGTAAGCGTTTATAAATAACAACGTATATTTCTGTACTTCATCAACATAAGGATAATTTAAAGTTTCTCTTGTTTGTTTGTTTTTTGCGACAACGACAGTACCATTTTCTTCAAAAAAATGAAGACTTGTACCTGATGGTTCAAATAAAAGATGCTCAAAAATCAAACAATTCCTGTCAAACTCACTTTTTTGATAAGAAGATATTTTTATCGAATCAAAATATGCAGAATATCTGTTACCAACATTTGTTTTACATTTGATAGAATCATGAAATTGTAAGCCATAGATATTTGCGTCAATTCCTTTATTATGAAGATACGATTCCAACATCAATTGGCCATTTCCATTTATACTATTATTTACAAGTCCTATCTTGCCATCAAAGATGCCATTTTGCACCAAATAATTCATTAAAAAGCAAGACTGTTTAGACATCGTCCCAGTACATAATTCTATTAATTGATTCAACTTATCATCATAAATACCATTGTATAAATCTTCTCTTGTTATGGTAGAACTAATCGAAATTTTCAACCTATCTGAAATCAATCGTCTCTGCGTTTCATCTTTTGCTATGAGAAAAGTATCATAAATTTGATTCCATGAATAAACTGACCTTTGAAGTAAGCTATCTTTATATATCGTCAAAGTTTTCTGTTCATATGTTAAAGGAAGCCTTAGCAAATTCTTGTTTAAGAAAATGTATCCTACATCCGCTTCTTCAGGATATAAACACTTATAACATTTCTCCAACAAATAGCCTTCTCTAGCAACAAACAATAGTTTGTCAATATTTTGTTTCAATCTTTCCTCGTGCAACCAATTACAGAAGTCATATATCAATGGACCCAAGATAGAAAAGCCAATATTATAAGCTGATTGGTCGAATTCAATCCTATTATACAAACAAGATAGTGAATCTATATGATTTTCAATATAGCTAGATGTAACTACGTTCTGCAAAGCATTCCAATCATACCACCGTTCCAAAGAATCTATTCCATTATTCATTGCCTGATAGATATCGTTGTTATCATCATCTCCAATGTGTAATACTTGCGCTGCAGGAACGTTCAATTTCTTCAGCAATATTTGAAAAAGTTTTCCAGAACGCTTTGTTTCTCTTTCTTCAGATGAAATGAACAAAAAATCTGCCTTAATACCGAGTTTATTAAACAACTGTTCAAAAAAGCTACGAGGCAAATACATATCCGTAGTTATGACTATTTTTTTCCCAATACCACGACAATAATTAACAAACTCTACCATCGGAGCATTAGGAATACAATTTTCAAGTTCAACGTATATCTCAATTTCTTTTAGCAATTTGAGAGTATCAGCCTTATATTTTAATTGAGAATATATTTCATCTAATGTTATATCTTGTCCGATGTGCTGACTACGAGCTATCCTTTCAGCTTTTATTCTGTCTCTGTAGAATGAGGATATCGTGCATCCTGTCTTCTTTATATATAGCTCTTGAACTATAATAAAAATATCTTCGGGAGTTGCTACAGATCTAAATATCAATGTATCAAATACATCAAATGATACATACTCATATTTAGAAATATCGTTTTTTTGCATATATAACTCGTCTAAGGATTTTTAGAGATTTATTATTAAGTTTCTTTTCATATTTGATTATAAAAGTTTCCGTTGTCATTATTATAACATGACCAATACATAAACTAAACACGATAGCAAAGATAGACGCTGCAATTCCATATTGCAGTTTGTCATTTAATAATTCTACAATCCATTTGTAGAATGGCTCATACAAACCATCTGTAATAAGGTAAATGAAGAGTGTTGGTCGTAATAGATTATTTAACTTTGAAGAAGTAAAAACTCTTTATATTCTTCACTATGTAGAATATTGATACTGACATTCCCATTATGAAGGGCAAGTTATAATTTAGAACTCGAAAAATCCATACTCTATGCATCATGCTACACAAAAGCATCAATACCAATTGTAAAAAAAAGCAAGACCCCCAAACAATTAAAGCTGTACTTTGACTAATCTCTATTTTGAAACTACTGCAATACCGGCCTAACAAGTATATAGCAAATAGCCCCAAGAATGTACATCCGTTATCTTCTCGAAATTGGAAAAACGACATAATATTATACCCCATCAACAATAATAAAATGACACACACTTGTTTTTCGCTAAGCATCTTGAGGCCTTGATTAATCAGAGGAGATATTATCATAATTAACATATAGTACGTCATAAACCACCACTTAAATGTTCCTATAGGTAATAAAGAATAAAACACCTCATATATCGGCAAATCAAAGTGTAAGATTAACTTCAGTAAACAAACAATCAGACTAGCACTTATTAACCAAAGTTCTAATGTAAAGAATCTACGTATTGTAAACTTAATACCATAATAACCAGAAATAAACATAAAACAGTAGGTAGATGGAGCAAACATAGTAGTTATCAATATTTTTAAGAGCTCCCCCCCCGAAAAATTTGATAATCCAACATGCTTATAATCAAGTCCATGGAGTACAATATGATATATGAAGATAGCAAGCATTAGCCCCATTCTCAGCAACTCAATATTAGTATTTCTTTTATCCATAGTCTATATTGTAACCATTCTATTTTCTGCCTCCTCGTTTTATCGGCAGTCGATCAGCCGATAAAAAAATGTGTGCAAGAAAACAATTTAGTTTTAACATTAAAATTTATAAAAACATGGCAGAAGATTCTTCTTGTTACAGTCCTTCCCATGAAGAATACATTCAAACAGTAAGCGTCCAATTTTGACATACCCCATAGGGAAAACCGCTTTGGGTAGCTTTCTTCTTAAAGTTTTCAAAAACCGGACTTGATTTTTAAAGGTACTGAAAAATAGTGACATAAACAAATCATTTCAGGACTATTCATCTGATATTCAGTGAATTGATTACAGGATTCTGTAACAACACAAGCATGTCTCTCCATTGTATGCTGTACACCGTCTCTTCACCCTGCCTGCATACTTGCATGAACTTATAGCCCGTAGCGAACGCTTCTCATACAGACTGAAAGAACGGCGGTCGTAGGTAAACAACCTGACCTTACGACGATCCTTGGACATCACGATGAAGACCTCATCTTCTTCCGGTTCACGGTTCAATTGCCGGTGGATCACCGAAAGCACACGTTCATATTTGCAACGCATGTCATGGAAGTTACGCAGATAATAGAAGCGGCTCATACCAGTAATATTCAGCATAGTCCCTCCAGCTTCTCTACCAGGTTTTTCAAACCCGCGTAGCTTAAGTTTCGTTGCTGTATGTGCATGCCACCAGTCATACGGATATCTATCATGAATCTCACCACAGGGGATGGCAAGACTGTTCCCATGGACGGGACGGAAGCTGAAAGACCCTTTTCCGGTTCTTGCTCCGCTTCTTGCCCTTCTACCTATACCGGAACATGTGATGTCGGGTATCCTTGTACCATTTCTGAAACAGATTGTAGGTAACTTTGTTTTTAAAACAAAAGTCCTGGATGGACTCCCCTTGCGGCATTGCCTCCGCTTTGTAACGGATGAACAAATGCTCAAAATCGCTGCTGCTATACATTATTACTGAATTTTTGATTACAGCAGCAAAGGTCGAGATTTTTATTCTTTAGGGGAAGACGTCATTTTTGGACGCTTACAAGATATTTATGTTATAAAAATGGGCTATTATTTAATTTACTATTCGTCAATTAAATACTACTTGACTAAAAATGAATACAACTGTCTACAATAAGCCTTATAATCATGTTTTATGGCATATTGACGAGCTTTTTCACCACAAGATTTACAGAACTGTGGATGATTTACCATATATAATATCTTATCAGAAAGGTCTCTCTCATCGCCTGCCCTATAAACCAATCCTATTCCTTCTTTCTCAATGTCAACAGATATATTTGTATTATCCGACATTATAATTGGTTACTACCTCCGGATGACCTTCAGAAGGGAAATAGCCCCACTTCGGCTTTTTACCCGGTTCTACATAATGAACCGTCTCAAAACATTCTTCCGTAAGGAAAGTACGGAAACTGAACGCCCGTACCATTCTTCTTTCAATGATGCGACCGGGAACCTTTGTCAAATCAGAAGGATGCTCTATCGCCTCTCCGGCTACTCCCATCGTTTTATACCCGTCAGGACGATTCGATAAATCACGGTCTTTCTTGGAAGGCTCTTTTAACTCTTGAGATGGAACATGATCAACCGAATCCGTGCGAAGCGTATCATCGGTTCCGTCATAATCATCCTTCTCCTTGTTACGGTCTGAATCAACCGTTTTAGCTTTAGATTTTATCCTTTGACGTCTATCACCAAAACGTTCCTGATTGGCACAATCAAGTTTTTCTTGAAGTGACTTAATCTTACGTTCAGCCGATTTGCGAAGCTTATGCTCTTCCGATAACCAAATGATTGGAGAGATTCTCCATGAGGCAAAACCTCGGTCTGGTATTGAAAGTAAAACTTTTCAAGATCTTCACTGCTATACATAAATCCTAAGATTTTTGTTCGCAGCGAAGATAGAGTTTTCAATCAATAGCCATTTTTGACTACTTACATAAAGAATATCAAAAAAGGGCTTGAGTTTTAAGTATTATTAGTTTGGATTCCTATTGTTCATAGGAAAAGAAGTTTGCCAAGGCATGAGTGCTAAAGAGTTATTCCACAATATACCTCTCCACATTCCGTGTCTCCTTGCTGAAGTTCACCCCCACTTTCACCAGCCGCCTGCCATCCAGCACATAAGGAATCAGATAACCTCTCTCATCAATTTGCTTCAAGGCATCTTCGGCACTGCCGTTCAGCTTGAACTCAAAGACGTAAACGGCATCTTTTGTCTGCACCACGGCATCGGCACGACCACGCGCACTGCGCACTTCCGCCTGTACGAATTGACCCAGCAAAGTGAAGACGACATAAAAGATGGCCTGATAGTGGCGTTCGGTATTGTTGCTCAGTTCGTAGGGAATGCCTGCAAAGAATACTTTCAAGCGTTCCATGAATGCATCCACATCACCGGAACGGAGTTCACGCATAAACTTGGCTATGTGGAAACCGGTTTCATCATCAGTCACTCCTGTATAATAAGGAACCAAGAAATTCAAGAAACCATAGCGTACCTCATCATTGGGAAAACCCAAAGTGTACAATAAAACATCCCTATCGTAGTCTTTGATGGTCAGATAACCACTTTGATAAATCATGGGAAGCGGATTCTTTACTTCCGCACGATACTCAAAAAAGGCGGAAGCCGTCACTTCAACTCCCTCAATCAGAAGGCGCAAATCATAATCACTCTCTTTCAATAAATTTACCAAATAGGTAGGAGTACCGGTCTGAAACCAGAAATTATCCAAAATCTTCGACTTGCATGCATTCAACACACTGAAAGGATTAAAAACCCCTTCACAATGAGGGTAAAAATGATAACCGTCATACAGCTTCGTCATCCGCTCCAAAGTTGTATCGAAGTCCATCCCATTGGAAACACCCAAACGTTCTATCTCCGGAGTAAACGTTGTGAGCAGTTCTTCCTTAGTAATACCACATAAAGAAGAATAGTCGGGCCATGTACTGATGTCCTGCAACTGATTTAAATCACTGAACACGCTAATCTGCGCAAACTTCGTCACACCCGTCAAAAAAACAAAGCGGAGATAACGATCGGCACTTTTCAGTACCCCATAAAAGGCTTTCAATATCCGACGATATTCTTCCGTTAGCTTTTCATCCGAAAGAGCTTGAAGCAAAGGCTTATCATATTCATCAATCAACACTACCACTTGCTTACCCGTCTGGGCATACGCCTGCTCTATCACATAGGCAAAGCGCTCTTCGGGACTACGCTCCTGCTTTTCCGCACCATATTTCAATTCCCACTTTTCCAGATATTGATTAAGCATGGCTACCAAATCTCCGGCTGTTTCATATTTACGGGCATTCAAGTCCAGATGCAATACAGGATATTCCTCCCACCGGGTTTCCAGTTTTTCGATGGCAAGTCCGTGAAACAAATCTTTACGTCCTTGAAAGTAAGCTTCGAAGGTAGATATAAGCAAACTCTTACCGAAACGGCGAGGACGGCTCAAAAAATAGGGAGTGGAATTGGATGCTATCTTATAGACCATTGCTGTTTTGTCTACATAAAGATAATTTTCTTCACGCAGCTTTTCAAAAGTCTGTATACCAATCGGCAGTTTACGCATCTGTTCCATCTCATTTCTCTTTTTTAGAAGCTATATGCAAATATACGTTTTTTCTTCAAAGAGAAATTCTATTTATACATTTTTATTCCATTTCCTCCCATGGATAAGGATTATCCACCACATTCTGAAACTCATCAACTGCTTCCTGCTGCTCGGCAGTCAGTGATGCAACACTCCAGGAAGCAATGATAGAACGGCCCTCGTCGGCCAAAGGCTCATCGAAAACCTCTCCATAACAAGCCGTAAGCAAACGGAGTTTCAACAAAGAGGAAGGAAGGGAATCAAGGGTATCCCAGCAACGCCTCAATACCTCCTGCACATGCTGTTGTTTTTCACCATGGTCAATGAACGAGGCACTATACCCCTTCAAGAGCGCAAGACATACATTTGCCTGCTCCTCCACCGTGGTGCCCCAAGTGCCGGAATTATACAAAGTTGTGGTCAAGCGATAGACTTCGCTGTTACGACGAGACAAGTCATCGCTATAGATAGGACTGCCGTCCATACCCAAATACATCAGATCGTGCGCGGCACGCTGAAGGAGGAGTGCTTCTTCTAAAAGAGACATGCTATTTTGATTTATGATTTCAGAGTTATGATTTATCTATCACCAATGACTAATCATTGATTATCGACGATTATTTGATTACTTCGATGAGGTCTGGATGGATGGTCGCAATGGCAACAGCGATAATACCTTGTATAGCAATCACTACACGACGATCACGGGCACCTTTTACCTTTAGAAAAACACCTTCTTGACCCTCGAAGTCGCCACCGGTGATACGAACTTTCGTACCTTTGGAGAGATTCAGTTCTTCGGGTTGGAAATAGAGAAGATGGTCATTGTAGGTATCGGCGACGGCTATGAAACGCTGCATATCATGGTCGGGAATGATTATTTTCTGACCGCTACGGGTATCAGTAATATATTGCAAATAAGTAATTTGAGACTTAAATCGCTGCACTTCGGAAGGACGTGCGTGGACAAAAACCAGATTACGGATGACGGGAACCAAAGCACGGACTTTCCTGCCCCTACAGATACTTATCTTATATTGCATGGGAATGAAACAGCCAAGATTTGCCTTTTCGAGAAGATGCATAGCTTCAAGCTCCCTGCGGTATGTGGCACGCATGGCAAACCAAACTTCGGTCTCTTTATCCATTTATATTCTTGCTGATTTTACTTAGAAAAAGGCATTCCTTGGGGGCTTTGAACTACCATTACAGGACTGTAGTTCAATCACTTGCGAGCATTTTATGGGAAGTTTGACAAGCACTATGCTCTTCTTGTCAACAAATTCTCTGCGGTTGTTCATTACCTTTTGGTAAGATACTATAAACGAACGCATTAGAAACAAAAAAGCGTTTTTTAATCGTACGTTTAAAAAACAGCTATTTCGAACTTATACAAGACATACTCAAAGAGCTAAAAATAAGAAGATTTTAACTGATTACATATATTGTATATACTACTGAAATTCAATGCAATATACTTATCATTATTTATTATTAGGAACATTTTTCTATCAAACATTTTGCCATTACAAAAAACGTCTCTATCTTTGCGTTCATTAAACGTACGTTTTTTAAACAGCATATCATCTTATATATCAACCATTTACAACTCACCCTTCACATTTCCCTCCAAAATTCCCTTATTTCTCCCTCACTTTTTATACTTTCGCATTTTTTAACCAGAGTAAAAAACAGTTAAACGAACGAAGAATTACACAAATGAAAGAACTCAAAAAAAGAAGCATCTCAACAGTAACGAGCAGAGAAGCATGTCGTATCAATCTGATACACAGAAGCTAAGAACAACGAAAGTAAAGGAACACAGCTCCATAGTGGACGAAAAGCTATTGGCAGAACGGGTTTACTACGGAGACCAGACCCATGTTTATGTAGGTTACTTAAGAGCCTTTAAATCAGGCTATTTTGAAGGAACAAATATCAAGAAAATTACAGATATAGCCAAACTATTCGTTGCTTCCGAAAACTTCACAAAGAGAACCAGAGGAGAGCAAAAGCCTTTGACTTACAGTACGATAATTACCGAATTGGAAAAGGTATGGGCCATCATAAAACGGGAAGATACCACACTGATTGACCCATACGGATATGATGTAAGGATAAATCACTGATAGTTCAGTACCTGGAAAGGCAGTAATTTTGCCCCCGTCAGCAACCGGACAGAAGGGCTACACCTTTCTCGTCGGATGGTGTAGCCTCAACAAGGCAAGGGCGTAGCCATCCGTACTGAAAGGAGTAGCCCTTTTTCATTGCTGATTATCATACATTTAATAACCCTAAAAACATAAAAAATGGGAAAAGAGAAAACTGAATTTGAGGAGCAATTTGTATCCAAAACAGAAAAAACAAAAAAACTATGGGAAAAACGGATTACGGAAAACACGACATTGAGCATGGAGTCTGTACAATGGATGGCACAGCGCATAAATTCCCTACTGGAATACATGCAATACGGATATGCATTGATAGCCTACCGAAAGCAGGACGGTAGCTTCTACATGGGAAAAGGAACCCTTGTTTCCTACGAAAACGACTTCAAAAAGAAACATGACGTGACAAGCATTAAAGCTCACGTAGCCTATTGGGACGCGGAACAACAAGGCTGGCGGACTTTTCTGATTGAGAATTTTATGGAGTGGAGACCGATAGTAAACTAATAAAAAACACCAATATCAAAAGCTATGGAGGCTTATTTACTACATGATGCCAATGCCGGCAGCAACTTAAAATTAATGATCATGATACAAGAAGAAGGTATGAAAGGATATGGTATTTACTGGACAGTGCTCGAATTCCTCAGATTGCAGAACGAATATAAAGCCAGCCTGAAAGTGATTCCCATACTGGCACAAAAAGCAAGGGTGACAACCGCCACACTGAAGCGAATCATCTATGACTATGCGCTGTTCGAAGTGAACGAGACAAGCTTCTCATCCCCCGGACTAAGCCGCCGCATGGAGCCATGGGACGCCCAACAAGAAGCTAAAAAAGAGGCCGGACGTCGCGGTGGACTGGTTAACCAGCAGAGAATCAGGGATGCCAAGACAAGCAGCGCTTTAGCAAATAAACTAAATAAAGAGAATAAAGAAAACCCCTCTCTATCTCCCCAAGGGGAGACGGGAAGAAGGAAGGAGGAGATTCTTCTGACTCCACCGGAGTACACGCTCAACAGACAGACGCATAATTACCAAGGCCTGATGGAAGAGCTGGCAAGGCAGAAAGTAACCGACATACACGATCTGAATGCCATCCTGAGACTGACGGATTTTGGAAAACTGGGAGGGAAAATCTGGAAAATCCTATACGAGTTGAACAGCTCACCCCAACTGAAAGCCCGCATCGTGATACCCGGAAAGTACATACTGAAATTACTCAGAGGTTAGATTTAATAAAAGAAATATAATACTTATCTTTGTGTCCATAACAAAACACCCTAATCATTATGAATCTGAAAAAACTATTTTTTGCTTCCGCCCTGCTCTTTGCTGCATGCGGCACTATCCAGGCCCAGGAAGTCATTGCCCACCGTGGTTTCTGGACTACGGACGGCTCGGCCCAGAACTCCCTTGCCGCACTTGTAAAGGCTGATTCTATCCACTGCTACGGCTCCGAGTTCGACGTTTGGCTCACCACAGACAATCAGCTGGTTGTCAATCATGACGCCACCTTTAAAGGCGTAACTATGCAAGATGCCACAGCCAAGGTATGCACCGCCGTACAACTGGACAACGGCGAACAACTCCCTACCCTGCAACAGTATCTGGACAAGGCAAAAAGCCTGAAAACCCGCCTTATCCTCGAACTGAAAGCCCACAAGACTCCCGAACAGGAAACACGAGCCGTAGAGGGTATCGTAAAAATGATAAAGAACAAAGGACTGGAGGACCGTACGGAATATATTACCTTCTCCAAACATGCCACCAAGGAATTTATCCGTCTGGCACCCAAAGGTACGCCCGTTTACTATCTGGAGGGTGACCTTACCCCCAAGGAGCTGAAAGCATGGGGTTGTGCCGGTCCCGACTATCACTTCAGTGTCTTCCAAAAACATCCTGAATGGATAAAGGAATGCCACGACCTCGGCATGAAAGTAAACGCCTGGACCGTAAACGAAGCCAAAGACATGGAATGGCTTATCAGCCAAGGAGTAGATTTCATCACAACCAATGAACCGGTAGTGCTGGAAGAAATTTTAAAGAAAAAATAGCCGTTCCTTATACATTTAAAAACAAAAACCAAACAAACCGCTTCATTATGTCCACAATGGAGCGGTTTATTATTTCAAAAAAGATAGCAATTAGTCCTATAAAAAATCTTTTTTCTTATTTTGAATCAAACTAAACTTTCACATGGATTACAATTTATATAAAAACAAAGCCATATGCTTTTAAATTGAAAGCATGACAGTAGATATTCTCATTGAATGAAAGTTTCGCTAAAAATAATAGAAAATAGATATGCTTTACAGTTAATCACAAAACAAAACGTCGTATATTTGCATTAAAATAAAACAAAAGGATATATCAACAGACCGATAAAGGACAAAATGACAAGAGCTATAAAATTCACCAAGATGCACGGTGCCGGAAACGACTACATTTATGTAGATACAACCCAATATCCTATCAGCCATCCGGAAGAGCTTGCGAGGGCATGGAGTGCACCGCATACGGGAATTGGAAGTGACGGTCTGGTACTTATAGGTTCTTCGAACAAGGCCGATTTCAGCATGCGGATATTCAATGCAGACGGCTCGGAGGCCCGGATGTGCGGCAATGCAAGCCGCTGCATCGGAAAATATCTTTTTGACTACGGACTGACCTCCAAAACAGAAATCGCACTCGATACACTGTCAGGTATAAGGATGCTAAACCTGCACTTGGCAGACGGAAAGGTCAACTCTGTAACCGTAGACATGGGCATACCTGCCGACGAACCGGCAGACTACGACGGCAAAGGAGCCAAACCGATGAAAGAACAGCCCATCGAAGTGGACGGAGAACGATATGTAGGGACCACCGTATCCATGGGAAACCCACATCTGGTAATCTTTGTCAATGATATTGAAGCCATCGACCTTACAGTCATCGGTCCCAAACTGGAGAATCACCCTCTCTTCCCCGGACGCATCAATGTGGAATTTGCCCAGATATTGGGAGAAGGAAAAATAAGGATGCGTGTCTGGGAACGAGGCTCGGGCATTACCCAAGCCTGCGGAACCGGAGCTTGTGCCACCGCCGTGGCAGCCTTCCTCACCGGACGCGCAGGGAGAGATTCTACCGTCATCATGGACGGAGGCTCACTCAACATCCGATGGGACATCGCCACCAGACATGTCCTGATGACGGGGGAAGCCACCAAAGTATTCGACGGAGAAATTGAATTAATTGAGAATTGATAATGGAAAATGAAGAATTATCCACTATCCATTAAAAATAAGAGTATGGCATTAGTTAACGAACATTTTTTAAAGCTACCGGGTAGTTATCTGTTTTCAGACATAGCCAAGAAGGTAAATACTTTCAGGATAACACATCCCAAGCAAGAGGTCATCCGTCTGGGTATCGGAGACGTTACCCGGCCACTGCCACCAGTCTGCATCGAAGCGATGCACAAGGCAGTGGAGGAGATGGCTGACGCACGGACATTCCGTGGATATGGTCCCGAGCAGGGATACGACTTCCTGATAGAAGCCATCCTCAAGCACGATTACCTTCCGCGAGGCATCCACTTCGGTCCTACGGAAATCTTCGTGAACGACGGAGCAAAGAGCGACACGGGAAACATCGGCGACATTCTCCGCCACGACAACAGCGTGGGAGTGACCGACCCTATTTATCCGGTCTATATAGACAGCAACGTGATGTGCGGACGTGCCGGAGTACTGGAGGAAAACTGCCAGTGGAGCAACGTCACCTACATGCCTTGTACCGCCGAGAACGACTTCATCCCGGAGATTCCGGACAAGCGCATCGACATCGTCTACCTCTGCTACCCCAACAACCCCACGGGCACCACCCTGACCAAGCTCGAGCTGAAGAAATGGGTGGACTATGCGCTCGCCAACGACACGCTGATTCTGTTCGATGCCGCCTACGAAGCCTTCATCCGCGAAGACGACGTGCCCCACTCCATCTATGAGATAAAGGGAGCGAAGAAATGCGCCATCGAGTTCCGCAGCTTCTCGAAGACTGCCGGATTCACGGGAGTACGCTGTGGCTACACCGTTGTGCCGAAAGAACTCACTGCCGCCACGCTGGAAGGCGAACGCATCCCACTGAACAAGCTCTGGAACCGCCGCCAATCTACCAAGTTCAACGGTACCAGCTACATCACCCAGCGGGCGGCGGAAGCCATCTACACACCGGAGGGACAGCGGCAGATAAAGGAAACGATAGATTATTATATGGACAATGCCCGGACCATGAAGCAGGGCCTTGAAACGGCCGGGCTGAAAGTCTACGGTGGTGTGAACGCTCCTTACATCTGGCTGAAAACACCCGACGGAACAAGCTCCTGGCGGTTCTTCGAACAAATGCTGTACGAAGCCAATGTAGTGGGCACACCGGGTGTAGGTTTCGGCCCCAGCGGTGAAGGATATATCCGGCTGACGGCCTTCGGCAAACATGAAGATTGCGTGGAAGCCATGAAGCGCATCCGGAAGTGGCTGAAATAAAAAAACAATTGAATTAGCGAGGTACTTGTTATAATCGAGTCGGACTGATCATCCGGAATTTTTCTAAACTTAAAGGTAAAAAGGTATGAAAACAAGAAGTGTAAAATGGGTAATAATGGCAATGGCGCTATTATCAATGGCAATGCCTTTCACGGCAAAGGCTCAGGATAAAGTGGAAGCGTCGGTAGGCGTCGACCTCGTAAGCGGTTACGTGTGGCGTGGCCAGGATTTGGGAGGGGTAAGCCTCCAGCCGAGCGCATCCATCGCCTACAAAGGTTTCTCTCTGGGAGCTTGGGGCTCCGTAGGCATCGAGAGTTCGGACACGAAAGAGTTCGACCTCATACTGGGATATTCAATCGGAGGCTTCAGCGTATCAGTGACGGACTACTGGTACAATGTGACCGGAGATGGGGTGACAGCCAAATACTTCCAGTACGGCGCACACAATGCTGCCAACTCACATCTGTTCGAAGCGCAAATCGGCTATGATTTCGGCCCCGTAGCCGTAAACTGGTACACCAACTTTGCAGGCGACGACGGTGTTGACAAAGACGGTGACCGTGCTTATTCATCCTACATCTCCGTAGCAGCTCCCTTCACACTGGGCGGACTGGACTGGACGGCCGAGATAGGCGCTACCCCTTGGGCCACGGACTTCTATGGAGCCAACGGATTTGCCGTATGCGACGTCAGCCTGGGAGTATCAAAAGACATCAAAATCACCGATTCCTTCTCCCTCCCGTTGTTTGCCAAAGCAACCTGGAATCCAAGGTCTGAAGGTGCATACTTTGTAGTCGGACTAAGCTTCTAAAAGCAAAGAACTATGATTTACACACGCCGAAAGGCAAATAGTAAATACAGTCTCTACAGACTGCGTATGGCCCTTGCCATATCGCTGGTATTCTTCATGCAGCCGGGCTTTACACTGGTCGAAGCCGGTTTTGCAAGAGTAAAAAATACGGCCAATATCCAGATGAAGAACTTCGTTGACTTCATGTTTGGCTGTCTGCTCCACTGGTTCATCGGTTTCGGACTGATGTTCGGTGCAGGCGGATTCATAGGAATGCCCCATTTCTTCGACCTCTCGTTCTACGACGGAGGCGGGCTTCCCACGGAAGGTTTCCTGGTATTCCAGACTGTATTCTACGCTAATGATTTTATGTTTTATTAAACCAACAATTACAACTCTAAGGTATTATGTCAAAATTGAGATTCAGAGTAGTAGAAACGGCGTTTAAGAAGAAACCCGTTGCAGTGGCAGTTCCGGCGGAACGTCCGTCAGAGTATTTTGCCAAGTATGTATTCAACAAGGAGAAGATGTTCCGCTATCTGCCGAGCAAGGTCTATGCCAAACTGACGGATGTGATTGACAACGGAGCTCCGCTGGACCGCAGCATAGCCGACGAGGTTGCCGCAGGTATGAAGAAATGGGCGGTTGAAATGGGGGCGACCCACTATACGCACTGGTTTCATCCGCTGACCGAAGGTACTGCCGAAAAGCACGATGCTTTTGTGGAACACGACGGCAAAGGCGGCGTGATGGAGGAATTCACCGGCAAACTGCTCGTGCAGCAGGAACCGGACGCTTCCAGTTTCCCGAACGGCGGTATCCGCAATACGTTCGAGGCACGTGGCTACTCGGCATGGGACCCCTCCTCCCCGGCATTCATCGTAGACGACACGCTCTGCATCCCGACTATTTTCATCGCCTATACCGGTGAGTCTCTGGACTACAAGGCACCGTTGCTGAAAGCCCTGCGTGCCGTAGACAAGGCTGCCGTCGACGTATGCCACTATTTCAATCCGGAAGTAAAGAAAGTGGTTGCCTATCTGGGCTGGGAGCAGGAATATTTTCTGGTTGACGAAGGGTTGTACGCCGCACGCCCCGACCTGCTGATGACCGGACGCACGCTGATGGGCCATGACAGCGCCAAGAACCAGCAGTTGGAAGACCACTACTTCGGAGCTATTCCCAGCCGTGTGGCCGCTTTCATGAAGGAGCTGGAAATCGAATCGCTGAAACTCGGCATCCCTGTCAAGACCCGTCACAACGAAGTGGCTCCCAACCAGTTCGAGCTGGCTCCCGTCTTCGAGGAATGCAACCTGGCGGTAGACCACAACATGCTCATCATGGCCTTGATGCGTAAAGTGGCACGTAACCACGGTTTCCGCGTACTGCTGCACGAAAAGCCCTTCAAGGGTGTCAACGGTAGCGGCAAGCATAATAACTGGTCGCTGGGTACGGATACCGGTATCCTGCTCCACGCACCCGGCAAACTGCCCGAAGAGAACCTGCGTTTCATCACCTTCGTAGTGAATACGCTGATGGCCGTATACCGTCACAACGGATTGCTGAAAGCCTCCATCTCCAGTGCGACGAACGCCCACCGGCTGGGTGCCAACGAAGCGCCTCCGGCCATCATCTCTTCCTTCCTGGGCAAGCAGTTGAGCCAGGTGCTGGAACACATCGAAGAGAGCACCAAGGACGATCTCGTCAGCCTCAGCGGCAAGCAAGGCATGAAACTGGACATCCCGCAGATTCCGGAACTGATGATAGACAATACCGACCGCAACCGCACCAGCCCGTTCGCCTTCACCGGCAACCGCTTCGAGTTCCGCGCCGTGGGTTCCGAGGCCAACTGCGCCAGTGCCATGATTGCGCTGAACTCCGCCCTTGCCGAGCAGTTGGTGGAATTCAAGAAAGATGTGGACGAACTGATTGAAAAGGGTGAGCCGAAAATCTCCGCCATCCTCGAAGTCATCCGCCGGTACATCAAAGTCTGCAAACCCATCCACTTTGACGGCAACGGTTACAGCGATGAATGGAAAGCCGAAGCAGCCCGCCGCGGTCTGGACTGCGAGACAAGTGTTCCCGTCATCTTCGACAACTACCTGAAACCGGAGAGCATCCGGATGTTCGAGTCCATCGGTGTCATGACGAAGAAGGAACTGGAAGCCCGCAACGAGGTGAAATGGGAAATGTACACCAAGAAAATACAGATTGAAGCCCGCGTGCTCGGAGATTTGGCCATGAACCACATTATCCCCGTAGCTACACAGTATCAGTCGGATTTGATTGACAACGTCTACAAGATGAAAGACCTGTTCCTCGCAGAGAAGGCTGCAAAACTGTCTGCCAAGAATCTGGAACTCATCGAAGAGATTGCCGACCGTACCGCCTTCATCAAGGAGCATGTGGATGCCATGATCGAGGCGCGCAAAGTGGCCAACAAAATTGAGAGTGAACGTGAAAAAGCCATCGCCTACCACGACAACATCGTACCGATGATGGAGGAAATCCGTTACCACATCGACAAGCTGGAACTCATCGTCGACAATCAGATGTGGACGTTGCCCAAATATCGCGAGTTACTGTTTATAAGATGAAAAATGAAGGATGAATCCTTAATCCCTATCTCATTCTTTTGTTGGTTGTTTTAAGTTTGCAGGGGGGAGAGGTGCCGCGAGGCAGTTCTCTCTCTTTTTTCGTCCATGCCAACTGTTGGCGGTAAGCGGGAAATAACCTATCTTTGCCCGTCAGATAAAACAATCCTGTCATCATGAAGAATTTACGTAACTGCTATGCAGCGTTCCTGCTGTTTGCCTTGCTGTTCGTTTCGGCTGCTGCCCCGGCACAAACCGATCTGCAGCAAAAACTGGGTCGGATTTCCGCCATTACGGAAACCCGTCCGTTGGAGTCCACCCGGTTCTCCGAGAAGTATGTAACCTATTTTACCCAGCCGTTGGACCACCGTTGTCCCGAAAAGGGCAGTTTCCGCCAGCGCGTGATTGTCTCCCACGTCGGCTTCGACCGTCCCACGGTGATTGTAACCGAAGGCTATGGAGCCGCCTATGCCCTCAATCCCAAGTATCGCGAGGAACTTTCAGAGCTGCTCGATGCCAACATGATTTTTGTGGAATACCGTTATTTCCTGGAATCCACCCCTGAGCCTAAAGACTGGCAATACCTCACCGCCGAGAATTCTGCCGACGACCTGCACGCCGTCCGCAACGCCTTTAAAAGCATCTATCCCGGCAAATGGATTGCGACCGGCATCAGCAAGGGCGGACAGACTACCCTGCTCTACCGCACGTTCTATCCGGACGACGTGGATATTTCCGTGCCTTATGTAGCTCCGCTCTGCTACGGGGTGGAAGACGGACGCCACGAGCCTTTCCTCAGGAAAGTGTCTACTCCGGAGGACCGCAAACGGATTGAGGACTTCCAGTTGGAAGTGTTGAAACGGAAAGCCGCACTGCTCCCCCGCTTTGAGAAATATTGCGATGAAAAAGGACTCAAGTTCCGTGCGCCCGTTGAAGAGATATACGACTATTGCGTGCTGGAGTATTCTTTTGCCCTTTGGCAGTGGGGAACTCCCGTCAGCAGCATTCCCGCAACCACGGCCTCGGACGATGAGATATTTGCCCATCTGCTCGACATCAGTAATCCCGACTACTTCATTGCCGACAGTCCCACAGCCTCGTTCTTCGTACAGGCCGCCCGCGAGCTGGGCTATTATGGCTACGATACGAAACCTTTCAAGAAGTATCTTTCCATCCAATCGAGCAAGGGTTACCTGCATCGCCTGATGCTTCCCGAAGAGCTGAAAGACATGCCCTTCGACAAGACCCTAAGCAAGAAAATCACGAAGTTCCTGAAAGAGAATGACCCGAAAATGATATTCATCTACGGACAGAACGACCCGTGGACGGCTGCCGGAGTGACCTGGCTGAAAGGGAAGAAGAACATCCATGTATTCGTAGAGCCCGGCGGAAGCCATCGGGCACGCATCGGCACACTGCCCGACGTTCAAAAGCAAGAAGCCATTTCACTGATAAACAAGTGGCTGCAAGAATAAAAAGAACAGATGGTCCGCTTGATTGAAACAGGCCATCTATTCAATGCAAACAGACCATGCGTTCAGGGCAAACAGACCATCTGTTTACAACCAACGCATGGTCTGTTTTTTATTCTACGATTTCAGCATCTTCAATGTTATTGATTTCTCTTGAAGAGGAGTCCTTTGTACCCGGTGCTTTGGGACGGCGACGCGTAAACTTGAACCAGTTCAGCAGTTCCGAAGCCGCATAGACCAGACTGCTGATACCGATAATGATAAATGCCGTGGAACGTACTCCCGTAGGATTAAACAGCGCAACCAAGCCGGCAAGCAGAATCAATACCGGAACCACATAAAAACCTCCCGGTACCGGCATCCAGCGACGGGCAGCGGAAAGCGAAGCAATCTGTTGCACTCCTCCCATCACCAAGATAAATCCCAATACAAATGTCAGCAAATCGGCAAAGAAACCGGGCATAATAATCAGCCACAAGCCAAACAGCAGGCTGCCTACTCCCTCGATAGGGAAGCGGCGGCGCATCTCCGTGCTCTGTGCAAAGTAGCCTATGATGCTGATGAGCGAAGGCACCAGGAAGATGACACCTATCGTAATCACAAAATAATCACCGGCTTGGTCGGGAAACATCACCAGCACCAAACCGATAACCAGTGCACATATTGCACGCAAAAATGAGTAACTTAATCCTTTCATGAGTCTATGTTTTTTTGCGAAGATACATCTTTATCCGAATAACTCCACATGAAAATCCCGAAAAATCAGTTTACATTCAGCCAGGCATTCATATCTTCGGCCACAAAGAGCCAGTATAATAACAATAGTACAGCAATAACCACGCCTATGGCAACTAAATGTTTTCTATTCATAGTCTGTTCCTTTCTTTTTTTGAATGAATATTCGTTTTTACTACACCTATAAGAACAATATTTCAAGAAAAATGTTTTAATCCGGGAAAAAAGTCATATTTATTTTGGCAGTTAAAACAAAGTGCTTATATTTGTCGCGAAAACGAAGACAGGCTGCACCTCAGCATAAAAAATGAACAAGTTCATTTTATTATACATTCGGTTTGCACTGTCTTTGCCGCTGATAAAACAAAAAAAGTCAATGAAAACAATGTTCGTAAATACATATTGGTGGTGGCACCCGTTACAACTCCGACAGTCGTAAGGGAGCAGCGCTCGTATGTATATATGTAATATATAGTAAAAAACAAAAAGAGCCCTGTCGCACCAAGCGACGGGGCTTTTTTCGTTTAAGCAATAATGCGTTTTGATTTCTGAAATAGTAAATAGTAAATCGTCAAATAGTAAATAACATGATGAATTTCTTAGTTGACAAAGAAGGTTATTACGGAGAGTTCGGCGGGGCATACGTTCCCGAAATCCTCCACAAATGTGTAGAAGAGTTGCAGAACACCTACCTCAAGGTGCTGCAAAGTGAGGACTTCAAGCGTGAATACGACCAGTTGCTGCGCGACTATGTGGGACGCCCTTCCCCACTCTACCTGGCGCACCGCTTGTCCGAGAAGTACGGCTGCCGGATTTACCTCAAGCGTGAAGACCTGAACCACACCGGTGCCCACAAAATCAACAACAGCATCGGGCAGGTATTGCTGGCACGCCGCATGGGCAAGCGCCGCATCATCGCCGAAACCGGAGCCGGACAGCACGGCGTTGCCACAGCCACCGTCTGCGCCCTGATGAATATGGAATGCATCGTCTACATGGGTAAGACCGACGTAGAGCGCCAGCGCGTCAATGTGGAGAAGATGAAGATGCTCGGCGCCACCGTCGTTCCCGTCACCAGCGGCAATATGACGTTGAAGGACGCCACCAACGAAGCCATCCGCGACTGGTGCTGCCATCCGTCGGACACCTACTACGTGATAGGTTCCACCGTCGGCCCGCATCCCTACCCCGACATGGTGGCACGCCTGCAGTCTGTCATCAGCAAAGAAATCAGGAAACAACTTCTTGAGCATGAAGGACGTAGCTGCCCCGATTACCTCATCGCCTGCGTAGGTGGAGGAAGCAATGCAGCCGGCACCATCTATCACTACGTCAACGACCCGCACGTGCAAATCGTCCTCGCCGAAGCCGGAGGAAAAGGCATTGAAACGGGAATGACAGCCGCCACCATCGCCCTCGGCAAGATGGGCATCATCCACGGCTCGCGCACCTACGTCATCCAGAACGAGGACGGACAGATAGAAGAGCCCTATTCCATCTCTGCCGGACTGGACTATCCGGGCATCGGCCCCATGCACGCCAACCTTGCCAAGCAGAAGCGTGCCATCGTCCTCGCCGTCAACGACGACGAAGCCATCCGCGCCGCCTACGAACTGACCCGGCTCGAAGGCATCATCCCCGCATTGGAAAGTGCCCACGCACTGGGTGCGCTGGAGAAGATGAGGTTCAAGCCGACGGACGTGGTGGTGCTGACGGTGTCGGGACGGGGGGATAAGGATATAGAGACGTATTTGAGTGATGAGTTATAAGTGATAAGTGATGAGCTATTTGAAAATACGAGATACAATGAAATAAAATACAAGATACAATGAAACAATATGATTATAAAACAGTCAGCCGCACCATGCTCGGTGACTTGCATACGCCGGTGAGCACGTATCTGAAGGTGCGCGACATCTTTCCGCAGAGCGCACTTATGGAGAGTTCCGACTATCACGGCAGTGAGAACAACCGCTCGTTCATCGCTCTGTGTCCGCTGGCAAGTGTCAGCATAGACCACGGCACGGCTATCTTCCGCCTGCCGGACGACAGCCGCGAAGAGCATCCCATAACCGATGCATACCGGGTAGAGAATGCCTTGAACGATTTCCTTGCCCACTTCCGCGTGGAGGGCGAATACAGCAATTACTGCGGACTCTACGGATACACCTCCTTCAATGCGGTCCGCTACTTCGAGAATATCCCTGTGAAGGACAGCCGCGAAGCTACCAACGATGCGCCGGACATGCTGTACATATTATATAAGTACCTCATCGTCTTCAACGACTTCAAGAATGAGATGCTGCTCCTCGAGATGCTGGCGCCCGGCGAGACCAGCGAACTGGACCAGGTGCAGAAGGCCATCCATAACCGCAACTACACCGCCTACGATTTCCGCGCCATCGGCCCCACCACCTCTCCGCTTACGGACGAGGAGCACAAGGCGAATATCCGCCGGGGCATCGCCCACTGTCTGCGCGGCGACGTTTTCCAGATAGTCCTCTCCCGCCGGTTCGAGCAGCGTTTCACGGGCGATGACTTCAAGCTCTACCGTGCCCTGCGCAGCATCAACCCTTCTCCCTATCTGTTCTATTTCGACTTCGGGGGCTTCCGCATTTTCGGCTCGTCTCCCGAAACCCATTGCCGCATCGAAGGCCGCCATGCCTATATTGACCCCATTGCCGGAACCACGAAGCGCACCGGCGATGCAGAGCAGGACGCCCTCAATGCCCGGTACCTGCACGACGACCCCAAAGAGAACGCCGAACACGTGATGCTGGTGGACCTTGCCCGCAACGACCTCTCCCGCAACTGCCACGATGTAAAGGTGGACTTCTATAAGGAGATGCAGTATTACAGCCATGTTATCCACCTCGTCAGCCGTGTCAGCGGAACGCTCCGCGAAGAGGCCGACCCCGTCAAGGCCTTCATCGACACCTTCCCTGCCGGTACCCTGAGCGGCGCCCCGAAAGTACGCGCCATGCAGCTCATCAGCCAGCTGGAACCGCACAACCGTGGAGCCTACGGAGGCTGCATCGGTTTCATCGGACTGAACGGCTCGCTGAACCAGGCGATTACGATTCGTACTTTTGTCAGCCGCAATGGTGTCCTCTGGTTCCAGGCAGGCGGCGGCATCGTAGCCAAGAGCAACGACGAGTACGAACTGCAAGAGGTGAACAACAAGCTCGGCGCACTGAAAAAGGCGATTGAGATGGCGGAAAAAATGTGAGTTCATGTACTATTTGACGATTTACGATGTACGATTTGCCATGCGGCGTACATTGCGCAGCCAAATCGTACATCGTAAATAAAGTAACTTCAATCGTACATCGTAAATCGTCAAATAGTAAATAAAATAGATTGTAAATACAAAAGATGAAAACAGTTATCATAGACAATTACGACTCCTTCACCTACAACCTTGCCCATCTGGTGAAAGAGCTTGGCGCAGAAGTGGATGTGCTGCGCAACGATAAATTCCGGCTCGAAGAATTGGAGCCATACGATAAAATCATCCTCTCACCCGGCCCCGGTGTCCCCGAGGAAGCCGGACTGTTGCTGGATGTCATCCGCACCTATGCCGGACGGAAACCCATACTCGGTGTCTGTCTGGGCGAACAAGCCATCGGACAAGCGTTCGGTGGAAAGCTGGTCAATCTGGAAGAGGTGCTCCATGGGGTACAGACGGAGATAAGGAGGAAGGAGGAAAGACTAGGGACAAGGGATGAAGGATTAGGGGGAAAGGATTATAAAGGTATTTCTCTCGAAGAAGACTATATCTTCTGCGGTTTACCCAATAGGATTCCCGTCGGACGATACCACTCCTGGGTAGTGGATACGAAGGAGCTTCCCGACGAACTTGCCATTACCGCCATCAGCCCCGAAGGACAAATCATGGCGCTGAAACATCGGGAGTATGACATACACGGCATCCAGTTCCATCCTGAATCGGTACTGACACCCGACGGAAAAACAATCGTAAAAAACTGGCTTTTCAAATGAGGCACTTCAGAAAAAGAGTAAATTCAATCGTCAAATCGTAAATAAATAGATGAAAGCAATACTCACCCGTCTCTTCAATCACGAAGAGCTCACGTCGGAGGAAACCAAACAAATCCTCCTCAACATCACCAAGGAAATGTATCCTGAGGCGCAGATAGCAGCCTTGCTCACTGCCTTCCAGATGCGGAGCATCACTGTGGACGAGCTTATCGGTTTCCGCGAAGCACTGATGGAGACACGCCTTCCCATCGACTTCGCCCCCTATCGCCCCATCGACATTGTAGGTACGGGCGGTGACGGAAAGAACACCTTCAACATCTCCACCTGCGCTTGCTTCGTAGTGGCGGGAGCCGGCTACAAGGTTGCCAAGCACGGCAACTACGGAGCCACTTCCGTGAGCGGAGCCAGCAATGTCATCGAGCAGCACGGCGTACGCTTCACCAACAACCCCGACACGCTGAAACGCAGCATGGAGGAGTGCAACATCGCCTACCTTCATGCCCAACTTTTCAACCCGGCGATGAAGTTTGTCGGTCCCGTACGCAAGACGCTGGGAGTACGCACCTTGTTCAATCTGCTCGGCCCACTGGTGAATCCATGCTGCCCGGCATACCAGCTGCTCGGTGTGGCAGACCTCTCGCAGATGCGCCTATACACCAACGTATTCTATAAGCTCGGCATTGACTTTGCCGTAGTCAACAGCCTCGACAGCTACGACGAAATCTCCCTGACGGACGAGTTCAAGGTGATGACCCGCAATTACGAGCGCATCTACCGTCCGCAGGCCCTCGGCTTCAAAGATGCCCGTCCCGAAGAACTCTTCGGTGGCGCATGCAAGGAAGATGCCGCCCGCATCTTCGACAATATCCTTACGGGGCATGCCACACCTGCACAAACGCAATGCGTCATTGTCAACGCCGCCTTTGCCATCCAGGTGATGGAGCCGCAGAAAGAGATTGAAGAGTGCATCGCCATCGCACGCGAATCACTGGATAGCGGACGGGCGCTGGCTACACTGAAAAAATTTATCGAGATTAATAAATGAAGCAATGAAAGATATACTGTCCGAAATCATCGCCCATAAGCAAACAGAGATTGAACTGCAGAAGCAAACCGTCTCTCCGAAGCAGTTGCAGGAGCAAGCCGAAGTCATCATCCGGGAGAATGCGGTCCACCGCCGCAGCATGAAGCAGGCCCTTGCCGCTTCTTCTACAGGAATCATCTCCGAGTTCAAACGCTGTTCACCCTCCAAAGGCTGGATAAACGAGGCTGCCCAAGCAGAGGAAATACCCGCCTCCTACGAAGCCGCCGGCGCCGCCGCCCTCTCCATCCTGACGGATGAGAAGTTCTTCGGCGGTACGCTGCGCGACATCCGCACGGTCCGTCCGCTCGTCCGCATCCCCATTCTGCGCAAGGACTTCATCATCGACGAGTACCAGCTTCTGCAAGCCTGCATCGTAGGTGCCGACGCCGTACTGCTCATTGCCGCCTGCCTCAGTCCGGAGCAGTGCAACACCCTCACCGCCCAAGCCCACGAACTCGGGCTGGAGGTATTGCTCGAAATCCACAGCCCTTCGGAACTCTCCTATATAAATAAGGAGGTCGACATGGTGGGTGTCAACAACCGCAACCTCGGCTCTTTCGTCACCGATGTGGAAAACTCCTTCCGGATAGCCCGGCAACTGCGCGAAGCCACCCACGGACCGGCATCCCCGCTCCTTGTTTCCGAAAGCGGCATCTCCGACCCCGAAACCATCTGCCGCCTGCGTGCCACCGGCTTCCGCGGTTTCCTCATCGGCGAAACCTTCATGAAAACAGCCAACCCGGGCGAAACCCTGAAAAAGTTCATCCAAGACAGTCTCTTAATTAATAATTGAAAGTTGAAAGTTGATAATTGTAAATACAAAAGTCTCTCATACAGCGTTACATCGCGCAGCCAAATTGTAAATAGTAAATAGTAAATAGTAAATAAAATGTCTCCTCTCATCAAAGTATGCGGAATGACCGAAGCAGAAAACATCCGCAATGTAGAACTGCAAGGTGTAGATATGATTGGTTTTATCTTCTACCCCAAATCTCCCCGTTGTCTGTGCCAGATGCCCGGGTATCTGCCAGCCTGCGCCAAGCGCGTCGGTGTCTTTGTCAACGAAAGTAAGGAAAACATCCTGATGTATACCGACCGTTTCGGCCTTGACTACATCCAGCTGCATGGCAATGAAGCTCCCGAGTACTGCCGTTCCCTGCGCAATGCAGGCCTGCACCTCATCAAGGCTTTCTCTATCTTGCTGCCCAAGGACCTGCTTTCCGTATCTGCCTACAATGGTCTGTGCGACTATTACCTCTTCGACACCAAGACCCCGCAGTACGGCGGTTCTGGCAACCAGTTCGACTGGAACCTCCTGCACCGCTACAACGGTCCCACCTCGTTCCTGCTCAGCGGCGGCATCAACCCCTACAGCGTAAAAGCCCTGCGGGAGTTCCGCCACCCCTATTTCGCAGGTATCGATATCAACAGCCGTTTCGAGACGACACCGGGAATAAAGGATGTGGAACGCATCTCAAACTTCCTGAAAGAACTCGATGGGTTTACTATTTGACGATTTACGATTTACCATGTACAATGTACAATTTGCCATGCGGCGTACATTGCGCAGCCAAATAGTAAATTGTAAATTGTAAAATTGTAAATCGTAACATGCAGCATATATTGCGCAGCCAAATAGTAAATAGTAAATTGTAAAATTGTAAATAGTATGTTGAACCGCATTAACCAACTTTTCCAGGACAGCCCCAAGAATCTGCTGTCCATTTACTTTTGTGCAGGCTGTCCCAACCTCGACGGTACTGCCGACGTTATCCGTGCCCTCGAAAGAAACGGAGTCAGCATGATTGAAATCGGAATTCCGTTCAGTGACCCCATGGCCGACGGCATTGTCATCCAGAATGCCGCCACCCGCGCCCTGCACAACGGCATGTCCCTCCGTCTGCTTTTCGAACAATTGCGCGACATCCGTCGCGATGTCCGCATCCCGCTTGTCCTTATGGGATACCTCAATCCCATCATGCAGTTCGGCTTCGAAGCCTTCTGCCAGAAGTGCGTGGAATGCGGCATCGACGGCGTCATCATTCCCGACCTCCCTTTCCGCGATTACGAAAAGAGTTACAAAGCCATCGCCTCGAAGTATGACATCCGTGTCATCATGCTCATCACCCCCGAAACCAGCGAAGCCCGCGTCCGCGAAATAGACGCCCACACCGACGGCTTCATCTATCTGGTGTCCAGTGCCGCCACCACCGGTGCCCAGAAAGACTTCGACACCCGGAAGCAAGCCTACTTTAAGAAGATAAAAGATATGAACCTGCGCAATCCACGCATGGTAGGCTTCGGCATCAGCAACAAGCAGACATTCGATGCCGCCTGCACCCATTCATCCGGTGCCATCATCGGCAGCCGCTTCGTCACGCTGCTCAACGAGAAGGAAGGAGATGCGGAAAAAGCTATCAGGCAGTTGAAAGAAGAGGTAAGAAAGTTATGAGTGATATCACTCATGACTTTTTTCGCTATCTTTGTACCCCAAAAAGAACCCAAATACGAAATTTATGAAAGTCGATTGCCCTTCCGTACTATTGATTTACACTGGTGGAACTATCGGAATGATAGAAAATCCCGAGACCGGTGCGCTTGAGAACTTCAACTTCGACCAACTGCTGCAGCATGTCCCCGAACTGAAGCGCTTCAACTACCGCATCTCTTCCTATCAGTTCGACCCGCCTATCGACTCTTCCGATATGGAACCTTCCCTCTGGGCAAAGATTGTAAAAATCATCAACTACAACTACGACAATTTCGACGGCTTCGTCATCCTGCACGGTACCGATACGATGGCCTATACAGCCTCCGCACTCAGCTTCATGCTCGAGAACCTTTCCAAGCCGGTCATCCTCACCGGTTCCCAGCTTCCCATCGGCACCCTGCGCACCGACGGGAAAGAGAACCTCATCACCGCCATTGAAATAGCCGCCGCCAAGCATCCGGACGGTACTCCTATCGTCCCCGAAGTGTGCATCTTCTTCGAGAACGAGCTGATGCGGGGCAACCGTACCACCAAAATCAATGCCGAGAATTTCAATGCTTTCCGCTCCTTCAACTATCCCGCACTGGCAAAGGCAGGCATCCATATCCGTTATAACGAGCACCTCATCCACCGTCCCGACCCGTCACGCCCCATGAAGCCGCACTACCTTTTCGACACCAATGTCGTAGTGCTCACCCTCTTTCCCGGCATCCAGGAAAGCATCATCAACTCCGTGCTTCATGTTCCCGGCCTGAAAGCTGTTGTCCTCAAGACCTTCGGTTCCGGCAATGCCCCCCAGAAAGAATGGTTCATCCGCCAGCTGAAAGAAGCCAGCGAACGTGGCATTGTCATCGTCAACATCACCCAATGCCAAAGTGGCGCCGTCGAGATGGGACGTTACGAAACCGGTCTGCAACTTCTCCAGGCAGGTGTCATCAGCGGCTATGACAGTACCCCCGAATGTGCCGTCACCAAACTCATGTTCCTCCTGGGACACGGACTGGACCAAGCCGAAATCCGCCACCGCATGAATTCCGACCTGGCAGGAGAAATCACCAAGATTCAGTAAAGCAGCAACACAGAGGGTATATAGTTATATTGACAATTTTCAAAATAAACTTGTTTTATCTATTCGCACAAAAGCGTTAAAAAGGGTTAATCACCATGCTTTTATCCCCCATTAATAAAGCTTATTAGTTTAAATAAACGTACTTTTGCTTACAATCAAGCAAAACAAATGTAAAATATGGGAGAAAATACCCTATACAAACGCTTTCTGCCACTTGTTATTCTTACAGTAGGCATACTGCTGCAGGGTTGTAAAGACGATGTTTTTAACCCCGAAAAAGTGAAAGCAGCCTATCAAGACAGGTTTCCGGTCAAGAACATAGACCCGGCTATGGATTGGAAAATGACTCAGCAGGTCCGGGTCAATGTTTCTGTATCCGAAGATACCGGCATCGACTATACCATACGTATTTACGACAAGAACCCCTTAATCAGCCGGTCATCTGCCAAACTGCTGGCAGAAGGCACCGCCAATAATACAACAGTATTTACTACCGTCATGGACTGCCCTTCTGTACTGACGAGCGCTTTTGTGTGCCGCACCGATACACACAGCCGCAACATAGTAAAATATGTATCCATCCAAAACGGTCAGCTCCATGCCGCTTTCGGCAATTCCCTTGCAACTACACGTACCGCATGGACGCGCAGTGTCAGCATCGAGACCTATTCACCGGAAAAGTCTGAGGCGGAAATCACCGCAATGCTATCAAGCGCCGAAGAAATAAGGCCGAATACCGATTTTCAAAACGGAAAAGCCTACAAAATCTCCAAAGACAATATATATAGGAATAAAATCAGCAAGGACGGCATGGGAAGTGACAATCCGGCCATCATCATCATTGAAGGCAGCTGGGAACCCAATGGAAACAACATGACCGTTGAACGAGGCTTCGAATTCTATGTGATTGACGGAGGGGAAATCGTGATACCGGACGAGCACACCTTCACTTTAGTGCAATCCAGCCGGTTTATCGTCTACGCGGGTGGAACCATCAAAGGGAACGACATCGAATTGACCAATGCATCCGGAGGCAGCTACAACTACAATGCCGGCACCATAGAAATAGATGATTTCCATGTCAGCCAGGGAGGAGTATTCTATAATTGCGGTACCGTACGTGTCGATGAAATGAATTTCGACAGCGGATGCAAATTCATCAACCAGGGCAAAGCCTACATCGGGAAAACCCACAGCAACATCACTATAGACAACGGATGCTATCTATATACGGAAGAATTTGTAGGCACACTGAACATGGGAGACACCTCTTCTGCAGAGATAGAGGATTTCGGGGACCATAGCAACAATTACAACACCAGAATCACAATGGGTGACAACTCCATGATAACCGTACTTGATGAAGCAGAATTGTCACAAGCACAATTTATGGGCTCAAACAATGAATATGCACTGGTAAAAATCAATAAAATTGAAGATATAGGGAATTTTTCCAGCCAGGGAAACATTCATTATGAAGTGAAAGAAATTGACGATGATATCACTGAGGACATCTGGTGGGAAGCCAAATTCCTTGATGCCATCAAGAACACCGAAGGAACCATATCCAAATGGGGAGAATCCCCCATCACCATTCCCGCCGGAGACTGCACGGGCGAAGGCAATACTCCGAACGAGTCCGGCTCAGAGCCCCCTACAGACCCAGTCTCCTATACGTACGTATTCGAAGACAACTTCCCGTTGGTAGGCGACTATGACTTCAACGACGTGGTCTTGGACGTGGAGACCTACTATCACCGCGAGAAAAAGACGAACCACATCAAGCGCATACAGCTCGACGTGACCCTTGCTGCGGCAGGAGCAAGCAAGCCGTTGGGCGTAGGGCTCCGGATTACCGGAATCAATAAATCCGATATCCGGGAAATCAAGACCGGAGGCGACGATTCGCGTTTCCAGGAGTCATTCAACAGCTCGTACAACAAATTCAGGTACAATAACGCTACTTATATGGAAGATTCCGATCCGAATGTCATAATCCCCATCGCAGGCGAAGTACACAATGTATTTGGAGTTGAATCGGGTAAGATGGTAAATACCGGCATTGGAGTGACCGCCAAAGAGTATACTTATAAAGTCATTATTGAACTGGCAGACCAAAACCGGACAGAACCCCTATTCTCAAAAGACAATCTGGACTTCTTCATCTGTTATCAATATAAAAGCATGGAACAACGCATGGAAGTTCATCTTTACGAATTTTGGGGATATGGCGCCACTGCCGCCGGAACCATACAGCAAGAGAATCTTGACTTAGCAGGCAACAACACATGGGCAATCTGCGTGCCGTATGGCTTCCGCTATCCCAAGGAAACCATCAATATTTCACGCACTGATATCCCCGAAGCAAGCGCATATCCGGAATTCATCTATTGGGCCCAAGACAGAACCCAGTATACGGAATGGTACGAACACCCGGTAGAAGAAAATGTATATAGATAAATATAGCAAACAATTATCATAAGCAATGAAACAAATATTATTTGTAGATGACAAACCTGCCATAGGCAAGGTACTCTCGGTCTATTTAGGAAAAGAAAATGAGCTGGTCTATTTCGAAGATCCCGTCAGAGCCATAGAATGGCTGAATGAGGGGAACGAGCCCGCTCTCATCATTTCGGACATACGCATGCCCAAAATGACCGGAGGTGAATTTCTGGCATATCTGAAAGGCAATTCACTGTTCAAGGACATTCCGGTTGTGATGCTTTCCAGTGAGGAAAGTACCACCGAGCGCATCAACCTGCTCGAAGCAGGAGCCGAGGATTTCATACTGAAACCTTTCAATCCTATGGAGCTGAAGGCCCGCATCAAGAAATTTCTCTAAACAACAAAATCAATGGATATGTTATATTATATCTACATAGGTAGCAACCGCGTCACCATCGGCCACTTGAGCAAAATTGCGGGAGGCATGTTCATGGCTGTTTCATCCTGCAACAAAGCGGCGAAAGTCATCGACGGTATCCGCGAACGGTACAACACATCCATTCTTTACGAAGAAAGTACCCCTCAAAAGGACAGCCAGGACATCACTTTCCTGCACAAGCGCTTCCCCCGTGTCTACATCATCCTCATCACCGAAGGGTTGCAGAAGGAACACCGCAAGCTCTATCTGCAGGCAGGTGTCAACAACACCCTTTCCCCTATGGCCAGCGAAGAGAGCCTCCAGCAAATGACGAAATTCCTCCGGTTGCGCAAGGAGCACAAACTGCAGGAATTCAGCCAGTCACACCGTAAGATATTCAACACCTTCCACCTGCCTATGTGGAAACGTATCTTCGATATACTGTTTGCGTGTGCAGTGCTCGTTGTGCTTTCTCCGCTACTCATTGCCACAGCCATAGCCATCCGCATGGAGAGTAAAGGCAAAGTGATTTACAAATCCCAGCGTGTAGGCAGCAACTACCAGATATTCAACTTCTTGAAGTTCCGCTCCATGTACACCAATGCAGACAAGCGCCTGAAAGAACTGAATGCCCTCAACCAATATAAGATAGAGGAAGAGCTTACGGACGAGCAGCCCGATATCCGCTTCGACGACCTGACCGGCACTTCCGAAGAGGAGGCTACCCTGCTGATTTCGGACGATTTTGTCATCTCCGAAGAAGATTTCCTTAAAAAGAAGGCCCAAGAAAAACAGAATACGTTTGTCAAGATAGAGAACGATCCCCGTGTCACCCGCGTAGGCCGTTTCATCCGCAAGTACAGCATTGACGAACTGCCGCAGCTGTTCAACGTCCTCAAAGGGGACATGAGCATCGTGGGCAACCGCCCGCTCCCCCTCTACGAAGCCGAGCTGCTGACCAGCGACGCATATATCGAACGCTTCATGGCCCCTGCCGGACTGACAGGACTGTGGCAAGTGGAGAAACGAGGTGGCGCCGGGAAGATGTCGGCCGAAGAACGCAAACAACTGGACATTAAATACGCCAAAGAATTCTCATTCTGGCTGGACATGAAGATACTGTGCAAAACGCTGACGGCATTTGTACAAAAAGAGAATGTATAAAATAAAGATAACAGGAATTATATGGCTTTAGAGACAATAAAAAGATATATCAGTTCCATCATTTACAGTGTAATCCTCTTAGGATTGTTGGGGGTGTCTTTGTCTGTGGCTGCGCAGCAGGAGTTGACACGGGAGGAGCGCATCAAGATATTGGAACAGCTCAAAATGGAGGACAAAAAAATAGAAGTCAACACATTGGGTTTAATCAGTTCGAAGACATCAATAGATATTGAGAATTTAGAGTTGCCTCCTCTATCCGTCTTTCTTGATGCAGTAACAGAGAATGCGTCAGTAAAAAGAGCCCAATCCCAAGTAGAGCAAGTCAAGAACCAATATCGCCTGGAAAAAAGGAATTGGTGGAACTACTTCAGGCTGAACGGTAACTATTCTTACGGACGCTACAACATCATAGGCAATGCCAGTGACGAGTTCACCCCTATGTACCAGACAACGATGTCAAGTGCCCAGCACAACTTCAATGTCGGGGCCAGCGTCGGTGTCAGCCTGGGTGATCTATTCAACCGTCCGTTGAAACTGAAAGATTATCGCTACCAGATAGAACAATTGCAATATGTACAAGAAGATGTCATGGAAGAACGGAGACTAAAGGTCTTGGAAGCCTACAATGCAGTTACCGAACAATTAGCCACCATCAAAGCCAAAGCAGAAACGGCTGCCTTGTATAATGCACAAATGAAAATATCTGAAAACAATTTCATACAAGGAGCCATCGACATCATTGCACTTTCTTTAGAGCGTGCGCGCCGCACCGGTGCCGTGACCACGTATGAGCAGAGTCGTGTAGCTTTACACAATTCAATTGTATTATTGGAAATGTTGACTAATGTAAAAGTTATAACAGACAAGTAAACTAATTATGAATATAGTACAATTTTTGGCAAGCTTCTTTTACCGCATCCGTTATTGGTTATTGTGGGGAAGTCTTCTTGTTACGGCATTGGTCATATACTTTACCCAATTTTTACCATACAGTTATACGGTAAACAGTAGTTTATATGCAGGCGTAACCAATAGTACCAATTTGGATGGAAGCCAGCTTATCAACATCAACAGTACTTTCGACAATATCATTAATATTGGCAAGTCCAAAAACACTTTGGCAAAGGTTTCCGTTCGACTGCTTGCAACCAATCTTGTACACGGTGATGAATGGAAAGACAATATGTACATTCAAGCCAAACATTACAGACAACTTGTCCAAATCCTTCCAAAAGAAGTATTGGCTTTGGTAGACCGTTCCTCTTTGGATAAAACCGTAACTAATTTAATGAATTACAGAAAGGAGAACAGTAGCAATTTTGTCTATTCCATATTCAACCGCCCTTATCCGTTTTATAGCTATAACGCATTAAATTCAATCACCATTAAACGATTGGGTACCAGTGACCTGATAGAATTGGTATATACCTCCTCCGATCCCGGTATTACGCAAAACACCCTCAAGATATTGGAAGATGAACTGTTAAAGGCTTATGAGCAACTCCGGTTCAGTGCCACAAACAGTGCTATCGCCTATTTTGAAGAACAAGTGCGAATAGCCAAAAAAGCACTTACTGCAGAAGAAGATGATTTGACAGACTATAGTGTTCAAAAACAAGTCATCAACTACGACGAACAATCCAAGGCATTGGCTTTGACCAAATATGCGACAGACGACCGTATGGAAGCAGTGCAACGAAATTATGGAAGTGCAGTAGCCTTGCACCAAATGTTAGAGAATAAAATGGACATACGGGCCAAGATTATACGCACAAATACGAATTTATTACAAGAGTTGGAAAAAGTCAGCACCTTGAACCAAAGCATTCTCGAACAAGAAATTTTTACCACAGAACAAAGTCAGAAGAAAAGTGATAAACTTCAAAGAGAAAAAGATGCTCTGCAAAAGGCAGAAGAAAAAATAAGCCATCTCTCCGATAATTTAAACGAGTATGGTTTCTCCAAGGAGGGTGTAGGCATTCGAGAAATGGTGACAGAATGGCTGACGGCATGCATCAATGAGGCGAAAGCCAAAGCTGAAGTGAAAGTATTGGTTGACCGCCAACGGGACATTATCGGCCAATACCGGGAATTCTCACCCGTAGGCACTCAAATCAAGCGAAAAGAACGTGCCGTAGGCATTGCCGAAGACAATTACCGCCGACAAATAGGAGGCCTTGCTGAAGCACACCTCCGTTTGCAGAATATCAAGATGACAACTGCCAACCTGCAGGTCATAGCATCACCCGAGTATCCGCTGACAGACAATGGCAGAAAAAGAATTATCTACGTCCTTGCGGCATTCTTCGGCAGTTTAATATTCATAAGCGGTTACTTCCTGCTGATTGAATTGTTAGACCGCACTCTCCGAGACCCTGACCGCAGCAAACGTCTGACCGGACTATCTGTCATTGCAGCATTCAACGGTGTAAGCAACTTAAAATTCCGTGGATTCCTCAAGGCTTGCAACCGGCTTGCCGCAGCCTACAGTTGCCGACAATTCAACAACTACTTACATCCGGATCGTCCCACCGTCATAAACCTGCTCAGCATGGAGAAACGTGAAGGGAAATCATTCCTTGCCAAATATTTCATCGATTACTGGGAAACTGAGGGTATGAAAGTGCGCCTTGTAAAATACGACCACGATTTCGACACCCAAAACAAGGGATATGTACAAGCTCAAGAATTGTCTGACTTCTGGGCTTTAAATGAAGCAGAAGAAATACCGGACATTATTTTAGTGGAATATCCTGCTGTCAGTACCGCCACTTTACCTATGTCGGTATTGAAAAAAGCAGATTTCAATTTGCTGATAGCCAACGCTGCCCGATTGTGGGGCAGAGATGACGACACCCGATTGAAACCGTTAAAGGAAGAATTGGAAGGAACTCCTCTATTTATGTATCTCAACAATGCAGACCGCGAAGTGGTTGAAAGCTTTACCGGAGAATTACCTCCTCATACTCCGGTCCACAGTTTCTTCAGCCGGTTGGCACAATTAGGTTTAACATCAAAATCAGCAGCTGTCAAATAAATGCAAACGGATATCAAAGGACATAGCATATCTCCCTTGGCGGTAACATTATTAGTGTTCATCATCGGACTGGGTGCACTCATCTATAGCATATTATTCAGTACTTGGGATATCATTGCATACGTTTGCCTTTCCCCTTTCTTCTTGATAATAGCAATACAAGCATTAAGAAACCCTTTTGCCGGTGTATGTTTCCTATTCACATTCAATTACTTTTTCATTCCCTGGTACAGATACACGCAAGGTAGTGGGTTGAGTGTCTGGTATGATGTTGCAACCGTCACCCTGCTTATAACACTTTTGATATATTCCTATCATCAACAAGGTAAGATTGCATGGAAATACACCAAAAATATTCTGACGTTTGGAGGTTGCATATGGGCCATATATACTGCGGCTGAAATCATAAACCCAACAGCTCTCACGGAAGCTTGGATTTACTCTCGTGGAATCATATACAGCACCCTTGTCATGTCATTAATTGGCGTTTTAACAATGACCTCCTATAAGCGATTGCGCATCATTATGCTTTTTCTGTCCATATTCACATTGACAGCCGTAGCCAAAACTGTTTACCAGAAATATGTAGGTTTTGATGAGACAGAAACAACCATGCTGATTGAAACGGAAATGTACAAGACACACCTTTTATCCGATGTCACCCGATATTTTTCCTTTTTCACAGATGCTGGAAATTTCGGTTCCAACATGGGTTTTGCTGCCATTCTGTTCGGTATCTCGGCTATCTTCGTGAAAGAACGTTTCATAAGACTCTATTATATAATTATTGCCCTTTGTTCCATATATGCCTTGTTCATTTCCGGAACTCGCGGTGCACTGTTTGTCCCCATCGGAGGAAGCATATTGTTTACTTTCCTCAGTAAAAATATCAAGCTCATGGGAGCTACAGTCATATTCGGCTTATTTTTTTATATCTTTTTCGCCCATACCTATATCGGTGAAAGTAACTCTTCAATCAGACGCATGCGCACAGCTTTCAGACCTACAGAAGATGCCTCATACACTGTCCGCAAAGAAAACCAAAAAAGATTGGCTGAATATCTAAAATACAAACCTTTCGGAGAAGGACTCGGTTTGGGAGGGGTAGAAGCCAGAAAATATGGTTCCCGTCTCACAACACTCATTCCCCATGATTCTTTTTATGTCAAGATATGGATGGAAACCGGTATTGTAGGATTAGTGCTTTTTCTTACCATATATGTCAGTACATTGTTAAGAGGTTGCTATCTTATCATGTTTCGGATTAAGAATAACGAGCTACGTGGAATACTCACGGCCATTGCTTGCGGCATTTTCGGACTAATGATAAGCGCCTATGGAAATGCTTTTTTCTTCCAATTCCCTACAGGATTCATGGTTATTTTATTTTTGTCAGTCCTGATTAATGGGGAGCATATCGACCAACTGCTGACCCAACAAAAAATGAAAAAGAAATAGAAAATATTAAATAGAAAACATATATGAACGACATTTTTTCCATATTCAATCCCGACTGGTGGATGGACGAGAACAACAATGCCTTGCAAATGACAGACGCGGTTCTTTTCTTATTGCTGGCCATCCCCGTAGCCTACTTGTTTATCTATGCATTGGCCTCCTTGCGGAAATACAAGAATCCCTATCCACCGTCCCCCAAGCAACATCATTTCCTGGTCCTCTTTGTTGTGTTGAAAAACGGCAAGGAAGTGATAGAGTCCATCAATCATTTCCTTGATACGCAGATGTATCCGAGAGAAAAATACGACATCGCAGTAGCTGCCACACAACTGTCCGAAGAAGACTTAGTTACGCTGCTCCAGATGCCGGTCAATATTGTCGTGCCCGATAAAGAGCATTGCACAAAGATATATGCCATACAGCAGGTTATGGAGCGTTATTCTCCTCATGAGTACGATGCCATCACCATATTCAATTCAGACAACAAAGTTGTTCCTAACGCATTGGAGCTTTTCAACAACGCCTACTACTCCGGATGCGATGCCATCCAAGCCCACCGCATGACGGAAAACCTGAATACCAACATCGCCGTATTAAACGCCACCAGCGAAGAAATCAACAACCACCTCTTCCGCAAGGCACATACGGCACTGGGATTCTCCTCCGCCCTCATCGGTTCGGGCATGATGTTTGATTTTGAAATGTTCCAGGAAATCGCTCCCAGATTATCAGGAAGCGATTTGGCCAAAGCTACAGAAATGGAACTCTTGAAGGAAAACATATATACCGAATACATGGAAGAAATAGTCTGCTATTGCAAAAAGACGGATGATACATCGGGGTACAGCAAAGAACGCCAGCGCTGGCTGGGCTCACAGTATCGCAGTTCCATACTGGCATTGCAACAATTTCCGATAACCTTTTTACAGGGAAAGTGGGATTTATGCGAAAAATTATTCCAATGGCTACTTCCATCCCGTTTTCTGCTCATCTTATATATCACGATATGTGCCGTGGCAATGACATTCCTGGAGTGGCCGCTTGCTACAAAATGGTATGCACTTTTAGCCGTTTTATTCATCACTTTTTTGATGGCTATGCCCGAAGGGGAAATCAGCCGCAAGTTCCGGAGCGCTTTCTGGTCTCTGCCCATATTGGTAGTCACCTCTTCCATGAGCCACATCACAAGAATCTTTAAACGAAAAAAGAAAAGAAAGGCAGCAAAATGAAAATCGCCATCGAAGCCCAACGCATTTTCCGCAAAGACAAGCATGGCATGGACTTTGTCATCTTGGAAACACTGAAAGAACTGCAAAAGCGGAAAGACGGTAATGAATATTACGTATTCGTTGCCCCGGGAGAGGACCGGTGCCTGGAAGAATCGGAGAATCTCCATATCATTGAGCTTCGCTGCCCTACTTATCCACTGTGGGAGCAGATAGCATTGCCCCGGGCCGCCAGGAAGCTGAAAGCGGACTTGCTGCATTGTACATCGAACACAGCCCCGCTATGGTGTCCCATCCCTTTGGTGCTGACGCTTCATGACATTATCTATCTGGAGCCGCGTCAGCATCGCAGTCCTTCCTTCTATCAGGAAATGGGATGGCATTACCGCCGCCTGATTGTTCCCCGCATCCTGAAGAAAGCAAGAAAGATTATTACAGTTTCGCAGTTCGAGTGTACCCGCATACGGGAAGCTTTGCAGCTTCCCAAAGAAGTCATTAAAGCCGTGTACAACGGCTACAGCGCTTACTTTACGATGCAGGAAACACCCGATGAGAGTATTGTGCAGAAATACATACCGCACCCGGACTTTCTTTTCTTTCTTGGAAATACAGACCCCAAAAAGAATGCGGCGCGTACCCTGAAAGCATACGCGTTATATCTGCAAGCATCCCAAACGAAACGCCCCCTTCTCATTGCCGATTTAAAAGAAGAATATATCGACCAGCTTCTTCAGCAAGAAGGAATCACCGGGATAAAAAAACACCTGTATTATCCGGGATATATCAGCAACAAAGATTTAGTAACCCTTTATAATGCAGCATTTGCATTCCTCTATCCTTCCTTGCGTGAAAGTTTCGGAATTCCTATGCTGGAGGCTATGGCTTGCGGCACTCCTGTAGTGACGAGCAACGTTTCGGCAATGCCCGAAGTTGCCGGTAAAGGTGCCATTTTAGTCGACCCTCAAGAACCGCAAAAAATAGCAGATGCCTTGCTACGTCTGGAGAATGATGCAACATTCTATCGGCAACAAGTAAATTACAGTCTGGAACGTGTAAAACTGTTCTCCTGGAAACACACAGCAGAAGAATATGTAAAGATATATCACAGTATTCACCAGTAATCGGCAAACATCATGAGAGACTTCATCATCACCAGCCTGCAAACATGGGACATCGAAATAGGTAGTACCATCAAGAATACTGCATTGGAAATTTCAAAGCAGAACCGGGTGCTCTACATAAACACTCCGATGGACATTTCCATCCGGCTGAGAGGGAACAAACAATCTCCATCCTACATCCGGCGTATGGCTGTCATCAAAGGAGAGGCTTCACCACTCCGGCAAATCAACGCCAACATGTGGGTACTGGACTGTCCTTTCACCGTGCTCTCGGCCAATTTCCTGCCCGCATCGCTTTTCAATATCGTCAACAGAAAAAACAATGCCCGCATAGCCCGATGGATTGTAGAGCAGGCCACCGCGCTCGGCTTCAAGAATTACATTCACCTCATTGATACAGACATTTACCGCAGCCGCTATCTGAAGGAGTATATCCATCCGGCTGTCAGCATCTATTATCGGCGCGACTACGTCATAGGCGAAGCTTACTGGCGCAGGCACGGCACCCGTCTTGAGCCGGAATTAGCAGCCTCTGCAGACATTGTTCTGGCAAACTCCACCCGTTTTGCCGCAGAGTTGCAAGCCTACAATCCCCATACCTACCCCATCGAAACCGGAGTAAACCTGACGCTATACGACCCCGCCAAAGAGTACGGAACACCCGATGATGTACAAAATATTCCACATCCTATCATCGGATATATGGGTACGATAAACAGTACCCGCCTTGACGGAGAACTGCTTTATCAGATAATAAGTCAGCGTCCCGATTATAGTTTTGTGTTCACCGGCCCGGAAGATGACATTTTCCGTCGGGACCGTATCCATAGTTTGAAAAATGCCTATTTCACCGGACAAAAAAAAGTGGACGAATTACCGGCCTACATAGCTGCCTACGATGTCTGCATCAATCCGCAAATGGTGAACAAGATTACCAACGGCAACTATCCGTTGAAAATAGACGAATATCTGGCTATGGGTAAACCCACTGTCGCAACCAGTACCCACACCATGCGCAACATATTCACAGGTCACACGCACCTGGCCATCAACCCGGAGGAATGGCTTGCGGCCATAGACCGTGCTGTGACCGAAGCTGACGACAAAGAACTGGCCAAACAGCGCATAGCCTTTGCCGAGACCCACAGTTGGGGGCATAGCGTGAAGAAAATCTATGAAATAATCGACTCATTCCTAAAGAAGAAAACTACATGAACTATCGTAACATAGACGACTTGAACCATTGCATCCTGCAACATCTCAGCATTCTGCCACGGGATTTCGACCTCATTGTCGGTGTACCCCGCAGTGGCATGTTTCCCGCCAACCTGCTGGCACTCTATCTGAACCTGCCCGTCACGGACATTGATTCTTTCCGCAACGGGCATATTTATCAGACCGGAGAACGGGGGAAAACTTTCAACATGACCCACATACACAAAGTACTGGTTGTGGACGACAGCATAGCCACGGGAAAAGCTGTGAAGAAATGCCGCGAGCTCCTGAAGGACATAGAACATTTATACAACATCAAATACTGTGCCATTTATGCAGTTCCACTACACACTCATTCTGTTGATTATTTTTTCGAAATAGTCGATTATCCCCGTTTCTTCCAATGGAACATCATGAACCACTCTATTCTGCAAAAAACGTGCATGGACATCGACGGTGTGCTTTGCGCAGACCCCACTCCGGAAGAGAACGATGACGGCGAGAAGTACCGTCATTTCCTGCTGAACGCTCTTCCGCTATTCATTCCCAAAGTCACCATTGGCACACTGGTCACTTCACGCTTGGAGAAATACCGTCCGGAGACGGAAGCCTGGCTCCAGAAGAACCATGTGAAATACAATAAGCTCGTCATGCTGGACCTGCCGGATATGGCTGCACGCCAACGGGCGAATTGCCACGCCTCCTTCAAAGCCAAAGAATACGGTTCATCCACCGACTACATGCTGTTTGTAGAAAGCTCTATGCCGCAGGCTGCGGAAATCAACCGCCTGACCAAGAAACCGGTGCTTTGTACAGAAACTTTCCAGATGATTTATGAATCCAAATCACTATACTATAATCTGAAGTCGGGAGAAACATTCCCGTGGCTACGGCGTTTTATGATAAGGGTGCGCAACAGACTGAGAGCATTATCTCCTTCCAAGAAATAGCATTCGCAGCATTTTGGAACAGTTAAACAGTTTGTCTACTAATACCGGCCCGATTGTTGCAATAAAAGTTGCAGACAGCAATATGGGGACAATCGCATCAATCCCCATCATTTTCAGTATAATCCGCCCACCGGAAGTACCGAAACCATGAAAAAGATAAATACTGTACGCATAGCCGCCTATCCAGACAAAAAAACGGTTGTGCCACTTCAATGCCAGCAGCAGGAACAAGGTGGGAATCAACGTCACGGGATAAAGCAACATGCTCAAAGAGGCGTATTTACCGGGATAGAACCACACTATCTGTATCAAGACAATCCCCCATAGCGCCACGGCAAGCAAGACACGCCTGACAGCCAGACGACTGTAGAGCGACACAGCAAAACGGCAGGCAGCCACGCCGACAAAGAAATAGGGCAACTGTCCCAAAGCGCCCTTGAAACTGAACAGGTCGGGAACCTCATGCAGAATCCATACATCATTTATCCTACTGAAAATCAGCGCCACAATGCAACAAACAGCCCACTTGCCCGGAGTGTCCATCCACTTCCGGCTGTCCATCCACCATTGCACTACAAAAATCAAGAACAACGACGGCAGATACCAATATATGGTATAAGGGAATACATAAATGCGCCACATTTGGCTAAGCTCCCCTTTATTATTAGTGCCCGGCATCAGATACTGTACCAGAAAATACAACGTGCCCACCGCCGCCATCGGCACCAGCAGACGCAAAGCTTTCTTCCGGACAAAACTTCCAAAACCGGAAGATGCAGAGAAAGGCTTCAACGCATAAACCCAGCCGGCAATAGCCGTAAACAACGGCATCTGAATATAATCTATCCATACGTAAAGATAACGCAATGGATGTGGAAAATCAATTTTCATGCCCCCACCAGGTCCGGAACCGATGACATGCCCCACCACTACCAATAAAATAGCGATACCACGCAAAGTTTCAATAGATAAGTTTTTTTCCTGATTCACCATGAAACAAATATAGTGCATTTGTTCGAAAGAACAGAATTAAAGAACGTGAAAAAAGAACGGATTTAAAGAACCGCCTTATGTATCTCTTAAAGGTCTTGCAGAATAATACAAAAGTAATTTCCGTTTACCGAAAGCTGAGATTTGGGATAACACGTGAGCATATTAACTATCTTCCATTATAAATTCAAGCATAGAGTATGAGGAAAACAAGAGATGTACACACAAGAGTAAGTGTCTGTTTTACTAAATATAATTAATTGTTAAAACAACAATGAATTAAAAAAAAAGTTATAGATTTAAATCGTCAAACAATATCAATTTAAATTATGATTGCAAATTTAGATTGCATCAGTTAATAATTTTCTAAAACTTTTTTTATAATGGGGACAAATGTTTTTTTAAAAGCCGGTTTGCGGAATTCAGATAGCAAACGTTTTTTTAAAATTCTTTGGGTGGTTATACTTGCGTTATATCCTTGGTTATTGTCTGCACAGACGTTTGCTAAGGCAAAGAAGGCAGTATATGTAATTGTTGACGGAATTCCTGCCGACCAGATTGAAAGGCTTCATACACCGGCTATATTCGATATTGCTTCAAAAGGCGCTTACAGTCGGGCATATACCGGAGGAGAAATTGGTGGATATTCACAGACGGCGACAATCTCAGCTATTGGCTATACCAATCTGCTGACAGCAACTTGGTTTAATAAGCATAACGTAGGAGGCAATTCCGACCTGAAACCGAATTACAATTACTGGACGATCTTTCGGATTGCCAAAGAGCAACCCAAAAAATATAAAACGGCTATCTATTCCAGTTGGACGAATAACCGGACAGTTTTGATTGGGGAGGGGAAAAAGGAAACAAACTATCTCAAGATTGATTATGTAAAAGACGGTTACGATTTGGACAGCATCCGTTTTCCGAAAAAAGAGAAGGATTTGCATATTTTCGATATAGACGAACAAATTTCGAAAGATGCAGCTGAAGGTATCCGCACAGATGCGCCCGATCTGAGTTGGGTGTATTTATGGTACACTGACGATGCAGGGCATATTGCCGGTAACGGAGCATTTTTCGATGAATATGTGCGTAAAGCAGACGAGCAGGTTGCCCGCATTTGGGAAGCCGTGAAATATAGGGAGGCCAATTTTGATGAAGAATGGATGGTCGTTATTACCACCGATCATGGACGCGGAGAGAATGGACACGACCACGGGGGACAGTCCTGGCGTGAACGTACGACCTGGGTTTCAACGAATGTACCGGTAAACAGTCATTTCACATCCGGCAATTTGGCAATCACCGATATTGCACCTTCCATCTGCCGGTTCATGGACTTTGAGGTTCCACAATCTGTCTTGTGGGAACAAGATGGCATGTCCTTTGTCGGGGATGCTGACATTTACGATTTGCAGACAATGCCTTATGATAATACGGTCGGTTTATCCTGGAAATGTTATTCGGAGAATGTTCCAGTGACCGTTTATGTTGCCGTCACAAATAAATTCAAAGAGGGAGATGAAGACGAATGGATCAAATTGGTGACGCTACCGGCCGGAAAGAGAAGTTACACAGTCGATCTACAAGCTTTGCCAGAATCGAAGTTCTATAAGTTTGTCATCGTTGCTCCTGGTAATCACTTGAATCGTTGGCTAGAAAAATAAGGGCATGCAAAAACCTTTTCTGTCTAAAGGAGCTTACAAGAACCAACAACAAGTCCAATGGGTATTTCAGGAGGTTTCTTATCGTTCCGATACCCAGGTCAGAAATGGATCCGAAGCTGGCTGAGAAGATTGTTGATACAGAGTTGCCCGGAATTACGAACCGGAGAAGGAAATCATAATCCGACTCCGGTTATTTTTTATGTTTCCAAGAGTGGTAATTTCTCCATTCTGGTATTCATTCACGACGAAATGATCACTGACCTCAGACCGAGCACCCCAAGATTTATTCAGTTGTTCAATTGTCCGATTGATTTTTTTGCATTATAAATCAGGTAGCAGGCGAATATTTTTAACGCCAAAGTCCTTACTTTTATCAAAAAATACATATTAAAGATTTTCTTTCATGAAGTAAAAAACTATAGATTCTTTTTTTCCTTATTCATCAAAAACCAGATTTTTCGCTGCCATTCATACACTGCAAATCTCTCATCATCGGAGTCGTCAGTCTTTTCCACATATGTTCTTATACTTGGGGCGGAAGGATATTTGGCCCGGATAATATCATCTATCAGATAGCCGTTCAGCCCCTTGAATTGCTTGAAAAGGAAACTTTTGAACATAAGGTTGATATATATAGGATTATTGCATATATACGTTTTATATGCCTGATATGCTTTAGACTTCATATAGTCTGAAACCCTGCTGCTGAAATTGAGTTTACCAAGCTCTTCTTTTAATGCCTCTTCCAGTTTTTTATACTCAGTAGAGTCCGTTATACTGTACCAATAATGTTCATCAGGTTTAGTTATTAGATCCACCCATGCACTGGCTTCCCAATAATCGGTTACCATTCTTATGGAATCTCTTTGTTCCGGAGACATCGCGTAAAACAAGGAGTCTTTTTCCCAGCCTTCAAAAAGAGCTTCAATAGAATTGATCTTCTCTTGCTTCAGCCGTTCATATATATCCGGTAATTCTTTATCAAGAATGGAAGTTATCTGGAAAGCCCCACTTTCTATTCTACAATTAACACGTGGATTGGTTATGATAGAGTCGTTGAATACAAAAGCGATCTGCCTGCCTATTGCCTTTTCCGTTTCTTTAGCCCATTTGTTCAATTTGTATTTACTGATTTGCCCACTAATCACATTTTTCCCAAAATAGTCCGTTTCCAATCTAAGTGAAATAAAATCTTTTATCGTCACGATAGGTTCTCGGGAGATACTATCTGTTTGTCCGGATAAAATATGATACCAACCATTTTCCCGAAATTTATTTTGGCAAACTGAAAAATATGGAAGGAAAGAAAACAATGCCAATATTCCAAATAATTTTTTACACATAACCTAATGTTTTTTAAATTCTGATTTCAAATACCGTTCTCCTTCGGGTACAATTCTAACAGAGTTCCGGACACATACACTTATTAAGATTCAAAAAATGATGAGAATAACAACGACAGTAATTGTTACAACTATTATTTTTTATGAGTTCCGAGTATTTCATGCTATTCATTGTAGAAATCACTATTAAACCGAAATTCTAAAAGTTTACGCAAATTTAATAATAAAAACAATCAAAAAGCATGATATTTATATATTGTCTAAAAAATGCCCCAAAATCATGCAGTCATGGATTTGGACTTAAAAAAACAATAAGTGGAATGCCAGCTTCAAGAACATCACTATCCTGGTTCCTTCATTAGTGATACAAACTACATTCTTCTCTTATTGTATCAAAGCCATTGCAGAAAAGACATCAGCACACATGCTTTTATCAATTCTAAATATAGGATATAAAATAATATTCAATACCTTTGCAGTATAGGTTAAACTTATTATTCCCGCCAAATACTTTTAGTGTTTAAATCATGAAAAAGAAAATTCTATTCATTCAAACGTTTGGTTTCTTTGCCACTTATCTTTGTCTCGATTTCCTTTTTACAGAAGAAGTTCATATAATTGAAATCTCTTTATCCGCTGTCATGTATTTTGTACTGATGTATTTTCTGAATAGAAATAAGAAGTAAGTTTTTACAATGCGATCCATAGAATAAGGAATCTCCACCTTATTCCAATGGTGCTGTATTATTCCTATAAAACTTCATCCTCTTCTTATTTTTTCATACCTTCGCACCATTTTTTAAGTACAAACGAAAAAACAATGGCAATCATGGAAAAAAATCAATTTAAACGTGACAGATAAATCCTGACCACACGCACGGAATGGCAACACCACTCGCTCCGCGTATTGGTACGTGCTTTGCTGATGGACTATCCGGGAGCAAAAGTAGCGGGACATCACAACCTCAGTCCCGACCATAACAACAACGGAGAAGTGGAACCGATGGAATGGACGAAACAATGCCCGTGTTTTGAGGTGAAAAAAGAGAAGTGGTAACTAAGAAAATGGAGATGGCAAAGCATGACAAAAGCTTTGTCACCTCATTTTTTATTCATACATCTGTTCTAATTAAGCAAAATGCGCATCCAACAAAGTTTAGCCGTATAATATAAATGAGAGAGTAAATCTTTTACTACCTCCAATGATTACTTCTGAGCCCTGAAAATCTTTCGATAAAAATTAAGTTTTGTGAGAATGCTCCGTAACCATGTACGCTTACGCCAACTTCCTTTACTTAAATGAACGGCAATAGTATCATCTGTGACTTGTTTCCAAGCAGCTCCTAATATACGAGAAGGAAGAATGAGCATTCTTTCTTCTAATTGTTGTTCTATTTCATTATTATACTTTAATCCGAATTTTTCAGCAGCCAACGCCAGCACATCTGGTGCTATCTCCTTTGTATACCAACTACCGTCTTCTTGTATAAAATGGCGACCTTCATAGAATTTCATAGCTTCCACTAAATAAGGATGTCCCCTTTCAGCTCCTAATATGGCTGATAACAAACCTAAGCCTGGTACACGTACACCAGGGAAACGATTTGTTCCATCCGGTCCAAGACGTTTACCTGCCATCTCATCTCCCTCTATCATTTCCGGATGATATTCTATAGCAGTAAAAAAGCCATTGGATAATAGTGGATCAAAAGATTTTTTCACCATGACATCGGTATCCATATATATTCCTCCTTCGGTATATAATGCATGTAAACGCACATAATCTGTCACAAAAGCTAAAGCACCTACACTAAAGGCCTCTTTGGTCCATGACAAAGAATTTACATCAAAATCCTTTAAACTCCATAATTTCCATTTATAGTCAGGGAGATTTTTCTTCCATGAATCCATACACACCTGTAAACTATAAGGTATCGGCGTATCATTGAACCAGCAATAATGAATCGTTTTGGGTATCATTTCAAGTCATCTTTAGATTATTTTGCAAAAAGCCTACCACACAAAGATAAAATAAAATTCTAAGAATCAGCATAAGAATAACGAAATAATCGTCCTCTATCCATACACACAGCTTTCCAATATAACGCATCATACACCTTGAAAATTACAAATGAATAAAACGTCCCAACAACGTTCGAATACCCTTTGAAAAGCAATAAAAGAAAATGGTTAAAATCACCAAAAATAACAGTGAAGAAATCAAAGCATAGAAAATCCATTCCAAGTAGCCTTCCATAGGTTCTGATAAAGGTAATAATGAAAGAATGACATCCGCTAATAGCCAAGACAAAGCACACAGACATAAATACAACAAGATATTCTTCCAATAAACACTAACGTTCATTTTAAAACCGTCACGATATAAGAAATAAGGTTTCCAAATGCTTATGACAGTTATGGAACTGGCAACATCCCCCAGTAACACTCCCGGCAACCCCCAATAATACCCGCCAACCAATGCTACCAATATCGTAATTCCAAGTGTAGCAATAGGCGCCCAAGTATCTTGAAAAAGCCCATAACCATAAATAAACTGATCATTCGTGCCACGGAACTGACTAATAAAAAAGTTGGCAAGAATCACTATCAATACAGAATGAGGCAGCACATACTCTGCTCCTAACCATACAATAATAAAAGAATCCATCAAATGATAGAGAGCAAATGTTAAAAAGGAAGCTACCATAAAACGTAAAGAGCTGAGTTCCCAAAATACTTGTTGTATGCGCTTTGAGTCACCTTCGGCAATCAAATTACCCACTCCTGCTCCCGTACTTCCTAAGAAATTATTAACGAGCTGGTTCAATTTCGTCAACAGCAACATGTAATTGCTATAATAGGCTACCAATTTTAAGGAAGTAAACGCGTAAACCAAAAAAGGAAGTAATTGAGACCGCCCCATTCCTGCCAATTGATGTACAAACATTTGGCGTGCCTTGCGTACGATTATCTTATTCTCCGGATATTTTCGACGACCTTCAGCAATACTACACTTCAGCCATGGATATACCCTATTTATCTTCCAGTTAAGTATATATGAATATAAGATGCCAAAAAGTAATTCAATGGCAATCCATAGATAAAAACTACCTATGTAGCAAACAAGCATCATCTGTACCAATATCTTTATAATATTTGCAGTCTGGAAATAGGCCGTTACAACATAATTACGTTGATCGGCTCCTAACAAAGTTTGCCGATAATTAATAAAGTAACTGATGAGGGCAGAAGACAAAAAAGCAAAATAGGCAAAATAGACTACACCTAAATCAATACTGATATTTGCAAATATCAAAGGAAGAAAACAAGCCAATATGAGCCCTACCCCTATAATTATCAATCCGACGTTGCGATAAAGATACCCCAATACAGAAATAATATCTCGTATCTTGTCCTTGTCATCATTAAATAAAGGTTTATAAAGTACAAAACCAATAGATGCCCCAATTCCTAATTCGGCCAAATTCAAGAAACCCAATAAATTTTGTAATGTCCCCATTAGACCCACAAAATCTGCTCCCAACATATCCAAGAATATCTTGCGAGAAAAAAAAGAGATGAATAGGGTAATAAAATAAAAAAGCACATTTACCCGGGCATTCAAATAGCTTTTTTTGAGACGAGACTCTACCATAATTTCAACTTTTCGCAAATATTTTTCATTTTATCCATAAAAACACCCCTAAAGGTACCATACACGATATTCCATTGTTCATTGCATATAAAAATCCACAAGGCTTTGTAATATCCCCGCCTTCCGAAATACTTTCTGCATTGCATCACACGGTAATAGCTGCTCACAAGTCTATCTTCCCGATTTATTTTTCTCAGAAACCGGTTACAGCGACATGCTACCCAAACCCGTGCCAACAAATTGTCGAGCAAAACACTATATTGTAAAGAACCCTCACGTATTGTAGCACAATAAATGGCTACAGAGCATATTGCCACATTCCGAGCGTAATAATCCAAATAATAAGAGAACATTACATCATTTCCAGCCAATGTCTCATCAAATTGGATGGAATGCTTCTGAACTATATTTCTGGAAACCATTTTTGCCCAGGGTACATCATTCCGATATTTTAGTCTCTCCGCATCTATGCTTTCAGTCACATCAAAACCTAAAAAATCAGATTGACGTGAACGCATAGGAACTAAAGTTTCCGAATCTGCACTTGTAGCTCTGAATGTTATCAAATCGTAGTCCGTAGCACAATAACAATCCAGTACCTCTAAAAAACCGGGCAGAAAAAAATCATCAGCATCAGCAAACAGCAGCCACTTGCCTCGAGCATGAAGCAGGCCACAATTACGGGCATATCCAGCTCCCTTCCCTTCTTTGGTGAAAATGATTTCTACATCTTCCCGACTACTTCCCGGAAAGTCCATAAAATCCACGACATCAGAAGAACTGTCATCATCAACCACAATAATTTGGATGTCATCACGGAAAGGAATAGAATCCAAACAGCGCTGCAACAACAACGGAGCATTCTTATGAGGTATAATAATAGTATAAGTATAATCCATACTCCTTACTTTTGACAACAAATCAGTTAATACATATGTTTAGGCCCATAAAACACCGGCCCTATATTCAAACGGAACAAAAGACGAATATAGAAATCATATAATATATAGCAGTTGAATCCTAAAAGAACCTTTCCCAATTTATCTGTCTTAAATACCGGATGATAATATTTCAAAAAAACATCCCTACTTTCTGAAATCATCCTCTTCAGATGCTTTACCCTCATCTCACGCGGGATAGTCCTATCCGGCTGATAATCACTTTTCAAAGCTCTTCGGAATGGAACCAGCATAGAATTAACTGTAACTACCATATCTCCCGCTGGTATTTTCCATACTTTCATCATTTCTGCCAGAAGCTGTTGATATTTCACGAAACAACAGTATTCAGATTCAAATGAATGAATACGGTGGGATAGTGAAAAGGAATGTTTCACGTACACATAATTCTGCATATGGTTCAATACAAGATAATCACAATGCAACAAGTACTGATACATAAACAACAAATCTTCAAGACAATGTATATTCTCATCAAAGCGAATTGAAAATTCTTCTATTATACTCCTTGCATAAATTTTTGACACAGCATATCCCATTTCACAAATATTATTCTCTGCAAAAGATTTACCTATACTGGAGAAAGGCAAATAACGGTCCGGCAAAGATAAAGAAGGCAAAGAGGTACCATCAGTTCTCCTACACAACATCCCTTGAATCACTAATCCTCTTCCTGAATAGGCTGCCTGCAAATTATAAAGCCCCAAGCAATAATCAGGCAGTATCCAGTCATCCGGATCTACAAAAACCACATACTTCCCGGTGGCGTGATCCAGCCCTCGGTTTCGTGCAACACTGACTCCAGAGTTCTCCTGATGAAATACTCTGACACGATAATCCTTAGATGCCCATTCGTCACAAATTTCTCCACAACGATCGGGACTACCATCATCAATCAGCAATAGTTCAAAATCTGCAAATGTCTGCGAAAGAATACTGGAAACACAGCGCGACAAATATTGTTCCACTTTATAAATAGGAACAATAACGGATATAATAGGTTCTTCTTTCATCTTGAATTTCTATCTATATTATCATATTTATAGTCAATGCATCCCGAAACTTTTTTTGAACCGGAGAAAACGTAACAAAGAAATCCAGCAATCAAAGAAACCGCCTCCCATGTGGCAAAGAAGATATTTCGCTATGCAATCTGCTTTATAATCTGGCATGAATCTTTCTTCTATCCATTCCTTTTCCTTGGACAATAAATCGTCCAGACAAGCCACCCGCTGCCTGAATGGGTAGCCATTAGTATGGAGGGATAGCAGTACACGCTGAAAAACCAGACTTACGGAGTGCCTCAAATAGCAGGTAAGTTCATCCGACAGGCAACAAACGTCCTCAAATCTTTCCATTCTGCTTCTATAAGCTGAAAAAATATTGTACTCATCGCTGTATATATTCATACGGGAAGAAAGCGTTTCTGCAGAATAGGCTATCCTATAATTATAGTCCATGAAATTGCAAAGACGGATATAATCCGAAAGCAATATGTAATCTATCATAAAAATCAAATCTTCCATGCAATGGACATTACAATCAAAACATAATTTATTTTCACGAATCAATTCTGCACTATATAGTTTTGAACAAGAAAATCCAAAACGGTCAAGGCCATACTCCGCGAAACCTTCACCTATATTACTTCCTATGAATATTTCTGGAAGTGTAATCTTTCCTATTAACTTACCATCAATTGAATATTTTAAAGCTCCTCCCATCACCAAACCAATACCCGTATCGGGCAGGCTCTTATATAAATGCAACAAATAATCCGTGGAAACCCAATCATCTGAATCCACAAAAACAATATATGTACCCTTAGCATGCTGCAATCCTATATTACGTGCAGCGCTAACGCCACTGTTCTGTTGATGGAACACCCGTATCCTCGTATCCTTCCCGGCATACTCTTCACAAATCTCCCCGCAACGGTCTGGGCTCCCGTCATCTACCAGCAACAACTCAAAATTCGTAAAGGTCTGTGCAAGAATACTGTCAATGCACTTGGGCAAGTACTCTTCCACCTTATAAACGGGTACTATAACGGATATTTCCGGGACATGATTCATATTCGCTCATTTTGTATGCAACATTGCCTTCATTTTTATAGACAACACCAACAAATAGTAGGCTGACTTTACAAAAGCCTTAAAATACAAATAGCCGGCATACGTAGGAAGCACATAATGGATGTTCTGCAACATCAGCTTCCATTCGGGACGCAGGCCCGTCATCTCCAACAAAGACGCATACTTTTTGTTCCTGAATACCAAATAACTCTGATAATGAAAGGATGTGTCTTTCGTGAAATACAGAATACGGTCAAAATATTTTGCCTTCAGAGTCTCAAAAAAAATATATATATCCCGGTTATCCTGCAAACACCGAGAAGACCGGATAAAATCGTAGATATAACCCAGCACCAGCACACGACATTCCAAATTACGCATAGACGGCGCCCGCATGATGGAGTCTGGCTGCATAGAATAATAGTAAGTGATCTCACCGACGACATACATACTTTGAGCCATACATGCCAACTTAAATGACCATAAATCATCCTCGTGTACAATTCCCTCCTGGAAGTAGAGTTTATGCTGCAAAACGAGGGGACGACTCACCAGTTTGTTCCATGCCATGACATACCATTTTCCCTGCACATAAGTGGAAAGTACAAGAGCATTCCCTTCATAAAACCCGGTGCCTAATGATAAAGGAGGAGCCCAACGTCTGGCACCGGTCACCTCGTAATTGCCTATCACAAAATCCGGTCGCTTCTGCACCGCTGCATCTGCCAAAAGCTCTATTGCATTCGCAGAAATATAGTCGTCGCTATCCAAGAAGTACAGATAATCGCCAACAGACGCTAAAATACCGGTGTTTCTTGCAGCAGAAAGCCCTCTGTTCTCTTCATGTTCCAGACATCTCACCACCGCTCCGCGCGGATGCGAAGCCACCACCCGTCTGACTATCTCCATAGAGTTATCCGGAGTGCAGTCATTCACAAGAATAACTTCCAAATCCGGCCAGGTCTGGTTCAACACAGACAGCAGACACCGTTCTATGTACTTGGCAACATTATAAACCGGAACAATAATGGAAACTTTCATACTTTCAATCATATTTTCAGAATTTCACCTCATGGCCTTCCACAAACTCTTCCCACCACACAACAAGCGTCAACAGATTGAAATATTGCAAAGCCTTGTTCTGCCTATGCCAGAACCAACCGCCCTCCTTCTCTGCAACTTGTTCATAATCTGTAAGAAACTTCTTCACTGCATCACGACGCAGATAGTTGTCCATAATGCCGGAAGCAAGAATGAATTCCTTAAAGAGAGCACGTCGGGCCCTATCACGGAAGAACAGTGGCATAGGTGCAAAACCGCCCTGCTTCTTCTTCAAGGTAATGGCCTCGGGAAGTAAAGGTTTATAATGGTGCTTTAACAGATATTTAGAAACGGAACGACCCCGCGCAATGTCCAGTATACTGCTGCCCCTGCACTTCAACCCTACCGGTAGCTCCTGCAGGAAATGGAAAAGCTCCAGGTCCATAAAAGGATACGTCAGATTGTTACCGAACATGCGTGCCATGCTGGAAGCCTTGAAAAGAATGATACGGTTGATTACAGTCTCCAAATCGGAAAGAATGGCATGCTGCGCGTAAAGATGCTCGAAACTATGGATATCGGGCCGTAGTGATTTTACCGGCTCAAAATCTTCTTCCGGATTTTGCAGAAGGGCACACAAGGCAGAGTCGGAAAAGCCGAAACGCTCCCCTTCCAGAATATGAAGTATCTTATCCAAATGGAAATTAATGCGGGAAAGCTCTCCGCCGGTATCAAAGGTTTCATGCTCCAGCAGACGGCTGATGCCACGCAGCAAGGGACGCAATCCTATGCGGGCGGCTAGATAATGCAACGCCACTTCGCGACCGGAAGTACCGAAATACTGGTCACTGCCGTCACCTCCCAGAATCACGTCGGGCTTGTCATCGCCTATCATGCGCATGGCACAATAGTTTACCATCAGCCCGCCTTCCATAAAAGGCTCACCCAGAAAACGGACAATGTCGAGCAAGGCACTGGTTTCCGTACCGTCAATCTCGTACTCATGATGGCGCGTGCCGAAGGTTTCGGACATCAGACGGGCCATGGGCAGCTCCGTCCAGGCATCTCCTTTAAAGCCCACGGAATAGGAGTCAATCTGGCCGTCGTAAATGCTGCGCAGCGCAGCAAGGTTGGACCCGGAATCATAGCCGCCACTCAGCAGGATGCCTACCTTGCGGCTGTCTCCGATACGCCGACGGATGGCTTGCGCATGCAATTCTCCATAACGGCGGGAATAGGCCTCGACATCCGGATTCCGTTCAGTCGCCACCTTGGGTTCATGCTCAAAAACGCTGTCGCGCTTCAGACAATAAATGTCATCTGCCACCTTCTCATATAAGCCGGGATTTCTTTCCTTCAGCGAATCAAACATGGAATGTACGTTCGCTTGTGTCTCTAACTTTACAGAAGCCCAAACCGGCATCAGATAACCAAGCTCTGTCAACATGTAGAACTTTTCGCCGGCACCTAAAGAATGAACATCGAATAGGGCGAAATTATTCTTCTTCAAAATGCCACGCTGAAGGAATGTACTCAATGAAACCAGATTAGGCTCGAAATTTTCTTCCAGTTGGTCCTCTAAAAATTGCCAGGAAGTGGCAAAATTACCATCAATGTGACAATAGACGGGATAATGCGTGCCATGATGGTCGCGCACCACTCCGCATTCATTTTCTGAATAATATACTATGGTGAACGAACCGTCCAGACGTGAAAAGCCATATGCCGGATCGGATAGAAACGCATCGGCAGCAAGCTTGGCATTGGTATCATCCGGAGTTGCCTGCAAGGTGTCCCGATTATACAAAGTTCCGAAAAAGAAAAGTCTCAGATTATAACTTTCAAAAGAAGATTCCGGCTCTTCTCCCTCTACACAGGCTGTACGCCAATCTTCTAAAGTGATTTTTCCGTATATCATTTGTTTGCTTATAGACTTGTTTATTGTGTATCCCTTTCTATTCCACCACCCCATGCCTGGTATGTATAAAGGTCTTGTTTGCTCCCCTCAGCTTGAAGATGTTTCCTGCCATCAGCAGGAATGTATAGGGTATCTTTTGCAGGGCCATTGCCAGGCGGCTGGTGCAGAACCTTTTGGGAACGGCAACGAGCAGTGCGACAGCGAGCAACACCAAGAGCAGCCACCACTTCAGCCCCCATGTCCAGCGATAAACCGTGAACAACACGGAGAAGAGGAACGTGAAGCCCACCAACAGCAGGCGAGGAATGGAAAGCTGCTGGAAAAGCTTGTCGCAGAAGTCCCAGTTACGCGCAACAAGCGCCTTCCACAGAAACTTGGCGAAAGTCTGGCAGTAGTGCCATTGTGCCGACAGCCAGCGGCGGCGCTGACGGGAGAAATCACCGGTGTTCTGTATCTTCTCATCAAATACAAAGGTTTCGGGCAGATAATAAAAGCGCTTGCCGCGATAGAGCAGGGTCAGCTCCAATTCACGGTCGAAACCGCCTACAGCCTTGATGTCAGCCATCGTATCACGGAACAAGTCATAACGGAACGCCATGCCGGAACCGATAAGGGCGGCCGACAAGCCCAGCTTGGCATGCCCCAAACGGAAAATGGTGTTATTGATTTCCTCACTGATGGCATCGAGCAAGGCCATGTCATTGTTCAGGTTCTTTGCACTCCGGTGGGTCTGCACAATCTCGACTTCCGGATTGGCGAAGAGGTCGTTAATATCACTCAGATAATCGTAAGGGATGACATTGTCCGCATCGAGCACCAAAGCGATGTCATAATTATTACCGATGGCAGTCATGGCGGCATTCAGAGATTTGGACTTGGTACTTTTCTCAAAATGCACTTCAACCAGGCGGACAGGAAGCATAGCGAGGGAAGCGTTGGTTTCGGGCTGCATACGGTCCGAAATGACAACCGTATCAAAACAGTCGGCGGGATAATCCTGCTCCAGGCATGAATGAACACACTCGTGTATCACGGCATCTTCGCGATAGGCAGGAATCAATATGGCAAAACGTTTGTGTTCCTTGGCTGGAGGGGGTAGAGGCAGGTCACGTCGGCGTGACGCCAGACTGTAAACCAATAGATACAGTATGTTTATTGCAAACAATATGTACAAAAGCCAATCAAGTATATTCAATATATGTTCCAAATTCAGGGCTATTTAAGCTTTAGAGCTGCTGCTTGTTTTTAATGGGTATCCGACACAAAGATACAAAAAAGAAGTAGAGTTTGATAAAATATACAAAAAATGCGAAGAATATAGGAATAAAAAAACGAGCAAGCTCTCACGAACCCCTCGCCCCTATAAGAAAAGCCTTAAAGGCTTTTCTTTTAAACTACATCAATGTTACCTAAACATCAATCTTTCTCTTTACCTAAAAAATAAAACTTCAATTACCTATTCTGAAAACTTCAAAATCCAATTTTACCTTTACCTAATTTACCTATTTATTCAAAACATTTAGCTTATGAAAAAAATCTATTTTCAATCCTTTTACCTAATAACTAATATCCTTTATTGAAAACTGTTTTATTATTTATCAAATCCAAATGCAGTTTCCCAACTGCACTGCAAAGGTAAGTGTTTTATCCGCGCGCACAAAATGCCGACACATTTTTCGCGCGTTTTATAACATTGTTTTAGAGTTTAAGGGTATAGTTTACACTTATAAACAATTTGTTGTTCATCGGGAGCATACTTTCCAGTAAAAAACAAGCCACCGAAACGCCGAAACGCTTCGATGACTGTCCCCTTTAAACACCTTTAAACAAAATGAATTTCTTATTTATTTCCTCGCTTCAGCAATATAGCCCAAAGCTTCTTTACATTTTTCCGTAACATAAGTCCAGTCTTCAGCAGCGACCTTATCCTTCGGGAAGAGTTTGGAACCCATACCTACGCAGAACACACCCGCCTTAATCCAAGAGGTCAGGTTTTCCTGGGTCGGCTCCACTCCACCGGTCACCATCAGCTTGGACCAGGGCATCGGAGCCAGCAAACCTTTCACAAGTTTGGCACCAAGCACATCGCCCGGGAATATCTTGCAGAGATCGCAACCTGCTTCTTGCGCGAAACCTACTTCTGAAACGCTGCCGCACCCCGGAGTATAAGCTACCAGACGACGGTTACAAATCTTAGCAATCTCCGGGTTGAACAACGGGCCTACAACGAAACATGCCCCCAACTGCAAATACAGCGCCGCAGTAGCAGGGTCGACGATGGAACCTACACCCATCGCCATCTCCGGGCACTCTTTTGCCGCAAACTTCACAACTTCCGCAAACACCTCGTGGGCAAAGTCACCACGGTTCGTGAACTCGAACGCACGAACACCTCCATCGTAACAAGCCTTTACAACTTTCTTTGCAACTTCTGCATCCTTATGATAAAAGACGGGCACCATTCCGGTAGAACCAATCTTATTCAATACTGCGATTTTATCAAATTTACTCATCTTTTTATTTACTATTTGACTATTTACTATTTAAATGTTCTGCTATTCATTACTATTAAACTATTTACTATTCATTCTTACCTTCATGGTCGTTATTGAACTGACTATTATTTTCAGAAGTTCTTCGTTTTCTTTATACAAATCAGTAAGTAATTCCGATTTTATTAAAGCGGTATCACCAAGAAGCTCTATCCAATACAAAGTTTCATCGAGTTCTTCTTCCACCATCTTCAATTTATTCAAGAAATCCTTATCTGATTTTCCCAAACAAGCAGCTCGATAATTGGCTGCAGGAGATGTTCCGGAACGAACAATCTGATTACCAATCGCTCTACCAGCTGATGTATTAGGCAACTTGTCTACCAATTTGACAACCCTTACCGCAAATACCTTCAACCTATTCTTCAGTTCTTCTGTCGTCATCAACAAGAGTATCAAATAGTAAATCGTAAATAGTCTAATAGTAAATAAATTTATCTCTGTACTCGTCCGCTTGCATCCCCCCCTGCCAGCGCTTCTACCTCTTCTGTAGAAACAAGGTTGAAGTCACCGTTGATAGTATGCTTCAAGGCAGAAGCCGCTACTGCAAATTCGAGGGCGGCACCCTGGTTAGGTTTTGTCAGCAGGCCGTGGATGATACCGCCTGAGAAAGAGTCGCCACCACCTACGCGGTCGATGATAGGATTGATGTCGTAACGCTTTGATTCGTAGAATTCCTCACCGTTGTAAATCATTGCCTTCCAGCCGTTGTGGGTGGCAGAGAAAGACTCGCGCAACGTAGAGATGACATATTTGAAGCCGAATTCCTTCGCCATCGCCTTGAAGATTCCCTTGTAGCCTTCAGCGTCCGTCTTGCCGCCTTCCACGTCTGCATCGGGCTTGAAGCCCAGACAGAGTTCAGCATCCTCTTCATTGCCGATGCAGACATCCACATACTGCATCAAAGGCTTCATGATGGACTGGGCTTTTTCTTTGGTCCAGAGTTTTTTACGGAAATTGAGGTCTACCGACACCATAACGCCGTGACGCTTGGCAGCTTCGCAAGCCAAGCGAGTCAGTTCCGCAGCCTTGTCGGAGATGGCGGGAGTGATACCTGACCAATGGAACCAGTCTGCACCTTCCATGATGGCATCAAAATCAAAGTCTGCCGCATCTGCCTCGGCAATGGCAGAGTGTGCACGGTCATAGATTACCTTACTGGGACGCATGGAAGCACCAGTTTCAAGATAGTAGATACCTACACGATCACCACCACGCGCAATGAAATCTGTCTTTACGCCATACTTGCGCAATGCGTTGACAGCCGACTGGCCTATTTCATGTTTCGGCAACTTGGTTACAAAATAAGCATCATGCCCGTAGTTGGCACAGCTGACAGCTACGTTGGCCTCACCACCGCCATATACCACATCAAAAGAGTCGGACTGCACAAAACGGGTATTTCCCGGAGTAGACAGTCTCAGCATTATTTCACCTAATGTAACTACTTTCTTTCCCATAATCTTTCTATATTTTATTTTAATATGAAATTAATTTATTTCCTTTCAATTTATCATTACGAGGTATAAAAAGAACTTAAACACTTGAAACTGTGAATAGTAAATCAAAACAACATTCGTTCTTCACAACCTTCGTGTGCGGACACAAAGATACAACAATTTTTGAAATACAAAAAATTATCATATATTTGTAGCGGAAATATCAAGATTATTATTGTGCACGAGCACAAGACATATACTCTACTTGGTACATTGTAAATTATAAATATAGATGGAAAGAGTCAGAATAAAAGATATTGCCAAGATGGCAGACGTATCAGTGGGAACCGTCGACCGTGTGATTCACGGACGCAGCGGTGTGTCCGAATCCAGCCGGAAACGGGTGGAAGAAATCCTGAAACAGCTGGATTACCAACCAAATATGTATGCCAGTGCACTGGCTTCGAACAAGAAGTACACATTTGCCTGCCTGCTGCCACTGCACGAGAAAGGCGAATACTGGACAGACGTAGAGACAGGCATACACAACGCCGTAGAGACTTATTCTGACTTTAACGTCGCCGTGCACCTCTCCTACTATGACCCGTATGACTATCATTCATTCGCGGAAGCCTCCAGACAGATTCTGTCACTGGAGCCGGACGGAGTGATGTTTGCCCCCACCGTTCCGCAATACACCAAGCCCTTTACGGATGAGTTGACGCAACATAATATACCTTATATATATATAGACTCCAATATAAAGGAAGAGCCCGCCCTATCCTTCTACGGGCAGAACTCGCACCAAAGCGGATATTTTGCCGCCCGCATGCTGATGCTGCTTGCCGGAGAAGACGCGCAGGAAATCGTCATCTTCCGCAAAATAAACGAAGGCATCGTTGGGTCGAACCAGCAGGAACGCCGCGAAATAGGTTTCCGCGAATACATGCAGAAGCATCATCCCGCCTGCCGCATCTGGGAACTGGACCTGCATGCCAAGCGCGACAGCGAGGACACACTGATGCTAGACGAGTTCTTCCAAGAGCATCCTACCGTAAAGAACGGAATCACCTTCAACTCCAAAGCATACATCATCGGGGAATACCTGCTGAAGAAGCAGAAAAAAAACTTCAACCTGATGGGCTATGACCTGCTGCAACGCAATGTAGACTGTCTGAAACAAGGAAGCATCTTCTTCCTCATAGCACAACAGCCCACCCTGCAAGGATTCGACGGCATCAAGGCCTTGTGCGAATACCTGATTCTGAAGAAGGAAATCACAAGGGAAAACTTCATGCCAATTGACTTGCTAACGAAGGAGAATATAGAGTTTTATTACAATAAATAGTTGCATGTACAATGTACCATCTACAATGTACAATTCGGGCATGCGGAAGGGGACTAATACTAGCGCAGCGCAGCCAAATTGTACATTGTAGATGGTAAATGGGGAATTTAAAAGATGGAGGCAAAGTACCTGAAAATCAACCCTTCCGACAATATTGCAGTGGCTATCACAGCACTTCCGGCTGGTGAAAAACTCACGGTGGACGGAAAGGAAATCACCTTGAATGAGGATGTTCCTGCCGGACACAAATTTGCACTGAAAGACTTTGAGGAAGGCGAAAACGTCATTAAATACGGATACCCCATCGGCCATGCCCGGAAAGCGCAGAAGCAGGGAGACTGGATGAATGAAAACAATATCAAGACCAACTTGTCCGGGTTGCTGGAATACACATACAACCCCATCAATGTAGACCTCAATACTACGGTCCTAAACCTCAATACTGGCGCGCCAAACCTGACCTTTAGAGGGTACAAACGCAAAAACGGAGATGTAGGCGTGCGCAATAGATATGGATTATTCCGACAGTGGGCTGCGTGAACGGAATCATCAACCAACTTGCCGAAGGCCTGCGCCGCGAAACGGGCGGAAAGGGCGTGGATGCTATCATGGCTTATCCCCATAATTACGGCTGCTCCCAGTTGGGTGACGACCACGAGAATACAAAGAAAATCCTCCGCGACATAGTGCTGCATCCCAATGCGGGAGCCGTACTCGTGGTAGGCCTGGGATGTGAGAATAACCAGCCGGATGTATTCTGCGAGTTTCTGGGAGACTATGACCGGGATCGCGTAAAGTTTATGGTGACCCAGAAAGTGGGTGATGAATACGAAGAAGGCATGGAGCTGCTGCGCGAACTTTATGCCAAAGTCATCCAGGACCAGCGCGAGGATATTCCCTTAAGTGAATTGCGCGTAGGCTTGAAGTGTGGCGGTTCGGACGGTTTCTCCGGCATCACCGCCAATCCGCTACTGGGCATGTTCTCCGACTTCCTGGTAGCACAAGGCGGCACCAGCGTACTGACGGAAGTACCGGAAATGTTCGGTGCAGAAACCATTCTGATGAACCGCTGCCGCACCAAAGAGTTGTTTGAGGACACGGTGAAGCTGATTAATGACTTCAAGGAATATTTCCTCTCACACGGTGAACCGGTAGGCGAAAACCCGTCTCCGGGAAATAAGGCAGGTGGCATCTCTACATTGGAGGACAAGGCCTTGGGATGCACCCAGAAATGCGGCACAAGCTACGTGGAAGGGGTACTTCCATATGGCGAACGCCTGAAAGTAAAGGGACTGAACCTGCTGTCTGCTCCGGGAAACGACCTTGTAGCCGCCACTGCCCTTGCCTCTTGCGGATGCCACATGGTGCTGTTCACCACAGGACGCGGAACACCCTTCGGAACCTATGTGCCGACCATGAAGATTTCCACCAACTCCACTTTAGCAAAGAACAAACCGGGCTGGATAGACTTCAACGCCGGAGTTATCGTCGAGAACGAACCGATGAAGCAAACCTGCGAACGCTTCATCGAGTATATCATCAAAGTAGCAAGCGGTGAATTCGTGAACAACGAAAAGAAAGGCTACAAGGAAATAGCCATCTTCAAGACCGGAGTAACTTTGTAAATTGAAAATTAAAGACTGATAGATGGAGGGCGGGACAAAACCATTTTGTGCCGCCCTTTGTTTTTGTTACCTTTGCGGCGGAATTGATTTCACCACAGATTACCCCGATTAACATGGAATTGATTGAAAGGTAGAAATCTGTGGTGAACCATTAATCTCAACCAAACAATACAACTATGTCAGCAACAACCGATACAACCCCTAAAACCCAAAGCGGCTGGTGGGCACTCAGCCCGTTGGCGGTGTTCCTTTGCCTCTATCTGGTGACTTCGCTCCTGGTGAACGACTTCTATAAAGTCCCCATCACGGTAGCCTTCCTCGCCTCGTCCTGCTATGCCATCGCCATCACGCGCGGCCTGAATCTGGAACAGCGCATCTACCAGTTTTCCGTGGGCGCCAGTAACAAGAACATCATGCTGATGGTATGGATATTCATCCTTGCAGGAGCATTCGCCCAAAGCGCCAAGCAGATGGGCGCCATTGATGCGACCGTAAATCTGACCCTGCATATACTGCCGGACAACCTGCTGCTGGCGGGCATCTTCATCGCCGCCTGCTTCATCTCCCTCTCGATAGGAACAAGCGTAGGAACTATCGTCGCACTGACTCCCGTAGCCGTGGGGCTGGCGGAAAAGACGGGCATCGACCTGCCCTACATGGTTGCCATCGTGGTGGGAGGCTCGTTCTTCGGAGACAATCTTTCCTTCATATCCGACACCACCATTGCATCGACCAAGACGCAGGACTGCGTGATGAGGGACAAGTTCCGTGTCAACTTTATGATTGTGGTACCGGCAGCACTTATCATACTGGGCATCTATATCTTTCAAGGACTGTCCGTCTCTGCCCCACCACAAGTACAGACCATCGAGTGGATAAAGGTAATCCCCTACCTCATCGTACTGGGTACGGCCGTAGCAGGCGTCAACGTCATGCTGGTACTGCTGCTGGGCATCCTCTCTACCGGAATTATCGGTATCTATACCGGCACCGCCTTCTTCGACTGGTTCGGAGCCATGGGAACGGGCATCACCGGCATGGGCGAGCTCATCATCATCACCCTGCTGGCCGGAGGCATGCTCGAAACCATCCGCTACAACGGCGGCATCGACTTCATCATCTCCCGGCTGACCCGCCACGTCAGCGGCAAGCGGGGAGCCGAATTCAGCATCGCCGCCCTGGTCAGCATCGCCAATCTCTGCACCGCCAACAACACCATTGCCATCATCACCACCGGCCCCATAGCCAAGGACATCACCATCCGCTTCCACCTGGACCGCCGGAAAACAGCCAGCATACTGGACACCTTCTCATGCCTTGTGCAAGGTATCATCCCCTACGGAGCACAAATGCTGATAGCCGCCGGACTTGCCGGCATCTCCCCCATCAGCATCATCGGAAACCTATACTACCCCTTCTGCATGGGAGCCTGCGCCATACTCGCCATTCTCCTGAGATACCCCAGGAAATACTCGGGAGAAGGATGAGTGATAAGTGATGAGTGATGAGTGGTGTTGTGTGAACATTTAAAAAAAACACCCTCATGCCAACAAATAACTCATAACTCATAACTCATAACTCAAAATCTTTTCTTACCTTTGCACCCGCTATTACGAGATAGTAGCATAATTCAAATCATTAACTAAAAATATTTTAATTAAATGGCAACAAAAATCAGATTGCAAAGACATGGACGTAAGAGCTACGCTTTTTACTCTATCGTTATTGCAGACGTAAGAGCACCACGTGATGGTAAATTTATTGAGAAGATTGGTACTTACAATCCTAACACCAATCCTGCCACAGTAGATTTGAAGTTCGACCGCGCACTTGACTGGGTGTTGAAGGGTGCACAACCTACTGACACAGTTCGTAACATCCTCTCTCGCGAAGGTGTTTACATGAAGAAGCACTTGCTGGGCGGTGTAGCAAAAGGCGCATTTGGCGAAGCGGAAGCTGACGCTAAGTTCGAAGCTTGGAAGAACAACAAACAAAGCGGTTTGGCTGCTCTGAAGGCTAAGGAAGACGAAGCTAAGAAAGCTGAAGCAAAGGCACGTCTGGAAGCAGAAAAGAAAGTAAACGAAGAAAAAGCAAAAGCATTGGCAGAAAAGAAAGCTGCTGAAGCTGCCGCAAAAGCTGCTGCTGAAGCATCGGCTGAAGAGGCTCCTGCAGAAGAAACCCCTGCTGCTGAAGAAACTGCTGCCGAATAATAGTAAGCACAGCATTATCGCTAAAAATGGGATTAAAACTATAAAAATCCTCTCCGGTTCATATCGGAGGGGATTTTTTATTACTATATTTGCAGCTATAATCATTCATTAAAAAAACAAGCAATGAAAAAGTTTACTTATCTGCTCGCTGTAGCCGCTGTGTTTACGGCTTGTAACAGTGGAAACAACGGTTACACCGTAACCGGAACTGTAGAGGGTGCAGCCGACGGCGACACCGTATATCTGGAAACCGTGGAAGGACGCCAATTCGTCAAATTGGATTCTGCTGTCATCAAAGGTGGAACATTTACCTTCAAGGGCACACAAGATACTGCTGTCAACCGCTACATCTCTTACAAAGCCGAAGGAAAAGACGGCGCAGCCATCGACTTCTTCCTGGAAAACGGCAAGATTATAATCAACTTGTCGCAGGAAAACAACTCTGCCACCGGTACTGCCAACAATGATGCCTACCAGGAAATCAGAGCCCAAATCAACGGTCTGAACAAACAGATGATGAGCATCTACGAATCCATGTCGGACACCACACTGACCGACGAACAGCGTGAAACCAAAGGCAAAGAGATGGAAAATCTGGAAAACAGCATGATATCTGCCATCAAAGTCGGCATCAAAAAGAACATCACCAACCCGGTGGGTGTACTCCTGCTGAAGCAGAACTATTACTACATGGATGTGGCAGACCTCAACCCGCTGATGCCCCAAATCCCCGCAGCTTACGACAACGACGAAGCCATCGTCAAGATAAAGAACAACGTTGAGAAAATGAAAGCCACTGCCGTAGGCCAGAAGTTCACAGACTTCGAGATGCAGACGCCGGAAGGAAAAACGGTAAAACTATCCGACTACGTAGGCAAGGGCAAAGTTGTCCTTGTTGACTTCTGGGCAAGCTGGTGCGGCCCCTGCCGTCGCGAGATGCCCAACCTGGTGGAAGCTTACGCCAAATACAAGAACAAGAACTTCGAGATTGTAGGCGTATCCCTGGACCAGAGTGCTGACGCATGGAAAGAAGCCATCAAGAAGCTGAACATCACTTGGCCGCAAATGTCCGACCTGAAATACTGGAACTGCGAAGGCGCACAGCTTTATGCCGTAAGCAGCATCCCCCACACTGTGTTGATTGACGGTGAAGGAACTATCCTTGCACGCGGATTGCACGGTGACGAACTTCAGGAAAAGATAGCTGAAGCTGTTAAATAATAAAGCCGGACACACCGGAAGCTAAAGAAGAATGCCACACTTCGCAAAGGCAAATGCTATTGATTGCGCCTTGCGAAGTGTGGCATTTCAATTGATAAAATGTGGCATTTCGGTCAATGAAGTGCGGCATTCGGGATGATGAAGTGCGGCATTTTCAAGAGAAGATGCGTGCCGCCATTTCCATACCCAACCGTACGGTTTCCCACTGCTTTTCCTCATCGGCCTCCGAAGGGGAAAGAAGCGCATTCGCATCCGGCAGGCACAAAGTGAAACGTTTCAAGGGGATATAGTTCAACACGCTCTCGGTCTTCGCCTGCAATTCATCCAGTTCGTCTTCCTGGGGATAATGGGACAGCACGAAACCGAATACCGCCTCTTTCTCGTGTATAAACCAGAGCAGACGGTTGCGGTCGCACGCGCCACAGTCGTAATTCAAGAAATAGGCATCGGCCCCATGCAGCTGCACCAACATATCCGTAGGTGCATGGAATGCAACATACATCCCTGCAGGACGCTCGCGCAAAACACGGTTATTCAGCCGAACGGTATCTTCCATTATCACCGAATGCACCCCGTCGAACTGGACGTAGCGACAACCGGCATCATAGAGTTGGGTAAGCAAAAGTTTGTAGCAGGAAGCAATATCATCCGTCAAAAGCCGAATGTCGGAATAAACGGTTTCTATCTGAGTCCGCTCCACGCGTTGAATAATCTGGGTCAAGAGTTCTGCCGGCGAGGGGATATGCTGTTTCTTCATCACCTCCCCACCCGCAATGGAATCAAGAAATGCAAATTCTTCCAGAACCGGATGCCGGAGCAAGCCGAGCCGTTCCGTAACCTCCAAAGGAGAACCTTCGGAGAAAAACTGGCCGTCTTTGGAACGGATACCCTCCCAGCTTTCCAAAAAATCACGACTTCGGAAACCACCGTCGGAAACCACCTTCATGCCTCCCTGTTCCAGCCGTTCCACAAGATTGCGCACTGACGCATCTTCAACCGCCTGCAAAGCCTGCCGGCTCACTTGTCCGTTCTGATATTGCTCGCGGGCATCCTTCAATGCACGAGGTACGCAAAAAGCTCCAGCGATGTCTATTTTAAACGGAGGAAATACATTTGCCATATTCATCCTTTCTTTGATTATTAAAATAATGATACTTCAGCCCCTATGCCACGGGCAATAAAGCAATACAATTGAACGGTAACAAGAGACATTATCAAGGATTGAGAACCTTAAATAAACCAATTCGTTACAAATATAACTAAAGAATCCGAAAATCCACAATCCGCTCCAAAGATTTATCTTCATTTGACACTTGAAAATTCAGAGAATGCTCAAGTATACAACAACAGCCTATAACGAACAACTTTAAAAAGTAATTTTTATTCAAAGTTTTCCATTTACAAATAAAATACCACTAATTATCAAACGATTAACACTTTTTAAATCACAAAAAGTTTCCCAAAAAGTAAAACCTATCAATAACTATAATACCTTTGTTTCCGCATTTAAACTAAATAGATAGTCACATTTAAGTATAAAAGGTTATGATACAGACAGTACTCAAGCGCGACGGGCGCGTCGTCGGATTCAACGAAGAAAAAATAGCCACCGCCATCCGGAAAGCCATGTTGCATACAGATAAAGGTGAAGACCTGCAACTGATACACCAGATTACGGACCGCATCTCTTTCAAGGGGGATTCGCAGATGACGGTGGAAGCCATCCAGGATTTGGTGGAAGTGGAGCTGATGAAGAGCAGCCGTAAGGACGTTGCCCAAAAATACATCGCCTACCGCAACCAGCGAAGCATTGCCCGCAAGGCAAAGACGCGCGACATGTTCCTGGAGATTATCAACATCAAGTCCAACGACATCACACGCGAAAATGCCAATATGAATGCTGATACCCCGGCAGGCATGATGATGAAATTTGCCAGCGAAACCACCAAGCCTTTCGTGGACGACTATCTGCTGAGTGAAGAAGTTCTGGATGCCGTCACCCAGAACTATCTGCACATCCATGACAAGGATTATTATCCCACCAAGAGCCTGACATGCGTGCAACATCCGCTGGACCATATTCTGAAATACGGCTTCTCTGCCGGACACGGCGAATCGCGCCCGGCCAAACGCATCGAGACTGCCAGTATCCTGGGATGTATCTCGCTGGAAACAGCCCAGAACGAGATGCACGGCGGACAAGCCATCCCTGCATTCGATTTCTACCTTGCCCCCTACGTGCGCAACAGCTTCATCGAGGAAGTCAAGAACCTGGAAGAACTGAATGGAAAAGACTATTCCCATCTCTATCAGAAGGAACTGGCCGACTATCTGCTACAGCCGTTGGACGGACTGACGGACGAGGACCGCATCGTGCAGCATGCTGTCAACAAGACCGTATCGCGCGTGCACCAGTCCATGGAGGCGTTTATCCATAACATGAACACCATCCACTCACGCGGCGGCAACCAAGTGGTGTTCAGCTCCATCAACTACGGCACAGACACCTCTGCCGAGGGGCGCTGCATCATCCGCGAGCTGCTGAAAAGCACCTATCAGGGGGTAGGAAACGGAGAAACCGCCATCTTCCCCATCCAGATATGGAAAAAGAAACGGGGTGTGAGCTACCTGCCTGAAGACCGCAACTACGACCTCTACCAACTGGCCTGCAAGGTGACGGCACGGCGTTTCTTCCCGAACTTCCTGAACCTGGACGCCACCTTCAACCAAAGCGAGGACTGGAAAGCCGATGACCCGAAACGCTACCAGCATGAAGTTGCTACCATGGGATGCCGTACCCGTGTATTCGAAAACCGTTTCGGACCGAAGACCTCCATCGGACGCGGCAACATCTCTTTCTCTACCATCAACATCGTCCGTCTGGGCATTGAGTGCATGAACATCGAAGACAAGGAACAGCGCATCGCCCGGTTCTTTGCCAAGCTGGATAGTATGCTCGAAGTGACCGCACGCCAGCTGCACGAGCGCATGGAGTTTCAAAAGACCGCCTTCGCCAAGCAGTTCCCGCTACTGATGTCTGCCTTGTGGATAGGCAGCGAGAAGCTGAAACCGAACGATACGATTGCTTCCGTCATCAACCAGGGAACACTGGGAATCGGTTTCATCGGATTGGCAGAATGTCTCGTGGCATTGCTCGGAAAACATCACGGCGAATCTGGCGAAGCCCAGGAGCTGGGACTGAAAATCGTGACCTATATGCGCGACCGTGCCAACCAGTTCTCGGAGCAATACCAGCACAACTACAGCGTGCTTGCCACTCCTGCCGAAGGGCTGTCGGGCAAGTTCACCCGCATCGACCGTAAGAAGTTCGGCACGCTGCCGGGCATTACGGACCGTGACTACTACACCAACTCCAACCACGTGCCCGTATACTACAAATGCAGCGCCCGCCACAAAGCGGAAGTGGAGGCTCCTTATCATGAGCTGACCCGCGGCGGACACATCTTCTATGTGGAGATAGACGGTGACGCCACCCACAATCCGGAAGTCATTATGCGTGTAGTGGACATGATGGACCAATACAACATCGGCTACGGTTCGGTAAACCACAACCGTAACCGCTGTCTGGAGTGCGGCCACGAAAACTCCACCCCAAACCTGGAAGAATGCCCGAAGTGCGGCAGCAAGCATATCGACAAGCTGCAACGCATCACCGGCTACCTGGTGGGGACAACCGACCGCTGGAACAATGCCAAGCTGGCAGAGTTGAACGACAGGGTCGTTCATAATTAAAAATTAAAGGGCTGCGCAGTGCAAAGCGGAGCTTCATTTTTAATGGTTGACGTTTAATTTTTAATGATTAATGTTCAGCTTTCTACCTGCGATGTTTAATTTTTAATTTTTAATTCCCTACTCATGCTTTCTATTCTCGACATTTTAGAAGATACCACAGTAGACGGTCCGGGCTTCCGGACTGCCATTTATGCTGCCGGATGCCCCAACGGTTGTCCCGGTTGCCACAATCCGGAGTCGTGGGACATCAACCGCGGGCACTGGATGAGTACGGAAGAGATTCTGGAAAAAGTCCTTGCCGACAACTTTGCAGACGTCACCTTCAGTGGTGGAGACCCGATGTTCCAGCCGGAAGGATTCACCCAACTGGCACATGCCATCAAGGAGCGGAGCCGGAAAAACATCTGGTGCTATACGGGTTATACTTTCGAAAAACTACTGCGCAACCCGCGCCAAGCCCAACTGCTGAAGTACATCGACGTACTGGTGGACGGCAAATTCAAGAAAGAACTGAGGGATGAGGAACTCTATTTCCGGGGAAGCCGCAACCAGCGTCTGATTGACGTACAGACATCCCTGCAAAAGGGGGAAACCGTAATTTACCACTATAATCCCCAAAAGGGCATTTAAAAAAGTATCCCGTCATTCTTCGCTTCGCTCCGAATGACGGGATACCTACATCACCATTCTATAAATTTCCCTCTTTCCCTGCGCTTCTGCAGCTCCTCCTGAAGAAAGCGCTGCCTATCCTTGGCGATATACCGGCGGGCAAAAATATTGGGCACCGCTCCCCCCAGCGCTATGCAGAGAATAATCAGTGAAGCCGTGATGCCGTTGGAAACAACCGCCGTCACCTCGCCTACCACACCGTGCATATTGATAAGCCCGAAAAGCGAACGATACATCAACACTCCCGGAATCATCGGGATGACGGAAGGAATCGTCAAGACGTGATTGGGAACATGGAACCAATGCACTGCCTTCACGGCTATCAGGCTGACAACCATGCTGCCCATGAACGAACCTATCACCGGTCCGTAACCCAGCTCGAAATTGACAAAGTTACGCGTACAAACGGCGATGATACCGCCCACCGCAACAACCCACAACAAGCGCCGCTGTATATTGAATATCATGGAAAATCCCATGGCAGCTATCGCCGCCGCAATGGCATACACCAGATAACTATCATGAGGCACCATACTCAATTCGCTAAACTTCTTGTCAATCACAACATCCTCCACCGTCAGCAGACGCATGGCTATCACAATGCCGAAGGCCATTGCACAGACCATCAGCACCGTATTCACAGCCCGGACAATGCCCACCTGGATATAATTATCAATCATATCATCCACAAAGTTTATCAACGGCACACCCGGAACAATGAACAGTGCACACGCCAACAACGGATGATAGGGAGTTTCCGAGAGTCCGGAAAAAGAAGACACATAGGCCAAGCAGGTCGAAATCAATGCGGCAATGGCAATACTCATATAGTGATTGATGCCGAACTCCATACAACGGACACGGACGCGAAAACCGGCAAAAGCGCAGATGGAGGTAAACAGAAACGCCATCCAGTCACCACCGAACAGCTTGCAGAAACCTCCGCAGGCAAAGCCAGCACCGATGGCAACAACGTATGGCACATAATTCCGCTTCTTGTTTTTGATTCTTTCTAGTTCCTCCTCATACTGGTCGAGGGAGTAGTCATTCTCAATGGCCCGCCAGGACAGTTTGCTGATTTCGGAAATGGCCGTCATGTTGATGCCATGCTTCTCGCACTTCTGGAATTTGGAGAACGAATGCAGGCCGTCGCTCACATTCACCACCAGCATGGTATAACTTACGTCGATGTGGAGCTTTTCTTCCGGCAGCCCCAGATAGGCGGCAACACGGTTCAGGTTACGAACAACACGGTTTGTATCAGCCGCACTCTCCACCAGCAGCTGTCCGGTACGAAGCAATAAATCGAGTTTCCTGCGCAGCAGGGCAATCTCTTGTTCAGTCAAAGTCTTATCCATGAATCTTTTTACCTATTTTTTTTGGAGGCACAAAGATAGGCAAAATGTAGAAAACGATTTCATTCTTTCGGCAGAAAACTCTACCTTTGCAGCCGTTTTTTTAATGGACACAAATGGAAATATTCTGGAATACTATCGCACAATACAACGAGGCCACCTGGTGGACACAGCTCCTCATCACCGCAGCAGGTATCCTGCTCACCACGCAGCTCTACCGGAAACCGACCTTATGGGCAAAACGCTCCATGAAAATCTACATGGTATTTCTGAACGGGTGGATATCCGTCGTGTACTACATGATGTATTGCGGAGCGCGCGGACACCACTATATACTCGCCATCTTCTGGGGAGTGATTGCACTATTGTGGCTATGGGATTTGTTTACCGACTACACTCCGTTCGAGCGCAACCCGAAATACAAAGTACTGGTGGGGGTACTCTATGCAATGCCTTTCCTCTACCCGCTCCTTTCGTGGGCACGCGGAATGGAATTTCCCATGATGACCACCACCGTGATGCCCTGCTCGGTAGCAGTTTTCACCATCGGGCTACTGCTGGCTTTCTCGCGCAGGGTCAACCTGCTCGTCATTCTGTTCCTTTGCCACTGGGCGCTCATCGCCTTTTCCAAAGTCTACATCTACAAGATTCCCGAAGACCTCCTGCTGGCAAGCGCCACCGTACCTGCCATCTATCTGTTCTTCAAGAACTACTTTGAACAGAACTTACACAAGGAAACCAAGCTGGGCGCACGGCTCATGAACTGTTTCCTTATCCTCATCTGCATAGTGGTCGGGGTACTGCTCAGCATGACGCTGCTTCATGGAATGAAAGGATAAAGAAATAGAGCGCTTCCGCGCACCAAAATCATTTCTTCTTTCCTTGATTGGCCACAGCCTCCATTAATTTCTTTATCTCCTCAGGGTTACCCAAGAAATAGTCTTCCGTCAAGTTCAGCTCATCATCAAACTCAAAAACGTAGGGCACCGCCGTAGGCAGGTTCAGATGCACAATTTCATCGTCCGAAATATGCTTCAGATGCTTGATAATACCCCGCAGGCTATTGCCATGAGCCACTACCAGCAATTCGTCGGCCGTCTTCAGATTCGGGAAGATGATACACTTCCAGTAAGGCATGATACGCTCAATCGTATCTTTCAACGACTCCGTACGGGGCAGTTCGGCATCGGGCACTTCTTGATAACGGTCCTCAAAACGCGGATTACGCGGGTCATCCTCGGCCAATGCATGCGGAGCCACATCAAAGCTCCGGCGCCATACCAACACCTGCTCGTCACCGTACTTGGCAGCCGTCTCTGCCTTGTTCAGCCCTTGCAACTGGCCGTAGTGTTTCTCATTCAACCTCCACGATTTCTCCACCGGAATCCAGTCCTGGTCGAGGCGGTCCAGCACACAATCCAGTGTCTTCACGGCACGCTTCAGATAGGAAGTATACGCCTTCTTGAAGCGGAATCCCTTTTCTGCCAGCAGCTCACCCGCCCTTACAGCTTCAGCAACGCCTTTCTCTGTCAAATCAACATCCGTCCACCCCGTGAAGCGGTTTTCCTTATTCCATGCACTCTCGCCGTGGCGAAGCAAAACAATCTTTTTCATATAGTCTCCTTTCAGTTTTACCTATAGAACACCCGGCTACCTCCTCTTGTTCATGCAATAGCGGACCACATATACCAAAAGTATCAGAAACGCCACCCACACCATGCTGATGGCCGGCAGGTAGCGGTTATACAAATATTCCCCTTCCTTCGGGACACGGTTGAAAGTACAGATTATGCAATTACAGCACGCATCGAGTGCATCATGCGAGAATACCGAAAAAACAATGATAGCCACCCCCGCAAGAAGCATCATCAAAGTCCCCCACACCAGCCACTTACCAGCCACGGAAGGATGGAATTGCGAATGAGTGGAATGTACGAATCTAACCATAAACACTTGTCTATTATTACCGGTACAAATGTCCTTCATTTTTAACAATCCGGCAATACCTACTTTTCATCAAAAAGAGAGTCTGCCATCCCAATTAGTAGGTAGCCACGACCTCTATAAACCACGCCACAAGCTAACCCGAAATGGGGAGCGGCACAACACTAAAAGCCCTACATGTAGGTATTTCACGTTCTCCGGCAAAGCCTTTACTTTGCAGCAAACAATTTAATCACTTTATTTACAATGAAAAAGACTGGTGTTTTTTATGGTTCCAGTACCGGAACCTGCGAAGAGTTGGCTAACCAGATAGCCAAAAAGTTGGGAGTTTCCTCCACCGACGTACATAGTGTTGACAAGATGACCGCCGATAAAATCAAGGAATATGAAGTGCTGGTTCTAGGTACCTCCACTTGGGGAGACGGCGAACTGCAGGACGACTGGTATGACGGCGTAAAAGTACTGAAGAGCACCGACCTTTCCATGAAGCTCGTAGCCCTATTCGGTTGCGGCGACTCCGAATCCTACTGCGACACATTCTGCGACGGCATCGGAGTACTCTACGAGGACTTGAAGGATAGCGGGTGTACCTTCTTGGGCAACAAAGTCAGCACGGACGGGTATTCCTTCTCCTCTTCCATCGCCGTGGTAGACGATGCATTCGTAGGACTTCCCCTCGACGAAGTGAACGAGAGTGACAAAACCGCCGAACGCATTGACGCCTGGACAGCCGAAATAAAAAGCAAGCTCTAGAAAAGAAACAGACCATCCGTTTAAAGTAAACGGATGGTCTGCCTGCATCATGCAGATGATATCTTTCATCTGAACAGACAATGTGTTCTGCCATATCGCAAACACATTATCTGTTTTTTATGCTCTTATACGAACCAGCGAACGTAGCAGAAGTCTTGACGGTGAGGCAGGTCTGCATTCTTCGGGAACATACGGTAAGAAACCTTGAAGCTACCCGCATTTTCCATCTTGTGCTTAGCTTGGAAAGTATAAAGGTTACCTTCTTTCTTCACTACATTGAACGGTTCTACGGAGTAAACGTGCTGTTTGCCATCCTGAGCCGTATAAGTAGTCACCAGTTCCAGACCGATAGCATCGTTCAAGCCCTTCTCGTCGATAACGTAAGTAATGGTGTATTCCTTACCGCTCTCGATGGAGCCTTTCACCAGGTCTTCAGTCTTTTCGCAAGACACCACTTCAATGCTGTCCCATTTTTCGGCAACTTCTTCCTTCCAGGCAGCTATTTCCTTAGCCTTGGCATAACCGTCGGCAGCCAGCATCTTGAAACGTTTGGCTTCCTTGATGTAGAACTTATCGTAATAGTCATCCAACTGGCGCTTCATTGTATAGTGGGGAGCAATCTGTGCGATGGAGTTCTTGATAGTCTTCACCCAACCTTCCGAATATCCCTTCTTGTTACGTGCATAGAACAACGGCAGAATTTCCTGCTCAAGAATGCTGTAGATAGTAGCGGCATCGAGTTGGTCCTGATGTTCCTGATTCTGGTAAGTACGCTTTTCGGTCAATGCCCAACCGGCACCTTCGCGATAGCCCTCCAGCCACCAGCCGTCGAGTACGGAGAAGTTTACAACACCGTTCATCAACGCCTTCTCGCCGGAAGTACCGGATGCTTCGAGCGGACGTGTCGGAGTGTTCAGCCAGATATCCACACCTGAAACGAGGCGACGTGCCAACTGCATATCATAATTTTCCAGGAAGATAATCTTACCCAGGAACTCCGGACGGCGGGAAATCTCGATGATTCTCTTAATCAAGCCCTGACCTGCACCATCGTGCGGGTGAGCCTTGCCAGTGAAAAGGAACTGTACCGGATAGTCAGGGTTATTCACGATCTTGGACAGACGATCGAGGTCGGTGAACAGTAAGTGTGCACGCTTGTAGGTGGCGAAACGGCGTCCGAAACCTATCAGCAGGGCATTCGGATTGATTTTGTCCAGCAGGGAAACGATGCGTGAGGGATCACCTTGATTCTTCAACCAAGTTTCACGGTATTGCTTGCGGACATAGTCAATCAGTTTGTTCTTCATCACCATGCGCGTCTTCCAGATTTCTTCGTCGGACACGTTATAGATAGCCTCCCAAATCTTGGGGTTGGACTGGTCGTAGAGGAAGTTTTCATCAAAATGCGCAGCATAGAGATGTTTCCACTCCGTAGCGCTCCAAGTGGGGAAGTGTACACCGTTGGTAACGTAGCCCACATGACTTTCTTCGGGGAAGTAGCCCTTCCAGATGGAAGCGAACATCTCCTGGGAAACCTTCCCGTGCAACCAGCTCACACCGTTCACCTCTTGAGAAGTGTTGCAAGCGAATACAGACATACAGAAACGCTCGCCCTTGTCGCCCGGATTGTTACGTCCGAGGTCCATCAGGTCATCCCAGCTGATACCCATTCTTGAAGGATAGCCGCCCATGTACTTGCCGAAAAGACCTTCGTCGAAGTAGTCGTGACCGGCAGGAACCGGAGTATGTACAGTATAGAGAGAGGAAGCACGTACCAACTCGATAGCCTGGTCGTAAGTCAGACCTTCGGCCACGTAGTCACAGATGCGCTGTACGTTGATCAAAGCAGCATGTCCTTCGTTGCAGTGATAAATATCTTTCTTGATGCCCAGCTTCTTCAGCGTCAGAATACCGCCGATACCCAACAAAATCTCCTGCTTCAGACGGTTTTCCCAGTCACCGCCATACAGTTGGTGAGTGATGGAACGGTCGAACTCACTGTTCATTTCATTGTCTGTATCAAGCAGATAGAGGGAGATGCGTCCTACATTTACTCTCCACACATAAGCATGCACGTAGTAATCCAGATAAGGAACATCCACCACCACTTGTTGTCCATTCTCGTCCAATACACGATCGATGGGTAACTGTCCGAAGTTTTGCGCCTCGTAGTTGGCGATCTGCTGACCGTCCATAGACAAGGTTTGGGTAAAGTAACCATAGCGATACAAGAAACCGACTGCACACAAGTCAACGTTACTGTCGGAAGCCTCTTTCAAATAGTCACCGGCAAGTACGCCCAGACCACCGGAATATATCTTAAGTACGTGGTTCAAACCATACTCCATGCTGAAATAGGCAACAGACGGGCGCTTACTGTCAGGCGTCACATCCATGTATGTACGGAATTTTGAATATACATCTTCCATTCTGCGCAGAATAACCTTATCGTTGGCAAGCGCTTCAAGTTTGGCATAACTCATACGCTCCAGCAGAAGTACGGGGTTCTGTCCCACTTCTTTCCAAAGGGCAGGTTCAAGATCTCTGAAGAGTTCGGTGGCTTCATAATTCCATGACCACCAAATGTTACGTGCCAGTTCAGACAGTTTCTCCAGTTCGGCAGGAATGTGCGATTTCACATTCACGTCTTTCCAGTTAGGAGTGTTTACATTACTAACTTTAATCTTCATTGTATGATAACTAATTGATTAATAATTCTTTTATCTTAATTGACGCTTCATGGCGTTGCACAGCGCAATATCATAAGCCTCATAGTAATACTTTATAAAATGCTTCCATAAGGCCTGCTCTGCCACCTGACCTGCACGTTTACGGATTTCCTTGATTTCGGCTTCTGTCTTGGTCGAGAACAAGGCTACGGTATCCTTTATGCCGTCTGCCACTTCGGAATAATTGTAATCCGAACGGTGCAGCACCTCCACTCCGTCGTCAATGCCATGCTGATTCTTCAGACTGTTCACCCAAAGTCCAAAACCGGCAAGGTCGGTGGTGATAGTGGGCACGCGGAAAGCCACGCTTTCCAGCGGGGTATATCCCCATGGTTCGTAATAAGACGGATAAACACTAAGATCTTCGCCTAAAATCAAGTCATAATAATGCTTGTTGAGAATACCGTCGTGGCCATCCTGATAGCAGGGTACAAAAATCACTTTCACCTTATCTTCGGGACGATTGCCCATACCGAGGTATTTCAGCATATCCAGCACCTGGTCGTGCGTCATATTGTGCAGCCAGTGAGTGATGAAAGGGCACTGTAACGGCTCGGTAAACTTATCCTTGCTCTTAAGGCGTTTCTGCAAATCCTCGCGGGGGTCTCCCACCCAACTAGGCACGTTGACAAACGCCAATACTTTCTTTTTCAAATCCTTATCCCGGTTCAGCCTATTCAATGATTCCAGGAACACATCAATGCCCTTATTCTTGAACTCATAGCGTCCGCTGGTACCGATAATCAGCGTATCATCACCCAAGTCCTCACCCAGCAGGCAGTTTGCCACACGCAACATGGTGGAACGGGCACGTTTGCGCTTGCCCGTGAAAGTGGCGCCTTTCGGTACAAAATCATCTTCAAAACCGTTCATCAGCACAACGTCCGCAGGCTTGTCAAGCAACTCCTTGCATTCGTTGTTTGTGATTTCGCTCACGGTAGTGAAGCAGTCCACATAATGAGCCGTCTGCTTTTCTATGGAATGCTTAGACTGCATATTCAACTCCTCCGCCATCTGGTCGCCGTTGTAAGCGAAGAGATAATCGTAGAGCGGCTTATTGTTGCCTGCTATGGAACGGCCGATGGACGTGGCATGTGTGGTGAAGATAGTCCCTATCTCGGGAACGGCAGACTGAAGATAGAGGGCGGCCATACCGGTCATCCACTCGTGTGCCTGGAACACCACTTTGTCTGTTTCCGTCAGATTATAGCGGTAGAAACTCTCTATCACCTTTCCGGTAGCGAAAGCAAACATGGATGCTTCGTCATAATCGCCATATCCATGCAGCGAATCCACTTGATAGCGGTTCCACATCTCTGTATAAATCTCATTTTTTTCTGCAAAGAACGGTTGGAAATCAACCAATATAACAATAGGTTCCCCCGGAATGTTCCAGCGTCCTACACGAACAGAGAGATTGTCTTTCAACGCAGCATATTTTTTCCACGCTGCGCAAAGGTTATCAGACTCAATGAACAAAGGGTTCTCTTTTCCCTGCCAGAAATCCGGCCCTATAAAGAATAATCTATCGCGAAATTTAGTCTGTAAAGTATTTGCCCTTGTAGACAAAACCGTATAGATACCGCCTACTTTATTACACACTTCCCAGCTCGCTTCGAAGATGTAATCGGGGGTAAGTAGTTCTTTAGTCATATTATGTTATAATCTCTTTATCTTAATTACGGCTGCAAAAGTACGTATTATTCTTTGAAAAATAGCCTTTTAATCGAAAAAACTGATTAAATATGCATAAACAATCGTTTACGGAATATCATAGTTTAGCCACAAAAGCCTCATGGGTTCGCCCATCCCTGCATTTTTCGTCTAAAATTCCCGAAGTTTATACGGAGAATCCCTGGAGCTTTCAGTTGAATCCCCAAGGATTTAAACAAAAAGCTCCAGAGATTTCAGTTGTAAATCCCTGGAGCTTATTTTCTTATAATCCGGATTATACCATCAATGCAGCTACCAGCGCCAAAATAGCGTAGAATTCAGGAAGTGCGGCGTAAATCATTGTATTGGTCTGTACGTCGTGTCCTTGTGAGATACCCACGATACCGCTGGCACAAATCTGTCCCTGACGGATAGCGGAGAACAGACATACCAGCCCGACACCCAGTCCGATACCCAGCATCAAAGGGCCGTCCGTAGCAAAATCCCTGCCCATAGACATCAGGAAAGCCACGAAGCCGTAAAGTCCCTGCGTAGCCGGAAGAGCCGACAAAATCATATAACTTGCTGACTTGGAAGGGTCTTTCTTCAAAGCTCCTTCTGCCGCACTACCGGCGATTGTTGTACCGAAGCAACTGCCAATTCCTGCAAGGGCCAACATCAGGCCCAGACCGAGATAACCTAAAATTTCATTCATAATGTTTCTATTTTTATTTGTTTTTTAATTTGTTTATTTCTTTACTACTGTAAAAGGTTTGTAGGCTTCGCCCTTGCCTTCGTAACCGGAATTCTTGAAGTATTCCACGAATGTCAGACGGAGAGGATGGACGAAAGCGCTCAGGCAAGACATGGCGATATTCAGCGTATGCCCGAATATCAGTATCAGTCCGCAGAACAGCCAGCCCAGGGCAGGTCCTGCCGCATCGTTCACCATGAAGGCAAGCTGATTGAACACGCCGCCAAGCATACCGCCTGCCAGACCGAGGGCATAGAGACGGATGTAGGAAAGTATATCGCCCATCAGTCCGGTTGCCATGTTATAGGTGTCCCATACCCCGGCACCGATGTTGACAAATACATTCCGGTGGATGTTGTTCAGCAGGTAGATGCCAATGGCGGAAACACCGCCAATCACGATGAATGCCCATGTAGACACATCTTCCGAAATTATCTTGAAGAAGGAAAGTCCGCCGGTACAGATAAATCCCACTACCAGCAACAGCCATCCCCAGGCACTGAGCGACTCCTTGAAGCCGAAGCGCACGGTCTGCCCCACTGCCTTCACCGTCATGGCAATGCAGATATGCACCGCACCGATAATCAGCGCCAGCAGCATTTGTTTGTCATAGGTGGTCTCGCCTATCTTGCCCACAATCATGAATTCCTTCAGTTTGGCGGGTATCTCCAGGTCGAAGAGGCTTACACCGAAGAATGTTCCCAGTATGGCACCGATGACGGCCGTGAATATACCCAGCGTAATCACCAGATTCATCATGCCTTTCATGGACTCGGACATCTTCTTTTTCAGGATGAACCCGAGTGCTATCAGCACCAAGCCGTAGCCCGCGTCTCCCATACAGAAGGCAAAGAAGAGCGAGAAGAACGGCGCAAGTATTGGCGTCGGGTCGAACTCTGCATAGTCGGGCATGCCGTACATTTTTGTAAGCACTTCGTACATGCGTGTATAGGCGTTGTTTTTCAACTTGATGGGAGCGTTGTCCTCGCGTCTGGCCGCCCTTATCTCATAATAAGTGCCGTTTTCATCGAGAAGTTTCCTCACATCCGCCTCGCAGTCTTCGGGAATCCAGCCTTCCATCAGCACTACGGCTCCTTCCGCCATCTGCTCGCTGTTCAGCTTGACTTTCAGCAGGTCTATTTCTCCTTGAAGCTGGAGGTTGTATTTCTCCAACGTACAGTAATTCGCCTTGCAGAAGTCTTTCAGCCCGGCATGTGCCTGCACAAGGGCTTCTTCCGTACCGGCTTTCTTCCGGCTCAGCTCGGAGAGGCTGAGTGAAGGCAGACGGAGCGGTTCCACATCCAGCCCTACCGGCTGGGGAGTGACGGTCACAAAATAAAGATGTCCGCCGTTCTCTTTCACCACGATGGCATTGTAGTCCTCTGCCCACGCTTCGTTATAGTCTTTCTCCGGGCAGGTGTAGAACTGCACGAACCAGCCGGCATCTTCCAGCCGGCGGATGGATTCCCAATCGAAATCACCCCAAGCCTCCATCTGTGCCACGTCCTTGTCAATGGCGGGAATCTGCTGGTTCAAGTCTTGTATACGTGCCTGCAAATCCTCATAGGATTTCACCAAAGCATCGGCAGACAACTCTTTATGCACCTTTTCTTCCGGCTGTTTGTCCGCCAGGGTGTACATGCTCTGAAGCATATTCTTGTAGAGCGTACGCTTCTGCATGAATCGCTGCAAGGTGTCGTCCATCTCGCCGCACTGCCTTTCCACAACGTGCACCACGCCCAGTTCCCGGATCTGTGCCAGAAACGCTTCGTACTCCTTATGATACACAAGGAACGTGAGCTTCTTCATTTTCGTAATCATGCCTCTGCCTCCTTCCTTTTCTCCTGATGGGACTTCATGATTTTCTGCGATGACTTGGAGAGGTTCTCCTCGTCTTCCATAAACCGCTTGATTTTGCGCAGAGCATCCTGATAGCCCGGAATCTGTACTTTCTCAAAAAGATTCACCTTCTGGGTGGTCTTTTTACGCGCATGTTCCAACAAATTCAACTTGGCAACGATAAATTCACGTTCGATGGCAGTATGTGCCAGCGACTTGAGCAGATGCAACCCGTCCGCATACCATTTGGGCGCATTGAACAAGCTGTAGGGACGTATCTCGAAATCTACATTCTCGAGCAATGGCACCCGTACACCGGCAATCTTCTTCACACCGAGATGAACATCGCTGACCTTTATCAATGAAGCGTCGAACTCATTCCAAAGGGCGAACATGGCTTCGTAAGCTTGGATTTCCTTTTCCAACCTCGCATCCAGCGCGGCAGCATCGCCCTTGCAACGCTTCACTTCCATACGCAGGGCACTCTCCTTGTTCTTGATGATGGGGAGTGTACGCACGCGCACCTTCAGTTGCTTTTCCAACTGCTGGAGGGAGGTTTTGTTATATTGAAACTTAATAGCCATTTTATTTACGATTTAACGATTTACGATTAGACGACTGAAGCTACTCAATTTCTCAATTTACAGATTTACAATTTCAGTAATATCAATCGTAAACCGTAAATCGTCTAATCGTACATTTATTTAGTTTGCTTTCGGCCAGAACTGGTCCACAAGCTCTTTCTTGATATTCACCTCTTCCGGACGGAAATACTTGCCGAACAGACTCCATGCCACATCGAGCATCTCTGTGGTATCGAGGTTGACATCGATGGCCAGCAGCTGGTTGGAGTAGTCCTTGGCAAAGGCAAGGGTACGTTCGTCGTAGTTCGTCAGGTCGAAACCGTTTTCAAGCTTGGTTTTGGCGTTGGCGGCATCGGCGTACAGACGTACGGCGGCATTCATCACCTGCGGATGGTCCTTACGTGTCTTTTTGCCCGTAACAAGCTGCTTCAGACGGGACAAGGAACGGAACGGGTCAACGATAACCTTACCGATGTCGCTGTCACGACGGAGGAACAACTGGCCTTCCGTGATATAACCCGTATTGTCGGGCACGGCATGCGTAATGTCGCCACCGGACAGAGTCGTCACCGCAATAATCGTGATGGAACCGCCGCTTGGGAATTGCACCGCCTTTTCGTATATTTTCGCCAAGTCCGAATAAAGGGAACCCGGCATGGAGTCCTTCGAAGGAATCTGGTCCATACGGTTGGACACGATGGCGAGCGCATCGGCGTAGGAAGTCATATCCGTAAGCAGCACCAGCACCTTTTCATTATTGTTCACAGCGAAATACTCGGCTGCCGTCAGTGCCATATCCGGAATCAGCAGACGCTCTACCGGAGGATTCTCGGTGGTATTCATAAAGCTGACGATACGGTCGAGCGCACCGGCATTGGAGAATACGTTCTTGAAGTAGAGGTAGTCATCGTTCGTCATACCCATACCGCCAAGGATAATCTTGTCAGTCTCCGCACGCAGAGCCACATTCGCCATCACCTGGTTGAAGGGCTGGTCGGGGTCGGCAAAGAACGGAATCTTCTGTCCGGACACCAGCGTATTGTTCAGGTCGATGCCTGCAATACCGGTTGCAATCAGTTCCGAAGGCTGCTTACGGCGCACCGGATTCACGGACGGACCGCCAATTTCCACCTCCTCGCCTTCAATGGCCGGACCACCGTCGATGGGGTCGCCAAAGGCGTTGAAGAACCGTCCGGCAAGCTGCTCGCTCACTTTGATTGTAGGAGCCTTGCCCAAGAATACTACCTCTGCATTGGTGGGAATACCTTCCGTACCCTCGAACACCTGCAAAGTCACTTCGTCGCCGGCAATCTTCACCACCTGGGCAAGTTTGCCGTTTACGGTCGCCAACTCGTCATACCCCACTCCGGTTGCCTTCAGCGAACACGTAGCTTTCGTAATCTGAGTAATCTTGGTATATATCTTTTGAAATGCTTTTGTTGCCATCTATTTATTTACAATTTAGCAATTTACTATTTACTATTTAAATCTCTGCCATCCTATTCTACTATTTTCCTATCTACAACCTCCGTACACCTGCATCCGCAAGGCAAATAGTAAATTGTAAACAGTCACATAGTACATCCTTAGGCTTTACGTTCCTCAACCAGTTCCTGCAACTGCTTATGGAACTTCTCGTATTCTTCCGACTTAAACTTCGAGTAGTTCATCTGCTTACAGATGTTAATCATCTTCTTGAAGTAATCCATTACTTCGTTGAAGTTGTCGAACTCAAATTCGGTATGACAGATTTCTATTACCATATTCAGAATCTCCTCCTGACGCTCCATCGGAGTCACGGCATCAACTTCGTCAAAGGCATCCTGCTGCAGGATAACGAAGTCAATCAGTTCCGATTTCCAGAAAGTCACGTGATATTCTACGGGCACGCCGTCGTCACCCAGGATGTTGATTTGCTCGGCAATCTCCTTACCACGCTGCAAACGGGTCTTGATTTCATTCACCTTGCCAATCCAATCACCGTTGATGTGCTTGGTGATATACTCCTCGAATTCAGGGTATTCAATGTATTTGGAATACGAGTCAATCGGATTTACGGCAGGATAACGCTTCTTGTCGGCACGGTCCTGCTCAAGGGCATAGAAGCAGCGAGCCACCTTCTTCGTATTCTCGGTTACCGGCTCCTTCAGGTTACCGCCCGCAGGCGATACCGTACCGATGAAAGTAATGGAACCGGACTCGCCGTTGTTCAGCTTCACATAACCCGCACGGCCATAGAAGTTGGAGATGATGGAGGACAAGTCCATCGGGAAGGCATCGGGACCGGGCAACTCCTCCATACGGTTGGACATCTCGCGCAATGCCTGCGCCCAACGTGAGGTGGAGTCCGCCATCAGCAGCACCTTCAATCCCATGCTCCGGTAGTATTCCGCAATCGTCATTGCCGTGTAGACAGATGCCTCACGGGCAGCCACCGGCATGTTCGAAGTATTGGCGATGATAATCGTACGTTCCATCAGCTTCCGTCCCGTATGCGGGTCAACCAATTCGGGGAATTCTGTAAAGATTTCCACAACCTCGTTGGCACGCTCACCGCAGGCAGCGATGATTACGATGTCCGCTTCCGCCTGTTTTGAAATGGCATGCTGTAGTACCGTCTTTCCTGTACCGAACGGACCGGGGATAAAGCCCGTACCACCTTCCACAATCGGGTTCACGGTATCGATTACGCGCACACCGGTTTCCAGCAGTTTGAAAGGACGCGGTTTTTCCTTATAGTTGGTCATGGCACGCTTCACGGGCCATTTCTGTATCATGTTCACCCGGATGTCATTGCCTTCGCCATCCGTCAGCACTGCAATGGTATCCTCAATGCTGTAATCACCTTCCTTTGCGATGGATTTCACGGTGCACACACCTTTCTGTTCAAAAGGCACCATGATTTTCAGAGGCTGGAAGTTCTCGTCCACTTGTCCCAGCCAGGCAGCAGCTTCCACTTGGTCGCCCACCTTTGCCAAAGGCACAAAATGCCATTTGCTTCCTTTATCCAGCGGATAGGTATATTGCCCGCGTTTCAGGAAAACGCCATCCATCTTGTCGAGGTCGTTTTGCAGACCGTCGTAGTTCTTCGAAAGCATACCGGGCCCCAGTGTCACTTCGAGCATATGTCCGGTAAACTCGGCTTCGGCCCCCACTTTCAGTCCGCGGGTACTCTCAAATACCTGCACGTAGACCTGGGTACCTACTACCTTAATCACCTCCGCCATCAACTTGTCTCCTCCGGTCGAGATATAACAAATCTCATTCTGCGCTACCGGTCCGTCGACGACGAGGGTCACCATGTTGGCTATTACGCCACTAACAGTTCCTTTTGTTGCCATATATTTTTAGTTGTTTATTTTATCTGAATTCTGCGGGTATCTGCACATCGTCTTTCAAGGCAGCGATAATGCTGCGGAACAGTTGGTTACCCTTCTCTTTATCCAACGAAATCCACCGTTCTATCATCTCCAGCTGTAGCAGGAAGACAAACAGACGTTCCACGGTAAAGTAATCGAAGAATGTGGCCTCCTCCATCCAGTCCCAGCGAAGCTGGTCCAGCTTCTTTTCCCGGTCCACCAGTTCCTCCGTCTCACTGATTTTCACCAGCTGCTCCAGATAATCCACCTCAGTACCCAGACCGAAGTCACGGGCATTGGAAGTACGCAGAGCCTCGCACACTTCCGTATCACCCACAATCAGCGGAGCAATGTCCAGCTTGAACTTACGTGCTGTGAGCGCCACCAATATATTATTGAGAGTGAGGTTGAAACCAAACCAGGAAGACACAAACTGATTCTTACATTCCATGGCATAGGCGTAATAGAGCGCTGCCAGGCGGTCTTCATACAAGAAACCGTCCTCGGCAGGCAGGCTGAAGTATTCGGAAATGAACGTGGAGAGATAAGATGGGAATACACTGTCAGAGACTTCGTCGCCATCCTTCAGTCGTGAGATATATTCCGCCAGTTCCTCCGACGAATAGTTTCCGCGCGGGTCGATGGCAGCATCCTTATCCTTCAATAGTTTCAAGACATTCGCATTGTCGAATTTCAGATAAAACAAATCTATCAACTTTTTATCATCTTCCGACAAGGCAGGATATAGTTCCGTCCTGAAATCGGCTACTGTATAGCTCAGTTTACTGTCTTCCAGAGTAAGTTCAGGCAAACCGGCTACCAAGTAATAGTATTTACTCATAATCCTGTGGGAGTTTTTAGAACAGCATTTCCACTAATTGCGGACGCAGGAATTCCTTGAAGTAATTCATAAATTCTTCTTCGCCGAAGTTCACCTTGTACGAACCATCGGCAGGCGATACGGAGAACAAGGTTTTGATGCCATTCACTTGCTCAATCTTCACACCCTTGTCCAGCAGGTCTTTCGCCTTCGCTGCGAAATATTTCGTCAAGCCTTCCGCATCCGCAGTAGAGATAACGATTGGTTCGTTCACACTCCATTTGGACGCCAATGCAACGATGAAGGCATTAAGATAATTCTTGTTTGCAGCAAATGCCTTTACATCGGCATTCACAATGTTGTCCGTCACCAACGTAGCGATTTCGGACTTCAGAGCATTCACAGCCTGACCGGCAAACAACTTTAATTCAGATTTTGTATTCTCTGCCAGTTCATCGGCAGACTTATGGGCGGTAGCCACGATAGAATCCGCTTCCTTACGTGCATCCTCTATAATTCTCTTGGCTTCTTCCTGAGCTTTTGCGATAAGTTTCTGTGCCTCTTCATTTCCTTTCTCTACGCCTTCGCGGTAGATCTTATCGGTCAGCTCTTGAATCTTGTTTTCCATATTTGCAGGAGTTATTATATGATTTATATTACAATATTAATTGCGTGATTTTTTCCCTTCCTATTAGATTCACGCCAAATTTACAAAAATCCATTTGATATTGAATAGAAAGAAAGGAAGAAAAGTTCTTGCTCTTCCAAAAAAAACTCGTTTTACACCAACTTTGTTCTGTAATGATAACAAAAGAATGACAAAAGAAGCAGAAAATACGTCTACAACAACGCATGGCAAGGATTAAGGGGAGCAGTTCCGGAGGTATCTAAAACGAACGAAGCCTCCGTATCCTTATCAGACACGGAGGCTTCTTCTGAAAAACGGCGACTACCTACTCTCCCACTGTTACGCAGTACCATCGGCGTGACCGGGCTTAACTTCTCTGTTCGGAATGGGAAGAGGTGGAACCCCGGTGCTGTAGTCACCTGAATAAGGTAGACATGATGCGAAAAAAGCAAAGCATTCATTTATGGCTGAACGTATATACCTCCATACAAGGCAAGGCAAAAAGTGAACGGGCAATTAGTAACGCTCGGCTATGACATCGCTGCCTGTACACCTGCGTCCTATCAACGTTGTAGTCTACAACGACCCTGAGAAATCTAATCTTGTGGCTGGCTTCGTACTTAGATGCTTTCAGCACTTATCCAATCCCGACTTAGATACCCGGCAATGCACCTGGCGGCACAACCGGTAAACCAGAGGTCAGTCCAACACGGTCCTCTCGTACTAGTGTCAGAGCCACGCAAATTTCATGCGCCCACGATAGATAGAGACCGAACTGTCTCACGACGTTCTGAACCCAGCTCGCGTGCCACTTTAATGGGCGAACAGCCCAACCCTTGGGACCTTCTCCAGCCCCAGGATGTGACGAGCCGACATCGAGGTGCCAAACCCCTCCGTCGATATGAGCTCTTGGGAGGGATCAGCCTGTTATCCCCGGAGTACCTTTTATCCTTTGAGCGATGTCCTTTCCATACAGAAACACCGGATCACTATGCTCTAGTTTCCTACCTGATCGACTTGTGAGTCTCCCAGTCAAGCGCCCTTATGCCATTACACTCTGCCGACGGTTACCAATCGTCGTGAGGGCACCTTTAGAAGCCTCCGTTACGCTTTTGGAGGCGACCACCCCAGTCAAACTACCCACCAAACAGTGTCCCCGCAACAGCGGGTTAGAACTCAAATAATCAGAGGGCCGTATTTCAACAGCGGCTCCACGAACACTGGCGTGCCCGCTTCAAAGCCTCCGGCCTATCCTACACATCAATTACCCAAATTCAATGTTAAGCTATAGTAAAGGTTCACGGGGTCTTTTCGTCCCATCGCGGGTAATCGGCATCTTCACCGATACTACAATTTCACTGAGCTCACGGTTGAGACAGCGTCCAGATCATTACACCATTCGTGCAGGTCGGAACTTACCCGACAAGGAATTTCGCTACCTTAGGACCGTTATAGTTACGGCCGCCGTTTACTGGGGCTTCAATTCAACGCTTCTCTTGCGATGACGTCTCCTCTTAACCTTCCAGCACCGGGCAGGTGTCAGGCTGTATACTTCATCTTTCAATTTTGCACAGCCCTGTGTTTTTGTTAAACAGTTGCCTGGACCTATTCTCTGCGCCTCAATTGCTTGAGGACCCTTTATCCCGAAGTTACAGGGTCAGTTTGCCTAGTTCCTTAACCGTGAATCACTCAAGCGCCTTAGTATATTCAACCCGACTACGTGTGTCCGTTTGCGGTACGGGTACCGTAAGGATTAAGTTTAGCGGATTTTCTTGGAAGTATGATTACACGCACTATTGGATTGTCCAGAAGGACGCTCCATACTGTCAGGTTCGACTCTCGTTCCGGATTTGCCTGGAACAATCAACATCTACACCCTTCAACGGACTATTCCGTCAGTCCGCGGCGCTGTCACGACTCCGTCTCCACGTCACTCCTTAAGGTAGTACCGGAATATTAACCGGTTCTGCCATCGGCCTCGCCGTTCGGCTGAGCCTTAGGACCCGACTTACCCTGATCCGATTAGCGTTGATCAGGAAACCTTAGTCTTTCGGCGAGGGGGTTTCTCACCCCCTTTATCGTTACTTATACCTACATTTGCTTTTCCACACGCTCCAGCAAGGCTCACGCCTTACCTTCGACGCAGAGTGGAATGCTCCCCTACCGATGATTTCTCATCCCAAAGCTTCGGTAGAATACTTATGCCCGATTATTATCCACGCCAAACTCCTCGACTAGTGAGCTGTTACGCACTCTTTAAATGAATGGCTGCTTCCAAGCCAACATCCTAGCTGTCTTAGCAATCTGACTTCGTTAGTTCAACTTAGTATTCATTTCGGGACCTTAGCTGTTGGTCCGGATTGTTCTCCTTTAGGACATGGACCTTAGCACCCATGCCCTCACTCCTGACATAGAACTGACACGCATTCGGAGTTTGTCAAGACTTGATAGGCGGTGAAGCCCTCGCATCTTATCAGTCGCTCTACCTCATGTCAGTATAAGTCAAGGCTGCACCTAAATGCATTTCGGGGAGTACGAGCTATCTCCAAGTTTGATTAGCCTTTCACCCCCACCCTCAGGTCATCCAGAAGCTTTTCAACGCTTATTGGTTCGGTCCTCCAGATGGTGTTACCCATCCTTCAACCTGCCCAAGGGTAGATCACTTGGTTTCGCGTCTACTCCTTCCGACTATACGCCCTGTTCAGACTCGCTTTCGCTTCGGCTGCGGATCTGAGATCCTTAACCTCGCCGGAAAAAGTAACTCGTAGGTTCATTATGCAAAAGGCACGCCGTCACACTAAAAGTGCTCCGACCGCTTGTAGGCACATGGTTTCAGGAACTATTTCACTCTTCTGTTCGAAGTGCTTTTCACCTTTCCTTCACAGTACTGGTTCACTATCGGTCTCTCGGGAGTATTTAGCCTTACCGGATGGTCCCGGCAGATTCACGCAGAATTCCTCGTGCTCCGCGCTACTCAGGATACCACTAGGCTTCGGTTGGCTTCGCATACGCAGCTATCATGCTCTATGGCTGTACTTTCCAGAACATTCTGCTCACCAACTTTCTTGCCACAACGTGGTCCTACAACCCCACACATGCCGTAACATGGATGGTTTGGGCTGTTCCCCGTTCGCTCGCCACTACTGGGGGAATCATTATTTATTTTCTTTTCCTGCAGGTACTAAGATGTTTCAGTTCCCTGCGTTAGCCTCCCGCATTGCGGGATGATATCCCTTCAGGATATCGGGTTGTCCCATTCGGAAATCCGCGGATCAAAGGTCATTTGCACCTACCCGCGGCTTATCGCAGCTTATCACGTCCTTCATCGCCTCCGAGAGCCAAGGCATCCGCCATGTGCCCTTACTTACTTTTTGTCTTACCGATCACGTATGGTCGATATATACTTTCAGCTTTCAACTTTACTTTTTTTGGTCACATCATGTCAAAGATCGTTGTCAAGGATTAAGGATTAAAGATAATTCCTAATCTTGAGAAGTGGAGAATAACGGATTCGAACCGTTGACCCCCTGCGTGCAAAGCAGGTGCTCTAGCCAGCTGAGCTAATCCCCCTTCACCATTGATGAAAGACCCGCTAAATCGTAACCGGTCGGTCACCAACTGAGAAGTAGTCCCAGGCAGAGTTGAACTGCCGACCTCTACATTATCAGTGTAGCGCTCTAACCAACTGAGCTATAGGACTGTCAGTCAAACCCTCGCCTTACGGCTCGGCTTCTACTTTTCTCGTATATTTTAATAAACAAGTACGCGCAGTACAAGAGGTTCCTATGGAAGCATAACTTCAAGAACCAACGATCGAGTCGAGACGTCACTCCAGAAAGGAGGTGTTCCAGCCGCACCTTCCGGTACGGCTACCTTGTTACGACTTAGCCCCAATCACCAGTTTTACCCTAGGGCGCTCCTCGCGGTTACGCACTTCAGGTACCCCCGGCTTTCATGGCTTGACGGGCGGTGTGTACAAGGCCCGGGAACGTATTCACCGCGCCGTGGCTGATGCGCGATTACTAGCGAATCCAGCTTCATGGAGTCGGGTTGCAGACTCCAATCCGAACTGAGAGAGGTTTTAGGGATTAGCATCACGTCACCGTGTAGCTGCCTTCTGTACCCCCCATTGTAACACGTGTGTAGCCCCGGACGTAAGGGCCGTGCTGATTTGACGTCATCCCCACCTTCCTCACATCTTACGACGGCAGTCTCGACAGAGTCCCCAGCATAACCTGATGGTAACTATCGATAAGGGTTGCGCTCGTTATGGCACTTAAGCCGACACCTCACGGCACGAGCTGACGACAACCATGCAGCACCTTCACAAATGCCTTGCGGCTGATCTGTTTCCAGAACATTCATTTGCAATTTAAGCCCGGGTAAGGTTCCTCGCGTATCATCGAATTAAACCACATGTTCCTCCGCTTGTGCGGGCCCCCGTCAATTCCTTTGAGTTTCACCGTTGCCGGCGTACTCCCCAGGTGGAATACTTAACGCTTTCGCTTGGCCGCTTACTGTATATCGCAAACAGCGAGTATTCATCGTTTACTGTGTGGACTACCAGGGTATCTAATCCTGTTTGATACCCACACTTTCGAGCATCAGCGTCAGTTACAGTCCAGCAAGCTGCCTTCGCAATCGGAGTTCTTCGTGATATCTAAGCATTTCACCGCTACACCACGAATTCCGCCTGCCTCTACTGTACTCAAGACACCCAGTATCAACTGCAATTTTACGGTTGAGCCGCAAACTTTCACAACTGACTTAAGCATCCGCCTACGCTCCCTTTAAACCCAATAAATCCGGATAACGCTCGGATCCTCCGTATTACCGCGGCTGCTGGCACGGAGTTAGCCGATCCTTATTCATACGGTACATACAAAAAGGCACACGTGCCCAACTTTATTCCCGTATAAAAGAAGTTTACAACCCATAGGGCAGTCATCCTTCACGCTACTTGGCTGGTTCAGACTCTCGTCCATTGACCAATATTCCTCACTGCTGCCTCCCGTAGGAGTTTGGACCGTGTCTCAGTTCCAATGTGGGGGACCTTCCTCTCAGAACCCCTATCCATCGATGGCTTGGTGGGCCGTTACCCCGCCAACAACCTAATGGAACGCATCCCCATCAATGACCGAAATTCTTTAATAGCTGAAAGATGCCTTTCAGATATACCATCGGGTATTAATCTTTCTTTCGAAAGGCTATCCCCGAGTCATCGGCAGGTTGGATACGTGTTACTCACCCGTGCGCCGGTCGCCAGCAAAGAAAGCAAGCTTTCTTCCTGATGCCCCTCGACTTGCATGTGTTAAGCCTGTAGCTAGCGTTCATCCTGAGCCAGGATCAAACTCTTCATTGTAAAAGTATCGTGACTGCGCAAATTAAAAAAAATTAATGTGCGACAGCTTATTATCTGTTCAGGACGCTCGAATTCAAAAGTTTATCTTTACCTATATAAAATAAGTATTGACGGTTCTCTTGTTTTACCCAAGGCAATTCCCCATTGATAAGGAAAAGCCTTGCTCTTGTACTACTTGTATTGTTTATGTAAATCTGTTCAAAGATCGCTCGTTTCACGATTGCTGTTCTTTTCAGAAAGCGGATGCAAAGGTAAGAACTTTTAAGTATATCCTCCAAATATTTTCGGAAGTTTTTTTTCTTTTCTGTATTTTCAAATCCTTTAAACAAGGATAAGAAAAGTAAAACAAGAAAAATTCTTTTTCTTTGCGAATCGGACTGCAAAGATAAAGAGAATTATTAATAAGCTCCAAATATTTTTCGAAAAATATTTTTATCTCTCTTTATTTCTCTGTGTCACCTTCCACACTTCTGTCTCAGTATTTCAATCTTACCACTTTCCTTCTCTTGGAAAGCGAGTGCAAAGGTATAGGATTTAACAATACAAGCCAAACATATCTATCATTTTCTTTTAATAAAAATGAAACTTTTTTGTAACTTACTGATTCATAAAAGCATTTCGCATGAACAATTTTGAAGAAAGGAAAAAGAGAGAAAATAACTATACATTATATATATACGTGCGCGAGAAAAGCACAAAGAAAGAGAATAAAAACATTTTATAAGCATGCCGGATTGGGTGGTGGCGGTTCTGTCAGTATAGTCGCCGCATCAAAGCAGGGACATTGTTTCACCCACTCTTCCGGCTCTATCTCCCCGTTATGGTTCAGGTCGGGGCTCAGGTCGCGGTGACCGCAAAGCCGGGAACCGGGATAATCCTTCAGCAGCAGCAACACAAGCACACGCAGGGAGTGCTTTTGGAAAAGGGTGCGTGTATCGGCAGGGCGACCGCACTCGTCAAGACCGCCTTCGTAGCAGACACCGATGCTACCTGCATTCCACCCCCGGACATGGGCACCAGGCAGGGACAAGGGACGCAGGGACTTGATGTCACCGTTCTTGCGGATATAAAAATGATAACCTGCGCCGGAGAAGCCCCGGCGCAGGTGGTCTGTCGTCAAGTCGTGCTCCGTATAGCAGCGGTCGCAGCGGGTGGCGGAACAATGGACGACGATAAGATTGATGAATCTCATGAGAATTAAAAATTAGAAATTAAAAATTAAAAGTGAAGGAAACCCGCTACACTGTCATGGCATGGGCGCTCAGGGCACCAATAAGCGCGGAGGCTACAGCGATTATCACTTTCAGAATCTTATCCCAAACGGATGATTTTGTACTCATAAAATTAAGGATTAATGGTTAAGAATTAATGGTTAAGGATTAGTGATTAAGGATTAATGGCTAATGATTAATGGTTAATCATTAGGGATTGATTAGCGATAAACGATTTGCTTGTGTTCATTAACCCTTAATCACTAACCATTAATCATTCCTTTTTTATCCCAGCGGATTTTCGCCCTGGTCGCCGTCGTCGCCGGAGCCGCCTCCGGAACCACCGCCTTGATTGCCGCCGCCGGAGCCGCCCTCCTCGGGCTTGTCGAGCACAAAGCCCACATTCGCCGGGCTACGGGTCACGGCGGTACTGCCGTTCACCAGCTTCAACTCCTTGTCGGGGATAAAGCGGATATTCACCTTCGAGATATTGCGCACCGTACATTTGTCCGAGGCCTCCATGCCGGGACAGCGGAACGTCATGTGGAAAGTGCCCAGCTGGTTCAGCTTCACCTTGTCGCCGTTGGCAAGGTTGCCTTGAATCTCCTCCACCAGGGCTTCGATGACGTGCTTCACGTCGCCCTTCGTCATGGCACAGTTTTTCTGAATGGAGGCGGCAAGGACATCGATGTCCACGGTGCCGCAGGTCTTGGGTTTCTGACGGAGATAGTACAACATGGGCGAAGCCGGGTTGCTTACGATTTTACGGCGCTGGAAGCGCTCTACAATTACATCCATAAATTTGAAAAGTTAAGGTTTAAGTTAAGAAAAATGAGTTATAAGAGAGAAGTGGGTAAGGGAAGGGATAGGGCGCCCAAATCAATGATTATTCCTTTTCTTAAGCACATTACAAAGATACAACATTAAGAAGCGGAAGTCAAGTGTTTTGCCATTTTTTTTACTACAAAAAACACGGAGACACAGAGTTTTTCAAGCAATAAGAAAAATCTCCGTGTCTTTGTGTCTCTGCATTCTATAAATTTCCATCCATCACTTTGCATTCCTCGTCAGCCACTCCAATGGTGGTATGTAGTCCACCAGTTTTGTCATGCTTTGGTTATGGTGGAAATAGACTTCACCGGTTTTGCCATTACGGTGCTTGGCTATGATGACGATGCCCAAGCCATCGGTGGGATAAGTACTCTTCTTATCGACGGTCTTGCCGTAGAGGGCAGGGCGGCAAAGCAGCATTACCATATCCGCATCCTGCTCTATGGCGCCGCTCTCGCGCAGGTTGCTCAGGGTGGGGCGATGGTCTATGGTACCGTCGCTCGCCCGGTTCAGCTGGCTCAGCAGCAGTACGGGGATATCCAGCTCCTTGGCCAGCAGCTTTGCCTTGCGGCTTGCCTGCGCCACTTCCTGCTCGCGGTTACGGTTTTTCTGGTCACTCCTCATGTCACATAGTTGCAGATAGTCCACAATCACCATGTCACAGCGATTCTTGCTCTTCAGCAGGCGGGCGGAAGAACGCACGCGGTCCATGCTCGTCATCGGATGGTCGTCTATCAGTATGGGCAACCGCGACAACTCGGCAGATGCCTCATGCACCTGCCTCACCTCGCCGGGGGTGAGCTGGCCGCTGCGCAGGTGTTGCGGGTCTACCCCCTCCGTAGCTGCAAGCAGCCAGCGGTCGCCCAGGCGCTCGCCTTGCATTTCGAGGCTGAAGACCACCACATGACGCCCCGCCATGGCAGCGGCACGGGCCAGGTGGAGGGCAAAGGCCGTCTTCCCCACCGACGGACGGGCAGCAAGGATGTTCAAGTCGCCGCGCTGCCAGCCCGCCGTAACGTGGTCCAGAGCGTCAAAACCCGTAGGGATACCCGTAATGCCGTTGCATCCGTGCTCCATACGCTGCTCCACCTCGGCCAGCGTGTCGTCCATCAGCCGGTCTATGGAGCGAAGGTGGTCGGCTACGCCGCTCTCGTCCTCCAGCCCCTCCAGCAGTCGATGGGCTTCCACCAGGATGTCGTCAATATCCATCGACTCGTCGGCACTGAACGCCAGCAGTTGCTGGAATCCCGTACGCATGATACGCCGCGTGTGCAATTGCCTAAGGATGAGCGCATGATACTCCAGATGAGCACTGGAGCTGACCTTCGAGCTGATGCGTAACAGTTCGTAAGGCCCGCCCACGGCATCGAGTTTGCCACGGGCTGCCAGTTCGTTCTTCAACGTGATGGTATCTATGGACTTCGCGCTGCGATACATCGATTGCAGGGCGGCAAAAATTTCCAGATTCTTCTCCTCGTAGAACATCTCGGGACGCAGTTTGTCCGCCACCAGAGGCATGGCAGCGCGCTCTATCATGCAGGCACCGATGACAGCTTCTTCGAGGTCACTGTCGTGGGAAAAAGTAGTTTCAGTCATCATATTCATTTTCAAAAGATTTGTCCGCCAGATAGGTGGCGGCTTGTTTACAATATTTTTGGTTGTTCAGATGGTCGTAATATTCGTCGATGTTGTCCAGTGCCCGCTGTTTCTCGCCTGCCGTCAATTTTTTCCATTCGCGACGGGCCCGGCCGATGTTTACCTTGGGATGCTCGGTGATGTCATGAAACTTTTCCTAGAAGATGCAGAAGTCCTCTCCCGCCCCAGCCACCGGCGCTGCCTTCTTCTTCCGCGGAGCTGCTTTAGGACGGGCATTGCCGGTAAGGAAATCATAATCGGGGATACGGATGTGCATCACGTAGGGGTTGGCCACCCGCTCCACGATGCCGGCGTCGAACATCTTGTTGAAGAAGTAGCGCGTACGGTTGCGGGGCCACCCCAATATCTCCATCCAACGGGCCAGGGAAAGTACGGACTCGCCACGTACACAGTCAAAAAGGTGTCCCCTGACGTTGCAGGTCACCGTGCTGTAGTTGACGTGTGTCAGCACAAAGACAAAGGCTTCGAAGGCATCGGCGGCTTTCTCTCCGGTTTTCATATTCATTTGTTCCTCAAACAAGGCTTTGGGGAAGAGGAGATAGCCTTTCTTCAGCATCTCCGTTGTCATGGGTCTCATTTCTTTTTCCATTTTTGTCTATTCTTAATTCGATAATGCGACAAAGGTAAGAGACCAGCCAGGGGGATACAAATAAGCAGTTAGAATCGGCTAAAAATTAATGAAATACATAAGGTGGCGAGAGAGGGTTTCACCTCATCCTCCACCACCCTATATAATAATATACTAAAATAATCAGAATGTATTAGAAATACATTCTCTATTTCGCATATTTTTTAGAGACCAGAAGATACGGATTTTTCACGGTCATATCCTTCACGTGGTCGGGCATCCCCCAGTAGCTCAGGAGGATGCCTATCTGTACGGGGGTGAGGTGGGCAGTCCTGGCGGTATAGCCCTGGTCCGTCAGGTCCTTCAGCAGGCAAGCGTGTTCCGCAATGGAACGGCGCAGGGCCTTTACGGCCGAGCAGGCATACGCGTAGTTTGGGTAATAGGCCACTGCTACATCTGCAATGCGATGGCATCCCTCGAGCAGCCATTCAAAACTTTGTTCTTTTATCATTTTGCATATATTTATTAATAAAACATGTTGCAAAGTTAGAATGGGAGGGAAAACTGGGAAAGTTCGAGTGGCAATAAGAAAACTTGCTCAAGAAAAATGAATGTGTCAAAACGGTTGATGACACACCCTCACTGTCTTATTGATAAAAGCAACACTTTCATACTATAATAGGGAAGCACACATTTTGTGTATTTCATGCAACTTATCGGTCAGCGATTTTTTTTAAGAGAGACAGCCATATTATATCTCGCCTGCCTATTAACGAGGAGTTCCGCACTAATCCCTAAGGCTGCTTCTACCATAAGAGCGAAGTCACTGGTTACATCTCCCTCTTGAAGTACCCCAGCACCGTGGCCGGTGTAAGACAGCAGCGTTCCACGCTTTTCAGGCGGCTCTGAAAAGTATATCGGGAGCATAGCACAAGGCAGAACCAAGTATAGTTCAAGCTACGGTGCAAGCGGTGCTGAAGGTGGTCGAAAAAACGGGAAACACGGGCAAAGAAGCTAGCGATACGCTCGCGGGGGACAAAACGGGAAGGCTGTGCGGCAGCATTGCGGGAGCGCTTGGCGGTACGTTCCATCTGTGCAAGGGTATACTCCAGTTGCTCGATGTCATTGCGGGTGTTCTCCATGGTTTGTTCCAATTTCTCGCGTCGTACCTGCTGCTTGGCATATCGTTCTTTTCTGTCAGCGATTCGATTTTTGAGGTCTTCTGCGGTGAGGTTTATTCCTTTGTTCTGGATTGATTTCATTATAAATGTATGTTTTATAGTTGTTTGTCTGTATATAAGTTCACGAAAACACATCATCCGTCTGCACCGAATGCATAATGCATAAAAGGCAAACGGATGATATATCAGGAGCAAATGTACGATGAATATTGCAGATAAAGTTCTTAATGACCATTAAGTCTTGTTATAAAACATGATATTATCTACTGCAAATTTGGAGATTATAAGAAAACACGTACCTTTGCAATGTGTTTTTCATAGTATTAGATTTAAGGTTAACAAAAGATTGGCTGTCTGGGATAGATAGCCTTTTTTTATGCCCATACCATTCAATTCATCCAATTAGCCTCAATTTCACTTTATACAACCTTCCAACCCACTAAAGTATTCTTAAGTCCAATTTGCGCGTTTTTTTCATGCATGATCATTACCGTTATGAAATTATTTTTTCTACATTTGCATCTGCTAAAAGGAAACAAAACCGCATCAGGCAGAAAAAACATGAGGAATACATCACCCGCCGCACCTACCATCCGCTTCCGCCGCTGGAGCAGAAAAGCCTACGCTGCATTTGCCAGCATAGGGCGGTGTGTCACCATCGGTTGCCTGCGCAAAAACGTGGCAGACAGTTCTCTCTCCAAACAGAAAGCTGCTGGAACTGCCGGACATGCCGGATGCAGGGAAGAGAGTGCCTGGAGGGGTAAAACGGAAGGAAGGAAAAGCGACATCGGCATTCCGCTGGGTAGCAGCAGCGCCCTGACAAGTATCCTCACGGAGCTTGGAACGAACCGACACATTCTTTTTGAAACACAAGTCATCCGCCCCTGCGGAAATACGGGCGGACAAGACACACATAGCCTGAAACAAAAGAGAATAAGAGGTACGGATTACTGGAAGCCATGCAGCAGAATGACGAGCTGCACCGCCCCGGCAATCCGTACCTCTGTCTTTATCCATGAACATAACCCAAGAAAGATATGACCCTACAGAAATTAAAGGAACAAGTGCTGCGCGGCAGCCACATCAGTAAGGAAGAAGCCGAATGGCTGGCTGTGCAACCAGACAAGGAAGCGCTATACGAAGCTGCCCACGAGATAACCCGGGCCCGAGCCTCGGAGGAGTTCGACATGTGCTCCATCATTAATGCCAAGTCCGGACGATGCCCGGAAAACTGCAAGTGGTGTGCACAGTCGTCGCACTACAAAACCCAGGCAGACGTGTACGACCTGGTGAATAAAGAAGAATGCCTGCGGCATGCCCTGCATAATGAAGCCCAGGGCGTGGCACGTTTCTCGCTGGTGACCAGTGGACGGAAGCCCTCCTCCAAAAACATGGAGAAACTGTGCGAAGCCGCCCGGCACATGCGCCGGCACTCGTCCATCCAGTTGTGCGCATCACTGGGACTGCTCAACGAAGACGAAATGCGGGCACTGCACGACGCAGGCATCACCCGCTATCACTGCAACCTGGAGACAGCCCCCTCCTACTTTCCCCAACTGTGCAGCACGCACACGCAGGAAGAGAAGCTGCGCACCCTGCAAGCTGCCCGCAACGTAGGCATGGACATCTGCAGCGGCGGCATCATCGGCATGGGCGAGAGCATGGAGCAACGCATCGAATTCGCCTTCACACTGCGCGAGCTGGAAGTACAGTCCATCCCCATCAACCTCCTGAGCCCCATCCCCGGCACACCGCTGGAACGGCAGGCACCACTCAGCGAGGAGGAAATACTGACCACCATCGCCCTCTTCCGCTTCATCAACCCGACAGCTTTCCTCCGCTTTGCCGGAGGACGCTCGCAACTGAGCAAGGAGGCCGTAAAGCAAGCGCTACACATCGGCATCAACTCCGCCATCGTGGGCGACCTGCTGACAACGCTCGGCTCGAAAGTGTCGGAAGACAAGGTACTGATAGAAGATGCCGGATACCGGTTCTGCGGCTCGCAGTTCGACAGAGAGCACCTATGGCACCCCTATACCTCCACCACCAACCCGCTACCGGTGTATAAGGTGAAGCATGCCGAAGGCGCCACCATCACCCTGGAAAGCGGAGAAACACTCGTAGAGGGAATGTCGTCGTGGTGGTGCGCCGTCCACGGGTACAACCACCCTACACTGAACCGGGCGGCAGAGAAACAGCTGGGCAAGATGTCGCATGTGATGTTCGGAGGGCTGACACACGACCCTGCCATTGAACTGGGCCAGTTGCTGCTACCGCTCGTCCCGCCGTCCATGCAGAAGATATTCTATGCCGACTCGGGCTCGGTGGCAGTAGAGGTGGCCTTGAAAATGGCCGTGCAGTACTGGTATGGCAAGGGAAAGGCGAAGAAGAACAATTTTGTGACTATCCGTTCGGGTTATCACGGGGATACATGGAATGCCATGTCTGTCTGCGACCCGGTGACGGGCATGCATTCGCTGTTCGGGGCATCATTGCCGGTGCGCTATTTCGTGCCGCAGCCGCGCTCGCGCTTCCACGGCGAATGGGATGAACGGGATACGGTGGAACTGCGGAAACTGGTAGAGGAGCATCACGAGGAACTGGCAGCGCTTATCCTCGAACCTGTGGTGCAGGGCGCTGGCGGCATGTGGTTCTACCACCCCCAGTACCTGCGCGAAGCGGCACAGATATGCAAGGAACATGGCCTGCTGCTGATATTCGATGAGATAGCCACGGGCTTCGGACGGACGGGAAAACTCTTTGCCTGGGAGCACGCGGGTGTAGAACCGGACATCATGTGCATAGGAAAGGCCATAACGGGCGGATACATGACGCTGTCTGCCGTACTGACGACGAATGAAGTGGCGGATACCATCTCCAACCATACACCGGAGGTGTTTATGCACGGACCCACCTTTATGGGGAATCCACTGGCATGCGCCGTGGCGTGCGCTTCGGTGAAGCTGCTGACCTCGCCCGAATACGACTGGCAAGGCAAGGTGACTCGCATCAGCCGGCAACTGCAAGAAGAGCTTGAACCGGCACGCCGATTGCCGCAAGTGATGGATGTACGTGTGCTGGGAGCCATCGGGGTGATTGAGACAAAAGAACCCGTAGACATGGCGTGGATGCAAAAACGCTTCGTTGAGGAGGGAATCTGGGTACGCCCGTTCGGAAGATTGGTATACCTGATGCCTCCGTTCATTATAGAGCCGGAACAGTTGAGGAAGCTGACGGGAGGGTTGATGAAAATTATACAGGAAATGAATTGAGAGGATAAAGGGAAAATTATTATATCAAGAATTTATGAACGTAACTAACTATATGCAGCAAGAGCTGCAAACATTGAAAGAACACAGCAACCTGCGCCGCCTGCCGCAACTGACACACGAGGGACGCACGGTTGTAGCCGATGGCCGGCATATGCTGAACCTTTCGTCCAACGACTATCTGGGTCTGGCTGCCGACCGCCAGCTGAAGGAAGAATTCCTGCAGACACTGACACCGGACACCTTCCTGCCGACTTCCTCCTCCTCCCGCCTGCTGACGGGGAACTTCAAAATTTACGAAGAATTGGAGACGGAACTCGCCACACTTTTCGGCACAGAGACAGCACTGGTGCTCAATAGCGGCTATCATGCCAATATGGGGATTCTACCCGCCGTGAGCGATGCACAAACCCTGATACTGGCAGACAAGCTGGTGCATGCCAGCATCATCGACGGCATCCGCCTATCCACCGCACGCTGCATCCGCTTCCGCCACAACGACCTGGTACAACTGGAACGCCTGCTGGAACAACACCATGCAACATTCCGGCAATTGATTATCGTCACAGAAAGCATCTTCAGCATGGACGGTGACCAAGCCGACCTCACGGCATTGGTGCATTTGAAAAAAAGATACTCCAACGTACTGCTCTATGTGGACGAAGCCCATGCATTCGGCGTAAGGGGACCGCGCGGCCTGGGCTGCGCCGAAGAAACCGGATGCATCCGGGATATAGATTTCCTCGTGGGTACCTTCGGCAAGGCAGCGGCGTCTGCCGGCGCATACATCGCCTGCTGCCGGACGATACGCGAGTATCTCGTCAACCGGATGCGAACCCTCATCTTCACCACGGCATTACCTCCGACAAGTATTGCCTGGACACTGTTTATCGTGCGGAAACTTGCCGGAATGCAGGACCGCCGCGAGCATCTGGCAAGAATCGGCCGGACGCTGCGCGAAGCATTACAAGCCAAAGGGTACGGATGCCCCAGCGCAAGCCATATCGTCCCTCTGATTATCGGCCCCAGTGCCGACACTGTGCTGTGCGCAGAGTTGCTGCAGAGGCATGGGTTCTATGCACTGCCGGTACGCCCGCCCACGGTGCCCGAAGGAACATCACGCATCCGCTTCTCATTGACAGCGAACATACGGGAAGATGAGATTGGAGAACTGATCCCCCTTATTCCCCTAAAGGAAGAGAAGAACACTAACGCTATACGATTCTAAAAACAGATGAAACAAAGTTACATTATACACGAACATCATCCCCGGCTATTGCTGTTCTTTGCCGGCTGGGGAGCCGATGAGACTCCTTTCAAAATGTATCGTCCGGCAGCCAGCGACTTCATGGTGTGCTATGATTACCGCACACTGGATTTTGACGCCTCCGGACTGGAAAAATATCGCGAAATCAACCTCATCGGCTGGTCTATGGGGGTATGGGCGGCTTCGCAGACCATGCCACAGCTCTCATCGCCAGGTACGTCCGGCGAAGGTATCCATATGGCAAACAGCATCGCCATCAACGGAACACCCTACCCCATAGACCAGCATATGGGTATTCCACCCGCCATCTACCACGGGACATTGGACGGACTGACCGGGGCTTCACTGCACAAATTCCTCCGCCGCATGTGCGCCAACGGAGCAGCCTTCAAAACTTTCCTGGAAATCACTCCCCGCCGTCCGCTGGAAGAGTTGAGAGATGAGTTGACGGAGATTGAGAAGATGTACCACACACTGCCTGCTGCCACCTTCCACTGGCAGCAGGCAGTAACGGGAGGCAACGACCGCATCATTCCGCCAGCCAACCAGCTGCAAGCCTGGGAAACACTCGGCACCCCCGTACTGCAAACGGAGGATGCCCACTATCAGGAAGAGTTATTCAGACATTACCTGCAAGACCTATGGACAAGCCACTGAACCCGATGGACAAACAACTGATAGCCTCCCGCTTTGCCAAAGCCCGGAATACCTATACCCGGGAGGCCCGCGTGCAGCAACAAGTCGCCGAGAAGATGATGCAGCTCATAAAGGAACCATACACACGTTTCCGCCGTGTCGTAGAGTTTGGCTGCGGAACGGGAAGCTACTCGCGTATCCTCCTCCACACCTTGCAACCGGAAACCCTGCTGCTGAACGACTTGTGCCGGGAAATGGAAGAGTGCGTCAAGGAACTTTGCGACGGCACTACCGTGCAGTTCGTCCCCGGTGATGCCGAAGCCATCGACTTCCCCGGAGAAACCGACCTGATAACCTCGTGCTCCACCCTACAATGGTTCAACGACCCAGGTGCTTTCTTCACCCGCTGCCACCAAGCACTGGTGGCAGACGGCCTGCTTGCCTTCAGCACCTTCGGCGCCACAAACATGCACGAAATACGCCAACTGACTGGGCACGGGCTGGACTATCCCTCCATTAAGGAGCTGCAAGCCCTGCTGTCTCCCGGCTTCGATATTCTCCATGCCGAAGAAGAGGTGATATCCCTGCCCTTCCCCACTCCCCAGGCAGTGCTGAAGCATCTGAAGCAAACCGGAGTCACGGGTACGGAAAAAAGGATGTGGACGCGTGGCCGCCTGCAATCCTTCTGCGAAGAATACACAACCCGGTTCAGTGATGCCGCAGGCAACGTAAGCCTAACCTATCACCCTATTTATATCATCGCACGAAAAAAGACAAAATAATGGAAACAAAAAACATCTACTTCATCAGCGGCATTGATACAGATGCCGGAAAAAGCTATTGCACCGCCTGGTATGCCCGTGAGCTTATGCAACGCGGCCTGCGCGTCATCACCCAAAAGTTCATCCAGACCGGCAACACCGGCCATTCCGAGGACATCGACCTGCACCGCCACCTCACCGGAACCGGCTACCTGCCGGAAGACAAAGAGGGGCTGACCATGCCCGAGATATTCTCCTACCCCTGCTCCCCCCACCTCGCCGCCCGCATAGACAAGCGCCCGATAGACTTCGTGAAAATAGAGCGTGCCACCAGGGAACTTTCCCACCGCTATGATACCGTGCTCGTAGAAGGAGCCGGAGGTCTGATGGTTCCCCTCACCGAAGATTTCCTGACGATAGACTACATTGCGGAGAAGCAGTACCCGCTTATCTTTGTCACCTCCGGAAAGCTGGGCAGCATCAACCACACCCTGCTGAGCTTCGAAGCCATCAAGAACCGGGGCATCGCACTCGATACGGTACTCTACAACCTCTATCCCACGGTAGAGGACAAGACTATCCAGGAAGACACGATGAAATACATCAAGCAGTATTTGTTCAAGCACTTTCCCGGAACAAAGTTTGAGGCAGTGCCGGAAATTGCGTAAATTTGCAGCACATAAACGTCCTACTGCACATGGAAGCATTTACATTAGATTCAACTGAAATTATCGTACTCGCCGTAGCGGGTGGTCTGTTCCTTATTCAAATTATCTACTACCTCTGTCTCTACAACCGTATTCATGCACGCCGCCGTGCCGTGAAGCAGGGAAACATGCACTTCACCCAGGAACTGCCCCCCATATCCGTCATCATCTGCGCCCGCGAGGAATCCGAAAATCTGCGCCGCAACCTGGGCGCCGTGCTGGAGCAGGACTATCCCCTATTTGAAGTCATCGTCATTAACGACGGCAACACTGATGAGAGCGAAGATTACCTGACCATCCTCGAGGAGAAATACCCCCATCTCTACCACAGCTTCGTGCCCGATTCCTCCCGCTACATCAGCCGTAAGAAGCTGGCTGTGACGCTTGGAATCAAGGCCAGCAAATATGAATGGCTGGTGTTTACCAATGCCAACTGCATGCCCCAAAGCAACCAATGGCTGCGACTGATGGCACGCAACTTCACATCACGTACCCAAGTGGTGCTGGGATACAGCGGCTACGAACGCGGCAAAGGCTGGCTGCACAAACGGGTGGCATTCGACAATCTGTTCACTTCCATGCGCTATCTGGGATTTGCCCTGGCAGGCAGCCCCTACATGGGCATCGGGCGTAACCTGGCCTACCGGAAGGAACTCTTCTACCAACAGAAAGGATTCTCCGCACACCTCAACCTGCAACGGGGAGACGACGATTTGTTCATCAACCACGTGGCTACCCCGGAGAACACGCGGGTAGAAACGGATGCCAATGCCATTGTACGCATGCAACCGCTTCTGCGTGCCAAGGACTGGAAAGAAGAGAAAATAGGTTACGCCTCCACAGCACGGCTGTATCATGGGATGCAACGCTGGCTGGCCGGTTTTGAGACCCTGACCCGCCTGGTATTCCACGCATCCTGGATAGCCGCGATGGTCATCGGCATTCTGCACTTCCACTGGCTGGCAGCAGGCGTCGCTTGTCTTTTGTTCCTGTTCCGTTTCACCCTGCAGGCCGTCATTGTCAACAAGACCGCCCGCGACCTGGAAGAACAACGTAGATATTACTTCACACTACCGGCTTTCGACTTATTGCAGCCGATACAGTCTTTACGTTGGAAATGGTACTGTCTGTTCCGCAAGAAAAGCGATTTTCTGAGAAAGTGATTCTCTTATTCGTAACGGATGGAAGTTGCCGGATGGATGCGTGTAATCAGAAATGAAGGGCCCAACAACATCAGGACTGAAGCCAGCAATGTACCGGCATTCAGTAGCAGGAACAGCCAGATATTGAAAGATACCGGAACAGTAGCCATATAATAGGTCTCAGGGTCGAGCTTGAACAAGCCGGACCAGCGCTGCACAAAATAGAATGCAAGGCCGATTATGTTCCCCCAGAGCATGCCTTTCCCGATGAGGAAGACCGAAAACCAAAGGAAAACTTTACGAATAGTAAAGTTGTTGGCTCCCAAAGACTTCAGCACACCTATCATGGAGGTACGCTCTATGATGATAATCAGCAGGCCGGATACCATGGTGAACCCCGCCACTCCAATCATCAGAATGAGAATGACCCAGATGTTGACATCCAAGATGCCCAGCCAGGCAAAGATTTGAGGATTGAGCTGCTCTACATTGCGGACGCAATACTCGGCGCCATAACGGTCGGGATTCCCGTCCGTATCGGCAGCTACCTCATAGGTGGTTTCTTCCAGCTTGTCATAATCGCGTATTTCCAGCTCCACGCCACTCACCTGGTCTGGCTCCCAGTTGTTCAGGCGATTCACCAGGTAGAGGTCGGTAAGCAGGAATAGGTTGTCGTATTCAGAGAAGTTGGTTTGGTAGATACCTGCAATCTTCAGGCGGCGGGCACGCACATCGTCCTGGATGAAGTAGGTGTCTATCTTGTCACCGAGTTTCAATTGCAGCTTGTTGGCAAGAGACTTTGAGATGACTACGCGGTTGGACGAAGCAGAATCGCTGAATTGCGGAAACTCCCCCTCCAGCAAATGGCGGTGGAAGAAGGTGCTATCATACTCCTGCCCCACACCTTTCAGCACCATTCCCTGAAAGGCATCGGCGGTCTTTATCATCCCCGGCTTGGTGGAGTAGCGTTGTACATGCTTCACTTCGGGATAATCGGAAAGCGCAGCCATCATGCTGTCGCCCACCACCACCGGACGCGTCTCGTATGAGCGTGCAGCATCCAGGTTGCCTATCTGGATATGGGCACCGAAACCCACGATTTTATCCCTTACCTCGCTCTTGAAGCCGACAATGACGGACACGGCAATAATCATCACCGCCAGTCCGAGGGCAATGCCCACCATGGCAATAAGGACAGCCGGACGGGAAACTTGCTTGCCCGGCTCCGAGTTGCGATAAATGCGCAACGCTATAAAGCGAGATAGATTCATGGGCCATTATTTTTTAGGCGCAGATTACACGGAAGATTTGAAACAAACGTCTTTATCTTAAGTTTTCCGTATAATCCGCGCCTAATGAATTATTTCATTTTATTCGGTTCGCCCCGGATAGGCTTCCAATGCTTTTTGCAGGATAAACAAGGCGCGGTTCAAGTCATCTTTCTTCAGTACGTATGCGATACGCACTTCGTTGCGACCAGAACCCGGCGTAGTATAGAAGCCGGACGCAGGCGCCATGAATACCGTCTGTCCCTCGTATTCAAACTCCGACAGGCACCAGGCACAGAACTTGTCCGAATCATCTACCGGCAGCTTTGCCACCGTATAGAACGCTCCCATCGGAATGGGCGAATATACGCCCGGTATGCGGTTCAATCCGTCAATCAGGCATTTACGGCGTTCTACATATTCATCGTATGTGTCGCGCAGATAATCCTCATCGGCATCCAGAGATGCTTCTGCGGCGATCTGGCCAATCAATGGAGGACTGAGACGCGCCTGGCAGAACTTCATGACAGCATCCCGGATTTCCTTGTTCTTCGTTATCAGGGCACCGATGCGGATACCGCACTCCGAATAGCGCTTGGACACGGAATCAATCAGCACCACATTGTTCTCAATGCCTTCCAGATGGCAGGCAGAGATATAGGGAGAACCCGTATAAATAAATTCACGGTACACCTCGTCCGAGAAGAGGAACAAATCGTACTTCTTCACAAGGTCGCGAATCTGGTTCATTTCACGGCGTGTATAGAGGTAACCCGTAGGATTGTTGGGATTGCAAATCAAAATGGCACGCGTGCGCTCGTTAATCAGCTCTTCGAACTTCTCTACCTTGGGCAACGAGAAACCCTCTTCGATGGTCGTGGCAATGGTGCGTATCTTAGCTCCGGCAGAGATGGCAAACGCCATATAATTGGCATAGGCCGGCTCGGGAACAATGATTTCATCACCCGGATTGAGGCAAGCCAGGAAAGAAAACAAGACCGCCTCCGAGCCGCCGGAAGTGATGATGATGTCGTCTGCAGTCAGATTGATATTGTACTTCGCATAGTAACCCACCAACTTCTCGCGGTAACTGCGATACCCCGCACTGGGACTGTATTCCAGAACTTTCCGGTCGATGTTCCGTATCGCTTCAATCGCGACTTCCGGAGTAGGCAGGTCGGGTTGTCCGATGTTCAGGTGGAATACATGTATGCCCCTCTGCTTGGCAGCATCTGCCAAAGGAGCCAGTTTTCTGATAGGAGATGCGGGCATCTCCATTCCGCGAATAGATATTGTTGGCATGAGGTTATTTACTATTTGACAATTTACAATTTACTATTTAATAGACTATTTATAAGTGATATTGCTATCACTTTATCATTAAAGTTGCAAATGTAGCGAATTATTTGAAACCAAAAGGAAGGCAAGACCATAAAAACTTTAAAAAACTTATCTATCGTAAAAACTCTATGATATGTAAACGGAAACTTGTATCTTTGAAAAAGCAAACGAACCAAGCTGGCTCAATTGTAAATAGTAAATAGTCAAATTGTAAATAACACCATGGTCATCAACCTTATAACTTTTGCTTCCATACTGCATAAACAAGCATCAGTCCGTAGCTCCCACGAAGTGATATTGACTGAATTGGAAAAATACTTTACCGTCAACTTCATTGATTACAAAGATATAGACAAGTTATCACCCGATGACTTCAGTATTATATTCATTGCCACCGGAGGTGTGGAACGGCTGGTAATCCAGCATTTCGAATCCCTTCCCCGCCCCGCCATCCTCCTGGCAGACGGCATGCAGAACTCACTGGCCGCCGCTCTCGAAATATCTTCCTGGCTGCGCGGCCGGGGAATGAAAAGCGAGATTCTTCACGGAGAGCTCCCCGAAACCATCAAGCGTATTTTTGTCCTGCACAGCAATTTCATGGCACAACGCAGCCTTTTCGGCATGCGCATCGGCGTAATGGGCACTCCGTCCAGTTGGCTCATTGCCAGCAATGTGGATTATCTGCTTGCCAAACGCCGCTGGGGTATCGAGTACACAGACGTCTCATTGGACCGCATTTATGAATACTACGGACAGATAACGGACGACGAGGTGGGCGAAGCATGCGCCGGACTGGCAGGAAAAGCGCTTGCCTGCCGAGAGGCAAGCCCCGAAGACATGATAAAGGCCATGCGGCTGTATCGAGCCATCAAGAGGATTGTAGAGGAAGAGCGACTGAGCGCCATTACCCTCAGCTGCTTCCGTCTGATAGACCAAACGGGAACCACCGGCTGCCTTGCCCTTGCCTTGCTGAACGACGAAGGAATCATTGCCGGATGTGAAGGCGATTTGCAATCCGTCTTCACCATGCTGGCCGTAAAAGTGCTGACAGGGAAGAACTCTTTCATGGCCAATCCTTCCATGATAAATGCCCGTACCAATGAAATCATATTGGCACATTGTACCATCGGTATCGCACAAACGGAGCAGTTCATCATACGCAACCATTTTGAGACGGAAATCGGCATCGGTATTCAGGGAATCCTGCCGACAGGAGATGTAACCATCGTGAAATGCGGGAACGAAAGTCTGGACGAATATTACCTGAGCACCGGCACGCTTGTTGAGAATACAAACTACATCAATATGTGCCGCACCCAAGTACGGATAAAAATGAACTCCCCTGCCGACTATTTCCTCAAGACACCGCTGGGCAACCACCACATCATGTTACACGGCAATTACGAGGATATATTGGAGGAGTTTCTGCAAGCCAATGCCTGCAAACGGATTGAATGATTATTCGTTCGCATCCGGTATCACCACCTCGAAACGCGTTCCTTTTCCCAACTCTGAGGAGACCGAGATAGAACCATGCAAGCGGTCTACGATGGTCTGGCAAATGCTCAGCCCCAAACCGGCACCCTGCGTAAAGCTGTCTTCTTTGTAGAAGCGTTCGAAGATATGTTTCTGGGCGTCTTCGGAGATACCGCTTCCCGTGTCTTCGACAAAGATGGTGGTATATCCTTCCCGGTTCGTGACGTAGCCGAAGGTGATGCTGCCCGTTACCGTGAATTTCTTGGCATTGTTTATCAGGTTGTTCACGACCTGCTTCAAGCGGACGGAATCGGTGATGACCAATTTGTCTTCCCCTTCCGGAATCTTTATACGTAGCTCTACATCCCGAGGCATACTCAGACGCTGGGATTCATGGACTTCCTGCATGATGAACGCCAGATTGAATGCTCCGAACTTAAAGTCCATCGTGCCCGATTCTATGCGCGAGAGGTCCAGAATATCGTTTATCAACGCCAACAGCAATGTACAGTTGATGTTGATTGTTTCGACGAACTGCTTTACCTCTTCCGGAGAAAAAGCGTCCAAATCCTTCAACAAATCCGAGAAGCCGACAATGGCATTCAAAGGGGTGCGTATCTCATGGCTCATATTGGCAAGAAACGCAGATTTGAGCTTGTCGGCCTGCAAGGCACGGTCACGTGCGGCAATCAAGGCCTCTTCCGTATCCTTGTAACGCTGGATGCTCTGGCATACTCCCAATACCATGTATGGGGTATCAACCGTCAGTCCGTCATAAGCGGTACTGCGGAACTCCCACCATTCATAGCTCCCATCCGCACTCTTCAACCGGAAACTCATCCGTGAATTGATTTCATTGCCCAACAGAATGGCATCAAAATTCCTGCGCGTATGCAGCAAGTCTTCCGGATGTATAAGGGTGTCCATCTCATCACGTGCCAGCAAGTCCGTATCACCGGTATACCCGAAACGGCGCAGCAATCCACCCGGGAAATGGAAACGGTTCATATGCATGTTGTACTGCCACGGATAAATGGAGCTTTCCTCCACCGCCATATTGAAGAAGCGTCTCTGCATCTCTTCTTCGGAGATATTGCGGCATACAATCGCCATTCCCGTCATCTTTTCATTGGCAAAGATAGGTACTACCTCGCCGGAAACGGGGAAATACGTTCCCTGATGGTTTTCCTGCATGAAGGCTTTCTCCGGAATAGAAATAGGTCTCTTTCCGGTACGTACTTTCTTCAACAAGTCCTGCAAGATGTTTTCTCCATTCATGTAAATCCTGAAAATGGAGCCGGCCATCTGCCCTTCATAGAAACGGGACGTATAGGTTTTGGAAGAAAGTCCCAGCATCTGTAACAACGGACGGTTGACAAAATGGATGCGCAGGTCGGTATCATACGTAATCAAGCCGTCGCGAATGGAACAGAAGATATTGTCGAACTCGTCGCGCTGCTCCACCAGGCGGTGCTGTATCAACAAGCGGGTCTGGGCATGTATGCGCTTACGCGACTCCCTGCGGTTGGCACGGAAAAGCCAGGCAACCAGCAGCACCAATGCCCCGACAATCAGCGAATAGAACAGAATGAACCAGACACGGTAACGCTCCATCAACGGTATATTCAAAATGATGCCCTTGCTCTCCGCACGGTTCGTGTCCACACGGAAAAACTGCAACTGTTTGTAATCGAACAGCAACTTGCCCCCAAAGTCCTTTACTCCCAATGAGGCGGGTGACTTGCCCTTCAAAATACTTGCAGCCTGCCGGCCGGCAGCAAAGGCATCCTCTCCGGGAACGGCATCATACACACACAGCACACCGTTCGTCATAGCCAGGTTCTGGCTGGTAAACACGGGAGCCTTCAACTTCAAGGAAAGAAAAGGAATCCATTTGGGAGCTATAACAATATGCTTGTAGGCATTGTAGTCATAGCAAATGGAAGTGATGATAGAGTTCAAGGACTTGGCCTGCACGTTCAGCACTTTCAACTCATGCTCCGGATAGTTGCTTTTTATGCGTTCCCAAGAGTCTTCCACAGCCCTGACCCCTTTAAGGCTCAGGAAACTGCTGTCGGACAGACAAACCAACTCCCTGCGGGAAGGGAACATACGGACAGCCGCATCCAGCAAGACATCGAAATCCGTTTTCGAAACATAGCCAGAGACGTTGGGCATTCTTTCAAAGACCCTCTCATCCGGGTATTTGATGCCCGAAACCACCACCGGTATCTGATAAGGCAGGGAATCACCGCAATGGGTCAATGTGAAGAAAGCCTCATCGCTGGAAGTCACAATCAAGTCCGTTTTCCGTTGCCTGGCACGCTGGCAAATGCGGCGCATGATGAAACATTCGGAAGCGAAAGACCAGTAATCGGCATTCAGATATTCGGTAATGATATTGGCTCTAACTCCCCCCTTTTTCAGTCCGTTCTCCAGATTTTCTGTCAGGAGGCTGTGCCAAGGAGTATTTTTTGTATAAGACTGTATGAAAAGTACATTGTACGTACGTTCCGCAGCCGAAAGTGTTCCCGACATCAACCACAACAAGCCTGCAAGCAATGGAAAGAAAAGGCGTTTCATCATAATATAGATTTTGTATACTCAACGCAAAAACTCTTATTCGTCACGCAAATATACAAGTTATATTGAGAATGAGTACAGATTACTCAAAAAAAACTCATTCATCATGCAATGCTTCGGCAGGCTGCACCTCCATGGCCCGTGAAGCCGGATACCAGATTCCTGCAATCACCATTAGTGCCATCAATACCCAGACAATAGAAACGCATATGACAAATCTCCCCCAAGTGGCATCCGTGGCTTCTGTAAAAGTGACATCTGCCATAACCATGTTAATACATATTATCAAAGCCGGGATAGAAGCAAGCGCCAACAGCAGCAACCCTTCACCCAGCAATTGCCAACGTATCCTTCCACGACTGCTGCCCATGGCCATGCGCAAGGCAATCTCGCTGCGACGATGGCGGGTACGGAACCAGAAAGTTCCCATCAGCCCAATGAATACATTGAAAACGAAGAATATCACAATGAGCCTTGCACTACGGATATATGGGGTGATTCCTTCGGCAGCATCCCGTTCTATCTTCTGGTCCTTATAGCTCTGTATGTCGAAAAGATAGAATGGAGCGACCTGCAGCTGCGACGTCATATCCTGATAGAAACAGGCTGCAAAATTATCCGTATCTGCCTCCGGACGTATCCGTAGGGAGATGAACGGAAGGTACTGGGCCTCATAGAACCAACCAGGGAAAGGAGTCAGAACAAAAGGTCCGTAACGGGCGTAATCATCCGTCTTCTGCAAGGCACAGACTGCAGAGACACGGTAACGGAGACCTCCGCTGTAATAATCCAGGAACTCGCGGCCCACCGCCCCAGTACTTGTCTGAAAAAGGCTGTCTGCCAGATCACAGGTCACCACGGCAGGCAAAGGACTAGCAGTGGAATTCCAGTCTACGACATTCCCCTGCAACAACGGAATGCGCATGACGTCGAAATATTCTGGAGACACATAGCGTACTGTAGTCTCGACAACATGTACGCTGTCCGTCGTATACCCCTGGTAAACACGCCCGCGGGTATAGGTATCGGTACCCAACCACATGGCCGCACTCTCCACAGCAGGATATTGCCTGATACGCCGGAGCACCTCCTCCATCGGTTTGAACCAGAAGGTCTGCAGACTGTCTTCCGACGTGCACGGTACTATCTGTGTGGGGTTGCAGGAAATCCTTATCTTATAGACATGCTCCAAATCATACCCCTTAGGCTGCCGTTCTGCATGGGTAAAGCCATAGAGCACATCCACACAATACCACATCAATGTAAATACAATCAACAGCTCGGCAAACAGCCAGCCATTACTGCGGCGCTGGTTCCATATCTGATGTAAAATAGAATGTATCATACTCGTTACTGTTTTTTTAATTGGGATTCGTTTATCCGTTCATTCTCCACCAAGAACCTCGGCTATGGGACGGCGGGTGGCATGCCAGGCCGGAATAAACACAGAAAGCAGGTTGAACAACAGGCACACCACCAATACAGCCACGAAAACCGTGGGACGGAAGAAAAGCCAGACACTTACATCAAAATTCGTTCCGGGAGCGCCATAGCCAAGCATCCAATCCTTACCCAGCCATAGGAATATGCATGAAAAGAGAAAACCGAGCAATGCGCCGGCAAATGCCAAAGCCAGATTCTCACGGAGCAACTGCACCATTAAAGTAGAACGGCTGGCACCGTATGCTTTCCTTACCGCAAGCTCAGCCATGCGACGGGACATTTGCGAAGATATAAGTCCGCTGACATTGATAGCAGGTACAATCAGTAATATCAGACCCAGAATTATGCAGGTTACGGCAGGGCTCATCGTATCATTACGGAAGAACTGCCGTTCCGTATAAGTGCTGAGATCGGGAAGTTCCAGTTTATACTCAGTCAGTGTCTCGTTGAAGCGGGCAAGCGACTGTTCTATCTGCCGCTTGAGCTCCTCTCTACCGACACCGGGCCTGACAAGGGCCACAGCCTCGAAATCTCCCCGTAGCCCTTCACTGCCCAAATCGGAATTCCGGGTGGAATAAGGCATCCACAACTCTCCATAGGCAAATGTGAACAGAGAGCTCACATCTTTGGTGACCCCCACAATGCGTTTAGGGCGAAAGTTAACAAAATAATTCTTGCCAATGGCTGCTTCGGCAGACCCGAAAGCTTCGCGGGCAAGCTGTTCACCTATAACCACAACATCCCGGCAAGCATCGAACTCTTCGGTACTGAAAAGACGACCTGCCACAAGAGGGATGTCGTAGACACGCCAATAGTTCAAATCCACCTGACGAACCGTGCGGCGCATTCCCCGCGCTGGCGACTCCCCACAGTATCTAAGATAGGTAGGTCCCAGATAGGTGACAAGTTCTGCTCCCGGAAGTTCCTTAAAAATAGCGTTGACAGCCCGATAAGACATACCCGTATTGGAATTGCTGCGGTCGGACTTACGGTAAGAATATCCATAAGAAGAATATACCATACTACTGCGGTGCGACTCGGGAGCCAAGTCAGCCGTCTGGATGTCATACACCATGTAAATGACCATGACAAAGGTGATGCTCACTGCCGTACCGATGACGGAAACAGCACTGAAAAAGGGATTCTGGCGGATAAGAGCTAAAATTTGTTTCATAACTTTCTATTCATCATGTAATGCTTCGGCAGGCTGCACCTTCATGGCACCTCTTGCCGGATACCAAATACCTGCAACAATCATGACAGCCATAAGCGACCAGGTTGCCACAACAGCTGCCAGAAAACGCCCTCCGCCGAAAGGAAGTTTCTCAACATCCACCAACTCCGCCATTCCCACATTGAAGGCAATAATGACGGCAGGAACGGCTGCAAGGGTAAGCAGCAATATACCCTCCGACATCAGACGGAGGAAGACACCTTGACGCGAACTTCCCATAGCCATACGGAGTGCCACTTCACGGCGACGCTGCTGTGTACGGAACCAGAAAGTGCCGATAACGCCCAGAAAAATATTCATCAACAGAAAGCCGAGCACACAAAGCTGGGTTTTGGCTTCATTCATGTCCTCACGTTCGCATATCTCGCGCAAATCCTTGAAAGAAGTTACATCGAGCAGATAGAGATTCCCTACTTGATAGAGGCGGTCAGCATCCTCCATAAGCTTCTCCATAAAGCCGGAATCGGCATCAGGACGGACACGAAGACTGAGAGTGATGTATCGTGGATTTCCATATTCTTTCAGTCTGTCAAGGTTAAGATGCAAAGCTGCATAAGTACCTCCCCACTCTGAAGAAGTATAGAAGTGCGACCAACGTACGGGTGTGCCGACAGCCCCTACGCGGCACCGTTCATCACTACCGAAATTCAACAGTGTAAGTTCACGGTCTTGTAAAGAAGCTGCATTGTTCAGGTGCAATTCAGGATAGGCTGCAAAAAGATTGGAAGAAACGACCATATGGTCATCCCGTATGGCAGCGGCCATGTGGGTCAACATCTCCTCATCCGAGCTACCATAACGGAACACACGGAAAAAATCAGGTTCCACCCAAAGCAGATGAACATTCTCCGATATAGTATCCAGCCCCAAATTGAGACCGTTGCTACCGTCATTATAAGGAAAGCAATTCTGAGAAAGTGCCACAGCTTCCACACCTGGACGATGCCTCAAACGTTCGGCAAGTTCCACAAGATGCCGCATATCATCGTCCTTGGTCAAATCGAAATTATAAGCAGTAGACTTGAGAGTAAGCTTACTGACTGCAATATTATAGCAATGTTCCGTATCAAAACCCATCGGGGCATTGTAAACACGAAGAGTAACCAGTGTCCAGTCCACAATGTACCAAAGCACCACAAAGACCAGCAGCAGTTCCGTAAAAAGGAAAAGGCTGGAACGCCATTCATTCTTAATCTGAACCAATATATTCTTCATATGTCATTCCCCCCTCTGATTGATTGCATCCACTATATTCATCCTCGAAGCCCTCCATGCCGGGATACCGGCTGAAAGCAAATTCATCAGCAAACAGAAACCGAAAGCCGACAGAAAAGCCCATGGAGAAAGTAACATGCCAGGTGTCAGTGAAGTGTCTCCATTTAAATAGGCATTGGCGCTATTGCCAAAGAGGAAGCCGTTCAATAAAAAAGTAGCACCGTAACTCAAAGCCAGCCCCAGCATACCCGCCAACAGAGAGAGCAGCAGGTTTTCGAAAAACACCTGTCTTACCAGTTCACTACCCGTAGCGCCGAAAGCTTTGCGTACCCCGATTTCACTCATACGCTTCCGCATCCGCGAGAGGGTCATGGAAGAAAGGTTGATGGCAGGCACCAGTAGCAAGATGGTGATGACAAGCGCGTAACGCAAAACAATCCCCTTCATATCCGGCAAATGGTCCCATTTACGATACAGATTGGCAAACACCCCATCGGGTTGGTCACGATAAAAGGTTTCCGCTTCGGATAGACCGGCGTTATACGCAAGGCGCAATCTCTCCGCCTCTTCACGAATAGCCGGAAAATCGGCCGACGAATGTGCTAATATCACAGCCTTCATCTGCCCCATCGTATTTTCCCACCAGGCAAAACCGGCAGCATCGGTCGAATTATAAGGTACCCACACTTGCCCGTATGCTGAAGTGGCAAGCATGGAAACATCGGCCACGACACCTGAAACCCGGTAATCCACATGATTCAGTTGCAATGTCTGCCCCGTTGCCTCCGTAGTGCCGAACAACCGACGCGCCACGGTAGCCGAGATAACGGCACAAGGTATTCCGGCATCGCTGTCTGCCTTGCTGAAACCTTTACCACTCAAAAAACGGAAACGGAAGATGTGCCAGAACTGTTCGTCCGTCTGCACCATATCCGCTGTCAGCTTTGCTCCAGCGGGCAACGACACACGCACTTTTTCCGGTAAAGATATAAGCGTGACGGCCTCTGCCGTAGAAAGCTGTTTAAAACATCCCTTACCCGTCTGTACAGACATGTGCCCATATGCCCCATGGTCAGTTCCTTTATACCTTACTGCCATGGTAGAAACATAAAGCGAACGCGAGCGGTTTATCTCCGGCTCACAATCTACCATACGTACTTGCAGGGTGATGACAAGCACCATAATCATGCAAATGGCAAGAGCGGTACCTATCACGGACACCCAAGTGATAATGGGATTCTCCCGCAAATGGTAGAAGGCTTGCTGAAAGTAGAGACGTATCATAAATAATTAAAAATTGAAAATTAAATTATTCGTCGTGCAGAGCTTCGGCGGGCTGTACCTTCATCGCCTTGCGGGCGGGGATGCCGATGCCGATAATAATCATGAGGGCTATCAACACAAAGCTGATCGCGGCACAGAGCAGCAGACGGCCCCACTCCAATGTCGTACCGTTCCTCCAGGAGTTCAATTCCAGATTCGCCAGATTATAGTCGATGAGCAATGCAACAGGAGTGACAATTGCCAACAATAATATCCCTTCACTAAGCAGCCGGCTGAAGATGGCACGGTCTGTCGCTCCATGCGCTTTGTGCAGCGCTATTTCCGAACGGCGTTGCTGCGTACGGAACCAGAATGTTCCGAGCAAGCCGAGGAAGATGTTCAGCAGCAGGAATCCCATACCCATCACATAGTTACGGATATCATTGGTCCATGCCTGCTGGAAGTTGCGGCGGATGTCCTTGAAAGAACGTATCTCCGAAATGAAGATGTTACCTACGCGAAACTGGCTCTCACTGTCTGCCTTCAACCTCTCAATGAAGTCATTGTCCTGCCCTTCACGGACACGGACACAAAGTTCGAGACCGACATAGTAGAAATTCTGCTTCACCATCATGGAATATGAGCTTCGTGCCTGGTCGTAATCGTGATAGCGTACATCTTGCAATGCGGCACCCAGCCGGTAGGTCTTCGTTGTGTCCCCAAAGAGATGGAACCGCTGGCCCACAAAGTCGGTCATCCTACGGTCATACTTACTAAAAAGGTTGTCCGAAGCCATGAAATCCCCGCGTTCCAACATTTCAGCCAATTGTTCGGGTGTCTCGCCACGCGTGCCCCGATAGCGAAATACACGGGGAAAATCCGGTGTCACCAACCTCCGGATAGTCCAACCGGGAGAACGCAACGTATCGTAGCTCACTTCAGCGCTTGAATTGCTTCCATTGTAAGGGTACGAATTCTGTGAAAGGCTCACCGCCTCTATCTCTGGCCGGTGGCGCAGACGCTCCAGCAACTTGGCTATGTCATCGTGGGTCTGCTGAGAGGTATGCCCGGCTATGTAGTCGGGGCTTTTGGGTGTCAGTTCACCCAACTCGATGAGGTAACAATGCTCGATATCAAAGCCTTTCGGCTCCAGGTAGGTAGCGGCGCGAGTATAGAGATAGTCCACCACGTACCACATCACTACGCTCACCACCAGCAGCTCCAGCACCAACCATAGGTTTGAGAGCCATTCATTCTTTATCTGTATAAGAAGTTTCTTAGTCATTTTCTTCAGCGATTAATGTTTAGTGACACGGGATTATTTATGCAAGCGTCCACCCAATGCATTTACAATGCCTACCCTCGATGCACGCCATGCGGGAATACCGGAACTCAATAAGTTCAGCACAAAGCAGAACAGCAGTGCCCAGCCAAAAGTAGAGCCATGCAGCAATATACTTGCATCCACGGCGGGAGGGCTCAGCGTCTGGCTGAATTCCTGGGCAAACAGCAGGGTATTTCCCAAATAAGCAAACACGACGCTCAGTAACAATCCCAGAATCCCTGCCAACAGTGTCACCACCAAATTCTCTGCAATGATTTGCCTCATCAGTTCCAGTCTTGTTGAACCGAATGCCCGGCGTACACCGATCTCAGCCACACGCTGGCGCAAACGGCTCTGTGTCATCGAGCTGAGGTTGATGGCAGGAACAATCAGTAGGATGATGAAGATAATGAGGCGCTGTCTGCGCGCCTGGTCCACGTCCGGTTCGATGTTGGCAGCCATGCCCGCGGCACTCTTCTCCTGGTCGTAGGGACGGTTGCGGTAAATCAACGAATAACCGTTCTCACCGATTATCGTGTTGTACTCCTGACGGCGGCGCTCCGTTTCCTCGCGGATGGCTGGAAAATCTTCGCGGCTTTTTGCCAGGATGGTGACGCTCATCATCCCCATGTGTTCGTCGCTCCAGGTATCCTTCGTTATCTCAGTAGAGGTATAGGGTACCCATACCTGCGCGTAAGCTGTGTTGGCTAAAGTAGAAACATCCTTCACTACGCCGGCCACTGTATAAGGAGCATGGTTCAAGAGGAATTCACGGCCCACGGCCTCCGTTGTCTGGAATAGCCGGCGCGCCACACTTTCCGTAATCACTGCCACGGGCAGTCCGGCGTCGAACGTAGCCCGGTCATAGGCCTTTCCTGCAACAAACGAAAAATCGAATACATGCCAAAAGGTATCATCTGTCTGCAACAAATCGATACCCGTTGCAGGTTGTCCCGGCAGATTCACGGGGGTAGAAACCACCATGCAGGTATAAATCGTTACCGCTTCCGGTGTCTTCAGCGATTTAAAGCACTCGAGCGCCGTCTTTATACCCATCGGTCCGTTGCTGGTTCCATCGCCCCAACTCTTGTTGGTAATGCTCATATAATGGGCGTGCAGAAAGCGGTCACGGTTACTTTCAGGGGCAAACGGGGCCACCTTCACCTGCTGCATCATCACCACCAGCATGATGAGGAAGATGGCAAGTGCCGTACCGGCTATGGTGACGGCACTAATCATCGGTTGCTGCCGCAACTGTGCCCAAGCTTGTGTGAAAAATTGCTTTATCATCTCAACGGCCTATTTTCAAATTATCAGTATTTACCTCGCCTATGCCTCCTTTAGAAATGTCAGCATGCCCGGCAGTTCCACTCAAAGTAATTTCACCGACTCCACCTACTTTGGCAGAGAGATAATCGCAAACTACATGGATGTCGGCACTGCCCACACCACGTAAAGCCACCCTCAGGTCACGGCAAGTCAAATCCTTCACATGTACATCACCCACGCCTTTCACTTCAAACTCCAGCTTATCCAGCTTCAAGGGTTCCTCACAGTTGAATTCACCCACACCGATAAATTCCACCATCTTTAAGTCCGGAGCCGAGAGACGGATGGTAACACCGTCATTTTGGTTGCGCACCTTCTTATCCTTGAAGCCGATGGTGAGATGACCATCCTTCACTGTGCTCTCCGTATTCTTCACGTACTTCTCCCGTCCTTCAATCTGTAGGGAGTAACTGTCGCTCTGTGTGAAATAAACCGTACCCACAGAAGTTATCCTGATGGATGAGAATGCCTCCACCTTACGTACTTCACTCACTTTGTTATCTTGTCCCCATGCACAAATTACGCCTGCAAATGCCAATGCCAATGCGATGATAACACCTATAATATTTGTCTTCATATTCTTGCTTATTTATTACGATGATTACTTACTCAAAAAACAGATAATATATTTAGTACGAACGGATGATATATTTGCCCCAAACAAGTGATGTGTTCGATACAAACAGATGATACGTTCTTTTTTATCGTTGATATTATTTTCTTATTCTTCATGTAACGCCTCTGCCGGCTCTATCTTCATGGCTTGCCGGGCCGGATACCAAATACCCATCATCACCATCAGTGCTATCAACAGCCAAGCACCTAATGAGCCTATCAGGAAACGTATCATGCTCCACTCTACCGGCCAGGTCGCAATCAATGCAGTACGTCCAATGGTGAATTCGCCGACACCTACGTTGTAACATACCAGCATAGCAGGCAAAGTAACCAATGCCAACAGCAGTAACCCCTCCCCCATAAGAAGGGAAAAAACCTGATGCTTGGTACTACCCATCGCCAACCGTAAGGCTATTTCCGAGCGACGACGGCGCGTACGAACCCAGAAAGTGCCTATCAGCCCCAAAAAGACATTACCCAAAAGGAACAATACCACTATTGTCTGACTATTCACTTTGTCCGTATCTCCATACATCACTTCAAACTGTGCCTGCATTTGCGTGTAAGGTTCCGCATCGGCAACAAATATATTGTCCGTATCCAGCCTCGGTGCTATCTCGCGGAGAAATTGTTCCCGATAGTCCGGTCCGTCGGCTGCAGGCTTTACACGGAAAACTATCTGTGCCTGCTGACTGCCGAATTCCTCACGCATAAGTTGCTCGCCCAGGCGCATAAAAATCCAATGAGCGTCATTACCATAGCGGTAATCGCGGAAACTGCCGACAATGCCACCTTGAGTAACAGTATTCGCAGTATCTCCACGCCATTTCATCGGTGTGTTGAGTGAAAATTCCGGTAGCCGTTCCTTGAAGGCATCGGCAATAGCCTGACTCAACATCACATTATTGATGCCGATAGGCAAAGCGGCAAAAGTCCGTCCTTGTTCCTCCTGCATATGGAAAACCCGGGTATATCCACCGGTAGCATAAATCATACGCCCGTTCTGCCCGATGGTATCTTGTACAGCCAGCGAGTTATAACTATTTGCGCCACTCATAGGCAAACTCCAATAACTCAATGAAGCGGCCTCTACAGTCGGTTCTTGTTCCAGCCTTTTCAGGATATTCAGATACTTGTCGGCATCGAGCAATGCAGTATCACGACTCTCGCCTCCCTGAACCGTAGTAAGACGATAAACATGGTCGATATCATATCCCAACGGACGATAGAAAGTATATTTCATACATCCCAGAGAGTCGCAAAGAAACCACATCACGATGAATACCAAAAAAAGTTCGGCCAAGACCCACCCACTATTGCTCAGGCGTGCCCATATCATGCGTAAGTTGTGTAAAATGAATTTCATAATACTTCTTGTTTTATTTATCGTTCAGTGAATCTACAATTGTCCGTCTTGCTGCCATCCATGCAGGCAGTCCGGCACTAAGCGTATTGATGACCACGCAGAAAGCAAAAGCCAGCAGAAATACCCAGGGACTGAACAATGCCTCCATGCTCAAGCTAAAGTCACCGGCTGTACCGACATTCTGGCTATTGGTAAAAAGCCAGGTACGCATTCCCCATACAGCTACGTAGCTGAACAATAATCCTACCACACCACCAAGCAGTGTCAGTACCAGGTTCTCATTCAGAATTTGGCGTATCAGTACACCGCGCGTTCCTCCGAAGGCCTTACGTACCCCAAGCTCCGAGGTACGCTGCTGCATCCGGCTGTTACTCAGCCCGCACAAATTGAGCGACGGCACCAACAGAATGATGAACAATGCAATGGCATATTGCAGGTATAGCATCGTCACATCCGGTCCTACGTTAGCCCATACATGGTTCACATGCGCCACGATGTCATCCGGTTGCTCCATGATGTCTATCTGCATATCTCCCAATCCTGCATTGACAGCCTCTATCCGTTTGGCAATACCTTGACTGATAGCCGGAAAATCGTCGGATGTACGTGCCAGCACAGCAATATGAACACTACCACCATAACTCCATACCGAAGTCACTTCCAACTTATCGGCCGGATACATACTCCATACTTGTGCGTAAGCATCCTTTGCGGTGACAGAAACATCCTTTACCACTCCTATCACACGCGCCGGTTCGCGGTTCAACAATAACTGCTGTCCCACCGCATCTGTCGTACCAAACAGTTTCCGTGCCACAGAAGCACAAACCACAACAGCCTTTGTACCTCCTGCACGATCCTCTTCGCCAAAACCGTGTCCTGCCATGAACTGCAGGCTGAATACCTTCCAAAAGCCCTGATCGGTCTGCATAGCATCCACCTTTACCCGGTTGCTACCATCTGTAAGAGACACCAAAGCGGCACTGGCCGGAACAAAAGCAGTACAAGCTTCCACTTCGGATAACGGCTGTATACATTCTTTCATAAATGCCGGTGAAGGAGTATTATAGTTTTGTACCCCCTCCTCTGTCTTGCTGCTTATATGCATGGCAGAAAAGTAAAGGCACCGGCTACGGTTCACTTCCGGTTCCAAATCGGCATACTTCGTTTGCCAAATAATCACAATAGCCATAATCATGGTAATGGCAAACGCCGTACCCAGTATGGAAATTGTACTCAGCAGCGGATTCTGCTTCAAGATAGTAAAAGCTTGTCTTACGGTTTGCATTTCATTTATTGATAGTTGATAATTAATAGTTGATAGTTTCTAAGCAGTAATTATTCCACCTGACGTCCGTCGAAGAAGCGGATGGTACGCGAGGTCTGTTTGGCCTGCTCTTCATTGTGAGTCACCATCACAATGGTACGTCCGTCTTCCTTGTTCAGCTGATGCAACAGCTCCATGACTTCGGCACCCATTTTGGAGTCCAAATTACCGGTAGGCTCATCGGCGAGGATTATCTCCGGATTGCCGATGATGGCGCGGGCAATGGCTACACGCTGGCACTGTCCACCGGAGAGCTGTGTAGGCATGTGGCGCATGCGGTGGCTCAAACCGACCTTCTTCAACACCTCTTCCGCCAGACGACGGCGTTCTTTGGCAGACACCTTTCTATACAGCAAAGGCAGCTCCACATTATCCAATACATTCAGCGAGTTAATCAGATGGAAAGACTGAAACACAAAACCCAGCTTCTGGTTACGGAAAGCAGCCAGCTCCTTGTCCTTCATGCCGTCCACTTTCGTACCGGCTATTTCGATGGTACCGCTGGTGGGTGCATCCAGTAAACCCATAATGTTCAGCAACGTAGATTTTCCGCAACCGGAAGGTCCCATGATACTGAGAAATTCTCCCTTGTTCACTTCGAGGTTTACATTTTCCAATGCCACGGTTTCAATCTCGTTTGTACGATAAATCTTGTTGATGCCAGTTAACTTAATCATAATGGTAAGTATTTAATTGTTATTATTCTGTTCTGTTTCTATTCCGCACAATTTCTGCTTCAAGAGGTCAAAAGTTGTACCAAAATCGTTTATTATTGATTATCTGCTATTTATACATGCAGTAAGGTGTCCGAAAATGAACACCTTGTCCGTTTTCATCTATCCGTCACGCAGGGCTTCCGTAGGTGGAATGCGACTGATACTGCGCGCCACAGTTTGTTCTGCTTCAACAGTTCCCAGACTTATTTAAGTAAGACTTTATCATTTCAGTTTCAACTTATTCTTGTTCTTATAGTTACTCATATCACTCACCACCACTTCATCACCCGGTTGCAAGCCACTGACCACTTCTACAAACTCAAAGTTGGAATCGCCCAACTGCACCTTGCGCTTTACGATTTCCTTATCGGAATTGCGTACAAAAAGTTCATACTCTCCACGTCCCACATAATAGCTGGCATTGGCTATGCGCATCACGTCTTCCTTCACCGCATTCATCACGTACACATCTGTCTTCAGACCGGAACGGAGACGGCGGTTATTATCTTCATTCAACTGCACGGTAAAGGATATTACACCATTCTTTGAAAGCGGAGTAACACTGCTTACGGAACCTTCCAACTTTTCGCTGCCAATCTTCACAATGGCCTTGCCGCCGGCAGCCACACGGTCACCGTAAGTATCGGCAATCTCGCCTTCCACCTTGAAGTGGCTCAAGTCGGAGATGACGGCAATCTGGGTCCCTTCAGGAACCTGAGCTCCAATCTGATTGTTGATATAAGTAAGGATGGCCTTCCGGGGCGAACGCACCTGCGCGTCATCGAGCGTACGTTTGGTTTCGGCCAGTGTCTTCTGGAACATGCTGAAATCCAATTCCTGCACTTGGTATTCCGCAGCCAACACTTCCTTCTCGTTGGCATACTGCTGCTGTAATTGCTCGTATTCCAGTTGTGCAACGTTGTAGCTCAGTTCGGCTTGGCGCACTTTGTCGGTGGTGCCGGAACCGAGGCTATCGAGGTACTGCTCGTTGCGCAGCTCCACCTTCATGCGGTCAAGCTTCATGGCGGAGACTTTGATTTTCATCTGAAGGTCGGTCAGCTTGGTTTGATTGTCAAGTTTCAGCTGCTTTAGCTTGTAGCTGCGCATCTGCTCTTCGTCCAGCATCTTCTTGTAGTCGGTTTCGGCACTCTGTAAGTCCAGTTTCAGGATAGGAGTACCGACATCCACACTATCGCCACCTTTTCTGTACACCTCCAAAATGCGGGTATTGATGGGCGAGTTGATAATTTCCTCGAATGCCGGAACCACCTTGCCGGAGGCGCTGACACTGACTTCAATCGTGCCCTTGCCTACTTTGGAGAACACAAGATCTTTCTCTTTCACTCCCGCACGCATCAATGAAATGAGTACACTGACCACTACGATACCTGCCACGCCGATAGCACCGTAGCGGATAATTTTCTTATTGCGTTCTTTATTACGCACTTCTTTTGGAATTTCTCTATCCATATCTTTAAATTTTATTGTTTGCGAACATAACGCTTAATATATACTAAATTCATGCCAAAATCATAACCCACTGAAAGTAAGCGAAAAGACAAAAAAGAAGGGTGTCCGTTTTCGGACACCCTGTACATTTTCGGATAGATTCTTTATCTTAATCTCAAACGGTCGCCAATCTCCGGCACGTATTCCGCATCCTTGCGATTCATCTTATAAAGGTTCTTCAGACGAATGCCGTACTTTTGGGAAATGGAGTGCATGGAATCACCATCCTTCACAATGTAGACAGTATGGGGTTTAGCGGCTTTCTTACGCTTTTCTTTCAAGTAGATGATGTCTCCCGCCTCCAGTGTGTATTCTTTATGGAGGTCGTTGTATTTCACCAGTTTCTTCCAGCTGATGTCAAACTCCTTGCCCAAGATCTTGAAGGTGTCTCCATCACGTGCCACAACATAAGCTATATCGTTGGCAATGTATACCTGATGCGGATTGGCCAGCCAGGGCTTCTTTTTCAGTTCCTTCTCCCAATTGCGGGCATCGCGCTTGCTCATGCCACGACTGTCGTACTTATACAGTTCATAATCCTCGATGATGGTTATCAGGCGGTTGGCATACGACGGGTCGGTAGCGTAGCCGGCTTTCTTCAAGCCGCGCGCCCACCCCTTATAGTCCGTAATCTTCAGCTTGAAAAGAAAGGCATAACGTGCTCCCCGTTTCAGGAAATCGGAATGGTCTTCATAAGAGTCTTTCGGATTGCGATAAGCGCGGAAACATTCATTGCGAGCATCGTCATCATGCCTCACTGTCCGTCCGCGCCAGTTACCTCCGCACTTGATGCCGAAGTGGTTGTTGCTTTTGCGCGCCAGCGCGCTGTATCCGGCACCGCTCTCCAACAGCCCTTGGGCCAGCGTGATGCTGGCAGGTATCTTATGACGCTGCATCTGCTCCACGGCAAGGGGGGCATACTGTTTGATATACTCATTGTAGCGAGCATTCCGGCGTTGTGCCTGCACTGTTGTAATGGAAATTAAAAGAAATGCTATGATAGCAGTCAGTCTGAAAATCCGTTTCATGCTTAAAATGTTGAGTTCTGCACAAAAGTCCGTAAAAGAATTGAAATAACCAATCTCTTTCCTATCTTTGTAACATTAATTACAATATAACCCTTTACCTTATGAAAGAATTAAATATCGAAATCGCCGTCAAGATATACGACTATGAAGAACTGGATGCCGCCGACCGCGAACTGATGGATGCCGCCCGCGAGGCTACCAACCGCAGCTATGCCCCTTACTCCCACTTCTCGGTAGGAGCTGCAGCCAGACTGGCAAACGGTATTGTAGTGACCGGCACCAACCAGGAAAACGCCGCCTACCCTTCCGGGCTGTGTGCAGAACGCACCACCCTATTCTATGCCAACTCCCAACATCCCGACCAGGCGGTAACCACCCTCGCCATTGCCGCACGCAACGAGCACAACGAGTTCCTGGAGTCTCCCATCCCTCCCTGCGGCGCCTGCCGGCAAGTGATGCTCGAAACGGAGAAGCGCTTCAAGCATCCCATGAGGGTGTTGCTATATGGCAAAAAGGGAATCTACGAGCTGAAGAATGTGGGAGAATTACTGCCACTCTCGTTCGATGCTTCGGCCATGAAGTAACAGAACCAATAAAGTATTAACATCGTGTCTGCAGGAAATTAATTTCTTGCAAACACGATATTAACTTCTTGACGACACGATATTAATATCGCAAAAACCTTTGTTATTCAGTGGAAATCATTACCTTTGCACCCACTAACCAATTAATTCCACCGATGAGAATATCCGACTAAAGACAACACATTTCGGTAAACATCACTATCAACATGCTTTTTCAGACTGAACGCTGAGCATCACCTATATAGATGTTTAGCCAATACTGTGTTTGTCTGTACCTCTCCCCTTCGAGAATTTCAATTTCGGGGAATGCTTGCATCTCCCCTATCATTCTTACTTCTAAAAACACAGTAGAAACTTATGAGCTTTATCATTAAAGACCTTAGCTATATCCATACGGATAAAGAAATCTTGTTTTCACACATCCACTTGAGTATCAACTCCGGAGATAAAATAGCCCTGACCGGAAATAACGGTTGCGGCAAGTCTACCCTCATGCGTATTTTGGCAGGAGACTTGTCACCAAGTTCGGGAACGGTGCTACGCCCCGAACATCTGTACTACGTGCCCCAGCACTTCGGACAATACGACCGGCAAACGATAGCACAAGCTTTGGGAATCAGCCACAAGCTGTCCGCCCTACATGCCATCCTGAGCGGTGACGCTGCCGAAGCACATTTCAATACGCTCAACGATGACTGGACCGTGGAAGAGCGCGCCCAAGCCGCCCTCGACAGTTGGGGACTGGGCGGCATCCCGCTTTCCCGCCCGATGGAAGGACTAAGCGGCGGCGAAAAGACCCGCATCTTCCTGGCAGGCATGGAGCTGCACAACCCGACAGCCATCCTGCTGGACGAACCGACCAACCATCTGGACGCGGACGGACGGGAACGTCTGCATAACCTGCTACGACGAACATCGGCCACCGTACTCGTCATCAGCCACGACCGCACGCTACTGAATCTGCTGCCTGCCATCTGCGAACTCTCCTCCCAGGGTTTGACGTATTACAGCGGAAACTACGACTTCTACAAAGAACAAAAGACCCTGCAACAGAACGCCCTTACCCAACAACTGGAAGAGAAACAGAAAGCCCTGCGCCTTGCCCGCAAAGTGGCACGCGAAGTAGAAGAGCGCAAAGCCAAACAGAATGTGCGGGGAGAAAAAGCCTCCATCAAAAAAGGGATTCCCCGCATCCTAATGGGAGGACTGAAAAACAATGCGGAAAACAGTAGTAGCAGACTCAGCAGCATACATGCGGAGAAAGCGGAAAAGCTGCAGACGGAAATGGCAGGTATCAAAAGTTCACTGTCGCAGACGGACAAGCTGAAAACAGACTTCAACGCCTCCCATCTGCATACGGGCAAGATTCTGGTTACGGCAAGGGACGTCAACTTCCATTATCCCAACCATACAGCCTCCCCCGCAGAAACACCCCACACGGAGACGACTGCAAAGAGCCTCTGGGCTTCTCCTCTCACCTTCCAGCTAAGAAGCGGCGACCGCCTCAGCTTGAAAGGAAAAAACGGCAGTGGAAAAACAACCCTGCTGAAACTCATCATGGGCGAATTGCACCCCACCGACGGAGTGATGGAGCGTGCCGGCTTCACCTCCGTCTATCTGGACCAGGAATACTCCCTCGTCCGTAATGAGCGCAGCGTACTCCAACAAGCAGAAGCCTTCAACCACCGCCACCTGCCGGAACATGAAGTGAAAACCATCCTCAACCGCTATCTCTTTCCCCGCGACGTGTGGAACAAGCCGTGCAGCAAACTGAGTGGCGGCGAAAAGATGCGTCTTTCCTTCTGCTGCCTGATGATTGCCGACAACACCCCGGACATGTTCATTTTGGACGAACCCACCAACAATCTGGACATCGAGAGCATAGAAATAATAACGGCAACGATACGCAACTACGCCGGCACCGTAATTGCCATCAGCCACGACCGGGAATTTCTGAAAGACACCGGCATCGAACGGGAGATACTTTTGGAATGAATCAGTAATTTAGGTAACAACAACCGTAATTTGTATACTGCCGTTCTCATAAAACCGGCCTATTTTTGTAGCACGTAATCATTTACTAACTAACGAACAACGAATATGAGCAAAAAAGTATTAATCCTCTCCTCCAGTCCCCGCAGGAATGGAAACTCCGACCTCTTGTGCAACGAATTCATGCGCGGTGCCGCAGAAGCCGGACATCAAGTAGAAAAGATTTTCCTGAAAGACAAGCACATCAACTACTGCACGGGATGCAGCGTATGCAGCATGTACGGCAAACCCTGCCCGCAAAAGGACGATGCCGCCGAAGTGGTGGAAAAGATGATTGCCGCCGACGTCATCGTCATGGCAACTCCCGTATACTTCTACACCATGAGCGCGCAGATGAAGACACTGATTGACCGTTGTTGTGCACGCTACCTTGAAATAAAGAACAAGGAGTTCTACTTCATCATCGCCGCCGCCGAAGAAAGTGTCCCCATGATGGAACGTACCATTGATGGTTTCCGTGGCTTCCTCGACTGCCTGGAAGAGCCCAAAGAATGCGGCACCATTTATGGCGTGGGTGCCTGGAAGGTAGGCGAGATAAACGACAAGCCTTCCATGCACGAAGCCTACGAGATGGGGAAAAAAGTATAAAGAACGAATACTAAACATTTATGCTACGTACCATCAGACTGACCCTTGCCGTCATCTTCTTTGCATTCATCACGCTGTTGTTCCTCGACTTCACGGGAACACTGCATGCCTGGTTCGGATGGATGGCGAAAATACAATTCCTGCCGGCCGTGCTGGCACTGAACATCGGTGTAGTACTGTTTCTTGCAGTGCTGACCTTGGTATTCGGACGCATCTACTGCTCCGTCATCTGCCCGTTAGGAGTATTCCAGGATATTGTTTCCTGGCTCTCCGCCAAACGGAAGAAGAACCGTTTCCGCTATTCGCCTGTACTGAAATGGCTACGCTACGGTGTGCTGGGAGTATTCGTACTTGCCATTATCGGCGGACTGAACTCTTTTGTCGTGCTACTGGCCCCTTACAGCTCATACGGGCGCATCGTTTCCAGCCTTTTCTCCCCGCTCTACCAATGGGCAAACAACGGACTGGCCTACCTGGCCGAACGTGCTGACAGCTATGCCTTCTATGAAACGGATGTATGGATGAAGAGTCTCCCTACCCTGCTGATTGCCACGGTCACTCTGGTGGTCCTCATCGTGCTGGCATGGCGAGGCGGACGTACCTATTGTAACACCATCTGTCCGGTAGGTACAGTGCTTGGCTTCCTCTCGAAGTATTCCTTGCTGAAACCGGTAATTGACACAAAGAAGTGCAACAGTTGTGGACTTTGTGCCCGTAACTGCAAGGCATCGTGCATCAACATCAAGGCACACGAAATAGATTACAGCCGTTGCGTGGCATGTATGGACTGTATCAGCAAGTGCAGGAAAGGTGCCATCACTTACACACGCCGCAAGCCGGCCTCCGCTGCAGTCTCTCAGGAAACCTCCGTGGCACCGGAGCAGGTAAACGACGCCCGCCGCGCATTTCTCTCTACAACCGCCGTGTTTGCTGCTACGGCAGCCCTCAAGGCACAAGAAAAGAAAGTGGACGGTGGACTGGCTGTCATCGAGGACAAAAAAATCCCCGAGCGCGCCACTCCCATCACTCCCCCGGGCTCACTGAGCGCCCGCCACTTTGCACAACACTGCACAGCCTGCCAGCTCTGCGTATCGGTATGCCCCAACCAAGTGCTCCGTCCTTCTTCGGACTTGACAAAACTGATGCAGCCGGAAATGTCTTACGAACGCGGTTACTGCCGCCCCGAATGCGCCAAGTGTGCGGAGGTGTGTCCTACCGATGCCATCCATCTGACGAGCCTCGCCGAGAAATCGGCCGTCCAAATCGGTCATGCCGTATGGATTAAGGAGAATTGCATCTGCATCACAGACAAGATGGAATGTGGGAACTGTGCCCGCCATTGTCCGGCCGGTGCCATACAGATGGTTCCTTCAGACCCGGAAGACGAAGCCTCCATCAAGATACCGGTAGTCAACGCCGAACGCTGCACCGGATGCGGAGCATGCGAGAACCTTTGTCCGTCGCGTCCGTTCAGTGCCATTTATGTGGAAGGCCATGTGATGCACAGAACTGTCTAAAGCAGCTTTATCACCCAAATATCCATTTATAATTTCAGTCCTATCACAATGAAAGAAGACAAGAACAAGATAAACCGCCGCGATTTCTTCAAGCTCGCCGGTGCAGGAACGCTTGCCTCGGCAGCAGCCCTGTACGGCTGTTCGGGCAACAAGAACAACGGGGAGAGCGAATCGGCCGCGCTGGGCGAGATACCAACCGACAAGATGACCTACCGTACCAATCCCAACACGGGCGACCGGGTTTCCCTGCTAGGATACGGATGCATGCGATGGCCCACCCGCAAACGCACCGACGGGAATGGAGACGAAATAGACCAGGAAGCCGTGAACGACCTGATAGACTATGCCATTGCCCACGGAGTGAACTATTTCGACACCTCCCCCGCCTATGTGCAAGGTCTGTCGGAGCGCGCCACGGGCATTGCCTTGAAACGCCATCCACGGGAGAAATTCTTCCTTGCCACAAAGCTGTCCAACTTCAGTCCCAGCACGCACAGCCGCGAAGAGTCCCTTGCCATGTATCACCGCTCCTTCCGCGACCTGCAAGTGGACTACATCGACTACCTCCTGCTGCACGGCATCGGCATGGGCGGCATGGAAGCCCTCCGTTCCCGCTATCTGGACAACGGCATGCTGGACTTCCTGCTGAAAGAGCGCGAAGCCGGACGCATCCGCAACCTCGGATTCTCCTATCATGGAGACATCGAAGTCTTCGACTACCTGCTCTCCCGCCACGACGAACTGAAATGGGACTTCGTACAAATCCAGCTGAACTACGTAGACTGGCGGCATGCCAAAGAAGTGAATACCCGCAACACGGACGCCGAATATCTGTACGCCGAACTGGTGAAGCGAAACATCCCGGCCGTCATCATGGAGCCGCTGCTGGGCGGACGCCTATCCCGCCTGAACGACCACTTGATGGCACGTCTGAAACAACGCCGCCCGCAGGAGAGCGTGGCTTCCTGGGCCTTCCGATTTGCAGGTACTTTCCCCGATGTGCTGACCGTACTGAGCGGAATGACGTACATGGAGCATCTGCAAGACAACCTGCGTACCTTCTCCCCGCTTGTTCCATGTACGGAAGAGGAGTTTACCCTGCTGGAAGATACCGCCCAGCGAATGCTGCAATACCCCACCGTGCCGTGCAACGACTGCAAATACTGTATGCCGTGCCCCTATGGGCTGGATATTCCAGCCATCCTGCTGCACTACAACCGCTGCATCAACGAGGGCAACGTGCCGCAGAACAGCCAAGACGAGAATTACCGCGAGGCACGCCGCGCCTTCCTGATAGGCTATGACCGCAGTGTTCCCCGTCTCCGCCAAGCCAACCGCTGCACCGGTTGCGGCCAATGCAACCCGCACTGTCCGCAAGGCATCGACATCCCGGCGAAACTGCAGGAGATAGACCGATTTGTGGAAGCGCTGAAGCAGGAAACCCTTTAACGGACTTACCTTCAACCCTGGTTGTCCATTTTAAGGATTACCAATCATATACAGATTCTTCTTTTTGTATAACTTTGCAAAAAGAACCATAGATAAACGATGAATAAAAAGATTTTAATCGCAATTTTAATAAGTATCGCCCTTCCGGGTAGTATGCTGTCCGCACCTGCCGACAGCCTCCGGCTGAAAAGCTACAAGCTTGATGAAGTCGTGGTGACCGGGACAAGAAATGAAACAGACATCCGCCACCTGCCAATGACCATCTCCGTAGTGGGTCGTCGGCAACTGGAACAGACCTACCAGCCCTCCATCCTGCCTACACTGACCGAGCAGGTGCCCGGACTTTTCACCACAAGCCGCGGCATCATGGGCTACGGCGTATCCACGGGAGCCGCAGGAGGCATGAGCCTGCGCGGTATAGGCGCCGGGGTAAATGCAGCCGGAGGACCTACAACCAGCCTGCTGGTGCTGATAGACGGACACCCGCAATACATGGGCTTGATGGGACATCCCATCGCCGACGCCTACCAGAGCATGATGACCGAACGGGTGGAAGTGCTGCGCGGTCCCGCCTCCGTCCTCTACGGGTCCAATGCAATGGGCGGGGTTATCAACATCGTCACCCGCAAGATGCAGGAGGACGGGGTGAAAACCAATGCGCAGATAGGATACGGTTCCTACAACACCCTGCAGACGGAAGTCTCCAACCGCGTAAGAAAAGGGCGTTTCAGCAGCGTGGTGACCGGCTCGTACAACCGTACCGACGGACACCGTGACGACATGGAGTTTGAGCAGTATGGCGGCTATGCCAAATTGGGATACGACTTCAGCAACACCTGGAAGCTGTGGGGCGACGTGAACATCACCCGCTTCAACGCCTCCAATCCCGGCGAAGCCGACAATCCGTATATAGACAACGACTCGCGCATCACACGCGGCATGACCTCCTTCGCACTGGAAAATCGTTACGACCGCACTTCCGGCGCCGTGAGCTTCTTCTACAACTGGGGCCGGCACAAGATTAATGACGGCTACCACCCCGGAGGAGAGCCCCAGAAGTCGCACTTCAACTCCAAAGACCGGATGCTGGGCATATCGTGGTATCAAAGCGCCACGTTCTTCACCGGCAACCGCCTGACCGTAGGTTTCGATTACCAGCACTTCGGCGGAGAGTCCTGGAACAAGGTTGTCGCCATCGACGAGGCAAAACCCGGACAGCAGATTGGCGACCGTATCCCCGGTGTGGACAAGCAGATGGATGAATTTGCAGGCTATGTGGATTTCAGGCAGGACATCAACAGCTGGCTTTCACTGGACGCCGGTGTCCGCATAGACCACCATTCGCACGTAGGCACGGAATGGATTCCCCAAGGGGGACTGGCTTTCCATCTGCCGCGGCAGGCAGAACTGAAAGCAATGGTGAGCAAAGGATTCCGTAACCCCACCATCCGGGAGATGTACATGTTCCCTCCACAGAACCCCGATTTGAAAGCGGAGAGCCTGATGAACTATGAACTCTCCTTTACGGGGCAGCTTTTGGGAGGGGCCATGTCCTATGGGGTGAACCTCTACTACATCAATGGGGACAACATCATCATGACAGACCCTGCCCTGCGCAAGAACGTCAACTCCGGAGAGATAGAGAACTGGGGCGTGGAAACCAACCTCGGCTACCACATCAACCGCCACTGGCAGATAAACACCAACTACAGCTGGCTGCACATGGAGAATCCGGTACTGGCTGCTCCCGAGCACAAACTTTATGCCGGTGCGGACTTTACGCAAGGACGTTGGGGCCTGTCTACCGGTATACAATACGTGAAGGGGCTTCATACCTCAGTCACCCCGGGCAAGGAGAAGCAGGAAAGCTTCGTACTCTGGAACCTGCGTGCCAACTACCGTCTGTGCAGTTTTGCCGACGTCTTCGTCAAGGGCGAAAACCTGCTGGCACAACGCTATGAAATCAATGCAGGCTTCCCCATGCCGAAAGCCACGGTGATGGGAGGCGTAAATATCAACTTTTAATACTGTCGCGAAGGAGTATACTCCGCCCGATAGATATGGTCGAAGAATGGTGCCCACTCATTGTCCGTGATGCCAATCTGCAGACCGTAGAAGTGTGTACCGGCTTCCCGACAACGGCGAATCTCCTCCATAAAGGCAGGTGAAGAATGAGGAATCTTGAAGTCGCTGACCCAAAGCACATCGGCATTCATATACTCCTTGCCTTCTTTGAGCAGGCGGAACGTGGCTTCCAACATGCGGGTGGCATCTGTATCCCCGCAAGCTGTCTTTGAGAAGAATTCGAGCAGCCTTGCCCGCTCTTTCCTTACGTCAATCGGATGAATGGAGACGGAAAAGGCTATCAGAAAGCAGTTCCGCCGTTGACGGTCGGCTATCTCCAGGAGCTTTATCAGCAGAGAGTGAGCAATCTTCTCCGGCTTGCCAGCCATGCTTCCCGAGGTGTCCAGACAGACAATCATCGGACCTTTGGGACGGGCGGGCTTGGTTTCGATACGCCGGGCAGGCTGCATGATTTCCGATTTATAACGGAAGGTCTGGAGCTTGCGAGTAAGGTATTTGTAGACGAACAAATCTTCCAGTTCACTGTCGGCGGAATGGGCAAGCTCAATGGGAAGCAGAGCATTGAGGTCGTTGCCGGTGCTGATGCCCAGGATGTCACATTTGGAGGAGTGCTCCATTTTGTAGACGTTTCCCTCGGCAACGCGGATTTGCTCACGTCCTTCGTTGTCTGCCATACGCCCCATCTTGTGGGCCACTTTCACTATCTCGGGGCAGGAGCGCTGGATGCGCACGATTTTCCGTATACGCTCAAAGTCGACGGTATTCCACAAGCCGCTCATCATGCCCCAGGTCTGGAAGAATTCGTCCTTATCCACGGGGTTCTGGCGGATGTACTCGGGGATGTCTTTCAGATTGGAACGGAGCCTGCGCTCGAGGACATCTTTGCGGAAAGCAATCTCTTTCTCCTTTTCTTCGTGCATCTTCAGCTGGAAGGCGTCTTCCCAGTCGTCCACCATTTTCTCCCAGACTTCATCGTCCGCATATCCTCCTTCGGTACCGAAGTGGCTGCGATAGAAGCGGGAGTCGAAGCCGTACTCCCGGTATTTGTCGGAAATCTGCTGAAGCAAGGCTTGCCAGCCGTCTTTCCGCTTTGCCATGGACCACTCCAGCACGAGTTTCATCTCATTCCGTTCCGACTGGCTTTTCCGGAGGTTGTACCTCTCCTTCTCCAAATTCAAGTGGATAAACTGAATCATGGTGTCGTAAAAGATACGTGCACAGACCTCATTGCCCAGCACCTGCACCTTGACCATGGAGTCGTTCATCACGGAGAGCAGATAGGCATACAAGGGCTCGGTGTCCGTCTCCGCACACTCTCCGGTGGCTACGAAACGGTCCAGTGCCTGCACATAGAAAGCGGTGTCATATCGGGTGGTATTCATGGCTGTCATCCTATTTGTTACCGGAGATTATTCGTCTCCATACCTCAATTTCCGCATATCCACACGCGCCCAGGCTATCTCCTTGCGGATGGTGGATACGTATTGAGCCACACTCTTTTTGTCCTCTTCGGAAACGAAGATATTGTCGGACAAGTCTCTTACCAGACGGTCTATATTCGTGGCAGCAGTGTCCAGTTCCGTCTCATAGTCGCGGTCGGTAATGGAGAGGTTCCCCAGCCAGAGCTGTTGCTCCTCACCCCGTTGCAGGCGCCGCATAGGGAAGCGCACACCGTTGATATAGAGATGCTTGTCGTCGCGGTAGAGGGTGACGCGTTCGGTGCCTTCCTCTTTCACGGCACTGGTGTCGGCAAAGGCGCGGATGATGGTACGCTTGGGATTGATGGGGTCGGCATACATTACGCCCAAGGTGGGGGCATCTTTGGCGCTGTACTCCTTCAGATTTTTGTAGTCCACGATAAAGATGTAGGTGTTGCCCGTACCATGTTTCTCCACCTGGTAGTAGAAGTGTTCCGTTATCAGCAGGTCATCGTCCCTACGGTCGCCGGCAAGGCGGGCTTTGTCGATGGCTTCGCGCACACGGCTGACTTTCAAATCGGATTTCAGCGAGGAGGCGATACCGGCAATCTGTTTTGTGTGGGACACGAATAAGGCACGGATAACGATGCCACGGATGGCAACGCTCTCATCAGGCTCACTCCATAGGCAGTGGTAGACGGGAAGCAGGTCGGTCATGGAGACTTCCGTGCGGCCGTGGACGAAGGCGGAGGCCTTGAGCAGCTTCACGATGTTCTTCCAGCGACGGTCGCTGACGTAGACATTGCGGCGCAGGTCGGAGTCTTGCATCTCTACGCTTGTCAGTCCGTGGCGAATGGCTGTGATGCAGGAAAGAACATCGAGAGGCAAGGTTACGCGGCGTATCTCAGCTTGCCATTCGGCATACTCGCGGTCGGAGATTTGCCATTCGCAGGCAGTCGTTTCCGGATGGTCGGCAGAATCGTCCAGCAGCATTTTGTAGAAAGATTCTTCCTGCTTGACACAGGTGCAGAGAATGCGGATGAGGAAACGGTCCCATAGGGCTTCCAGTCCCTCGCCTTGAGCGGGCAGTTCGTTGCTGGCAGCTACGAGCAGTTTGAGGGGGAGATGCAGTTCCTTGTCGCCATTGCGGAAAAGTTTCTCGTTGATGACGGTCAGCAGAGTGTTCTGTATGGCAGGGCCTGCTTTCCATATTTCGTCCAGAAACACGACATCGGCTGTGGGCAGATAGCCGTCGATGGCACGTTCATACTTGTCGGATTCTTTCAGTCGGCTAATGCTGACAGGACCGAAAATCTCGTCGGGCGTAGAGAAGCGGGACATCAGGTATTCGAAGGCACGGGCATCTGTAAAAGCCGACTTTAGCCGCCTGGCTACCATTGACTTGGCTACTCCCGGAGGTCCCAGGAGCAGGATGCTCTCGCCTGCCAGAGCTGCCAGCAGGGAGAGGTTTATTTCAGTTTCTTTTTCGTATACTCCCCGGTTCATTTCGGAAAGGAGGAGACGAATGCGTTGGGTTATTTCCACAATATGATTTATTTATAGTCAGTACTCATGTATAAAGAAAAGTGTGTAAAGATACAAAATAGTAGGGAAATCAGAGAGAGTCTTATTAAGATTCACTATCTTTGGAAAACAAATACACACAGACACGCATACACACGTTGTGATTTGCTTTCATTTCCTATATCTATTACCATTTCTACCTGGAGACAAATTGTCCCCAGGTAAGTGACCAGTCCTTCATCGGGTCAGTCCCTATTATTGGGGATTTAACAATCCCCCCTCTTTTGCCGAAAACTAAAACTTTCCTCCCCAAACACTACCCTTCGTATCACAATATTTTATACCTTTGTTCACTAAGAAATAATCGTCCCATACCCATTTCTGTTTCGTCCGACAGCTGTCGGACGATAATTAAACAACTGTTGGACGATAATGCAACAGTTGTCGGACGATTAGTTTTTAGGAAGAAGAAAATTATCCGCTTAGCGACAAAAATAATTCCCCGAAGCGACGAGAACTGTTTATCGCTATAAACAAAAATAAATATCTTATGAGCGCGTATTACGACCTTTACGAAACGCCTTCGCCCGACGGGAAAGAAGACAAGAAATCACTCCATGCACGTATCTGCCCGAAAAGGACTTATACCCAAAAGGAGTTTGTGGAACATATCGCAACTTTCCAACATCTGCCCAAGAATGTGATAGGGGCAGCATTGGATGCCTGCATTGACGAGTTGTGCGATTTGCTGGCCAACGGAAACATCGTGGAGCTGGGAGAACTCGGATTCTTCAGCACTTCACTGAAATGCTTGCGCGAGACCGACGACGAGAAAAAGAAAATCCGCTCCGAATCCGTCCAATTCCAAAACGTACACCTGCGCATCAGCAGCACGTTCCGCAACAACATCAAGAAGAAAATGACGTTGGAACGTGTACACTCCACTACCAAGAAATCGAAAAAAGTAGTAGAGACCACCGAAGAAACAAGAAAAGCCGAACTGAAACTGTTCCTCAAGCAGAATGTATGTATCAACAAGAACGAATACATCCAATTGAGCGGACTAACCAGACATGCCGCCATAGACGAGCTGAACAAATTCATCCGGCAAGGGTTCCTGCGCCGCCGCGGAATGGGAAGGTCAACGGTCTATGTGCGGCAAGAAAAAGACACAGCAAACGAAATTTAGGGGGGCGAACACAGAGACACAAAGACATAGAAATTAATGCTTTATCTCTTTGAAAAGAATCTCTGTGCCTTGGTATTTTCGTGTTCATCCCCCCAAATAATAAAACAACAAACAATGGAAAAATCAACAGAACCCCAACCCTCCACGCAGTGGTTCGTCTTCTTCAAAGACCAACTGCTACTGAAAAAAGGATATACAGACAAAGGAGAAATAAAATACAGCGTACCCGTCAGTATAGAGCCTCCTCTGACACCGGAAGCCGGAAGTAATATACACGAAGTGTTCCCCCCCAACGGCAAGCAAGTACGTGCATTTGCCCTGAAACAGCCTGTGACCGAGAGCGACGAATGGGTAATGATAGGCCTGCGCGCATCGTACGACTACATCACCCCGGACGAATACCGTTCCGCAGGAAAGGCCTTCCAGATACTCTATTGGGACGAGCACAGCCGCTTCTGCCCCGTGTGTGGCACCGCCATGGAGCACCAGACCCCCATCATGAAGAAGTGTCCCAACTGCGGCAATGAGATGTACCCTCCCGTTTCCACCGCCATCATCGTACTAATACGCAAAGGAAACGAAATCCTGCTGGTGCATGCACGCAATTTCCGCGGGACCTTCTACGGACTGGTGGCAGGTTTCCTCGAAGCCGGCGAAACACTGGAAGAATGTGTGGAACGGGAAGTTTTTGAGGAAACGGGGCTGAAGGTAAAGAACATCACCTACTTCAGCAACCAGCCCTGGCCCTACCCCAGCGGATTGATGGTGGGTTTCATTGCCGACTACGAAAGCGGAGAGATAAAACTGCAGGAAGATGAGCTGACCGCTGCCGCCTTCTATTCCAAAGACAACCTGCCCGAAATACCACGAAAGCTGAGTATCGCAAGAAGGCTGATAGACTGGTGGATGGAGAACAATTAAAAATTAAAGAATTAAAAAGAGGGGGGAAGAAATTTAAAAAAGCAAATTGCGGAAAACACACACTCACAAACGAACAACTACGAATGAAACGACTCTCATTCACATCAACCAATCGGTGTGTAACCGCAATCTGCATATACTAAACTTCCCTGCAAACGTTTTGTTCATCAACCATCGGCTTTAAGTCTTTATTTAAGTTTTCTTTCAACACAGAAGCAAAAAGAAAAGGCGCAGCCCTCACGGGTTACGCCTCTCCAAACACTATATACACATTTTTTCCTCTTTCCTATCAAATGCCGAGTGACTTGCGCACTGCCTCCACTTTCTTTTCAGCTTCGGCATCAGCGCCGGCATAGCATTTCGGACAACCCATCTCGCCCTTCACCTCGATATAGAACTTAATCTTCGGTTCCGTACCGGAAGGACGGACAGAAATCTTCGTGCCGTCTACAGTGAAATATTGAAGTACATTGGAAGTCTCTGGCATATCCAGCTTGCTTACATTACCCCGGACATCGGTAGCCTCCAATGTCTTGTAATCCTTAATCAGGCTGACAGCCGAACCGCCGATTTCCTTCGGAGGATTGGCGCGGAAGTTATCCATCATCGCCTTGATTTCTTCGGCACCGCTCTTACCGGGTTTCACCACGTTCACGGTGGTTTCCTTTGAGAATCCGTATTCTACATAGATTTCCATCAATACGTCATAGAGTGTCTTGCCCTGGTCTTTGGCCCAAGCACAGATTTCGGCCAGCAAGGAGCAGGCAGAAACCGCATCTTTATCACGGACAAAGTCTTCGGCCAGGAAGCCATAGCTTTCTTCACCACCACCGATATACTGCTGCTTGCCTTCGCTCAGACGGATTTCGCGGGCAATCCACTTGAAGCCGGTATAGCAATCGCGCATTTCAATCTTGTTCTTATCTGCCACAGCCTTGATGAGTTCAGTGGTCACGATGGTCTTCACGATGAAGTCATTCGGCTGCATCTTGCCCATTGCAATACGGTTCTTGATGATGTAGTACAAGAAAATGAGACAAGTCTGGTTACCATTAATAAGCACCCACTCGCCCTTATCGTCCTTGCAGGCCATACCGACACGGTCGGCATCCGGGTCACTTGCCATCACGATGTCAGCGTCAATCTTCTTGGCCAGCGCAATGGCCATGGAAAGGGCTTCGGCATTTTCGGGATTCGGAGAAACCACCGTCGGGAAATTGCCGTCCTTCACCATCTGTTCGGGCACGCAGTTGATATTCTCAAATCCCCACTCCTTCAATGAGTCCGGAATGAGCACGCGGCCTGCGCCATGAAGCGGAGTATACACAATGCTGAGGTCTTTCTGGCGACGGATGACTTCGGGGTCAATGGAGATGGAGTGAACCATGTCCAGATAAACCTTATCCACTTCCTTGCCGATAATCTGAATCAAGTCCTTGTTGCCGTTGAACTTGATGTCGGTCACCGTCACCTTATTCACCTCGTCTATGATGGCTGTATCGTGCGGAGCGAGCACCTGCGCACCGTCATCCCAATAAGCCTTGTAGCCGTTGTATTCTCTGGGGTTGTGGCTGGCTGTAATGTTGATACCGCTCTGGCAACCGAAGTGGCGAATGGCAAATGAAACTTCGGGCGTAGGACGAAGGTCATCAAAAAGATATACCTTGATGCCGTTTGCAGAGAAGATGTCGGCAGAAATCTTTGCGAACTTGTCGCTATTGTTGCGGCAGTCGTGCCCCACAACAACGGAAATATCCTTCTTTCCGGCAAAACATTTGTTCAGATAGTTGGACAAGCCCTGCGTTGCGGCACCTACGGTGTAGATGTTCATGCGGTTTGTACCGGCACCCATGATGCCACGCAGACCACCCGTTCCAAACTCCAGGTCTTTGTAAAAACTGTCTATCAATTCGGTTTTATCTGGATTTTCCAACATGCGTTTCACTTCTGCCTGAGTTTCGGCATCATATGCCGGGGTAAGCCATTTTTCGGCTTTCTCAGTCACCTGCTTAATCAGTTCCTGATTTTCCATAAGACTGTTATTATTTTAAGGGTTAATATAAACTTTTTTGTAAGACACAAATGTAGAAGAATAAGTTCAAATATCCTAATTTTATTCAGGCATTTTATATCTGTCTCCCGTCTGCTTAACATACTCTTCAAGGAACTCCTTCGGGTATCCCGGGCGGATTACGCCTGCCGGCTGGCCAATGGAATTACGTTCGAATTGACCGTTTTTCATACGTTTGACAACGCCGTCATTATACTTTACGACAAGAAACTCGCCAAGACGTTTCCAAGTATCGAAGGTACTTTGAGCGGTCATGTTCGTATAGTTGGTAAGAAATGCCTTTGCTTTGGCAGGATCTTTTTCCAGCAGTTTGGCAGCAGCAGCCTCAACGCCTTCCTGCGCTTCGTTGAAGGTTGTCTCCAACTCTGTCTGAGTGGCACGCACGTCGCCCATCATCAAGTCATAACGGGGATAAACCATATTGGCCACCCAGTTGAAAATCCAGAAAGCGGAGTTCCAGGAGAAAGTGATGTAATCGGCGCCGTCCACACGGGTGTAGCATACGGGAACCTTGTCCGTACAGCAGTATACAGGTGTAAATACCGTCATATTGGCATCATCCGTGCCGAACCACAATACTCCACCGATAGGGTCGGGCAACTCGGAACGCATCTGTGCCACGAATACGAAACCGCTCTGCTGGGTGGAGATGGGACGCTCATTGAAGTATTCCTGGTCACCCACCTTGAAAGAGAGTGGAGAAAGGCGGTACGGGGTATGATACGGGCCTGCGCCGAAATCTTTGCTGATGTCGAGAGGAGTACCTTCATAATGGTCGCGCATGGCGTTCTTCACATCCTGCACGGAAACCTTGCGGTTGGGCTTCACAAACAGAGGCATCGGAGTGTCCGTCTCACCCAATATATAAGGCAGGAACTCGTTGCCGCGGTCGGTAAACATATTAAAATAGCTCCATACGCGTGCCTCGCAATAGCGACGGGCACCGAAATCGAGCGGAGCGTAGGCATCGGCAAAGCTGAAATCCTTGTTCACACCGTCAAAATAGCCCTTCTCGCGTGCAAAAGAGATGACGTCGGCAGAGTACATGCAGTTTTCCTTGTCATTCATATTGAACTGATGAATGCGGCTCTGATTGGCATGTGCGGAGATACAATCATCGGGCACGCGGACAGCTACCCATACGGCACCGCGCACACCGGGTCCCTTGCCAATCATCTCCATAATCCATATCTCGTTGGGGTCGGCAATGGTGAAGGATTCTCCACTACTGTAATAGCCATATTCCTGCACCAATTCCGTCATCACCTTGATAGCCTCGCGAGCAGTGCGTGAACGTTGCAGTCCGAGATAAATCAAGCTACCGTAGTCGATAATACCGGTAGTGTCTACCAGTTCGGGGCGTCCGCCGAATGTCGTTTCACCGATAGTGAGCTGGAATTCGTTCATATTGCCGATGACATTGTACGTCTGACGCGCCTGCTCTATCTGCCCAAGGTATTTGCCGGTGTCCCACTCGTGTATGTCAATCAGCGTACCTTTCTTGTGCATACCGGCAGAATAATGATACAACTCGCCGAACAAACCATAAGAATCGGCAGAATAGGAAACAATGGTAGAACCATCCGCAGAAGCGTTCTTGCCCACGATAAGATTGGTGCAGGCCAGCGCATTCGCCACGGCTGCCACAACAAACAAGACGGAAAGAGTCAGTCTTTTACTTTTCATACTTCTAAATTATAATGTTACTAAATATTTCAGTCTTTACCATACAAAATCAAACTGTTCGGTGGTACGGTTGCCACAGCCATCCGTCACCGTCATCTCCACCACGTGCTTGCCGCCTTTCTCCACATGTTTCGGGTCGAGCTCGCACACCAGGTTACCGCTGATGGAATTGGGCTTTCCAAACAAGGCATACTTCCCGTCAATCGTACCCCGATAGGTATTGATGCCGGTTTCCTTGTCCTTGGCCTTGAAGATGATTTTTCCCGTACGTCCCCATTGGGCTTGGTTTACGGGAGTTATCACCGGCGGAACCGTATCCACCGCTACGGTATAAGTCCCCAAATCCCGTATACGCACTTTCATGACACCATCCTCATACTTACCGCCGATGCGGTATTTTCCACCGCGCGCCGTTACGCCCGCCACATAATATTTGGTCATATCCTCTACCGGACGCCGGCGCAAGCCGATACGCAAATCGCAGGCACCGTGCATAGGAATACGGGTATCGTTCAATTGATAGGTGAAAGCGATGTCGCCACTATCAGCCCGCACGGAGTAGTTCAGCAAGACGTCATCGTAGAGCATTCCTTTCGGGATAACCAACTCCAGCCCCGGCTCCTGCAGATAGTTCACCTTATCCCATTTGAGGGCGTATTTCTCACGATGTTCCACCGGAGCAATTATCGTCTTCTGTCCCTGCACTGTGAAGCGGACCTTGGAGATATTTCCCAGCGCATCTCTCAGCGTATAGACAAACCGGTAAGGGTGTTCTTCGTTGATGTCCACCAGTCCGCGATTGCCGTTGGATGCCTGTAGCATGCGCAAGTGGTTGCCCGGCTCTATGAAAGACTTCATGTACTGGCCGTGTGTCCACGAATTGATATAGCGGTTCTCCTCATAGGCAAAGCGATCTACCGTACTGCGGAAGACTTCCTCGCCGTCCACTTCGAGAATCACCGCCTTCACGCCATATTTATTCTGCACTCCGTCCATATAGTCGTAGGCACGGATACCTGCACCAATCAGTCCCCAGGCGGTAATGGGTTTTGTTGGATGTGCCGGAAAAGCCCGTCGCGTCTGCTTGCCCTCCACCACTCCTTTTCCCGGCTGTGGAAACAGCATGATACCTTCGGCACGCGGGGCAGTCTTGTCTTTCACCTTGTTCATGAAGAAAGGCAACGGGTCTATATATTCGTCCGTAGCCGTCTCTATCATATCCAGATGCAGGTGCGGACCGAAAGAGTAACCGGTGTTTCCGCTTAAAGCTATTATCTGACCGGCCTTCACGGGATATTCATCGGGGTCGGGAGTTATTTCCACCTCCCAGCTTTCTTTTTCATATTGTAAATCTTCTATCCGACGGGCAATGTCACCCACAAAAGCACTCAAATGGCGGTTTATCGTCGAATAGCCGTTGTCATAAGTTACATCGAGCACATAACCTGAGCCGTGGGTGACGCGGATACGCGAAATATATCCGTCTGCCAGAGCGCGTACCGGCTTGCCTATGGTGCCACCTGTCTTGAAATCCAGTCCGCCATGAAAATGGTTGGCACGTATCTCGCCGAAGTTACCGGAGAAAGTGATGGGAAAATCAAAAGGCGGGATGAAGGAAGGCTTGTCTGTATCGGTTTCTTGGGCATAGCCGCTTTGCACACTACCAATAAAGAACAAAAGAGAGAAAAATATAGAATATTTCATATTTTGTACAGTCAATATTATTTTAAATGCATGCAAATATAAAAAGAATAGTTCTCTCTACCTACAGAAAGCTACAATTATCATTGATTAAAACATGCATAAAAATTCTGTTGAAGAACATAGATGCACCGATAACACCCAAGCCGGGAAATCGCTATATTGCGCCATGTTTAACCCCCCAATTAAAACTTTAAGGTTATGATTATCGGAGTACCTAAAGAAATCAAGAACAACGAGAACCGCGTGGGAATGACCCCTGCCGGAGTAGCCGAATTGGTGAAAAAAGGTCATACGGTGTATGTGCAGGCCACAGCAGGCGTAAACAGCGGTTTCTCCGACGATGACTACATCGCCGTAGGTGCAAAGACTTTACCGACCATTGAAGACACGTATGCCGCAGCCGACATGATTGTCAAGGTAAAGGAACCTATTGCACCGGAGTACAAACTGATTAAAAAGGGACAAGTGGTATTCACCTATTTCCACTTTGCAGCCGATAAATTACTAACCGAAGCCATGATTGAAAGCGGTGCCGTCTGCATTGCCTACGAAACCGTGGAAAAAGAAGACCACTCACTTCCGCTACTTACTCCTATGAGTGAGGTGGCAGGACGCATGGCTACACAAGTAGGAGCCCGCTTCCTTGAAAAGCCACAAGGCGGCAAGGGAAAACTGATGGGCGGAGTAACGGGCGTACGTCCCGCACGCGTACTTATCCTTGGAGGTGGTATCGTGGGCACCAATGCCGCACAGATAGCTGCCGGAATGGGTGCCGAGGTACTGATTGCCGACATCAACCTTCCCCGCCTGCGCTACCTGAGTGAAGTGATGCCGAAAAACGTAAAGACACTCTATTCTTCCACCCATAACATCAAGATGGAATTGCCGAACATCGACTTGGTAATCGGTTCCGTCCTCATCCCCGGTGACAAGGCCCCACACCTCATCACCAGCGAAATGCTGAAGATGATGAAACCCGGTACGGTACTCGTAGACGTAGCCATCGACCAGGGCGGTTGTTTCGAAACCTCCCACCCCACCACGCACAGCGACCCTACCTACATTGTGGACGGAATTGTACACTACGCCGTTGCCAATATCCCCGGCGCCGTACCCTTCACCTCCACCATGGCACTGACAAATGCCACCCTGCCCTACACCGTAGCCCTGGCATGCAAAGGCTGGAGACAAGCCTGCAAGGACGACCCGGCTCTGGCGCAGGGATTGAACGTAGTGGAAGGCAAAGTAACATACAAAGCTGTAGCCGACGTCTTCGGGCTGAAATATGAAGCCATTGAGTGATAAGTGATGAGTGATTTGTTGGTGTTTTTCTTTCAGCATGATAGCGCAGCACAATTACCAACAAATCACTCATAACTCCTCCCCAACAAAGAATCCTTCTTCCTCGCATACTCCCACCACATAGCGAGCAGTGTGATGCAGAGGTTGAAAATAAACGGAAATTCCCTGGAATTAGTGTGGAACAAGGTCTGAAAGAAATCTGTAATGAACGGGGACAATAGAATCGCCAGATAATTCATCACCATTACAAAAGCCAGTGCCAAAGTTGTTTTTTCCGGTATGGCCGTATCTACTGTCTCGTCATAAATCAGCGGTTGAATGACACCATATCCCAAACCAACCAACATACATCCCGATATTATCAGCCATTCTTTAGGCGAAATCCATATCAAGAGCAAACCCACTGCAATGGACAAAAGGCTGTAGAACTTTGTGTGTTTCCCCATCCACTTCACGATATGCCCCAGGAAGAAACCCGGAGCCATAATGGCAAGGAAGAATAAGGAGATCATCAATCCGGAATTTCCGCTGGAGAAGTGATGGGCCTCCATCAAAAAAGGCAAGTCAAAAGTAACCGCCAGCACTATATACGTAGTGACGCCATAAAACAGCATCAACTGTAGCAGATGGCGGATATGGATGCCGTATTTACCGGGAACCGCACGCTTGGATTCCTCCGGAACAACGGCAGCCGTATCTTCTGCTATCTGCGGCTGACCGGTATCCCCCTTCAAATATCCGACAAGCAGCAGAGAAACCAACGGAAGCAGATATACCACGAAAGGCAAGTGCCAGTTTACCTCTGCCAGATACCCAGTCACCGCCGTTGCCACAACCAGCGTCACATTGGTGATGGCAGAACTGTAACCAAACTGCTTCACCCGATATTCCCCCGTGAAATAGCGTGAAACCAGACCGGTGGACAACGGAATAATCACCCCCGAACCGATGCCAAGCAAAGCGCTGACCACCATCAACTGCCACATTTTGTCCGAAAAAAGATAAAGTACCCCACTGGCGGCAAACATCCAAAGTCCCGCTTTCAGCAGACGCACAAAGTCACGTTTCTCGGCCAGCTTGCCCGCCAACAGCACAAAAGGAATTATCAGCAGCGAAGGCAGGGAGGTAAGCATCTGTATATCCAATTCCGTGGCATGTGGAAAAATGGTGGTAAGCTGTCCCAAAATAGGTGACACGGCCAACCCCGGCAAGGAAGTCAATGCAGAGACAGACCAAATGCCGACAAGCGTGATTAGGGGGATTGTACCCCTTCCGGTATTGATTTTCATATAGTAGTATATTAATTAAATGAATAATGTGGGAACAACAAACCCACCTTCAGAATGTTCGTTTTTTAAGATTTTACTACGCTGCCCTTTAATAAACGCCAAATAATGCAAAACCCCGGAACTTTCATCCGCAAACCCCGTTGTTGTGGGATATTCGACGGGGAAAAGCCCCGCCGCCTAAACCTTTAAAAAACTTATTAATATGGAAGATTTGAATTTCAGAAAAGGAGATGCAAAAACTGAAGTATTCGGCTCAAACCGTATGTTACAACCCTCACCCGTAGAAAAGATTCCCGACGGACCTACTACCCCGGAAATCGCCTATCAGATGGTGAAAGACGAGACCTTCGCCCAAACGCAGCCTCGCTTGAATCTGGCTACATTCGTCACTACCTATATGGACGAATATGCCACCAAGCTGATGAACGAAGCCATCAACATCAACTACATCGACGAGACCGAATATCCGCGCATCGCCGTAATGAACGGTAAATGTATCAACATCGTGGCCAACCTCTGGAACTCTCCTGAAAAAGAAACCTGGAAAACCGGCGCACTTGCTATCGGTTCCTCGGAGGCATGTATGCTGGGTGGTGTGGCAGCCTGGTTGCGCTGGCGCAAGAAACGTCAAGCACAAGGCAAACCGTTCGACAAACCCAACTTCGTTATTTCAACCGGTTTCCAGGTGGTATGGGAAAAATTCGCCCAATTGTGGCAGATTGAAATGCGTGAAGTGCCTTTGACACTCGACAAGACCACGCTCGACCCCGAAGAAGCCTTGAAGATGTGTGATGAGAACACCATCTGTATCGTGCCTATCCAAGGTGTTACATGGACAGGACTGAACGATGACGTCGAAGCCCTCGACAAAGCCCTCGATGCCTACAATGCAAAGACCGGCTACGACATTCCTATCCACGTGGATGCCGCCAGCGGCGGTTTCATCCTCCCGTTCCTCTATCCCGAAAAGAAGTGGGACTTCCGTCTGAAGTGGGTACTCTCCATCAGCGTCAGCGGACATAAATTCGGCCTGGTTTATCCGGGGCTGGGTTGGGTTTGCTGGAAAGGCAAGGAATATCTGCCCGAAGAAATGTCATTCAGCGTAAACTACCTCGGTGCCAACATTACTCAGGTAGGCCTGAACTTCTCCCGTCCTGCCGCACAGATTCTGGGTCAATATTACCAGTTCATCCGTTTGGGATTCCAGGGTTACAAGGAAGTACAGTACAACTCCCTGACCATCGCCAAGTATATCCATGACGAAATCGGCAAGATGGCTCCGTTCGTAAACTATTCCGACGAAGTTGTGAACCCGCTGTTCATCTGGTACTTGAAACCGGAATATGCAAAAGCTGCCAAATGGACTCTCTATGACCTGCAGGACAAGCTGTCACAACACGGTTGGATGGTACCCGCCTATACTCTGCCTTCAAAGCTGGAAGACTATGTCGTAATGCGTGTCGTTGTTCGCCAAGGATTCAGCCGCGACATGGCAGACATGCTGCTGGGTGACATCAAGAATGCCATCACGGAGCTGGAGAAACTGGACTACCCGACTCCCACCCGTATGGCGCAGGAAAAGAACCTGCCGGTGGAAGCCAAAATATTCAATCACGGATGCCGTACACATAAAAAGTAACAGCTAATATGGAAAAGAAAATATCAATTTCACAAATAAAGGAGGTTGCCCAAGAAGCCTACAACGAGGTGAAGGGCAGTACGGGAGGCAAGAATGCGGATTATATCCCCTACCTTGCCAACATAGACACCAAACTGTTCGGACTCAGCATCTGCCTGATGAACGGGCAGACCATCAATATAGGCGATACAGACTATCGTTTCGGTATAGAGTCCGTCTCGAAGGTACACACAGCCATCCTTATCCTGCGCCAATACGGCGCACAGAAAGTGCTGGACATGATAGGTGCCGATGCCACGGGACTACCGTTCAACTCCATCATCGCCATTTTGCTGGAAAACGACCACCCTTCCACTCCGTTAGTAAATGCCGGTGCCATTTCAGCCTGTTCCATGGTGCAGCCAGTAGGAAACTCCGACAAGAAATGGGATGCCATTGTACAGAACATTACCGAGCTATGCGGCTCTGCCCCGCAACTCATCGACGAACTGTACAAATCGGAAACGGCTACCAATTTCAACAACCGCTCCATTGCCTGGTTGCTGAAAAACTACAACCGCATCTACGATGATCCGGATATGGCACTCGACCTCTATACCCGCCAGTGTTCTCTCGGCATCACGGCCCAGCAACTGGGCATTGCCGCAGGAACCATCGCCAATAACGGTGTGAACCCAGTCACCAAACAAACGGTGTTCGAAGCCAGCCTGGCACCGAAAATCACGTCGATGATTTCTACCGTAGGCTTCTACGAACATTCAGGCGACTGGATGTACACCGCCGGCATACCGGCCAAAAGCGGTGTGGGCGGCGGCGTAATGGCCGTATTGCCCGGTGTCATGGGGGTATCGGCCTTCGCTCCTCCCCTGGACGAAGCGGGAAATTCCGTAAAGGCCCAATCGGCAATTAAGTTCATCATGAACAAGCTCGGTCTGGGTGTGTTCAACGGTGATAACGTGACAATTACAGAATAAGATTTTTTAGTTATGAGTTATAAGTGATGAGTTATTTGTTGGTATATGCATCGTAATTAGCAAATAACTTATAACTAATAACTCATAACTTCATAATGGACTTCATCATGAAAATGGCTCTATCAGAATTTGTATTGCGGGAAAAAGGTATTTACGGCATATTACATGTCATCATACTGATACTTTCGTTATTTTTAGTCATCAGTATCTCTGTCGACACGTTCAAGGGGATTCCCTTTTACGAACAGTCAGTCTACATGAAAGTACAGCTGTGGATATGCGCTCTGTTCCTGGCTGATTTTGTGTTGGAATGGTTTCTGGCAGAGAAGAAGGGGCACTATGTAGCCACACATTTCATTTTCCTACTGGTAGCCATACCTTACCAAAATATCATTGCCTATATGGGATGGACTTTCTCACCGGAAATAACCTATATGTTGCGCTTTATCCCATTAGTACGGGGTGGATATGCCATGGCTATCGTAGTGGGTTGGCTGACGTACAACCGTGCATCGGGACTGTTCGTTTCCTATCTTACCATGCTGCTGGCCACCGTCTATTTTTCCAGCCTGGCCTTTTATGTCATGGAGCATGGTCCCAATCCTCTGGTCAAAGGATATGGAGATGCTTTGTGGTGGGCATTTATGGATGTGACGACGGTAGGTTCCAATATCATAGCAGTCACTCCCACCGGACGGGTACTGTCTGTACTGCTGGCTGCGCTGGGCATGATGATGTTCCCTATCTTTACAGTGTATGTAACGAGCCTGGTCGAACGGCGCAATAAGGAAAAAGAAGAGTTCTACAAGAAAGCGGCACAGAAGCCCGCGCCTAAAGCTGATGCTTCCTGAATAGTTAAAACCGGAATTTTCACTTATCCGTTGGGAACAACTCTTCCCAAGTGTTGTTATAGACGCTGATTTTGAATATATTTTTCATCTAAAACCTTAACTTATGGCAAATATTAAACAAACAGTGAAGCTGGGGGTATTTACCCTGGCAATCATGAATGTGACGGCAGTAGTATCCCTACGTGGACTTCCTGCCGAGGCCGTGTACGGAATGAGTTCGGCCTTCTACTACTTATTTGCAGCCATTGTTTTTCTGATTCCGACGTCACTTGTCGCCGCGGAACTGGCTGCCATGTTTCAAGACAAGCAAGGCGGTGTGTTCCGCTGGGTAGGCGAAGCCTACGGAAAAAAGCTGGGCTTCCTTGCCATCTGGGTACAATGGATTGAAAGTACAATCTGGTATCCTACCGTATTGACATTCGGTGCCGTATCCATTGCTTTCATCGGCATGAACGACGTACACGACATGTCACTGGCCAACAACAAATATTACTCGCTCGTCGTTGTCCTCATCATCTACTGGCTAGCCACATTCATCTCCATGAAGGGTATGAGCTGGGTAGGTAAAGTGGCAAAAGTCGGCGGCCTGGTCGGGACCATTATTCCTGCCGCACTGCTGATTATCCTAGGTATCATCTACCTTGCCACCGGCGGACACTCCAACCTGGATTTCCACAGCAGCTTCTTCCCCGACTTGACGAACTTCGACAACGTGGTGCTTGCTGCCAGTATCTTCCTCTTCTATGCCGGTATGGAAATGGGCGGTATTCACGTAAAAGACGTGAACAATCCCTCCAAGAATTATCCGAAGGCAGTGTTCATCGGTGCGGCCATTACGGTTATCATCTTCGTACTCGGTACTTTCTCACTGGGTATCATCATCCCGGCCAAAGACATCAGTCTGACACAGAGTCTGCTTGTAGGCTTCGACAACTACTTCCATTACATCCGTGCTTCCTGGCTGTCACCGATTATTGCCATCGCTTTGGCATTCGGCGTACTGGCAGGTGTATTGACATGGGTTGCCGGTCCGTCCAAAGGTATCTTTGCCGTAGGAAAAGCAGGCTACATGCCTCCGTTCTTCCAAAAGACAAACAAGCTAGGTGTACAGAAGAACATCCTTTATGTACAAGGCGGTGCAGTAACCGTATTGAGCCTTCTGTTCGTAGTCATGCCTTCCGTACAGAGTTTCTACCAGATTCTGTCACAGTTGACCGTAGTCCTCTATCTTATCATGTATATGCTGATGTTCTCCGGAGCCATCGTGCTGCGTTATAAGATGAAGAAGCTGAACCGTCCGTTCCGTATCGGCAAGAATGGCAACGGATTGATGTGGCTCATCGGTGGTCTTGGTTTCTGCGGGTCATTGCTGGCATTCGTATTGAGCTTTATCCCACCCAGCCAGATTTCAACAGGCAGCAACACTGTATGGTTCTCCGTGCTCATCATCGGTGCGCTGATTGTAGTCATTGCCCCATTCATTATTTATGCTTCCAAGAAACCGTCCTGGGTTGACCCGAACAGTAGCTTTGAACCGTTCCATTGGGAAGAGCAACCTGCTGTGCAGACAGCCGGTAAAAGTGCAACAAATATGGCTACCGGTAGCGCCACTGCCAGCAGCAATGGCACAAGTAATTCCGCCACAAGTGGAAATACGGCAAAAGACACAACCAATATCCCCAAAGGATAAAAGGTTATAAGTTGAAACTAAAAAAGGAATATCCCCGAAATCACCGGGAATATTCCTTTTTTATTGTTATATGATACCAGAAGAGGGAATATTCAGAAATCCAATTCCTGCATTCTCTCCCACGCCCTTCTGCTCTCCTCCACCAACTCTTGCATGACCGACGCCACAGACTGCACTCCCTTTCCATGCAGCAAGGCAGATACCTGCCCTATTTCCAGTTCCCCTTCTTCCAAGTCACCTTCAAAAATACCACGTTTGGCACGGCCACGCCCTAAAAGGATACGAAGTTCTTCCTCTGAAGCTCCCACAGCCTCAGCAGCCTCTACGGCGCTGCGAAAGTTATTGCGCACCAGACGCACCGGAGCCAATTTCTTCAAAAGCAGACGGGTATCCCCTTCTTCCAAATGCAAGCAGTAATCCTTAAATACCTCGTTTGCAGAACTCTCTGCCGTCAAGGCAAAGCGTGTACCAATCTGCACACCTTCCGCACCCAGCACCCGGGCAGCTAGCATGGCCTCACCCGTTGCAATGCCACCGGCGGCAATCAGCGGAAGTGTAGTAACTGCACGTACAGCTGGTATCAGGCACAGGGTGGTAGTCTCCTCCCTCCCATTGTGCCCACCGGCTTCGAAGCCTTCGGCAACTACTGCATCAACACCCGCCTCTTCAGCCTTCACGGCAAAACGCGAGGACGAAACAACATGCACCACCGTGATGCCACGCTCGTGCAACCAACCGGTCCATTTCTTCGGGCTGCCGGCAGATGTAAATACAATCTTCACTCCCTCGTCGGCCACAATCTGCATTATCTCTTCTATCTGGGGATACATCAAGGGAATGTTCACACCAAAAGCATGATGCGTAGCCTCACGGCATTTCCTGATATGCTCCCGCAACGTTTCGGGATGCATCGAACCTGCGCCGAGCAAGCCCAGCCCTCCCGCATTGCTTACAGCAGCAGCAAGTCTCCAGCCGCTACACCACACCATACCACCTTGAATTATCGGATATCTTATTCCGAATAGAGAAGTCACTCTGTTCATTATTACTTTTTTTAAAGGTTTACTAATGAAAACAAGAAGGGGAGAAAGAAAGTTCAAAATTTGACAAAAAGTGATAAATTACTGTTGTTCCAAAACAGTTATCGAATCTCCATACGCCTTCAATACTTCCAGCGTACGGGCACGGCGCTTGCGACCTTTGAAATTCCAAAACTCACGGGTAAAAGGCGCCATCAGGTCTAAACCGGAAATTCCACCGCCACTGGTACCCTGCCAACCGCCCACAGCCATATTATTGGCCCGCTCCGTCACCCGGTAACGCAAACCGGTTGCTTCAATCTGCTCCACCGTCTCACGCGGACCAGCATCAAACGGATGTTTAGCCCAGTTCGTAGGAATCATCAGAATCTTAAGTGCATAAAATTCGTCTCCCCGCCAAGTATCTTTGTCCACCTTAATCTTTTTCTGGTAAATGGGGTCCCAATTATATTTAGTATTGGCCGTATAAGGGCGTAGGGTAAGCACAACCTTTTTCTCGGGCACTTTCGGTATGACGGGCAGCGAATTATCAAAATCCATCCATGACTTGTCCGTCACCGCTTTCGGAGTACCTAAGGAACTGTTCATTTCAAGTTCCTTCAATACCTCCGGATTCAGCTTCACCTCCCCTTCTCCCTTCAGCAACCGGTTCAGCCTCAACGAGTCTTGAGAAGTCCAATTTTGGGCATAAAAAGGGAAGGCTACTGCACAGAGCAACCCCATTACAAGTATAAATCTCTTCACTTGACAGTTTGATTACTTAATACCTAATCCTTAATCCCTAATCCCTAAAAACATTTCACCACCACATATATCCACTGCCACAAAGTGGTTCGTCATAGCAGGGATCAATCGTCCACATAGTCCGTGGATACTTACGGGTTTCCCACCAACGGCGGTAGCGCGAGGCGGCATCCAGCACCTCTTCGTCCGAAAGGAAGTAAATACCTTCATAATTCTCCGCATCCGTATGCACCATCTTGCATCCCATTGAAGCGTTGTTCCCGAGACGGATAGTCTCTACCGTCCACAAGATGCATTCGCCCAAACGCAACTTACCACCTGCCGAATAGGATACCGGAGCCAAGGGGAAAGAGGGAATAACCGTCAAGTCCTCGGCATACTTCAGCAATTCCTCTATATCTTCGGAAGTGAACTTGGGCATATTACTCAATCCATCCGGACTTTGGGTAGAATATTTACCAGCCTTCAACTGCTTGACAAACAAGTCTACATCCGGATGGTTGTAGTCCAACGTTTCTTTGCTGCAAGAGCCCAAAGAGAGAACAGAAAGAGTAAAGAATATGAGCAGCATAGTCTGCCCGAATATATGTAATTTATTGTATAGAGTCTTCATATTTGTATGGTATTTAAGATTAATAAGTCATGCGCACGCCGCACAACAGATTCAGATTGGTGGGCCGTTCCGTACGCAAGGTTCTTGTCTGCGAGTCCGTATCGAAATGATGGGATACAGACGGCTCTGCAAACAAGGCAAAACGGTCGTTCATTTTATAGCGTACCCCTACTCCGGCAGCAACCGACAACTGTACCGGCTCTGCGCCGAAACCATTGTCCGGAGCACCTGCAATGCATTTCTCGGCTGCTCCGCCTACCATAGCATAGAAATCCACTTTCGGCGTACTGGCCAGCATCATGTTCAGCCTTACCGGAACTTCCAGCGTATGCAACGTATGGTCACCATCCAAGCAATTATACTGAAGACCAGCTTCCAAGGAGAAATGCTTGTTCAAACGACGTTCCACGCTTACCCCGGCCGTGAACGGCATATGAAAATTCCCTTTCGGCAGGGAAATGCCGATGCCTGCTTTCAATGCCCAATTACGGGGCTTAGATGGCGATACAGCCACAGACTTTGCCGGTTCTTCCTCAGAAGATGGCAGCATTCTATCTATATCAGCATCCTTATGGCCAGGATTTGAATGGTAGTTCCCGTTTCCGGCCGGAGTTCCGTTACTGTAATAACCGTTTCCCGGCTGCTGCTGGTTTCCGTACACCCGTTGGGTAATCCGGATGGAAACATGGACAGACATGGATTCATCCTCATCGGCCTGCGCCGTCAATCCTGCCGGAATGCCGTTGGCGGGATGCTGTGTACCGGGCTTTTGTGCCATGGGGTTGGCCTGATGGATAGAGGGAAAACTTTCCTGCACCACATCCCCGTTCAAGTTACCTTCCGGCGTCATGGCCGCCACTTGTGTAAAGGCCTCCTTGATTTCCTCTTTCGGAGAGAAATACCAGAAAGCGGCAGAAGCAGCTCCCAGTACAAATACAACAGAGGCGGCTGCGGCTACGCGGTGAAACCTCGGAGAAAGAAAAAGCGGCCTCCTGCCTTTTGCGGCAACCGGTGACGGCAAGTCACGTTGCAACCCTTCCCAGAAGTCCTCCCGCACTGTCATCTCTGCGCCGGCAAGACGACTGCGGAACAAACCGGTTATTTCATCATTTTCTCTCATATTCAGTATATTCTTTAATTCTTTTTATCAACAAACACTTAGCACGATGCAACTGCGAGGTAGACGAATGCTCTTTGATGTGGAGAATTTCGGCTATTTCCTTGTGCGATTTCTCCTCAAAGACGTATAAGTTGAATACAGTACGGCATCCATCGGGAAGTTCCGCCACGAACGCCATCAGCATTTCTTCGGAAATACGGCCTCCAGTTTCGACAATGCTCGCTTCATCCGGAATGTCGGGCAACTGTTCCTCATTCACCACCAGTTGGCTGAAACGTTGCTGTTTCCGCAGGTAGTCTATCGCCTGCGTCACCATTACCCTTGTCACCCAGGTACTCAATGCACATTCGCCACGGAAGGTGAAGTGGGTGAAAATTTTGATGAAGCCATCGTGCAATACGTCATGGGCCGCATCGACATCGCCCGTATAGCGGTAACATACCGCCAGCATCTGCTTGGAGTAGAGGGTGTATAATTCCTTTCGGGCGGAATCCTTTCCTGCCCGGCAGCCCTCAATCAGTTCTATCTCATTTTCCAATGTCAGTGCTCGTTTTACGGACGCCTCTTCGCGTCGTTTGTTAGTTAGACGCAGCATTTTTGAAAATGCTGCTGAATTAAATATAAAAAGATGTTAAAGAACGGAGATTATTTATATTTGGCTCTCAAAGCCTGTATTTGCTTGTCCAGCATCTCATCCAATTCATCAAATTCATGCCAATACAGAAAACCGGGAACCATGTTGACGTAATTGATAAATTTCTTATACTGCACAAGAAACAAGGCCTGGTCCCGAAGACTGTCGTCACCATCAAAAACATGCGCCAACTCCCTGGACATGGCAGCACTCATAAGAGCATCTGTTTTCGTTGCATAGTAATCACTGACATCCTTTTGTTTCCTGCCCAACTCAAAATAAGTCTGCAATACATCCTGCAACATACGTTTGTCCGGTATATACTGCATCAATGAAGAACCTTTCAGCACATCCAGCGCATCTGTCCTATAAGAGAATTCATCCATATTATTGAAAAGCTTGCCATACTTCCACAGAGTATCTGTCGGTATCTTGGATACATCCATATCATGTTCCTTCAACAGCAGACTCATGTGTATGTCAATATCCAACAAGTGCTTTATATTACGGAGCTCCTGCTTATTATATTCCAACTCTTCCGTTATCAGCTGCATCGTAGCACGCACTTCCTTTTGGCGGGCGTTCTCGGTAATCCGGTCGTTTCCCCAGAAAGTGACAATGATGCCCGCAGCCACAATACTGAACTGACGGAAATAATCACCTATGCGCCAGCTTTTTATCTTATGGTTCAACCTGTTAAAGCTTGTCTTTCCCATATCTTTTCATTCTAAATGATACTTTTTCTCAAGCGCTTGTATTGCCTCGTCTATACGTTTTCCCACACGTTCTACATAGTCCGGCGTAAAATAGTTCCGCGCTACCCTGACAAAGTTCCGTACCGACCTGTCCGACAAGTAAATATCCCACGCCTCATATCCTCCACGATTTATCTGGTCCGTCTGTTCGTCAGTCAATGCCAAATGGAAAGGAACCATAATTTCGTCCTTCATATCGTAATAGCCATTCATAGTCGCCCTAAATCCATCCAATACCTCATAGATTCCGGTCAACTGCAACAGTAGCTCTTTATCTGAAATCTTCTGCATCAACATGGAGTTTTTAAGTATATCCAATGCATTCTGACTATAATAAAAACTGCGGATATGCCCCATAAGAAAGCGGAACTGTATCAATGAATCTTCCGGTATCGTCCGATGCTTTAAGTCATACTCCACCAATAAGCTGGAAAGACGTTCATCCTCTCTAAACTCTGAAACGATACTCTCATAATTCTCCCGGTTGCTTTTCAGTTCATCCCTAATCAGCGACATGGTGGCTTGAATATCTTTCTTCTCGGAGTTTTGAGTAACCAACTCACTACCGGCAAAGGTAATCAGTACACCAATCACCACAATGGAAGTCTGCCGGATGTAGTCTCCCACTTGCCAACCTTTGACAGTTGTTTTTACTTTATTCCATGTTATGTTTTTCATACCTTCCTACGCTATTTATCCATTGAAACACATCATCCGTTACAGCCAAACGCATCATCTATCTGCCCCAAACAGACCATCTGTTTCTCCCAAATACACCATCTGTTTTTCCGGGTGCCATTACTCTACCGGTTATCAAGAGAAAGCCTCTCATAAATCTGCCTTAATGCAGCATTCTTTATGAGAGGCTTTCCTTATTATTCTGCAATAACGCGTTCCGCCTTTGTCAACATGCTTTAAAACTCATATCCAATCCCTTCACAGAATGGGTCAGCGCACCGACTGAGATAAAGTCTACACCGCATTCGGCATAGTCGCGGAGCGTATCAAACGTGATGCCGCCGGAAGATTCCGTTTCATAGCGGCCGCCTACCATCTCTACGGCCTTCTTTGTCATTGCCGGCGTAAAGTTGTCGAACATGATACGGTCTACACCGCCCAGGTCGAGCACCTGCTGCAATTCGTCGAAGTTGCGCACTTCTATTTCTATCTTGAGGTCCTTGCCTTTTTCCTTGCAATATTCCTTCGCACGGTTGATAGCCTTGTCGATTCCTCCGGCAAAGTCCACATGGTTGTCTTTCAGCAAAATCATATCGAACAAGCCGATACGGTGGTTTACACCGCCACCGATTTTCACTGCCATTTTCTCGAGGATACGCATGCCCGGAGTAGTCTTGCGGGTATCGAGTACACGGGTATTCGTACCTTTCAGTTGCTCGGCATACCTATGTGTCATGGTGGCAATGCCACTCATGCGCTGCATGATGTTCAGCATCAGACGCTCCGTTTGCAACAAAGACTGTATCTTGCCTTCCACAATCATGGCCACATCACCCGGCTTTACGGCTGTACCGTCATTAATGAACACTTCCACCTTCATGGTAGGATCGAAACGGCGGAACACCTCCTTTGCTATCTCGATACCGGCCAGGATGCCCGGTTCTTTTATCAACAGTTTGGATTTGCCCATTGCCGTAGCAGGAATGCACGAAAGGGTTGTATGGTCTCCATCGCCTATATCTTCGGCGAAAGCCAGGTCTATCAGCCTGTCAATCAATTCTTCTTCCTTATTCATCTGTTTTATCTATCCTTATTTGATGTATGACATATTTGTTCTGTACTTTTCTGAAGAAACAATTCACCCGAAAGTTTCCATTTGCGGTCATCAAGGTACCGATGACGAAACCGGACTCATCGCGCTTCCCCTGATGGTTCACATTAAAACTGCCGACCTTGTGGTTGGAGAAGAAAGCAGCCATTGTGCCCTCTGCCGTCCGCTTATCGGCGTGGGTCGACTTATTCTGAATGATTAAATCGACCTTGTCACCCAGATACTTGTTGAGCTCCTGAGAGTTTCCTTCCTTGAAGGCTCCAATCACTCCCTCGGGAACATTCTGGGCCAGCAGCACAGACGTCCAAATGAAGAGACCGGTCAACAAAAAGATTACCCGTTTTTTCATTTTCACAAGTATTTATGATAGGCAAAGGTAAGCATTTGTCTCAAAATACAATAAAAAAATGCTAAATTTGTGCGCTAATCAAAACAGAACCAGTATGAAAACTACTCTGCTCGTCGTAGGACGGACTGTAGAACAACACTTTATAACAGCCATCAACGACTATGTGCAACGCACCAAGCGCTATCTCTCATTCGAGATGGAAGTCATCCCCGAACTGAAAAACACCAAAAGCCTCTCTATGGAAGTTCAGAAGGAAAAAGAAGGGGAACTGATACTGAAAGCTCTCCAGCCGGGAGATGTGGTCGTACTGCTGGACGAAGGTGGAAAAGAGATGCGTTCCATAGAGTTTGCAGACTATATGAAGCGCAAGATGAATACCGTAAACAAACGGCTGGTATTTATTATCGGAGGCCCTTACGGATTCTCTCAAAAAGTATACGAAGCGGCACACGAGAAGATGTCCCTCTCACGCATGACCTTTTCCCATCAGATGGTACGCCTCATCTTTGTGGAACAACTCTACAGGGCAATGAACATACTAAATGGGGGGCCGTATCATCATGAATAATTAAAATGCTCGGGCAGCCAGCGTACAATAGAGCGCAACACTATGCGGTGTTCTACGCAAGGTTTGATGTACACTTGTAAAGGTGCTGCCCGTTCAGCTCAATAGCAATACTCACCACATTCTCACAGGTAAACAAGGAGTAAGGCAGAGTGTTCGTCCATCCTCCCACCATATCCATACGTACGGAGCTATGTCCCCCATACTATTTGGAATGGCTTTTCCAATCAAGTTCGTTATTTAAAACAGAGAAAAGAATTGATTAAGAGTTAAGAATTGTCGAAAAAATATTATTAAGGATTCTTAGTAAATTTCTCAGTAATAAAAGATGGAAATACACATGAACAAATACAAACAATTAATAGCGTGCAATACACGATACTAACAACATGTCGTGCAAGAAGTTAACAACGTGTCATACAAAAAACAAATATCGTGTTTGCAGGATATTAACCTCCTGCAAACACGATATTAATTTGCTTTTATACAAAGCTATACGAGGCTGACCACCTGCTGCAACAGCCCCGGCAATTCAAAAGTAGCATTCTTGATATCCGAAATCCGGTTCTTGCCTTCTGTCGTAAGAAAAAAACGCATCTGACGCTTATCTTCCTTACCTATCAGACGGGTAATGAGTTTCTTTTCCTCTACGGAACGAATGACCTTTGAAGTGTTGGAGGCAGACAAACCCAGTGCCTCAGCTATCTCACTGGAGGTAAGCTTAGGAGTATTGAGCAGCGTGCACAACAGCATTCCTTCATTCAGTGACAAATCGTACATCTGCGTAAACTGCACCTCGAATTCGGCAATAGCCCGATAAATATCACGAATTTTACATAAAGTCTCCATATCTTTTTCTCCTATATAAATAAGTTCACATTTGCTTTGTCCGCACGTTCCATATAGGTAGCCACGCCACCGATGGTTACTTCATCCAGAAGTTCTTCGTGCCGGATGCCCATCATATCCATAGACATCTGGCAAGCGATGAATTCCACTCCTTGCGCCAATGCTTGCGAGCGCAACGACTCCAGAGAATCCACACCCTTGCGCTTCATCAGGAAGCGCATCATGCGACTGCCCATGCCAAACATATTCATCTGCGACAACTTCAGTTTCAAAGAACTGGACGGCAGCATCATGCCGAACATCTTGCCGAAGAAATCTTTCTGCACGCTGGGTTTCTGCACTTTCTTCAAGACGTTCAGTCCCCAGAAGGTGAAGAAAATGGTTACTTTCTGTCCCGTTGCCGCTGCTCCGTTTGCCAAAACGAAGGTTGCCAGCGCTTTGTCCAGGTCGTCACTGAACAGAATCAGCGTCTTTCCCCTCCCCCCGGCTACGGGAGTGTTGGAAGCGGATGTACAAGCCGGAGCGCCTTTTTCGATGACTACCGTATAGCGTCCTTTCTCGTCATGCTTCTCTATCAATTTATTTCCCGTTGTATCGCACCAGGCAGAGGCGTCGCGGGCAAAACCGGCATCGGTAGCCACAATCTCCACACGCTCGCCCACAGCAATGCTATCCATCGCCTTCTTCACCTGCATGATAGGTCCCGGACATTGCAAGCCGCAAGCGTTTATCTTCAACGGTTCCTTTTTGGAGACAGATGCCGCCGCAGGAACATCGTCGTTGTCAGCAGAGGCAGCCGAAGAAGCAGAAGAAGAGTCACCTCCTGCCGGAGCAGATGGAGACGGCAGAGGCGCTGTTGCCATGGAATAGGTCTTATAACCACCTATCAGATTGCGCACATTGCGATAACCGCGTCCCATCAGGATGCGCAGGGACAGATAACCACGCAAACCCACAGCACAGAAAAGCACTACCGGCTTGTCCGTAGGTATCTCTGCCAAATGCTCGCGCATTTCATCCAACGGAATATTAACAGCTCCCGGAATGGTGCCGAAAGAGAACTCCTCGGGCGTACGGGTATCTATCAGCATCACTTTATCCTTCTCTTCCACCAACTCGCGCCAAGAGATGACGGGCATAGCACCGCTAATAATATTCGATGCCACATATCCGCCAATGGCGATGGGGTCTTTGGCTGAGGAGAAAGGAGGTGCATACGTATGCTCCGTCTCCATCAAATCGTAGACTGTGCCACCCTGCTTGATGAGTCCGGCAATCTGGTCGATTCGCTTGTCCACCCCCTCGTAACCGATACATTGCGCGCCATAGAGTTTACCGGTTTTAGGATGGAAAGTCAGTTTCAAAGTCAAAGGCAGGGCATCCGGATAGTAACCGGCGTGAGATGCCGAGTGCGTCACCGAGCTTTGGTATTCCATGCCCCACTGCTTCAAGCGTTTGGCTGCAAGACCCGTAGAAGCTACCGTCATGTCGAATACTTTGGCAATGGAGGTGCCGATAGCTCCTTCGTAGGAGACGGTATTGCCAAACACCATATTATCGGCAACGATACGTCCCTGGCGGTTGGCAGGGTTTGCCAGGTAATTGAGCCACGGCTTTCCGGTCAGCGGATGAGGATATTCGATGGCATCGCCCACGGCATAGATGTCTTTTTCGGAAGTCTCCAAGTGTTCGTCTACCCAGATACCGCCCATCTCGCCCAACTTCAAGCCGGCTTGTTGCGCCAATACAGTGGCAGGACGCACACCGATGGAGAGCAACACCATATCGGCAGGAATGGTCTTTCCGCTTTTCAGGAATACAGTGATTCCGTTGTCCGTACGCTTGAAATGGGTCACGCCTTCTTCCAGATAGAGGGAGACGCCTTTCTGTAACAAATGCTGATGGATGGGTGCCGCCATGGAGAAATCGATAGGCGCCATTACCTGATTACCCATTTCGACTACGGACACATGGACACCTGCATGATGCAGGTTCTCTGCCATCTCCAATCCGATGAAACCGGCACCTACCACCACGGCGCGCTTCACCTGCTTGTCTGAGATATAAGCCTTGATATGGTCGGTATCTTCTACATTGCGCAACGTGAAGATGCCTTCGGAATTGATGCCTTCCAAGGGGGGCTTCACGGGGTTGGCACCGGGAGAAAGCAAAAGTTTGTCATAGCTTTCGTCGTACTCCTTGCCTTCCGCGTTGCGTATGGTAACAGTCTTGTTTTTGGGATGGATGGCGATTACTTCATTCTGCACACGCACATCAATGCGGAAGCGCTTGCTGAAAGATTCGGGTGTCTGTACCAGCAGCTTCTCACGCTCTGCTATCACTCCGCCTATATAATAAGGTAAACCACAATTAGCATACGAGATGTAAGGGCCTTTCTCCAACAAAAGGATGTCAGCCATTTCGTCCACTCTTCTCAGTCGGGCGGCTGCCGTGGCTCCACCCGCTACACCGCCAATGATTACATATTTCATAATTCTTTGTTTTTTTAAGTTTGACGATGCAAAGAAAAGAGTTATTTTCGATAAAACATAATTTCCAGAGGAAAATATCATTAAGAGACTTATTTTTAATGAGAACGGACATAAAAAAACGGATTATTACAAGTTGTTACACCTATAATAATCCGTTCTGTATACAAATTTTCTATAAGCTACCAACCAAGTCGGGCAAGACCGGCAGCACTATACCATGAAGTAGAACGATAAGCAGCATTAGCAGCTTGGGCAGCAGAAGAAGTGGCAGTGGAAGGTATATAATGGCTAACCCCATTTGCCCGTTTTATGGAGAACATACCAACAGACATCGAATAAATCATTGGCGTTTTTTTCCAACAGACAGAAGCTGCATCATATGCTTGCTTCCATTCATCCAAGGCAACTTCATCCACAACGAGTTTTTCCATCATTTCTACGAAATCATAATAGCCTACATAATAAGACGATCCTACTTTACGCTGATCATAATTAAAGACCGATGACCGAAGAACTTCTCTATCTGCTGTCACTCCCGACAAAACATTTGCTGTAGCAGCAGCTAAGTTCTCAAGCTCAGAAGATTTCAGCACATCTATAGCAGTGCCCATCGTCCAATTGCTATTACTCCCTATTTTTCCAGTATAAATTTCATCATAAGCAGCAAAAGTCCCAATAGCCATTTCTACCGCTGCACCTTTCTGAAATATAAATGGAAACATTCTATCATAGGCAGCACCAGGACCTGGATTCTCAGCAGGGAAACCAATATAGTAATCGCAATAATCACGCAACTCATACGCGACTTCCACCGACTGCATAAAGCAAGCATCAAACATAATAAAATCAAAATGAGGAGCCTTCTGTAATACTGACTTCAAGTCCTCAATATTCATATAATGTCCTCCTCCAGTCTTATCATTTCCTATCCAGCGAGTAGAAGGCAATGGAGTAGGTATCCATCCTTCCCCATGCGACCAATAAATCAAACCATAACTTTCCGCTTTATATAAAGAATTCCCAAACACATCATTGAATACCTCCTGCGTCTCAGCGACTCCACACGAATTTCTATCTTCATATTCTTTGACTATTGTTTCAACAACAGTACCACCTTTATTTTCAATTTCAATCAAACGAGGAGATCCCGTATCTATATACACCAATAAATGCATATCAGATGTATTATCAATTGAAGCCATCCCAGCTTTCAATTCCTCCAAATCCCCATCCGTAAAGCTAGCCAATGGATTTATACTATTATCCGCTGCCATATATACCAGCACAGTACGTTTCCCATCAACCGGAGGATCAGGTATCGGGTCGTCACCACGGCACGCCGACATGAACAAGGGGAAAACAAAGAAAAAAAGAAGATATAGTTGTGTTTTCATACTTGAAATCTTATTCCTGCGGTTTTGTAAACGTGAAAGCCTCAGGCTTCACCACCTGCAAAACCATATTCTTACTCTTTTTATACTTGCCTTTTACCTTTACAGCCTCTTTTTCCAACTTTTTCTTGTTTTCAGCGAAATAAATCATGCAAGTATAATCAGGTTTCTTCAGATTGTACTCCAGATAGTTCTTAAGCTGGTAAGTGTATAAATCACGCTTGGGCAAGAATCCATTCTTATCCAGCTCTACGCTGTCCAATACCTGGATGTCTGTATAATATACGATGGAGTCATTGAAAGAAGCCGCCACCCCAAAAGCATATACAGCCTTTTCCTTATCTTTCATTGTAAAAGCCGAACACAACGCAAAAACCAAAGCTACGGCACAAAGTATACGAACGTATTTCATTGAGTTATGAGTTATAAGTTATGAATTATCAATGGGGCAAAGATATAAAAAAAACCGCACGCCTACTAAAGACGTACGGTTTTTAATTCCTTCTATTTGTCGGAAACTGATATTTCTTATTTATCCCAAATAAGATTTGAGCAATTTACTACGATTACTTTGTCTTAATCTTCTGATTGCTTTTTCCTTAATCTGACGCACACGCTCACGGGTCAAGCCGAATTTGTCGCCGATTTCCTCTAATGTCATTTCCTGCTGTCCGATACCGAAAAACATCTGTATGATTTCTTTTTCCCTATCGGTTAACGTAGAAAGAGCTCTATCAATTTCCCTCGCAAGAGACTCGTTCACCAAAGAGCGGTCAGCCATAGGGGAGTCATCGTTGACCAACACATCGAGCAAGCTGTTGTCCTCTCCCTCTACGAAAGGTGCGTCTACCGAGATATGACGGCCTGACACCTTCAGCGTATCAGAGATTTTGTCAACAGGGATTTCCAGTTCATCGGCAAGCTCTTCGGGAGACGGACGACGTTCGTTTTCCTGCTCGAACTTGGAAAAGGCCTTGCTGATTTTATTCAGCGAACCCACCTGGTTCAACGGAAGACGTACAATACGCGACTGCTCTGCCAAAGCCTGCAGAATGGACTGACGTATCCACCATACTGCATAACTGATGAACTTGAAACCACGTGTTTCATCGAATTTTTCGGCAGCCTTGATCAGTCCTAAATTACCCTCGTTAATCAAGTCGGGCAAACTCAAACCTTGGTTTTGGTACTGCTTGGCCACAGATACAACGAAACGCAGATTGGCACGTGTCAATTTCTCCAGTGCAACACGGTCACCCTTGCGGATGCGCTGAGCGAGCTCCACTTCCTCTTCAACAGTAATGAGGTCTTCGCGACCGATTTCCTGCAAATACTTGTCAAGAGAAGCGCTCTCTCTGTTAGTGATACTTTTTGTAATTTTAAGTTGTCTCATTCTTACTAATACAGATTTGGGTTGCAAAGGTACGACAAATTATTTTGTTACAATAATCTCATCCTAACTTTTTCACCTTATTTATATCTTATCCTATATAACAAAAAGGATGCCGGTATGTATTGTACCGACACCCCCTTTTCGCTATTGTTAGCTAATATTACAATCTTCTTACCTAACTATCCTTATTTTTTATTCTTGAGTCAAATCAACGGCATACATTGCACGTTTTCCTGACGGGAACATACCGGTGATGAACAAACCTTGCTCAGGAGACTTTCTTGCCTCTTTCATCGCCTTTTCCAAATCGTCTACCGTCTTCATCGGCACTCCATTGGCTTTCAGAATGATGAAGCCCTTGCGGATACCTGCATCGGCCATCTTACCATTGGTAACCCCGGTAACTTCCAGACCGTACCCCAGGTTCAACTGCTTCTTCAGCTCGGAAGATACGGGCTTGAAGGCTGCACCCAAGATTTCCATTCCGGCATCCTTCACTACCTTCGTAGTGCCTTGCTCATTCTTCAGCGTGATTTCGAATTCCTTTTCCTTCTTGTCACGAACCACCGTTACCTTCACTTTGTCGCCCGGACGGTGTTTTGCCAGCATTTCCTGCAAATCCGAGAACTTGTGAATCTTCTTGCCGTTCAATGCTATGATTACATCGTTTTCCTTCAAGACGCCGGCAGCGGAACCACCTTCAACAACTTCGGCCACATAGATACCCTCTTTCACACCAAGTTCGTCGGCCTTCTTCTTCAGCTCTTCAGTCCAGCGTTCGTCCATCTGCAGGTCTGTGCTCAAATCACTACCCTTGATGCCAAGGAGCGCGCGCTGCACGGTACCAAACTGTTTCAAGTCGGCTACCACCTTTGTCATAATGCTGGTAGGGATGGCAAAACCATAGCCGGAATAAGCACCCGTGGGTGAGTAAAGCATGGCATTGATACCAACCAGCTCGCCTTTGGCATTCACCAACGCACCACCACTATTACCTTGGTTGATGGCAGCATCCGTCTGAATGAAAGACTGGATGTTTGCAGCTTGTCCATTGGAGGCAGAAGAGCCAATGGAACGGGCTTTTGCACTGACGATACCAGCTGTTACGGTAGAGTTCAGGTTGAACGGATTACCTACTGCCAATACCCATTCTCCCACCTTCAACTGGTCGGAGTCACCAACCGGAATTGTCGGGAAGTCATCCCCTTCAATCTTAATCAATGCCAAGTCCGTGCTGGGGTCAGTACCGATGATGCGTCCTTTCAGCTCACGGTCGTCATTCAGTTTCACGGTGATTTCATCAGCACCTTCCACCACGTGATTGTTCGTCACAATATATCCGTCTTTGGAGATGATGACACCCGAACCGAAACCTACACGCGGCTGGGTCTGTATCTGGCGCTGGCGTCCACGACCGTCTCCAAAGAAGAAGTCAAAAATATCCGGTTGTTCTTGCACCGTCTGAGTCTTACTCAACTGAGTGGCACGTATATGCACTACAGCATGGAGCGAACTCTCCGCTGCTTGTGTCAAATCCACAGGCTGGGCATCCGTTGCATGGAAAGCTGCCGGCAGCAGATTATTCGGGTTCTGTTGGAACAACTCGCTGAATGCGGCAGGCTTTTCCTTATTCAGCATCTTATAAGTGGTCAATCCAGCCACTCCAGAGCTCAAGAGCACGATAGCCGCAACTCCAAGGATGTTTTTTGTTGTCTGTTTCATACTATTCTTCCTATTCTTTAAATTGTTAATATTCAAGTTTCGTTTAACATTACGACGTTAAAATAACGACAAAAAACGTTCAGTTATTCCGCTTGTCACTCTTTTTTGTTCTCTTTTAACAGAGGATATTTAGGGCTTAACAGCGGTTAACGGCAAAGACTGACAAATTAGCATTTATGTACGATTGCTGACTGTTAAAGAACTGACAGATAGAGCATAAAAAGACGCATCACCCGTTGCGGCCGAAACGGATGATGCATCTGTTTTTAGAGGGCAGATAGTACCTTAATAATTCAAGTAATCAATGTCCATGTGGTAGTCCCACTGCGGGAAGTAGAGGTTACCTCCCTCCCACTCCACCTCGCCACGCTGGAAGTCGACGGTCTCGCTGCGGGGATACTGCTTTTCGGGCTGTAGCGGCATGCCGTAATCAGTGTTCACAATCATGCGCCAAGAGTCTATACCACCCAGGAAGAAATATTCTTCGTCGGCATTGCGGGCAAAGGCAGGAATGCCGAATGACTGGTCGACAGGCACCCAACCCACACCCTCGAAGTAGACTTCTGCCCAATCGTGCAGATTCCATGCACGGGGATGCATCATGAAGCCGCTCTGGAAATGTGCGGGAATTCCACTGATGCGGCAAAGCGTAATGAACAGCAGGCTGACTTGGCCACAGTCTCCGTGACGGTTGTCCAACACATATTCCGGGATATTCTCAATGGTGGAATATTCGCGTGCAGAAGCCCACGGGAAGTTGTCATTCACCCAACGGAAGATACGTTTGGCTTTCAAGTAGGGGTTGGTTTCACCGGCTGTCAATTTGGCAGCAAGTTCGCGCAAGCGCGGGGAAAAGACGATATGCTTCTCACGCTCGGCAGTATATTCCTTATAAAGAGCGGTCGTCGTATCATAGGGCTGCACGTCTTCCGGCTTCAGATTATGCCATTCGCCGTTGGCGGTAAACTCAAAGGTTTCGGAGAATACGGTAGGTTCGCCTTCGACAGCACGTTTCTCCATGTACAATGTACTGTGACGGCACTCGGGCGACGAAAAGGTGTATTGCGGTTCACTGGCCGAAATGAACTTGACATCCTGCTGCCGGGCCTGGTCCTGACGGGGATAGGGCAACCAGCAACGGATGATTTTCCCGGCAGGTACGGCATTGGTATCCACGGTCAACGTGTAGGTGACGCGCATGCGCTTCGGCTCAACAATGGCCTTGCCCTCCTTCTTCACAGCAGAAATGATTTCGGGCAGGTTCTCCATATTCACTTTCTCGCTGCCACTCGGCGAAGTACCTTCCTTGGCTATCTTGATGTCATAGCAAGTGGAGTCCACACGAAACAGATTAGGTCCGGCATTGCGGAAATAGCGTTTCTCTCCATCCAGCATCATGCACTCCAAAGCTTTGGAGGCTTCCCACTGGCGCATCTGCTCATCGGTCACGTCGGGAATATACTTGCGGATATAGTCCTTCACCTGGGATTCCGTCATACAGAAGTCCGTAAGCAGACGTTGGTGCAGGTCGTCCTCCCAATTGTAGGGCTTGCTCTCGGGCTTCGTGCTGCATGCAGAAGCCATCACAAACAGAGCGACGGTATACAATAGCTTTCTCATAACTTCACCACTCCAATACCCGGCAATTCGGGCAACGTTATCTTACCTTTCACAACCTCCATACCCTTGAAACGGTCATTCGCAATCAACAGACTACCGTCCAAGTCAGCAAAGTCCACTGCCGGAGAGAATTGGGAGGCAGCGGTAATGGCACAAGAGGTCTCGGTCATACAGCCTACCATCACTTTCATGTCCAATGCACGTGCCAAAGTCACCATCTTCCAGGCTTCGCGCATGCCGGTACACTTCATCAGCTTGATGTTGATGCCCGTAAAGGCGCCCTTCAAGCCTGCCACATCCTTCAGACGCTGGATGGACTCATCGGCAAATATGGGTAACGGGCTTTGCTGAGCGACCCATGCGATATCGTCCAATTGTTCCTTGGGCATCGGTTGCTCTATCATGACAATTCCTTTTTCGTGCAGCCAATGTATCATATCGAGCGCATGATGTTTGTCTTTCCAGCCCTGGTTGGCATCAATGGCAATCGGAAGGTCCGTCACCGAACGGATGGTCTCTATCATTTCTTTGTCGTTCTCCCGCCCCAGCTTTACTTTAAGGATATTGAACCGGTCGGCACACTCTTTCGTCTTTTCACGCACCACGTCGGCCGTATCAATACCGATGGTGAAAGTTGTAAAGGGAGTCTTCTCCTTGTCCAACCCCCATATCTTATACCAAGGGGCTTGCAACAGTTTGCCCACAAGGTCGTGCAAGGCGATGTCCACAGCAGTTTTAGCAGCGGAATCCCCTGCCGAGAGGCTGTCTATATAAGCCAGTATATCTTCCAGCTGAAAGGGGTCTGAGAATTGGCCGATGACATCCTGCACCTTCTTCAAAAAAGCTAATACACTGTCCATCGTACCTAGTTCGTGTTGCAGGTACGGGGGCATGGAGGCTTCACCATAACCGATAATGCCATCATATTCTATCTCGACCTGAACGTCGGGAGTGGTAGTACGCGAGTAGGTGGCCACTGTAAAGACATGGCGCAATTTCAGTTCATAGGGGAAGAAACGCAGTTTCATTTTTGGGGTTACACCTGCCCTACTGTTCACGTTGAACAAGGAAGGAGCGTCATTTCCTCCGGCAAATACATGATTGATTGCCATGCCTGAGCCGAGTGCGGCAAAAGCGGCGGTTTTCAGGAAATCTCTTCTGTTTGACATAATTGTGTGTGTATTAAATGTGCCAATATGCTAATGTACTAATATGCCAATGGGCTGCACTATATATACTACGTCATGTTTGCACCGTCACGCCGAGGTCATTGGCATATTGGCACATTAGCACATTATTACATTGAATAAAATGGATTCGTTTCCGTTGTATTGAGCGACGCCTCCTTATTTATATAAGGTAACACGCGCGTAGCGAACAACAGTCTACCGAGATTGTATTCATCGAACAGCTCGTCGTCGGGGCTGAAGCTATTGACGCGCACATCGCCTTGCGAATGGATGAAACGCTTGTTGCCGATATACATGCCGACATGTACCACACGTTCCTTGCGTTCCGGCGTCGCCTTACGCCCGAAGAAAATCAAATCGCCCGGCTGGAGGTTACTGAAATCAGGAACGATATCGATATGCTTGCCCACGTATGCCTGCTGGGAAGCATCCCGCGGAATGATGATGTCGTGCATGAAAAGAACGGTGCGCATGAAGCCGCTACAATCCACCCCTTTGGAGGAAGTGCCAGCCCAAAGATAAGGGATGCCCATCATGCTATGCGCCGTAGCTATAATGCTGGCTGCGTCCTGCTTCAAGGCTGCCCGCCATTTTTTTTCAGGCATAGAGATGGATTTGGAGATATATCCCTGGCGGCCGTCGGGATAAGCCACCTTATAAAAGGCACCTTTTGTCCCCTCCCACTTCAGGCGGTTTCCGGCAGCAACATCAGAGACGGTCTGCGATACCTGGCTGGGCTGTGAGTAGACAAAGCCGTAATGCGAAGTCACCACTATTTTCTCCGCATTGTTCCAAGCGGTCAGCTCTTCCCGCGTGACGGGATGTATGCCTACCCGGTGTACCCATGCAATGTAGTTGTCCGGTGTCTGGATACGGTACCAGCCGTCGCGCTGCAACACCCGCACCGGCATCCCCATCAAGCCTTGCGTCATCATTTCTGAAGAGAAATCCGGGTCTACCCGAAGATTGCACACAGACACATTGACAATGCCATACGTCTTGCCTTCAAGTCCGGTCTCATCCGGAAGCACTTGCAGACAATCCATCACCGCATATCCTTTCTTTGCCAAACCATCCAGCAAAGCCGTCTTTGCTTCTGCCGAAGTGGTGACACCACGCAACATCACATTCTTTCCGGAGAAAGAGTAATCTACATCGAACAAAGCTACGCGCTTGTCCGGTGCAAACTTTTGTTTCAAACTGTCAGCGAGTTGCGCCACCTCTGCAGGGATGGTACGGTCACCCACTTCCGAAGCGACAGCAAAAAGCGGGATTAACAGAAATAAAGGAAAAAGAGAGGATAACTTTTTCATTGGTCAAAAGGATTTGGGGGTTATTACTAATAGCAAAGCTACGAATTTATTCCGAAATAGATACATGTTTTTAAGATAATTAAGGGTAAAGAATGAAGAATGAAGGATTCATCCGTACTGCATCCGCACACTGCACAACAAATTCTTCATCCTTCATTCTTCATTCTTCATTAATATTCCGTATCTTTGTACCCCTATAAAAGCAGTTGGTCGGTCTGTCGCTTGCGCCTTCGTGCGTATGAGGAAAGTCCGGGCAACACAGAGCGTCCCACTTCCTAACAGAAAGCTGTCCGTGAGGGTAGAGTAACGTAGAAGAAAATAACCGCCGTCGCCCTCGGGCTATGGTAAGGGTGAGAAGGTGGGGTAAGAGCCTACCAGTCTTGTGGCGACACAAGGGCTGTGCGTCTTGGGAGTTGTAAGGTCATGTAAACCGACGTTATGAGAGTTGCTCGCTCCATGTCGGAGGGTAGACCGCTAAAGCTTGTATGGTGACATGCGGCTCAGATAAATGACAGACACTTCTTTTAATGAAGAATGGATAATTCCTAATTAGACTTTTTCAGGAACAGAAGAACAGAACCCGGCTTACAGACCGACTGCTTTTTTATTTCTTTTCTCCTATCTGTGATAATCCCCTTTATCTTTAATCAGTATGACCTTCAGTTGGGGGTCTTTCAACATCTGCCGTCCCTTATGTGAAGCCAACAATGCAAGTTGGGTAGTCCGGTGTCTCCAAGTCAGCAAGTCAATGGGACGGTTCAGTTCCTCTTTTATGACAGAATACCACCAGCCCGGAAAAGACAATGCACGAACAGCACCTCCATCAACAATCTTCTGCAATTCAGCAATGCAAGCATCCAGTTCCCTATCGCTCAAATCATTAGGTTTATCAAAAGCTACATAATAAGATGTATAATATCCGTTTTCTGTAAAAAGCCTCAATGCTTCCCAATTGGAACTTTCAATAATCAACTCATCTTTCTCCATACGATAAGTTTCAACCAACTTATTCAATTCAGCGAGTATTTCCGTCTTGTTGCCTGCCTTCAAGTTCTTAATATCCAACCAAATTTTACCATCAGTCTCATTCATATAAGAGAAATAAGGCTCCAGAACCAGATTAAAACTTGTATCCACATCATGCGTCACATCAAACTTCCGGTTTTTCCGAAAAACGACATCAACTTCCACGTTAGGATACTCGTCACCTTGCTCATAAAGTTTTTCTATCGAATTACATCGATGCAGCCATATCTTTTCGGGATAATCATTCATAAGTAGGGCTCCTATAACTAAATTACTCCCCACCCATGCTAACAATACAGCCAACAAAACTACCAGAATTCTCTTTTTGCGCATATTTTCAGTCTTTTTATCTCTAATAAACTTTCTTTCCCGCAAAATACATAAAAAGAATATTCTTAAACAAAACCTCCACTCCATTTCTACCTTTTTATTCGTTTATTCCAGAAATTTTATATAATTCTGGAAAACTTTCGTTTGTGCCTTATACAAAGGACTTTGGAAGAATTACCCGATTTTGAGGTAATGACTTGGCAACTGTGCCGTATGCTGCGTTCTGCCTTGAATTGCTTTCAAGTAACTCGTTTCTGTGTACAAAAATAATAGAATAGTCCGATGCACACAAGGTACATCAAAGAAAAAGTTCGACTATTTGTTTAGTTTGTTTAATCGCATTACAATCGAAGTTTGACTTCTACCCATTTTGTTTGCAATATATTTGACACTCTTACCTTCATTGTGCAGTTTCAATAAAAATTGGTCTGCACTTCTTGTCCATCTTTTATTGGCGTTAGGGTGCTTTACATAGCTTTCTTCTGACACCTTTTCGGGGTGCAAGAATTCATCCACAAATACAGAAGGGAAACGCTTATCGTATAGCACAAGAGTTTTCATCTTTGCCCTCGTTATTGCCACATAAAACAATCTACGTTCTTCTCCATATGGAAATTGGTCGCTTTTAGTTAGTACATAGTTAAGCACTGGGTCGTCACTCACAAGAGAAGGAAAGCCATAGGTATCTTTATTACATTGCAAGAGTATTACGTAATCTGCTTCAAGCCCTTTCGATTTATGTACAGTTAAAAACTCGATTTTTCGTCCTCCTATCATATAAAAGAACCTATTGCCCTCTTTGATGGATTGGTACATAAAAGAGAGATAATAATCGTCAAAGGAATAACGTCCCAACAAAAATATTGATTTATCTGATGGAATAGAAGCTACAAGTTTCCCTATCGTATTGCAATAATCACGTCTGTCATAAGAATGAAACTCCAATTCTGTTTTCATTTCAGTACTGAACGAGTGTATATCTTTCTGAATTTGGGATTTATTGCGTTGTATGAAGTGAGAGGACAACGAAACCAAAGGTTCTCCAAATCTGTATGTGGTTTCAATCTTATTTATTTCTGTTGCTCCAAAGTATTCGGAAAATTGATTGAAAAGAGCCATATCACTTCCCGAAAAACGATATATGGACTGCCAGTCATCGCCTACGCAATACAACTTCGCAGGTGGATTTCCCTCACGCAACACTTTCAAAAAGTTATAACGGTCAACAGATATGTCTTGAAACTCGTCCACGATGATATAATCATACTCAACAGGACGTGAAACATGACATATTTCTGTGGCTTGAAGAATCGCATCAGTAAAATCAATTTGGTTATTATCTCTTAATGCGCTTATATAGCATTCATATACAGGCTGGAATATATTCTTGATAATAAAAGCACTCCGTTCATCCCCAGCATTCTTTGCTTGTTTAAGAACCTTCTCAACTGATTTACAACTTGATTTCACTAATGTCACAAAAGTAACAACGAGTCGTATAAATGCCTTTTCCTGCTTACTTCCTTTGGGTAAAACTAAATCATATAACTCTTCATCCGTTTTCTCTTGAATTGGTACACCTGCATCATCTAATAGTTTACGGAGTTTATCTCTAATATCAGAATAATGGAAATCAGCACTTGATGTTACTAAAAGTTGAGTGCCAAATTTCTCATGAGCAGCTTTCTTCCAAGTTATACCATCATTATATTTTTGATTGGCTTCTTCGTATGTTATATTTTTATCCTTTGCAAACCAAGCTGGAACAAGACCATGTTCATCAATCCCGAAATGCTCCAGATAGATTCGTTTGGTTACTCCATTTTGCTCGAAATATATGGAAAAATCGGGGCGATATTGAGAGTGCATTTCATCTGCTAATTGATGCTCGTATGCCTCTTCATATCTGAATCTTACTCCAAGTGATGACAAGACAAAGCATATCTTTTGCTCTTGCTCACTTCTCACATATATGGTTCGACCATCCATATCGGGAAACATTGCTTTTAACTGAACATTTTTTTGTTCCGATAACTTTTCTCGCCTTTCATTCTTGCATTGTTCCCAATCTGCTTCATTGGATTGATAATCAATAAAATATTCTACTATACTATTCTTAAAATCCTTATTCCCTAATAAAGTGTGATAAATATCTACGAATAAAGAATCAGTATTATCGCAAATAGATGGTTTTGTGCCTGTTGCTCTTCCAATAATATCAATGGCTAATTTATGAAAAGTATAACCTTTCAAGCCGTTAGTAGCCATTCTTTCAGTAAGTTCAGCTGCTGCTTTGTTCGTGTAACTGATTAGTAATATTTTATGAGGTGCAATGCCTTTTACTTCCGTCAAGTATTTGACTTTTCCCACAATAGAAGAGGTCTTTCCGCTACCTGCACTACTAACGACCAAGCAATTATCTTCCTCTGAAACGATTGAACGTCTTTGTTGCATGTCCAATGGATATTTTAGACAATGGTCGAAAAAATCTTTATGAGTGTCAAGCAAAAATGTAATAACGCCCTCATTATGCTGTTTTACAAGTTTATTGATGGCTCCAAAATCATTGATGAATTTGGAAATGGTTTCAGATGGAGTGATTTTAAAGGCTTCAAGTTTCTTCAAAAGAGAATATGCCTCTTGAAAATGTGATTTGTAATGATTTATAAAATCTTGTTCTTGCGTTGCAGAGATTATCTTGCCATAAAAGCCATTGTTCAAGTCGGTAGGAATATCTATAAACTCTTTCTCATTGAGAGTAGATAATCTATCTTTTGCTTGCTTATAGTTTGATTTCTCGCTATATGAAGATATCTGACTGAACTTTTCTGAAAGTACATTGACTTGTTTTTTTAGGCGTATTCGTACCATTGCCATCACGATAACCGAAATCGCAATTATACAAATCATCATAATAAACAATGGCTGCATATTAGAAGTAATATTTATCTGAATCTTTCAATCCATCTATAATCATCCCCTTTGGTACTCCACTGAAATTTCCACATATCGCCTGTGTTATCGTTTATAAGATAGTATTGATACATACTTGTTAGTGGCTGAATAGAGAATACACACCTTTCGTTATTTTCTACTAATTCGTTTTTATTGATAGGAATACAAAATAGGTTGTCTAAATCTTGTGTACTATATTGAACTTGCCATAGTCGCCCATTATATGAGTCTAACAATATAAATGTCCACATATTTTGAGTAGCAAACATCTGGAATCTATTAGTCCAATTTGAAGATTTTTCAGGATATGCAAGAGAAAACATATTGATAGGTGCAGCAAACATATAGTCTTCCCCCTTGACACTAAACTGAACTTGCCAATTCTTACCTGTATATGTATCAAGCATTATGAAAGTCCACATATTCTGTGTCTCATAAAGGCGAAATCTACCTTCTCTATCTCCTAAAATTTCTCTTGCACTACAAATTTCCCAAGACTGACCATCATCTTGAATTTGTTGAACTTCACCTGTCATCGTATTTAAACGAAGTTGATTATGGTAGTTCTGAGTCTTATACACCTTATATATTTGAGCATATGATGTAGCAGCGATAACCATAAAAACAAGTAATGCAATAAGTTTTCTCATAATCAATAGTTCCGTTTATTGAAAATTAAATATCCTCTAAATCCTTTTGGATTTTTGTTTCTACATTTTGAGTATCACGATAACGAATTACGACCATACCCTCATAGACACCAGAAGTCTTTTCTATTGATAAGTCTATATCTCCACCTGTTACTTCCCATGCACTGCCCCACACAACTGTCCCTTGATGGACTTCTGCCATTAAAGCGGTATTAGAATCTGAGTGAGCAGGATTCTTTTCTTTTGAAATAGTTGGGTTACCATATTTGCGAGTATATAAATCCTTATAATAATCGTAAGTATTAACAAGTGTATTCCATTCACCACTTGGGTCAAATAATACGGCTACAGCAAACACACTTTTACCATCATCAGTGGCTGTTACGCCTATAGTAGCATTACGACCAGTAAAATCTCCCATAAACAAAGCAAGATTGTTTTCACTGCCAATAGATGTAAATCCTTTGCTTTTTAACTTTTGACAGAATTCAGTCATACTTCCCTCAATGGGAATTCCTTTAAACGTAAGATGTTCCGAACTGCTTTGAGCATACGATGTCAAAGTAATTACCATAAATACGAACGATACAATAAGTTTTCTCATAATCTGTTGTATTATTTAAATCGTTTATTACTAACATAATCCAACCAACGAAGAAAGCGTGGAACTGCAATATCTGATATTCGAGAAGTCGAATAAAGACGAAAATGAAAAAAAGAGCTAAATAAGTGCAAATATAACATCTAATATTCAATACTTTATGTGGTATCATATTCGGGAATGACTTTTTAATTTGTCTTAATTCGTTGCAAGTTTCCTCGGGATATATGGGAACATATTCGGGAATTTATTTACCTTTGCCATGTAATCAAAAAGGTATAGCAAATGAAAATTTCCGTCTATCTGAAAAAATGTTCCGCGACCACTTCAAACATCTGCTTCCGGGTACGGGAGAAGAACGTGGATATCAAAGTGGTTTCACCCATCGTGGTCCATGACAAGTATTGGGATGCCGATACCTTATGTTACAGGCGAACGACTGCCGTGACGGCCATTGAACAGAAGCGGGTGCCCGAACAGATCGCCGCCATCATCGAGAGAGCGGAAAAGACCTTCTCGGAGAAGGCTGACGGCAAATGGATGAAACAGGTCATCGAGGATGTCCTGCATCCCACGCGGGCTTTTGAGCGTGATCACCCGAACCTGCTCCACCGCATCCACGAGTACCTGGAAAAATATGACGGTGCGGAAAGAACCAAGGAGCACATCGTCCGCTTCGAGCGAACGATGACCAGGTATCACGAGTACCGGCGTGAATTATTGAGCGATACAGACTTCACTCTTTTCGTTGAAACTGTCACCCTGGGGCAGATGAACGACTTCAGGGAGTACGTCGCCAACGAGTACTTGCTCCGCCAGGAGTATCCTGACTTTTATATTCCCCGTATGCTCATCAACCACAAGCCCAAGCCTCTCTCCAACACGACCGTCATCAATATCATGAACCTTTTCTGCACGTTCCTGCACTGGTGCAAGAGAATGAAGTATTCCGACAACGAAGTCTATGCTGTCTATGGATGCAAGGAGCCGACCTACGGCGACCCGTTCTACCTCACATCGGAAGAGAGGAATGTCCTGTACGACGCGGACCTGAGCGACTGCCCGAAACTGGCTGTCATCCGGGACATTTTCGTGTTCCACTGCTATGTCGGTTGCCGTGTCGGTGATCTCTACAGGATGACCAAGGAGAACATCAAGGACGGTTTTCTGGAGTATATGCCTCAAAAGACCAAGAAGTGTCAGGCGAAAACCATCAGGGTCCCATTGCATGAAAAGGCAGTCAGAATACTGGAACGCTATAGCGGGAATACCGGCAAGCTGCTTCCCTTCAAGCCCATCAACACTTACAATCTGGGTATACGGGAACTGCTGAAACATTGTGGCATTGACCGCATGGTCACTATTCTTGACACGCACGGCTACAACACCGTACAGAAGCCCTTGTACGAGGTGGCCAGCAGCCACACGGCACGCAAGACCTTTGTAGGTAACCTGTACCGGCAGGTTCCGGACCCCAACCTGATAGCCTCCATGTCAGGCCACGTGGAAGGCAGCAGGGCCTTCCGGCGTTACCGGACGATAGATGATGACATGAAACGAAAACTTGTTGAAATGATAAACTAAGGAGGATATATACATGAAAGTAACAGCATTTATCAGAAAGACATCGGCGAAAAACAACGTGACAGATCTTGCCCGGGTCTATTTCCGTGTCCGGGATATCGGTGGTGTGGACATAAAGGCCGCGAGCGAGCTGTCCATCAACCCGAACCATTGGAGTCCGGAGAGGCAAGGCTACAAACCACGTGTGGCTCTTGTCTCGGAAGAGAAGAAGAACGCTTTCGACAGGGATATCCAGCAAATCACCCACCTGATCACCAGGGAATACAGCCGTGGAGTTGACGGGAACTGGCTCAAGGGGCTGATAGAAGAATACCATCACCCCAACATCAATGCAAGGGGCGGCAACAAGGTAGAGGAATACCTGTTGTCATACCAGATACAAAAATATGTTGACGAGACCCCGCTCGCGTTCGAGAGCCGGAAACATCATCTTGACAATCTCAACAAGGTACTCCGTTACGAGCGTTTCCGCCATGAGGTCATGCACCAGAGGGGCTTCCATCTTTGCATTGACTCCATCACGGCAGATGACATAAGAGATTTCAAATTCTGGTTGCAGGAGGAGCACAAGTATGTTGACATGTATCCCGTGTTTTACCAGAACGAGGTCCGCCGCAATGTCGAGCAGGTACGTTCCGAGAACAGCATGTCAGGAAGCCTGTACCGCATTCGCACCGTCATCAAATGGTGCATCAAACGTGGCCTTACACGAAATAATCCTTTCGACCAGTACCAGATCGCGCAGCCCATGTACGGTGACCCGTTCTACCTGACGCTTGAAGAACGGGACAAGGTGTACTATGCCGACTTAAACGGCATGGGTGCCAACTATCCGGTCTATCGTGACATCTTCATGTTCCAGTGCCTGATCGGTTGCCGTGTCAGTGACTTGAACCGGCTGACCAAGGCGAATATCGTGGACGGTTGCGTGGAGTACATTCCCCAAAAGACCAAGCTGGAACATGCGGGCACGGTACGGGTCCCGCTTAACCAAAAGGCCTTGGATATACTGGAAAGGTACAAAGACCTGGAAGAAGCGCTGCTTCCGAGATTCTCGCATTTCGGCTACAACAAGAAAATAAAGGAGATTCTCAAATACGTGGGAATCGACCGTATGGTCAGGGTGCTCGACCCGAAGACGCGCGAGGATGTGGCAAGACCATTGTACGAGGTGGCCACCACCCACACGGCGAGGAAGACTTTCATCGGGAACCTGTACAAGCAGGTCAAGGACCCGAACCTGATTGCCTCCATGTCCGGGCACTCTGAGGGTAGCCGTGCCTTTGCCCGGTACCGTAAGATAGACGATGAAATGAAGAAGGAGCTGGTAAACCTTCTGGATTGACCGTTTCTATTTTCCATCTATCCTTTTATCCTTTTATATCCACCGATAATGCAATATGAATATGGACGAGCAGAAGTTGACATACGAACAATTCAAGGAGGATATTCTCCAGTGGAAGAACACGCACCGTGAAGAATACAACCGCTTCTCGCGCCTGATGACAAACGGTGACGAGAGGCAGTATCTTGCCATCTGCAAAGCCATATTCAGGCAACTTCCCAGTATCAGGCGGGAATGGGAATTGTCCTGGAACGATGACAGCACGGATGGCCTTGCAAATATAAACATGCAGTTCGCGGAGAACGCGGTACCCGGGCAGATCGTGGAGCTGTACACGAAACAGAGGGAGGAAAACAATCCTCTGCCCGACAACATTCCACCGGTCACATTATGGGGCAGGATAAAGTCCTTTTTTAGCGGCAAATCTTCCAAGCCGGGTGTCACCCTTTCGGCACCGCTCGTGTTGAGCTGGCTGTATTATGGAAAGAGCTTCGAAGCGATGGTTTCCATGATAGAGAAACAGATGAAGAATCCGAAAGCTGACAATGCTGACAGGCTGGGCTGTTCCCTTGTAGTCAAGCAGATAATAAACGTATCCATCAAGAACGGTTTCCGAACCCGGGCAGACTGGGACAGGTATTTTGCCATGAACAACGCCATTGAAAAAGGCCATGTCGGCGAATGGGCCTTGCAGGCCATCACGGCTGACATGGAAACCGATGAAGAAAGCAGGGATACGATTACAACCCGGACCGAAGACAGCGTCAGGGGGCCTGTTGTACAACGCGTGGCCGGAAAGAAAAAAATCCAGGAACGGCCACTCGCCGATTATCTTGATCACGAGAACAAGAAAGTTGTATTACATCATATCCGCGACTTTATTTCCGTCAATACAAGTGCCATTCATCAGGCATTACCGTTCTATGTATTGAAGGAGCTCGGTCTGGTTGCCGGTATGCATACAGCCAAGGAGTACAGCATGGGGCTGACATTGCAGTTCACGGATTTGCCGTCATTGAAAAGCGAGAGCGCCATACGGCAGTCGGTCGGGTTCCTGAGAACGGCAAAACATGTGATCAAGGACGGCAAAGACCAGATGGCACCCCTGATAGAGAGTGACGAGAACCGGGAACTGTTCCAGAAATTGGCACAGGCTATCAGTAATATCCCAGGTACAGGCACGATGGCCATTGCAGAGAAATAAGGCTAATTATAACCTTTTCACGTTGTCACACGGACTTATATTGTCATGACAATTTAAGACAAATCATTATATATCAACCACTTTTAATTTACACATACATTTGCACCGTCAATCCTTTCCCGAGGGCTGGCGGTGCTTCTCTTTTATAAGCCATCGGAAGCGGGGCACCAGGGAACTTTTGAAGATGGTCATCACAAACTTCAAAACTGATATTTATGATTACCATAGAGAGTCTGGTCGAGCAAGGAGCGAACGTGAAACTGGAAGTTACTCCCGCTGACCTTAAAATGTTCGCTGAATCCATCGTGCAGCGTACCATCATGGCGCAACAGGAAGAACAGAGAGCCGCGATACTGCGTGAAGCGGAGGAGACTTATCTCAATACAAAACAGGTCCGTGAGTTGCTGAACGTGTGCGAGGGCACGCTCAACCTGTGGGCGAAACGAGGCTATCTCGTACCGGTCAAGGTCGGTAACAAGAACATGTATGCCAAATCTGATGTACGCCGGGTACAGACAGGCAACAAGTCCGAGAGTGTAACATCCTATTGCAAGAGAAAAAATGTGTGATATGGCAACCGGCAGGCTAGAACTGTGTAACAGAATCCGCATGGAGGCGGAGGATATTGAAAGAACGGGATTCCCGCTGGAGGTCCTGCCCCAGGCCGTGCAGTCTGTCATACTCGATATGGCCACATACGAGAACTACAAGATCGAGTTTATCGCTACGGCCATGTTGTCGGCTGTATCCGCGGCCCTGGGAGGCGCATACCGTATCCGCATCAAAGGAGACTGGCAGAGCAGCGGAGCGTTGTACGTCATTCTGGTAGGCAGACCCGGACTGGGCAAGACCCCACCGCTGGAGGCCGCATATCGCCCGATCCGAAAACGTGACTATGCCCTTTTCAAGGTGTACGAGACAGAAATGGAGGCATGGAAAGCCGCGGGAGAAAACGGGAAGAAACCTGTCCTGAAACGCACTGTAGTCTCGGATTTCACTCCCGAGTCGCTTTTACTGACCCACCACAATAACCCGAGAAGCGTGGTCATTCTGGTGGACGAGATCATGGGCATGTTCAATTCCGCCAACCGTTACACGAACGGGCAGCTCATAGAACAGCTTCTGACTGCATGGAGTGGCGGGGCTTTGGATGTTACCAGGGTAAACTCCCCTGTTCCTGTACACATCGAGCATCCATGCATAAACATCATCGGAACCACGCAAACTAAGCGTGTACACGAGCTTCTGAAAAAAGGTTTCGAGGAAAACGGGCTGCTTGACCGTATCCTGTTCGTGATGCCCAAATCCCCCAAGCTTTCATCCTGGAAAAACCGGGACGACGATGGGGAAAGGACATCCCTCGCTGCAGTCCGTTGGGAGAATATATTGAACAAGGTCCTTGCGTTGGACTATGACACCGAAGCGGAAGAAAAAATACCCCACGTGCTGTCCATGGACAGGGAGGCCAGGGAATACTTCTTCTCCTGGTGGAACAGGAAGGTGGAGCGTATCAACCGGATAGAGGATGATGCCGAGGTGGACAGCCGGGAAATGAAACATCCGGCCCATGTAGCCCGTCTGGCATTGATAATTCAGGTTTTGCGCCACGCGTCCGGTGAAAGTCACCTGCAGTTTATAGATGTATCATCGGTGAAAGCCGCCATACGGCTGAACGACTATTTTGAGGAATCATACATGCGTATCCGTTCTTTCGTGGCGAATGACACCTGTGAAGATCCTCCAAAGATGTTACTGTCGATGTTACCTGATACCTTTGATACAAAAACAGCAATAACCGTTGGAAAGGAACGGCAGTGCGTCAGTGAGCGAACTGTCATGAATTACCTGAAGGAGTTATGCCGCAGCAGGCTTCTCCGGAAATCAAAAGCCGGGCATTACGAGAAAATCATGTATGATAAATCTGACAAATCCAATGAAAGCAATAATGAATCATCCCCACGAAACTGCAACGGATGATCTCTTGTTGCAGCCTGCAGTCTTTGCAGTTTTGCAGTTTCGAGGACTGAAAAGGGGAAATTCCTGCAGGACTGCAAGAACTGCAAACTGCAAATGGTGGTATTCATTTGCAGAAACACATAACCGACAACATTATGAACGAATATAGATTCCATCTACAGAAATACAAACCGGGCAGCAAGACCGTCTGTCCGGGGTGCGGAAGGAAGTCCTGCTTTACCCGTTATATCGACGAGGTGGGAGAGATTTCTTTCCCAGGGTACGTGGGTAAATGTGACCACATCAACAGTTGTGGCTATCACTATTCCCCGAAAGAATACTTCCGGGACAATCCGTCAGCAAGGGAAACATCGGCTGGCCATAAAATGAACAGCAGAGCATTTACGGCAGTAAGGTATGCTACCAAACAACCGCCAACAGAACAAGAACCGGAGATTTCTTATCTTCCCTATGATTGGGTGGAGCAATCCATGCGCGGGTACGGCATCAACCCTTTGTACCGTTACTTCACCAAAGTGGCGGGAAAGGAGGAAGCCGGCAGGTTGTTCCATGTTTACAAAGTCGGCACGTCAAGGATGTGGAACGGTTCGACCGTGTTTTGGCAGATAGATGTCAGGGGTAACGTGCGTGCAGGCAAGATTATGGGCTACGATGCCGTAACCGGGCACCGGATTAAAGAACCTTTCAATCAAGTCAACTGGGTCCATTCTGTAAGAAAAGTGCCGGACTTCCACATGAAGCAGTGCCTGTTCGGTGAGCATCTGCTTTCGGACACTTCCGCTGCCATGTCAGCCAAGCCTGTAGCCATTGTCGAAAGCGAGAAGACGGCACTGGTTGCCGCCATGTTCATCCCTGATTTTGTATGGCTTGCCACCGGGGGAATGCACGGCTGTTTCAACAGTGAGGCCATGCAGGTGTTGAAAGAACGCGAAGTGATTCTTTTCCCAGATCTCAAGGCAACCGAAGAATGGCGGCAACGGCTGCCGATGCTGGAGACTATCTGCAGGCGTGTCACCTGTTCCGACCTGCTGGAAAAGATGGCGACCGATGAACAGCGTAGTCGGGGACTAGACATCGCCGACTTTCTGCTGATGGAGGATACGCCACAGATGATTCTCGCGAGGATGATACAACGCAATCCAGCGTTGCAGACCTTCATCGACACCTTCGGACTCGAACTGGTGGATGCAGAAAAAACGGAATGAAAGAGGAGCAATGGACAGCTTGCTGTCCCGTGAAAATGGGGTTGTAAAATCCCGTAGCTTATTAGGGCATTTTCACCGTCTCCGCTTCGCGTCCGGCAGTCAAAAAGCCCATAAGCCGGGGCACTCCTCAGGCTCGCGGGTATGCCTCCGGCAGTCTGACGGGATTTTACAACAAGAATAACAATAAAATAACGAACAGATATGAGTAATACACAATACGCTGTCTGCCACCTGCAGCGTGGCAGCGGCAATGACAGTGGAATGTCATGCCATATAGAAAGAAAGGATGCCAAGGGAAAGATTTATGTGCCGGTTAATGCCGATGCGGACCGGACACATCTCAACCGTGAGTTGGTCAGATTTCCCGATGGCGTGTCCAATCGCACCGAGGCGATACAGCACCGTATCGAGACTGCCGGGCTGCGCCGCAAAGTCAGCAAGAACCAGACAAAGGCAATACGTGTAATGCTGACCGGAACGCATGAGCAGATGATGGAAATTACCAATGGCGGCAAACTGGACAGTTGGATCGATGCCAATCTCAAATGGCTAAAGGAAACCTTTGGTGATGACAACCTTGTGTCCTGCGTGCTGCATATGGACGAGAAGACCCCACACCTGCACGCCACAGTCGTACCCATTGTAACCGGTGAGCGTATCCGCAGGAAGCGGGAAGGCGAAAAGAAATATGAAACGAAGTCCGGACCCCGCCTGTCGGCAGACGATGTGATGCGTCGTACCAAATTACATGAATACCAGAACAACTATGCTAAGGCCATGAAACCGTTCGGGTTGCAGCGTGGGATTGTCGGATCTACCGCCAAGCATCAGGCGAACTCGGAATATTACAGGCAGCAGGTAATACAATATGAAGAGGATATAGCCAAGTTACAGGCCGATGTGGAGAAGGCGCAAGAAGGCAGGAACACCATCCTCGCGTGGTTCGGCAAGGGGGACCTTTCCAAGGCGAAAAAGGAACTGGCTGACAAAGATGGACTGATTGCCGAACTCAATAAACAGATTAAGGAACTTCAGGCAGAAAAGGCACGGTTGCAGGAACAACATAAATCAGAAATCGGAAAGTTACGAAACGGCTATCAAAAAGAAATAGACAAGGCCATTCATCAGGCGGAAGCAGCAGAACGGCAATTCAAGGAGAAGGATGCAATCATAGATAGACAGAGGAAACAGATAAGTTTGCTCGACCGCAAGGCCAATCCCCAGCGTTACAGCCTCTCGTCCGGTGCCGAGCTTGTACGTGTCAATGTCTCAAACTATCGGAATCCGTCGCTTCACATCTGGACACGGGTCGGTGATGAACTTTTTGATAACATCAAATTCCAGATAGACTATGATGTGGCCCAAAGACATTTCAACGGCCAGATCACGGACGAGGAGTTTGTCAATGCTGTATTCGATCCGCAGGAGCAGGTAAATGGAAAACAGACTGAGCTATTGGGTACAGCTTTTACCCTTGCCGCCGGAGGACCGGCGGAGGTTCACATTGGAACTGGATCTGGTGGCTCATCGTCTGACCTTCCGTGGGGTGAACAGAAAAATAAGCATAGAAGATGATGATAGCTCATTCGAAGTGTGTTATGGTAATAGTTTTAACACACTCTTTAACAGAATTATCTGTACATACTCCCCATTATGAGAACGTTCCGTTTGAGGTGCCAGATAATTGGGCGTGGACAACTCTTGGAGAAATATGTTTATTCTTATCTAGAGGTAAATCACCAAAGTATTCAGATTCAGATAAAACTTATCCTGTATTTGCTCAAAAATGTAATCTAAAAGAAGGTGGTATATCTTTAGAACAAGCACGTTTCTTAGATCCATCTACAATTTGTAAATGGAGTGAGGAATACAAACTAAAAACCGGAGATGTGCTTGTTAATTCAACAGGAACAGGGACAGTTGGGCGAACTCGACTTTTTCACGAAAGTTATTTGAAACATTATCCTTTTGTTGTGCCTGATTCTCATGTTTCTGTTATAAGGACAGCTAGCGAGATTAAATCTGAATTTGTTTTTGCTTATATCTCATCTAAACTTATACAAGAGTACTTGGAAGATAATCTTGCGGGAAGTACCAATCAAAAAGAATTATATATCGGAGTTTTGTCGGATTTATCATTTCCACTTCCTCCTCTTGCAGAACAACAACGCATTGTAACCGAAATAGAAAAATGGTTTTCTCTGATTGACCAAATAGAGCAAGGGAAAGATGATTTGCACAGTATTGTCAAGCAAACTAAAAGCAAAATCCTCGATCTCGCCATTCACGGGGAACTCGTGCCGCAAGATCCGAACGACGAACCAGCCATTGAGTTATTGAAACGCATAAATCCTAGCTTCACACCTTGTGATAACGGGCATTATCCGCAGTTGCCTGATAGTTGGACAATAGTTCCCATGCAAATGCTATGTTCTTTGACGGATGGAGAGAAACTTGACGGTAAGGGAATGCCAAATCTTGATGTAAAATATCTAAGAGGAGAACGTGACTTTAAGACACTGACAAATGGGCGATATGTAGCAGCCAATAGCCTATTGATTTTGGTTGATGGAGAAAACTCTGGTGAAGTGTTCAGAACGCCGATTGAAGGTTATCAAGGCAGCACATTCAAGCAACTACATATCAATGAAAATATGCTTGCAGAGTACATCTTACACGTTATAAACCTGCATCGTAAAGCATTGCGTGAAAACAAAGTAGGTTCGGCAATACCTCATCTGGATAAGAAGCTATTTAAGGCAATAGAAGTACCCGTACCACCTTATGATGAACAAGTAAGAATTGTAACTGTGATAAATTCAATGCATAGTAAATTGGATGCAATAATGGAGAATTTATAAACTCTCAATTATTGCATCAAGTTTTTCAAACATTGCGTTTGCTGCATTGATTATACGCTTTTGTTCTTCTTTTGGTGGTATTGGTATGCAAAGTTTAGAGTATTCTGAAATCCAATAACGCTTATGAGTGTCACCAATGAGCCGTGTTATGTTCATAAACATAGCAACATATTCAATTTCTATATCATCTGCTACTTTTAAGATTTTCATAGCAGATGATTTCACCTTGAATGGAAAATCAACGAGTTTAGAATCTGTGGTGAAGTCATCAAAAATGATACAGGGCGTATTCTGATAAATGCCTTCTGTTTCGTTGGTATATCCTATTACAAAAGACTTCCCTGCCGTTAAAACAGGGGTTAAATATCTGTCGTCATAATCAGTTGAATTGACTATATAGGCTTGTGGTTGTTCGTATTCAACTATGTCCTCTAATCGGCATTTGCACCACCCGTCAGGCAACTGCGGATAATGCCCGTTAGGTTGCGCTTTATATTGTTATCGTATTCATCAAAAATAAATGTATATGATAACAAGATTCAAAGACTATCTTGCCAAAACGAATTTGGCAAAGAACACCGTAGCATCGTATGTGTGGACGGTGAACTACTTTCTCAGTCACTATGGAGAAGTGAACAAGAAAAACCTGTTGACCTATAAGGGCTATCTGGTGGAAAACTTCAAACCGCAGACCGTCAATCTCCGTTTGCAAGGCATCAACAAGTATCTGGAGTTTACCAAGCACGACAGGCTGAAAGTGAAGTTTGTCAAAGTGCAACAAAAGAACTTCTTAGAGAATGTCATCAGCGATGCCGATTACAAGTTTCTGAAAGCTCAGTTGAAGGCTGACGGTTACGAGGATTGGTATTTCGTAGTATGGTTCATGGCGGCGACAGGTGCACGGGTAAGCGAGTTGTTGCACATAAAGGTTGAACACGTGAAACTGGGTTATCTCGACCTTTACAGCAAAGGTGGCAAAGTGCGCCGTTTATACATTCCCAAAAACTTGCGGAGTGAAGCTTCATTATGGCTGAAAAGAAAAGGTATCACGAGCGGCTATCTCTTTCTCAACCGTTTTGGGCAGCGCATAACGACACGCGGTATTGCCCAACAGTTAAAGCATTTTGCCGATAAATATGGATTGAACCGTGATGTTGTTTATCCTCATTCTTTTCGTCACCGTTTCGCCAAGAATTTCCTTGACCGTTTCAACGACCTTGCTTTATTGGCCGACCTTATGGGACATGAAAGCATAGAAACCACTCGCATCTACCTGCGCCGCACCGCCAGCGAACAGCAGAAAATTGTCGATAAGGTAGTAAATTGGTAATAACGTAGCCTTAGAAGCGCATCTTATCACGCTTCTAAGGCATTTTGAATGTTATCAAGAACGGAAAACAGCTCTTCAATCTTTAACACTATTCTATCTTGTTCTTTTCGTGGCGGTAATGGCATTCCTATTTTATGCAATTCATTGGACGACAACCCTAGCAATCCAATGCCTTTACCTCCTATCCGATTATGTTTTTTCAAGAACCGTAAAACATAATAATAAAATGAGACATTCAAATCTCCTTTAGGACGCAATCTATGAATGTGATTCTGAATGCAGATATTGTAATCAAAATTCCATATTGCAGAACGGCCAACATCTCCGCCTTCACATACAAGTAAGTCACCCTTTTGAACAGTACATTTTTCTAACTCATTATCCCTAAAAGGCATTTGTTTAACAAGAGACAAGTCAAACTGATTCCAATACACATTGGATGTTGTAAGATAGTTTCTCAATACACCTTCTTTGTTTGATGAGTTAAGAGCCTTTCCCGTATTATGATAGAATATATCTCCTAGAATTACATCAATCCAACCAACGGGATAATGCCCGTTATCACAAGGTGTGAAGCTAGGATTTATGCGTTTCAATAACTCAATGGCTGGTTCGTCGTTCGGATCTTGCGGCACGAGTTCCCCGTGAATGGCGAGATCGAGGATTTTGCTTTTAGTTTGCTTGACAATACTGTGCAAATCATCTTTCCCTTGCTCTATTTGGTCAATCAGAGAAAACCATTTTTCTATTTCGGTTACAATGCGTTGTTGTTCTGCAAGAGGAGGAAGTGGTATCATTCCTTTACAAGCATCGTTTGTACTAAGTCTCGGCATTTTTACACCGTATCCGCATCGTAATGTATAATCAAGAAAATGATTAGAACGCAACACATGGCATATATATTCATTTGATAATACACCATAAGTTCCAAAAGGCATTATTTCCGTTGAACAAAATCCACCATTAGAAGCAACCAATACTTTATTGAGATATGTACGTAGTTTTGAATAAAGAATATCCCCTTTTTGGAATTTATGGCGAGTTCCATTTAGAAATCGTTCTTTTTTGCTAAGATGTTGAATTATCTTTGCCGTATCTTTTTCTATATCTTCAAGTTCTAAGATCCATTCATTACTATCAATGTCTCCAACTTGAACGTTTATACTTGTTCCATAGTTGCTAATACTTCCCAATGTTGTCCATACCCATCCCTTTGGTACCTCAAACGGAACGTTCTCATAATGGGGAGTATCAGAAGCATTATTTGTTTTCTTACTACGCTTTATTTTCCCCTCTTTTATTAGACGTTCTTTCTCTGCTTTGATGCGTTCAAGTAATACGGATGCCGGTTCGTCATTCGGATCTTGAGGAACAAGTTTACCGCGAATGGCGAGGTCTAATATTTTTTGACGTAATTTTTTTGTATCCATTTGGGTTAGTCTTTGTTTAAGAATAGATTGCAGAACTCATTCAGTTGCTGCTGCATGCGTTCTTGTGGAATGAGTATGCGTTTGTATTCAGCAATCATCGTAGGACTCATGCTCCGGCTCATAGCGTACTCTACTACTACCCGGTCTGCTTCAGGGCAAAGAATAATACCGATAGACGGATTTTCGTTGGAGCGTTTTACATCCCGGTCGAGTGCTTCCAGATAAAACTCCAACTGTCCGAGGTCGCGAGGATGAAACTTTGTCTTTTTTAATTCTACAGCGACCAATGCCTGTAAGCCGCGATGAAAGAACAGTAAATCAGCCTTGAATGTAGATGCACCAATATTAAGGCGATATTCCTGATCCATGAATATAAAGTCTTTTCCCAGTTCAAGAATAAACTGTTTCATGTGTTCTACTAAACCGTTTCTTAATTTTGATTCGCTATGCTTTTTCGGCAGGTTGAGAAAATCTACGAACAGGGTGTCTTTGAACATGACTGGCGCATTAGGATATCTTTCCAGTAATCCTTTTGACATATTGTCCTTGCTTCCTAATAATCCTGCATAAGTTTGGTTAGAAATGCAACGTTGGAGCTCTCGTTTTACTAAATGCTCTTTATTGGCATAGAGTATATAAAACAACCGTTCTTCGTTGCTTTTACATCGGCATAATATTTCTATATGATTAGTCAAGGTCGTTAACTCCAATATTTTAGGCATTTGTCCAATTGCTGGCTGGACAAATTGTGCAGCCAACGGTTGCACAATTACAGTGGTTCCCTGTGTATGATTTCTTGCTTCAATTTGTGCAGTTTTTGGCTGCACAAATTCAGTATTCAAATATTGGCTTATTGTTGCTATGAACGTTTCTGATGAATACTCATCATAAAACATTACCATATTGTATATGCTTCTTTTGCTATATCCTTTGATGTCGGGATATTGCGAACGTATGTATTCGGACAATTGAGAAACAACCTTACTTCCCCATTCTTCGCTCTTCAGTTTAGCAGATACATATCCACCTACATGCCATGCTGTGAGTAGCAACTCTTCATTGACGGCTCTTGAAGCATTACTTTTATGTTGGAGAATAATATCTATGATTTCTCCGAATTGTTGTTCTATTGATTTTGCGATGTCATTATTCTTCATATGCTTAATCTTCATTTATGTTTGCAAGCAGCTTCTCAAGTTCTGCAACTGCTGAGCTAATAGTTTTACTTTTCTCTTTTATGTCAGCCATCAATTCTGCCAAGGAGCGGTCATCAGACTCTCCTCCTTGTTTTATCCAGGTTATATCAAGGCTTGTCTTGTCACGAGTGAGAATATCATCTACAGGATATTTACGCCAACGCCCTTGAGGATTATTGTCTGCATCATATATCTCTTTGCGTCCTTTTAAGTTTCCTGCATTATAGCATGTGACAAAATCATCCAAATGATGTCTCTCTAATTTATTAGTAGCAAGCGTATGTTTGATGTCAGTACGATAATCATAGAACCAAATCTCTTTTGTTGGTTGACCTTTGGAAAAGAACAATACATTTGCTTTTACACCTTGTGCATAGAAAATACCTGTAGGCAAACGAAGTATCGTGTGTAAGTTGAAGTCTGAGAGTAACTTCTTGCGAATTGTTTCTCCAGCACCACCTTCAAAAAGGACATTGTCTGGTAATACTACGGCTGCACGACCTCCGGTTTTGAGCATCAGCATCATGTGTTGAAGAAAGTTCAACTGATTGTTCTTCGTTTCTACATAGAAATCCGGACGGTTAATATCCACAGAACCTGCCGGTCTGGTGCCGAAAGGAGGATTGGCAAGTATTACATCTACAAGGGTGGATGGTTCCTTCTCCAATGAATCCTCACAAACAATCGGACTTCGGTCTGTTCCCACACCATGCAAATATAGGTTCATGGAAGCAAGCGTTACGACCAATGGTGTGTTATCTACACCATGCAGTGCCTTGTTACGCAAGAAATCACGTTTTTCCTTACTGGCAGACTGTTCTTTCATGTAATCATATGCAGTCAAGAGAAAACCTCCGGTGCCGCAGGCCGGGTCACAAACTGTTTCTCCAATTTGTGGAGCTATGCAATCTACCATTGCTTTGATGAGCGGGCGTGGAGTAAAATACTGACCGGCACCACTTTTCTTGTCCTGTCCATTCTTCTCAAGGATGCTTTCGTAGATAGCACCTTTCACGTCTCCATCCATGATCAGCCATTGTTCCTCATCAATCATGGTAATGACTTTTTTTAAATAGACTGGCTTGTCAATCTTGTTTTGTGCTTTTGTATAAATTGTACCGATAAGGTTTTCCTGTTCACTCAGCTGTTTCAGAGTATCTTCGTATTGCTTTACTAAATCCAGACCGTCAAGAGATATTAAATCACTCCATTGATAACCAGATGGTATTGCTGATTCTTCTCCAAACATTTCTACATTCTCAGCATCCATCTTCAAAAATAAAAGATAGGTAAGCTGTGTGATATAGTCAGTAAAGCCGATACCTTGTCCGGCAAGGGTTGTTGCCAGATTCCAAACTTTTTTGGTGAGCGATTGCTCTGTTGTATTATTTGCTGCCATAATTTTAATCAAAATTTTTATGCTCTATTATAAGCATGTCATCTAATGTGACTTTATAAGTATTTATTTCAGTTACATAATAGAATGGATATTGCGATTTGCCTTCTTTTGACACATCAATAAAACAATTCCACGGGGATACTTTTGGAGATGTAGCTCCAGGGTCAAGACAGAAAATTTTAGTTATGATGTCATTTTCATCGCTTTCTATTCCTATAGCCAATAAAGCATGTGCACCATCATTGAATTCTGTCGAGATTATAACTGGAGTATTCTGGCTTACGAATTGCCTTATCAATTCAATCCTATCATCATTAGATCTTGGCCTTTTGTGTATTGCCCTAATTTCAAATGGCTGTTCATTGATTTCACGTGCTAATGCTGTATAGTTATAACCATTTTGAATAAAACCTTGTTCATAGAAAAAATAGTATAAGAATTTGCCTTTAGGAGTACGCCTATCGGGGAATTTATATAGTTGAATATCTTGCTCTTCAATCATCCCTTGGCATAGCATTGCCATCACAAGGGAATAAATAGAACATGCGCCATCTAAATCCCCTTGTTGCTTATGTACATTGACCCATCGCCCATCAGCATCTTTTGTTTGCAAACCAGTTCGATTTAATCTTATCCTATCTATTATTTGTATGGTTGTCATTATTATGCTGCTTTTCTTAAAACTACAAATGTATATAGAGACTGTAAAGCTTCGTTAGCTTTCTGCATATTGCCAAAGGCACGGATCATCTGTGCTGCCTGAGTTGCATCATCTTCACGAATCTCTTTGATTGTACAAGCTCCGTTGGAAGCAATATAATCTACAATACGACTGATAACTTCACGTTGTTTATCTGTTATTTCGCGCTGGTTTTGTCCTAACCATAGATTGAAATACTGTTTAGAAGTGGAAACAACACTATCTAACCGCTCAATCTGGCGTAAAGCAAAACGTACAAGCTGTATGATATTAGTCAAAGCATCGCTCTCCTCTTTTGTAGAAGAACGTCGAACGCTATTTGGATTCAAAATGGCATATGAGTTCCATAATTGCTTGGAAGTAAAATGATTGTTAGCCATCTTGAGTTTGTTTTCCAAATCTTTTAGCATTGAATAGGTAATTGGCTCACCTTCATTATTATAAATTATACGTAGAGCTTCTATTTCATCACTATGTTCTTTGCAAAAATCTTCAAAGGCTTCTGTGGTACTTTTAGCTTCTTCTATTGAAAAACCTTTAGATATAAGCGTGTCTTCACCAGGCATTAGTGTGTTGACAAACCCGGCAGCAAGAATAAGCAGATATCGACGCGCATCTGCATGATTTGCAAGCGGAGCTACTAAACCTTTCCGTTCGTTATTAGGCTCTTTAGTACTTATGAATGGCGGCAGAATATTGTTTTCAAATGCTTCGTAAATCCTTGAAGCAAGTTCTTTCATGTCGTCATTTGCTAAACGTATGAACTCAGTTCGCTGTGAATTGTCAGCTTTGTTGTATATTCTGGAAAGTGTTGCAGCAAGACGTTTCAGATGCTCGTCAGGAAGGTAACCATGGGTAATCTGTTCCAACAGCTCTTTAAGAGTAATAATCTTTGTAGTCAGCTCATCAGTTATCGTAGGTATTGTTTTCTCGTGTTCAGTAACACCTACGGCATCTATCAAATAGAAACAATCTTTACTAAACGCATTTGGGGTAACATTCCGTAACTGCTCATCTCCAATTGTGCGTACACCACGTCCTTTCATCTGTATATAGAGCGGTAAAGATTCTACATCACGCATGAAAATCAATACTTCAAGAGGCTTAACATCTGTACCAGTTGCTACCAATGTGCAAGTTACGGCAATTCTGAAATCCTTATCATTCCGGAACTGACGTATCAATTCATTACTATCGCCCGCGGAATAAGTTATTTTTTGCACGAAACGGTCATCTGTATGTCCAAATACCTCTTTAGCTATCTGTACGATATTGCTGGCATGAGTCTCATTTAGAGCAAAGATCAAAGTCTTTGGCAGATAGTCAAAATTTGCTTCTCGTTGTGGATCATTGAACAACTCGGTATAGACGACATCGCGATAAGTGGAGAGAATAAGTTTTATTTGCGCAGGGTTAATGACACTTCTGTTTAGTTCTTTATTGGTATATGTCTTCGTTTCTTTATTGGAAATGGTTTTTACATCTCCGGTATATCGCGTTTCTTCTTTGATTTTTTCTCCTTCTAATATAGCGCCGCCATTTTCTGTAACCTGAGTTTTGATTCGATATACACGGCAATCTACATTTACACCATCAACGATACTTTTCTCCAATGTGTAGTTGACTATGCGATTATTGTTAAAGAATGCCATTGTTTCAGGAATTGGTGTAGCTGTCAATCCAACAAGCCTGGCTGTATCAAAATATTCCAATACCTTACGCCAATTCCCATAAATGGAGCGGTGACACTCATCTATGATAATCAAATCAAAATAATCATGTGGTAAATTGGGATTAGGAGGTAATACAACTTCTTCTGTAGGCTCATTATCATCATCATTGTCATTATCCTCAATAGTATCTCCTCTCAGAAAAGAAAAAAGACGCTGTATTGTTGAAATAACGACATTACTATCAGATGGTATAGAAGAGGAACGAAGACGATTCACTGTAAATATTGTATTGAATGCATCTCCATTTTCTGTTAGCCGAAAAGTACCAAATTCTCCCTCTGCCTGTTTCCCGAGGTTATTTCTGTCCACAAGAAATAACACTCTTCTCATTGGAGTATATGAAAGAAGACGATATGCAGCAAGACATGCTGTATATGTTTTACCTGCACCTGTAGCCAAAACCATCAAGGCGCGATTCTGCCCACTCCTGAAACTTTTTTCCAGTTCAGTAACTGCCTCATACTGACAATCACGTAATCCTTTTTTCTGCAAAGAGGGAAGTCCTGCGAAATAATCACTTATTCCTAACTGCTTGACCAACTCATAAGGAGTAGGGATAGCCATTATCTGTTTAAAACTTTGCTTTTGTTCGCGAAAATCACAGAAAAACAGTTCTTTGCCATTTGAAGTAAAGATAAACGGCAATGGCTTCTGATATGCCTGATAGATATGGGGAACACTTTTAGCATATAATACAGCCTGTTCGCAAACATTGTTGGAAAAAGGATCTATTTCTTCTCTTTTAGCTTCAAGCACACCAATAGCCTTTCCGTTAATGAAAAGGAAATAATCTGCCTCAAGATTACCTTTTAGCAACCCTTCCCTTATTGCGACAGCCGTGCAAGTCGGTTCATAATCTTCTCTATTGATTACCTTCCAACCTGCTTCGGCAAACCACAGATCTATCTTTTGCCTAGCTTTTTCTTCCGGAGTCATAGTCGTTCCTATATTTCTGCATTATCAGAAGTTATACGCCAAAAAGATAACACATGCCCACAGAATATCATTCTCGTTCATCCTTATCTGTTATCAGATCTTTTAAGTCAACTTGAAGAATCTCTGCTATTTGTTGCAGTGTCTCCAAGTTAGGTTGGATTCTGTTGCAAGCATAGGCATTAACCATACTAAAACTCTTATCCAGTTTTTTTGCCAACCACGTCTGAGAAATGCCTTTGTCCGACAAAACTGCCTTTATCTTATTTAGTTTCATTCTTAGATGCAATTTTATAATGCAAATATAGTGAATTATATTCAATGGTCCGGATTATTTTTATACTTTTGTAGTATAAATAACTAAATGCCCCAAAGTGGATATGGTAAAATAATGCACTTATAGAACAGCGTTTAATAAATTATAACATTATCGTTAAATTGTAATTTCGTGAATTATAAAACCAAAAAAGAGATTAAAAGACGGCGTTATCAACTCAAACGAATGAGGCGCACAATGAAGCGTCAAAGCAAAAGTTACAAGTTGCGCCGTAGGCATCGTCTTGAAAATAGACGAAGAGGACTTGTGGAACAACTGAAATGGGAACGTAAAGCTTATGTAGAACTAGAGGTTCCTAAAAACTTTTCATTCATAGATAATACAAATGAAATTCTAGAATATTTCATAAAATGCAAATCGTTATTGCATAATAAGGAAAAGGTTCAATGTGATTTGTCACATATAACAGCTTTATCTTCAGATGCAATAGCATTACTTGCCGCATGTGCTAATGATGAGTCGTTTTTAGGAAAAAGAGGACGCATTAGGGGAAATGCACCTACAGATCCAGAACTTCTTAAATTATTTACAGAGTCTGGCTTTTATAATCATGTAAAAGCAACAAAGGTTTTAAAATCTGCACACAAAAGTGATACTAATTTGTTCCATCAAGAAAGCAATTATCAAGTGCAATCAGATATAGCAAAAAACGCATGTATACTAGGAACAAAACATGTGTTTGGAAGTAATAAACCTTTCCCAGATCTATATGAAATGCTAATAGAAGCAATGTCAAATACCAATAATCACGCAAGCAATAATTCAAATGCAAATCAATTCAAATGGTGGTTATATACTTATAACGCCCCTAATGGGCACACGATGTATACATTTATAGATTTAGGTGTTGGTATATTTGATAGTATCCCTGTACAGGTATTTAAAAAAATCAAGAGAGTTATAGGCTTGGAAAATAATACTGATTTAGTGCCCGATCTTCTTGACGGCAAAATTAAATCACGAGAAAAAGTAGACAATAAAATTAGAGGAAAGGGGATTCCACAAATAGCTGTCAATAGCAATTCTCAATATTTTGCACGAGCCTATATAATAAGCAATGATGTGAAAATAAACTTAAAAGATAAGACAGCAGAAGCTCTCGAACACAACTTTTCTGGTACTATGCTGTTTTGGGAATTAACAAACGGAGATACAACAAACAAAGACATATAGTATTTTTAATAAACATAATAACGGTTTAGACCATTAAATGTGGTATCTTTGTATTTAATTTGGTTTGATTGTTGAACATAGAAAAAGTAATATGGAAGATATTATCATAGACATAAAGGCTGATTTCTCTGACTCTCCAGGAGCTCGATATCGTAAAGACGGACCACATTCTGGCGAAGAGTTTTTTGAGGTATTGTTAAAACCCAAATTTGAAGAAGCAGTAAGAAATAAAGTAAAACTCATAATTAATTTGGATGGAGTGTGGGGATATCCATCTTCATTTGTATCAGGGGCTTTTGGTAAACTTTCTCTAGAAATGGGAAGTGAAGTTGTTCTTTCTACAATTGATTTTATTTCTAATGAAAGTGAAATTAGAAAAAAACGTATCATAACGGAAATAGAACATCCAACCAAAAGAGACAGGTAATGAAAGAACTACTTAAATATGCTAGTGGAGCTGCAATAGGAATAGTTGTAACTCTAGTAATTTTATCCTTTATTAGAGGATGTATAAACTATGAGATAAATATTATTGATGCGTTAATGCTCATTATTACAACTGCATTAACAATTGCTGTTGTATATTTAGGTAATTCGCTAAATAAAAGGAATGTGGCTCGCGATATAATATCCAAAGATTTAATGGAACTTTGCGATGTATATAGTAGGAATATGTCTATTTTAGAACAGCTTAGTAAAGGTGAAATATCCCTAGACGATGCAAAAACCGATATTAGAATGACATTTCACAGAGGAGATGTCATTTCTGATATGATACTAGAAGAAATCAAAGAATCTTTTCCTAAATTTCTAAACGATAAAAATTCAATACAAAATTTAGCAACGTCATATTGGAAATGGCTTACAGATGGTGACATGCAAGAAGCGAATTTTGTAATATCCCAACAATTTTTGAAAGAGCATGAAACAAAAGTTAGAAAAACAATATCTGACATTAGGTTAGTTATACATAGATTAACAAAATCAGCATAAACTTATTCTATGTATTACTATCCTCGAAATAGCAGTATTCTGTTACTATATAATTTTAGTAGTCCTTCTCAACAAATATACGTCTGGGAACTATTGGGTATCAAATATACAAGAAAATAATAGATTATAACTGTATATCAGATTGATAAAAAACATACTTCGGTTCAAGCGTGGCACTGCAATGCTACGTCTTAGTTCGGAGGTCCTGAGAAAACCCTGTGTACAGATGTAGTAATAGCAGCCCACGCTATAGCGTGAGAACCACTATGCTACCCTTGTACACAATTCAGAAATTTCTCAGGTTTCCGTTCTACAAGATAAGCATACCGCTTCTTCTTTTTCGTATGTCTTGGAAAGAGTTGCCTCAATCCAATACAAAAGTATGAAAAATCCGTGATATACCATTCTACTATCACGGATTTTTTTGATTTACAGTTTCATACTTCTATTCTGTCTTGGCTTCGGTATTCCGATGGCTTCTCTGAACTCATTCATCTTCTTTCTGAACCAGTTCACGTGAGAAACCCCGTCTATCTTGAAATCGAATTTACCGTTTTCATCCTGTCTGATGGAGCAGACGGAATGTCGGGTATCAAAACTTCGGTTAAACTCGGAAGAATAGAGTTCACCTTTTATCCCGACCTCCTTGAACTCGCACAGTCTTCTGATTATCCCGTCATTAAAACCCAAACGTTCACGCAGGAAACTTATCACGGGCATCAGCTTCTCCACATACGGAAAGTAGCGTCTGACAAAATCCACAAACTCCGACAGCTTGCGGTGCTGTTGCTCGTAAGCGTTTCTTATCTCCTGTATCTGCTTGGCTTGTTGCCGTTCCCGTTGTCGGGCTTCGTCTTCAAGTTCAAGGATGCGGTCTTGCAAGTCCTCGTTCCTGCGTTCCAACGATTTCATCTTTCCACTTCCGAAAAGAGAACCCACACTGCTTGCAAGGGCGGTTGCCGTATCGGCGGCTGCGCTTTTGAGCTTGTCGGTACGGATTTCCGCTTTCATCTGCTTTAGTTCCTCCTGCGCTTCGGTCTTCTTCTCTTGCAACAGTCTGGTTTCAGTTTCGAGGACTTCATTCTTCTTTTTCAAGTCTCTATAATACTGCATGGTGGTGGTGTGCCGTGCTTCCGAACCCCGTACCCCACGCTGCAATCCGTATTTCGCCATCACCCTTGCGTAATTGTCGTGGTAGGCGACCAAGGTCTGGCGGTTGAACAGGTCGTCGGCACACAAACGGACGGAATTTGTTTTCTTGCGGTACTTGCGCTTGCCATCAGCCTGTTCTTTCTTGGCTTTGCGCCTTTCACCCGTCACGACGGGAACAACGGCTGCGTGGATGTGCGGAGTCTTCTCGTCCATGTGCAGATGTGCGGCAACCACATTGTCTTTGCCGAATGTGGCTTGCAGCCATTGGATGCTGTCGCTGCACCATTCATCGAGTTCTCCTTTTTCCTGTATGTTCATCATGTCCTCGTGCGTACCCGACAAGACCACCCGAACGACACGGACTTGGTCGTGTGTGATTTTCCGTCTGATGCCTGCCGTGTTCAGCCTGTGGGCAATCGCTTCATCCCTGCCGTGAACGCCATCAGGGTATTCGACAAGCACCCTGTTCAGATGTGTTCTTGTCGGGTCTGCATTTTTAGGTATTATCTTTCTCTCTATATGGTCGGACTGCGTGGTGTCCGATGTACCCTTTGCTTTCTTAATGTCCAATGAAAAATATCCCATTTTATTTCTATTTTGCGGTTATCGTTATGTTTCTTCTCTCTGCCTGTGGCATCGGCTCACAGGGTTTATTATGCAAATGAACCCTTACTGCACTCGGCATAATCCAAACGAGTTTGGCTTCTGCTCTCGTTTGCACAGGGTTTCCAAAGGGATTTCCCTTTGGCTCAATAGGGCGTTTTTAGCGTTACGGAGTAATGCGTGAAGAAAACGCCCTATTGAGCTATGGTATTTCTGTCTAAATACCTTGGGAGAGCGGACGTGCATATTACAGATGAAATCCCCCTTTCTTTTTCGGTGGCTGCATCATCCGCCTTTCGGATTGGACTTGCTTCTTCTCCTTTATCGGCTCTGCCGATTGGGACAAGGGCTTACCGCACAGATAGTCGTTTAAGTCCTTATAATCACGATAGTACATTGACTTGTCAAGCATCCGTTCCCCGAACTTCTCTTTCAGCTTCTTGCAGGTGCTCCGTCCAGCCGTGTCGTTGTCAAGGAAACAGCCGATTTGGGTGTAGGTTTCCAATAAGCTTTCCGCTTTCGCAAGATTGGAAACGGAGTTCAGTATGACATAGTCCTGTGTGTCCAATCGCGGGTGTTGCGGATTGTTTCTTACTCGGATGGTAAGGAATGAGAGGTAATCCATGAACCCCTCGAACAGGTAACACATACATCGTTGTCCGTCCTGCTGTCGGATATGGGTGATGTCTTTCGGGGCGACACATCCCTTGAAGTATCTGTTGCGCACTTCATATCCTCCTGCCATGTTCGGAAAGCCGATGGCAAAATAGGGTTTGTCGGCATTCATAAACCGAAGCTCCCTGCATTCTCTTTTGGCAAGTCCGATGTTTATTCCCCTTTCTTGCAGATAGGCAATAAGTGCAGGAGAGGACAACTCACCAACCCTTAATCCCTGATAAGGCTGATTGTCGGAATGCTGTCTGCCAAAAGAGAACGATGCAGGGCGGATGTATGCTGTCCGCTCCTCTATGCGTTTCAGCAGATAGGCTACATCTTCCGAATAGTAAAGTTCCGCTGCCAATGCGAGGATGTTTCCGCCTTTGCCGATGCCGAAGTCATACCATTTTTCAAGCTCAGTGTTTACCTTGAACGATGCGTCCGTTTCTTCCCGTAGCGGTGATTTATACCACAGGTTCTTGCCTTGTTGCTTTACAGGCGTATAGCCCAGACTTTGCAGATAGTCTGCCAGTTTGATTTGCTTTACATCTTGGATTGTCATATTACATACGGTTTTGAAGTTGATGAAAATTTGTTGATTTGATGAATTGTCAATGTAATATATTTATATACAGCCTCGTAACCTCTCAACATCTTCTCAACAAACCACTCACCAAAAGAGAAATTCACAAACGGGTGTCGGTGGTCTCTCAACTTCTCTTTTGGCTTGTTGAGATTTTGTTGAGAATGTATATCGTTTATTGTCAGTGTATTTATACCCATATTCAACAATTCAACAGAAAAATGATAATGTTACAAGGATTCAAGTTGCTCCCTTGTGACGGTGTAGAAGCGTCCCACTCTCCTTATCGGCTCATACCGACACTCCCGATTGCAGTTAAACAGGTAGGTGGTATAAGTCAGTCCGTTTGGCGCAGGAGTCAGTTTCCAACATTCCTGCAACACTTTTCGGACTTGGTGTTTCTCCACCTTTACCTGTGAGTGTACCAGCAAAAGAAGAATGTCACTGTAACAGAAAGAGAATGTATCCGTGCCGACACTGTCCATGATGTCAAGGACAAGTTCGTGCATCTCTATCTCCAACCGGTTACGGTTGCTGCGGATAATCTTCTGCAAGGCTTCTGTATGCAGCAATGTGGGGTTGAACCACATCCGGCTTTCCTTATTGGTGGATAGCTGTCTGTGTTGCAGAAAATGAAGAAAAGCGGGTATCTCCGCTTTCAGCTTTTGCAGGAAGTCGGTATCATCGGACTGCAAGCGGTCTATCTTGCGCACCCAATAGCGTGTTTCCCCTGCGTCTATGATTACGGGTAGATACTCGTTGTTGGAACACAGCACGAATTTGGCGAAGAACGCAATCTCGTCACGGTCTTTGCCTTTGGCTTCCACCTTATAGGAAAGTGTGGTGCTGAGGTTCTTCAACCGCTCGCTATCCTCCCTGCGGTTGAGTAGCACCTCATCCACCACGATAAGCAACTTGCCAGCCCAGTCGGAATTGAACCGGCTGCGGAAATCCTCGTTGGTGTTGAAAGTCACATTGTTCTGAAAAAGGGCTTTCAGAAAGTTCAGGAAGGTGCTTTTGCCCGTGTTGCGTTCTTCCGACACCAACAGCAGGATAGGCAACTTCTGAATCGGTTGCAGGTAGAGCAGTTGCAGATAGTCCATCCCCAACTCGTATTGTTCCCCGAAGATGTGATGCAGCAATGAACGGATAGAGGGGAAATCCCCTTGTCGGGGTACATGGTCTATCGGTTCGTAGAGGTTAAGGAACTTGCCTACCACGGAACGGTAGCCGATGTGTTCGGGTACGGTGCAGAAGCCGTCATATTTGGGAACGCTGCCGATGTAATCCTTGCCGTAATCCTGTCGCAGGGTCTCGTTGTTCCATGCGATGCGTTTCTTCACATACCCTCCGTTCAGTCTCGGTTGCTCCACAATCTTGTAGAGCGTTGTTCCGACACGGATAAATTCTTCCTTTGCCATGCCGCCATCCGATGGCGGTCTGTGGCTGTCCTGTTGTTCGATAGCTGACATAATCAAATGGTTTTAAGTTTGAAAATTACCAGCTACAAAAATATAATCAATTATCGGATAGGTTGTTATGCAAAACACAGCAGAATGGTGACAAATAGCCCCCGAAACAAAAACTTTCAATGGTTTGGGACAGGAAACGGGTTGTGCAAACGGAAAAACTCCCGAAAAGCGAATGTCGGATTACGCTTTTCGGGAGAAAAAATCAGAGCGTCTGTCGTTCTGTCGTACTGACTTAATGAATTACTGACTTACCGAGTGAATTATGTTAGGCATTCAGCTACGAGAAGTATTCGGATTTGGATATACCGTTGGTATTCAGCGAGAAGAAGATGCTTGTTTTCTCTTTTCGCAGGTACAGTCTTTCAAGAACGGCATTGCGTACCCGTTCCGCTCCGAATGTGCCGATATGGAAAGCGAGGGTAACTATCGCTTCAAGGTTGTAAACCTCCATACAGCAATTATCGGATACCCGTATGCTTCGCCTTATCCCGTATTCCCTTAAAACTCCGCTCTTGCAAAGAGCCTTCAGCCCTGCACGGAATGTCGGGGCGGTTACTCCGAACAGGTCGCAAAGTTCCCATTCGCTCATGGCGGTTGCGCTAATGTCGGTCGGCATGATGATGTTGCCGTTACCGTCCGTTGTTATGATGCTTCGTTTCATGGCTATGCTTGGTTATGGGGTTACACTTCCGAACGATGCGTTCAGCTTGTTGCCGAACATCGTCAGGTCATTGTCAAGTTTCTGCGTGGTTATCTTCGCATAGATTTGAGTCGTGACAATGTTCGTGTGTCCCAGAACACGGCTCACGCTTTCAATGGGCATCCCCTTGCTAAGAGCCAGTGTTCCAAATGTATGACGAGCGCAATGGTAGGAGATTTGCTTCTCTATTCCGCATTCCGCCATTACCTTTTTCAGCTGTTTGCACATCGTCCAATAGTTGATTTTCCCGAAAACCAGCTTGTCTTCCGACAGATACTTGTACCGTTCGATTATCTGCAAGGGAATATCCAGCAGCTTCACTTGGAACGGGACATTTGTCTTGTGCCGTTTCGACAATATCCATTTCTCACCGTTCACCTCCACTATTTCATCCGTTGTGAGTTCTTTCATATCCACGAAAGACAAGGCGGTGAAACAGGCGAAAATAAACAGATCCCGCACCAATGCGAGGGTGGGGTTGTCAAACTCGTGCGCCATGATTCTTTTGATTTCGTCCTCTGTCAGATATTCCCGTTCCTTAACATTCGGGCTGATATGGAACTGCGCAAACGGATTTCTCGGTATCAGTCCGTTAGAGTGCGCACGCATGACCACGCCTTTCAGCCACATGCAGTTCAGCCAGATGGTGGCGTTTTTCAGTCCCCGTTCAGCCGTAAGATAAGCCGCAAACTCCTTGATGAAGTCGGGCGTAAGTTCCAGCATGGACATGTCCGTCCGTCTGTAGAATGACTTGATAAAGGCTGCGACATAGTTCCTTGCCCTCACCATTATCTTGTATGTGCCGATGCTGCGGTCTTTGCCGACACGTTTCAGGAAGTTGGCGCAATCCTTGTCAAAAGCCTTTATCAGTGTCTCATACTCGCTTCCTACCCCTTGGTAGGCATTGCGCACCATTTCAGCCGTTACGTATGCCTCTCGGTCGGATATGCGCTGATAGTGCTTGATGATTTGCGCCTTGATGTTGTCCAATGCCAGATTGATGTTCCGCGCTTCGGCACTCTTGCCTTTGGCTCGGTTGCCTTTCGCATCCCAAAGGGTTTTCGGGATGGTCTGCTTGCAACTGAACTGCGCCACAGTACCGTTGATTGTCACTCGTCCCATGATGGGGACAATACCGTCTTTCTCCTTGCTGCCGTTCACGTAGAACAGCACTTTGAATGTACTTCTTGCCATACTCGTTTTTTTTGTTTGCAAAGTTAAATATCAACGAGTTAGACCTTGATACGCAAATCGGTGACAAACGGTGCAATAGCATCTCCCATATGTTAAATCTTACTCTTTCACGGGTAATGATTTGCAAACCATTCTTCTTCTTAAATCCGCTCTTCTTTGCGTTTTCCGATTTTTCGGTTTGTCATCATTTGACACCGTAACTACTCTGATATTAAGTCATTTAGCGTCATTTCTCCCGTTTTTCGAGGTTATTCCAGAGATTTTGTCTAATTTTGCACTTCATATAAACAGAGATCATTGAGAATCCGTTAAAGATAACTCTTTGAACTTACGCTAATTGACATTTTATGAATAGACGTATTGCAGCCTTCTGGAAGTTTCTTACTTACGACATCTGGCGTATTACAGAAGATGAAGTTACGCGAACCACTTTTTCCGTATACAATATCATCAAGACCATCTACCTTTGTGTCAACCGCTTCACCAAAGACCGGATAGTAAACAAAGCCTCGGCACTGACTTACAGCACCTTGCTTGCCATTGTACCGATTCTCGCTATATTGTTTGCCATCGCACGCGGTTTCGGATTCGACAATCTGATGGAAAGTCAGGTTATCAACGGGTTCGGAGGTCCTACAGAAACCACAGAGGTTATTCTACAGTTCGTAAACTCATATCTCTCACAAACCAAAAGTGGAATATTCATCGGCATCGGGTTGATTATGTTGCTGTGGACAGTCCTGAACCTAATCAATAATATGGAAGTCACCTTCAACCGCATCTGGCAGGTAAAAAAGGCGCGCAGCATGTACCGCAAAATAACGGATTACTTCTCCATGCTTCTGTTGATGCCCATTCTGCTGGTAGTGTCCGGTGGTCTTTCCATCTTCATGAGTACGATGGTGAAGAACCTCGAAGACTTTACCCTACTGGCACCCGTCGGCAAGTTTATGGTACGCCTCATCCCCTTCGTACTGACCTGGTTCATGTTTACAGTACTGTACGTCTTTATGCCGAATACAAAAGTCAAACTAAAACACGCACTCATATCCGGTATTCTGGCAGGTACGGCACATCAGGCATTCCAGTTCCTCTACATCAGCAGCCAGTTGTGGGTTTCCCGTTACAATGCCATCTATGGTAGTTTCGCCGCCCTCCCGATGTTTCTGCTATGGTTGCAGGTATCTTGGACTATCTGCCTGTTCGGTGCCGAATTGACCTACGCCGGACAGAATATCCGGAACTTCAGCTTCGACAAGGATGCGCGCAACATCAGCCGTCGCTACCGCGACTTTATCTCCATCCTGATAATGTCCCTCATAGCCAAGCGTTTTGAACAAGACGCCCAACCCTATACAGCCGAGGAGATATCCGAAGAGTGCCAGATTCCCATCCGGCTGACACACGAAACCCTTTATGAATTGCAAGAAATCAACCTCCTGCATGAAGTGGTGACCGATGAAAAAAGTGAAGACATCGCTTACCAGCCTTCCATGGACATCAACAAGATGAATGTGGCCCTCCTGCTGGACAAGCTGGACACACACGGCTCAGAAGACTTCAAAATTGATAAGGAAAATGAATTTAACAGCCAATGGGGAGCATTGCTGAAGGCACGGGAGGAATACTACAAGAATGCAAGCAAGGTGCTGCTAAAGGATTTGTAGTTTGGTTTAAACACGGAGGCACAGAGATTTTTTTCGTCTATTGGTTTAATCCCTGCACCTCTGTGTTCTTCTGCTAATACTTATTATAAGATACTGTCTTCTCTTTTGGCTTCCGCGATTTCTTCCGTTTTTCCTTCACCGGATAGCCAATCGTAATATCTAGCAAAAGGCGTTTACCGGCCGGGATACCGACAAGTTTCTTTATCTCCTTCTCATCAAACCAGCCCAAAATGCAGGAACCCAGCCCTTCATTTTCTGCCGCCAACGTGATATGTGCGGCAGCGATACCAATATCAATCAATGGGAAATACTTACCCTTGATTTTTGCCCCCAGAAAGGAAGTGGCATTCATGGACTCCTCCACCACCAGAATATGAACGGGAGCATCCTTGGCAAACTTGTTCATCCCCAATCCTGCAGCAGCCTTGCCCACCTTGGCAGACAGCTCCGGTTCCGTAACTACCACGAACTTCCACGGTTGTGCATTGCAGGCGGACGGAGCCAGACAAGCCGCTGCCAATATCCGCTCCAGCTTCTCAGGCTCCACGGCACGAGTCATATCATAGGCACGGTCACTCTGACGGGATGCCACTAATTCCAGGAAATCGTTCATAGCGCCGTTACCTTATTTATATTGTATCATGCGACTGATGTACTTACCAATGATATCGAACTCCAAATTCACCACACTGCTCACTTTGAAAGCATGGAAATTGGTATGCTCGAAGGTGTAAGGAATGATGGCTACCTGGAAAGTATCGTCGGTGGGATTACACACGGTCAGGCTGACACCGTTAACCGTTACCGAGCCTTTGTCTACCGTAATGTAGCCGCGCTTTGCCATCTCCTTGTCAAAAGCATACCGGAAAGTAAAGTAATAGCTTCCTTCCGCATCCTTTATATCGATGCAAGTGGCAGTCTGGTCCACATGTCCTTGAACGATATGGCCATCCAGCCGGCCGTTCATCATCATACTACGCTCCACATTCACTTCATCTCCCACCTGCAACAAGCCAAGATTGGAACGGTCCAGCGTTTCCTTCATGGCCGTCACGGTATAGGTATCATCTGTCAAGCTGACTACCGTCAAGCAAACACCGTTGTGAGACACACTCTGGTCTATTTTTAATTCACTGACGAATGAACACTTGAAAGTAAAATGTACATTCTCCTGGTCTTTGACCATCGCCACCAATGTGGCACATTCTTCTACTATTCCGGAAAACATGGTTCTATATACTTTTAGATTATACATGATTTATTATTAATATGCGCAAAGATACAAAAAGCCCTTCGTATAGGTACAAAAAAAGGAAGCTTTTCACAAAGCCTCCTTTTTCAGTTTTCAATAGGTATTAGTTTTTTTTTAAGGTAAAAAGATTGTTTTCAGGATAACGATGCAAATATAGGCGCTTTTCGTGATACTAACCAAATTAAAAAACATGTCTTATAACATCTTTTTGAAAAAAACATTTAAGTTTATTATCATTTCAAAGCACTTTTCTACACCTGCAATCGTTTTCAATGGACAAATATAAGGCTATTTTCCATGAAACACTGAAATTATCCTAAAATTTTGTTTATTTCTTATCATTTAAGTAGTGTTCATCTGTCTGCCCGCTATGTTTTAACACTTTTGCGTCGATAAAGAACACTATTTCTTCGGCAATATTCGTGATGTGGTCGCCGGAACGCTCCAATTTGCGGAACACGCTCACCAGATTCAGACAAGAGAGTGCACTCTCCGGATGCCGGCTGATGTAGTCGGCAAGAATGGCAGTGGCCTCCGCATTGATTTCGTCCAGCATATTGTCCTTGGCAAACACAGCGGTAGCCAATTCCTGGCTCTCCTCCTGAAGTGCCTGCTTGGCAAGCTCGAGCATGGAGAGCACCTGGGCTATCATCTCTTCAAGGCGGAGTTGCTTGACCAGCTCAGTATCCAATGCCGGTTCATGGCAGTTGAGGGCAAAGCGGGCGATGCCTTCTGCAAAGTCGCCCAGACGCTCCAGGTTCGTATTGATTTTGAGCATGGCAAGCACAAAGCGCAGGTCGATGGCAACGGGGTTGTAAAGGGCAATGATGTCCTCCACGTCGCTGTCTATTTTCAGTTCGAAAGCATTGACGCGACGTTCGCGCACCAATACCTGCTGAGCCAGCTCCCGGTCCAGCGTAAGCACGGCATCACCTGCACGGTCGAGCTGATTATATACCAGGGTCCACATTTCGTCTATTTCCTTTTTCAGCAAGACGAGTTCAGATTCGATAAACTTCACCATAATGTTTCTATTTTAAGATTACTTTTGTACAACTTATTTTTGCTTGTATGGAACAATCCGCTACCCGAAGCGTCCCGTGATGTAGTTCTGCGTTTCCACCTTGTCGGGATTCGTAAATATCTTCCGGGTATCTCCAAACTCCACCATCCGCCCCATATAGAAGAAAGCCGTATTATCACTGACACGCGCTGCCTGCTGCATGTTGTGGGTAACGATGACGATGGTGTACTGCTTCTTCAACTCGTGGATAAGCTCTTCCACCTTGGCAGTGGAGATGGGGTCGAGGGCGGATGCCGGCTCGTCCATCAGCAGGACCGAAGGAGACACCGCCATGGCACGGGCTATGCAGAGACGTTGCTGCTGACCGCCGGAGAGGGCGTAGGCGGAGACTTTCAGCTTGTCCTTCACCTCGTCCCAAAGGGCGGCGCCTTTCAGGGTTTCTTCCACCCGCTGACGGATGAAAGCGTTATCGGTGATGCCATTTACACGGAGTCCGTAGGCAACGTTCTCGAAGATGCTTTTTGGGAAAGGATTGGGGCGCTGGAACACCATGCCCACGTTCTTGCGGAGTTCATCCACTTGCACTCCTTTTCCATAGATGTCTTGTCCGTCAATGCGTATCTCGCCGGTCAGACGGGTGTCGGGAATCAAATCATTCATGCGGTTTAGCAGGCGCAGGAAGGTAGACTTTCCACAGCCCGAGGGACCGATGAAGGCTATCACAGACTTCTCCTCAATGTCCATGCTGATGCCTTTCAGGGCATGGAAATCGCCATACCAGAAGTTCACGTCACGGGTTTCTATCTTGTTCTTCATACCTATTGTATATGTTTTCAATTCGTCTTAATCTTCTTCTCAAAGTATTTCCGCAGGGCGTTCGCCAGCAGGTTCACCAGGAGGATAATGAGTATCAGCACCAGTGCCGTGCCGTAGGCAATAGGAAGCTGCGCTTCCATATCGGTGCCGCTGGTAGAGATGACGTAGAGGTGATAAGGAAGCGCCATGCACTGGTCGAAGATACTTGCAGGCAGCTGTGGCAAGAAGTAGGCGGCACAAGTGAAAAGGATGGGTGCCGTCTCGCCCGAAACACGCCCCAACGCCAGAATCAGTCCGGTGATGATATTGGGCATCCCCATCGGCAGGATGACATGCCAGATGGTCTGAAGCCTGGTAGCTCCCAACGCGCGGCTTCCCTCACGCATGCTGTCGGGAATGGCTTTCAGCGCTTCTTCCGTGGTGCGGATAACCAAAGGCAGACTCAGCAGGCCCAGTGTCAACGAACCTGCCAGGATGCTGTCTCCAAAATCCATATAGTTGACGAACAGAGCCATGCCAAACAGACCGAACACGATGGAAGGGATGCCGCTCAAATTGTTCGTCATCATCCGTATGAAACGTACCACCCAGCCTTTCGGCACATACTCATTCATATAAATGCCACTCATCACTCCCACCGGAAAAGCAAACAAGGCACTGCCCACCATCAAGCAGAACGTACCTACAATGGCAGGAAGGATTCCGCCGGCAGTCATACCGTTGGCAGGAGCCGTAGTGAGGAACTCCCAATCGATGACTCCTATACCTTTATATATAATGAAACCGAGGATAGCAAAAAGAATTCCCACCACACTCAGACTCAACAGACGGAACAAGCCGAATGCCACGTTTTGCGAAAGATGCTTTCTATTGACCATATCTACCTTCTTTTATTTTCGTCTTGGCGAAACTGCTTCCACCGTGAAATTTATCAATAAACTGATGAAGAACAGCACGACACCCAGTAGGAACAATGCTTCGTAGTGAGGTCCGCCGGCAGGTGCCTCGCCCAGCTCCGCGGCAATCGTAGCCGGAATAGTACGCAACGGCTCCAGAATGGTATGGGGAATGACGGCAGCATTGCCCGTCACCATCAGCACAGCCATCGTCTCGCCCACCGCACGGCCGATGCCCAACACCACTCCGGAGGTGATGCCCGAAATGGAGTAAGGAATCACCACCTTATATATAGTCTGCCATTGCGACGCTCCCAGTGCCAGACTGGCTTCGCGCATGGCACGAGGGCAGTTTCTCATCGCATCTTCCGTCACCGTAATGATGGTGGGCAGTGCCATAATGGCAAGCACAATACTGCCCGCCAGCCCACTCTCGCCGACCGGCAAGTCGAAGACCTGCTGCAAAAAAGGCACAATGACAATCAAACCGAAAAAGCCGTAAACCACCGACGGTATGCCACTCAGCAACTCAATGATAGGTTTCAGCAGATTCCTTACCCGGGAATTGGCTACCTCCGACATATAGATTGCCACCGACAGACCAAACGGCAGTGCAAAAAGGATGGCAAACAGACTGACCCACAACGTCCCCGTAATGAGCGGCAAAAAGCCGAACTGTGCAGCAGGTGTTGCCGTGGGAAACCATTCGGCACCGGCAAAGACGTCCTTCACCGAAATGGTGTTGTCTTTCAGCAAATGCACTGAGTCCGGACGAACGATGAACTGCTGCGGTACAAAGGCTATAATAGCGGGCGTACGCTCCACCAGCTCCGTAATGCAAGCACCTGCATTTTCATAGGAAGCGCCCAACTGCTCTTCCGTATAATACTGTGTGATGTCCTCCAAACGGAAAAGGCGGATAGGAAGGTCCTCCCCTCCCACTTCGTTCCAGTTTGTCAGCTCTTCATCAAAGACATCCTTTATCTGTGCCGGAGTCAGTTCGCCCACCCGATTCTCCTTATTCAAAGCCAATACATACCCTTCTTCTATCACCTTGCTGCTGAACAAGCCTAGCGCTTCGGAAAAGAGGAACACGACGATAAGTACGATGGTAAGGCTCGTCACAAAGCCGCTACAAGCCAGTATACCTTCTACAATCTTCTCAAAAATCTTTTTCATGTTGCCTATTGATTTCTGTATGCAAAGGAACGGGCCGGATGTTAAGGCAGTGTGACTAACGTTTGAAAGAAATATTTCAAAGGTGTTACAAAACTGTTACAACGGCCCAAAGCACATTCCATGTAACACATTTGTAATATCCATTACCTTAATTTGCATCATGTGTTTACCCAATTTGCACCATGTGTTTTATGAAGACAAGAAAATTACTCCTACTCCTCGCCCTGGCAGCTGCCACCACCGGCATGCAGGCGCAACGCATCAAAGGCAGCGACACCGTGCTCCCCATAGCGCAGCAGACCGCCGAACGCTTTATGACCCTAAACCCGTCTGCCCGCGTCACCGTGACCGGTGGTGGAACAGGTGTCGGTATTTCAGCCCTGCTGGACCAAACCACGGACATCGCCATGGCTTCACGCGCCATCAAGTTCAGCGAAAAGATGAAAGTCAAAGCTGCCGGAGAAGACTTGGCAGAAGTTCCCATCGCCTACGACGCCCTTGCCGTAGTGGTTCACCCCTCCAACCCGGTGAAACAACTGACCCGGCAGCAACTGGAAGACATCTTCCGGGGCAAAATCACCAACTGGCAACAAGTGGGTGGAGACGACCGCAAAATCGTAGTCTACTCCCGCGAAACTTCCTCCGGTACCTACGAGTTTTTCAAGGAAAGCGTACTGAAAAACAAGAACTACATGAGCAGCAGTCTCTCCATGCCTGCCACTGGAGCCATTATCCAATCCGTCAGCCAGACACGCGGTGCCATCGGATATGTGGGCCTAGCCTATGTATCGCCGCGTATCAAGACACTCGCCGTTTCATACGACGGGCAGCATTATGCCGCTCCCACACTGGAGAATGCCACCAATAAGACTTATCCGATAGTGCGCCCGCTATACTATTATTATAACCGGAAAAACGCCTCGGTCGTAGCCCCTCTGCTCGATTTCATCTTGTCTGCCGCAGGACAGAAAATCATCAAAGAGAGCGGATATATCCCGGTACATAAAGAATAAATCTTCATTCTTCATTCTTCATTCTTCATTTTTTTACCCTATCTTTGTCCCCACGATACGAAAATAGTAACATTATGGCAGAAATAAAGAGCGAAGAAACAAGCGAAAAAAAGAGCTTGAACTTCATTGAGCAAATAGTAGAAAACGATTTGAAAGAGGGTAAAAACGGGGGAAAAGTACAGACACGCTTCCCGCCCGAACCGAACGGTTACCTCCACATCGGACACGCCAAGGCCATCTGCCTTGATTTCGGTATTGCCGCCGCACACGGCGGTGTCTGCAACCTGCGTTTCGATGACACCAATCCCACCAAAGAAGATGTGGAATACGTAGAGGCCATTAAGGAAGACATCCAATGGCTGGGCTACAAATGGGGTAACGAATATTACGCTTCCGACTATTTCCAGCAATTGTGGGACTTCGCTATCCGCCTCATCAAAGAGGGCAAGGCATACATCGACGAACAGACTTCCGAGCAGATTGCCGCCCAGAAAGGCACCCCCACCCAGCCCGGTGTGGAAAGCCCTTACCGCAACCGTCCCATTGAAGAGACACTGGATTTATTCCAGAAGATGAACAGCGGCGAGATTGAGGAAGGTGCCATGGTGCTCCGTGCCAAGATAGACATGGCAAGCCCCAACATGCACTTCCGCGACCCCATCATCTACCGTGTAGTGAAGCATCCGCACCATCGCACGGGTACCACTTGGAAGGCTTATCCGATGTACGACTTCGCCCACGGACAAAGCGACTTCTTCGAAGGCGTGACACACTCGCTCTGCACACTGGAGTTTGTGCCCCACCGTCCGCTCTACGACCTCTTCGTGGACTGGGTGAAGGAAGGCAAAGACCTCGACGATAACCGCCCCCATCAGTATGAGTTCAACAAACTGAACCTCAGCTATACGCTGATGAGCAAGCGCAACCTGCTGATGCTGGTCAAGGAAGGCTTGGTAAACGGTTGGGACGACCCCCGTATGCCGACCATCTGCGGTTTTCGCCGTCGCGGTTACTCTCCGGAGTCCATCCATAAGTTCATCGACAAGATTGGCTATACCACATACGACGCCCTTAATGAATTCGCCCTGCTGGAAAGCGCCGTGCGCGAGGACCTGAACGACCGCGCCACCCGCGTATCCGCCGTATTGAACCCCGTGAAGCTCATCATCACCAACTATCCCGAAGGACAAGTGGAAGAGATGGAAGCCGTCAACAACCCCGAACATCCCGAAGAAAGCAACCACGTCATCGAATTCAGCCGCGAACTTTGGATGGAGCGCGACGACTTCATGGAAGATGCTCCGAAGAAATATTTCCGCATGACACCGGGACAAGAGGTACGTCTGAAGAACGCGTACATCGTGAAGTGCACCGGCTGCAAGAAGAACGACGCCGGTGAAATCACCGAAGTATATTGCGAATACGACCCCGATACCAAGAGCGGTCTACCCGGAGCCAACCGTAAGGTGAAAGGCACCATCCATTGGGTAAGTTGTGCCCACTGCCTCGAAGCAGAAGTGCGCCTCTACGACCGTCTGTGGAAAGTGGAAAACCCGCGCGACGAGCTTGCCGCCATCCGCGAAGCGAAGAACTGCGACGCACTGACAGCCATGAAAGAAATGATCAACCCCGACTCCCTGAATGTGCTGCCCTGCTGCTACATCGAGAAGTACGCTGCCGGCATGCAGCCCCTCTCCTACCTGCAGTTCCAACGTATCGGTTATTTTAATGTTGACAAAGATTCTACGCCAGAAAAAATGGTATTCAACCGTACTGTAGGTCTGAAAGACGTTTGGGGTAAAATCAATAAATAAGAATATGAGTAAAAAAAACCTGCTGTCCGGAAGAGACAAAGAACTGCAAGAAATGGCAGAACAATATGAAGCTGCCAAAGCAGAGAACAGAACCATCTATCTGGACGCAGACGACTTAGCCGACCTCGCAGACTGGTATGCCGTGCATCATAAATATGCCATGGCTACCGAGGTCGTAGAGTATGGCTTGGGAATACATCCGAATAATACAGCCCTGCTGGTGGAACAGGCATACTTGTTCCTCGACACCCAGCATAAAGAGCAAGCCAAGGATATATTGGAACGGATTGCCGAAGAATCTTCCGAAGTGAAAGTGCTGAAAGCCAACCTACTGTTGGGCGAAGGCAAAGAAGAAGAAGCGGAAGCGATACTCGATAGTATAGACGATAAGGACGACCTAGCCAACATCGTCGATGTATCCTATATGTACATAGACATGGGATTCCCGGAAAAAGCATTGACATGGCTGACGCGCGGACTCGAAAAATATGCCGAAGAAGAAGCCTACCTTGCCGTCACTGGCGATTGTTACTACGCCCAGGGACTGTTTGAAAAAGCCACCTTCTTCTTCAATAAGCTGATTGACAAGAATCCGTATTCAGCTCCTTACTGGTTTGGACTGGCCCGTTGCTACTTTGACCAGCAGATGTTCGACAAAGCAATCGAAGCATGCGACTATGCCACGGTGGCCGATGACGAGTTTGCCGATGCCTACCTGATGAAAGGACATTCCTTCTTCCAATTGGGAAATGAGGAAAGTGCCATGGAGAACTACCTGCAGGCCGAAAAATTCCATCTTGTCTCCCACGGTTTCATCAACACCTTCATCGGCCTGAACAAAGCCTCCAAAGGAGAGTGGAAAGAAGGATACGACTATCTGGAAAAAGCCATAACAGCCGAAGACAGCCATGACTTCGCCTTGCCCTCCCTTTATGCCAATGCGGCCCTATGCCTGCACAAGATGGGAAAGAAGCGCAAAGCCCACCAATATTGTAAAAAAGCATACGACCTGTCACCCGAAGAGATAGACCCGTACCTGATTGAGGGACGCATCTACATGGAAGAAGGTGAGTATGAGAAAGGTGTGAAAAAATGGGCCAAAGCCTTAGAGTATGCCCCCTATGCGGATACCTGGCACGAAATAGGCATGTGTAGCATGGAGATAGGACAACTAAGCTATGCCAAGCTGGCCTTTGAACATGTCAAAGAGATGGAACCGGACTTTGAAGGTATCAACGAAAGGCTGACCTCTCTGTATATGCTGCTCAAAGACAAAGAGAACTTCATGAAGTACAACCAGCTGTGCGAACATCCGTTCAGGCTGGAAGAGCTGGACAAATTGCAACAGATACTACAAGAAGATAATCAGGAAGAGCTGGCCCTAGTAATGAAGAATATTTTCAATGCATTACAATAACAGTAATTATATACCACTAATCTAGCAAATGGAATCAGTAGCCTTTATCCAATGGTGTCTCGACCACCTCAATTACTGGACCATCACTTTATTGATGGCCATTGAAAGTTCGTTTATTCCCTTCCCTTCGGAAGTTGTAGTCCCTCCTGCCGCTTGGAAAGCCGCCAACAATGACAACATGAATATATATCTGGTGGTATTGTTTGCAACCATAGGGGCAAATATCGGAGCCTTGATAAACTACTATCTGGCAAAATGGCTGGGACGCCCCATCATTTACAAGTTTGCCAACAGCCGTTTCGGGCACATGTGCCTCATCGACGAAGCCAAAGTGCAGCATGCGGAAGAATATTTTGACAAGCATGGAGCCGTATCAACCTTTGTCGGCCGCCTGATACCTGCTGTTCGCCAGTTGATATCCATCCCTGCCGGTCTGGCACGCATGAAACTGGGAACTTTCTTGCTGTACACTACCTTGGGTGCGAGCCTTTGGAATTCCATCTTGGCTTTCATCGGATATTACTTGTCCACAGTACCCGGCATCGAGAACGAGGAACAGCTGCTTGCCAAAGTAACGGAATACAGCCATGAGATAGGTTATGTATTTATCGGCATCGGTGTACTCATCGTGGCATTCTTCATCTATAAAGGAATGAAGAAGAAATAAAAAAGAAAACGGCATGATAATAAAAAAGCGGTGGACAGCATGATAAATTCTGTCCACCGCTTTTTATTGCTTAGCCCAAACCCAAACTTTCTACTTTACGGCTGCAATAGCTTTATCATAGTCTGGTTCTTGCGTAATTTCAGGTACCAATTCCGTATAGGCAATCTTTCCATCCTTACCGATAACCACTACCGAACGTGCCAGCAAACCGGCAAGCGGTCCGTCTGCCATGCGTACCCCGTAGTTTTCATCAAAATCGGAAAAACGGAAATCAGACAAAGGAATCACATTCTCAATACCCTCCGTTGTACAGAAACGTGCATGTGCAAAAGGCAAGTCCTTGGAGATTGCCAACACCACGGTATCGGGCAGGCCGGCAGCCAGTTTGTTGAACTTACGTACAGAAGTAGCGCACACACCAGTGTCAAGGCTGGGGAAAATATTCAAAATAACATTCTTCCCGTTCAGTTCCTTCAAAGAGAATGAAGACAAATCTGTTTTTACCAATTCGAAATCGGGGGCAACAGAGCCCACCTTTATAAATTCACCGATAACCTTTACCGGTTGTCCTTTAAATTTTGTTGTAGCCATAGTTTTATCAAATTATATGTATACATAACAAATTACATACAGAAAAAGTTCACCCGAAACTTTTTTCCGGATAAACTGTTATTCTACAGACGAATTAATGATAATCACTTAAAAAATTAAATTCACATGAAAACTATTTTTGACGAACTTCAGCAGGAAGTAAAGAATTGGTGGATTTCACTCATTCTTGGTATTCTTTATGTAATAGTGGCTATAAGCCTGATGTTCTCCCCTCTCAGCGGGTATGCGGTATTGAGCATTCTGTTCAGCGTCTCCATGTTGTTCAGCGGTCTGCTGGAAATATCCTTTGCAGTAAGTAACCGTAGAAGGGTATCCAGTTGGGGATGGTATCTGGCTGGAGGCATCATCGACATGATTCTGGGATTCTACCTGATAGCCTATCCGATACTCAGCATGGAAGTCATTCCGTTCATCATCGCCTTCTGGCTGATGTTCCGCGGCTTCTCATCCGTAGGCTATGCCATGGACCTCAAAAGATATGGGACAAGAGACTGGGGATGGTACGTTGCTTTCGGTATTCTTGCCGTCATCTGCTCGCTCATCATCTTGTGGCAACCGGCAGTAGGCGCCCTTTACGCCGTGTACATGATTTCGTTTGCATTCCTGATTATAGGTTTCTTCCGTATCATGCTGTCATTCGAGCTGAAAAACCTGCACAAGCGCGGGAAAGAGTGGAAGGAAAAGAAAGAAGTATCAGCCGAATAAGTAGCCCACACGAAGCGTGTCAAAAGGAATCCCACCTTTGACACCTTCGTTTAGCTGAATTGCTCAATAGTGTCTCAGAAAACGGAACATCGTAGTCCGTGACACTCCCATCTGCCGGGCAAGCTCAGCACACGACTCTCCTCTTTGGTGCTCCCTTACAAGCTTCCTCTTGTTCGCATAGAGTATCTTCATTTTGGGTGTGTCCCCTTTCTTCCTGCCCAGATGTTTTCCTTCTTTCCTCCGTCGTTCCAAGGCTTCTTTGGTGCGCATGGAAATCAGATTACGCTCTATCTCGGCCATCAGTCCAAAAGCAAATCCTAGCACTTTGCTATTGATGTCATTCTGGAACACATACCCCTCTTTGGTACTGTACAGCACCACTCCCCTTTTGATGCAGGAGTTAAGAATGGTCATTATCTCCAGCAGTGTCCGGCTAAGCCGCGAAATCTCCGTTATAATCAAGGAGTCTCCCGGTTTCATCCGGTCCAACAAGCCCGCCAGTTTACGCTCTTTGCTACTCACTTTTCCGCTGACCGTCTCCATGTACCATCTGTCGATGCTCAACCCGTTCTTCTCCGCAAAGCGTATAATTTCCTCGCGCTGATTCTCTAAAAACTGTTTTTCTGTACTTACTCTTAAATAAGCTACTACTGCCATAATTGATAAACGTTTATTGGTTATTATTCACCGCCAAAGAACGGTTATTCAAATAAGAGTGGCAACACACAACTATGGCTCTCTATCAAAGAAGATCACATTATGAATATCCCCCGAAGTCAGAGAAGATTCTCGGTACCCATCTCAAATATGCCTATAAACAAAGAAAACAGCCCCACTGAAGCTGTTTTCTGAAATTAGTTCATAAAAAATTGATACTATGTAGATTTCATAGTATACTCTCCTTCATTTCATTCACTATGTATCTCACATCCTCATCCGTCACATAAGGACCACTCGGCAAGCAAAGACCACGCCTGAACAAACCCTCACTGACACCATTCACATAGGCAGGATTAGCTGCATAAACCGGCTGGAGATGCATAGGCTTCCATAAGGGACGGCTCTCGATACCGGCTTTATCCAAGCAAATACGCATGGCTTCCACATTACGGTTGGGCTCACAAGAGGTATGGGCACTCATTGACTCATGCGTAACACCCGCGGCACCACCAACGGCACCTTTCACTGTCTCACGGTAGGCATCCTCCTCACCTCTCACATGCAGATTCCCGTCAAGCAGTACCGTGTTCAGCCAATAATTGCTGTCATAACGTCCGGAAGGATTCTCATGAAGCGTGATTCCCTCCACATCGGCCAACAACTTACGATACAGACCGCACAGATGCTTATGGTGCGCTATGTGCTCATCCACCACCGTCATCTGACCGCGGCCGATTCCCGCACAAATGTTACTCATCCTATAATTATAGCCTATACGCTCATGCTGGTAGTAGGGATAGGACTCACGGGCCTGGGTAGCATAGAACATTATCTCACGCTTGGACTCTTCATCAGGGCAAATCAAAGCACCGCCACCGCTGGTGGTTATCATCTTGTTGCCATTGAAAGAAAGCACACCATATTTGCCAAAAGTTCCGAGGACTTGCCTGTCAAACTTGCTTCCAAAGCCTTCGGCGGCATCCTCTATGACCGGAATACCATATTTATCTGCCACTAACATGATTTGGTCTATCCTGTAGGGCATTCCATACAAAGCTACCGGAACAATTGCTTTAGGTTTCCGCCCGATCTTGTCGATACGGTCCCTGATAGCCTGCTCCAGAAGTACCGGGTCCATATTCCATGTATCAGCCTCAGAATCCACGAATACCGGAGTGGCACCGAGGTAGGTCACCGGATGGGAAGAGGCACAAAAGGTAAAGCTTTGTACTATCACTTCGTCACCCTGACCAACTCCGCAAGCGAGCAGGGCCAGATGCACAGCAGCAGTACCGGCACTTAAAGCCACTACCTTTTTATTCAGCCCAACAAAGCGTTCCAAATCCTGCTCGAAGGCATTCACATTCGGGCCAAGCGGAACCACCCAGTTGGTATCAAAGGCTTCTTGTATGAAGCCCATCTCCTTGCCGCTCATGTGGGCGAGGCAAAGATAAATTCTTTTATCCATTTCTTTGTAAAATAAATCAAGTTCATTCGACAGAAGAAGAACTCTTCCGCCTCACATAATAGGGGATAAATAACCAATAAAACAGCCTATAAATATACTTCCGGCTGAAAGTTCTCATAATTCTCACCATGACCGGGACATAAACGACACCCCTTCGATAAAGAAAGAATACGTTGTCGGGATAGTTCTGCGGACATTTTATTGCTGTTAGGAAATGAAGCGGACACTTTTACCCCTGGTATAAACGCATCACCTGTAAACAAACAATTGCCAAATTTGTAAGTCAAACAACTTCTATCATGACCGGGAGTCTCATAAACTTCTACTCCAGCACTTCCATATAAATATACAGTATCCCCTTCTTTCAGTTCTTTCATGACACTATAATGTTGAAATACATAAGGACACAAACTATAGCGCGATAAATTCAATTTATCGGAGTACAATCCTTCCTTTCCAAAAGCAGAGATATAGATGGGAGTTTCCGGATATTCATCAATGATGGAGTCCAAGCCATATATATGATCAAAATGGGAATGAGTAATGAAAATACCTTTCAAAGGTAATCCCCGATTGCTTATGTTCTCAATTATAGGGATAGGATCTCCACAATCAATCAAAAAACATAGGCCATAATTCCTGCTTATTGCCAAATAAGTATTTGATTCAAATACAGAATTGACAATCCGAACAATCTCAATCATTTCCACTTTACCCGTCAACAAAGAGGACCGCTCAAGGTATTCCATCTGACCAATCTATCAATCAGAAACAGTCCATCCCACGGCATTTCAAAGTTCAACATCCTGCCTATCAAAGGGCATCGGGCAACACCTGCCATTGTAGCCTTATTTGCAAAATCAATGGCCTTATCTTCAGGAGCAGCAATACCAATCGTCTGGATATAATCCTGAACATGTACTAATGCATCATTTATGTGATCCACCGGATGTATCATAAGCACACGTGAATACACTGGCTTACAAAGCTCATTATCCTCTGAATAAAGTACTGTCCATGACATCGTATCACTTCCCCAAACTCTACCTTTAAAATCATATACTCCCCTGGACGAATGAACAGCAGATATCTGTTCCGGAGATATGAATGGTTTAGGAATTTGGGCTTCCGTTTTGGGAAATGCCTCCGCTAAAATTTCACAGAAACGCTCAGGGGTAACTATTCCTCCTTTCTCAATATAAAGATTATGAGGTGATGCACAACCGGACTGGTCAAAAACAGATACATCTACCGACACTCGTCTTGCCAATTTCTTCGCAGCATGCTCCGATGACAGTTCCTCCCTAGCAATTACCGCATAAGACAATTTGGGGCCGAAAACAACTGTTTCACAGTCAATCATCGAAGGATACTTTGCCACTGTCTCAACCGCCTCTTTCCCTCCCCATGCAATTCTGACCTGGGCAGACCCGGACATCAACTCTCCCATTTTTTTTGCATCTCTCGAGAAATATACAACAGCCACAGTATCCATCAGAGCCGAACCTTCAAGTGTATAGCCATCCTCAGTTGTATAAGTAACTCCTTCAAACGCATTCAAAAGCGCACGGAACACACCGTCATCCTTGGCAGAGACCTTTAATAAGTTCACATTTTTAGTTATGATACATTGGACCAAGGCAAACACACCTAATATTTGTACATTGCCTGCCATCCAATGACAAGCCAGTCCTCGCGAATTTGCCTTCAAGAAATGTTTTGAAGAATTTGGAAAATGCAAGAAGGTATCGCAATACCTTATATTCCCCCTCAGACCCTCTTCGGCTATCTGCCTTAAATGAGACGCTTCACACCAATTCGACAAGAACAGCAAGCCTTTGTCCTTCAAAAAGGAAAAACGTTCATCGGACAGCCATTTCTTTGCGACTTCACCAATGATGCCAATCAGTGCCTCGACCGGTTGCTGCCGGAGCCAGTCCAGTTTATCATTCAGACAAGAAATAATACCCTGCAGCTGCTCCTCTCCCGTATTCCCTTTCAAAGTTCCCCTGAAATATTGAATGTCCAGATGAGAGTCCGACTTTATTTCCGTCCCTTCTTTCTGTTGAAACACCAACTTGGAGGAAAGAATATCCCCACATCCTCTGACCTCCGCTTTCTTCAACCGTCCGACAATACGGAACCTCTGTCCCGGACGTCCATAAGGACAAGGTGAATCTTCCAGAATGCCGATATCATCTGTCAATACCACATTGCCCGGATAAGAATGAGGAATAGGAGTTATAAATTCAAGCATCCCTTCCTTTCCCGCCGGAAGGACACTTCTTGTAACGGTATCGCGGGCCAGGACTTTCACATAAGAAGAGGCATGCTTACAGCCACAGGCACAATCCGGATAATTCAACCCCATCTGCTCTGTAAATCCATAAATGTCGATGACATCTTCCGGACAAATGCCAAAGCACCGCGCTAATTGCTCATTAAAAAGTTCTTTGCTTATTTTCTCACTTTCCAATTTTTTCCAACCGCCAATATGGATTATCTTGGAACCTTCAGGCAAATGCAGTCTCACATCTGATTCCAGTATTGACTTCAATACATGTTGATACAATATATAAGTGAATCCAAAAACCACAACAGGCTGTCCGGATGGCAATTCTTTTATAAATGCCTGAATGCCTTCCACATCAAAATATGAGAGACCATTCTCATCCGCTTTCAGAAAATAACCGACTTTACTCGCAAACTTAAGATACCCGGTCACCGCGGCAAATCTTGCTCCAAGCAATTTTCTGGAGGCAGAACGGGGATCAATATCCATAATCAGGAAAGGTTTCCTCTCTTTGCCAATGAATTCACTGACCACCTTTACCATTGCTTTACCTTGTCTTTTTGCTGTTATCTTATCAATGACTACGGTACTCGGTATTCCTGAAGTGGCAGAGGACTGTAATGCCAAAGTCAGCTCTTCCCAGGGAACTGAATTCAAGTTGAATCCCAATTCCTTGAATACACTGACGGCCACAGGCGGAAGTTCATCCACCGAATGAATCGGCTCATGAGGATTAAAGTTCTTCCTCTCACAAAAATGCCGATACATCTCATTGTGCTCATAGTGGAAAACGAGCTCATCACGCAGAGCTTCTATAAACAAATTATCACATTCTTCACTCCCGTCATAAGGAGGTCTGTTCAACAGTTCTTCAACCATGCTTCGTTCATTCATAATCATTTCAATAATAACCGTTGTATCTTGCCCGATGTTGTTCGGGGGATACTATCAATATGTTCCAGATAGACCGGTATCTTATAATTCTCCACCAGAGCCCCCATCTCTTTCCGGACCCTTTCATCATCCTCTTCCGTCAAGCAGCCAACGATGAAAGCCTTCACGACTTCTCCCATCACATCATCATGCACACCGATGCATGCAGACTCCTCAATACCCGGAATGGAGTTCAAGGCCTCTTCGACCTCAATCGGACTGACTTTTTTCCCACCGACATTGATAATCTCCTTTTTACGGCTTTTTAGATATATATAGCCGGAGTAATCAATGTAGCCCCAATCTCCGGTTTTGAAATAGCCGTTATAAAAATCATTCCTGAAGATATCTTCTGATACTCCCCAATAGCCAGCACACACATGTCCGCCCTTTACGCACAACTCGCCCTCCTGCCCTGTCGCAAGTAAATTTCCTTGTTCATCACAAACGACAATCTCCGTACCGGGAGAAGACTTGCCCACTGAATCCAAATGTTCCATATCGGTATGGAAATCGATAAAAGCGCTTCTCGAAGCTTCGGTCAACCCATAGTGCATACATATCTTAGTATCAGGCAACAGACGCATCAATCTCTCTTTCTCAGTTTTCGGCATAAATGCACTGCCTATCTCTATATACCTCAATTGGGAGGCATATCGGGCAATCCTATCCGCACTCATCTTGGCAATATAGGCCCAGCTGGCAGGCACCATACCAAACCCCGTGACCCTGCATCTTTCTATCTCACCGAAAAATCTCTTCATGCTGGCAAAGCTGCCCAAAAGGACTAGAGTGGCGCCTTTAGCCAGTACACATCTCAGCCGGCCCAAGCCGAAAGAATGACTGATAGGCAAAGCCAGCAATTCAATATCCTCGGAAGTATTCCCTATGAAAGTATTTATATTATTTGCAGCGGACAATTGGTTGGAGTAGGACAAAACCACCCCTTTGGGCATACCGGTGGTACCGGTAGTAAACAGAAGGTCGGCAATATCCCTCTCTTGAGGAAAAACCACATCAAAATCCTTATCGAATCCTATCTCTGTGAACGGAAGCACCTCATGTCCCCCTTTATTGCGTAGCTCGCCGATAATCATGGAAGGTGCTGCACAATCAATGATCCTTTCCAGACGGGTTACATTGGTCTCCGGATCAATCGGGACACAAATACACCCTGCCAGATGCGCTCCAAAATAGGCATAAATGAAATCTATATTTTTACTTGCAGAGACAATGATCCGGTCGCCCTTTCCCACTCCCTTAGAAATGAAATAGGCAGCCGTATGCTTGATATTGTTCCACAAGACACGATAAGAGACAGTCACTTCCCCCGAAATGACGGCCGTCTTTTCGGGAGAAGTAATTGAATGCCGATATATGATTTCCTCTATCACCATAATTATTACAACTTTTCCTCCACAGCTGCTATGATATCATGGACATCTTCCAGATCCATCATCTCTTCCGGCTCAAAATTGATATCAAAGGCCTCTTCTACATTAGAAAGGATTGTCAAATGTCCCATAGAATCCCATTGGGGAAAATCACCGATTGTACTATTCTCATTAACATTGGATACTTCCGTTTCACAGACAGAAGCTACAATCTCAAATACTTTTTCTTTTACGTTCATAATTTATCTATTTATAAATGACATAATCCGTTCTACGACTTTATCAGTTGATAATCCGTTCTGTTCCATCATATAAGGATAGTCACCCACTATGGAAAAACTATCCGAAGCTCCTATTTTCAGCAATTTAGGATGTGAGTTATATTGTGATAAGTAATCTGCCAAGGAGTCGCCCATACCTCCAACCATACGGTGTTCTTCAAGAGAAACAATAAAAGGCGCATTAAAATCTATAACTTCAATATCCAGAGGTTTGACAGTATGCATATCGACAACAGAAGCAGAAACTCCTTTCCCTGCTAAAATTTCAGCTGCCTGCATAGCAATATACACCATACTTCCGGTAGCTATGATCTGCAAATCCTTCCCCTTTCGCAGAGTGACAGACTTACCCACTTTGAAATCAAAATCCTCGTGATAGACAATGGGAGTTACAGTTCCCCCATACAAGCGAATATATACGGGGCTTTCCAACTGTACCGCAGCCTCAAGAGCCTTCATTGCCTCCAATGCATCACAAGGAGCTATTACTGTCATACCGGGAATTGTTTTCATCAATGAAATATCCTCCAACGCATAGTGGGTATTTCCCATTAGTGTCAACGAAAATCCGGAACCAATCCCCACAAGAACTTGTCCCGAATGCATATACCCCAAGAATTGGCGGACTTGTTCAAAGCAACGCATTGAAACAAAACAAGCCTGGGCTACTGATATTGTTTTATATCCTTCATCCGTCAATCCAGCTGCCACTCCAATCATGTTTTGCTCAGCAATTCCTAAGTTGAAAAACTTGTCTGGATACAAGGATTTGAATTTATCAAGTCCGGCAGGTGTTGACATATCAGCCGAGAGAACAATCACATTATCCTTTTTCCGAGCCACATCGGGCAATGTAATACCAAACATACTTCCACCTTGTCCTAAAGCTGAATAAATCTTAGGATTAATCTTACTATTTCCCATCATACATTGCTTTTATATCTTCTACAGCTTTTTTATATTTCTTCAATGACAACACGCAATGATGCGCCATCTTATTATTCATCAGAAATGAAATACCATTCGCTTTTACTGTATCTGCGACAATCACCCTTGATACGTCAGATGGCTTATTCAAAACGCATAGCAACTCCTCTATAGAATGCCCATTTACGACCTCCACTTCCAAACCAAACGACTTAAACTTTTCTTCCAAAGAGTATTGGTTCATGATTTCTTTGGTAGAACCATCTAGTTGATAGCCATTTCTATCTACAATGATTATAAGATTATTCAGTTTAAAATTTGCAATAGACATCAATGACTCCCATACGATTCCCTCGTCACACTCTCCATCACCCAATAGCACATAGACTTTATTACTCTGGTGCTTTTTCTGCATAGCCAAAGCTACTCCTACAGCATAAGATAGCCCCAAGCCAAGACTACCTCCCGAAAATTCTATTCCATAAGTTAAATTCCGATGTGGGTGTCCATGAAAAGAGGTACCATTCTTATCAAATGTGGATAAATCTTTCTCACACAGCAGGCCTTTCTTCCACAAGGCCGTATAGTAGGCCAAAACGCAATGTGCCTTACTAATGATTATCCGGTCCCTTTTCTCGTCAAATGTATCATCCACATAAGCTACCGAATAGAGCGCTGCAAATATTTCCATGGCAGAGAAAGCTCCACCTATATGAGAACCGTTACCGCCCGTACTCAAAGCCATTTCAAGAGCCTTAAGCTTCATATCATAACAATCTTTTTCCAGGCTAATTATTTTATTTTCAATCATATTCTATACTCCCCCCGTAATTTTTATAACTTCACCGTCAATATATGACGAATCATCACTAGCAAGAAATGAAACGACTTTAGCCACTTCCTCCACAGTGCCCAATCTTTTCAATGATGTATCGTTAACCAGTTGCCCCCTCACTTTGCTATCAACAGAGGTACTCATATCTGTATCAAAATACCCCGGTGCTACAGCATTCACTCGAATCTTGGCTGAAGCAAGTTCTTTTGCCCAACAAGTAGTCATGCTTATAAGGGCTGCTTTACTGGCTCCATATACAGTGTTACCCACGGTCGGTTTCAAAGCTGCAATAGATGCCACATTGATTATAGATGCCGATTTTGAGCGCAACATCAATTTCACAATTCCTTGTGTAATCTGCAGGGGAGCAAAATAATTCACTTGCATCACCCTATGGGCATCTTCCATCTTCAATCGGAGTAACCCGTCCGTATTCAATATACCGGCATTATTCACAAGTATATCTATGACAATTTTTAAAGAGTATATTTTTTTTAAAGCAATCCGTATGGCATCCTCATCAGACAAGTCAAAATAGATAGGATATATCTGTATTCCATATTCTGATTGGCATTGCCTATAGAAAGCATCCTGCTCAGCTGTCTGTTTACGAGTGCAAGCTATAATATTGGCTCCACCGACAACCAGCTCTTGCATTATTGCCTTGCCTATACCTCGATTACAACCCGTAATGAGGGCAGTACGTCCTTCAAGTCTTTTCATAATTAATCCAATTCAATCAGAGGCAGGCATATAATATGGTCTAGTTTAATATAAGCACTCCCCCAAGACAAACCTGAACCAAAACCACAAATTACAACATCAGCATCTTCTAAAGATAATTTTTCACCTATACCAACAACCATTGTAATAGGTATAGAAGCACTGCTTGTATTCCCATATTGCATCAAAGAGAAAGGTATTTTGTCAGCTGGTACTTTCAACTTCTTACCTATTTTATCATCCATATATTTGTTAGCTTGATGTAAAATCAGATAATCAATATCATCCAATGAGAAATCATAATATTCCGTAAGAGATTTAATACTGGCTGGAGGTTCCTTGATGGAAAATCCAAATACATTCATACCATCAAGAACGGATTGAGTACGGTTACGAATAATCCCGGGTTCCACTTCAATCATTCTCATAGACTCTTCTGTTATCGGATGGCGCATACCACCATCAAGATTAATAATTGCATCACCTCTTGAGCCATCTGTTGCAAAATGGAATAACATAGGGCTTGCTCCTTCATTAAACTCTAAAGCGGTAGCTGTACCTCCATCACCATGCAAAGGCCATATGGTCTTATCTAATGGTGATTGCAATTGAGAAGTTGTTTCTCCTACCAATAACAACCCCTTCTTTATTCCGCCATTCTGCATAAGCCCTGCAATGACAGACAAACCGTAAACATATCCGGAACATGCTAAAGGTACATCTATCGCGTAACACTCTTTAGACAATCCAAGTTTGTCCTGGAGGAGTGCAGAAGTATGGGGAGTAAGATAATCACGAGACAATGACACATATATCAATGCCCCAATATCCTGCTTATTCCATTGAAGCCTTTCTATCAATTGCTCTGCTGCTTCATAACACAAATCCGAACAGCACATGCCTTTTGGGACCATCCTGGAGCGCTCAATATGCGTTAATGCTATCACCTTATCTGCCTCGCCAGGAGAAAAAAAACTCAAGTCTTTTATTTCTTTGACTATTTTTGGAACAGCAGCAGCAACCCCTGCAAACTTTACATTAGAAAATGATAAAAATGCCATATCTCAATTTATAAGTAATTACAATGAATATCCACCATCTATTTTTAAACTTGTTCCCGTAACCCATGATGAAGCATCTGATAATAAATAAATAATCCCCCATGCCACATCATTGGGTAATCCATAACGTTTAAGTGGATAATTGCTAATATCTTTTTGTTTTTGTTCCTCTGTAAAACTATCAATATCATTAATAGGAGTATCTACCATTCCTGGATTTACACTGTTTACTCTTATCCCCTTTACAGCTAATTCTATGGCCGCATTCTTCATGAAACCATCTATTGCACTTTTAGTCATGGAATACATTGCATTACCAATATCTACCGAATAAACACCAGAAATAGAGGAAGTAAAAACCATAGATGAACCACGTTTCATCTTTTTCTTTTTTATGAGAAATTGTGTCAGATAAATAGGTGCCAAAGCATTAGTATTCAAAATATGCTGCAATTCTTCACGCTTAATAAAAGCAATAGGTTGTTTACCACCAATACCTGCATTATTCACACAACCATGTATTTCAGGCAATTCTTTGACAAACATTTCTAATGCATCAACATCTGTCAGATCAAGAATTCTCATTATATGCCCCTCTCCTTCCAGTTGAGAAAATGTCTCTTCTAATCGTTCTTTATTTCTTCCCACTAAAATAAGTTTTGCCCCCAAACGAGAGCACTCTACTGCAGTGGCTTTTCCTATGCCCGAAGAAGCTCCTGTCACCAAAATTGTCTTGCCAGATAAAGAATAAGGATTGTACATATCAAGCTCTTTTTGATGCTACTCGATTATATAAATCTTCTATAGTTCTTGAAGCTAAAATATCGTCCCCTTTCAACTGTACATCATATTCTTCATCTGCCATCGCCATTACCGATAAAGCAATCAATGATGACCACTCGTCCAACTCTTTAAATACAGTCTCAGCAGTAAACACAATCTTTTCAGTTTCATCAAACTGTTCTGCAAAATGCTCTATAAAATCATTTAAGTCCATGATTAATTATTTTATTATTAATATTTAATTAAAGCAGCAGGATTACCCATATATGTTGAATTGTCTTTCGTAGAACGAATTATAACACTTCCGGCACCTACCACAGTATTATTTCCAACCTCCTTTTTCTGTAACACGATGGAAGAAACACCGAAATAGTTTTCATTTCCAATTGTAGTCTCGCCAGAAACACGTACTCCTGGCATAAAAGAATTATAATTACCTATTACAGCATCATGTCCAACTATAACATCTCCGTTGAAAGCGTTGAAATCACCAATTGTTACATGGCAACTTATATGGCAATCCCAAGAAAAAATATTTCCCTTACCTATCTGCATATTTTTAGAATCAGCAAATCTTAAATTGGGAGCATAAATATTGGGAAATATAATATTGTCATTGTATATCCCTGAAACGATGGAAGCTACTCCATGAGGGTTACCAATGGCTATTATCACATTAAGTTGCCGAGAATAAGCATTTAGATAATCCATTCCACCTAAAACCCGACCATATTCGTTTTCATCGCCAACACTTTTTGCATCATCTATGAAACCTACAAAATTCCAAACCTGTTTCTTTTTATTTATAGCACAAAGCAAACAAGCTATTTCACGTCCAAAACCGCCTGCACCATAAATTACTACATCTTTCATATTCTTAATTTCAATTATTTCCAGTGAAGGCTTCCATCGTTACTGAAGTATTTGAACTAATATCCTTACGCAAAAGCACTTTCCTCATTGTTAAAAATATTATCTTCAAATCAAGTAAAAATGAACAATGGTCCACATACCAAACATCTAATTCAAACTTTTTCATCCAACTGATTGCATTGCGCCCATTCACTTGTGCCCAGCCAGTAATCCCCGGACGTACTTCATGCCGACGGGCCTGCTCTTTACTATATAAAGGAAGATATTGGGGGAGTAAGGGACGAGGGCCTATCAAAGCCATATCCCCTTTCAAGACATTAATCAACTGTGGTAACTCATCAATACTTGTAGAACGAATGAACCTACCCACTTTAGTCAAACGCTGTACGTCCGGTAACAGATTCCCTTCTGCATCCCACTCATCCGTCATGGTCTTAAACTTTATAATACGGAATATTTTGCCATGTTTTCCTGGGCGTTCCTGAGTAAAAAAGACTCCAGCACCTTGATTGGCAAAATGCAACCAAAGGGCAACAAGAAACAGTATCGGCCAAATCAAAGCCAACACACAAAACACAAGGATGAAGTCAATCACCCTCTTAAAAAAATGAGAGTACATGATTTAATGGTTATACACTAAGAAGAAATCGTATCTATATATTTTAAAGAATTATTCTCTGACAACAAGATGATAATAATCTTCAGAATCTTCATGTACAAAAAGGAATAGCCCGATGAAGAAGCCAATACATCAAACTCCATTACGGTTATTATTTGAAACAACAAGTTCAACCTTTTCATCAGACAAGAAATCCAAAAGACCAGCCAATTTTTTGCCAATCAAAAAACTAATCCAAAGATTTGTATCAATAATGATTCTCGTTTTGCAGTCGCTTTTCATAATTTTCTTGTCTTACCGTTTCTACTTCAGAATCAATATCTTCTTACAAAATCTCATTTGTTTTCAAGACATCCAACAACCGATTCAATTTGATGCCTCTCACCTCAGCAGCAAGTGCACGATTCAATTCCAATTTATCTTCATCAGATATTAGTTATTGGAATATTAAAACAAAATCAGACATTATTGTCCAAAGAGCGGTACTCTTCCAATAGTGCTTCCCAAACTTTATGCTGCTCATAACGCTCTATAATCATCGGACGGGCGCGTTTTGCCATTTCTTTTACTTCTGCATTTCGATGCTCATACATCCATTTCATAGCCTTATACAAGGCTTCTTCATCACGTGGCGGAATTATCCTTCCATTCACACCGTCTTGGATTATTTCGTTGCAACCATTTATATCCGTGGTTATACATGGAACACCTAATGCACCGGCCTCCATGAGCACCATTCCAAATCCTTCCCTATACGATGGCAAAACAAACACATCAGAAGCACACATAAATGGTCTGACATCCTTTTGAATTCCCCAAAAATGAATTTTAGAATTCGAATGTATGTCTTCCTTAGTAGTTTTATCTACCGGGTTATCATTATCCTCAAACTGGCCAATCAACATCAAATTTATATCATTGTATATAGCAGACAATCTATTAAAAGCTAATACCAGTTCGTTTATCCCTTTATCTTTCACAATGCGCCCAACAAAACAGAAAACAAATCTATCAACAGAATTTGCAATAGAAGAAAGTGCCTCCAAAGAAACCATCTTCCTGTCAAACCTATCAGTATCAATACCATTGGCACTCCCATTCCAAATAACTTTCAATTTTGATGCTTTAGAAATGCCGTCTTCCATTAATGTTGCTTTTACCCCATTACTCACACAAAGAACCTCTGTGGCACAATAGCATGAGACACGTTCCATTGTTTTCAACAAAGTTCTCATCAAACCGCCATATCCCTGATACCTGAGTCCATGACACATATAAATTCTTACAGGCACACTTGTCAGTTTAGCTGCTATCATCGACAAAAAACTTCCTTTAGGGGTATTTCCATGTACAATATCAGGCTTCTTTTTGCTGAAGAAAAACAAGAACCTTATGAGACTTTTAAAGTCATTCAAAAGTGAAATCGGCCTCTCCATTGGGATATGATAAGTATCAATTCCTTCTCCCTCACCAAAGTGCTCAAGATTTTTTTTATCAGACGAGATAGCAACTACCTCAAAATCATTGCTCAAATATGCCAATTGCCCTTTAAAGAAGTTTAATGATGCAGGTACAGTAGTCACTATATAAAACTTCTTTCTATTATTCTTTTTCATCTGAACTATCTTTCCATTCCAATGCTCCATCATTTCAAAATGATTCTCGGTTTCGGCAATACCACAGTTGCATTATCGGGTACATTTTCCACCACTACCGCATTCGCACCCACTTTAACATTATTACCTATTGAAACACCGGGCAATATCTTCGCACCAGCTCCTATCAATACATTGTTTAGTATTTTTACCCCATACAATTGTAACTTGTTGATATATAATACTATTTGCTTCTATGCGAACATCGTGTCCCACTATAATCCCCTTTGGTCCATGAGGAAGGTGGGGAGGAGTTGCAAAATAAGCTCCGGAATTTAAGTTAGTTCCAAAAGAACAATTGTGATAAGCATCTGTACGTTTGATGTAATATAAATAATATAGTTTTAGAGGAGTTCTATAAATTAAAATATTGTAGTACAGTTGTTTATATGGTTCCAAGAGCGTAAATTTGCAGAAAATAAGAATTTTATAATGAACAAGTTATCCCGATACCGTAAGCTTCGTTATAATCAACTATTTGAGTCAGAGAATCGTGAATTGCGTTTGAATGAAATGGGCAATCCTCTTGAAGTGTTGTCTCAGTATGTTGATTTTGAGATCTTTCGTCCTACTCTTGAATCAGCCCTTTTTACCGGAGAGCGCAAAAGTAATGCCGGTCGTCCGCCGATAGACTGTGTGCTGATGTTCAAGGTCTTGTTTCTTCAGCGTTATTATGGTTTGAGTGACCATCAGATAGAGTATCAGATAGTTGACCGTACGAGTTTCCGCAAGTTTCTTGGTATTGAATGTGTTGACGATGTTCCTGACGAGAAGACGGTGTGGAAGTATCGCGAACTCCTGACAAATACAGGCGTTTATGACAAGCTTTTTTCGGAATTTCATAGTTTCATGGAAAGTAAGGGTCTGCAATTCAATGAGGGTCGCATCATTGATGCCAGTTTTGTTATTGCCCCTCGCCAACGTAACACCCGTGATGAAAATGAGCAGATAAAACAGGGAGCGGGTAATAAGTTGTGGAATGACAATCCCCACAAGAAGTGCCACAAGGATGTAGATGCCCGCTGGACAAAGAAGCGTGATGAGACTTTTTACGGCTACAAGCAGCATACTAAAGTTGAGAAACGCAATAAGATCATACTTTCTTATGATACCACGTCGGCAGAAGTGCATGATTCCAAAGGCTTTGAAGGACTGCTGGATGAAAAAGACGAAGGCAAGGACTTGTATTTGGACGCCGGTTATGTCGGACAAGAGGAGATTGTAAAACAGCATAAGATGAATCCGATAATTTGCGAAAAGGGCTACCGTAACCGTCCGCTTACCAAGGAGCAGAAATCAGACAATAGGAAAAAATCCAAGACACGTTGCCTTGTCGAGCATGTATTCGGGTTTGAGGAACAAACCATGCGTGGACTTGTGGTGCGTACAGTAGGGCTTATTCGTGCTAAAGCCAATGTAGCACTCACCAGTCTTGTGTATAACATCAGTCGTTACACGCAAATAATCAGGCTGAAACCTGAGTTGTTGGGGTGAATTATGCCTGCACATCCAATTTTTACAACAAACACAAGTTAATTATTGTAAAAATTGGGGGGGTAGAAAATATTCGCTAAATTTGAAAGACTAAAGCTCACAAATTGGGCAGTTAAAGAGTTCTGCTGTCTGATACAAGAGGATAAATTGAATTGATAGAACTCACCTTTAGTAAAAGGTAAGTTTTATCATTGGGATTAATTACGATAGCTCGCTGTTTCCAATATTTTTCGTGATTATAGTGTTGAATCCATGACAAAAGCACACGTCCAAGTTTATGTTGAAAAGAAAAAGGCTTCATTTTACGATAGAAATAAGGTATTGATAAAACGATTCTCTCTTTTGTTGAAGAATAGAATCATAATATTTTTTGGCAAATTCATAGTTTCTACTTGCTTGCTTGTCTATCGCCTCTATATGGTTCAACAAGAACTCTATTTTATCGGTTAAAGCCTGCGAATCATCAACCGGAATCAGCACTTGTTCATCCAACAATTCAGGAATCCCCCCCACTTGGGTACCAATACAAGGTAATCCCATAGCCATTGCTTCAATTAAGGCACGTGGCAATCCCTCAGTACGTGAAACTAACAGAAAAAGATCAGCATTCCTCAATGTTTCATCCACCTCATCCCGACTTACATTTCCCTTAAAAATCACATCATTGGAAATATGTAATGTTGATGCCAATTTCCGCATTGCCTCTTTATGCTTACCTTCCCCCAACCATGTCAACTTACAATTCACCCCTCTGGTCTTTAACAATGCCAATGCCTGCAAAACCACATCAGGCGCCTTATACATTTGTTCCAAAGAACCTACCGACAACAGATTGTACTCCTTCTTTTTATACAATTTTTTTCCTGAAGACGGTAAATTACGGGTGCAAATCTGTACATTTGATGCTGAAATGCTAAAGACTGAATTACTTATCGGATAACGCTTTTGCAACTGATATTCTGTAACATAAAGAGCAGCATTTGCTTGAGCAACAGTCTGTTTCAAATCATGCGTCCCCCTATAACGAAAATACACACGAAGTGGATGTCTAACAGCCCCAGGAGCAAATACGTCCCATGGGTCTCCTACCACTTCCACCCCATAAGGCATCCCATTCTTTTTCAAATGCCTTGCCATAAGTGTCCCTATTTCCCCTGGAACCCGACAAATATAAACACATCCAGACATTAAATTCGCTGCAACTATCTTATTTAGCTTTCTACGTACTTTCAAATATTGTATAGGTCCGACATAATACGGCAAATCTATAAACGAAACTCGTTCATTCGATGCCAAATACTTATCGTTTATCGGATAATCATCATCAAGAAGCACACGCGCCATTACGTACACATGGCCGAACTTACGCAAATAACGTTCCCATAAACTATTAGTAAGCCCCCCATCAATACTGTACACTACCCCTGAAGACCTACGCACAAAACGTGCTTCTGTACAAAAAACCAAGTCCATAGATAATTAAGATTATAACTCTCTTCTAAATTTAGCGAACAATTCATCCGCATCAAAATGCTGTTGCGCCCACTCTTTACACATATATTCCGCTCCGTCACTCTCCCCTTTATAGATTCGTTCTATCACTTTCACAGCCCTTTCACTGTCACAAGGAGGAAGAAGCAATGAACGAATTGCAGGAGGAACCGATTCTTTTATCGGAGCTATATCAGAAGCAACAAAAGGCAACCCTGTAGCCATAGCTTCAATCAGAGCATTGGGCTGCCCTTCTGTCAGCGATGGGAAATAATATAAATCAAATAATGGAAGAATCCGAAGAACATCATCCCTATAACCAAGCAGATGAATTTGTTTATTCAACCCCATCTGCTGAACCATCATTTCGCATTTCTCTTTCACTCCTTTACCCACCAATACAAAATGAATATCTTTATACTTATGGCAAAGTTCAGAAGCAACCTTCAAAATGGTATCATGATTTTTTGCCTCATTACAGCGTCCTGTATGCCCTACAACAAAAGCATCAGAAGGCAAACCAAATTCTTGGCGTAACCGTTTCTTTTCCAGTTTTGACAACTTTTTCATGTCCATTCCATTATAGATAACATCAAATCTATCTGACGTCCTGTCACGTTTAGGAAAGAAAAAATCAAGTGCTGCTACTGAATTTGAAAGTATCTTGGTAGCAAAGACTGATACCAGTTTTCTCATACAAGCATTATAGAGTAACCGAATACGTGTCTCCCTAAAATGATTTGTAGAACCACGATAAAATGCGATTCTCTTTTTTACCCTCGCGAACCAAGCTACTAAAAGAGGTAGTCCTGCAAAATTCCCGGTAAAATCGCAAACCGTATCGACCTGCTCCCTTTTCAGCAATTTATAATATCTATAATACCGAACACCACCAAAATATGAAAAATACATAGGGATAACTCTTACCATCTGAGTATATTGGGGATAAAGTTCTCCCAAACCACCCGATTTGCAAATCACAATAGCTTCATGTTCTTGAAAATATTCCAAATATCTAAGTAGATATGTTTCAATACCACCTTGCTCTAAAGAGGTTATAAGAAAGAGAGTTTTCATCTTAATTATTAAATGGAATATCCTTCAGGATTAGTTTTTATACTTAGCAATTCTATTATATTTGATGTAAACAAAGAAAAATTCAATGTTCTATACTCCCTCCCAAGAATGAAAGAGAAAGGTCCTGATATGCAGACTATAAGACACAAACAAATCAACAACCTTTTTAAATACCACTTGAAGGCAAATGTATAAAGCGCATAAACAACATACAGTACGATTAATAGTTTGAACATCATCAAATTGCGAGAGAGAATATATGAAGATGATGAAAAAAAAAGATAAGAGAAAAACAAGATGAAAAAATTATGAAATCTTTCAAAAAAACTCCCTTTTTCAATCTTTCTATTCACAGAATAAGCAATTATCGGATAGAAGAAAAGCAATCCTAAAATAATAAAAAAACGAAGAACAGAACCAGAATACAATGCTGAATCCACTTCACCCTGAAATAGATAAGCATCTATTTTTTCAGCAATCCCGGCACCCATTCCTCCCATAGAAGAACAGATATTCATCAACCAAGCCATCAATGGAGTAAAATAAAAGAAAGCAGACATCAAACATAATGCTATAATCCAAAGTATCTTCTTCTTCACCATACAAGCACAAATGTATAATGCAACGATGGGATATAATGAAAAATGCAACAAGCAAGGTATTATCAACAATAATCCACGTTTTAGCATAGACATTTCAGATATCGTTATGATATATAAGAATATCATAATCGCATTCCCTTGTCTCATACCCGAAAACTCATATACAGGAATTAAAGCCAAGAACATGATCAGCAAAAGGAAGAATATCTTCGAAGACCTCATAGGCAGAGCGTTACACCAATTTCGTATAACTCCAATCATAAAACCATAATAAATAGATGCTCCTATGAATCCTACGATTTGATGCGTATCAATATACTTTCCTAATATCCAATATAGCAAGTCTAAAAAGAAGTCCGGTTTTTCCGATAGAGATTCATAAAAGATAAAATCCTCCAAAGAAACAGCTTGTTTCATTCTATCAAACATCACATAATGCCGGGTGATGTCCATTGTAGAAAAGGGCAAGCAGGTATAACCTAAAAGCCCCAAAAACAAAACTATAACTATGGTTGCGAATAACCTATCTCTTTGCTTAGACAGTAAACAAACGGCTAAACAAAATGCCAGAAATGGATTCATCAAGAAAAGAAACACCAAAAAGCCCCTCTTACCTAATAGTTCTCTACTTATCATAAATTGCATAGCTATAGACCATCAAAGAAATACAAGCCTTAGCCAACCAGCCATCTTCCCACTTGTGACTTACGTAACAAGAATGTCAGTAAAATAGAAAGAAGCAAAGCTACAAGGAATCCCCCCAAGGTAACCAATATGTTCCCAACAATTCCAGCATAGGCAACTTGTAATAAAAAAGCTTCAAAATAAATTGTTGAAACAAATAAATGCCCATACACAATACATTTAACTTAACAAACCAATTTGGAATATTACGCTTTTGTTTTTATACATAATACTAATATAAAATAACAACACTCCAATTGTAGCATAAATAATTTTACCCAACTTATTTATCAAAGATATTATAACCGTATGTGATAATGTATTATCTCGTAGTACAATGTTAAATGAAATAAAACAATCAAGAATAATATGCTTCCGCTAATTATTATCTTATTGGTTGCCAAATACTTTACTACTAATTTTCGATGATTCCAAATATAATAAGCCAAATAAAAATAGAAAAGATAGTACATGGTGCTTGCCATTCGAAAAGGAAGCGGAATTAAAGAAGAAGGAAAGATACTGAGGCACAATAATCCTATTAATTTTATTTCTTCTTTCATTCTTACTTTTAATAAAAAGTATGTTGCAACAAAGCACCAAAGCAACATTGGCAAGAACCACATATGCCCAAAACCATTAACTAATCCATAGATATAATTTAATATATTTATTCCCGGGGGGAATAGAAAGGAATAGAATAGAGAGAACACTATACATGGAATTATCAACCTTTTAAATTTTACTTTTATCAATTGAAGAAAAAAATATTTCTTCTTCAATTCACACACCTGATAAGCAAATAGATAGCCGGAAATAAACACAAACATTTCCAACATGCAAGCAAAAGAAAATCTTTGTATCCAAAAATAAAGTTCTACATCCTCAATCCTTTCTGGCTTTGGCCAACTCCCACCATACATGGTAAACGCATGCATTAAAACAAGCAAAATTATTACTAAAGGTCTTATGATATTTATTTCTTCCAAAATATTTTTCATTCCCGATTTTTCTCTTCATATTTTATATAAGGTTTTCTATCTAAATACTCTTCTGGGATAGACTCAATATATTTGCGTCTTTCTTCACCTTTAAGTTTATAGACATCCTTACATGCTTTGTTATGCTCTATTGTTTTTTTTACAAAATCCTCTGTCCTACCGATAACCCTCATAGGATTTCCTCCCACCATCAAGCCATCTTGTACAGATTTTGTAACAACAGTGCCAGCTGCAACAATCACATCATTGCCAATAGTTACCCCTGGTGTTATCATACAACCATCTCCTATATAAGAATAATTTCCAATTTTTATTCTTCCAAAATGTTCCAATGCACCTTTAGGTAATTTTTGAGCTTGAGCCCACACTCCTCCATGCGTATAAAAATGGACATTATTTGCTATCCGAACATAATTTCCGATTTCTATTAAATAAGGTTCTGAAGAATAATTTTTCGAAGAAATAAAACAACCGTCTCCAACCTTAACTCCTATACTTTTAGCATAATCCACTCCGCTCATATGTTTTCTTTTTATAGCGGATATTATTGATTTCAGTATCATATATTTATATTTTATTATATTTCACCCATAAATAAGTCCACAGCCCTCTCAAACACCCAGATATCGTTATACTCACAGCTGCACCAATATATGAAAAGTAGTATACTAAAACTATCGATAAAAAAAATCCTAATATAGACACACCAATAGTTATTTTCCGTATTTGTTTATCAAATCCATTCGCTATCATATAATTAATACCGTAAACATCATTCACTGCTATTGAAAAAACGTATACAGACATTATTCTCATTACCCAAATACCACCCTTATAAAATTCTAAAGTAAAGAATATACGCATTAACAAAGGTGCAAAAACAAATAACAATAACGAAAATAACAAAGCTATAGGTAACACAATTTTTACATATGTTTTATGCCTATCTGCCCTACGTGACAAAAAAGGAAAACAAACCCTAGAAAAGATTTTAACCAACTGTATTATAAGAGTTACAAACTTTCTACCAGAATCCATTATCCCATTAGCCACATCTCCTCCTACAAACCCCAATAATATAGTAGAAAACGAATTATAAAAATTGGGAAGTATATTATTGATAAATACATCAGTACTCTGCTTTATTGTTTTTGCAATTGTTCTCATAGGAACAATTTTTAATTTTATCCCCCATTTACCTAAAATATAGTACATTGCAATTACTCCTGAAAGCATAAAGCCCAAAGAAGTAAATAGTGGTTGTAAAATATAATCAGATTTATCTCTAATAAAAACAAAAACAGCTATAGTAAATAATGCTTTAGATAACACATTAAGTATTGTTATGTATTTCATCCTTTCTATTGCCTGAAAAAACCAATCAGGGAACATAATATGGCCTGGTATCATCAAAAATGATATAAATATTACAGCCATATTTTCTTTAAATTTAGGAATCAATAAAACACTAATAGACAAAAGGAGAAAAGAAATCAACATTAAAAAGATTCTTGCCCAAAAAACATTGGAAAAAATCTCAGATATTCTTTCTTTATTATCTCTATTTTTTGCAACATCTCTTGTTGCAGTATAGTTAAATCCCCAATCAGCTATGGTAATAAACCAAAGCATTAAAGCAGAAGCAAATGCAATCTTTCCAAACCCCTCCGCTCCTATTACTTTGGCCAAATAAGGCATTGTTATAAAAGGAAATGCATAACTTGCTATTTGCAAAATGGACAAATAACTAAAATTAGAAACTAAGGTATAAAGCTCTTTATTCTGTTTAAAGGATTTTATTCTTTCTATCATATTATCTCTTCAATAGGAAATCAGTTATTACAACCTCCCATCTACCAACTTCTTGTCCATCATCCACTTCACATCATAAATCACTTTTTTCTCATCAGTCAATTGCTGCACATCCAAATTCACAAATTCTTTATGTGCTACAGCCATCACTACTGCATCGAATTTTTCCTTTGGTAAGTCATTCATCACTTCAATATCATACTCACGCTTTACTATCGAAGGATTAGCCCACGGATCATAAACGACAAGGTTTACATTATACTCTTTCAGAGCATTATAAATATCAATAACTTTCGTATTGCGAACATCCGGACAATTTTCTTTAAAAGTAAATCCGAGAATCAAAATATTGGAATTGAGAACCTGAATACCTTTCTTTAGCATTAGCTTCACCACTTGATTAGCGACATATTCTCCCATGCCGTCATTCATACGACGACCGGCAAGAATGATTTCAGGATTATAGCCATACTCTTGTGCACACTGGGCCAAATAATAAGGATCTACACCAATACAGTGTCCTCCCACTAAACCTGGTTTAAAAGGCAAGAAATTCCATTTTGTTCCAGCAGCCTCCAATACATCTTGTGTATCAATGCTCATTAATGTAAATATCTTGGAAAGTTCATTAATAAAGGCGATATTGATGTCACGCTGGGAATTTTCGATAACCTTTGCTGCTTCAGCCACTTTCATGCTTGGTGCCAAATGAGTACCAGCAGTAATTACGGAAGCATACACATCATTTACCTTCTTTCCTATTTCAGGAGTAGAGCCGGAAGTAACCTTCTTGATTTTCTCCACTGTATGGAGCTTGTCACCCGGATTGATGCGTTCAGGAGAATAACCGGCAAAGAAATCAACATTGAATTTCAATCCCGAAACCGCTTCTACTACAGGAATACATTCATCTTCGGTCACACCGGGATATACCGTTGATTCGTAAACTACGATGTCCCCTTTTGAAATTACCTTACCCACGGTAGTACTTGCCCCATAAAGAGGAGTCAAGTCAGGATTGTGGTTCTTATCCACAGGAGTAGGAACGGCCACCACATAAAAATTACAATCACGAATATCTTCAATATCAGCTGTACAAATAAATCCGTTGGCTATGGCTGACTGCAATAATTCATCCGATACTTCCAGCGTAGCATCATGCCCTTTCATTAACGCATCTACCCGTGCCTGATTCATATCAAACCCTACTGTCTTATGTTTTGTAGAGAACAAACGGGCCAAAGGAAGCCCTACGTAACCGAGTCCGATTACGGCAATTTTTACTTCATTCATACCTATGAATAATTTTGTTTACTTAATAGAAGATTAAATATTATTCCAATACCACAGCACAGCCTCTTTCAACCCTTCGCGCATATTGAATTTAGGATTATATCCCAATAATTTTTTAGCCTTATCAATGCAAGCCAATGAATGAGGAATATCTCCTAAACGGTTAGGGCCATGCAGTATTTCAATATTTGCAATTTCTGAATCGAACTCACTCAAAAATTCTTTCAAATAATCTACTAATTGATTCAGAGTTGTACGCTCACCATAAGCAGTATTATAAACTTGGTTGACTGCTTCAGGATTAGTAGTAGTCATGGCAAGCATATTCATTTGGATGACATTATCTATGTAAGTGAAATCACGGCTGTACTCACCATCCCCATTAATAACTGGACTCTCATGAGCCATCAATTTCTTTACAAATAGAGGAATAACAGCAGCGTATGCCCCAAACGGGTCTTGACGACGGCCGAAAACATTGAAATAGCGCAAGCCTATGCACTCCATACCGTATGTGCGAGTAAACACATCCGCATACAGTTCATCCACATATTTAGTAATGGCATAAGGTGACAAAGGCTTACCGATTACATCTTCCACTTTAGGTAGAGATTTGCTATCACCATAAGTAGATGAACTGGCCGCATACATAAAGCGTTTCACTCCGGCATCACGGGCAGCAACCAGCATATTCAGGAAACCACCGATATTGACTTCATTCGTCGTTATCGGATCCTTAATAGAACGTGGAACTGATCCAAGAGCAGCCTCATGTAATACATAATCTACTCCTTCCACTGCTTTTTGACAATCGGATATATTACATATATCTCCAACTATCAGTCTAAAAGCTTGCGGATACTGATTTAATAAAGGAAGAAGATTTTCTATTTTTCCGGTAGCAAAATTGTCCAGACAGACAACGTGATAATCGTGAGCAAGCAAATGCTCACAAAGGTTGGAACCGATAAAGCCGGCTCCACCTGTTACTAAAACTGTTTGCATATATCTATATTATTCAAAATCAATCTTCAACTTCCTCAAACGGATAAGGATTCTCCTCAATATTCCTCAACTCCTTCACCAACTCCACTTGCTCTGCCGTCATGACTTCCTTACCCCAACCATCTATAATAGCATGAGCTTCCTGAAGCAAAGATTCCTCATAAACCTCGCCATACGTATAAGCCAGCAAACGTACCTTGAGCAAAGAGGCAGGAAGCTGTCCCAAAATCTGACAAGCACGATTCAAAACAGTCTGTTTCTTTTGCTCCTTATCCCCATTATCATAAATAGTGGCATTATAACCAATCAAGAGAGCCAAACATACATTGGCCTCCTCTTCTACACCAGAACCTTGAACGGGGAAAAGGGAATCGGACTGCACAAGCACCTCCTTATTCAATCTACAAAACGTATCGGAATAAACGGGAGTACCGTCCATGCCAAGACACATCAACTCATGAGCAACACGCTGAAGCTCAAGAGCACGGGAAAGTAAAGAATTCATCTTTATATTAAGTTTTCTATTATTTATAAACAAAGGGGAAGAGCTGCTTCAATAAGTTCAGAATGATAAAGCATCATTAATCTTTTATTATTTTCAGATAGGATTTGGGGACTTTGATACTTGCAGTCAAAAGGTCTTTAATACGGATGACGACGTATGTTTTATTGGCTTCGACGGCAACTTCACCTTCAATACCGCTGAGTTCGCCTTTGATAACTTTTACTTTATGCCCAACAGTAAGAATTTCGCTATCAAGGCTGACACCGTCAGGATTCAGATCCATCACGAACATAAAGTCCTCCATTTGCTTATCCGGTACCACTAGCATGGAATGCGTGGCAAGATCCTTCATATAAAAAAGGGGGACATTATAAATGTTGGAAATATCGCAGGCTGTCTGCTTGGAGGAATGAACAAACACCAGATTACGGATTACCGGAACTTCGCTACGCTTACGGCGATATTTCAATTGAGAAATGACAAAACGCGTGGGAAGATAATAGTCAAAATCCAAATGCTCTTCCGATTTGAGTCGGTCCAGAGATTTCCGGACTGTGAATTCCTGCTTGTCACGGGTGCGGGCTGCAAACCAATATTTCTGTTGTTCAGTCACTTAGGGATTTCCTTTCGAATGAATCAGCTCAGTTCCGGGTGCGCTTCGCGGTTTGAACGAGACATTTTCTCACCCAAACCGTATTGCACACTTTTGCAATGATAATAAGCTATTAAAGAAGATATTAGACTCATATAAGTGTCCAATAAACGTTCGTTTAATGAACGCAAAGATAAGCCGTATTTTTTGAACTAACAAAATGTTTAATAAAAATATTTCCAAAGTGTTTCCTGCTTTATTCTAATATACTGAATAACAGTAGTATATATCTAACATTTGACATCTTAAAGTTCTGTTCCTTTTTAACTTTTATGCCTCTACTTATTTTCTTAAAAATAGACGTTCATTAAACGAACGTTTAAAAAACACCTCATCATTTCCAATATATCATTCTACATTCCAACATCTTACCCTCATAAATGCATTATTGAAGTTACGTAAGTAAGTATGTCCACTGTTGCATAGGGAATTAATAACGCCTAACGGCCATGAACAGCTCTGCTAATGGCCATGAAGCAATCGTTTAACGACCATAAGCAGGGTTGTTCATGGCCGTTAGGCGTCACTAGCTCCAAGGCTTTTACAGATGAAGTACGTAGCCCGCGCCTATTGCGCACAAGGTGCAAACGTATTGTACAGCAACTTAAAAGACATTAGACTCCACTATTCATAGTCGGGCAAACTCGAAAATGCAAGAAAACTACACTGACCGATTTATGTAACCCACGCGCGGTATTATGGTAAAGGATAATAAGTTACGGCAAAACTCAGGCGTTTTTGGCAGGTGGAAGCAAATTTTACTTCCACCTTTTCAGATTGCTTCCACCGCAGGGCAAATGCCGATGAATAGGGAGATACAGGAGATGAGTGGAAGTGTGGAAGCAAAACAGATGCAAATTTATGTTTCAGCAACACGCCTCAAGTTTTAAAAAAGATGTAGTACAAAGGCATAAAATATAATAAGTGTTACAAATACACATTTTATGCCCCGACACTCTTGCAAATGTCGAAAAAGTCCGTACATTTGCAATGTGTTTTTCATAGTATTAGATTTAAGGTTAACAAAGGTTGGAGTACAGCGGTACTCCTTTTTTTATGCCCATACGTACCGTCCCGGTTCTCCAATAAAATTTTCACGTAAAATGCAAGGCAACTTTTTATATCCATTTAGTTTTTGGCTATCTTTGCACTGCTTTCGGCGGGCATAGGCACGCATAAAGCAGCTTAACTAACAATAAATCAATAATTAAAAACAGAAAATTATGGCAATGCATACATGGTTTGAATGTAAGATCCGTTACGAGAAAACAATGGAAAATGGAATGAACAAGAAGGTGACCGAACCGTACCTGGTGGATGCCCTCAGTTTTACGGAAGCGGAAGCACGCATCATCGAAGAGATGACGCCGTTCATTTCGGGAGAGTTCACCGTATCGGACATCAAACGTGCCAACTATAGCGAATTGTTCCCCAGCGAAGAGGAAGCTGCCGACCGCTGGTTTAAATGTAAACTGGTTTTCATCACACTGGACGAGAAAAGCGGTGCGGAAAAGAAAACCTCTACCCAGGTATTGGTGCAGGCTGCCGACCTGCGTGATGCAGTGAAGAAACTGGATGAGGGCATGAAAGGCACAATGGCCGACTATCAGATAGCATCTGTAGCGGAAACCGCCATTATGGATGTATATCCGTACAGTGCAGAGCCCGACGACAAACCGGAAGTTTAATTTAAGTGATGAGTTATAAGTTATGAATTATTATTGCGAGCCATAACTTATAACTCATAACTCATAACTCAAAAAAACGATGATTGCAGAGAATTTAAAACAAGTACTGAGCGAACTGCCTGAAAAGGTACGGCTGGTGGCTGTTTCCAAATTTCACCCCAACGAGGCGATAGAAGAAGCGTATCGTGCCGGCCAGCGTGTGTTCGGAGAAAGTAAGGTGCAGGAAATGACCGCCAAATACGAAAGTCTGCCCAAAGACATAGAATGGCATTTCATCGGGCATCTGCAAACAAACAAAATAAAATATATCGTTCCTTACGTAGCGCTGATTCATGGCATAGACTCCTACAAGCTGTTGGCCGAAGTGAACAAGCAGGCTGCCAAAGCCGAAAAAACCGTCAACTGCCTGCTGCAGCTGCACATTGCCCGGGAAGAGACCAAGTTTGGATTCAGCTTTGACGAATGCCGGGAAATGCTGGCGGCCGGTGAATGGAGAGAGCTCAAGCATATCCGGATATGCGGATTGATGGGCATGGCCACGAATACGGACAATGACGAACAAATCAGAACAGAGTTTTGTTCTTTAAGCAGCTTCTTCAATGAAGCGAAAGCCAAATGGTTTGCCGATGCAGAGTCATTCCGGGAACTGTCCATGGGGATGTCTCACGATTACCACGAGGCCATTGCAGCCGGGAGCACCTTGATACGTGTAGGAAGCAAGATTTTTGGAGAAAGAAACTATTAACCATAAAAAATCATTATCATGGCAACATTAGAAACTACTTTTGCAGGGCTGAAACTCAGAAACCCCATTATCGTCAGCAGCTCCGGACTGACAGACAGCGCCGCCAAGAACCAGAAACTATCTGAGGCCGGCGCAGGTGCCATTGTGCTAAAATCACTTTTTGAAGAGCAAATCATGATGGAGGCTGACTGGATGGGAGACCCGAACATGTACCCCGAAGGCAGTGACTACCTTGTAGGATATATCCGCGAACATAAGCTGGGTGAATATCTGAACCTGATTAAGGAAAGCAAAAAGGTTTGCAATATCCCCATCATAGCCAGCATCAACTGCTATCAGAATGCCGACTGGGTGGAATTTGCCGCCAAAATAGAAGAAGCCGGTGCAGACGCACTGGAAATCAATATCCTTGCACTGCAGACGGATGTACAATATGCTTACGGCAGTTTCGAGCAACGCCACATCGACATTCTGAGCCACATCAAGAAGACGGTCAAGATACCCGTCATCATGAAGCTGGGTGACAACCTGACCAACCCGATAGTTCTGATAGACCAACTGTACGCCAACGGCGCCGCCGCAGTAGTGCTGTTCAACCGCTTCTACCAGCCGGACATCAACATTGAGAAAATGATACAAGTATCCGGCAACGTATTCAGCAACGAAGCCGATTTGTCTAAAGCCCTGCGCTGGATAGGCATCGCTTCGGCAGCCGTAAACAAGCTGGACTATGCCGCTTCCGGTGGTATCCACTCGCCCGAAGGCGTTGTCAAGGCAATATTAGCAGGTGCTTCGGCCGTAGAGATATGCAGTGTGCTTTATCAGAATTCAGCTACCATCATTGAAGAATACATCCGCTTCCTCAACTTGTGGATGGACCGCAAAGGTATGGAAACCATCAGCCAGTTCAAAGGTATTCTGAACGTAAACGACCCGAAGGGAGTCAATACTTTCGAACGTACACAGTTCTTGAAATACTTCTCTTCACATGAATGAGACAAAAGGCTGACAAGAAGACAATAAAATTAAAGGGTGATAACACTACAATGACGTTATCACCCTTTCATTTTATACTATACCGCTATCTTTTTATTTCTTCTTATCCAGCGCCTCAAAGCAGGAATTCTTGCTCACGAATTCCGGAACAATATCCTTCATGGCAGCAACAATTTTCATCTGGTCATAGGTGTAACTTACATCAATCAGCTTCTGGATACGCTCCTTCACCTCGTCATAGTCATACTCACGCACCGTGGCAATCATAATCTTCTCATGATAGGTGGGCTTTGTAAGCTCCTTCACATTCAAGAGTTCCTCGTAGAGCTTCTCGCCATGACGGAGACCGGTAAATTCAATCTTCACATCCGTACGTCCGGAAAGGCTGATCATACGCTTGGCAAGGTCCACAATCTTCACCGACTTACCCATGTCGAAGATATAGATTTCACCGCCGTTGCCCATACTGCCGGCCTCAAGAACAAGGCGGCAAGCTTCGGGAATGGTCATGAAGTAACGGATTATCTCAGGATGGGTCACCGTCACCGGACCGCCACGCTGAATCTGGTCACGGAAACGGGGAATGACAGAACCGTTGGAACCCAGCACATTGCCGAAACGCGTAGTGATGAACTGAGTGGCATGGCCTCCCTCCTTCTGCAACTTCTTCGCAAGAGACTGCACATAAATCTCGCAAATACGCTTGGAACAGCCCATCACGTTTGTAGGGTTAACAGCCTTGTCCGTAGAAATCATCACAAACTTCTCGGCACCGTATTTCACGGCAAGATCGGCAACGGTGCGCGTGCCGAATACGTTCACCTGGATGGACTCGGAAACGTTGTCCTCCATCATCGGCACATGCTTGTAGGCGGCCGCATGGAAAATATACTGGGGCTTGAACTCCCTGAAGATATCCTCCATGCGCGTGGCATTGGAGATGTCGGCTATGATGGTCTCAGCATCGATGTCGCGCCAACGGTCCTGAAGTTCCAGACGGATGTCGTGCAGAGGAGTCTCGGCCTGGTCCACTAAAATAAGCTTATAGGGATTGAACGAAGCCACCTGGCGCATGATTTCGCTGCCGATGGAGCCGGCGGCGCCCGTAATCATCACACGCTTGCCCTCCAGATGAGAGGCAACCTTATGGATATCTATCTCGATAGGATTGCGCTGAAGCAGGTCCTCAATCTGAATTTCCTTCAACTGCGTGCGGCTCAATGCCTGGCCGTTCCACTCGCTCAAGGGAGGCGCGGTCATCAGTTTGATGTTGTGCACCAGCAGGCGATCAGCCATGTCGGACTTCTTCAGTTCCTCCATCTTGGCGGGAGAAATGATAATGGTCTGCACATCGCGGTCGTTCAGCACATCAATCAGCGTATCATCGTTGGGGAACACCTTGACCCCCATCATCACCTTATTGATAAGCTCAGGTTCGTCCGCAATGAATCCACGCAGACGGTAGTGGTTGCGCAGATTGACACGCAATGCCTTGGCAATGTTGACCCCGGCTTCCTTGGCACCGTAAATGAACACATTGGCACTATGGGTGCCGTCAAAGTTCAGCGCCTCAAAGAAAGTCTTGACAACCACACGGGAGCATGCCATCATGGCAAAGCTGATGATATAGGACATGAACAGCACGCTGACCGGAGCCAGGTTAAACTCCAAATAGCTTTCCGTCAGGACACTCGTTATCATCAGCAGTGCATACGACACAGTCAATGACACAAAAATTCGCATGATATCCACAAAGGAGGAAAAGCGCAGCACATTGGAATACGTACGGAAAACACGGAAGAAAATCAAGTTGACAGCAACCGTCCATAAAATGGTCTTGTCAATGGTAGAGGATTCAAAAAAAATACTTCTGAAATCATATCGGAGAGCATAGGCCAACATACTGGATATGACGATGATAAATACGTCAATTAATAGAATAGTCCATATCGGAAGCACTTTCGCGGAAAGATACCGATGAAAAAAATTTCGCTTCATTTTGCTTGACAGTTTTGTTTTAGGCGAGGCAAAGATACACTATTTTAGTCAAAACGGGCAAAAAATCGATAAAAAAATGTTATAATAATTATCTATCCTCTATAAAGAAACCATCCCGCCTTCCCCTGTTTTAGCAGCCGGAAAGCGGGATAGAAATAGTTTTACCCCGGAAAATGCGATATCCGCTACATCAGATTACTTGCCAACTCGCTCAACTGGCTACGTTCTCCTTTCACCAGATTGACATGGGCAAACAAGTTCTGGTCCCTCATACGGTCTATCATATAGACAAGTCCATTGGACTGACTGTCCAGATAGGGTTGGTCTATCTGCTGAATATCACCGGTAAACACCATTTTCGTGCCCTCACCGGCACGGGTGATGATGGTCTTAATCTCATGTGGAGTTAGGTTCTGGGCTTCATCAATAATACAGTAGGTTTCGCTCAAGCTGCGCCCGCGGATAAAGGCCAATGCCTCGATGACCAATTGTTCACTTTTTTGCATATCCTCCAAGCGTTTCACTTCAGAGGAATTGGCAGCGAACTGATGCTTGATTACATTCAAATTATCAAACAAAGGCTGCATGTAAGGAGCCACTTTCTCATTGGCATCACCGGGAAGGAATCCAAGGTCCTTATTGGATAGGGCTACGATGGGACGTGCCAGAAGAATCTGCTTGTAGTCGGTAAGTTTTCCCAATGCAGCGGCCAGTGCCAGCAGGGTCTTGCCGGTTCCCGCCTTACCAGTCAGGGCAACCAGCTTGATGTTCGGGTCATTCAGCACCTCAAAAGCAAAGCTCTGCTCAGCATTGCGCGGTTCAATGCCATAGTTCTTTGTCTTGTTGACCCGGCAAATCGAATGGGTAAAGGGATTATAACGTGCAAGCACACTGCTGCGGTCACTCTTCAGCACAAAGCATTCATTAGGACGAATGATGTCCTTAAAATCAAACTCGTTGATGTCCAGTCCTTCTTTGGAAGAATAAATGCGGTCTATCAGCGCAGGGTCAATACCCTCGAACACTTCATTCGACTTTTCGAATATATCCACATTGATTACCTTATCATTGATGTAGTCTTCGCACAGCAGACCGATGGAACGCGCCTTCATGCGCAGATTCACGTCTTTCGTGACAAGAATGGTTTTCATTTTAGGCTTTTTGGTAGAAAGCCAGTCCACTACCGACAGAATCTGATGGTCGGGAATGCGTTCGGGAAAGGAATCACGTACCCGGGGAGAGTCCACCATGCCTGCCACCACAAACAGACGGCCTAAGCCCTCTCCCAATGGCGCTCCTTTGGTGAACAGATTGTCATCGGTAATCAAATCTAGCTCACGGACGAACTCACGCGCATTGAAATTAATCTGCTCATTACCTTTCTTGAATTTGTCCAGTTCTTCAAGGACTACGATGGGAAGATAAATGTCATTCTCTTGAAAATTCTTCAAACAGTTATAATCATGAAGAATCACATTTGTATCAATCACAAAATTTTTCTTAGCTCCCATACACGTTAGATTTAAATTGTTAATACCTTTGCATAAGCTTAAGATAAGCTACACTGCAAGCAATTTCAAGCAAGCTTGATTGCGTTCGGTCTGCATTATCTTTGTCGCTTTTAAAGATAACAAATTAATAGGGAGAAAGGATTGCTTCTCCGTTAAATATTATAAAAGATGGATTATCAGGACACTTTAACTTACTTATATAACAGTGTGCCCATGTTTCAGCAAGTGGGCGGCTCAGCATACAAGGAAGGATTGGAAAACACTCTGACCCTGGACGCACACTTCGAACATCCCCACCGCAGTTTCCGCAGTATTCATGTGGCCGGTACCAATGGAAAAGGTTCCTGCTCACATACACTTGCCGCCATACTGCAAGAGGCAGGATACAGGGTCGGGCTCTATACCTCGCCCCATCTGGTGGATTTCCGGGAGCGCATCCGGATTAACGGACAGCCTATACCCGAGGAATACGTCATCCGTTTTGTAGAGCAGGAACGTGGCTTCTTCGAACCTCTCCATCCCTCTTTCTTTGAGCTGACCACCGCCATGGCCTTCCGCTACTTTGCTGATGAGAAGGTGGATGTAGCCGTAATCGAGGTGGGACTAGGTGGACGCCTGGACTGTACCAATATCATCCATCCGGATGTATGCATCATCACCAACATCAGTTTTGACCATACCCAATTTCTGGGGGACACCTTGGCAAAAATCGCAGGAGAGAAGGCAGGAATCATTAAAGGTGGTATTCCCGTTGTAATCGGCGAAACCACTCCCGAAACGAGACCGGTATTTCTGGAAAAAGCACAGACAACGGGTGCCCCCATCTACTTTGCCGAAGAGAATGACCGTGAGGACTATCCCGGAATAGAATACGAACTGAAAGGGCTCTACCAGCAGAAAAATGCCCGGACCGTCCTCACTGCCCTCCCGCTACTGAAAGAAGCCGGCTACCGGCTGGACGGACAAGCGGTGCGCAGTGGCTTTGCCCGTGTGGTGGAACTGACAGGCTTGATGGGACGCTGGCAAAAACTGCAGGAGTCGCCCACCCTGATTTGTGACACCGGCCACAATGTGGGAGGCATCACCTACATTACAGAACAACTGAAACAGCAAACTTACCGCCAGCTACACATCGTCATAGGCATGGTCAATGACAAGGATATACGGGGGGTACTGGCCCTGCTGCCCCGGGAAGCGACCTACTACTTCACCAAAGCCAGCGTGAAGCGGGCATTGCCCGAAAGCGAACTGCAGGAGCTTGCCGAAGCAGCAGGTCTGGAAGGAGATTGCTATCCTGATGTACCCGCCGCTGTGCGGGCCGCACAAGAAAAAAGCCTCCCGGAAGATTTCATCTTCGTGGGAGGCAGCAGTTTCATTGTTGCCGACTTGTTAGCGAACCGCGATGCACTCAATCTCTACTAAGGCGTCTTTAGGCAGCGCCTTCACTGCCACAGCCGAACGTGCCGGGAAAGCACCGTCAAAATAAGTGGCATATACCTTGTTCATATCAGCGAACAAGGACATGTCTGCCAGGAAAACGGTTGTCTTCACAATATTCGCCATACCCAGCCCTGCCTCTTCCAGGATATGCTTTATATTCTCCAAGGACTGGCGGGCTTGCGCTTCCGCACCTTCAGCCATCATTCCGGTAGCTGCGTCAATGGGCAACTGGCCTGATACAAATACCATTCCGCCAGCTTCGATAGCCTGGCTATAAGGGCCTATGGCGCCCGGTGCCTGCTGGCTGCAAATCACTTTCTTCATAATTGTTAAAGTTTGTTTTTATTAATAATCGAGTCTATTTTCTTTTTTGAAATAAAAAAATCAGAAGTATATGCAGTATTCCGGAAATCCACGCATTTTATAAATAAAACAACGTAATTTCACTCATAACCTGTTATACCTAGACTTAACTCATTTAACACGGGGGAGTTCCCCAAAACAGAGGCTCTGCTTGCGAAAGCAGAGCCTTTATTCTATCCCATCCCTTTACTTGCAATGCTTCTCAATCAAAGCATCCACATTGGGATCACCCAATTCCTTTGCCTTGGCAAAGCTGGTACAAGCTTCCTTGTCCTTCTTCATCTGCAGCTGGGCGATACCCATCAGACGGTAGGCCTCGGCATACTTAGGGTCTTTCTCCAAGGCAGCCTTCAGCACATTCAACGCCTCCTCGTAACGTCCCACGCGAAGATTCACCACTGCCAGTTCGGCACGGTAGGTCAAATCCTCCGGATTCAATTCGATGGCCTTCGCCATATCGTCCAGCGCACGCTGGTACTGCTTGGCCTTCAAAGCAGCCTGCTCACGGTAATAGTAGAACATGTCGTTCACTTTACCGTTCACGGCATTGTAATAGGCGTCATAATCCAGCATGGCATTGCGCGCCTGGTCTGCATTCATGCGGGCTTGGGCACGCTCCAATAAATAAGGGGCGGCTTCCTCCGTATAGGGCTGGGTAAAGCGGGCCACACAGCTGTCCATCAGAGCCAGTACCTCTTCGGCAGGTGCCTGCATCAATTCCTTGGTCTTGGCGGCACTGAAGAAGGTAGCCGGAGATGCCAGAATGGTCTTATTCACTTTATCATAGCTGGTAAATGCCGACGGATACTCCTGCTTGGCAAACAGGATGTCACCCTCCAACTGGACATAAACCGGAAGTTCGTCAATGGCTATCGCTTTCCGTACCTCGTCCAGAGCCTTGTCGAGCGACCAGTCCTTATAAACTTTCTCGGGCTTGCCCAATGCATAATTATAGATTATCTTGGCCCGGTTGTAATACACATCATCTTTCTTTGCGGCAACCTCCAAAGCCTTATCCATGTCTGCAGCAACCTTATCCATGGAAGCATCTTCACGGGACATGAACAGATGCTGGGAAGCACGGCGCAGATAACCGTCGGCACTGGCAGGATATTGTGCAATGAAATCGTTCAGAGTCTCCATATACTTCTCCGGAGACAGTTGGGAAGAAGCCATGTAGAGGAACACCAAAGCCTGCTCCTCGGTATCGGGCAATGCCTTCTTGATACTGATGCCCTTCAATGACATATCTCCATAAGACAATGCGGAGATATTCTGCGACATGGCGAAATTAGCGTCAATGGCATAGCAGATGGTAGCCGTGTCTTGTCCGGAGGACTTCTGCGCCAGGCCGAAGACCTGCCCGTCCACAGTCATCAGCGGACAGCTCACCATCTTGTCCTTCAGACGCATATCGAGCGTATAATAGGAATAGTTGCCGGAAATCTTATCAGCCTCCTTTACTTTCCCGGTAGTAAAAGAACGGTCCTTCTGGGTGGAATAAGGCAGCAAATATACATCCGCGCCGACAGCCGGAGCCACAGCAGCCAAAGTGAGCGCCGTGACTTTCTTTCCGGGGATGCCGACACGGAACTTGACAACATCGTACATGTCATCAGCTCCCATAATGGCCTCCACCGGCATCTGTGCCCCGTCCGAGCTCATCACAACGGCACGCTGGGCACCTTTGAACAAGGTGTAGTCAGAAAGCGCAATGCCATCTTCAGTGACAAAAAAGCCGTTTCCAGTATTCAGTATCTTATCGTTCTGGTCGTAAGTCACTACCGAGAAAACCGCACGTTTGGCTTTGTCTACCCACTTCGGGGCTTGTGCCACACTCCACTGAGCCAATAAACAGAGAGTGAGCATCAACAGCAATTTCTTTTTCATATCTTAGTTGGTTCTTTGTTTTACCGCTTCATAAATCAAAATGCCGGCTGCAACGGAAACATTGAGGGACTCGATGGTTCCCAACATGGGAATCTTCACCCACTCGTCACACAACGCCAGGTTGTCATAGGACACCCCCTTGTCTTCGGCACCCATAATGATACACATCGGACCGGTATAGTCGGCTTTGGTATAGTCGTAATCGCCTTTCTCCGTGGCTGCCACAATATGGAAACCACTATTCTTGAGGAATTGCAGGGTCTCTTTCAAGCTGTGTTCGCGGCAAACGGGCAAGGTGTGCAAGGCTCCTGCCGAGGTTTTCATGGCATCTGCGTTGACAGATACACTGTTCCGTGCAGGGATAATCACGGCATCTACCGCCGCACACTCGCAAGTACGGGCAATGGCGCCGAAATTGCGGACATCCGTGATGCCGTCAAGCATCACAAACAGAGGATTCTTGCCCTGCTCGAAAAGGAAAGGTACCAAGTCCTCCGTCTTCTGGTAAGTGACTGAAGAGATGAAGGCAATCACTCCCTGGTGATTCTTCCGCGTCACGCGGTTGATGCGTTCCACCGGAACGCGCTGTACCGGTATCAAAGTCCCTTTCAAGACAGCGAACAGCTCTTTTGACAAATCACTCTGAATGTCCTTCTTTACCAATATCTTGTCTATCTCTTTTCCTGCCTGAATGGCTTCTATCACGGCACGGACGCCGAAAATCATTTCACTGTTATCAACCATATATGGGTATTTACTATTTGACGATTTACTATTTACTATTTGATACTTCCAGCAATGCTCTGGCATTGTTCAGTGCGGCTTCGGTCAGCTTAGCACCACTCAGCATATGGGCTATTTCTTCCACGCGTTCATCGTCGGTCAGACGACGGATGTGACTGTTTGTTTCCGTCTCGTTGTCCTGCTTGTACACCTTGTAATGGGCGCGTCCACGGGCAGCAATCTGGGGTAGATGGGTAATGCTGATTACCTGGCGGTCCTGCTCGCCCATCTCCTGCATGATATCCGCCATGCGGTCGGCTATCTCGCCGGAGACTCCGGTATCTATTTCGTCGAATACAATGGTAGGAAGCTTGACGGCACCGGCTATCATTGCTTTAATGGAAAGCATGACACGAGCTATTTCACCGCCCGAAGCTACAGAGGAGACGCTTTGCAATGCCCCGTTCTTATTCGCGGAAAACAAGAAGTTCACAGTATCCGCCCCGTGTATGCCCGGCTCTTTGCGGACACCTATCTCTACCTGGAAACGGACATTGGGCATGCCCAACGGAATCAGCCGCGCAGCCATCTGCTTCTCCACTTCACGGGCAGCGGCAGTACGCGCCTTGGTGAGGACAGCAGCCTGCTTTTTCACCTTATTATATAAAGCGTCGCAACGCGCTTTCAGTTCCTCTATGTGCTCGTCGGACGAAGTGATAGCAGAGAGTTTGGCGGCGTATTCATCCGTCAACGCCAGAAGTTCGCCGACAGTGGAAACGCGGTGCTTCTGTTGGAGCGTATAAATCAAGTTCAGACGTTCGTTCACTTCTTCCAGACGTTCGGGGTTGAACTCTATTTCATCCTCCTTACCCGACACTTCCTGCGAAATATCCTTCAACTCGATATAAGTGCTTTCCATGCGTTCGGCAAGTTCTCCGGCAACCGGATAAACCCTCTGCAGGCCGAGCATCGTGTTCAAGCATTCCTTCAGCCCGGACAACAAGCCTCCTTCGTCCGAGTAGAGCGTCTGCCCCACCCGATAGAGTCCGGCCTTTATCTCTTCCGCATGGCTCAGCGTATCCGCCTCTTGCTCCAGCTCCTCCTGCTCACCGGCAGACAAGTGTGCCTCTTCCAACTGTTCCAGTTGGAAACGGATATAGTCTTCGTCCGACTTATCCTGATTGGCACGGGCAACAAGGGCCTCCAAATCCTGCTGTGCCTGCTTCCATGCTCCGAAGATATGCTGGTAAGCAGACAAGGCATCTTCGTTATGCGACAAGATGTCCAGTACATTCAACTGAAATCCTTCCTTGTTCAGCAATAGGTTCTGATGCTGGGAATGCACGTCAATCAGCTGTTCTCCCAGCTCCTTCATCTGAGCCAATGAAGCAGGCGTGTCATTGATGAATGCCCGGCTCTTGCCCGAAGCGGACACCTCGCGGCGCAGGATGCATTCTTCCTCGTACTCCAACTCATTCTCCTCAAAGAAAGGCTGCATACCGTAAGCGGAAATATCAAAACGGGCCTCGATAATGCACTTCGAAGCTCCTACACGAATGGCTTTCACATCGGCACGCTGTCCCAGCAGCAGACCGATGGCACCCAGAATAATGGATTTTCCAGCACCGGTCTCACCCGTTATCACCGAGAAACCGCTGCTGAAGCTGATATCGAGCTTTTCAATAAGCGCATAATTCTGTATGTAAAGCGAACGCAACATAAGGATATTGACGATTTACTATTTACTATTTAAATCTTTCACCAGACGGTCTACGATGTCGGTAGCCACTTCGGCTTTGGACTTCAAGGGGTAGTCCGTCTTTCCCTGGTGGTCTATGATACTGATTTTATTGGTATCGCAACGAAAACCGGCTCCCTTGTCGTTCAGGGAGTTCAGCACGATGAAGTCCAGATTCTTGCGGTTGAGCTTGTCTTCCGCATTCATCTGCTCGTTATGAGTCTCAAGGGCAAAGCCTACGAGGAGGCGCCGTTGGTGCTCTGTATCGTTCTTCAGATTGCCTAAGAAAGCGGCTATGTCGCGGGTAGGTTTCAAGTTCAAACTCATCTCCCCGGTCTTTTCACGTTTGATTTTCTCATCGGCAACTTGTTCGGGAGTATAGTCTGCCACAGCAGCCGTCAAGATGGCGGCATCGGCATGGACAAAGGCTGCGGATGCAGCATCGAACATCTCCTGCGCCGACTCTACCGCATGGTATTGATGCATCGGAAAATAAGTGGTCTGCTGCACCGGACCGGCAATCAGTATCACCTTGGCTCCCCTTGCAGCGCATTCGTCTGCCAAGGCAAATCCCATCTTACCGGAAGAATAGTTGCCGATGAAGCGCACCGGGTCTATCTTCTCATAAGTAGGTCCTGCGGTTATCATCACTGTCTTCCCCACCAGGTCTCCCTCTTTGGCAGCAAAGTACATTTCCAGATGGCAAATGATATTCTCCGGTTCCTCCATACGGCCTTTCCCCACCAGATGGCTGGCGAGTTCTCCCGTAGCGGGTTCTATGATGTGGTTTCCATAAGAACGGAGTATATCCAGATTCTTTTGGGTGGAAGGATGGGCATACATGTCCAGGTCCATGGCAGGCGCCACAAACACCGGAGCTTTGGCGGAAAGATAGGTGGTAATCAGCATATTGTCTGCCACGCCATTCGCCATCTTGCCGATGGTGGAAGCCGTAGCCGGGGCTATCAGCATGGCATCTGCCCACAGACCGAGGTTCACATGACTGTTCCAGGTGCCATCACGTTGTGCAAAGAACTCACTGATAACCGGTTTGCTAGTCAGGGCAGAGAGCGTGATGGGGGTAATAAATTCCTTACCGGCAGGCGTAATGACCACCTGCACCTCTGCACCACGCTTAATCAGTCCGCGAATAATATAACATGCTTTATAGGCTGCAATGCTGCCAGTAATGCCCAATACTATTTTCTTCCCTTTCAGTATATTTGCCATTTATTTCTGAGTCATTTCACGCAGACGTATCTTGGTCAGCGTGGCTTTGGTATTCAAAGTAAAATCACTGTTCAGAATCCAACTGTAATAGCCGGGATCGCGCTTCAGGACATCGGATACCGACATGCCCTTGTACTTGCCGAAGTTGAATACTTCCACACCTTTGTCATCGTAAACCATACGACCGGCAAAGTCCACATTCTTGTTGAAGCTGGAATAGTCGGCAAGGAAAGCCACGTCATTCTGCAACTCCGGATAGCGGTCCAACTGCGACATCAGCACCTCGTAGGTGGCACGTGTATCAGCCTCTGCCGTATGGGCGTCTTCCAAATTCTTGCCGCAATAGAATTTATAGGCAGCAGACAGCGTGCGTTGCTCCATCTTGTGGAAGATGACCTGCACGTCTACAAACTTGCGGCGGCTCATGTCAATGTCCACACCGGCACGAAGGAACTCTTCCGCCAGGACGGGGATATCAAAACGGTTGGAGTTGAAGCCCGCCAAGTCGCATCCTTCAATGTCATTGGCAATGTTGCGCGCCACTTCCTTGAATGTGGGGCAGTCGGCTATATCGGCATCGTAGATGCCATGAACGGCAGATGCTTCGGCAGGAATGGGCATTTCGGGATTGATACGCATGGTTTTGGACTCCTCATTCCCGTTGGGATATACCTTGAGGTAACAAATTTCGACAATTCGGTCTGAGTTGATATTGGTACCCGTAGTCTCCAAATCAAAAAAGACTATCGGATTTTTCAGATTCAATTTCATTGTTTTTTCGTTTTATAAGCTCTGGCTATGAGCTATAAATTATAAGTTTAACTTACAAGCCACGAGCTACAAGTACCGTGCGGCATAATTGCGCAGCCACTTGTAGCTCGTAGCTCATAATCCGATTGCTAATATTCATCAGTCATTCAGCATCATCGGCATCAGCAGCATCAGCAAGTCTTCGTTCTCTTCCTGCTCTACCGGAATAATGACACCTGCACGTGAAGGATCTGCCAGTTCGATAACGATTTCATCGGCAGAAATGTTATTCAGAATGTCAATCAGGAAAGTGGACTTGAAACCGATGCTCATCGGATTGCCCGCATACTGGCAAACCAGTGTTTCTTCGGCCGATGTAGAGAAATCGATGTCCTGTGCGGAGATGACAATTAGATTCTCCTGCATACGCAGCTTGATAAGGCTGCTTGCCTGCGAAGAAAAAATGGACACACGGCGCAAAGCACCGAGCAGTTGCAGGCGGTCTACCGTCACTTTATAAGGGTTGTTCTGCGGAATCACAGAGTTGTAGTTGGGATAGCGACCTTCGATAAGACGGCACACCATGCGGTAGCTTTCCAGTGTGAACACAGCGTTGCGTTCGTCGAACTCGATAGTCACCATGCCTTGCTCTTTCGGCAGCAGATTCTTCATCAGCGAAGCCGGCTTCTTGGGCAGGATAAAGGCGGCACGTTCGTTACCTTTGGCGGCCAGTGTCTTGCAGCGCACCAGCTTATGACCGTCTGATGCCACCATCGTGATGTCCTCCGTTGTGATATCGAAATAGATACCGTTCATCACGGGACGAAGCTCGTCATCAGCCGTAGCAAACACGGCACGGTTGATACCACCCAGCAACACTTGTGCATCCATTTCCACACGTACGGCATTGTCACCCAACATGGCAGACTGAGGGAACTCGTCCGCATTCTGCCCCATCAGGCTGTATTTACCGTTCTGATACTGTACCGTGATTTCAAGGGAATCCGTATTGATTTCAAAAGTCAACGGTTGTTCGGGAATTTCCTTCAAAGCGTCCAAAAGGGTTTTGGCTGTGACGGCAAAACGGCCGTCCATATCACTTTCATTCACTTCGACCGTAGTGACCATCGTCGTTTCACTGTCGGAAACAGTTGCAGACAAGGTTCCGTCTTGCAGTTCAAAGAGGAAACAATCCAAAATAGGCAACGCATTCTTCGAATTAATCACACGGCTGATAGCCTGCAAATGACTGGAGAGCGCAGTACTCGAAACGATAAATTTCATATCTTCTGTATATTTAAGTTTTTTATTTTGCTAACGTCTTAGAAACCGTTTTTATATTTTTCAAACTGACGGACAAAGTTAAAAAAAGAATTCCCTACGACAAAGAAATAGCAAGAAAAAACAGCCGAATATTCGTCTCATATTCCTAAAAAATTGTAACTTCGCCGCATCATTTAAAAAGAAAACAATGGAATTTACAGGAAAAATCATCGCTATACTCCAGCCCAGAGGCGGAGTTTCCAAGTCGGGTAACGAATGGAAAGCACAGGAATATGTGATTGAAGATCATGGTCAATACCCGCGTAAAATGTGTTTTGACGTGTTTGGAGCAGACAAAATAGAACAGTTCAATATTCAGATGGGTGAAGAGTTGACAGTATCTTTTGATATAGACGCACGCCAATGGCAAGACCGTTGGTTCAACAGTATTCGCGCATGGAAGATAGAACGCGTAAGCACTGCCGCACCCACTCCGGGCGCTCCCGTTCCGCCGCCAGCTCCCACTGCCGCACCGGAATTCCTCGCAGGGGATGCAAAGGATGACTTGCCGTTCTAAAACTAAGTTATAACTCACCACAAAATTGTACAGATTAACGCATATTACCCTAAAACATTGATAATCGACATCTTCAATTGCAGCAATCTGTGTAATTCTGTGGTGAATGTATATTTTGACTTTCCTTGTGCCTATTATCCCTCAGCACACTACAGCACGACTGATTAATCATCCCCCTTATAAAGCAATACAATATTCGGATAAACCACCCCTTCTGTACAAGTGAACTGTACTGCAAGCATGAAGTGACGGAAGAAGTTGGATTGGCGGAAGAAGAAGTTCGGTATCAGACGCACATACGTTTCCGGCTGACTCAGCATCATCTCCATATCCACCATCATTACAAAATTATATATGGGTGAAAGACTGCCGATACCCTCTTCATACACCGGTGTTCCGTCCAATACATCTCCACTCTCCACCGCTTCAATATAGGCAGAAAGGCTCAGTGCATCAGGAGCCAGCAACAGACTACCCCGATAGAAACAGGCAAAGGTATAAAGGGCAGACTCCGTGATACCCGTCAACTGGGTAAGCAGCGTGTTACGGGGCAGCACATATTTAGAAAACCTCCTTGCTTTGGGATACAACGAATTATTTGAAACCACCTTCGGCATAAGCGGAGCATCCTCTTCCTTGGGAGTACTGTAAAGCAAAGACTGCAAGCAGCGTTCCGCTGCCAGCTCATCCTTGAGAGGAATACACATCACGGCGCAAGGCAGCTTGTCCAACGTGTCTTTCGACTGAAACAAGCAAGACATCACGTTCTCCCCCGCATGCTCATTCAAGTAAGCAATCCACTCTTCGTCGCGCTGCTTGATATAGTCTGAATAGGTGGCCTTGGCATACTCCTGACTGGCAGTGAAGCCAAACCAGGCATCTCTGTCAGACATTGCCCAGCGATCGTAAAAGAAAGTGGAAGACGGAAGCAGAGACCCGGAAAATCCGTCCTCTACCGGCTGCTGCACCCGCAAGGCATTGATAAACGTCTGTGTGGAATCCGATCCGTGGCTGACACCGGAACAATAGATGGCATCTTCATTGAACTTCATGTCAAACTCTGCCCAACTGCCCAGCTGCGTCTGCGAACGAATACCGTCCGTAGTTTTCCCCATACCCACTCCTTTCATACGCACATAGACTGTGGCAGCTACATTGTTGTGTTTGCCCGCGTGCATAGTACGGAAAGAAGGGAGGTTCATCAGGGACTTTTTGCTGCGCCGCGCATCAATCACATGTTCTATCAAACGCTTCTGGAAACTTACAACCAGAAAATCGGGAGTGAAGTAGGCAGCCAGAAAACGACCGTCTACCATGGGATAGATACGTATCTCCTCTCCCTTGTAATCGAAATACTTGGAAGGGAACGAACTGGAGCAGTACTTCTCCACAAAAGACTCCACTAACTCATAATCACCCGAACCCAAACTGCAATACAATACTTGGTTCATCGGTGTATCTGGCTCGTGAAAGCTAATCAGCATCTTGTTCATCTGTTTACTCAGTCCATGTGGAGTATCTTCCACCAAAGTATACAAATACTTCTTCAAGTAAACAAAAAGCTCCGATACGTATAGAAAATGATTGTCTTTGCTGCAATTCAACTCATTGATATCTTCCACGAGGTCTGCCATACGGTCGGTTTCGAGTATGGCTGTGGCATCTTGCGGCACCAAAGTATAAAGATTGAAATCCTGCCGGTTCTCCACCGAATTCAACCGCAGGAAAGAATACACGCCAAAGCCGGTACATAGCAGCACTATGGACACAACGACAGCTATCTGTATGAGGAGTCGGAGTTTCATGGCATTTATTCATCAACTTTTGGCAAAAATAACATTTTCTACTAATAAAACAAAACAAATGTTTCAAAAAGTTTAGAAATCTATTTCAAGTCCATCGTAGGCAAAGTGCACATGGGGTGGCAGCCGCTTTTCGATGTCAGTATGAAGCCCTGCATGATGGCTCATATGGATAAAATAGGTCTCTTTGACACCAATACGTCCGGCAGCCTCCAACGCCTCCGAAATACTCTGGTGCGTAGGATGCGGCTTTGGCCGTAAAGCATTCATTACCAAAACATCCAAGCCTTTCAATTGTTCATAAGATTCCTCAGGCATTGTGTGCATATCCGTGATATATCCCAAGCGGCCGCCAATGCGGTAGCCCAGGATGGGAAGCCTGCCGTGCATCACCCGTAAAGGCAGCACCTCCGTCCTGTTGATGTGAAACACTTGCCCCGCCTCCACTTCCTGCAGATAAATACGCGGAACTCCCGGATATACTTTATCGACAAAACAGTAAGGCATCCTTGTCCGCAGATGGGCAGCAGTGTAGGCATCGGAGTAGATAGGAATATCGGCAAAACGACCGAACGGACGCAAATCATCCAGACCGCCCACATGGTCATAATGTTCGTGTGTCACCAGTACGCCGTCTATCTTCTCAAAAGAAGAGGCGCACAGCATCTGTTCCCTGAAGTCAGGACCACAATCTATCAATATCACCGCATCATCCGTATGCAGCAGGGATGACGCACGCAAGCGGTTGTCCCGCGGGTCAGTGGAAGTACAGACCGGACAAGTACAGCCTATCTCAGGCACACCGGTCGAAGTCCCGCTTCCTAATATTCTGAGTTTCCCCATTGACTAAATCAAATAAATTTCTAAAATCAGGTTATATACAACGATGTTTGGGTGTGTCAAAACTCTCTTACTATTTTATCAAACAAACTTCCGGGTGAATATCAATGCCGAATTTCTCGCGGACAGAAGCGCGCACGGCATCTGAAAGAGCGACAATATCCGCTCCCGTGGCACCACCCGAATTCACCAGTACCAACGCCTGCCGATCGTGCACCGCAGCAGGCCCCAGCGCTTTACCTTTCCAGCCACACCGGTCTATCATCCAGGCAGCCGGTATCTTTACCCGGCCGGCATCCACATCATAGTGGGGCATGTCCGGATATTCCCGTTGCAAGGACTCCAACTGCCGACGCGGCACAATGGGGTTCATAAAAAAACTACCCGCATTGCCCAGCACCTTCGGATCGGGCAATTTGCTTTGACGGATGTCTATAATCACCCGGCGCAAAGTTTCCAAATTCAGCACCGGATATTTCTCCAGCTCCTGCTGGATAGTACCGTAACCCAATGTATAATGTTCCCGTTTACCCAGGCAGAAGTTCACATAAGTCACAAACACGGTCTTCATCTCCGGTTGCTTAAACAAGCTCTTTCTGTAAGAGTAGCCGCACTCGTCCACTCCGTAGATACGCTTCTCCCCTGCCATGTTTATGGTTTCCACGGATGTTATCAGGTCCTTTACTTCCACACCATAGGCACCGATATTCTGTACTGCACTCGCCCCTACCTCACCCGGTATCAGCGAAAGGTTCTCGGCACCATACCAACGCCGCTCCACACAGTAGGCCACAAAATCGTCCCATATCACACCGGCGCCCACACGCACCGACACGTGCTCCTCATCCTCTGACGTCACCTCCAGGCCACCGATGCGTGAATGCAGCACCGTGCCTTCATAATCCTTGATAAAGAGCAGGTTGCTCCCTCCACCGATATGTAGCCAAGGTGCAACAACATGTCCTGCCGCAATCAATTCCCGCAGTTCATCCTCCGAACCGTATTCCAGAAATCTTGCAGCAGTAACGTCAATTCCAAATGTATTGGGTATTTTCCTCAAACCTTTCCTCCTCTATTTTAAATGCTCGTGTCTTCATATTTGTACAGCTCCCATCCCTTACCGCGTTTGCGGAAATAGAAGATATTGGAGTACCCGTTGCCTATACCATTTACCTTCAGTATCTTGGTATCCGACAAGTCCTCATTCTTCTGTCCGTAATTGATATTAGACAATCTGTCGGTAGGCATTACCGGACGGAAGGCATACCACTGGTCCACATCCAAAGTAGTTTCCAGGATAGAAAACTCGTCATCAGGGTCTATGGTGATGAATTGTAGCGGATGGCTGATATGCTTGCTTTGATAGACACTGTCCCTCACAAAACGGGTATAGAATTCCACGAAGTCCTCATTTTCACCTTTCTCCATCTCGCGCAGGTTGATGGCCTCGAGCATCCACATTCCCCGCTTCCGCTCAAAATAATAACGCTTCACCATACGCGTTTTCAAGAAAATCCACTCCACTTGTACCGATGTCAGCGTAGTATCACCCACCATGTCCATATCCTCTTCCTTATCAAAAAGCAAGGTGTAACAGTTCTCCTTGGTAAACAGATAATCGTGCTTCCAGAAGTCCGCCTCTATCTTCAGCGGAGTATCACGGTCATAATAGGGCAAAGGAAATACCGTCCTCTGCCTTTGCAGGGCATCATCCGAAGCATAATTGAAGATAAAATCATCAAACAGCTCGTCTGCCACCATCGGCTTCGGTTCTTCCTTCACTTCTGCTTCCTGCAGCGTATCGGCCTTGTAACCGGCCGAATCCACCATTTCCGCAATGGTAGCAAAGGAATCCATTTTCGCCTTTTTGTTTCCACACGAAATCAAAAAGGCGAGTAACAAAAATCCCAATAAAAGTTTTTTCATTCTTTGCGGACCGCTTACGGTCACCTATTTAATTTAGCCTTCAATTTCTCAAGCATGTCTACGGTCATGGACTCCAGGTCATACTGCGGCATCCAGTCCCATTCCTCGCGTGCACAAGAGTCATCCAGAGAGTCGGGCCAGCTATCAGCAATGGCCTGCTTCAGCGGATCAATCTCGTATACCATCTCAAAATCAGGCACATGCTTCTTGATTTCCTGATAAATCTGTTCAGGGTCAAAACTCATGGAGGCGATGTTGAAGGCGTTGCGGTGCTTCAGCCTTGCCGGTGCTGCTTCCATCAGTGAGATGGCCGCATTCAGTGCATCAGGCATATACATCATATCCATATACGTACCGGCCTTCACCGGACATACGAATTTTTCTCCCTTCACGGCAGAGTAGAAAATATCTACCGCATAGTCCGTAGTGCCGCCACCCGGAGGGGTCACGTTCGAAATGATTCCCGGAAAACGTACCGAGCGTGTATCCACACCATATTTTGTATAGTAATAGTCACTCAACAATTCAGTCGTCACTTTAGTCACGCCATACATGGTACGCGGACGCTGGATAGTGTCCTGTGGTGTCTTCACGTGAGGCGTAGCTTCGCCGAACGAACCGATGGAACTCGGGGTAAACACGGCACAATTGTACTCGCGCGCCACTTCAAGTACATTCCACAACCCGTCGATACCGATTTTCCAAGCCATGGCCGGACGGCTTTCGGCAACTACCGAAAGCAAGGCAGCCAGGTTGTAGATTGTATCAATCTTGAACTGACGCGCCACCACCTCGATGGACTGACGGTCTGTCACATCGGCAATAGCCGAAGGACCGGATGCTTTCAATTCTCCCTTGGGCATAGCACTCGGAATGTATCCTGCCACAACATGGTCATCGCCATAACGTTTGCGCAACTCCAGTGTGAGTTCCGATCCAATCTGTCCGGTAGCTCCAATTACCAAAATATTCTTCATACGAGTTATTTATAAGGTTTCGTTATTATATATGGTGCAAATATACACACTTTTTTTTCATATTTCTGCCATATTGTTATTGTTTATTCCAAGAAAAATGATGTTCTTTGTGGGAAATGTAACGACAACGTATTACCTAAAAAATAAAAATGCTATGTACGGTAAAATGAAAGACCATCTCAGCAAGACTATTGCTGAAATAAAAGAAGCCGGACTCTACAAGGAAGAGCGACTGATTAAGAGTGCACAACAAGCTGCCATCACCGTAAAAGGCAAAGAGGTACTGAACTTCTGTGCCAACAACTACCTGGGACTGTCCAACCACCCGCGGCTGATTGCCGCCGCCCAGCAGATTATGGAACACCGCGGATACGGCATGTCGTCCGTACGTTTCATCTGCGGAACGCAGGACATCCACAAGGAGCTTGAAGCAGCCATCTCCGACTACTTCAAGACTGAAGACACCATTCTCTATGCCGCTTGCTTCGACGCCAATGGCGGGGTATTTGAACCCCTCTTCACCGAAGAAGACGCTATTATCTCGGACTCCCTGAACCATGCTTCCATCATTGACGGCGTACGCCTCTGCAAAGCCAAACGCTATCGCTACGCCAATGCCGACATGGCCGACCTGGAAAAATGCCTGCAGGAAGCCCAAGCACAGCGTTTCCGTATCATTGTTACGGACGGGGTATTCTCCATGGACGGCAACGTTGCCCCGATGGACCGAATTTGCGACCTTGCCGAGAAATACGACGCGCTGGTCATGGTGGACGAATCACACTCTGCCGGTGTGGTAGGCCCCACGGGACACGGCGTAAGCGAACAATATGGCACCTACGGACGCGTAGACATCTACACTGGAACTTTGGGCAAAGCCTTTGGCGGCGCTTTGGGAGGATTCACTACCGGACGTAAGGAAATCATTGACCTGCTGCGCCAACGCAGCCGTCCGTACCTCTTTTCCAATTCATTGGCGCCAGGTATCATCGGCGCCAGTCTCGAGGTATTCAAGATGCTTAAAGAGAGTAATACCCTGCATGACAAACTGCTGGAAAACGTGAATTACTTCCGCGACAAAATGACTGCCGCTGGCTTCGACATCAAGCCGACACAGAGCGCCATCTGCGCCGTCATGCTGTATGATGCCAAACTTTCCCAGATTTATGCCGCCCGTATGCAAGAAGAAGGTATCTACGTTACCGGCTTCTACTACCCCGTAGTGCCCAAAGACCAGGCACGCATCCGCGTACAAATTTCTGCCGGACACGAAAAGGAACATCTGGACAAATGTATTGCCGCATTTATTAAGGTGGGGAAAGAGCTTGGAGTGCTGAAGTGAATTATAAGTTATAACCAAACAAAAAAATCCCACGACTGATTAGCCGCGGGATTTTTTGTTGTTTCTTATTTGCGTTCTCCCAACTTTGCATCAACAAAGAAGATTCCGGTAGTACCAGCTTTCTTCACCATATCCACAATACCAGCAGCAGTAGCTTCTTCTTCTACCTGCTCACGTACAAATCCCCAAAGGAAATCTTGTGTAGCCTTATCTTTTTCTGCAGCAGCAACATCCACCAATGCATCAATCATCTTTGAAACACGGCATTCGTGTTCATAAACCTGCTCGAATACTTCCAACGGAGTACCAAAATCATTAGGAACAACATCAATCTTATCCAATTTAGCCTTACCGCCACGCTTGATGATATAAGAAGCCATTTCGCAAGCATGAGCTTTTTCTTCAGAAGCCTGCTTCTTCAACCAAGCAGCTATACCGTTATAACCTTCTTTCTCCATATAGAAAGACATCGCTAAATAAAGATTGGAAGACCACATCTCAGCCGTAATCTGCTCATTAATTGCATTCTGTAATTTTTCTGTAATCATAATCGTATTTATTAAAATTGAAATCATTACAAAAGTAACAAGAAACCTTAAAAGTTGTTCACACAATAACATTTTTTATACAAAAACAAAGGTCTTGGAATGCTTCGTCATCCATGCAACACGTCTCCAGCCGCTCTATACCAGCTCGTCCGATGTATATCCTTGAGGAAGCTCACGGCAGTTATAGCCCGAAGCCATAATTTCACCATAAGCCCCTGCCGAACGGAGGGCGATAAGGTCACCACGCTTCACGCCATTCAAATCAATAGCCTTACCAAATACATCGGAAGACTCGCAGATGGGTCCTACTACATCATAAGCCTGAACCGGCGCATCCGAAGTGATATTCTCTATTTTATGGAACGCTTGGTAGAGTGCCGGACGAATCAAATCCGTCATGCCAGCATCCAAGATGGCAAACTGCTTGTTGGTACCCTGCTTCACATAAAGTACCTGCGAAATCAATGAACCACATTGTCCCACTACCGCACGTCCCAGCTCAAAGTGAAGCGTCTGATGGGGACGAAGTTTCAAATGGCTGCTGTAAGTCTCGAAGTAGCTTTTAAAGTCAGGTATCGGCTGACGGTTGGGGTGACCATAGTCGATTCCGAGCCCCCCCCCCACATTGACGTGCTCAATGCGGATATGACGGGCTTCCAACTTATCTTGTAATTCGTTGACACGGTTACACAAAGCCACGAAATCACCCATATCCAATATCTGGGAACCGATATGGAAATGCAGTCCGATGAGTCTCAGATTCTTCATATTCTGCGCAATGTCTATCACACGGTCCATATCCTGCATACTGATACCGAACTTATTTTCGGCCAGCCCAGTGGTAATATTGGCATGGGTATGGGCACCTACATTGGGATTGATACGGAAAGCCACATTGGCTACCTTACCTTTAGCGGCAGCCAGCTCATTGATAATTTCCAGCTCAGGGACAGATTCCACATTAAAGCAGAAAATATCATAATCCAGCCCCAGATTAATTTCCCAATCAGCCTTACCCACCCCGGCAAAAACAATCTTGCCAGTGGGAAAACCGGCTTTGATGGCAGCACGGATCTCACCGCCACTTACACAGTCGGCACCCAAACCATTCTCGCGGATAATGGCAAGCACTTTGGGATTGGCGTTGGCCTTCACGGCATAATACACTGAATAATTACCATACTTCGCCGCCTCCGTACGAATGCAGGCAAGCGTATCACGCAAAACCTTTGTATCGTAGTAATAGAAGGGAGTACGCAATTCGCGGAATTTATTGATGGGAAATGTTCCTTTCATATAATAGCTGTAATCTTTGTTTAGTTTTAAAAAAGGAAATGAAAGAAGTGTTTGCAACTCTTTTTAGAGCGTAGATTACGCGGATTGTACGGATAAAAAACAAAAAGAATTCGTACAATCCGCGTAATCTACACCCTAAAAAAATATTTATTCGCCGTTAAACAGCGCATTGCTGAGTGACTGCAACGCCACTTTCTTGTCACACTCTCGGATGAGGAAAGAAATATTATAGTTGCTACCACCGAAAGAAATCATACGTACCGGTATGTCGCGCATGGCATCCAATGCCTTGGCTTCGAAACCGACGTTCTCCCATTCGAGATCGCCCACCACACAGATGATACACATGTCCTTGTCCACCGTCACTGTACCATACTTCTTCAAGTCATCCAGAATTTCATTAAGATGCTTCACATTGTCGATAGATACGGACACACCCACTTCTGAGGTACAAATCATATCAATGGAAGTCTGGTAGCTCTCGAATATCTCGAAAACCTTACGCAAGAATCCGTGAGCAAGCAACATGCGGCTGGACTTTATCTTGATAGCCGTAATGTTGTCCTTGGCAGCCACCGCCTTAATCTTACCCTTCTCCGTATCGTTAGAAATCAGTGTACCCGGAGCAGTGGGGTCCATCGTATTGAGCAGACGGACGGGAATATTGGCATACTTGGCAGGCTGAATGCAGGTGGGGTGCAGAATCTTGGCACCAAAATATGCCAGCTCTGCGGCCTCTTCGAAGTGCAGATGACGCACCGGCGCAGTTTTGTCCACAATACGGGGATCATTGTTGTGCATGCCGTCGATATCCGTCCAAATCTGAATTTCAGAAGCGTTGATGGCAGCACCGATCAGCGAAGCCGTATAGTCGCTTCCGCCACGCTGCAGATTGTCTATCTCTCCGTAGGCGTTACGGCAGATATACCCCTGAGTAATATAAATCTCAGCATCCGGATGTAATTCCAGCTGAATCTGAAGCTTATCCTTGATATAGACCGGATCGGGTTCGGCATTCTTATCCGTACGCATGTATTCTAAAGCCGGAAGCAACACAGACTTCACACCGCATTCCTGCAGATAGTAATTCATCATGGCGGTGGAAATCAACTCGCCCTGAGCCAACACCACCTTCTCCTCAAACAGAGTGAAGAGGTCTTTGGTATAAGAACGGATATAGTCAAAATGAGATTTGATGAGCTCCAAGCCTTTCTGTTTATACTCCGGAGTAGCAAAAAGTTCATCAATGTGCTGGCGATATTTACTTTCCAGCTTGTTGATAATCTCGTTGGCACCTTCCGGATTCTTCTTGTACAGATAGTCCGAAATCTCAACCAATGTGTTTGTGGTACCCGACATGGCAGAGAGAACCACAATCTTACGTTCACCATCGGTAATCAATTTGGCCACTTCCTTCATTCGCTGAGCCGAACCTACTGAAGTACCTCCAAACTTTAAAACTTTCATTTTCGTTTCTGTATTAATTAGTTTATAGTTACAAGCTACGAGCTACAAGTAGGCAGCTACGGAGCTCTATCGTTAATTTCTGTTCTTTATAAGAATCAGTAGTCAGAGATAACTACTAATCATTGGTTATTGTAGGGGCGTATTCTGCCGTAACATCAGTCATCAGGTGGTCTGCGCACCGGTACACCTTACCGGGAAACTCTCGCAGCAACTGCAAGTTGTGCGTGGTCATCACCACCAGTGCGCCGGCTTCACTGATGCCGTGCAGAAGCTCTGCAATAACATGTCCGGTTTCCGAATCCAGGTTTCCGGTAGGTTCATCCGCAAGGATTATCTCCGGAGAGTTGAGAACTGCACGCGCAATCACAATGCGCTGCTGCTCACCGCCCGACAGTTCATTGGGCAACTTATACCCTTTGTTGCTCATCCCCACCAGGTTCAGCACCTCTTCTATTTTGTCCTTAATCTCCCCTTTGCTCTTCCAACCGGTAGCACGGAGAACAAATTCAAGATTGTCGTACACCGTACGGTCTGTCAGCAACTGGAAGTCCTGGAATACGATTCCCAGTTTGCGGCGCAACTGTGGGATGTGCTTACGCTTAATATGGAGCATGTCATACCCCAATACCTCAGCCTTGCCCGATGCAATATCCAGTTCACCATAGAAAGTCTTGAGCAGGCTCGTCTTGCCAGAACCCACTTTACCTACCAAGTACACGAACTCCCCTTTGTGAAGTTCCAAATTCACACCGTTCAGTACGCACAACTCCTGCTGGTGTATCTCTACGTCCGTATATCTTATCAGCGCCTCGCCCACCCCTATTTTAATTTTTAATTTTTAATTTTTAATTGTTAATTTTTAATTATTAATTTTTAATTGTTTAGTGTTTCTTCCACGTCGCACTGTGACGTTCCTCCAATTCACGCGCAAGGTCTTCAATGCGGTATCCTTTGGATGTGAGTAGCACGATGAGGTGATACAACAAATCAGCTCCTTCATAAATCAGGCGTTCGTCCGTACCGTTGCAAGCCTCAATGACAGTTTCCACAGCCTCTTCGCCTACCTTCTGTGCCATTTTGTTGACACCGGACTGGAAAAGACTAGTCGTATAGGAACCTTCGGGCATCTCATCATAACGCTTACAGATAAAATCCTGAAGAAGCTTCAAGAACATAACAGGTTGTTCGTTCTTCTCACCCCAGCAAGTATCTGCACCGGTATGGCAAACCGAGCCTACGGGATGTACCTGCACCAGTAACGTATCCCGGTCACAGTCTTCCTTCATGGAAACCACATTCAGGAAGTTACCACTCTCCTCGCCTTTCGTCCAAAGACGGTTCTTGGTACGACTGAAGAAAGTCACCTTTCCGGTTTCCACCGTCTTGTCATAAGCCTCCTTATTCATAAAGCCAAGCATCAGCACCTTAGCGGTATCTGCATCTTGTATAATCGCCGGAACAAGTCCGTTCATCTTGTCAAAATCCATTTTATTTACGATTTAGCTATTTACTATTTACGATTGAATTATTTTAAGTGACTGGAGACTTATGATTTGCTTGAGTAATCCCAATCGTAAATCGTAAATCGTCCAATCGTAAACTCACCTTCATCCTCTCATCGCAATTCCTTGGGCACAAAGGTACGATTTTAATTCGGGAATTTTGATTTCTCCGAAATGAAAAACACTGGCTGCCAGAGCAGCATCTGCTTTTCCCTGCAAAAAGACATCACGAAAATGCTCTTTGACACCTGCTCCCCCCGATGCAATGATAGGGATGGACAAATTGTCGGCAAGGCTGGAAAGCGCTTCATTGGCATAACCAGTCTTGACACCGTCGTGATTCATGCTAGTGAACAATATCTCGCCCGCACCACGTTCCTGGGCTTCTTTTGTCCACGCAAACAGTTCCTTATCCGTTTCCACACGGCCACCGTTCAAGTAACACCACCATCCCTTCTCAGTCTGTTTGGCATCAACTGCCAGTACACAAACCTGCGAACCGAAGTTCTTCGCAATCTCGTCTATCAATCCGGGACGGCGGATAGCAGAGGAATTGATGGAGATTTTATCGGCACCTGCATTCAGTAGCCTATCCACGTCACCCAGTTCATGAATGCCTCCACCTACAGTAAAAGGAATACTGATATTCGCAGCTATGCGTTTCACCAATTCTGTGAAAGTCTTACGACCTTCAAAACTGGCTGTGATGTCGAGAAAAACCAGTTCGTCGGCACCCTGCTCACTATAAGCACGCGCCAGTTCTACCGGGTCACCTGCCTGGCGGAGGTTCACAAAATTGACACCTTTCACGGTCTGCCCATCTTTTATGTCGAGGCAAGGAATGATTCTTTTTGCTAACACGGCGGTTTGAGTTATGAGTTATAAGTGATTAATTTTTAATTTTCAATTTTCACCTTTCAACCAACAAAGTTTTCCAGCTCTTTGAAGGTAATGCGACCTTCGTACAGAGCCTTACCGAAAATAACGGCAGGTATACCGGCAGTTTCCAGCTGGCGGATATCATCAGCACAACTTACTCCTCCACTGGCTATCAAATAGAGTTCAGGGCGGTGCTCCAATATCTCCTTATACAGCGCTATCGATGGTCCTTGCAGCATTCCATCACAACTGATATCAGTACAGATAACCTTATGAACCCCCTTCTCCACATAGTCTTTCAAGAACGGAAACAGTTCGCAACCACTCTCATCCTTCCAACCATTGACGGCTATTTTATGCTCTTTCACATCAGCGCCAAGAATAATTTTCTCAGAGCCATACATTTGAAGCCATTTGCAGAACAATTCGGGATTCTTCACAGCAATGCTGCCGCCAGTCACCATCTGCGCACCGTTCTCAAAAGCTATCACCAAATCTTCATCACTCTTTACCCCACCTCCAAAATCTATAATAAGAGACGTACGCACAGCTATCTGTTCCAACGTGCGGTAGTTTACCACATGATGGGAAACCGCACCGTCCAAATCGACCACATGAAGTCTGCGGATACCATGAGCCTCCAGTTCCAAGGCCACTTCCACGGGATTTTCATTGTACACCTTCTTGCTGTCATAATTGCCTTGGGAAAGGCGTACACATTTTCCGTCAATAATGTCAATAGCGGGAATCAGTTCTATCATTTCATTTACGATTTGGCGATTTACAGTTCCAGGAAATTCCGCAAAATACGCTCTCCCACACTTCCACTCTTTTCCGGATGGAACTGTGTGGCGTAGTAATTGTCTTTATGCAAAGCGGCACTGAACGGATGAATATAATCCGTCACGGCTGCCGTACAATCACTGACAGGCACATAGAAACTATGTACGAAATAGACAAACTCTTCTTTAGTAAAGCCTTTAAAAAGGCCACTATTTATCCGAGCAATGGTATTCCATCCCATATGAGGCACTTTATCCTCGTGCCTCTGAGAAATGAAACGTTTCACATCAGTATCAAAAATACCCAGACAATCCACATCCCCCTCTTCAGAATGACGGCACATCAACTGCATGCCCAGACAAATGCCCAATACCGGCTGGCGTAATTCCTTTATCAACCTATCCATACCACTGGCACGCAAAAAGTCCATAGTGGTTTCCGCCTCTCCCACACCGGGAAAGATAACCTTATCGGCAGCACGTAACACAGCCTCATCCGCTGTAATCACTGCCTCTACTCCCAGGCGTTTCAAAGCATAATCCACCGAACGGATATTGCCTGCATTATATTTGATAACTGCAACCTTCATTTTTTTATTGAGAATTGACAATTGAAAGGTGATAATTGAAAGGTAATGACTGGTTCCACACCATCAATTATCAACTAATTAAATATTACTGTTTTATTCCTATATGCCAACACCTTGCGTTCAATATGCTTCTGAACAGCACGGGAAAGTACAATCTTTTCCAAGTCCTTGCCCTTGTTCACCAAATCTTGCACAGTGTCCTTGTGTGTAATACGCACCACATCCTGCTCTATGATAGGACCGGCATCCAACTCTGTGGTAACATAGTGGCTGGTGGCTCCAATAATCTTCACTCCACGTTCAAACGCAGCATGATAGGGCTTCGCTCCTACAAATGCCGGAAGGAAAGAATGATGGATATTGATTATCCTATTAGGATAAGCATTTATCATTTGCTCGGAAATGACCTGCATGTAGCGTGCCAGCACTATGAAAGTTATCTTATGTTCTGCCAGTAGCTCCATTTCCTTCTTCTCTTGTTCTTCCTTTGTCTCTTTGGTGATGGGGAAAAGATGGAAAGGAATACCGAAACGCTCTGCCACATGCTGCAAATCAGGATGATTGCTTATGATAAGAGGTATCTCTACGTTCCACTCACCGGCAGTATAACGCGCCAGCAAGTCGAACAAGCAATGGGACATCTTCGAGACAAAGATAGCCATGCGCGGTTTTGTATCGGAGAAATAGAGACGAAAATTCATCTCATACTTCTGTGCATACAAGGTGGCAAAATAATCTTCAATCTTTTCTTGAGGTACCAGAAAATCCTTCAATTCCCATTCTATACGCATGAAAAAGATATTCTCTACATGGTCTACATACTGATCTAGATAGATAATATTACCTTTGTTCACCGTTATAAAGTCTGTTACTTCTGCCAATATGCCAGGTTTGTCAGGGCAGTGCAGCAACAGTTTGGCTGTTTTCATCATCCTAAAATGTTTTTTATCATTTTTCAAATTACAACATTCTCGTTTTGAGTTCGCAAAAATAACGATTTATTGCAAAACAAAGAACTTTTCGAGCAAGAAGTTTAAAACAAGCTCCGAAATGTTTCGTTTTCTCCAGGAGAGATTTTCATATCAAGAACAAAACAGTGCATAAACAAATTTCTAAACAGTTGTTAAATTTACTTTTCTCTCATTTTTACAATCTTCTCAATATGAGGATATAAAGCAAATACAGCACAAAACGCTTGAAAAAAAATTCGTCATAGCTATTGCAGATATCAAAGAAATGCCTACCTTTGCAACCGCAATCGAGAGAGATAGCTACAAAAAAAATGAAATAATGGTGCGTTAGTTCAGTTGGTTAGAATACATGCCTGTCACGCATGGGGTCACGGGTTCGAGTCCCGTACGCACCGCGAAAGGGAGTAACATAAGTTACTCCCTTTTTTGTTGTATATCAGATGGTTAAGGTATTGGAAGTGAATAAGAGACATGCAGAAATTGGGTGTATATTTACCGGAAACTTACCAGTATTTCCCGATTTTTACCGATTTTCCCAGTGGCTTTGATACCATCATTGATACCATTTTTATTGTATTGATAATCAGTAGATACCAAAACTCAAAAGAATATGAAATATCCGACAATGAGATTCGTCTTTGACCGCAAGAAGGTTGCGACAAAGAAACACAAAGGACTCGTTCAACTTGAAGTTTTGAGCGAAGGTAAGAGAAAGTGGATCGGCACTGGCGTTAAGGTCTATTCCGACCAATGGGATGATCGGAGAAAGATTATCAACTCGGTTGAGATGATTCAACTGAACCAGTGTCTTGACGAACAACGCAGGGTGATCCAAAATTGGATTAATGAGCTTATTAGTAAAAAAGAAGTTTTTGATTTTGATAAGCTGAATAGATTTTTGAAATATACCAATAAATCAGAAAGTTACATAGATTTTATAGAAAGAAGAATTGAGGAACGTGGAGATATTGCAGAAAGCACGAAAATGACACATCGGACGTTTGTTGCTTCATTGCGAGAATTTGATAGAATAATATATTTCTCGGACTTGACAAAAGCAAATATAACGTTGTATGATGATTGGTTGCACTCGAAGGGGTATTCACAGCCGACAATATATAATTACCATAAGCGCAACAAACGTTATATTCGTGAAGCTATAAAATTTGATTTGTTGCAGGATGATCCGTACAAGGGAGAGCGTCTTGTACGTGGTAAGCATTCAGTCAGGAAGTATTTGACAGTGGACGAACTCGAAAAGGTGAAAAATGCCCGAATACCTACTGAAACAATTTGCAGGGTTCGTGATCTTTTTATTTTTCAGGCATATACCGGAATTGCCTATGCCGATCTTGCCAAATTTGACTTTAAACATGAATTGCAAAAGCGTGGAGATAAATATGTTATATTGGATGCACGGGTAAAAACGGATGAAAATTATTTTATTGTTTTGCTTTCTCCAGCTATGGAAATTCTGAAAAAATATAATTTTGTTTTGCCGAAAATCACTAACCAACAATATAATTTGCGACTGAAAATTGTTGCTGATTATGCAGGACTTGATAGGAATTTGACCGTTCACATGAGCCGGCACACATTTGCAACGATGTGCCTGAATTATGGTGTTAAGATAGAGAATGTAAGTAAAATGCTCGGTCATACTAATGTGCGTACTACGCAAGAATATGCCAAAGTCTTGAATACCGAAGTAGAGAAGGAATTTGAAATGTTGGAACGGATTTTGTCATAGCATAAGAGAGCCACGCTAAAATAGTTCTACTGATATTTAGCGTGGCTTGTTTCATTTGAAATACTCCATAACTTGTGCCGATTGTTCACGGAGACCACAGCAAAGATAATTTTGAGTCATTTCCACACTTGCATGTCCCATCATTTGGCTTATAGAGTATAAATCGGCACCCCGTAAATACAAATTGGTTGCAAAACTCCGGCGTGCCGTATGGCTTGAAACAAATTCCCATTTTTCACCTTCCACTTCCTTTCCGGCCTTGAATATTTTAACCGCTTCTGTGATTCCGGTTTTCCGGCAAATATTACGGATATTATTGTTGAATGTCGGATCGCTAACTTCTTCTTTAGGCAAGTTTGTTAGTAGCTCTTTCACAATTGGCTTCAATGGCACTGTGGCATGAGTCTTAGTCTTTAAGCTGACATAAGAGATCATTCCATCCACTATATTACGGTTGTTCAACCGTGTATAGTCACTATGACGGCAACCAGTAAAGGCTCCTATTAAAAATTGTGTGCGTACCAATTGTTCGTTGGCATTCTTGGGAACATAGGTGATAATTCGTTCAAGTTCTTCATCAGTAAGCCAAACATTAGTGCTTCTCACATTTTTTACTGAAAGGATTTTATTATAGTCTTTAGGTAGCTCAACCTCTTCATTATACAAGTTCAATACAGCTTTTAATTTGGCGGCATATTGGCGAACAGAGTTTGGTGCCAGCCGTTCTTCCATATAATCAACAAAAGCCTGCAATCGGACTTTTGAAAGATTCTCCCATGTTGCCGGGCAATCGTTCGCCTTACTATACATGTTGAGTATAATTTCATATTTGGGGTATTTTACCAAAAATGCTGTACGTAAATCTTTCATTTTTATTTCATTTCTTTATTCCAACTATCATAAATATCTTCCCAATTATCACCTAAGCCAACCCTTATGCCGAAAGCGTTGTAACATTGTTGTACCGTTTCTTTCGGTGGTAAATATCTCCCGTCACTTAACATTATATAGCCTTCGTTTATTTCTTGTTGTAGCAAGTTTATATCTACTGGCATAATTTCATCAGGGAACAGCACCACGTTTCCTTTACTCGTTTGATAACTGACTCTTGGTAGTTCAAAATGCCCTCTCTGCCCAGTCAATAAAGAACAGATTCCGATTTCTCCGGTAATGAGATGAACTTCCGTGTTTGGCGCATTTATAACCATAAAATAGGCGTTATCGTCATTTTGGAAATGATTTACTACTCTGCCCACCCTTTCTGTATCACATCTTCTCATTCTCTCGTCCCAAAGATGTCCCAAATCATCATGGAACCGGATATAATCTCTTACTTTATCCCATGTTCTTACAGACAGAAATTTCATAGCAGGTAGAGTAAGAGTTTTTTCTACACCATTATCATATTTAAGTTCATGGGTAAAGTAATGTTTTCGTGAGCCGGTAATGTGTATATCCGTAACATCAAAGTTTTCATCATATCCGTTTTCGGTGGAATATTCTTCAAGAACAACAATATCACTCTGTACGATTTCATCAACTATCTTTTGAAAGTCATTATAGGCGTTGGTTAGCAGGTTTTCGGTATTCATGTTGTCCTGCATGGGTATTTGTGCAACAAGTCTTATCGGGTATTCATTATGTTCTGTACCATAGCACATATTCTCCACAATACCACAATTAACCTTCCCACATCTTTCATGAAAGAAGTCCATTGTACGCAATACATCTTGGTTGCTTAATTTCGTGGGTTGGGTGACAAACAGCACATAACTTACTTTTACCCTACTAAGAAGTTCTATATGCACGTTTGTGACACTTGGAGGCGTGTCAATAAGAACATAATCCGGGTTGATGGAGTGTATTTTCTTTTTAGCCAGTTCAAGATATTGCCTTACCATTGATTTTTCCAAGTAAATAAACTTGGAAAACATATTCCCGGAAGAGTGTACCCAAATCATTTCATGCGGATGATCGCCTTCAAATTCGGTGTTCATTGACGGGGTGTTTATATCTGCATCAATGATAAACACCTTATTCCCTTGTTTTGCAAGTAATCTTGCTATATTTGCGGTTGTTGTGGTTTTGCCTACGCCGCCTTTGCCTGAATATATTATAATAGCTTTCATATCAATTAAATATTTGGTTCAATAAATTCTATATTAGCCATCTGCATTTCATCTTCAAACGTCCATTTGTAATTGTGATTTTCCCAAAATGAAGCATATTCACAACCACGGCAAGTAACAGAGTATCGGCCTTCTCCTATTTTTCTTGCTTTACAAACATCGCGGAAAATCCGGTTATCTATCGGAAAGTCTGTAAAACATACGATCTCTTTTCCTTCATCCAGTAGCTTTTTAAGAAGCTGATAGTCACGACTGGTTCTATATGGTATATTCATGGTTGATCTCATCCTTTCAACAATTCCGGGTTGTCAAAAACGTTTCCTATCACTTCGCATCTATCACTGACATACCACAAGGGGGTAAAGCCACATGCCTTGTTCTTGTAGCAAAACATACCTTTATGAAATAATACCTCAACTGTAAATTGATAGGAGCTTTCACTTTCATGAATCAGTATTAGATCATGTTCGAAGATGCTATTACTGTTCTTATCGGTTATTTCGCTGAACTGACAGACTGTTTCGGGAATAACACCAACCCACTTGTTGGGTTCTACTTCAAAGAATACATTGTACATCTTTCTTTTGATGGTTCCATAGGAAATGGTCATACTCTTTACCCATTCACCACCGTTAACCCTTTTCGCTCTAAATTTTATCATTCTCATATAAATATCCAATTAAGATTCAAGTTTTTTAATAAATTCATTTAATCTATCGGCTGAATAATCGGTACCACCAATTATGAAGTAACCATCAACAGCAAATTTGAATGCTTCAATGGCTTTTTGTCTCATTCCTTCTTCGGCTATCGCTATTGCTGCATAGGCTTTTGCTTCTGATATGGCATATTGCACATAGCCGGTAGAATCCATCCGGTTGTCACTTTCCAAATCCAAAGTGTTACGTCTGATATAATCTTTTGCTTTTTGATTCATAATTATGCTAAAATTGCTTTATTTGTTTTCTAAATTCGTTCCATTCGTTGTTGGTAAAGTTGAAAAGAGTCTTTTTGCCTTTTTCTTCCCAATCACTTATGGCATAACCTACTAAATAGACTTTTTTAGTGCTGAAATCAAATCCCGTCACCCTATAACGTTTCTCATTATCCCGGTACATTGCCCCTTCGCATAACCTTCTGCCTTTGGAGTCTATGAAGGGCTTAATGTTGTAGAATGCTTCATAGCTTTGGCAGGCTGAAATATTTCCCGAAGTAACAGCTTCCCGATAGAAATTTTCACCATAGCCCTTACCGTTGGCGTTGACTCCAAACCAATAACCACCGCTGAATTTTGAAAATATATTCTGAAAATCCTCTTTATTGAATTTCATTTGAGATATTATAGCCAACTTTACTGCTTCATACATGGCTATGTTGACTCGTAAATAAGAATCAGTCTTTTCATTGTTCCAAACAAATTCTATCAGTTCAAAAGCTTTTGATTTTTCATTCATACTTTTGGGCCTTTTCCTTCTCCTTTCGGATCAGTTCATTAATAAATTTACTCATGTTCGGTTGCTCTCTGACAAAATCAACCAAATCAATATCCAGTCTAATAGCATAGACCTTACTTTTCGTAACCGGTTTGTTTCGGCGATAACTTCTTTTGGCTTGTTTATTCTCTTCCATAATGATTCTTGATGTATGTAATAATTCGTTTGAAATGGCTGTAATTTAGGCTTGTTTGCCTCTTTTGTTCCGTCTCTGATTCGATGATTACCTTTGGTGTGAAAACGTCTAAAATCGCCCCAAAATAGTCCATCTGCATTTGCCTTTGGTCGGATTGCTCCCCAAACATATCGCCGTAATAGTTCGGGCAACATCATGGAAACAAACAGCAATGTTATACATTGACGATTCAATAGTTCGGGCACAACGGTTGGGCTGATAGTTCGTTCATGTTTATGTATGAAGATAGGCACCGGGAAAACCAAAGGCTGATCAATATACAATAGTTCGGGTGTGTATGCGCGTACTGGTTCATTCTCTGTTATTGGTTCGGGTTCGTTCGCGTTTGTTTCTTCGTTTACTGGTTCGGTTAATAGTTCAGGCAAAGAAATGCCGGATAGTTCGGTTAGCATTGTTAGCCTCTGTAATGCTTTGTTTATTTGATCCTGATAAAACCAACGGGAAATAAAATCTATCAGAGCTACCAAAGCAAAGACAAAAGCCGGTGTTTTTGTTTGTACATCCACATATAAGGCCGGTAAATGTTTCTCCGGCTCTCTTACCGGTTCTTTTTCCGGGATGGTAGGAACTTTGGCACGATCCAAAGCCTTTATATTACATTTTAAGTTCGGGCAAATAGAATCATTTATAAAGGCAGGCATAACCACACCGATACGCGCCGCTTTATCATCGAAGACCGCCGCCCGATCAGGTGCCACCAGCCATACGCCACCAGTCCAGCCGGAAAGCAAAGGGATAACGTTTGATGCAAAGAAACCTAACTTTATATCAATTAAAGCGGCTTTTTCCAATGTTACACAAAGTTCTTTGTGTCCGTTACTGTCTGCGTCATTATAAGATAAATAAACTTTGTTCTCTCCGGCAATAGTACGAAGTGAGAAACCGCTTTTTTTGTTCCGTTTGGCTATTTCTTTTACAAAACCGGCAACCGCTTTTAATTCGCTTTTCTGAATCTTTATAAATCCGTCTTTTGAAAGATTGGGATATACAAAGCCGGTAATTAGGGAAATATCCGGCAAAATCACAAATAAAGGTTTGTTTTTTATCGTTGATTATTTCTGTAATATTGCCGCCTTCCTGACTGCAAACACAAACAGAGCACCGGCCAACCATTTCTTTTAAATGTTTGGGATTGATAAATAATTTCAGACCGTCAGGCAAAAGCCCGGATGTTTCAATAATTACGGGATATTCTTTTAATGTACGCCCGTTAGAAGCAACTAAAGCCGATTTGTAAGGATCAAGATAAATATAATTAAATGCTGGTCTTAGAGAATCTTTTGTTACTAATTTAGTGATATTTAGATGTTCCTTTGTAATCCACATATCAAAGGAGCAAACAATATTTTCACGCTCTTCTATTTTGGTAAACCTTGTTTTATTGGCTTGTTTGGTGCCTATCAGCTTTTCAAATTGCCAAACAAGATTAAAAACCTGATCCACTGGGAAAGAACACTTAAAGCTGTTTATTTGTACAGCCCTAAAATCCGTTATATTTAGTTTGGCATCAACGCAAAGATATTTTATATTTATCTCGTTGCCGTTGGCATCTTTCAGCTTTGCAAGCTCCGCGGCGGTATAGGTGCCGGGAGCTATTTCTATTTCATTTGTAAAAACTTCGTTTGCTATTTTAACCAGTTCGGCCAAAATAAGGCCGTTAAATTCTTTTTCATTCATAACATTAAATAGTTAGATATTTTACACCAAAGTAAAAGCCTAAAGCAAGGCAGAAAAGCAAGTAAATAGGAAGCAGCCAAAGACCGCCAAACACGCTAAAGCAGATTAATAAAACTACTATTAGCCAAATAATTACGCCCACCATGTTAGAAAGTAGGGTTTTCAAGCTCTTGCAAAAAATCTTCCTCCGTTATACTCTCACATATATTTGAGCCATCAACACAAACACTAAATCCGGTTGCGGTGCGGAATACTTCTAATTTGTGCGTTTCTCCGTTTGGGGATTCTATTATATAGGTAGTCATAATATCAAAGTTTAAAGGAATGCCGGGAAACCGCCCGGCGCGGTGGAATATTTGTATTATTCGTTTATGTTATGCAAATTACAGTTCCAAACGTATTTAGGGAATGAACCGTCTTTGTTAAGGCTAACAATAGATGTATTATCCCCGTTATCCTTAATTACATAAACTATAAGTTTTCTAAATCCATATAACCCAATATGATATGATATCTTTTTCTCCATAAATTTAAAATTTGTCTGATTGATCGTTTTTATTTATGAAGTCTTTTATTTTTTTGGGATCGGTGCCGGAGATAAACACCACGGCACCGAATAAAAGCAGCATTAAACAAAACATAGCTTATTATTAATAAAGTGTTGCACGTTCGTATAAACTTTGCGATATAATGCCATCTTTACAAAGTCCGTCTTTATATTCTCCGAAAGCTATATTAAAATCCAGTTTAAAAGAATGTTTCTTTTTGTTGGCTTCTCTTTCAAATTCGCCTCCGAACTCTTTGCAGAACTCCCAAAAAGATCGGCGTAACTCTTTTTGATTGGTTATCGTGTATTTTGCCATGGCTATTTCATTTTAAAAGTTATGCCAGCAGGCAACAAAGAACGGTTAACACTGGAAACGAATTTATTAAAATCGTTCTCCGTTACTTTTGTTTCGTAGTCTTTCCAATTAAAAACAAGCTCGTTACTATGATCGTAATATATCACATTATTAACTGATAACCCGGCATCAAGAACGGCCAACATAACCCGCTTTTCATTTTCGGCCTTTTGTTGTTTCTTTTTGCAATCGTTAATTATTTCAGCGCGTTTTTTCTCGTATGCTTTGCGCTTTTCTTCGTCTTTTCGCGCTTGTACAGCTTCAGGGCGATAATAACCATCGTTTATTCTGTTAGTTATAGTTGTACGTTCTTCGTCCGTCAATTTCAAAGTAAAACGTTCGTTTTCCGGCTTATATGGGTTTTCCCATGTTTGCCCGGTTAACTCTTCCAGCTTTTTTAAAGCCTCGTTAGATTCTCTTTTCCAGCGTTCAACGATACCGAGCATATAAAGGAGGTATTTAAAGTATTGTTTATCTTCTGCCTGATGAAGCAAATTATATTCCGTTTCCGTGATACGCAAATAGTTAATTGCAGTTTCTTTGCTGCTGTTCGTAATATGGTAAAAACCGTTTTCAACTGGGTACATTGGCGCGCCGTAATGATTAGACAAATGAAGATCAACGAACATTTTAAACTGTGGGAAACGCTTTAGTATTTCTTCATGGCAGCAACCACCAGCACACCAAACGAAACGCCCGTTTTTGCGTTGTTCGTAAATATCCGCCGTTATACTCCAATCGCATATATTATTTTTGCAATCATCAGCCAGTAATATTTTAACATTGATTTTAAAGGTTGTCCCGGCTTGAATATATCTTTTTGATACTGTGTAACAAAGTCTATTTGTAGTTGTCATAATACAAAATTTAAAGGGTGAATAATGAAAGTAAGAAGTAACCCGGAGCCATGACAGCCCCGGAAAAATAGTTATTATTAGAATTTAGAAAGATATTCCACGCATCCGATAATATAGGCCGCGTGTTCTCTTGCCGCTTGTTCTTTTTCTTGCTTGGTTGCGGTCTTATGATCCTGATCGGAAAGCATTTTTGCAGCCATCCGGACGATCTTTTTCATAGTGGAACAGTTTGCAAGATATTCAACGGAAGGAGTTAAGCCGCGGTTTACTTTTTTCAAAAGTGCATTTTGCAGCCATTCAGTAAGCGCGTAAATATCGCGAGAATTGCGAATGTAGATAATTAATAAATCTGTGTTCATAACGCAAAAATTAAAGGGTGAAACTTGGTTTGTCTTTGTTTTTCCCTTAACTTTGCGTTATCACTGTGGAAGGTGATCCGATAAACGCAAAGTTTAAAGGGAGGCCGGGAAGAGTCGCCAAACTCGACCCGGTTTTTTATTAATACGAAATCTTTTGAATGCGATCAAAGGGAATTAATAACGCTATATGTTTATCTTGATAGTGAATCAGTTCAAAACTATTTGCCGTTGATAGTCTTATAATAGCGGCTTTTTTCGCTGTTTCTTGAAACACATCAAAATGAACCTTCAAACGGTTGCAACAGTTTGTGCCCTCTGGGGCTACATGTACGGCGTTTAACGTTACATTTTTGTTTTGTAAGTTTAGTAATACTTCCATGATCTTATATTTTAAATTAAACATTCAACCAAGAAGAAGTAAAAGCGGAATTTGTGGAAGGTGATCCGGTCTTTTTATCTCCTTTTCTGTATTACAAAGGTACGAATAATATTTGTAATACAAAACAAAATGTACTTTTATTTTTTAAGAAATCGCTCTGTTTTTGCATTTATTAATATTTATATAATACATTGATTATCAATAAATTAATAGATAATATAATGATAAATATAAAGTATTTAAGAAGTAAGGAAATATTTGTATGTTTACGCCTATAGATACGCTTATTTGCTTTATTTATAGCCTTTGTTTAACTTTGTAGCAAGTTACAGAGCGCGAGACGCCAATATAATAAACCCTTTTATATCGTTTTATATGGTGTATAGTAAGCGCGTAACAGATTTACAGCAAATTTATCAATTAACCCCGGATGATGTTTTCTTTTGTATGCTTGTCGCATCCGGTGCCAGTCGTGGCGAAGCGTACGCAACTATATTTAGACCACGATCCACCAAAATAGAAACGGCGCAACGCGGAGCCGCCCAGCTTGCAAAGGATAAACCCGGCATTAATAAATTGATACGGTCTTTTGAAGATAACCGCGCCGCCTTCCTTCCTGACAATGATAGCCCCAAAAGCAAGAAGAAAAAGAAAAGCACAGAAACAGAAGAGGAAGAAAAAGCCGGGAATGTTGTACAATACCGAGATAAAGACGCTGTTTTGTCAGGTCTCGAACAAACCTTGCCTTATTTGAGGGGCAAAGATCGTGCAGATGTATTAATGAAAATAGCCGATTTACAACAGATGAAGAAGGACGAAAATACAGAAGAAGAGGAAACAGTACATTATTATCTGCCTTTGCAATGTTATAGATGTAGCCTTTTTATAGCTGATCGAGCAAAGCGGAAAGCAGAAGAAGCGGAAAAGCCGGATAATATTTAATATTATAGGTATAATATAAAGAGAATCAAGGCAAAGCGCGGCTTTTCTCCTTCTTTGCCGGTCAACTGGATAATGAAAGCAGGGAGGGCACCCCCCCCGGCTACCCAAGACACCAAGCATGTTTCAATCCCGGTCAAGATTTTTATTTTTTTTCTTTTTTGGAGCCAATAATGGATGTTTTTAAGGCTTTTCCAATGATAAATTACAAAAGTGAATGTCCGATGTATAGTTTTACTTCTGAAAATGTATAGTATATGTATAGTTTACTTCATAACTATACATGTGTAAATCATTCATTATTAGGTCAATGGAAATTTAATGTATAGTATGTATAGTTTATATGTAAATTGCGTATGGGAAAAAAATATATATAATATGGTTTGCATAAAAAACTATACATACTATGCACTATTTTTCCATTGATTTGTATTTCAATATGTTATATATGTATAGTTGCCTTTAAAACCCTACATAAACCATACATATCAGAGAGAATGTTCCATCTGTATTTCCTATTGAAATAGAGTAGTTATCCTTTGTTTATCAATATTTTGCGATTATTGGTCTTCAATGATGCAACGAATAAAAACATGGCAAAAAGACTTCAAAAAAGCGTGTTTATTCTATATTTTAAGTAGAAAATAATAGTATTTATATGGTAATTATGTAGAAAATAAGCTATATTTGTGGCATAAAACACTTGAAAAATAGCATAAAAACAGTAGAAATGCTTTGTTTTCGGGTATAAAAACGGTGGTATGAATAAGTTTGAGTCTATATTGTTTGATTATGGGCGATACGTTTTTGTTTCTGTGTTCAGAAAAGCGCAGGAAGAGGAAAGATATGAAGATTGTGCGGTGATGCGAGATATTATGCAAAAATATCATATACCTTGTGACACATCTTTAGAGGACTGGCGTACTGATTTGTGGCGATTTGGATATTCAGGAGATGTTGCTATAAATAATCTGTCAGTATATATGGTTGAGGCCTTAACCCGTGCCGGGTATTCAAATTCATAGATTGTACATGGAGAAGGGAAAGTATAGGAAGTTGTTAAATGAGGTCTTCGGGCTTATGAAAGGCGAGAAACTGGATGCCGCCTTACAAGAGTCCAAAAGTGCAGCGCGTGTTGACGCTGTGCAGGACTTGATGCGTGCAGCCATTATACGATCTTCGATTTGTAAGTTCAATGGTACGCCTTACTATTTCAGTGGCCGGATATATGAAGAGATGGCATGGGATGATTTTGGCAATCTGATATATGACTTGATGCGTAAATGCAAAATGCCCAATGGTGATTATTCCCGTGTGGAGGGTGTACTGAAAGTCTGTAAGCGTGTGGTGGCAGGAAAAGCCTTGAAGCCTGATAATGCCATTGTGGTGTTCAATAACTGTGTGTTTGATATGAATGCTCGCCGTGCACATTCTTTCAACCGCCGTTGGGTACAGACTACATGTGTTCCCTATGACTACAAGCCGGAAGAGCATGTCTTTCTTTGGAGAATGTTCCTGGATGAAGTTTTGCCGGACAAAAACATGCAAAAAGTTTTGCAGGAGTTTCTTGGAAGTATTTTTGTTGACCGGCGTGTGGCGAAAATGGAAACTATGCTTGTTCTTCGTGGCTCCGGCTCCAATGGCAAAAGTGTAGTCTTTGAAACGATCATGGGCATACTTGGCCGGGAGAATGTCAGCAATTTCGGCATAGGTGCATTGATTACTGGAAATGAGAGAAAAAAAAATATCGCTTTCATTAATGGCAAGCGGTTGAACTACTGTTCTGAAATACAAGCGTTAGAGTTTGGTAAGGATAGTGACACGTTGAAGAGCCTTATCAGTGGTGAACCTACCGAAGCCCGGCCTATCTATGGCGATAACTTCACTGCTTACAATATTCCTCTGCTTATGGCAAATGCCAACCAAATGCCGTATTTGAAAGACTGGAGCTATGGAATGAGGCGGCGTATTTGCATTATTCCCTTTGAGGTGGAGATACCCAAAGCCCGGCAGAAAAAAGAACTGTCACGGGATTTGGAGGCCGAATACCCAGCTATATTCAATTGGATATTGGAAGGACGTGACCGTTTTATCGCCAATGGTTATAAGTTGACAGACAGTAAGGAGCTTGAAAATGTCATGGATGAATATCAGTCGGAAAGTAGTACCGTAATGAAGTTCATGTATCAAATGAACTATCTGTGCCGCTATGAGGAAATTGCCGATATTGAACCCAAATGGATGTCTTCGGCCATTCTGTACCGGAAATATTGCAAATGGTGTAGGGACAATAATGCCAAAGAAGAGAATGTGACAGTATTCGGACGTATTCTTTCGGAAGCCGGTTATCGTAAAAAAAGAACCCCGAATGGTCAGGTGTATGGTTTGTATGGAACAGCCTTGACGGAAAAACTCTATTATGAGAAACGGGAAGACCTACGGGGTAACTATAAGCAAAGGATCGCTAAACCGGTTTATCAAGATGGCAAACGATACGCTTATACCCATGAAGGGCTTGCGGCCTGCTTGTCATTGAGCATTTATCAAGTCCAGCGTTTGTTCCGGGAGAAGAAACTGGAGGGGACGTACCACATGGAGAAGAGAACAACTGTTTTTGACTTGGACGCTGTGGAGAAGATTATCAAACAATTAAAAATAAGAACCAAATAGTATGATCGCACCGGATGAATTTGCAGAGGTTATTGAAAAAATAGATAACCTACGGGGAGCATTGGAAATCCCTATGCCAGCTGGATTTCATGTAAATCAAATGAAGCGTGAGCTTGAAGAAGTATCAGACAAATTAAAACGGATTTACGTTGAGGAAGAAGACGAAAATCCATGGGAGGAATAAGCATGGCAGTAAAATTTAGACACAAGGAAACGGGATTGTTCTTTTGCAGGGCAAAGGGATTATCCCCTTCAAGAAGAGATTATGACAAACTTGGAGAAGAAGGTATTTTTAGGAAAAGGCATTTGTCTAAGCGAGGAAGAATCTACGAAAGCGCAACTGAAAATCAGAAACGGGATTGGATTGGCAAGGAACATGCAGATGAATTTGAAATAGTAAAAGTATGAAAAATATGAATCACATAGAGTTAAGTGTTGAGCTGATGTCTATTCTTCGGGCCTTGAACTATTCATGTGAATTGAAGACAATAGAAGGTAAGAGCATTGTAATGGATATAGCAGTGCAAGGAGAATTGTCTGTCAGGCACCAAAAAATGATTGAAATGCTTCTTGGTGGATTTCTCTCTGAATTTTATTGGGTAAATGGGAAGCATCATATTTATATCAGAGAAGAGTGCAAAGGGCTTCTTCCTGATGATGATAGGTATAGTTGCTTGATTTATGAAATGAATAAAGTATCATCGGATGAAGAACGTATAAACTCTTACGGTAAGGAATACTTTTTTAATCTTGGAGATAGATTTGAACGTAAATTAAAAATAGGATTATGAGCAAAAAAACAAATGGTATTCAGGTAGGTAACTTTATTGTTACGAGGGATAATGGTAGTGAACATGACTGGATCAGTATTAAGGCAGTGTCAGGTTTTTGGAGTATGCGTTTTCGGGATGACAACGGAATGTTCTCCCGGATTCGGGAATTAGCCAACAATAAGGAACTTCGCGAATATTTGGAAACATGGATCAAAGTCTGTTTCCTTATTAGTAACGCAACCCCCGATGTTAAGTTTATGGAAGAGTTTTTTAAAAGCTATTCTGATCTTACCGAACGGCTACGAGGCTTGCAGAAACCAGTATCACCGGAAGATGATGCCAAAATACTGGAAGAAGAAAGAAACATGAATAGCATAAAGGAAAGTATTAAGGAGGAACATAAAAATGAGGGTACCGACTGATAAGGAAATTGAAGAGGCCAAAGAATACCTCCGTCAACGTTTGGATGCGGAGCTATCCATGCGTACCAATCTTCAAATTGTAATGATCGAGGCAGCAAAGCAAATTATAGATATTTCATACCGGTACAAGATCAGCCCTGAACTGTTCCGTTTTTCAGCAAACAGACAGTTGCAGGAGGAAGTGGATGCCATTATTTTATCCCTTCTTGAAATAATTGAAGACTATACTTATACTTTGGCAGTAGCGACACATGAGGATAATAAGGATGCAATCATAACATATATAACGCGAGAATCATACAGCAAAACCTTCACGCAACGCGCAAGAGAATATGTTGACCGGTTTTCAAAGGAGGTTGAAACGGCCATTGCCGCCGGATTACTACTGAACCTTTCCAAAGACAAATTACTTTCATCTATCAGGCAGTCGGTAAAAACGCCATTGCTTAATGAGCATGTACAGAGAGCTATTTCAAAGGGTTATCCGATTATTTCAAGACTCGGTGTTCAGGAGTCTTTTGGAGTAGGACGTACTGTAAGCTCTTGGACTGCACTGTCAGATTTGACGGAGTATGCTGTGGCAGAGGGTTGGATGAAGCATTGGGAATTGCAGGCTAAAGCCTGTGGAGCCGTAGGGTTCTTTGTCATGCGTGGCAGCTCCTATCCTTGTAACATTTGTGACGATGAAGTCGGATTTCATGTGGAATGGGACAAATTACCACCGTATCACGGTCATTGTAAATGCTTTGCCGTTCCCGTATCAGCAATATAATTATTTAACATACTAAATATCAGAATATTATGTTTGGATTATCATTAATCAGCACAAAGAAACTCAATCATCTTGCATCAGAATGCAGCAAACTGGCTATTGCCAATGTTGAGCTTTCAAAACAAAATGCGACACAATCTAAAACTATTATGGAACTTACTGGAGAAGTCCGGGTGCTAAATTCTAAAATCCTTCTGAATGAAAGTATCAATGATGATCTGCAAAAGAAGCTTAACCGGAAATATCCTCGAAAGCCTTATAATAAAAAATTGTATCGAAAGTAGTGTCATATTCAATTCATTCATTACATTTGCAATGTAGAAGCTGACTTGTTATAACACAAGCTTATCAACCAAATTGTTGAAAAAGTAAAGCCTCTGTCTATTTTATGTAGGCAGAGGCGGCTTTTCCTAATGTATAGTTACATTGGATTCAGAGCGCGGAGTACGGGATTGCTTTCGCGCTCCGCGTTGGTACAGATCATTTTGCATTACCCTCTTTATTTTCATTTTTCTTGATTTTCAGTTGATATAGCAAGTCAGCTTGTTGCTGTTCCTTATATTCACGCATGATACGATCCCATTCATTGTTTTTTCCATAGCCGGATTCTTCCGAGCCGGTTTCTTTTGATAAAATACCGGCACCGACTAATTGTACCAAGTTCGATACCAATTCGGCTGCATTTTGGTGGACGTATGGAACTGCCCACGAAAAAATTTTCAAATTGAGGAATTTGGTAAGTTGGCCTTTTTCTGTTCCATATCCGTGCAGGAACAGCCGTTTCATTTTGTCTATTGATTCGTCAAATTCCTTGCAGTCAATCATGGCTTTTTCCAAAGATGGTGAATAGATCAGCTTGATAGCAACACCCGGTAAATCTCCTGACTTTACTTCGGGAGGCATGACAACAAAACTCCCCATAAAAATCATTTTAAGTAATGTATTAATTTGAAGTTCAAATGATTGTGATGCTTCGGGACGATTCATAAAGCCTGCATCATCATCCTTCCCCATAGTGATAGCTTTTACCGCACCATACATATCTCCCTGAATCTCAACATCTTCACCTTTAAGTAACATGATTGGAAATGCGTATGCCATATTGTTTTGACACAAATGGGAAATAGCCAGTTCGTACTTGTCGATATTATCTTGTGAAAAGCTCCAGCAGGCACCGTGTTTGTCCCGATAATATACAACCGGACATTCGGTAAATCCATGATCGTGTTCTTCCACTAATGTATATCCTTCAATACCGAAATACTGTTTCACTTTGTTTATTGCTCCGGCTATTCCCCTTTTATCCTGCCGGTAACGGTACATTTTTTTATTATCCCACACTTCCACCCAAGAAATGAGTTCCTTTCCCTCTTCGTCATAGTCGCTGTATCGCCGGGCAAACAGTGTCATTTGACCGGTTATGGAATCGTAGTGAGGATAAAGAGTGTCACCATCAAAATAGGAGAGATTCTTGGTGAACACCTTGCCTTCATTCATATAGAATACGATTGCTGCATCTCCCGTTATTTTTACACTTTTGGCATATTCGTAAAATGCAATCTCCATATTTTTATCCAGCCATCCTTTTTGAAATTCGAGAAATATTTCCCGTGAACTTTCATCAACTTTGGTATCGGTCAGCTCATGATGAATGTCATTGCCACATAGATGTACAAGTTGTTGGATAGTGATTATCATCTGAAAGGGAAAAGAAGCACGGAATACTTTCTCCCGGAAGAACCGTTTCTTCTCTTCGTCATATTTCAGTCTGTCCGGGTAAAACAATTCCGAATTGATCTTGTGCCCTGAAGGATAAAACTCACGGATAAAATCAGCCTGCGAAATGAGCTGCCATGTCAGCCTATCACTGTTGTTTGTGAACGATGCGTTTCTTAAATCGCTCGTAATCCTGCCTTGCAAGTAACCTTCGGGAGTAACCCTTGCAAAAGGCTTTTTTGTAAGAATCTCTGCTATCATATTAATCCTAAACCTTTTATGTGTTTGCGTTTATGTTTAATTTCAAAAATCATTCGCATAAGCAATGCTTCTATGAAGTCGGGAGAATGACCTACTAATTTTTTCATTATAATCTTCTTGATAATAGTCCAGCCTTTCTCTTCACTGTCTTCATCCTTTCGTATCGCTTTCCTTTCCTTGTCGAGAATCTGTCTAAGGGGAACTTTCTCAAACCCTTTGCCGGAGAACTTGCGTTCAAGAAGAGTCGGTTCAATGGAAATCTCCCGGTTGATAATTTTTTGTGCGAACAGATATGCCGCTTGTGATTTTAAATTCGCATAGATGTATTTGAATTTCTCTTCCACGGCTTCTTTGTTGTTGAATGGGATTGCATTCGGGAAAAAGCCTTTGAATATTTGTCCGAGTCCGTTAAGGTCATAGGTGAAGCATTCTTCTCTTACATGCCATTCTTCCAGCATCGCTTTTACGGTATCGACTGTTTTCTTGCTGTCAAGTTTGCAAACAAATATGTCTCTTATATGCCATCCTTCCCACAGCCACATGACAAGACTGTCGCCACCCTCAAATGCCGCATCACATGATACCCGGCGTATTCCATCACCTATCTGCATGGAATTGCGGTATAAGGCTTCCATGTGAGTCAGCTTTATTATATCATCTCCGGCAGCTTTGTATTTCCAGTTACCGTCAAGATCGCGTGCGCGTTGTTCGTCTGACTGGTTGACAAGGTTAGCCAAATAGGTCGGATCAGAAGACATCAGTTTTACATTATCGGAAAGTTTTGCTTCAATAAAAGTAACCGACTTGATAAACAGTTCTTGTGGTGTGCCATATTGCTCATACTCCGGCTTCCAGTAGGCGTGTATAATATCCTTGCATTGCTCATATACTTCCTCACGGGTATCTCCCCAATATATACCTGAAACATTGTCCCCGTCCATAAAACAATACCGGACTCTGCCATCACGTTCCGGGATTGGAAGACCATCTTCTCCGATCCACCAGTCAATGAATTTTGCAACCCAGCTGTCAGGATCAGGGTTACATGTTCCGATAAAGCGGTTACGGATATGAAAGGCGTTACGGTTACAAGTGATAAGGTATTTGAATTTGAGATATTCCATGTGGGTTATTTCATCCACACCTATATATGCGAACTGTTTACCTTGAAAACGCTTTTTGAAATCGTCAAGTGTGTCAGCATGATAGCTGAATTTTAAAAATCCACCTTTATAGAAATTCCAGCGCATGTCGTTTTTGGACTTGTTGTATTCCCCAAAATCATCATATAAGGTGGATGATGTTTCTACCATATCAGAGAGATCGTCTATCTCATGCCGGAGAAGCACAGAACGGAAGTTTTTATTTTTTATATCTTTCAATGTTTCCATAAGAAGAGTAAAAGTTTTACTTCCTCCACGGCATCCCCCACAGATGGTAATATCAGCCGGGGTGGAGAGCATGTTTTCCTGCCCTCCACCTTGTGCGATTATCTTATTCGGATTAGGAATTTTCCTATCCGCGTCCCTTAACATTTGGATATATTCATAATCAAGCACCAAACTGGCATTAACCGTTTTTATTCCACTATATTTCTCCATAAAAAGAAAACCGATCCTCACATTACACATGTGGAGACCGGCCTATAAGCTCTGATTCTAATATTGCAGTACAAAAATACGCATAAAGAGTATTATTTTCTACATTTTAATAGAAAATAATATCAAAAATGTTTTGAGAAAAGAAATCCAGTACATATATTTGCAACGAAAACATGGAGTATGATAAAAATTAGTGCGGATAAAGATGCAGATCAAAGGGAAATATACAACAAGATAGTTTTATGTCCGATATGCGGTCAGAAACTAACTGATATAAGCTATGTCAATGGTGTTGTTATATTGAGAGTGAAGTGTCGTAGATGCAAGAACTACATAAATGTGGATATTGTGGGTACAAAGTAGTTTTCAGGATAATATCGCGGAGTGGAGCAGCTGGTAGCTCGTTGGGATCATAGCCCAAAGGTCATTCGTTCGAGTCGAATCTCCGCAACAATAGTTGGAGTTGCCGCATTGTTTCTCCCTTCGATGTGGCGTATGGGGATAAAGGGAGAATATGGAAAGATGGCAGACGTGGTGTATGCGCCGGACTGAAAATCCGGTTAAGGTGATTCGATTTCATCTCTTTCCACAAAACCTATACGGTGTGGTTCAATTCCCACAGGTACGCTGAAATGGGGTATCGCAGGTTAGGTGAGTATAGGTATATTGTCCGGTTAGCTCAATTGGTAGAGCAATACACTGTTAATGTAAAGGTCGGTAGTTCGATTCTATCACCGGGCGCAATGAAGCGGAGATAGTTCAGTTGGAAGAACGTCAGATTCCAAACCTGATTGTCGGGGGTTCGAGTCCTTCTCTTCGCGCATATTGAGATATGGTGTAATGGCAACACAGCAGATTTTGGTTCTGCTATTCAAGGTTCAAATCCTTGTATCTCAACAAATGGCGTATTCGACTAACGGTTAGGTCGTCACCTTTTCACGGTGGAAACCAGAGTTCGATTCTCTGATACGCTACACAGAATGAATAACGTCCGAAATACAAGGGAAATGCGGTGGTTTCACCGAGACATCTTGTAGGTCGCATATTGGAAGTATGGGTGAGTGAACGATACCACCTCTTTGCTAAAGAGGCAAGCTGAAAGGCTTCGGAGGTTTGAATCCTTCTGCTTCCGCAAAACGGGTAGTTACCGAAGTGGCAAACGGGATAGACTGTAAATCTATTGGCTTTCGTCTTCATTGGTTCGAGTCCAATACTGCCCACTATTAAATGGAAAATAAGACCAAAGAGTCAGATTGATGCAAAAAGCATTGTCTGACTCTTTTTTTATTCAACATAAACACAAAATAAACACGATGGAACAAGAAAAAATCTTATCCACATTAAGTGAGAAACTTGGAGAAACCAGTTTTTCACCGCAGACATTACAGACGTATATAGAACTTAATCCCATAGCCGAAGGTTCGGAGCCTGACGAGGCTTATTGGAACAAGGCTGTGAATTTTCTGAAAGGGATGCAAGGACAGTACAACCATGATGTCGCAACCAGAGTTGAGGACTTTAAGAAAAACTATAAGCCCCAACCGACTCCCCCGACACCTCCAACTCCACCGGTACCACCGAAAAACGATGATGAACTGGAGAAGAAACTGAAAGAACTGGAAGCACGTTTAGACGCGGAAGACAGCAAAAAGGTTCAATCTGATTTGTTGAAGAAGGTTACGGCTGCAATGAAGGCCAAACAAGCGAATGATGATTATGTGTTGAGCAAGACCTTACAAGGGGTAACTTTCGATACCAAGAAAACTGTGGATGAACTGGTTACTGAATTTCTGCCGAAATATGATGCAGAATATAAGGCGTGCAGGGGTTATGGCACCGCCCCAAGAACTTCTGACGGTTCAGGTGGAACACAACACAATGCAGCCAGCAGATACTTTGAACGTAAAGGCAAGAAGGAAGGCTGGAAGAAGAATTGAAATTATTAACTCTAAAACAATAAATGTATGGGAACAATGGGTAACACGTTTGATGTGAACACCGTGAAATACGGACATGCCCGTAAAGTGTGGCGTGAAATCCGTCACCGTTATCCGGGCGGTGGTATGGTGAGCAACATTTCCGATTGGGTTGCGGTTGGCAAGATTCCTGCCGGTACAGCTGTGAAGTTTGATCTTTCAGGTAAGACATTCACCGCTTATACGGATGCACAGATCAAGGCGGCTGAATCAGATATTACCACTCTTGGCATTAATGGTTATTTGCAAGAAGATATTCTTGTAGCCAGTGGCAACACAAAGGCCAGTGGGACAGTAGTCTATGCCGGAGAGATTTATCAGTACATGTTTGACGAAGAAGTGGTCGCTATCCTGCAAAAGATTACTACACTTCCTCAAATTGTATGGGTGCAGTAAAAGAATTTGAAAACAACATTTAAAATACGACAATTGTATGAATACACTTCCTATTGATTTGTACAAGGTTATCGAGTATGGGCTTGGTGGGGACACTTGGCAAGAATTTATTGACCGTTACAAGGAGAAGTATGACCTACTTCAAATTGATGGTTTTGAATTTGAAGCAACCAAGTTGGATTATACTTTCTCCCAGCTTATTACGAGCCTCGGCGTGAAAACGCTGCCAGCTTACGTTGATCCGGAAAGTCCGGGTTATGAAGCTGCATTGGGAGAACTCGAAGGAAGGACGGGTAATATCCCGACTCAAAAGAAGTTCTACCGTTTGAACCGTGTGACTGTGAGACAACAATTGCAGCTGTTGCAACGGGTAGGCATGTCCGCATTGACGGAAGAGATGCAGAATGTGTTCTTGGGCTTGCTTGATGAAAGTGCTGACGGTCTTATCGGATCGTACTACAATGCGCTTACTCACCAGCGAATGAGAATTGTTTCCACGGGTAAGTTCACTATTGATACTGATAACAACCCACGTGGTTTGAAGGGTATCACTATTGACTTTAATATCCCTGAAAACCATTATCAAGTATTGGCCGGCACAAGCCGCTGGTGGACTAAGGATGAACATATTCCGGCAAATCAAGGCTCTGCCTCTGATCCGATTATGGATGTAAAGAACAGAGTGAAAGAGATTCGCCGCAAATATCATTATTTGGGCAAGATCAGGATGGAGCTGGCGCAGGACTTATGGGATGATTTAATGACTCATACCACGGTTCTTAAACGTATCGGCCATTCCCTCTATCCGACTGTGACGGATGATAGTACGGTTATTGCCAATGCACAGAATGAAGATGAAGACCGCCTGAAAGCCATTTTCAAGAAACTGGTTAAGGTGGATGAAATCGTGCCACGTGACAGCTATGCTTTTGTTGACAAGCCCGGTAAGGATGCGGACGGACAACCTGATCTTATCACTGAACAAGTGGAGAACTTCAAGGCCACCAATATTGCCTTTATACCAGTAGGTCAGATCGGTACTATTCAAGGTGTGGAGCCTTTGACTTTGGGATATGAGGCAAACAAGGTTGCTTCTTATGACGGTGGACGCTTGAAACTGACACAGAGAGCCAATCCTGAAACACATTCAATCTATATTGAAAGTGAAGCCGCCCAAATGTGTGTGCCGAGAATGCCACAGTATATGTTCATCTCTACTGTAACTGTGTAATTCTTAAATTCATGCAAGAATGAATGAGGAACTTTCTCATACGGAAGATATGACCATTGAGGACTTTTTGAGTGGCGCAACTGCTTATGAAATAGCGGACAACGCCCTCAAAAGGGTTCTTGTCAAGCGGAAAATCGCTTTTGGAACAATGGTAAGTGAACTGACCGAAAGGCAGCTTGATCTTGCCACTGCCGATATTTACATGTGGTGTGCAAGCACTCCAAGCAGTAAGAATGATACCGAAGACAGTGACGGGGGATGGAAGCATAAGGAAGGTGGTTGGCAGACCAGTGCATACGACAAGCGGCAACTCCGTGAAATGGCGAAAGAACTGTATGAGAAATGGGATGAAGAAGTTGTAAAGGGCACTAAAATCAGAATAGTCAATTTTTGAGTATGAAAGTAAATAATCCACGGCATCCGCACAAATGTACTGTTTACCGAATTATAGGTGAGGATTCTTTCAGTGATGGTGAGAAGGTGATCTTGTATGAAGGTATATGCCGAAAGGAAGGTAGTACAAATTTGCGGACATTCAAAACCGATAATGTGATAAAGAGCGATTATCTGTTGAGCCTTCCCGGAATTGTTGAAGGAATATTGGCCGGTGATCTGATAGATGTCACGGACAGACAAGGCACTTTCACTCAATGTATGGTTACTGATAGCTATGCCGGAAATTTGGGAACAACTGTGTATTTCAATCTTGCAAAAAATTAACGCATGGATAACCGGAGCAATGAAGTATTGTTTGATGAAGGAATAAGGAAGGCAAAGGAGCTTGTTTCAGGATATATCTTTGATGTCTTGACTAAATGCTGTGAAGAACTTATCCAAGATGCACTTGATAACAAGTCAGGCTTTCGGAATCTTACGGGTAATACAATAACCAGTTATGCGTGCGGATTATTCATGGACGGTAGATTTTCCTATTTCGTTTGTAGTGGAGATTCAATGAAACAACCGGTGAGAGTAAAGCTGACTAAAGGTGAAACATTTGTAGGTGTCAGTTATGATAATCAGAACAGACGTTTTACTGGAACAATAGAAACTGATAAAGGTTATGGCGAAGCATTCTCCTTTGATTTCTTGAAAAGATATAAGTCGGAATCACGTAAAGGATTTGAGATAGTAATGTGCACGGGTACTGAATATTCAACCTATTTGGAGAATGTGTTGAATGCAGATGTTCTGACCGGAACATTTCAAAGGGCACAAAATACATTATTCAAGAACTTTAAACCAATGAAATGATGGGACGGACAGTTTATAGACGTATGGATATATTAAAACAAATCGCTGATGCAGTAACCGGCATTGGTGAAAAGGTTTTCATAACAGATCGTCCGGCTGCTGAACAAAAGGCGATGAAGGACTTTGTTGTTATCCGGTTGCCACAAACTATCCAAGATAAAGGAAGTACCTACCAAGACACTTACTGTCAGATAAACGTTTTTGCGCATGATCGCTCAAACGGTATTGAGAATACAGTCCGTTTGGATGAAATGCAAATGGAAGTGGTTTCAAAATTTCCAATAGTGACGGAATTGTTTTCAGCTGTAAGTCCACGATTGCTTCCCGGAGGAAATGACGGACTCGGTTTTCATTCCTTAATAATACAAGCGAAGCTAATAATAAACAAATGACACAAACTTAAAAAGATACGATTATGGCAGAGATTTCTATTACTACCAAACTGGAAGAGTTAAAGGTGCTCTTTAATCAGATGAAGGAGGTTTATTATGTGTCCAAAGTCAATAGTGACCTCGCAACTTTAGCGGCTTTTGATATGGAGCTGCCGGTACTCTCTGACGGAGTTACATTTGATACCGGAGCTGCCGATGTTTCCAAGATCAAGTTGACAACCGGAGCAACTTGGACTTCTATTGCTAATGCTGGAGATTCCGATATTCAGTTTCAAGTACCTTCCGTGGCAGGAAAGATCAATGACTTGTTACTGAACAAGAAAGCGGAAACGGTGACTATGACTGCTACCATTGATGGTGAGACTTATGAAGGTGAAGGTTACAATATCGAACCGAAGAAAGTAATCGGAGGACTCTTCATGCGTAGTGAAGACCGTCAAACAGCCTTGTTCTTACCGAATGTTGAGGGGTATAGCAACTTCGTCAGCGAGCAGGATAAGCCGGGGTACTTTAATGTATCTGTTTCTCCGTTGAATGATGCTAAGGGTGCCTCTATTTACATTTTACGTAAAAAAGTGTCCGAATAAAAAACTTAGGATATAACACTTTGCAAAATTCATATCAGCGAAAAGGTGGTGAGCTACTTGATACCGGCCACCACCTTTTTTCGTATAAAACACGATAAAATATGACAAAGAAGAATGACATAACACTTCCTACACCGGAGGATGAAAGGCTATTGAATGATGTGTTGGAAGACAGTGTGGACTATGTGGAAGTCCGAGGAAAGAAATATGGTATTTCATGGCTGAAAAGAGGGACTATACGCAAATTCACCAGTACCATGCAGAAATCGGGAAATGATGATAAGATCAGTTGCCAATGTGCAGCCGCTATCATTTTGAACGGATATTGGAAGATCAAGTTCTTCTATCCTTTCTTGTGGCGATGGTTCTTTTATATCAAACAATATGGAGATCATGAGCTGATGAAGGTTATAGCCGTCGGCAAAAAAAAAATTCCAGTGGAAGACTACTTGACTGCTACCATATATCTGACCGCGATGAAGGACACGATGATGACAATGACAAAAGAGGAAGCAGAGCATATCCTTCACGAACCAGCTACGGACAAACGTGGGAAATAGGCAAGTCCTATCCGTGGCTGACAGAGCCTTTGAGAGTATTTGGGATTCCAATAAGCAAGCCCTTGTTTGGTATTTATTGGGTACTTACAAATGCACAAATTGAACTATTGGCAATGGATGTGTCTATTGTGGTTACAGATTGTGACAAGGACAACAAGGAAAAGAAGCACGATACGAAGAACTTCAAATCCCCTTCCGTAAGCGAAATAGAGGATGCTGCCAAACGCTGGAAAGATAAGTATGGCAATGGAGAAACAGCAATTAACATTAATGATTATAAGTAACACAAACACAATAATATATGGCTGATCTCGGTAATTTATATTTTGATATACTGTTCCGTGATAAGACAGCGGAACAACGTAAAAAATTGAAAGCGGAAATCACCAAAGACTTGCAGGCAAAACTTGATGTGGGTTTTGACAAGAAGAAGTTGGTTGGCGATATGAAGACTTTGCTTCAAAGTGAGAAGTTTAAGATCAATGTGGTAGTGGATAAGGCCAGTACCACACAAGCTGTCCGTGCCGCCTTGCAAGCCGCCGGGTTGAATACAAACTTTACAGCAAGTGATTTACGCGCCGCCAAAGCCGCAGCCATTCAAACCAAAGCGGAGGCTTCTGCCGCAGCTGCACGTGAGCTTGCGCGACAAAGAGCCGCCCGTGCCGCCAAAGCGGAACTGGATTTGGCTAATGCCCGTGAGAGATCAGCCAATGCAGCAAGGCGGCACATGACAGCCACTCTCAATATGAATGGAGCAATGAACAGCCAGTTGAGTATTGTCGGACAATTAAGAAATGAATTTTTGGGGCTATACTCCATTTATGCGGCACAAAATTTCTTACGTGCAGTGGTTGATATTGGTGGTGAGTTGGAGAATCAGAAAATTGCAATGGCCTCTATCCTGCAAGATGAAGGCAAAGCTACAACCATATTCAATCAGATTAAGAAACTGGCTGTTGCTTCTCCGTTCGGGGTTATGGATTTGAATCAGTATGCCAAGCAACTTTCTGCATATTCTATACCATACAATGAATTGTATGATACCATGAAAAGGCTGGCTGATATATCAGCCGGTGTAGGTGTTGATATGGGGCGTATCATATTGGCCTTCGGTCAGATAAAGGCTGCTAAATTCTTGAAAGGAACAGAATTGCGGCAATTGACGGAAGCGAACATTCCTATGGTGGATAAACTGGCCGAGCGATTCAGTAAGTTGGAAGGCCGCATTGTCAGTGCCGGTGAAGTGCTTGATATGATCTCGAAAAAGAAGGTTACGTTTGAGGACGTAAAAGATGTTCTTTGGGAACTTACGGATGATGGTGGCATGTTTCATAACATGCAGGAAGTTCTTTCAGAATCAGTCAAATCCAAATGGAAGAACTTGGCTGATGCGATTGACATTATGCTTGGTGATATTGCGGAGTCAATGGGTAGTACATTGAAATGGACTGCCGAAAGCCTTACCACCCTTGCTCAAAATTGGAAAGAAGTTGTACCTTTTATAACAGCGGCCACAGCTGCGTTTGGAACATATCGGGTTGCGGTTTATGCAGGATCACGTGCCATGGGAGTGGCAAATGCTACATTAATAAAAGGAACACTCGCAGCTAAACAGAAAACAGCAGCGGATTTAGTGATGGCTTCCAATTACCGCACTTTAACTGCCGCTGAAAAAGGATTGATTGCTTCAAGAAATGCTATGACTACCGCAGAATGGAGGGCATTGGCTGTTAGTGGCGCATTGAACAAAGAACAAGCGTTGAGGTTGATAACACTTGGGAAAATTAAATCAGGTCAGGCAGGACATATTACCCAATTACTTAATATATCAAAAGCTGAACTTCAAGTGGCTATGTCAGCTGGAAAAGCTCGTGTGGCAATGACAATGCTTAGTTATGGAGCCAAACAAGTTTGGACTGCTTTTAAGGGTTTGTTCAATCCATACATGTATTTGTTCGCTGGACTTTTTGCCATTACTGAATTATGGTATAAGTCCGGGCAAAAGGCTGACGAAATGAACGAGCGTATTTCCGAGCTGACAACAAGAACACAAGACGGTTTCAAGAATTTAACGAAAGAAGCTCAAAAATTTGCTGATGTTGATCCTTTTAAGGCGAATGATGCCTCACTGATTTCTTCTATTGAAGAAATGAAAACAGCATTAAAGGATTATTCTCCAGTTTGGGCAGACACTTTTAATGAAACGTTTAAGACTGATGATGAAGGAAATACGGTTAAAAGCCTTGCAGAACAATATATATTGCTTCGGAATGCTTTGAATGATACAAAAGAGGCTTATAAATTGTTGAATGCCATAAGAGGTACATCTGAATATGCGAATGATGCTACTGATGGTTATTTTGACGAAAGCTTTAGTGAAAATATTGAAGACTACATCAAGGCAGAGAAGCATATAGACAAGATTATAGACCGTATGGCTGGTAGCTATATAGAGTATTATACTGCCATGCAGAAAGTTATAGCCAAGTATGATGATTTTGCTAAAGTCGCTTCGGGCAAATCATTGAAAGAGCAGTTGGATATAATCAAAGAATATCCCAAGGCATTAGCCAGTTTGAATAATGAGTTACCCTTCACGGGAGGATATAGGGATGATATTTTTCAGCTACGGAAGGCATGGAAAAACTCTAAACGTGTTTTTGAGGAAGAAGTATCACCGGATATGCAGAGTTTCATATCTGAATATAAGTCACGATTACAAGCTGCCGGTTGGAATTTAAACAATTTGAGTGACGCTCAAAGAATAGCTATCGGTTTGGATATAAGTTCTTTCTTGGATCAATTTAAAGAAATGCCGGTAGATATACGAAAATTTCTTAATGGTGAGATTCTTGAAAAGCAATTCAATATCAAGATTAATGCTGAATATACGGAAACTATTCAGAGCTTGTCAGACTTGCAGAAAAAGTTCAATGAAGCCACAGATGGGCAATTTGAAGCCCAAATAAAGGTTTCTACGGATTCAGAGAAAATTATTGAAGGAGTACAAAAAGCGTATAAGGAAGCTAAAGAGACAACAAATCAATTGAAGCCGGTATTGATTAAAGCCGGAATAGATTTGTCAGGTATTGGAGCTATTGACTTGTCAAAACTTCCCGACTGGCAGAAGCAAATTGTATCAGATTATAAAAAGGCTTTCGATACAATGCAAGCCGGTGAGAAAGGAGCTAAAGAAATCGGTTTTTCCCTCACTGATCCAAATAAGGATAAGAGCAAAAAGGATGCCTTTGCCGAAAGATTGAAAGAACGGGTAAACTTACTAAAGGAGGCATATTCTGAATATAAGAAGTGGACTGACATTGTTGGAAAGGGAGAAGCTGCCAGCAAGGTTAAAGAATCGGGTATTTTTGATTCCTTATTTAAAGGTAAAGAACCGGTGGATATTGGAAATTATCGAGATGAATTGAATAAGATTCTTAACCAGCTTGACGATAAGACTAAAGAACGTAGGGAATTGAAAGTTTCTATACGGAAAGTTCTTTTGGATATTGATGCCAATGCTATGAAAGAAGCTTCGGATAAGGCCGCAAAGGAACTTGAAAGGTACGTGTCTGATGTTTCAAAGAAATGGGATATATACAAGCAGCTTGTCAATGCCGGTGCAAGTAAGAAGGATGCTTCTTTATACGCTTTCGGAGTATTGTCTGAATATGAGAAGAAATCCGAGGAATTAGCTGAAAAGGTAACTAAGAAAATGAAGGATAAAGGGGTATATATACCTTTGACTTTCACCGAACAAGAGGCCACAGAATCACTTGGAGGTAAAGACAGTGTTTTGTATAAACAGTTTTTCAGTGCATGGAAGGAAGCTAAAGAAGCTATTGAAAAAGATAGTTTGGAAGTAAAGCTGAAAGAAGTTACTGCCCTCAACAAATACAAATCTATCGCTGAAAAGATACGGGACTTAAGCGAGAAATATGCTCCCTTAACCGGCACCTTCATTGGTGAAAATAATGAACTTGTTGGGAATGTTGAAGGCATGACTCCCGGACAGAAAGCTCTTTTTACCGAATATAAGGAGGAACTGGCAAAACTAAGGGGACAACTGCTTGAACTTCTTCCGGTATGGGAACAGATATTTGGAGATCAGACCTATAAATCATACGGACAGATACAGCAAGCATCCGATTATGCGCAACAGATTATTGATAATGCTTCTGTAACTAAAAACAAGAATGGAAAGCCAACAGCTTTTACTTCTTGGTATTTGGATGAGAATGGTAAACGGATTGATGTTTCAGGAGAATATTCTCAAATTGAGAAGTTAAAGAAAGCCATACAAGACTTATATAAGGCCGGATTACAGAAGAATCCGTTTGCCACTCTCATAAAAAATATTCGTTCTTTATTCTCCAGTGGAGATAAAGATGAAAAGGGTACCATAGAAAAAATTGCAGCCATAGGAGAAAGTGCCGCTGAAAGTGCTGATCTTGTCGGCAATTTTGCAGGACAGATGTCTTCCATGTTCGATGCTTTGGGCAATGAGGGTATGGCCGACACGATGGGTAATGTGCAGGATGCCATGTCTTCTATAAGCAATATCGGGCAGGGATTCGCCAAAGGTGGAATAGTTGGTGGTATTGCTGCCGCTGCCGGTGAAGCTGTAAACTGGATTGGGAAGATAGCACAAGCACATGACAAAAAGCTTGATAAGGCTATTGAAAAAAGTAAACTTCGTGCTCAACAGTTGCAGTATATATACGAACAGATTGACGGTATTCTTGAACGTTTCTTGGGCAGTGGCACGGAACTAAAACTTGTAGATGCAGAAAATGACCGTACCCGGTTGAATCAATTAAATAATCAGATTGAGGCAATACGCAATAAGGGGAAGATCAACATCTTCGATTTGATGTCTTTGCAGAAATATAAGCAGGAAGCGGAAAAACTTCAAAAACGTGTTTCGGCATACGATGAAGGCGGTGCATACGGGTATCAACGTGCCTTGATGCAAGAACAACTTTCAGAATTGGAGAAACAGCGGCAAGCCGAAATTGACAAGAAGAAGACGGATGATAGCAAAGTGGCTGATTATGAGAATCAGATTGCGGAGATGAAACAGCAAATAAAGGATTTTGCCGAAGAAACGGCTGAATCTCTTTATGGCATTAATTTGAAAGACTGGGCTTCGCAGTTGGGAGATGCCTTGTATGAGGCATGGCAGAAAGGCGAGGATGGTGCCGAAGCTTTCAAAAATAAGGTTGCCGACATTATGGGTGATGTTATGAACTCCATTCTCAAAATAAGTATTTTGGAACCGGCCATGCAACAGCTTCAAAAGATGCTTTTTGGTGAGGATGGAATGAGTGGTTATTTCGGCAAGGATTTCTCTCTTGACGAAAAGGAGTTGGAAAGTATTGCGGACTATCTAATGGGGGTAAGTGAGAAAACCGATGATTACTATTCCATGCTTGACAAACTGAATAACTATATGGAAAAGAAATATGGTATCAGTATGAAGGAAGAGGAAGAAGACAGTGGAAGTGGTTTATCTAAAGGCATACAGAATGTTACTGAAAATACCGCTAACCTTTTGGCTTCTTATATAAATGCAATCCGGGCTGACGTGAGTGTTAAACGGGAGTATGTGCGCAGATTGGTTGAAGAATTGTTCCCGGCCTATAATGTAATAGCACAAGCACAATTACAACAACTGACAATGATACAGATAAATACAGCAAAGAATGTGGAATTTGTGGAAGAAATCAGGGATATACTACATAGGAATATAAACGGTGTAAACAAGTTTAATATATGATTATGAACAGATTGAATAGTGAATTGAGAGGTCATGCCGTATCGTATGGCCTCTGCACACAATGGCAAGGTGACTGGCAAAACAATAAAAGCCAGCAAGAATTGATCGGAATGTATATACGGGGCATTGATTTTTGTATTGAACACGATTATCCGACGGTGGAATATATAAAAGGCAATTTTGACCGGAGTCTGCTTCATCAAAACCATATTTTTGTTGATGAACCAGTGATCGGAGGCGACAATGGTGTATATGTACTGAACGGTAAATGTTCAGGTAAACTTTCTTTCGGTAAATTTACAGTTGTTACTCTCCATTTGCGGCATGATAGTGAATTGACTCTTGAAGTGGAGGATTGTGCCAAAGTTTTTGTAAGTGTATATGATCGGGCTAAACTACATGTAAGGCAAAGCGATGTGGCTAAAGTTTATGTATATGTTCATGGTGGAAACTGTAAAATAGAATCCGAAGGCAATGTTATGGTAAGATATAAAAAGAATGGGGACTAACACGTTTTCTGCAATATATTTATTTACAGTATTTTATATTTCCAAATTATTTGAACGGTATCATAAATTGCAACCAACATCTCGTCACAATACGGTAGATACGTGCATTATTTATATTGTGTCTAAATTTTAGAGTAAATATAACTATTTTTAGTTACCGATTCTTACCGTTTGTTACTGATGTCTACCGAATTTATTTTATTGATTTTTAGGTTGTTGTATGGTGAAAATATCGTTTCTATATTTGTGTCGGAAACAATGCTATTAGGTTCATTACGTGGTTGTCATGAACTGGAGTAAAATATTATAGGGCATTCTCTTTGAGGCAGACAACCACATTAGGCTTCATCGGGATTTGCCCTTTCTCTTTACTATTATGTCAAGCGTGACTATTATATTAAGGAGGGTTCAGTAGGTACGAGTAATGGCGTATTGGGGTTCGATTCCCTACCTACTACAAGATCGGACAAAATAATTCCCCAAAAGCGGAGATGTCCGAGCCGCTGATGGGGAAAACATTAACTTTATAGTGCAAAGATATGGAAAATTTTAATCAGTTAATACCTATTGATGAGGGAAAAGGTAAAAAAAGAACAATGACCTCCTTGCAGATTGCAGAAATTACGGGCAAAACTCATTCAAATGTAATGCGAGATATTCGCAATATCCTTGAACAACTGGAAGATAGACGACAATTCAGTTTTGAATTATCATCAAGACCTCAACCTATGCCAAACGGTGGAAGCAAAGAAGTGTCTTGTTACATTCTCACCAAAAAGGATTGCCTTCTTCTCGCAAGTGGTTATGATGCAAACTTACGAGCCAAAATTATTAATCGTTGGGAAGAACTTGAAGAAAACAAGCGTGAGCTTTCCCGTAAAAGGGAGAAATCTTTGTTAAGTAAAATCTAAATTTATAATATGAAAACAAATCAAATTTTTCAATATAATGGAAGCCCTATCACTTTTTATAAAGATGATAATGTAATGGTAAATGCAACAGAAATGGCAAAGCCGTTTGGTAAATTAGTAGGGGATTGGCTTAGATTGAAAGCTACTACCGAGTTCACAGAAGCACTTTCAGCCGATATGCATATTCCCATATCGGCACTAATTCAAGTAGTTAAAGGTGGTAATAGCGAACAAGGCACATGGCTTCACGAAGATGTAGCATTGGAATTTGCCCGTTGGTTATCTCCATCATTTGCTATATGGTGTAATAAGCGTATCAAAGAGTTACTTCAATATGGCATGACCGCCATGCAGCCAACTTTGGAGCAAATGATAAACAATCCCGACCTTGTTATCAGTCTTGCAACACAATTAAAGAACGAGCGAGAAGAGAAGCAACGTCTTGAACAACAGAACGCATTGCAAGAAGAGCAGTTGCTTCAAGCCGCTCCGAAGGTCAGCTATTATGATAACCACTTGCAGAGTGTAAACACCCAGACGAGCACACAAGTCGCCAAGCAGATAGGAATGGATGCCGAAAAGCTGCATAAGAAGCTGAAAGAAATCGGAGTCATCTACCGACAAAGCGGACAATGGTTATTGCATACTCCTTATTCTACTTGGGGACTACACTCTACACGTACACAGACGTACACACGTTCGGATGGCTCGATAGGAACAAATGTTTATACTGTATGGACTACGAAAGGTGTACGTTTTATCATCGCATTATGCGAAAGCGGTTGGGACGTAAAGAAAGCCATAAAGCTGATTAAGGGTGAATTAATACCAGTAGCATAGCGTTCACTATTTATTTCTCTGAAAATTCAGAAGAATCGAGTTTTTGACAATATACTGTAATAAGCAAATTTTAAATCGTCATTTTTCGGTAAAGTTAATGGAATAAACATAGTGGGCAGCAGAAACAGATGGTGCGCTATACAGAAACGATTCTACTAAACAATTCGTAAAAAACTTAATTACAGAGGAAAAACTAAAAGAACGTAATTCCGTTCTTATACAATCAAGAGGTAATTTGCGATTCTTTTCAATACATAACAAATAAATTGGGCTGACTTTGGAGCCAGCCCTACTCATTCATGATTTTATTACTAACTATGTTCACCTAATTTAGTTTGTATTTTTTTTTAAGCTGTTTAGCGTAAGCCTTGGTAGCAGCATAAACTCTACATAGATGGTATAACTTTTCATCAAATGATTTATTATTCCATTTGGAGTCTTCACTTTCAATATCAGCTACTTTCATCAATGAAGAATCATTTTTTTGTATTTCTCTAAGAAATCCCATAGTCGAACTATCATCTTCTTTTAAATATATATATTCAAACACATTTGAAGTTTTTCCTCCAAGTTCATTTTTCCCTTTGACAGATAGTTTTATTACACATAATGAATCTGTATAATACTCTGTACTGGTATTTAATATATCAACATCGTTTCCTACGCTGGAAAACGTATCACTAATTTCAGTTTTAAGCATTTTATATGCTTCTTCTTCAAATGGCGTTTTTGTATTACTACTGCAACTAATAATAAAATATGATATGAACAGTAAAAGTAAAATGTTTTTCATTATTCCATTTCTTTTAAAATTTCACGAACTTCAATAGCTTTCATTCTTTCTATTTTTTCTTTTTCTCTCCGAATAAGGTCATTTATAAATAGACTTACGTTTGGTTGTAGATTTATAAACTCTACCAAGTCTAAATCAAATCTGATAGCCCGAACCTTACTTTTACTCGCAGGTTTTGTTCGATGATACACTCTTTTAGCTTTTTGTTCCTTTTCTATCATATATCTAAATATTTTACACCAAAATAAAAACCTACCACCACCACAAAAAGTACGTATAGTGGTAATAGACATGGCCCTCCGAAAACACTAAAGCAGATCAGAAGAATCACTACTATCCAAACTAAAACTCCTAACATATAATAACCTCTTTTATAATTAAATGCAAAAGTATTAATAAATAAAATTATGACAAATGATATTTTTTATGTTTTTCAACATACACGTGGAAGCAAGTTAGGGGTTGAGTATAATAATCTACTAAAAAATGCTTTTATGGCATTATTTTCTATGATTATATAGAAAATACAATTATATTTGCGTTGAAATAAGATTAAAGTATAAGGCCATAGAGCTTGTTGTGGAGACTAAATATCTCTGCGGCAAGCTCTTTTTTAATATATGTATATGAACGAACCGTATTCTATTTTGATGCAGAAAACTACCGAGAATGCTCCAGTCAAAGACAGCTTGGCGCATTTTGGAATTGTGTGCACAGAATTTCCGTTCAAGCCGGGTGGGGAAACGAAAGATTTACCCAAACGGGATTGGCCGGATGAAGACGGTGAAGATACTTACATACCCGATAAGCTGCTATTAAAGGCATACGACTTGGAAGCCGAGATGTGCTATAAGGGAGATTTGGGTACTGCATACGATAAAATTATGGCCTTTCAAAACTATCTCACGGGAGAAAATGGTGACGGTGCCACCTTGAAAATATATAACTCGCACACGGGTATCGGGCGGCAAGGACTTTACTTACTGGAGGTTGGAGATTTTGAATTTAATAAGTCCAATATGGATGAAGTCTTGACCTTCCCGGTAAAATTCAGAGTAACTGATCCTCGAACTCAAATAATCCCCTCGTATAGTGTTGCGGAACCGACAAAGATAGTTGCATTGGTTGAAAAAGTATAGCTGTATGGCATGGAAGGTTTATGATAAAACTGGCAATACGGTACGTTGTACACTGAAAGGTTTGGAGTATAATGGTACATGGATGGGTGCATGTTTTGTGACAAGCACTCTGAAAAGTGCCGTACCCATTCTTTTTGAGATAGGTGACTATGTTATGTACCGTGGTGAGAAGTTTGAGATAAACTATGATCCTACGGCATTAAAAAAGGCGGCAAGAAAAACTTCGGGAGAAGCGTTTGTCTATGATAACGTAAAGTTCAACTGGCCGGGAGATGAATTGACGCGATGTGATTTTCTTGATTATGTGAAAAGTGATAATCAGATACACTTCACTTCTTTGCCTAAGTTCAGTTTCTTCGCTTCGTCTATACAAGATTTGGCAGACCGTGTTCAAGTAAATCTTGACCGTATATATACCGGAGCACAAAAATGGACGGTTGCCGTACACCCTGAATATGTGAGCACTACCAATGTAAACATTGATGTGAACAATATAAAGGTATGGGGTGCATTGGAGTTGTTCAATTCAAAATTTGGTGCGAACTTTGTTATTCGTGGCCGAACAATAACAATCGGTACTGCCGGTATTGCTGTGGGCAATATTTTCAAGTATGGACGTGGAAACGGTTTGTACGAAATTCAACGTACAGCCGATGCGGATCAACAGATTATTACGCGATTGCGTGCATACGGTAGTACAAGAAATATGCCTAACCGGTATTATAATAAGCTCTCAAACAGTTCTCTTACCAATTATTTGCCGAATAACATGGCCGTGGAAAATCTGATGTTACCTGATTTTCCTAAGACAACGCTTGATCCATATATTGACAGTAAGAATATTGCTGTGCTTGGCATTCGGGAAGGGAGTGTTTATTTTGACGGTACCGGTGGTTTGGAGGAAATATGTCCTTCAATGGAAGGTATGACCGCCGAACAGTTGAAAGATGCAGGTATTTATGTATCATTGGATGCCGGGGATAATGGCAATCTTGACGAAGTGGCTGATGCCGAACAACTGACAGATGATGGTACAATGGATAGCCTGAAGGAAGGTGAAGATGTCCCACCTTTTACAATAACGCTAAAAGATGTTGGTTTCAATATAAACGATTACCTGACTTCTGAAACAGCCACCATTAGCATGAAAAACGGCATGTGTGGTGGCCGGGATTTTGAAATAACCAAATGTGAGAAGAAGGGCAATAAATATGTGCTGACTTGTAACCGTGTATATGATGAAAGTCTGAAATTATATTTCCCATACAAGGATTACAATATAAAGTCCGGTGACAAGTTTGTCCTGCTTTATATTGATATGCCGGACGTTTATATTCAGGCCGCTTCACAACGGTTGCTTGCTACCGCGAAAAAATATCTTGCAAAGAATGACTATGTGCGCTATTCGTATGAACCGAAGGTGGATGATATTTTCATGGCACGCCAACATGATGAGGCTGTTGCAAGGGGGGAAGCAAGCATACATGATACTTTGAAAGAAGGGGACTTGATGCTATTCACTGATAGCGATCTTGGTATTGAAGGCAGCATCATTATTGATACCCTTATTATCAAAGAGGGAGAAGATATGATACCGAAGTACACTATGACACTTCGGGAGGAAAAGGCTGTTGGATCGCTTGAAAAAATCCAAAATCAGATAGACTCTATTGCAGGTGGTGGGCAGGGAACCGGTGGCTTGAATACCCAACAGATACAGTCTATCATCCGTTCACTGGGCAATCAGCTTTTTCTTTCGCGCACCCACAATGATACGGCAGCTGGGCTTATCGGCTTCTTAGCCGGTGCTATCTTTGGTGCAAGCGGTTTTGCAGAGGGTTTGACCGGCTTTGGGGCGAAAATAGACAGCATGGGACGTGGGTATATGGAAAGCCTCACGTTACGCAGGTTTTTAGAGGTGCCGGAATTGCGTTTTAACCGTGCTGAAATTGTGCTTGGTGACAAATGGCGTTCTCCCGGTGCTGGAATTATAGAGAGTGTTGAGCCTGATTATGATGCTGATGGTAACTTGCTACGTTCCGGGACAATAAGTTTGAAATTACAAGACGGTGAAATAGGTGCTGTGGCTGTGGATGATATTTGCATGGGGTATTTCCATGACTATGAAACGCCGGGGAATAATGCGGTATCTGATATAGATGATAGCCGTGGCAACCGTATGTTTGCCGGTTTCTGTACAATCTATTTTCGTATTACAGAAATATTGGATGCCGGAACAAACAAAAGGTTTCGCTATGTGCTTCGTGGTGTTTCTGATCGTTGGCAATATTCTTTCCATCCGTGTGAGGCTTTGCATTTTGTCGCTTATGGCAACTTTACAAACAAGGAACGCCAGACTTCCGCTTATGAGACGAGGACATACCGCCGTTTCTTGGTAGGGGTAAATGACTGGGAGTTTACAAAGAGTATGGTTGCAATGCAGGATGGGGATTTGAGCAATCTCAACATCTTCGGGTTGGATATGACCGGTTATTCTGCTTATCTGAATAACATTTATATGACCGGCACAATCGAACAGTTACAGATAGATGCACCGGTACGCATTGAGATTGATACGCAAGGTGACAATTTTCTTGCTTATGGTGAATCAATGGAAATTACTTGCAAGGTCTTTAAAGGTTGGGAGGATATTACAGACACAGTTAGACAATGGGCTATCCGAAGGGATAGTGGAGATACCGCCGATGATGAAGCTTGGAATATCAAGCATAAAGATTTCAACGGTTCAATAACGATACATAACACAAAGGAAATTAGTGATTTAGGGAATAATTCAGTAACAGTAGTAAGTACCTTGTTTACCATAACGGCAACAAATGATACTGCATCAGTAGAAGCAATTGTGACGATATGATAGAGAGTGAAAAGAAAAGAATCAGAAAAGAGTTTCAACCGCTTACCATTGCAGTAAGCTTGAAGATAATGACACCGAACAGTCCGGCCAATCAGGTCTATAATCCGGTGGCAAATGAATATGATCCTGACCGTGGGGTTACTCCACTGGTGATTTTACCGGAAGTCATAGCGAATGCCGCTGACGGTAGCTGGGATATGCCTTATGTTAATTCTTTGTTGGCAGAAATGAACTGGTTTGCTAATGGAGAGAATATTTCTGCAATCAGTTCATGGAATGGGAAGTACAGTATAGATACGGTTGGAGATACACGCGGTGCCATTACCATAAGCAGAAATGTGGCTCCGGGTGAAAGTTTTGAGTTGTATTTTGAAGGTCTGATAGCTGATACCCGGCTTGGGGTGAATATTCCCGTTAAGACTGACTCTATCATGTTGACAACGGTAGATAAGAGTGAAGATACCTACGGTTTGTCTATTGGGGATAGTCAGATAATCCAGTACAATCCATTTCTTGACAAGCTTTTGTTGTATGATTACAAGGTAGCCAACAATTTGATTTCCGCATCTACGGCCAATAGGAATGCAGCTTTGGATGAAAATTCATACGAGCGCACCATTCCACTTATGGTAACAAAGGGAGTGAATAAAATAACTACCGGATATACAATTGAACTTTATCAGGTGAACAGCATATCAAGTCAAACAATGCTGACTACCGCAAACCATGAAATAGTGGCTTTGTCCTTAACCAGCCTGATAATGGACTTGCGTTTGGTCGAGAAGGGGGATTACTTGCTGTTGGTGAAGGTTGGTGGAAAGGAGGTTGCAAGACAGCAATTCTCCGTCAATCGTGTTTATCCAAAATTTACGTGCATACCGGCAAGTCAGGCTTCCATCAATCCTGATGAAATCCTGCATAGGAATATAGCTATGGTACAGTGGAATGGAGAAATTGTGCCGATACCGGCACCGATTATCCGCATGGTATGGTTTACGGACAGTGCAAATAAGACCGGGGTACAATGGCAGGAGGGGGAAAAAACTGTGATTATGTTGGATGGAACCGGTATTGGTGAAACTTATCTTGACGATTGGTTGGACGTGTACATTAAGGCCGAGCAAAAAAAGGCTTTCTCTGTATTGACTGATGGGACAAATGAATATACGGACAGTAACGGGAACATATATATAAATAATTGATATGAGGTATGTTGTAGCAAATAAGGAAAAGGCTTTGGATGCCGGGGTTCTGTTGTTGGGGCACTTGGTAAAGGGAGAATCCATCATCTTGAATGAAAAGGAGGTAATGTGCCTGCCTTCTCTTGATGGAGAACTGGAAGATAGAATACTGTTGTTGGACGGTATCGTTTATACTAATACAAGCATGAATCAAATTATATCAGAAGGAGGTTGGGAATATGGCAGAAAATTATAGTGCCCAAAATAGCATCACGATTAAACGTCTTCGTTCCAATGACAGCCTGATGCTGACTTTTGAAAATAATGGCATTCCATTGTTTCAGGCCGTAGATGAAGAAAGTGGGGCTGTCTCTCCTGATTGGAGTATAGCTGCGAATCAGCCGGTACGGACACCCAAAGTAACTTCGGCACGTGGGTTGGCGGTCAGTTTGTCTGGTCATAGTTGGGCTTACAATGGAGTGGCTTTAAATTTTAACGGTGCGGAAAGTGGAGGTTGGAAAAAAGACAGTACGGGCAAATTCTCTTTGAATACCAGTACCGGTGCCATTAAAATTGTCGGAAACTTGGCAAGCAAAACGAATATTGCAGGAGATACATTGACTTATTCATGTGTCGCTTCTACGGCAGGTGTTGAGTATAATTTGACCGGGGAACTGCCTATTGCCATTCAGAATATGGGAGCCAGCTCTTACTATCTTGCTATTCTTGCAAGTACCGAACAGTTAACAAGCAAAGTAACAAGTTGTACTCTGACTACCAAGCTGTATGCCGGTGCCAATGCCATTACCGATTACTATATAAAATGGTATAAGGACACGGCGGCTTGGACTGATAAGAACGGACAGAAAAGTGTAACTGTTACCCGTGGTGATGTGGACGGTACCCAGTTATTCATAGCAGAAGTTTATCAGTCTTCAAGTGCTTCACAACCGATAGCACGTGCCGGGGTACGTATCATTGATACGGCAGATGAATTTCAAATTGTATGTTATATAACTTCTTCCAACAAAGAGGTTGATACCGGACAACCCGTTACAGTAAGTGCCAAGATTGTAAATATGACTACGGGGTCAACTTATACTCCTACTTCCGCATCGTGGACTATGGATGTGATGGATAAGGAAAACTGGAAGAGTTTGAAACATTCTACAACAAATTCTATATCTGTAACAACAACGGAAACTGACAGAAACGGGACTCAATATGATGTTGATGTTTTGGCAGAATGTCATTTTAATTAACATAAAAACAAAATAATATTATGGCAACTAAAGGATTAGGAAATGAAACATTGGTGACCTCCATTCTGCGTTCCAATACAGTATTGGTGGAAGTTGGTGGTAGTGTCAGACGCATTACCGTGGAAAACTTCATGAATGCTATTAATAATGGTGACGAACAAATGTTGAGGCAGGTGGCTTGGGGGATTCCAATCAAACAATCAACCCAAAGTAGCACGAACTATGGTGTGATAGGTAATACAGCCGCATGGACAGAATACAAGTTGTATTGTGGCCGTTATCTCGTAACGAATGATGGAAGGGCTGCTAAAATGTCCCCTACCAATAGTGCGGTGTTTGCTGATGGTACTGCGGTGGATGAAACCAAAGGGCATGTGATGTGGATAGGGCCACGTTTGTATTATCGTGTACAGACTGACAGTGTGAGTGGTGTACCAGTCTTATGGCTCTCGATGCTACCTATTGGCGGTGAGTTTATTGGTGGGGCAAATGGTGGAATGTATAACTGTATCGGTGCATACAAAGGCTCCATGTCAGGTAGCGCACTTGTTTCACGTTCAGGAGTTGCACCGGCAGGCAGCAAGACAATCAACGCATTTTGGAATGCTGCACAAGTGAACGGTAAGGAATGGGGACTGACCGATTACGATCAGAGAAAGCTTATTATGATGTTGGGGCTGTCCCAGTACGGAGATACCAATATTCAAGCCAAACTTGGTTATGGTGTGGGTGGTAGCTCCAGTAAAGACTTGTGGGCTGCTGCGGCAGCATTGCAAACTGGCGCAACAAAGAGTCTCGGTGACAATTGGGGTAAAATAGCTATTTCTGTGGTGAATGGAAGTAATACTGGAGTGGATTGTTCACGGGTGAACATGATGGGTATAGAAGATCCTTATGGGTGGCAGTGGGAATTTCTGCAAGGAGTATTTTGCGGTAGTTCCAACAATAGTGCTCAAAGTGGAACGGAAATTTTCATTTACAAAGGAAACCGTTTACCGACTACTGCTGAATTAGCTGCGCATCCAAATGGTGAATACAGACAAGCTACCCGGCAGACAACTTCCGGCCAAGTGCAGGAAATAATTCTTGGGGAACATTTTGATATTTTCCCGAAAAAGATCGGTGGAAGCAGCACTTCCTATTGGGCTGATTATTCATGGGCAAACACTACTGGGCAGCTGGTTCTTTGGGGCGGGAATGCGCATCACGGTGCGTATTGCGGCCTCGCTTTTGCGGCCTCGAATTACGCTTGGTCGCTCTCGGATGCGGGTATCGGCTCTCGCCTTGCGTTTTTTGGAGATTTAACATTTGTTAGCGGTGCATCTTTGATGGCTGCATGACAGACTTTGAAAGATTAGTTCTTTGAATTTCAATCAATTAAAACCCGTCCACCTTCTCGTTTTACGGCAACGGACAACGGGACGAAAGCCGAAAGGCGTGGACGGTTGGTAGAGGGGAACAAGAGCTGGTTCTTTGGGGCGGTAATGCGAATAACGGTGCGAATTGCGGCCTCGCTTATGCGAACTCGAATAACGATTGGTCGAACTCGAATGCGAATATCGGCTCTCGCCATACTTATTTATCGTAGAGTAATCTGCGAGTTCTCCGAGCCATGACCTTGCAGGATTTATATCGTTGCAACGTAGTAATCAATTGGTTACGATGTCAGAAAATCAAGAATGCGGAAAGGTTGCCCTATTTGCGAAAGGCGACAAGCGGTGTTAGTAGGTTGGTTCTCGAAAGCTCCGGGCGAATTATTCAAGCAAGCAAAAACGGCTTGCAGTTATCGGAATAATTAGAATGGTCTGAACAAGACAAAATTGGAAGTATGGTGTAAATTTTAAAACAAAGCAGCAGTGAATATTGGAAGAAGTGATATTGATTGGAAGAGTCTGTCGCATGATGAAATTGATATAATTATAGCGGAAAGGATAGAGGCTGACAATAGACGAATTAAAGCAAACGGTGGAAAGAAATCTAAAAGAGCCGGGTATATTCTTGAACGTATAGCAGAGATAAATAATTTACGTGAAGCGGACAAAGAGGCGCAAGATGGGAAGGTTAAGAAAAACCGCTTTATCAGGCGGCATAATCTACACCCGGAAGATGACCTTCGGGCTTTACAGTTGATGATCCTGACATTGGATTTTCCGGCACCGGATTATAGCGTGATGAGAGTAAAAAGTGATGCAGGAAAGGTTCGAGATATTGTTAAACAGAAATATTTCCCGTGGCGTATATTGCACCATGCAATTATGAGGGTGATTGAAGAAGATGTTTATAGAAATTTGATTTATGATACAAGTGCGTGTATCAAGGGAAAGGGATTACATTTTGGAGTAAGGAGAATGAAACGTTTTCTTCACCGATACCCGGAATACAAATGGTTCGTAAAGACTGATTTCAAAAAGTTCTATCAAAGTATTCTTCATGAGCTTATTGTTGCTGCATTGAGAAGGAAATTCAAAGATGAACGATTTATTAAATTGATCGAGATAGCTGTTTTATCGTATGACAGCGGAACAGAGTTAGTTGACGTATTGGAGAATGAAGTTGAACGGAAGAAGAGGTGTTCCGATTGGAGCATTTACAAGCCAACCTATCGGGAATTTTGCGGCAAGTCGGATAGATCATACAATGAAGGAGAAATATCATGTCAAATGCCTGCATAGATATTGCGATGATAATGTTATGCTGGCTCGTTCTAAGTCCGAAGCGTTGTTTCTTATTCGTGCGTATGAACGGGAAAGTGCAAAAATTGGGTTGGTAGTTAAAGCAAACAGTTGTATTGCTCCGATAGGGACAGAAACAAAGAATGGGAACAAAAAGCATAGAAAGCGAAAACGTAGTAAGAGGAAGAAGGATTAACTTTTTGGGCTATTGCTTCACGAAAGATAATGTTCGGATGCGTAAAAATATGAAAAAGAACTTTGCCCGAAAGGTGAAACGAATAAAAAGCCGGAAACGTAACCGCGAGATACGAGCTTCATACTGGGGTTGGTGCAAGTGGGGAGATTGTAAAAATTTATGGAGAACAATAACAAATAATGATATGAGTTTTGCAGATAAAGGTATCAAACAGAGTGGCAGAACGAAGGACGGAAAGAAGTTCTTCGATGTAAAAGAAACAAGATTGATGGATATTCTCAATGTCCCTATAACAGTGGTGGACTTTGAAACGAATGTGAAGACAAAGCAAGGTGAAGGAAGATGTTGTGTTCTTTTTGAACAGAACGGACAACGTAGCAAATTCATAACGAACTGTTACAATCTGAAAGATGTGTTGGATCAGGCTCGCGAAGCGGAGAATAACGGTCAGAAGATTTTTCCAGTGGAGAATGTGATTGTCAAGCGGCGTTCGTTAGGTGACGGGAAGAGTGCTTACTATTTTGAAGAATAATTGTAAAAATGGAGGTAATTTATGAAAAGTTATGGAACTCTTGTAGGAGAACTACCGACTGGTGTTGAATTTGTACTTGAAGGTGCGTTGTTACGCATTTACTTTGACTTTGAAAGAAGAGAAACCGTTCAAAAGACCGGTTCGGAAGATATGGTGGTTGAAGACCAGTATGTCTGTGAAAATGTGGACGTTGAAGGGGAACATGATTATGACAGTATTGTAAGTGCCATTATCATGGAACGTTATGATGCGAATAAGCGTGATGCCATTTTCGCTAACTTGGAAATGGCACGTGATACAACTTCGGTACTTGACGAAGATAAGCGTGCCGAATATCTGAAAGAATATACTGATTATCAGAGTTATCGTATCAAGGCTAAAGAGATCGCAAAAGAAGTATTAGCAAAATTGAAGTAATCCGGTATGGAGGCGCAAGGGCATATATTAATACGAAGAAAGGCCAAAAATGGAATTGACGGTACTAATGGGGAACCGGGGAAAAACGGGCTGCAAGGCTGTATTCTCCGGCAATCCGAATGGGCTAAAGGCATAGAGTATCGCAATGACGAGGCTTTGACTTCCGGTACCCGGTACTTGGATATTGCAATTGTGACTACCGGTGCTAATACGTTTAATGCGTATAAATGTCTGAAAACTCATACGTCCAGTGATTCCATTCCGGTGACAAATACAACTTATTGGCAGAAGTTTAATTCTTTGGTGCCAGTGTACACTCCGCTTATCATGGCTCAAAATGCTATTCTACGGTTCATGCAGGGTAATCAGCTTTTGATAATGAAGGGCGATAATAAAACGGTTGCAGCAGGTCTTGTTGGTGGTGACTATCCGTTATGGGTTGGAGCTACAACACCGACTGATGCGCCATATAAGGTGAGTATAGCAGGGAAGCTCTATGCGGCTGGTGCGGTTATTTCAGGTGACAGCACTTTTGAAGGTACATTGAAAGGTGTATCAGGCTCTTTTACAAGGTTGAATTGCGTGAATGCTGCTGGTGATGCGGTTGGAGGAATCAGCTTTGGAAGTGATGGAAGAATGTGGTTTGATGGTAATATGTATCATCAAGGTACTAAGGATAACCGGTCATTACGTTTCTACACTTCTGACTTATGGTGTAGAGGCGTGTTTGGCGCAAGGGAAAGAAGCATTATGGTAGTTTACGGCTCCTATGCCTATGTGTACACAAAAGGTGCTGATAAAACCGGTACTTATATACCTTTGACTTCCGGGACTTCCTCTGCTAACGAAACTTATTATACAGTTCCTTGCTATTCGCCAAGATACGATTATAACGGTGAAACTTCGGGTTTTCCAGTTGATACGGTTATATTTAGAATAACATCGAATGTAACCTACCGTTATCTTTTGAGTCTTGCCGTCACCCAAAGGATATTCGTGGTTAATGCAAATGACAATTATAATAATGTTCAGATATACGCGAATGGAACAAAGCAAACATTGAATGGCGGTTCCATGCACCATTGTATGCAGTTGGTGGATTTTATGTATCCGTCACCGAACTCTGACTGGTTGGGAAGAGGACTGATGTTCGGTGCTTCAAATGATAATGATTGGAAGTGATTATGAAAAGGATAAATTTTGAAAGAATTGAGATATTTGTTGATATTGATAAGACGAGATGTTCCGTTGAGAACTATAAGAAGGATTTTGCCAATATCATTTATCAACTTGGCAGGGGAATAGAGGCTCATGCCCTCGCATTTAAAATATTCAACTCCAATGGAGAAATTGAGTATAACGATGAAGAGTGTAATATGATTAAGGAATACGCAAGTTTATGTTCCCCAGCCTTTATTGATGCTATCAACAAATTACTATTGGAATAAAAATAATAAACGCAAACACAAAAGGATATGAACGACATTATTGAAACATTCATTCACGACCATTTGTTTTTACATTTGGTTTTGATAGCGGTAAGTATGACAGCTATCATAATCGCAATGGGGATAGATTTTATTTCGGGGATTCAGAAGGCGAAACAACGTGGGGAGCTTCGTACCTCGAAGAAGTACAAAATGACAGCGACAAAAGCGAAGAAATATTTTAATCCGTTTCTGACACTGGTTATGATTGATCTTATATGTTGTATTGTCATTCCATTTCCAGTATTCGCTATGTTATGGGCGGCTTATTGCGTTTTCTGTGAGTTTAAATCGGTACGTGAGAAATCATGGGAAAAGGCTGAACTTCGGAAAGCGGAAAAGACTATGAGTATAATCATTGAGAATAAAGATGATATAGCACGGCTGGCTGCACAAATATTGTTTGAAACACAAAAAGAGAAGGAGGATAAAAATGACACGGGGACTACGGAATAACAATCCGTTGAATATACGGAGAAATAATACAAAATGGCAGGGCTTGTCTGTAACGCAGACAGATAAAAGTTTCTTTCAGTTTAAAACTATGGCATACGGTTACCGTGCTGCTTTTAAAACTCTTCAAACTTATATTTTTAATAAGTATGACACTGACAAAGATGGTACGGCCAACGAACTTGAAGATGTTATTATGCGCTGGGCACCGCCATGTGAGAACAATACTGACGTGTATATTGCCACAGTTGAAAAGCGTTCGGGCATATCTCGTCATACTGTTCTGAATAGAAATAACCGGGAACAACTTATTGCGGTAGTGGCTGCAATGAGTTATGTTGAGAATGGCGTTCCTGCAAATATGGATGATGTAAGGAAAGGTTGGGAATTGATATAGGAAACAAACATATAAACACATAGAAGATATGGCAAACTTGAATTTTACTCTTAGAGAAGAGGATTGGTACGAAAGCCAACCTATACAGTTATCTACTGAGAAATTTGCTATCAGCATTAATTTTGGAGATGCAGCAAACAATAGAGTTGTTGTGTACAAAAGTTCTAATGGAAAGGATTATGTACCTTACAAAACAGCACTTGGGGTTGGAGAGTTCTGTGATATGAATGTCGACGGGTTGATAGCTGGACAATATGTTATGGTAGGATGTAATGAACTTCCTATTTCATCTTCATTTTTGGAAAGTTCTGATGGTAGCAGCAGTGCGAGCAAATCGGATATTTTAGCAGAAAGCGGACGTGCTCAACTGGCAGAGTCCCAACTGGAACAGTCCATAAATGCGGTGAAGACCGCTTTGGATGAATTGGTTGGTACTGTTGATGCGACTACGGCCATTGACACCTTCAATGAAATTGAAACCTTCCTTGCAGGAGTAACCAATGAAAAAACTCTGACTGGAATGTTGGCTGTTACTGATGGAAAGGCCGTGACCGCACAAACAACGGCTGATGCTGCAAAAAGTACAGCTCAAACAGCTCTTAGCAAAGCCACTGCCAATGAAACAAAACTTAATACAATACCTGAAATGCCGGAGAATGACGGTAAGATATATGGTTTCTGTAATGGTGCATGGGTAGTTATTGCGGAAGTTGGTAAAAATGTATATACAGATTGATTATGAGATTGAAGATAGGTATAGGAGTAATCTTTGTGTTACTCCTTGCGGCAACCTTTTTGATGTACCGGTTGTGGCAGGAAGAGAAGAAGGAAAGTGCCCGACTTTCAGATAATATGAAAAGTCTCTGTACTGGGCTTGAAGAATATAAGATTAGGGATAGTCTAAATGTGGTTGAAAACCATGTTTTACGGCTTAACATAGAAGAATTGAAAGAGCTGCGGAGTGCGGATGCAAAACTAATAAAAGAATTGAATCTGCGTCCAAAAGAAGTCGAATATATCACAACCACAAAAGTTGTCACTAAAGACAGTATTGTATTTGTTCTGAAAGACAGCTGTTTCAATTATTCAGATAAATGGGTGGATTTTTATGCAAATATTCCTGACAGCACATTTACTTATGAAGTGAGAGACAGTCTTTCAAGTGCGATAAGCCGGATATATAAACACAGGTTCCTATGGTGGAGATGGGGGACAAAGGGGTATAAACAAACGATAGTCAATCATAACCCACGAAGCAAAATCGTTTATAATGAAATTGTAAAGGTGGAACATTAATTAATAAGAAGGGAGCCGAAATGCTCCCTTCTCCTTTTTCTTTAGAAAGGCAAATCGTCTTTTTGTTCCCCAAAATCCACTGGCGGTTGAGGTATGGCAGTTTGTACGGGTGCCGCGGTGGATGATGCCCCCTGATAATAAGTTTGGGGCTGTTGCGCTGCGGTAGGCTGTCCTGGATTACGGAGTGTTGCTTTCCAGCAAGTAATGGAGTTAAACCATTTTCCTTGCCATTCATTCGCATTAATATCTATTTCAATATCAACGTCTTGCCCGACTGCTAATCCAAAATTCTGAATATTGCTATTCATTACTGAAAAAGCGACTTTTTTAGGGTATTGGCCGGGAATTTCCAAAACGAAATCTTGTCTTTGCCAGTTGTTACCATTTTTTGAGACACCCGATTGTATCGGTTGTGCCACAATAATTTTTCCTTCTAATTTCATTGTTCGCTTATAAATAGTTAAACACTATATGCCCGGCCTTTTCAAGTTTACGGGCATAATCTAACATTCTTTCTTTAGTGCTGAAACTTTCATCATTCCACCAAATGCCAAATCTTTTAATCTGACACTGATAGCGTTTGTCTCCTAATAGATTCTCGGATATTCCTATACGATATTTTGCCATTTTTATTCATCATCCCCAGCCGGATTTAACTTGTCTGACTCATTGATTGCGCGGCTGATAATATCACAATCAGTAAGTTTTCGTTGTATGATAGCCATCCCCCTTTTGCAATTATCACTTTGATTGAGGTCACAATACCCTCCCTTATATAAAATATCAGAAAGTTCGTCCAATACTTTAAGTGTGTCAGTGAGCCGGAGATATGTTATTCCGGTTACTTCTTTGTTGTATGGACGGACTTCTTCTATCCGTTTGTCAAGGGATAGACAAGCAAGTTCCGCCATACATCTTGTAAGTTCTACTTTGGCAAGTAAGGCACTGTTCTCGATCCGGCATTTATCAAACTCCATTTTAATGGAGTATTCCATTTTAAGCAGGTCAGGTTGCACTTCATCTGCAACATATTGGTTGGCATCAGCCATGAAAAAAGCCCGGTGTCCGGCTATTTTATTGATTTTCTTTTCATATTGAAGCATCAACTGTTCCAGTTTATTTCCTTGCTGCTTTACGCGGAAACGACAAAGCTCTGATTTACGTAATGCACTTAACATTTCTACAATTAAGGAACAAACTATATCATTGGTGAACAATATGTTATATATTGCTGCCAGTGTGATATTTTCAGCTTTTAACTTCTTGTCTTTTATATCACCTATTTTTCTTTCCATAAGTTCATGAAATCTTTATAGACACATGGTAGTGCAAAGATAAGGACAAACGTCTCAACAATCAACTTTATTAATTGTCCGGTTCCTATATCAATCCATTCTGTTTTTATTATAATTCATTTTGGCTTCAATGAGTGAATCAATGTCACATTTGAAATGATGTAGTGTACTTAGGGCAACAATGATTACATCTGCCAGTTCTTCTTCTACATCTAAATACTCTTTAATATGTGGAGATTTCTCACCCGTACACTCAAAGACTTCGGCAACTTCTTCAAGCAGATCGCGGTGAAGATTGTTGTTGCTATCATTGTCGGGATCAATCTTTCCACGTCTTACGGCACATTCATAAGCTTTCTGCGCGATCTCATTTAATTTTCCCATTATCAATATGTTTTATCCAGTTATTATCTTTCTCCAAAAACCATTGCCAGCCATTTTGGGGCTTGATTTTTCGTTTTATATACCGGCGAACTGTGGCATAATTCAGATTTAGCTTTTGGGCGGCTTGGGTTATTGAATCGAATCTATACCATTTGCCTTCGGGAGTGATTGCGATACACGCAAAGGCATGGGCGTTTCCATTAGACCAATATCTATGTCCTTTCAAAGCCTCGCTGTGTCTTTTTCTTATTTCAACAGCTCTCTCTTTGCCATAGTATTCTTCATAGGTTTTTCCTCTTAATCCGTGGTGATAGCCTTTATTGAAAACATTATGTCCGTTGACAACCCGTGTGACCGGTATTTCAGGGTCTAATCTTAATTCCATATTATTCCTTATTTTTGTAATTATCTCTTCTCATTTGGTGATAGCGATAGTACATGGATAAGTCGAGTTTACGAATGAAATTATCATCCGCTTTCATGTCAGAAACTTTTTGGGCAGGCTTGACTACCTCAAAGAAAATTCTCTTTACCGCATACCTTCCCTTTTCAAGAGAATAACATTGCACTGATCCTTCATAAGCATAAATAAGCCCGGCAAAATCAGGGACTTCATCGGGCTTTATCAAACTTTTTGGTACTATATAATAAAAATAATTGGTACGTTGGCCGGAAGTGACAACATCAAACTTGTTCTTGCCATATTTATCACTTTTCTTTTTATCCTTATGGAAATCACATCTGCTTACTTTTACTTCATATTCATAAGTCAGGCGTGACCGGGTAACTTCCAATAAGTCAGCTTCCCATTTCCCGACAAAAATATTGGGAAAGATGCGGTTTCCTTTTTTATCACGAAAAACATGATCGCAAAAGCCTTGTATAATATCAAGTGTTTTCATTTGATCTTTCCATGTTCCTTATCCAGTTCATACTCAAAAAATCCTTTTGCCTTATCATAAAGTCCGTCCTTTATATCAGAGAAATACATAGCGGCATTAAAGGCTTTCAATGCTGCCACACGAGCTTTCTTCTTATAATAGTCTGCCCGTTTGATCGTATTTTCTTCTTTTCTACGTTCTTGCTGTTCCAAATATCGGTCAACCGCTTCTCGTCCCCAACGGAACATGTCTTCTTTGTCGGCAAAGGTGGCAGATTCTTCACGGATCAGCCTTTTCTCCGAGGAAATGACATAAGCTGATATTCCTTTGTATCTACGAATGGAAACGGCTATGTCGAAACCTTTATAATTTTGCTGTTCAACATAGCCGCCAAGAGTATATGGGAAGTCTGTCTTTTCTATCATACAGCTTTGATATTGATTAGTGGCACAATTGTATCAATAATTTCTACCGTAGGTTCTATAAGCTCTTTTATTTCCTGAACATTTTTGTATGCCATAGGACTTTCATCCAATGTCCCTTCACATACGGAAGTGGAATACACTTTGCTCATTTGGGTTTTGAATGCGTCCATTGATAATCTTTCTTTAGCTTCGGAACGGGAGTATAAGCGTCCTGCACCATGTGGTGCAGAATAGTTCCAGTCTTTGTTTCCCTTACCACGACAAAGAAGAATACCGTCTGCCATATTCATAGGAATCACAACGTAATCATTGGCGTATGCGGCAATAGCCCCTTTACGGATTATCATATCATCAAAGCTGATATAGTTATGGACTGTCTCAACGGATATTGTAGCGTTCCAGCTCAAAGTTCTGATTATACGCTGTATAATCAACTTGCGGTTGAATGCGGCATATCCTTGTGCGATCACCATGTCACATAAATAGTGGAGCATTGCTTCATTTGTGAGATACCCGGAATATTCGGCAAATTTTTCCTTCAAACGTAGTATTTCAGTTTGCATGAATTGTGGCTCAACAGTGGACTTCAAGCGTTGAATTTCATTAGAAAAAGCCTTTTTATCAAATTTTGCTATTTCTGCATGGTATTTACAGACCTTCACACCAAAGTTGCGCGATCCGGTATGTATTGTAAGAAATATATTATTGGTTGACTCGGCACGCCCCAGTTCTATAAAGTGGTTTCCACCTCCCAATGTACCTAAAGAGTTGTAGAATGTGCCTTCATTTATCCCCACCTTCTTACAAAGTTGTGATACATATTCTTCATTAATAACTGGTTTGGTTAGTTGGTATTTAGAGCAGAACTGATCCATTCTGATAGATAAGAAGGTAAACAAATCTTCCTTTTCTTGTTTGGATAAGGGTTGTTGGTTAATCTCAAATCCCATAGGTATGATGGAACGGATTGCATGATTAATGTCCGGGAAAGACTCTTCTGTTATTGCATTTTCAATTTCTACACACAACATTCCACAACCAATATCCACTCCGATATGATTGGGGTTGACACGATCTGTAACTGGCATGGTGAATCCAATCACTATATCTACTCCCTGATGGGTATCAGGCATAATACGAACCGGAACACCAGTCGTAACCGGATTGTTCAAAATGTTTTGTATCGTTCCAATAGCTTCATTTTCTATTGCATTTGTAAATATTTTACAATCTTTGCCGAATTTTCCTTGTAATTCAATCATAATCAAATCTTTTCGTTAAGTTTTTCAAGAAGTTCATTCGCACAGTTCTTTGCGTATTCTTCATCTTCATCATGAAAGGACTTGACTGTTATCCAAATCCCTGCAAATTTAACTTGTACTTTGTAATCAAGAAGGAGGTATTTCTCTCTGTTTCCGCTGCAATTATCTTCTACGAAGGTAGTCGTTTTATTGATTCTGTACTGTTTCATCATTATTTATTTCTTTAGAGTGGCAATTTCTATCAAGTATCTTAATGCACTGTTTAATTCCAGTATCAAATCCTTCTTTATAGCCTTTGGTATGCTCACCTAAAACATATATAGTCATTGACAGCCAAAATAGAAGTATGCCAACGGATTTATACCAGCATGGTAAAGATACAGAAAAGGGTTTTAAGGTGATAGAGAAATCACCGATCCACAGAAGACCGGCAATGAGCATGAGTAAATATAAGACTTTCATCATTTATCATTGTTAAGTTCAACATATTTGCCTTGTAAAGAGCAGTTCCTTAAAATTTCGGCATTTTCCCGGCCAAATGCAATAAGAACACTACCGCAACCGGGGCTGTCCCCACGTGTTCCATCGGGACGGAAGAATTTTATTCGATTCCTCAAAAACATCATACCGGTTGCTTTCGTGAAGATGATGTCTTGAAACTTATTGCTGTCACACCGGTTAAAAAGTAGTGCTATACCGTTGCCGTGTTCTGCCAATTTCTCTACAAACTGCCATATAAGCGGTTTGGAGTACGGAGGGTTAAGCCAAATTCGCCCCCCCCCAATTTTGTATAAGACCATTGTCCTGCTTGTTGTACATGATTTTTGCGGTAGGCCAAAGAGGGTGCATGGGAGCACATGGATCAAGGTCAAATTCACCTAATGCTTCAATGATTTCTCGTGGTGTGTACCATTCATCGGAAGCGTTTGCAGATCGTTCAAAAGATGTATTCATGTATTACTTACATTTAGGATTTTACGAATTTCTATATGATCGCAATTTTCATCAGCCTTTTTCAGAATATAAGCAATTTCTTCTTCCTTACTCATGTTCTGTGGACGTTTCGTTGCTTCTGCTCTCAATTCAGAAATAATTTTATCTACTTCGGGATTAGGAGTTTCATATAATTTTTTAAATTCAGCGGCTCTACGTTTAATAAGTCGCTCTGTCTTTTTGTTTAATTTCATCTCACAATATTTTAAAGTATTCCTTACATAAAAAACCTTTTCTTGGTGAAAAGTCTTTGAAGTCGCAACTCATGTATATTTCCTTCCTATCAGCCCAATGTGCCATGTCTTTCTGCCACTGTGGAATAATTTGGTGTGGATTGTTCAGATCACGAAAGGGTTGACAATGTGGAAGAAAACGGCGGCTTTTAGATTTCCAGTAGTTGACGCGCGCAAACGATTCTTCAGAGTCCATAAGGATGCAATACAAGAAATATTCCCCTTTATATCCATACTTGTCTATTAAAGCGGAAGCACGTTCAACTTCTGCAATCTGTCCCGGTGTATCGCATCCAAAGCGAATACGTTTAATCCATTTTACTTTTGCAAGTAGCCGAGCGATTTCATCCGTGATTAAACGAGCATCCAGTCCTTGATTAAAATCCACTTTGATACCCAGTTTGATGATTTTCTCTATTTGCTGCAAGCCATAGTTTGAGGCCAGTATATTATTATCCATAAGGATAGCTTTCTTCCGTCCGGCTGTTATTTCCTCAATATCCATATAAGGTGAGATTTTTCCTTCTTTTTTAGGAACAACACACCATTTACACCGATTGGGACACCCACGTGTCAGAAATCCATAGGACAAATTGGAGTCAATATTGTAGATCGAGTAATCAGGTTGAAGACGATCAACCTCAATTGGAAGAACTTTTTCAATATCATATCCAGTACCACCTTTTTCTATTTGGTTAGCATTGATATAATAGTTATAGTCGGGTGTGAAAGTGAAAACTTTAGCTGCATATACTTTATCATATTTACATAGTGGATTATACCATTCCACTTGATCGCCTCTTGCTTTGTGGTAAGCACTGATCTTCATAAGTGCTAAATTGGGGAAATTGCTATCAACGGCTAAAATTCCAATATTCATTATTCTTCAAATTTAGGTTTTGGCATCCATGCTATCGGTTCCCATGACGGAGGTATGCTACTCATTGAAGAGTAAATTGGGTTACCTTTGTACGTATCATAGATATAACCATCCATGCAAAACCATACATTGTTGCTATATGTACCGTTAAAAATCGCACCATGTTTACATAGAATGATGATGTCTTCATTTTCATCCGGCAACCGTTCTTTCACTGATACCCACGGAAGTTGTTTTGTCTGCCATCTGGCTCCTTCTTTAAATCCTATTCTAAAACAAGTTATTTTATCCCAGTCAGGATGTACGCCTCCAATTTCATTTACGGCTTCTTCTAATGTCTGCTTCATATTTCCTCCTTTTCTTTAAAGTGTTCTATTAGCTCATTTACAGTAGCTTTGCGCCATTTAAGAGACACTTCCAATATACTTTCATAGCCTTTATTATAAACCCAAGCTCCTGCTGGTGGAATAAACCATTGATACTTATCCGTATCATCTCTAAGCGCGGCAATGGCAAGGAAAAGTTCTTCGTTGGTTCCACAATCAATACGCCCTGCATAGTCGTAAGTTCTATAAGGATGTTTATCATTAAACAACCCCTCACTGATAGAGAAGTAGTTCTCAATATAGGCAGCAGTGGCTAAGCAAATTCCATTGGCGTTAGAAAACATTGACATATATCCCAACTTCTCCAACTTCTTACGAAGCTCCGGTGTGTTTTTTCTGATAAAACATGATGTTGTAAATCCCATTGTTAATCCTCCTTCTTTTCTACGTCTTCGTAATGTACACAATACTCTAATAAATTTAAATTAGGATATTGATCCAAACATTCTTCTTGGTGAATACAATTCATGCAACACCATTCGTCTGACAGTCTGCTCATATCTTATCTGTTATACTCCAATTATCTTATCGTTGATACGAAATATGTTGTCACTCACAAAATCGTATATTTTATACATCAGTTCTGGTTCTTGCTTTTCGGGAGAATAAACCATTACCCTTTTACCTGCGCCTTTCATCCATCCGGCTTCTGTGTTAGCAGATCGACCACAAGGAAGAACCATAACGCAGACATCAGCCCACTGCATACCATTGAAATCTGAATCAAAACCTTTCTGCGCAATTGGGTGATTAAGTGCTTCTTGATATTGCTTAGTTGTCCAGTTCTGCCAATCAGGGTCTATATCAGACCATTGGAAACCACCATTCCCATGTGGGGATTCTTAAAATCATAGACCTCATGTCCTAAATCACGGAGAATATTTACAACTTCTTGTTGAAAAGGATTTCTCCAGCTACTTGCTACATAAATTTTTGCCATTTTACTTTTAATGCGTATATTTGAACCTCATTTGCAATGTCGCAAATGATTAATTTTTTTAATTATGAAACATTTAATTAGAAAAAGCATTCTATAGCTTTACTACCGTACGGCTATGGCAATGCTTAAAATTGAATAGACGGTAGGTTGGGACTTTGTGCTAAACTGTGTTGATCTTTTGTAGTGGTTGATTGAAAAATTTATTTAGTACAGCTAAGTCCTTAATTTAGGTGGTTATGGCACAAGGGTTCCACCTCTTCCCATTCCGAACAGAGAAGTTAAGCCTTGTCACGCCGATGGTACTGCATAATTGTGGGAGAGTAGGTCGCTGCCATTTTCTTTTAAGCCTTGTTATCTTTATTGATAGCAAGGCTTAAAACATTTACATTAAAGGTTTATCACCAATAGTTATTTCTTTCATTTTATCAGATCACTTTAATTCATCTTCTAATATTAATCCTCCATTTAGAATATGATTACGCATACCTTCACTCAATGACATTGTTTGCTCCAAACTGGGACGTACCCAATTATGAACTTTCACGTATGACGGTGGAGCTTGTTTTGAAGATTTCGTGTGCATCATATCCCCTCCGCATTTACATCTCATGATGAAGGGAGTTACACCTTTGTCTTTGTATAGAGTTACCTTATAATTATTGCATTTATTACATTCATATAGGTTATATTCTCCCCGACCATCATAAATTTTAGCATCTTCAATACTTGCAACCATATTATTGTATTGTTGAGCTATATTATCTTTACTCATTTAATCCATATTTTTCATTAAACATTGAATCTGCTTCTTGAAACTGTTTTGTGAAGCGATTTTCTTTATAAACTCTCGGTGTAGTACACCCAATTAACAAAGCAAGGAGTGTACAGATAAGCAGTATTTTCTTCATAATATTTTTATTTATTCGCATAATCCATGAAACAGACTCATGCAGGCATATCCACCTTCCGGCTCGAACATATCAAGGGTATGTTCTTTAACGTACTCCAAAACTTCCTCTATATAAGGATATTGTTTGTTTTTACAGAATCTTTGAGGTATGTATGATGGAGGAAAGAAGGAATGTCCTACGCTTTTCTCTGCTTGAATCAGACGTTGACACATTTCAGGATCATTTTTGGCTATAAGTTCAATTTCTTTGTGCCGACACATGATACACGGGAAACATCCAACACGTGAGAATCCGCGATAATACAATGGATTCGGTACCTGCCCTGCATCCAGTATGCAATCTATAACTTGCTGTGCACTCCATTTGAAGATCGGCCTTAGAACAGAAGCGTCATATTGGGAACACCATTCTTTGACATCCTTACTTCGATAGTTTTCAGTTCTTCCTTTCTTATTAGGTTGGAAATACGATTTGAAATACATACATTCCTCTTCCATTGCCGCACGTGCTGTACTTTCTCCGGCTCTGATACCTTGTATGATAATGCAGCTTTCTTTCAAAGAAAGTACATAATCAATCATTGGCTTCATTTTTAGTTCACTGGTACAAAATCGTGCATTCGTGGAAGGAAATCTTTTCTTATGAGCTGCCAAAGACACAAAATCATATTTTGATTTGAGAGTTATAAGTCTTACACCCATTTGCAGACAAACATCATTCACATGTTTATATGTGTCAGGGTGTTCCCAACCGGTGTCACAAAACACAGCGGTTAAATTCCCCCCCCATATTGTTTGAAGGCTTGGATCAAACATGCTTGTGAATCCTTACCACCTGAAAAACTTACTAATATTTTCATTTTTATATCATTTCAATTTTCACATATTCATGTTTATTAATCCCGGCACTACCTTTGGGAGAATATACTAATCGACCTCCATTATCCAATATCTTTTGTACATCTTTCATAGCTTGGTGTGCTTGGGCATAGTCTTTGTATTCTTGGTGGCCTATTGGATATTTGCAATATCTTCTGCCACCGTCAGGCATGATGCTGATACCGAATACTGTTTCATTAGTTTTTCGGTTGAAATTCTGTTGAGTCCTTACTTTCATTTTTTAATACATTTTCCCAGTTTAAGTATAAATACATATTCATTGTCAGGCGCTCCCCAATTGGTGTTACCAACTCCGATGGTTATAGATTCAAGTTCAAAAAGCATTGTCCGTTTGGTGTAGCCAAAACGGAAGCGAACATGAGTGTATTCTTTGGGATGAAAGCCGTTTCCACGTGTAATACAAGAAAAACAAATAGCTTTCTTACAGTAGAAACCTGTCTTTTCATAGGAATTGTGACCTCCACATTTTGCTAATCTTCCGATCCAGTATTTCTTGATCTCTCTGTATTCTTCTTTCTTATTTCCAGATTCGATCATTTCATACCATTTTGCTTTTAATGGCAGGTCAAGGATTTTCATATTAACCATAGTCTAAAAGAGTTGCGGATTCTGTTTGTTGTGAAGGATTTTTTGAACACGTTCGATTTCTTCATCTACTTCACGCTCAATTTGTTTACTTATTCGTAAATCTATCTGTCTCTTATTTTTAAAATATTCTTTTTGGCAACGGCGCATTTCCACCACTTTGTTGAAAAATTCTTTTGGAGTCATAGATTTAAAAGGTATGGAAAAGGCCGCTTTAATGCGGCCTCCCCAGTGTGATTACTTTTTTCCAATCAGAAAGTCTTTCCACAATTCTTTGAATTGTTCTCCAAAGTAAATTGCGATTTCACTTGATTTTACAGCAAGGCGAGAGCCGATATTCGCCAGCGAGTACGACCAACCGTCATACGAGTACGCAAAAGCGAGGCCGCAATACGCACCGTGATACGCATGCCCGCCCCAAAGAACCAGCCGATTACGATCCTCTTCGTCCATTTCATCAATTTCTTTCTGATTATAAAGATAAAACCACGGCGTATAACGGTATTCATCTTTAGTAAATCGTGGAAAATTAGGATCGTTGTTCAATGCACGAGCAATTGTGCATAGTTTGATGTAGGCGAGGTGTGCAATATCAGCCACTTCTTCTTTGTGTCCGTCTTCATCTTCAACAAGTAGGCGAACAATAGGTTTTACACCTATTGCTTCACAAGCATCTTCGTAGGTTTTGATATTGTGATAATCTGTATAATCCGGCTTTTGCTTTCCGAATAAAGCTGTTAGAATACTAATTGCTTTAGGACAGTCGTTTGCTTCACTAAAAGCGGCTGTAACCTTTTCTTGTGTAATTTTAAGTTCTGACATAATGTAAATTATTTATTGTTAATACTATATCCGAATAATGCAAAATCTCCCCGGCACGGATCATCCGGGAAAATTGTTTTCATGTAATTGGTTACTTGTTGAACCATTTTCCAGTCCTCTGTTTTGCGTGTTGTTATCCCAAGCTGGTGTGCCATTTTTGCAACATGTGCATCCAATGGTATGTATAATTCTGTCGGGTGAATAATATTCCAAATACCTAAATCTACCGGTGATTTTCGTACTACCCACCGTAGAAACAGACAAATACGCTTGCATGGAGAATCACGCTCCAATTTTGGAATACCTTTTACGCCACCAAAATCTGTTTGTATTTCACGGATAACATTATTGTAACCCTCATAAAAGACTTCCAAATCATCCCATTCCTGATATATGTTGTACAACCGCTGGCAAATGCAGAAAAAGTCATGGTAGGTGAACATACGGTAGAAGGTATTTGTATTTTCTTTGTATTGTTCCCATACTTTGTTCATAATGAAGGCGTAAGGAGAATTACCCATTAGATTATCCAAAATTTCCGCTTGTTGCATTATCAGTTTGCGATTCCCGAAAGCTATCCATGAAGTAAGAAAGGCACTGATTTCTATGTCCTTTTTATCACTGTACTTATGTGGGAAGAATATAGGATCATCTTTTATAAAATCAGGTGTTTCAAATTGTTTTGCCCAGTCAAGTAGTTTGTTTCTTAGTTCTTCCATAATATTCTTCTTTCCATTTTTTGAAAGCGGCTTCTTTATCATTTGATTTCATCCTTTGTATGAATGATTGATGGGATTCCAATAATTCTTTGGCTTCTTCATCTCCATTTTCCGATCTTTCAGTTAGATGTTTGATATATTCTCCGTAGAACATTCCAGTGCTGTTATTATTTTGTTCATGGGCTTCATTAATTGAAAGAGAAGAAACAATTTCATCACGCTGTGCATCGTATTCATTTAACCAGCCGAGAATGATATTACCGTCCAGTCTATCGTAAATCTTACCGGAAGCCATAGCATTACGGAAACACAATTTGATTTCCTCCAATTTGAGATAATAGAATCTGTCTATTATTAGATCAGCGGTAAGTGCCACTTGAACATCATTCATCGTTTTTCCAACATTGAAAAAAGACACAAGCTCGTTAATCGCAATTACCAGTATGGCTCTTGCGCCAGCCAATGTGATTTCTTTTCTTATAACAGAGAGTGGTAGGTTAGGAGTGTTGAGAACAGCTTCTTTAATCGAACTTACGTGCAATCCCTTGTAATACTCCGCTTGCAAGGTCAGCAAGTCTTTCAACGCTTTCTTTTCGGTTGCCGGGAGATTGCTGTTGACTTGAATTAAGTTGTTTCCCATACTTGTTAAAATCATTATTAGACCATCTGACTAAACGTTTGGAAACTTCAAATGTACGTTCCTTCTCAAAGCGCATTTTCCGGCCTCCGCATTCAGTCCAATACTCAAAAAAGTCCTTCAACATATCATCAGGATATTTTCCTCTATACATGAGGACTTCACTTCTGAATTTGTCTTTCCTTGCAGAAAGAGAATCCTTATTCATATTCATCTTATGGCCTAATCCGGCCATGAATGCTTGTTCCAATGTTGCATCAGGATGATCCCGACACCATTGGGCTGCTAATTCTTCTGATTTCATTTGATTTATAATTTAGATAACCAATATTTCCATACTCGTGAGGCTACTTGTGCCATCAGAACGGGTGGTACACTCATTCCACAGATATAATGTGGGGATTGGTTGAGGAAATGATAATCTTGTGGAAATGTGGATATATTACATACTTCTGACCGTGATAAATATATAGGCTGCTTAAAAGGAATAATTGAGTCTGCATGAGTTGTTAGGGTGTAGCTTACTTTGTTCTCATATAGATATTGTTGATTAAAAAAGCCTCGTTTTCCAGTTTGTTTCTTATAGGCCTCTGCCAAAGCAATATCTCCTGCCACTCTCTGCTCAAATAACTTTCTCATTTTTACGCCAATAGGCTTTCCCTTGTAATCCGCATATTCCCCATAATATATTTCCGATTCATTAAATTCCATGTCGATGTATGGTTCAACATTGAAGAGGTCTGAAACTTTTAGAAAATGGACTCCCAAATCATGCCTGATACATATAAAGAATACACGTTCTCTTTTTTGAGGTACTCCCATTTTAGAAGCATCAAGAAGAAAATGCTGACAATAATAACCAGCTTCCTCAAAGTCTTTGTATATACGTCTGACATAATCAATCGCATTCCCTAAAAGAAGACCTTTCACATTTTCAGCAATAACGACTTTAGGTTTTAAGCGTTTGGCAAGTGCAATAAAATCAAAAAAGAGCGTGTCTAAAACTTGTGTCTTTTGACCTTCCTTGAATTTCTTTTCTTTACCCCACGCATCTTCACGTAATCCCGACATGCTAAATGTACTGCAAGGTGGTGATCCGTCCAATATATCTAATTTGTACAATTCTTCGGGAAGATTTTTCCTTCTCACAAAATCACGAATATCTTCCAAATAACTATACTGGGGATGATGGTTTGTTTCATAGCATTTCATCATTCGTGGATCAATCTCATTACAGCCAATAACATCGTAACCAGCTATTTTGTAACCCATAGTAGAGCCACCGCCACATGCAAAACAAGAAAACACCTTTCCTTTATCTTTAGTAAAAACAGCATCTTCTAAAGACCAGCAATAAGGATAGAGATGTTGGGGGGGGGGTAATTACATCTTTCATCATTCCACCTCCCATAATTCAGCTACTCTTTTGAACTCTTCATCAGCCGGAACCGGGCAATCTTTGATCCATTGCATATCTTTTACTTTCCATAACGAAAGGTCTGTGTTGTCAGGAATATGCTTTTTAATATCAGGAAAAAGATTGAGTCGAAGAGATTTACTTTCCATAAGTTCATCTTTGTAGTCCAACAAAAAATTATTGGCCTTTAATAAACTATGAACATCATTAGCAGAATGTGGAGTGTAAACAACTCCATCGAAATATCTGATATAATTGGGAAGCATATCAGCCAGTGCCGTATATAGAAATAATTTTCCTTTATTGCCATAGGCCAATTTCTGAACGGTTCTGATACTTTCGGCCAAATTTGACAGTTTTTCAGGAAACAAAAGTGGTTCTCCACCAGTTATCATGATCTCTTTGTAATTAAAGTGCTCAACAACTGGTAATTTTGAAAAATCCCATGAGTTGTTGCAACACATAGGACATTTGTTCGGACATTTGGTTGTAACCAATAGACGTAACTTTTCCATTTATAATGATATTGTTTGAGTGTATTTCAATTCTCCGGTATATCCACGTGCTTTCAATTCTGTGATAAGTTCCCGTGGAGAAAATCTTGCCAATTCAGAATTGGAATATATTTTCTTCAAATTACCCCCCCCCGGAGTTTTCTTACGGTTTTTGGCATAAATATTACCACACTCTTTGCAGTATGTCTGCAATCCATCTTCGGTTGAAGCATTTCTCCAAAACTCACTGACCGGAAGTTCTCAGCCACATTTGCTGCATTTTTTTAAATTTTCCATTATTCATTTTCTTTAATTCTACCATATTCACATATTAGTAAGGCATCCGAAGTTGCCAATGTAACTTTTGCATACGGAAACAGCTGTTGGGCTTTCTTCTTTAAGATGTTTTTCCATTCTGTCTTACCCAATTTGTCTGTATTTCGTAATCCTAAAGTTTTTTGCCAAGTTTGTGGAGATACTGTTACTGTCGGAATCCCACAAGCTATCAATCCCATAGTCAGCTGTCCGTAACCTTCTCCAAAAACAAAAGAGGCAGAAGCACTTTGTCCGGTCATGCCATTCACTCGTTCCAAATAACAAACGCTATTTTCTTTGTATATAGAGAGAAAATCTAATAAGTCTTTGGGAGTTGGTGGCATTTTGATACACTCCAATAATCTGTTATTCTCGGTGTCGTACACTACAATTCCACCGTTTTTGCCAACATCTATACCTATGATCCTTCGTTTCATAAATTATACTTTTTGTTTACAAATCTTTTGAGCTTAACTATATCTTTCTTTCCAAGTCTTAGTGCTTCACTGGTCTTGATGTCAGAAGGTGATGCTTTACAATTCTCGGTTATCCTTTCAAAATGTCGGATAAAGGATTTTAAGAAATAGTCGGGAATTTCAACTTTCATAATGATTGATTTATGAGAATAAGCCCGGACTCGAACCGGGAACTGTTGCAATCAGGATTTTCGTTTCTGCTTCCGTTTGTACGTATGTCAAGTGTTAATAGCATGATTACCTGACTCGTGATGCTATTCGTGCATTTTTACCACAGAAACTAAGCGTCTTCCAATTCCGCCACTTATTCGTTTGCCTCCACAATAGAGGCATTCTTATATGAACAAAAAGACTCTTTGTAGTATCTACCGCCGTGGAGCGTATGCAGCGTACTCGGCTCGACTTGCAAAGAGAAGAAAAAAGGTGAGGCATGATAGTTCCCGGATAGGCGGTCAAGCCACACCGGGAGAAGCTGATTATTAATCGGGTTAATAATTATTATTTTGTTATTTTTAGAAATTCAGGAGCAATACCATACAAAGGGCTTGTTCCATCCCATTTGTCAATGAACTGTTTATATAATATTTCTTTCGTCAGACCTCTTGACTGAATTAGAGCCTGCTCGGTTTTTAACTGTTCCAGTTCATTGCGCTTCTTCTGTTCCTCAATTTGTTGATCCAACACGGAGATATTGGTATTCACTTCATTTCTACTATCAATTTTTTCGCGAACTTTATCGGAGAACTCCAACTGGGCAGAGAATGTGAGTAGTTGCAAACCTCTTTTTTCAAACTCTTTATCAACGATCTGTTCTAATCGTTTCTCAAACACTAATGAGCCTCCGTCAGCCATCAAGCTATCGGTTTTATGCTTCCGGCTTTCTTCCTTTATCAAATCATATATACGTGGTTCTAAAATGTTATCTTCCAACGAGGACATAAAATCACTTCCACGGCCAATATGCTTGTTGTCAAAGACAACATCAATGGCACGGTTCTTGATAACTTTATAGCTATATGTGGGACGTGCCTTAAACTCTGTATTATCGGCTGCTTTCAGTGTGACAGCTTCGGCAAATTCTCCACGCTGATCGAATAGTGGAACCTGAAAAAGCTCTGAGCCTAATTCCCATGTAGATACCTTACCGGAAACGATTTTAAAATCTTCTTTCCCTTGTTTGCCGTAGTTCTCCATAAGGACACCGGCATAATTGGGAGCAACTCTTTCGCATGAAGCAAACAAAACAACGGCAAATAATGCCACAATCAAAAAATCAATCTTTCTTTTCATTTTCTACTTTTTTAATGATATTATAAACTATAAATGCTACAATCAGCATGATTATTGAAATTCCCAGCCACGCATTTATGTGATTGAATACGCGGTTGCCAATGAAGAAAGCCGATACGACAAGTACCGGCTTCCAGTATTTCTTTACAGACTTCATTGTTATTGTTCGATAATGGCAATATCCGGTGCCAATTTACGAATTAACAACAATTGCTCGTCAATGGCCTTATTACGCTCTTCTTCCACGATTACTTCTGCACCGGGAGAGCAAAGGGATAATCGAATGTTACGCCCATCCACATCTGCAATGATTTCCACTTCAATTTCTTCTGCCGGGCGACCTTTGAAAATCGGGACAATGAGATTGAATGAGGCCGGAAGATTGGAATTGACAACTTGGCTGTAATTGTCGGTGCGACTACCGTTGTCTTGTCGGGAATTTTCCACTTTTGAGTCGATGCTGGCTTTGAAGTTCTTCAGGACTGTAACCAATTCCATGTTGTATTGTGCATCTTTGAAAAAGGCACGATTCATTTTGAAGAACTTTGAAAGCTGCACTGGCTCCCATGTCTTGCTTGTATTGATACCAAATTCAAGAAACTTGGGATAGTATTTCAATTCACCTCTTACAGTAGCTTTATTCCTACTGTCAGTTTCATTGGTGACAAGTTTGAGTGTCATTTTCTCCCGATCAACAAGAATATAACAACGTTTCTGATTGATCTGCTCTTTTTCAGAGATTCTTTTCAAGAGAAATTCATGAACACTTCCAATTGTTCCGGCTAATTCTACCTTATCAGGTTCCAGTACCGGTAACTCATTTTCTTCGTGAAGTTCAATAACTCTAAGGGTTGCTTCGGTTATACCCGGAGCAAAATTCACTTGCATCTTTTCGTTTTCCATGCTGTTCTACAAATTTTTAGTTCTGTTTTTAAATGATTTGGCTGGTTTGAAATGTGGAGTATAATGCTCCGCTATGACAATCGTCTCGTTTTTGTGTATGTTACGAGCAACTTTTCGTTTATAGTGTTTGGGTGACAGTGTACCAAAACCTCTGATATAAAGAGTCTTTCCATTAGCTACTGCATCTACGGTTTCCTTCAATGCTGCTTCTATAACTGTTCGGATTTCGCAAATAGCAATACCGGTTGATTCGGCTACTTGCTTGATAAGTTCTTCTTTTCTCATGGCTTATCCCTCCGTACCAGTAGATTCAATGTCCTCGAAGACCGTTTTTTGCATCTCTTGTGCCTCCATCGGACGTTCTTTAACCAAATCGCCATTACCGTTGTAATATCCGGTGGTACGAGTGCTACGTTCCATAAACTTAAAGCATTCATCCGTAATTTCCTCATAACCACGCTTTATATCGGTAAGCAACGTTTTTTTACGTTCCTTTTTAGGTTTCAGTTTGTCCTTGTATGCTTGCATGAAAGCTTTCTTTTCTTCTTCCAGTGCGGCCATGTCAAGGTCAATATTTGCCAATTCCGTTTTCCGTTCACCCATTTCTTCCTCACTGAAAGGAGAGGTATAGGTGATTCTTTCAACTGCTGCGCAATTGTCTTCCAACATTTGTCTGCGAAGCAATGGATTCTTGTCTTTAAATAGTTCTTTATCCATATCATAAAGGTTTTAAGCCATATCGGGCAGAACCGACAAATGGCTGTGGGTTAGTCCTTATGTTTGCTTTGTGTATATCATCTGTACGATGATTGAATAATCGGGGTAATCCCGTTATTTTGTCATATACAACCAGTTCAGACGATACGTAACAAATAAAGCCTTTCAGTCGCTCTTTCAACCATGCGTTCTGATAGGCTCTGCGTTCACGATACTCTTGGTAGCTCATTCCCTTTGGACGAGCTGTGAGAAGGGGAGTGTAATTTCTCGCCCCCCCCGATTTAGATTTACTCTTTCCCATCAATCAAATTTTTATATTGTTTTTCTGAAACGAACTTGTCGCAGTTCTTATACCAAGTGCCATCATTTATTTTGTATGGGTTGCTCGTTTCATCCACTTCATCCACTTCATTCATAATACCGACTACCGCATTTTCTTTGCTATTATCATCCCATACAATAACAACATCGCCGACAGTCGGGATATATTCAGGCTGTAACTTCTCAAAATTGAAGGAGTAATGTTTTTCTTCCTTCATGGCGGCAAGCATCTTTGCCTTTTCCTCTTCCGTAGCTTTACGGAATCCCTTCATGCCTCCGATACCAGCTTCGGGTGTGAATTTTACAAAAACTCTGTCACCTTCATCATTGGAAGGAACATAGGCGACAAGGCCGAAAGGTACTTTAATTGCCGGTAAAAAAGGGAGTGGTCTTTCTTCTCTAATTTCAGAGAGAATCATCATGCTGCCCCCTCCGCGATTCGGATTGATAATTACGTCACCGGGGATGAATGTCTCACCTTCAAATTCAAATTTACCCCCCCCCCGTAACTTTTTGAGTAGGTTGCATACTTTCTTCTTTCACGATTTTTACCATGTGTCCTTCGGGCACTTCAACTGTTACTGTTCTCATTTTAATTTGATTTTAAATTGGTTATTGTATTCTATGTATTTTTCCGGGCAGGTTGTTTCTATAATTCCGTTCATTGTAGGAATACGAAACAACTTGCCGGATTTATGAAGCTCTTTTTCAAGCTGTTTTGCTTTATGTAAAGCAGCCAAAGAACGTGTTTCATTTTCGATCAGTTCTTTAGCCGCTGTGATACTGTTACTAATTTTTTCACATGAATCCATTACTTGACTTCTTCTGCGTATGGAGTATCGTCTTCCTCAAAATCGTCCGGTTTCTGACCTTGTGCCTTTTTCCAGTCTTCAAACATTTCATCATCCAACTGGCTCTCTGTTTCAAGAACTTTAATCATGGAATCTGAAATGCCGGTTTTGGGCAGGAATTTGAAAGCCCAGTTCACGATTGTTTTTCGAGCCATTTCTTCAAAGTCTGTGTCCCACGGAGATTGCTTGCCTTTCTTGACAGCCTCACTACGACTTTTTATTTCTTCAATACGTGCTTTGGGCATTGCATCGAATTTTACAACACCGGAAGTCAAGACTGCAAAATAGTAGCCACCAAGAAGATCACCACGTTCTCCGAATACATTGGGTTTGTGGATGATAGTGCCGCCGGTACCTTTTGTCATACTGAACTCATCATTAGCATAAACCAAATCTGAATAAATATCCTTTACAACACCAGTACGGATCAAAATATCAACTTTCCCCATGTATGAAGCTTGGAACTTCACTTTGCCTTTGTATGGTACAAGATACCCCAATCTTAGTTCAGGATTGAGTGTCAGACCGGTAAGAGAAACGTTTTTGATTGCTTCGACAAGATGATCGGGATATTGCCGGGCACAGTCAATCAAATAAGGATTATTCAACATTGCCTGCATAGCGAAATTGACTTCACGGGCAAATTGCTGTTCTGTGCCACCAGCTGCTATAAATGCCTTTTTAGGGGAGATAAAACAGCTTTCCAATCCTTTCAGTTGTACTGGAAAGGCTGGTGGGGCAGAAGGAACGGGTGGTTGTGGTGTGGAAGGTGTTGGGGAGACCGGTTCTGTTTTTGTTGGTGAAGGAGCATTGTGTTGTTCCATTCCCAAGTTCCCTTGTTGGGGGGATTGATTCTCTGTTTTACTCATTGTTCTTGATTATTATAAAAGTTAAACATCTTGTTCTTTTCAAATGCAGGTGTGTCCGGCACCATTATTCTTCGTCCTTTGAATCCCGGCTGAATAAATATCTGTGCACCGTCAAAATCATTGTTTTGTGTACAGTAAACATGCTGGTCTAACAATTTCTTGAAAGCCAATGCGCTTGCCCCCATTTTCACAATTCCGTCTTCCAAATGGAAAGCCCAGTTAGCTGCACTGACAAATACTGCGTCATAGGGAGCTGTCTTTTGTTGCATAACCCAGTAGAACTCCTTCCATACTCCGGTACGTTCATGTTCAAAAAACTGGTAAAAGGCTGCCGAAATACCGTAATGAAATTTGGCGATAGTCCGGTTAACCGTTTCTTCATGAAGATCATCAACCGCCAATGTTTTCCAGTCAACAATTTTTTTGGCCGTTTCCACATCAGGGCGATATTTGAACTTGCATCCTTCGTATTCAACGAAATGGCTAACTTCGGCTTTTCCCCATTTTAATATCTGCCTGATCTGTTTGGAGGTGTCCCGGCAATTATTAAGAAGCTCATAAACCATTGTTTCAACCAATTGTATATCGGTTGTGCTTGTCAATGTTTTACCGGGATTTGATTCTTTGGCCTCTATTAGTGCAATCTGATATTTTTGGGTGTCTCGTCCATACGGACAGCCAGTTTTAGGATTTATAGGTGGCTCAAATACAAGAAGATTGTTTCTCCATTTGTCAAGTGTTCCAGTATTAACAAGACTTTCCATTGCATCATGGTACAGCGAGCCTTTTTCAGAAGCTTCAATACTGATCTCGAACATTTCAGGGTGCAATGCCTTGTATCGGGCAAACTTTGGGGACACTATATAATCTTTAATCTGCGTACTACTTAGGAAATCTTTGAATCTTTCTCCACGGTGGTATTCCTCATTTGGCAGATTGTAAATTGTATCTTCTATATTACTCATATAATGAATTTGGAGTTTTACAAAAAACTCCCTACTTTCGCAAGCAAGGAGCCAATAACTAACTAAAAAACTTATTCATCACTTGTGGATAGTAATTCTTTGTAATTCTGTAATATGTATTCTTTTTCTTTATCTGTAAAAGAATAGGCTTTAGCCATAAATTTCATTGCCATATCCTCATTGTGATCGGAAAGGGGATAATAGTCAGTAGCGAATTTGTAAGTAAGCCTATTCAATCGCTCATACTTAACTTTGACCTCTTTAACCCGTCCGCTTATTTCCGAGATAATACCGGACGCTTCTTGCATCTTTTCGTCATATTCTTTTTGGTCTTTCGCTGCTTGTTCTTTCATAACCTTGTTCTGTGCGGCAAAGTTTGAAATCTTTTCGTATAGTTCACTTGAATACACAAAGCCACAGTTAACCTCAAAGTCTGGCTTGATAGAGTAATTGTATTTATCTTTCTTGACGAGATATTTGTAGTCGCTTCCGAGTTTGTTCCAATCGTATTCAACTTTGCGAAGGGTTTTCGCATTACGTAATGCTTCTGCTACCGCATTCGCTTCTTCCATGTCTGTAAAAGCGTAACCTTCAAAGAATGGGATCGTGAACACTTTCAAATCAGCAGGTTCAATCTCAAACAATTCGGGAACCTCCGGCTTATCCATAATTTTGATACCTTCCTCCATCATGCGGAGTTTAATCAATTTCTGTACATCTTCCTCCGTTAACGCAAGAATCTCTTGCTCGGTCATTTCTGTAATTCCTTTCATACTTTTAGCATTTAAAATGTGTTCCCGTCCGCGTTCCGATGGATTGTTGGCCGTAGCTTTTTAGCGGTGACCGCTTCTTGCGAAGCACGGGTATATATATCATTTAAAGTATCTATTCAGTTAAGAATGTATTTATAAACGCCCTACGTTTACTTTGTCATAATATAAGTTGTTTTTGATAACTTAGTGATTCGTGTGCTGCATCTTCTTATTGGCAGTCCGTATTCACACTCTTTTCACTAATCCGCTTTGGCTACTTTGTCGGTCTATTTCGCCCTTTAGATAAGCAGTAAACCTTGTTTTAAGTCTTTATTTGTTCAGACTATACAATATGTCAAAGAACGTTTTGTTAGTTCCCGGAAAGACGGCCAAATCCGTCCGGGATTATTTTCTTTCCATGAATTTTCTCAAAGCTGATTTGGTAAAAATGAGACTCTTGCCATTTTTGGTGTGAGGAATATCATGTATTCGATTGTATAAGGTTTGCAACTTCCATCCAAGAAATACAGCTGCTTGTTTGGCATTCAAATACTCTTCGGTTTCAACAGTCGCCATTTCAGTTACAGCCTTTCTCACATCATTGCGAATAAACTTGTGCAGTTCTTCTGCAATCATTCTGGCATCTGAACGGTTCATTTCTTTATCGCTTCGATGGTTATCTGATTTTTATCTTTGTCGATGGATATTGAATATCTTTCAACGTCTTCACGGGGATCAGTAAAAGCTAATTGATAGGCGTAGCTTCTTGCATTGACGCAATCCTTGTAAGAATCCAGCTGCATTACTTTGGAAGAACCAGCTTTAATACTTAGAATATCTTTCTTTGTTACTTTCATATTATTTTCTATTTTATACTTAAATTTTCCACAAAAAATTTGCATAAAAGAAAGCTAACAACTACATTTGCCAATGAGATATGTAGTAAGTGGCTTTTGAAGTCGCCAGCTTTCTTGTTGTTCAAACTTACACTCTTTGTTTGTTTGACGTTGCAAATATACTTCATATTTTCAGAAGTACAATAAAATACTTCATAAAATTTGTAGTATATCGTATGTTATAAAACATGTTTTAATATAAGTTGCTGGTTTATAAAATGTTATACAAGTGAGGCTTGCGTAAAAAGAAAGCTTTCTGAAAAAAAAGTAATGTCGTTCTATTAGTATTGTAATAATTGAAGAAGTAAAAGACGATCTCATTCGGTAAGGTGCTGGATTGCTGCATAGTTAGCCCTTAGACGGTTTCCCGTTTTTGCTATATGCAGCATAAGAAATGTCTCGTTCGTATAAGTACGCCGTTCTTAGCTGGCCGGGCATTAACAAGTTACCCGACTTCCCGGATTTTTCGCTTACTTGTAGCTGTGCAGGCATCCCGGTTTCGTTTGCCTCTCAATATCGCACGCCTTTCGCAGTATTGAGTTGTAAGAGTGTAACCCTCTGTCTCTCCGCTATGCGGCCTACCGCCGATTACACAATGTGGAGAAAAAGAAAATCCGCAAATAGGTAGCAGCTATTTACGGATTTCTATATATAAACTCCAAGTAGGATGTTTAATCAATTTATGTGGTAATACTGCTACTATTACGGATGCAAATATACTACTTAATTTATGAAGTATGCAAGAAATTGACGATAAAAAATTGAGTGATCTCTCAAAAAGGTTTTTGCAAGCAATTTCATATTGTGGTTTGAGTGGGTATAAATTAAAGAAAGACAATATTATATCCAGTGAATCAACCCTTACCAGTATAAAAAAAGGGATTCAGTTGCCAAGTAAAAAAACAATTGATGCTTTTTGTGAGAAGTATGATGTGAGCAGAGCATGGCTATATACTGGAGAAGGTTTGTTTGCAAAGACTCCATCAGGACAAATAGAACCTTCGGAGAAGGATATTAGGGATGCTCTGAAAAATGCAAGAATGCAATCAGATTCTACGATTAGTAAAGTAGCTCCTTATCTTCAAGATATTCTTGTAAAAGTAAAATATGTTCCGATGGATGCTGCGGCTTCATTTGTCGAAAGCTTATATAATACAGCTTATGAAATTGATTCTTATGGTGTCATGCCGGAAGAAGGTGAAGTGCTTGATGATTCTTATATGGTCTTTCAAGTACGTGGTGACAGCATGGAGCCAACTATACCGGACGGAGCTAAAATTCTTGCTCGCAAAATAGAAGAAGGTTTGTGGGAAAGCGCGTCAGGAGTTGTGAGTATTGTATATGGGAAAACACTTTCAGTCAAGCGGATATTAAAAAACAGTCTTTTCTTGGATAATGTGCTGACTTTAAAGGCTGATAACCCCAAGCATGGCCAGTTAGATGTCGAGAGAAGAGAAATAAGGGGGATGTGGCAAGCATTACGCATAATAAGTCAAAAGATTATTTGATATGGAAGAAAGGGCTATTGACAGATTACGAAAATTTGCAAGGTATGCACGTGATAAGGGAGTTGTCAAAGGTGAGAACTCGTTTGAGGCTTATTGTGAACTATCAAATAGATACATTTATAATTCCATAAGGAACGGGAAGGGGGCTATTGGAACTGATATAATAGCTCGTATTGTAGATAAGTTCCCGGAATTGAATGTGAAATGGCTTTGTACTGGTAAGGGGAACATGATCGAAACGGATATGGATGCGAATGTCAACTACAAAGCAGCTTATGAAGGTGCGATGATGCAGATAGAAGCACTGCATAAAATTATAGAAGAAAATAAGCGGAGATGATATAAATATGATACCATTAATATATTTTTAACAAGTATTTTGCTGATTATCAGTATAATAGTAAAATGTGTTAGTTCCGTACGCACCGCTTTTATAGAAAGCAAAATAAAGTAAAGCTCTGTAATTCAATGATTACAGGGCTTTTTCTTTTTCCCCGCTTAGGCAAAAAATAGCGGTTTAAAGCAGTTCTCACGTGGCTTATTCGTGGGACTTTTTGAAAACTGTTTTTGCTCCCACGAATTGACGCATTTGTCTTTGATTGTCGGCTTTTTGCGTAGCTGGTTTTTGAGTGTAGCAAACTAATTTTGTACCACTTAAAAAAACAAAGAATTATGGGAGTAGTGAAAAGAAACACACTAAGCGTATTGTTCATCATCAAAAAAGTAAAACTTCTGAAAAATGGTGAAGCTCCTATTTGTATGCGCATCACCGTAAACAAGCGAGTAGCCGAAGTTATGATTAAACGGAGTATTCCCGTAGATTTATGGAATCAGAAAAAGGAATGTTCCAAAGGAAAAGACCGTGTAGCTACAGAACTGAACCACTATATCAATACGATTCGTGCTAAAGTATTGCAGATACACCGTGAACTGGAAATAGACAACAAACCGATAACAGCCGATACAATAAAGGATTGTTTCTACGGACGGGACAAGGTACAGCGCAGCTTGTTGGAAGTATATGCGGAGCATAACGAGAAATGCCGTGCCCTGATTGGCAAGGAATATACAGAAAGCACCGTAACCAAGTTTGATACTTCAATAAACCGCTTGAAAGAATATATTCGTAGTTGTTACCACCGTGATGATATAATGCTGGCAGAACTGGACGGGCAATTTATCCGTGATTTTGATTTTTGGCTGAAAACGGATAAGCATTGCCAAAACAATTCCGCATTGAAACATTTGAAGAACTTGAAAAAGATTATCCGTATTGCTTTGGCTAACGATTGGATAAAGAAAGACCCGTTTTACGGCATCCACTTCAAGCAGGATGAAGTAAATGTAGAGTTTCTTTCACGTGAAGAACTGGATATTCTGATGAACAAAGAATTTACTATCAAACGGTTGGAGCAGGTAAGAGATGTTTTTGTCTTTTGTTGTTTTACCGCGCTTGCTTTCGTGGATGTGCAGCAATTAAGCCGTGAACACCTGATAAAAGACAACAACGGTGCTTTGTGGATACGCAAGGCACGACAGAAAACTAATCAGATGTGTAATGTTCCCGTCTTATCTATTCCTCAAAGGATATTGAGGAAATATGAAGATAATGCAGAGTGTATAAAGAAAGGTGTGCTTTTACCCGTAATCAGTAATCAGCGCATGAATGCCTACTTGAAAGAAATCGCTGATTTATGCGGCATTACCAAACGCTTAACTACACATGTAGCACGCCATACGGCGGCTACCGTAGTTTTTCTCGCCAATGATGTATCAATGGAAAATGTATCTAAGATTTTGGGACATTCCAATATAAGAATGACACAGCACTATGCAAAGGTTTTGGATAGCTCTATTATGCGTGATATGGCAAATGTAGAGAGAAATTTTCTTATAAAATAGAGAATGAGGGCAATCAATAGCTATATGCCATGCTATTGATTGCCTATTTTTTCTTGAATCATTTTCCTAAATGATATTTGAGAAAATCATAATAACATATCATTTTGTAAAAAACGCTTTTTAGATTTTCATTATTTCCTTCTAAAACAGAAATATGCTTATTCAAAATTTCAAATAAATCGTCAGAGTTGATTTTGTCTTTTTTTAGATATGGTATATATTTAATATATTCTAAACCAAATTCATCGATAAAATCAATCATTGTTTCCTGATAAGATGCAACATCTTTTTTCTTCCTAATGTCATATTTTCCGGTAGGCTCATAAAATTTATGTTGTATAGCCAATAAGTGATGTTTTATAATTCTTTCATCAACAGTGTCTATAGGTTTCTGCTCTTGATAGTAATTTGAATTGACCAAATATTTAAAGAATGGCAGATATTTTGTGCCCTTTAATAAAGCTGGTAAAGTAACATTTACAATATCATTATTATTCAACGATTTATCTTTTATAAGAATATCTTCAATCAAATCTTTCCGTTCATAACGTCTATATCCAGCCTTTACAACTTTATTAATAGCACCTATCCCCAAAACAACATCTAAATTTTTGATGTCTTCTTTTGAATCAATATTTTGTACATAAACTTTAGATGATGAGTCTGTTGTCATAACAAGTTCATATACATGTTCTTTTAATAAGCGAAGTAAACCTGCTGGAAATTTTCTCTTAATAGATGATAATGCAAGAAATAGTGGTCTAAAATCACTCATTGTAATAGTTTTTACAGGAATACGTATTTCTTCATGTGCTATCGTATGAGTTGCATATTCTATCTCTTGTTGAGATACATTATATTGAATAAAAATAAGTCTATTTTTTAATTTTTGCAGGTTGTCACTTGTTAAACATTGTGCTATTGAGTTTAAAATTTTGAGAATGTTTTCATCAGTTAAAGAATAACCAATAAAAATGATTGGATGCTCTGTAAATATCGTAAGTAATTTAGCTGCTAAATATGGATTTTTCTTTTCAAAAGAAATATAATCTTCATCGGTTAATATTAAGGAGTTAGGTTTGGATTGACAGCCATGTATTTTATATATTTCTCCAACTCCTTGAGGAGATGAAAAGAACAATTCTTCTTGACCGATATATGTTTTAAAATCACTAAATATTTTTTCTAATAAGTTATCGTAGTTTGTTGTTATAATACCGTCTATGACTATTTTTTTGCATAAATCTAATTCTTCTAAAAGTATTTTATCTTGGATTTTGATATCCATTTTCCCTTTCAGATAATGAGATATTTCTATTTTTAATGCAGAATATTTATTTGTATTATATTCTTTATATCTATTTCTACTTTTTTCATATTCAGGCAATTTCCACCATCGTTCATGTAAGTCTTCCGCAATTAAAGATGCTATTCGAGGTAGCTTACCACCAGAAGATGAAAAGTAATATTGATAATCTACATTATTTAATGTAGCAAACCGTTTTAGCAATCCTTCCCAATCTTCTAAGCCTAAATATCTACGTGAAAATCCAGAACCAACAAATAAAAATGGTGCAGTATTATAATGTCCAATAAATTCTAATATTCTATTTTCCATGATTTTAGTATTTAAAAACAAATATACGGAATTTTATTGGGTGCAATGTGATTTTGTTTGATTTCTTTTTAAGAGGAATTTTCCAAATCTGAATAAAGTTAATGTTCTTAGTCAGTTTCGGAAAAAAATGTGTTTTTTAAAGGAAGGTAGGTTATTCCTGCCGTTCCTTGTTGTAGTAGGTCTGCAAAAGCCGTTCTATATCGCTTTGGCGGTAGATTATTTTGCCTTTTATCTGAATGTAAGGGATAACGCCCGTATCTCGCCATTCTTGCAGCGTGCGGATGCTTACTTTCAGATAGTTGGATGCTTCCCGGTTACTTAGAAACTTTTCACCGTTCAAATGCGGTCTGCTTTCCTTTGCCAGTCGGCTGATACCGTCTAACATTCTATCCATAGATTGAAAGAACTCTTTTATTAGTTCACTATTGCCGTTTATCAGTTCCATATTGACATATTAATTTATAGTTAGCTTGAATGATTGGTATATATATGTTCAATTACGCAGGTAATCGCCATAGTAAGAAATAGAAAGGCTGTCTTTTGCCTTGTCATAGCCGATATAAAGCCGCTTAAAGGCTGAAACAATAAAGTAACGGCTATCTTCTTTCTGTATCTCGTAAGTGGCAGGTTGCGCCTGTCCGTTATCCGATACATGGAGCATCGAAAGGAGATACTTTTTCTTACTTGGGTATATCATTACCGTAGGATGAAGATTTAGACTTTCCCATGTGCCGACAATAGACGGTAGGGTGAAAGATTGGTTTGCTTCTGAATTGACATCTTGTTTTCTTTTCATAAGGCGATGCTTATTTGTTGGTTGGTATATAGTTGTTTTTCTTTCCTGAAACTTGGTTTACTGTACATTCTGCAATCAGTCTTTCAATATCGGCAGATTTATAGTACAGTTTATTACCGATTTGGGAGTAACCCAGTTTGCCGCTGTCCCGGTAGTTTTGCAAACTTCGGATGCTGATACCGAGCAGGGCGCACACTTCACGACCTGACAGCCATTTGTTCGGCTGGTGGGTATTCTCTCTGCAAATCCGTTCTACCTGACTGACGAAACCGGAGAACCGCCCACATACTTGTTTAAAAGTCTGTTCCTCAATAGTTACAATATTCATACGTCTTTCTCTTTTGGCTGGTTGAATATTCCTTTTTGCATTTCTTCCCGGTAGAGAGCCGAAAGAACATCATTGTGTGTACTTAAATGTTCTTCCAGTACGTTATCAATGAAATTTCCGATGCTTACCTGTTTGCCCGTAATCACTCCTACAATCTGCGTGATACGTTTTTGTATCTCTCCACTTATGTACACGCTTTGACGGTTACAAACTGACCGTTTTTTAAGGAACACCGATTTATAGTTTTCCCGTTCCTTGCTTGCTGTTTCCTGTAATGATTGTTTTTCTTTTTCCATGCCTTCAAATTTTAATAGTTTATAAATAACTTGATTGATTTCTGATACTGATTGAAAGGGAACAAGCCTATTTTATAGCAATATTGCTATACTTCTAAACGGTTCTCAAACATGGTTTAAAGCCATATTCAAACCTTTTTTGACTGCCTTATATATTGCCATCATTCAATCAATTTTCAGCAAAGAAAAGGGTAAAAACAGATGCTTTTAAAAATGGGGTTACTTTGTCCGTTTATGTCACAATTTGGCGTAATAGGGCATATTTCAGAGGTAAATTGCTGTCTGTAATTTTGTAACCAATAAACAGATATAGGAGGAAGCCAAACCGCTTGCTTTTGCAATCTGACCATAGGGAAGATTTTTGTTATCACATGATAACAGCAAGTTGTGTTTTGAGGCCCGCACTTCGTTTTTTGTGCCTCAAAACCATGCCACCTTAAAAGGTGGTTGGTTTTACTCCGAAGTCGTAAAACCAGTAAATAATTATCATTATGGAACAGAAAAAGAAGCCATTTAACAAAGGTGGGCGCAAGCCTAAACTTGACCCACGAACACACCGCTATTCTCTTAATTTGGACGATGTGGAGAACGCCAAGTTCTTAGCCTTTTACGACCAATCAGGCTACAAGGTAAAGGCGCATTTCATTAAGAACTGTATTTTCGGGAAATCGTTTAAGGTGCTTAGGATTGATAAAAGTAAGGTAGATTATTACATCCAACTCTCCCAACTGTTTTCACAATTCAGGAGCATAGGCATACTGTATAACCAAACAGTGAAAGAACTTCATTCCAATTTTGCGGAAAAGAAAGCATTTGCCCTGCTTTACAAACTGGAACAATACACTGTTGAATTGGTAAAGACGAACCAGCAGATTATTGCGCTTACCAAACAGTTTGAAGCATCTTATAAGGAAGAGGGGGTAATATCGGCAGAAAAGTAAATACAGGCTTGCCAAAAGAAAAAACATCCCGGAACTGCCACGTGTACAGCTCCGGGATGAATTTCACTCTTACTTATTCGCTTCCGTGTTCTTTCTCGAATTTTCGGAGCGTGCCCACATCGAACCGTTCCTTTATGAACTCACGCACATCTGAAGCCCGGTAATAGGCTTTTCCGCTAATCATCATAAAGGGCAGCAGTTTCTTGCTTCTCAATCTCTGTAATGTCCGGGTACTGACTTTGAATAGCAGACATAAATCCTGATTATCCAAAAGTTTGTCATTCGGCATTACTTCGGGGTTGGTCTGCAATGACTTTACATCTTTGCCTACTTCATCCAGTTTATCAAGTAGTTTTTGCATCCAGTCTTTGAACTCGTAATTATCTACATACATATTGCTTCATTTTTCTGATTATACATTAAGATTCTCAATCGATTGATGAAGCAAAGTTCAGAAAAGGGAAGCAAACAAATTACAGGGTAGCATACGCTACCCCGTATAAATTGATATTAAACGCCTGATTATCTATACCCTTTATTTTCGTGTTCTTTGCGGATAAGGTTTGCCAATTCGTTAAGGAACTCTGTTAGTTTTGTTGGCTTTCGCTTGACGACATCCATGTACTTTTGGTGATAATCACCCAATTTGATATTGAACAGCCATTCAAAGGCTTTGCCTAAGTCCGTCAAGTGAACAGGTTTTCCATTCTGATATATTATACGTTTGGAGAGGAATAAACCACTGACAATTTCCATGATATTGATAAGGTTTGTCTTGTCTGTCAAATGGAGAGGAGAAAGGAATAGCTTATTTACGTGTTGCTGAAACTGTTCCGGATATTTTATGCGCAGTTTGATAATACGCATTTCATTATTTAGTAATCCTATTGCTTCATCAATTAAATGCAAGTAGGGCATTTTTTTCTTGCTCAAACCGCACACGATACGATTTAAGTCGATGCAAACCAAAGGAGAAATAACGAAGTAAAACGCTATAATCCTGTTCGTTGAAACAGAAATCAGCTAAATGTGTTGCCAATTCCTCAATAGCTTCTGTAAATTCTGTTACAGAAACTTTACGCTGCGAGCATTCCAATAATAATTGGAAAAATCTCTCTTGTAATATATCTTTCATATACTTATATTTAATGGCTATCGAATTGATAGCTTTATTTACTTACTTTTATTAGTTTGGTTAGAAGATATATAACCTTTTAATTGTGCCAGATTAGGAGTTGTAACAGCATATTTTACACCACTATCTATTATATCATCTATCATTTGCCTTATTTCAGCAGGAGAATGATTTATATGTCCATCAAACATAAGTTGCAGAGCATCATTGCTATAAATTTTCTTAGCTATTGGCACACTGATAAATAGAGGTAAAAGATATAATCTGTTTGCTTTTTCTGTTTTAGGATTGATACCCATTCTTTTACAAATAGCTAAGCCTTCCCGAATAGCTTTCATTGTAGTTTTAACAATAGCCGTATTCTCTATAAATTTAGAGGCACTTCCGGCACTCATTATTCCCGCTGAAAGACCGGCAGCGACAGCATAATGTGTTATTAGCCATACTAATATTTGATTAGAAATAACAGGTTTTAAGTCTGCTTTATCCAGTGCTACAAAAAGTTTTTCTACTCGTGGAGTTATTCGCCCATCTTTTTCCCCTAATGGGGTATTGGAATATTTTAAACCTGAAATGGCACAATGTATATTTTTATCTTCTTTTCCACCCCCGACCATAAAAGGAAAGGCAAAAAAGTATTGTTCAGGATTGAGATATTTATCTATTTCAGTAAAAACATCCCAGTTATTTTGGAAAAATACAACATTTGCTTTTCCTGCTGACTTTGAAAGAGTTGGCAATATAGTTGATAATTGCAATTTATTGGTGGAGACAATAATATATTCAAAATCATTGTTTGACGAAAGTTCGTCTATTATTGTAGGCTTAAAGATTACATCTATATCTTTTCTTGCTTTCCCTCTAAAGTCAGAACAGATAATTTGAATGCCATTCTTTTGTACAAACTCTTTTTGTCCTTTACGCACCAATACAGTAACGTCACATCCTGCTTTGGATAATTGCCAACCATAAATACAACCCACTACGCCAGCACCGTATATCAATATTTTCATAAAGCGATGTTATTAAGTTTTTTATTGTCGTTGATAAATACAGAGTTGAATACCGATAGATTTTCGGTATAAGTATCACAAATATCAAGTAGTTGTTTAGGGGTATAGCCCGTGAACATTTTAAACTCCTTTATTAAATGTGACTTATCATAATATCCACAATCATAGGCTACTTTACTTATACTGATTTGTGGAGTTAATTGCAAAATATTGAATGTCTTTCTAAATCGTGTGATTTGGATAAAATCTTTTGGATTTAGTCCTACATATTCAGCGAATATCCGTTTAAATTGCTTATATCCTAAACAAGCCGTTTGAGATAGAACGGATATATTTCCTTCTCCTTCATTGATATTTTGAACAGTAGTCATCATCCTGTTGGCATTGCATGGAATATTTTTAGATAGTCTATTTAATAAATATTCTTCTATCAATCTAACCGTTTGATAAGTATCAGATGCTTCATTTATTTTCTCTTCCAATTCTACCAAATAGGTATTGTCTAACAAATCAATACTTATGTTTTGATTGGTAAATTCTTCCATAGGATATGGAAAAAACATCCTGCATCCGATAGGCTGAAATAGGATAATAACCATATCCAAGAAAGAAAATTCTATGTCTGAATAAGTGCTGATTTGCCCGCTTATATAGGATTGTGGCTGCGTTCCCTTATGAAAAGAAGAAATAATTTTGTTTCCTTTATGAAAAACAAGTGCTACACAACCTGCCGGGATAGAACGTTGAAAGCCTTGCTTTACATCATCTATCCTTAAAAACCAATATTGCTTTATATAAGGAGCGAGCAATTTAGTAGGTTGTATTACTTGAATTTTCTCCATTTTGCCTTAATTATCAGGCAAAAGTAAGATTTCTTAGATTGATATTAGGTGTAAAAAAGGGACATTCTAATAAAAAAGTAATAAATGTGATAGGACTAAAGCTTAGTCTATGTTCTTCATAGGGTTATTAAAAGCAAAATAGTAAAAAGCAATTCCTTGCCATCTTAAAAAAATATTTTTCAACAATCTTCTTTTCAGCAAAATGTATTATATCGAATCGTATTTACGAAAGTAAGTTTATACTATGGTCTTTTGTTCTTATATCTAAAAGCTTTTATTTAATATAACTAAGTTTGTATTAGTCCATTTTAAAGGTCAAAGCCAATTGCGGATTCTTCAGTGGATAAAATGTTCCAATAATAATAAAAGGATTAGTACCTACATTATGAAATTTCTTGGTTGTTCCTAAGAAAAAATATATATCTTTTTTACACCATTCTGTGAAATATTTCTCTTTCACTTTTTCACATGCGACTTGTTCATTTCCATTAGCAGCAGCAAGGCAATTCCAATAAAGCATCCCTAATTCCCAATCTTCAATCATGAGTTTTCGTTCTTTACCATCTTCTGATATAAACTTATATGAGAACTCATAAGGCAATTTTTTAGCTACTTTGAATATTCTTTTAGTTTCTTCTACATCAAATAAACTATGTTGGGCTTGATTGGCATATACAACATCTAATTTCTGCTTATTCCATTCTCTTGTAGATTCTTCCCAAACAAAATCAATAATTCTTTGAGGTTTAAATACGGCTAATGATGTTCCTATTTGAGGATTTTTGGCTTCTTCAATAAGCTCAGCCATATTATAACGGACATGTTTTAAAACAATAGACTTTCTTTTTGCCCAGCCATTTTTTGTACCAATTTCTCCTACTATTTTTATTTCATTATCTATATTTGCAGGACGAAAACTTTCTTTCCTAAAATCACTTGTGTTTTTAACCAAATCAAGTTCTATCCACTGCCATTTACTATATCTCTTATCATAACTTAATTTACGAAAAGGAATAGGATATATTCTTATCCAAGTGCCATCTTCCAAGAAACCAGCAGTACAAACTAATTCATCGTATTTTTCCGATAAAGTAGGGTATGTTTTTACAGCAATTAGAACTCGAGTTGTAGGCATGTTTTATAGATGTTTAAGGGTGTAAGTTATATCAGGTAGTTGCATTAAATATTTCGCAACTCTTCCTCTATGGCATTGTTTGTGACTTTCTTCAAAGCAAGTTAAAGCTACACGTTTCTCTGTATCAATCAATTCTCGGACATATAAAAGATAATCCCAATTTTCTTTTAGGGTAGATTTTTCATATGACTCAAAAAGAATTTCATAATCTTTTTGTGATTTTAAATCTTGTCTTTGTTCTGATTCTATTCCCAGTTGCGGTATATGGATATATTTTATACCTACTCCTGTACATGCTTTCTCTAATTGACTTTTTGAAAATCCATATTTTTGACTATAGGCATTTTTACGGACATCACAGAGAATATGTACATCATTCACGAGGAGAATATTAATGTATTTTTCTAAAGAGCGTCCTTCATATCCTATAGTGAATAATTGAGGCTCTGTAAAGGTTCTTTTTTGCTTATCTATTACAGCTAATTCTTCCTCATTTAGCAAATTAATTGCTATTGTACTTTTTGTTGCGTAATAAGGATAATTGATATAAGTGTAACGAATTAACTCGTTTTGAGATAGACAACCAAATTTTTCTTTTATTTCTTTTATAGCTTGCTGTTCAAACATATCAAGCATCATCAAATAATTATTGGGTTGACAAATTTGTATTCTACGACCATTCTCGCTTTTTATAATACTTAAGTAGCCCAATTTAGCTAATGTCATTATATCCTGATTTGCTTGGAATGAAAAACAACCATAGTAATAAGGAATAAAATCAAATGCTTTTTCCTCTTGTTTCCTTGTAAAAAGAAACAAATATTTCTGAAGTTGTTTGGCAGTTAAATGACCGCCAAATGCTTCAATCAATGCTAATAATATTTTTCTTCTATAATATAACATATTGCAAAAGTAAGAAAACTCTCTGCATTTTCGTGTTAAATATGGCTCTTTTATTTTATTACTCTATAATAAACACCTATCTTTGCATCAACTCAAACAACCACCGTAACACCAAGCAATCTAAAGAATTACACACGTGGGGTTATTAGTGGGAGAAAGAATTAAGAGCTTGCTAAGATATTGAGTACGTGAGGAGTAGAAATAAGGTTCATCTTCCGTACGCACCGCAATAAATATTGATAATCAATAATTTAAAGATTTTACTCCCATTTTTACACCCAATAATGTAAAATTGGGAGTTTTTTTTATTTGAGATTTACTACTTTGGTTGTGATTATATCAATAGCCATGTTAAGTTGATTATCTTCCCCTTTCAAAAAATCAGTGAAATCCGATTTTACTTCTATGTCTGGTAATATTCCAGTATCATTGAGTTGTGAGCTTTCATTTGTAATATAAGCCTTTGCGCTTATCATAGCTTTATATTCACAAGGTAAATCGATGAGCATAGGTTCTCCTATACAGCCAATAGTTGGTTCTCCAACAATAACGGCACGATTGTTTTCTTTCATTAGTTGCACAAAGTCTTCAGCGGCAGAGCCAACATATTGTCCAGACAAAATAACCATAGGTTGGGTTAGCTTTAAAGAGTCCGGAACTCCGTTTTTATAAGGTGGGTAATGAATTTCTTCCATTGCCAGCCCCTTAAAGTATTCTTCAAACTTCTTGTCTGTTGAGCCATACCCTTTATACGAAGCTATATGTTTTCTGGTTACCCATTTCCCTTTATTCCGAAATTCCTTTCCGGGCATTGAACAATACGCCAGTAAATACCAAGCTTGGTCAGTTCCTCCCCGGTTTCCTCTGACATCAACAATAAGCCCTTTGCATTTCAATAACTTTTGCAGATTTTGATAAAAGATTTGTTGGATTTCTCCAACTTTATTTCCATCACAAGTTGATAAGTGCATATGTGCAATACTGTCTTTCAAGTATTTGATTGTCATCGGAACAGTATAGGCTGTGTCAGCCATTATGATTTCCTTTTTGTTCTGTAAATGATTACGTGTAAGTTCAATATCCTTCTTTTCACCTTTCGGTGTCTTTATTGAAAGACGAACTTTAGAATTAATTTTACCGTATAACATTTCAGTTACCGCCTTGTCGAATTTCCAATGCGCAGTGGACGCACCTATATATTGGTAAACCGAATCTATTAGAAAATCCATTACTGGTATTCCATTTACTGCGGTTATTTCGCTTTTTAGAGGTATTGATTTTAGTATTTTTCTATCTATATTTTTCACGTAAATGTGCTTCCCGATGTTTGATGTTATGATAGAGGGCATATCATAAGGCAGCTTTTGAGGGGGAATGATACGTGTATGGGCTTCGTTCATATTTGCCATAAAAGAAGAAAGGATGCGATAATATTCATACTCATCTTTTACATTTTCTATTTTAGGCAAATAATCTAAGTACAGGCTGTCTAATCTGTGCTTTTGAAAATAAGATGGAAAAGCAAAATTATATTCAAGTTCCTTCCAAATCATTGATAACGAATATATGCGTTCTGTTTTACTTGGAAAGTTGTCTTGAGAAAAGATATTCAGTGGAAATGTAATACCTAATGCAAGTAATGCGATTATAAGCTGTTGCTTCATGAACCCAAATGATTTATTAGATGAGAATAATATATTTGCCAAATATAGTGAAAGTACAATTCATTAACAAGCATAATTGCATTTTTATTTTTCTACGCGGAAATTACATTCTTAACCCTCTTTTCGGTGTGTTTTCCTCTTTTTGGGTGTGGCTTACACCCAGTTTCTCTTTGAGTTCTTGGAATTTCATCCTGAACCATTCAAGTATCGGCATACCGTCAATGCATAGCCTGAATTTCCCATTCTCCTGCGGGTTTCTCTCTACAGTTGCCGTTGAGTGCTCTGTCCTGAACCTCTCCTTGTGTCCTTTCGAATAGAGCCTGCCTTTAAACCCTACGGGCTGCAGGCTGACGATTCGCCTTGTCAGTTCCTCGGTAAACCCCACTTCCCGGCATTGTTCGGCTATGGGCAGCAGTTCCGTTACGATAGGGAAATAGGTGTCTATCTGTTTCAGCCTATTGTCGTACCCTGCAATTTTCTGCTGGTAACTTCGGTCTATCCTGATTATCTCGCTGTTGTGTCGGTTCTCCATGTTCTTCTGTTCCCTCTGTTCGGCTTGTACCTGCTTTTGCAGCTTCACAATGCCCTGCCTCAAACCCTCATTCTCCGTTTCCAGCCTCCTGACCTTGCTGCCTCCCAAAATAGAACTCACCCCGTCCGCTATGGCTGTGGTGGCGTTTACCGCCGCATTCTTCATCTTCTGCGTGTTGATTTCTCCCTTGACCTTTTTCAGTTTCTTCTGCGCTTCCTCTTCCAGCCCCAGCAGGGTTTCTATGTTCTCCTGCAGACTGTCTTGTTGCTCTACCAGCTCCTTGTAGTATTGCATGGTGGAGATGTGTTTTGCCAGCGAACCGTCTATTCCTCTTTGCAAGCCATATTTGCCCATGGCTTGTGCGTAGGTGTCCTGATAGTGTTTAAGCTTGTGCCTTGCCATGACATCATCAGCACACAGCCGCACGTCCTGCGTGCTCTTCTTGCGGTATTTCTTTTTCCCGTTCTGTTCTTCTTTTTTGGCTTTCCTGCGCTCCCCGGTCACTATCGGTACGATAGTGGCGTGTATGTGCGGTGTCTTTTCGTCCATGTGCAGAACTGCCGACACGAGGTTCCGCTCCCCGTATGTTTCACGGAGCCATTGCAGGCTGTCGTTGCACCATCCGTCAAGCTGTCCGTCCGCTTCCATTTGCTTCATGTCCTTGTTGCTTCCGGTGAGCAGTACCCGGATTGCCTTCACCTGGTTGGTACCCACCTTGCGTCTGATACCTGCTGTCTCTATCCGGTGCGCTATTGCCTGTGTGCGGTTCCTCACTCCTTCGGGGAATTGCACCAATTCCCGATTCAGGTGCGTGCGCGTTCTGTCCGCGTTCTTGGGGTGGACGGTGCGCTCTATGTGTGCGGACATCCTGCTGTCCGTACCCTTTGCTTTTTCCAAATGCAAAACTGCATATCCCATAACTGTAATATATTTTTCGGTTAATACTTCCCCTGCCTTGTTCCCATGCCGCATGGCTCCGGGGCTTCAAAAGGGGCGGCGTCCCTTTTGCTCATTGGGGCTTTTTTAGCAATGCGTGCATTGCGTGAAGAAAAAGCCCTAATGAGCTATGGCTTTTTTAAAGCCTTCAGCCGACTGTGCGGTTACATCCTGAAACCTCTGCCTTTCCTCTCCGGCTGTCTTGCCTGCCGTTGTTCTCTTTCCGGTTCCGGTTTCTCCTGCCGCCGTTCCGCTTGTCCTGACCGTTTACCACAAAGGAAGTCGTTCAGGTCGTTGTAGTCTCCGTATATGTGTGATGCGTCCCGGACACGCATTCCGTATTTCTCCCGCAGTTCCTGAACGGCTTCCATTCCCGCCTTGTCGTTGTCAAGAAAGCAATGGATGCGTCCGTAACCGCCCAAAGGTCGGATTGCTTTGGATAGGTTGGAAGTCGAGTTCAGCACGATGTAGTCCTGCCCGTCAAGGTCGGGACACCTTTCCAGCCGCAGGGTGAGGAAGGAGAGGTAGTCCATGAAGCCCTCGAAGAGGCAGCAGGTCTCCCTCGTCTGTTCCTGCCGTATGTGGGTGATGTCCTTCGGTGCGATGCACCCTTTAAAAAACTTGTTGCGTATCTCGTAGCCTCCCGAACGGTTGGGGAAGCCGATGGCAAAGTATGGTTTGCCGTCGGTCAGATAGCGCACTTCCCTGCATTCTCTTTTCGCCAGCTCCGTATTTATCCCCCTCTGCCGCAGATAGGAATACAAGGCGGGGGAAGAGAGCGGCACCACCTCCAACTGTTGGAAGCTCGGTTTTGAGAGTGCCTGCTTGCCAAAAGAAAAGGAGACCGGATGCACACCGGGCGCCTGCTCCGCTATCCGTTCCAAAAGGTAGGGCAGGCTGTCGGATGCGTAGAGTTCCTGCGCCAGTGCGATGATGTTCCCGCCCCTGCCCGCGCGTAGGCTCGGTACAGAACGCCTTACTGCCTTTCGGCAGTAGGTTTTCCCGTACCTGCCCCCAAACCGTACTTGCATGTCTCCACGCATACGGCTCTCCGTTGATAACATGACTTTATTTAGCATGGCTGTGTATTTTGGCATAACACTTTTCACAGACAACCAATGTCTTCCTATGCTTTTCAAGCATCAGCCTGTCGCATTCAGTTTTTCCTTTAAGCTGATTTAGCTTTCTGACATGACGCATGACTACAGGTCCGACTTTTCCACATAATTCACATGTTCTCGCATCCAATCGCTCAGTAAGTGTCGGCTGTGGAATTGCGATTGTGTAGGATAAGTCGTTTACCTCCGTATAGTACATTGGTGGTTTACGTTTGAATCCCTCATTATAGAATTTCCTGTACCGTAATTTACCTTTTGCATCCTGATATGGCACTATAATGTCATTCCCAACCTTATATTTGTCAATGACTTTGCTTACAGTGCTATTGGTTTTTCCTGCAATGGTATGGTACATACTGTACTCCATGATGTATCCAAACTTTGAGAGCGCGTATGCCACGTTGTTGGCAATGCAGTAGTAGTTGTAGAACCCTCTGATTTCAGAGTTATATGCCGCCACTATGTCCTCGATTTTCTTCTTCATAAGATTGCCTCTGAACTTTGCAAACCAAACTTGTCGGCCATTTTCTACCTTGTATCTGATGGCGATGTATTCTTCCAGTTTGTTCCGCACCGTTTCTATGGCGACCTTTAGGACTATCTTACCGTTGTAATAACGGGCTGGCACATTGTTCTTGTCCCGCTTGATAGCATCAGACTTACGGACTGAAACATCGAAGCCAAGAAATTTCGCGGGCTTTTGTGCGTTTGTTATCAATGTCTTTTCCTGTGACAGTTCCAGCTTGAGGTTTTCTTCCATATACTTGGTAATGTCCGACTTGATTTTAACGCACTCTGCCTTGCTTCCGATAACACCAATGAGGAAATCATCTGCGTATCTTACGTATCGAAGCCTTCTGTATGTTTCATCCATACTGTCTCTGCTCTCAATCTTTTGCCTTTCACGTCTCAGTTTCTCATACTCATCCCTAAGCTGTAATCTGACATCTGCATCCTGTATGTTCTTGATGCTTTTAAGGATGCGTTGCATCTTATCGCTAAGTTGCTTGTATTCTTTGGTGATGTGTCTTTCTTTTCCCTTATTGAAGCGTAGGGCGTATTCTTCCATATACTTGTCAAAATTATCAAGATAAATGTTTGCCAGTATAGGACTGATATTACCGCCTTGTGGAGTTCCCTTGTTTGTATTATGAAACTTCCAGTCTTCAATATATCCCGCATTCAACAACTTGCGGATAAGCCTTAGAAATCTATCATCGGCAATCCGTTTCCGCAAAGTTGCAATCAATACATTGTGGTCTATGTTGTCGAAGAATCCTTTAATGTCTCCTTCCACAAACCATTTTGTACCTGTAAATGTCTTTTGGATATGGGTCAATGCGGTATGGCAGCTTCTGTTTGGTCTGAATCCATGTGAGGTGTTTGCAAACACCTCTTCATAGACGGCTTCAAGAATCATGCGCACCACCTCCTGTACAAGTTTGTCCTCAAAGGAAGGAATTCCAAGCGGTCTTTTCTTACCGTTTTTCTTGGGTATGTATATCCTTTTTGCCGGATTAGGCTTGTAAGACTCATCTCTCAAAGATGCAATGACTTTGTTTATTCTTTGAAGACTCATCCGATTGATGGTTTTCCCATCCGTACCGGGTGTCATATTGCCTGGTTTGGCGTTAATACGCTGGTAAGCAACATGAAACATTTCCTCATTGAATAAGATACGGTACAGCCTTTCGAACTTGTAATCCGAAACTTTACCATGCTTGTTTAAAGCTTTTAATACTTGCTCAGGACTTCTCATAATGTCTCACACATTTTCCATTATTTGTATTAAGTTATCTAACTGCTTCCCTTCGCCATGTACAAGGCTTTCCCTTGCTCGGACTACTACGGAAGCTCCGTTCCCATGTCAGATATTCAGGGTCCTATGCCCATAGCCTTACGGCATTCTGATTTAGGGAATCCCCATTTGCTTTCACAATAACTGTTTGGCTCGGCAGACTGTCGGATGCGACTTACGTTCCTATTCCACTTATTGTGGTTGCTCTGAAGCCAGCTCCTGCTCCATTGTAATTTCGGTTTACATGGGGTGCTTCAGCCCGACGTGAATCAAATACCTTTCGTCGGGGCTGGTACGTGTGCAGCAGAACTATCGTTCAACCAATCAGGCTTCATCCTTGTGTCTGTCTTTTCCTCTCGCCATGCAGTCGCAGCTTGGTATTTAGCTGACTAATGACTTTACCGACATGCTTTTGTCACCTTTGGATTTCTCCTCCAGCTAAGTCGTTGAGGATAGGTCTGTTGAACTCTAACCTAATCTCTTGCCATAGAGATATTTATTGTGTAGCCTATATGGGCGCATCAAAATCGTACCATAGATTGCGTTCCGTGTTGACCTTGAAGGACGGTTCCCGTTCATTCCTGAATGGTGACTTGTACCATAGGCTGTCGCCCTGTTTCCTTACCGGGTCGTAGCCGAGACTGTGCAGATATTCCTCTATGCGTATCTGTTTCGCTTCATTCGTATTCATGTAGGTTTCTGTTTAAGTGGATATTGTTTTTTTCTTTTCGCCCGTACCTTTCCGTATATTACGGGCTGTATCCACTTTACTTTATTTCCGTATATATATGGTACGGGAATAAAGTAAAGTGCTTTTATCAGCAACCGGAACACTTCACTTTACTCTGACATATATATATACCCTGACTAAAGTAAAGTGGTTTCCGGTCTGTGCCGCTAATAGTGGAAGTCAGGGTTGAAGGTGTATTTCCTGCCGTTCTCCTGCACTATCATCCGCTTGCTTTTGAGTACGGTGATGAGTTTTACCACCTTGTTGTCTCCAAGCGTGACACCGACAGAGGCGTATGCTTCCTGCAAGGCTTCCGCAAGTTCCTGATAGCCGTATTCGTCTTTCAGGGTGAACGCCGCTTCCAGTGCGATGCGGTGCTGCCGCTCGGTGATGTCCTTGTACGGGTCGAACTTCTCTCCTTGTCCTTGAACAGGTAGTCTTCCAGCAGCTCGGGCAATGCTTCCTCATTGATGCGGAATGCGAACGGTTCGAAGTCCACCGCCCTGATATGTGCGGTTTTGACCGTACTTATGTCGGGATTCTTGCTGTCCTTCTCCACTTGCAGCACCGTTTCCGCCTTGTTGCTTAGCTCGGTTCCGATGTGCCCCCTTGCGTTCTCGTCCCCCTTGTTCTGGTGCAGTATGGTATGGATGTGGATGTTCCTTTCCCCCGTCCATGTCATCAGCAGGGAGATTACCTTCGTGGATTCGCCGGGGCTGTTGATGTCGTACACCATGTCCCGTATTCCGTCGATGATTACCAGCCCGACGTTTTCAGTCCGGTAGATTGCCTCCCTCACGATTGCTATGCGCTCTTCGGGCGTGTATTTCCGCAGGACGAGGAACTCGAGGTTCTCATGGTTGCTGCCTGTCGGCAGTCCCGCCATGCGCAGGCTGCGCCTTGCCACTTTCGCACAGTGGTAGGAGCTCTGTTCGGTGTCCACATAGAGTATTTTCCGCTTGTTTTCGGGCAGTTCCGCCGTATAGTTCAGTACCGTCCCGTTTTTCAGCGCAGCCGCCACGATTGCGGAGACGTTGAATGTTTTCTTGCTTTTGGCTTTTCCGATTGACGCGCTGAAGTTTCCCAGCGTGCCGATGACGGAGCCCTGCACTTTCAGGATTTCGGGTGCCTGCTCATAGTCTTCCGAAAGGTCAAGCCGCGAGGCATGCCATAGGATTATCGCCTCTTCGGGCGTGATGTTTCTTTCCTTGTTTTCCATATGGCACCTCCCTATCTGCGTCCCCCGCTTTTACGTCCTGCCAGTTCCAGTGCCATGTCCGCATCGACGATGATTTTGCGCCCTATCTGCGTAATGGCTCTGTCTATCCTCCCGCTTTTCTTGATGCGGTTTGCAGTGGGTATGCTGCACCCGAACAGACGGGCTATGCCGCCTATCCCGTACACGTATTTCTTGTCCTTGCCGGCTGCTGGCTGGGCTGGCTTCGTTTCGCTTCCCTGCAAGGCATGGCGGTTCAGGAATATGAACTCTTCGCCCGTCATCTGCCATACGGGCTTTGATAAAAGGTCTCTAATTTCCATATCAGAATGAAATTAACGTTTGTACTGTAAGCCCTGCGCATGGGCTTTTTACCTCGTTCGAACAGTGCAAAGTTAGTTCCGGGTACGGGTGGTAAGGATGTGGATAGCGTGATTGGGGTATCACGCTATCTTATTAAGTATCAGTAAGTAATAAAAGGTGGTAGAAATTATTTTGAGTGGTAAAAGTGGTCGTGTCGTGGAATGTCGGGACATATCACCGGCTATCGGAATATTAACCGCATTTCCTTGGCAAATTCCTGATTGCTGTCACTGGCTAAATCTGTACGGGGAACGGGTGCCTTGTATTTGGATTTGTAATATTTTATGTCTATATCCAGCAATCTCATGATTTCATCCTTCCACTTCTCTCTGTCCTGATTGGAGAGGGTCTCACTCATGAGGAATATCAGGTAGCATACACGCGCCTTTTCTCCCGGTCTTATCTTCAGCCTGTTCCTGCATGGCTGCAAGTTCATTCCGGCGTAGAAATCGGCTTCGGGAACGGCTTCAAACTGTTTGTCGTTGCATTTCTCATAAATGGCTGACAGCAGTCGCATGGGGAAATAGGCGGGTGGGCTTGCCGGGGTGGTACCGGATGAGGGAATTTCCTTTTCTTCCCCCTCCTTTTTCTTTTGGTCGGTCAGGTATTTATCAAGGATTGCCAATAGTGAGCCTCCCAGCCTGCAAATGTCCCCGCAACGGTTTTGCAGGCATTGCAGGGCTTCCCGTCTTGCCTGCTCCTTCTGCCTGTACAGTTCATCCAGTTTGGCTTTCTCCTTGTCGTATTCCCGTTTGCATCGGTCGTACCTTCTTTCCAGCAGTTCCTCTTCCTGACGGTCGTGTTCCCTGAAACCTACTGCTTCCAAAGAGCCGTTAGCTGCCATGAGTTCTCGGTAATATCCGTTTGTGACTTTCATCTGTCTGTCGATGCTCCAGTCGAAGCGCTCTTCATGCTGTCGGCAGACATATCCGGTATCGAGGCAGTCAAAAAACTCCTTGCAGGCGCTGTAAGTCGAGATGTTGCTCTCAATCTCTCGTTTCAGGCTGTTCAGCAATATGGAGAAGTGCGCGGCGTCCGCTTCAAGCATGAGGCTGATAAGTGCGGTTTCAAAGGTCTGCGTGTCCCCGTACTCTCTGTAAAAATCAGAAATGAACTGTTGCTTCTCAAAAGAGAAACTGCCGCCGGACATTATTTCGGTGTATATCTTGTTGAGTTTCCCGTAGCGGGGTATCATTGATGTTATTCTTTCGTCCATAGTGTGATAGTTACAGTTGGTTGAATTTGCTCATTGCGTTCGCCTTCACGTCATCGGCTATGTCTATGTAGGGCTTCATCGCCTTGTAGTCGCTGTGCCCCGTCCATTTCATCACCACTTGTGCGGGGATGCCCAATGCCAAAGCGTTACAGATGAATGTCCGTCTTCCGGCATGGGTGCCCAACAGCGCGTATTTGGGTGTGATGGTGTCTATACGTTCGCTGCCCTTGTAGTAGGTCTCGCTTACCGGCTCGTTGATTTCCGCAAGTTCTCCCAGTTCTTTCAGGTAGTTGTTCATTTTTTGGTTGCTGATGACCGGGAGCGCCTTGTGTCCTTCAAACTCCACGTCCTTGTATTTGTCAAGTATCGCCCTGCTGTGGTTGTTCAGTTCGATGACAAGGCGGTCGGCAGTCTTTACGGTGGTGATTTCTATATACCCGTCCCGAATGTCGCTCCGTTTGAGGTTGTACACGTCCGAATAGCGCAGCCCGCTGAAACAGCAGAACAGAAAGACGTCCCTTACCCGTTCGAGATATTGCTTGGTCGGGGGTATTTTGTAGTCTTTCAGCTTGTTCAGTTCTTCCCATGTGAGGAATATCACCTTCTTTTGGACGCTTTTCAGCTTCGGGTTGAAGCTCTCGTAGGCGTTGTTCATGCAGTACCCTTTCTTGGTGCACCACCGTAGGAACCATTTCAGGTAGGCTATCTGCTTCATGGTGGACGTGTTGCGCAAGCCTTCCACATCCTTGAGGAAATTCACATAGCTTGTCAGCTTGGGTTCGTCCAGTGCCTCGAAGGTCAGTTCCTTGTCGAACTTCTCAAGGTGTTTCCTCACTGCGGCGAACTTCTCATAAGTGGCATCAGACCAGCCGTTCTGTGTCCCGCATTCCTTGATGAACTCCCCGAATACCTCCATAGGTGCGAACGTCAGGGGCTTCTGCTGTTCTTCCTCCCTCTTTTCGCTGTGCAGGCTGTTGAAAGCCTCCTTTACTTGTGCGGTGGTAGGCATGGTTCCCTGAACCTCAAACTCCTTGAAGATGTTCTGTATTTCCGTATAGTAGCGCAGCAGGTCGGTATTGATTTCGGATGCGCTCTGTTTCAGCTTGTTGGTGCAGCCCGGCTTTACACGTTGTTTGTCTGTGTCCCATTTGGCTGCGTCGATGCGGTAGCCCGTTGTAAACTCGATGCGCTGGCTGGCAAATATCACACGCATACGGATAGGCACATTCTCCACGATTGGTACGCCGTTCTTCTTCCGGCTTTCCAAAGAAAAGATGATGTTTCTCTTGATATTCATATTCGGGTGTAATTAAATTAACACCCAAATATACACCCAATTATTGAGATAACAAAAGATTTTAGGTGATATTTTACGATATATACCAATCATAATAAGCTGTTTATTAGTAGATAGTTACAAGTTTATGATATTTTGTAAAATCGCAGGTTAAAGTACCTTACGCACCGCGAATAAGAAACTGAGCAGCAATGAATGGATAGATCGCCCCCTGGATAAGGGTAAGACCTGAAGAAGATATAGGCAGAATCCATAATATCCCATACTTTTTATCACGGAGGTTTTATGATAAGGATTTGGGAATTATACATCAAGCTTCTCCACATTACACATAGAACATCAAGGGAAAAAGTACCCACATCCGGAGAGTAAAAGCCACACTTCCGACACTGCATGCAACGGGATTGCCCCCTTAAATGCAGTATTTGTACGAAGAAAGTGAAGAATAAGCCCTAAATCGGTGTTAATAGATATTAGGGTAAAAAAGCATCGTTAAGTTCTTACTATCAGAAATTAAATCTGTAAATGAAAAGAAAAAGTAGTGCTGTCAATTACATCTTTATTTAAAATTGGATGCGGGCTACAACTGCATGTGTAAAATAGGATACTCTTTACCTTCTCCGTCCAAATCGGACCTTTTGTATACGTTAAAGCCTATATATTTATAAAAACCGACAGCTTGAATATTCTGCTCGTTCACATCGACTTTCGTTACCTGCAAATGATTTATGGCATAAGTAACCAGTTTTTTCCCAATTCCTGTGCCTCGATAATTATTGTCAATAAACAACATTTCAAGATTTCCTTCTGCAATTCCCATAAATCCGATTAAGATTCCCTCCTGTTCAAATCCGAATAGAGTGACATACTGAAAATATACCGGAAGCTGTTCCTTATAGTACAGAAAATCTTCCTCTTTAAGAAAATCATGTGTACTCAATACTGCACTTTCCCAAATTTCCATCAAACGTGGATAATCCGTAACTTTAATTTTTCTAATCATAATTGTAATTGCTATTTAAAGCCGCAAAGTTCGGAACTTATACATTCAATGCACTGAACCCAGGTTAAAAAATACGTTTACGGATTCTGCTTAGTGCTTGCGGCGTGATACCCAAATAAGAAGCTATATCTTTGAGTGGGATATAGTTTAATGTAATGCCATATTCTTCAATCATCTGTAGATAATACTGTTCAGGAGAATATTTAATCAAGTCGATATTTCTTTTCAAGAGTTTATTCAGTAGTATGGCATTCAAATCTTCAAATACGGTTTTCACCTTAGGAATAGCAGTATACAGTTCATCTACTCGCTTCTTGTCTATTCGGTAAATAACGCTATCTACAATTGTCTGCACATTAAATGCAGATTTTGTTTGTAAGGTAAAAGATATGTTCGACATTGAAAACGTACCTTCTTTACAAAACCAAAAAATCTGCTCTTCCCCTTTATGATTCAAAAGCCAACAACGTAACATCCCATCATAAACGAAATAACTATATCTTTCTATTTCTCCTTCCTTAATCAAAAATGTATCTTTACCAATCAATATCCGCTCAAAATATCGGTCAAATAACTTAGATTCCTCCAAATTAAAAGTATTGATGCTAAAATTAAATTCTTTAAGCAGTTTTTCTAAAAGCATAATATTCACTGACTATAGTTTTCATAAGTTTTGACAGCCGATTTTTATTCCACAATACCAAAATGAACCAGAGCGTTCCGGATACCATGCTCATCCACCGTCTCCGTTATATAATCGGCAACGCTTTTCACAGCCTCGGAAGCTCCTCCCATAGCTATTCCCATCCCGGCTGCACGAATCATGGAAATATCATTCCCACCATCACCAAAAGCAATGGTTCCTGAAACATCAAATCCATAATAGGAAGCAAACTCATTGATACCCATAGCCTTGTTTACTCCCGTCACATTGACATCCGCAAAGAAAGGGTTCCATCTGGAAACAGAAAGTCCGGGAAGTTTTGCCATAACTTCTTTTTCCATTTCTTCATCACAATATATGCATAACTGACAGCATCCGCCTCCCATAAATTCCTTTTCAATGTCTGCCACCGGCGGTGTAGGGTGGTTGACCAGCCTGGCCAATTCGACGACGGTCGGATTGAGTTCGTTGACAAAAATACCTTTATTCGTTTCGATAGCCAGAGCAAACCCATAATGTTGAGCCAATACCAGTACCCTCTGAAAATCCTTTTCGGGAATCTGTTTACGAGATATAGGAGTGCCATCTCTCAGTACACAATCGGACCCATTCAAAGCTATCACTGCATCGTATGGAATCTCTTCAAGTTCGTGAAGATCGGTAAACGCCCTCCCAGTTGCTATTATGATTTTTATATCGGATTCATGAACTTGCTGCAACGCTTCGATAGCCGACTGCGGAACGCGGTGAGTGTCGAAACTCACCAATGTTCCGTCTACATCTAAAAATATAGCTTTGGTCTCCATTATAAAATATTTTGGTCTAATAAATTATATATATTTCCCTCATCTCAATTTTATGAATATCTATATTCATTCGGTGTAACTCCCGTTGCTTTCTTAAACACCAGACTGAAATATTGCACACTCGGATAGCCCAGCCGACGCGCTACGGCAGCAGGTGTATTACCGCCTTCCGACAACATCTTCCTGGCCGTATACAAGCATTTGAGCTGAAAATGTTCAGCCAATGTCTTGCCGGTTTCAAACCTCAGCAAATCATCAAAGTAAGCCGTCGAAAGATTCAGTCTTTCGGCACAGCACCCGGAAGTGGGCAGCTTCCCCTCCTGCAACTTTCCGGAAGTGATATATTCATCCAATATCCCTTCCATTTTCCCTAGAATCATCCTGTTCTTATTCTCACGGGTGATAAATTGCCGCTCATAGTAACGTGAGCAATAATCCAGCAGCAATTCGATGTGACGGGACAGAATGGTATTGCTATGCGTATCAATGGAATGATGAAGTTCATCCTCGATATTCTCAAGGCAACACGTCACTTTGGCCGTTTCGCGCTGTGACAGATGCAACGCCTCCTCTTTGCGGTAGAAAAAGAAAGTATAGTTGTCGATATGATTCTTTAACGTAGTACAAAGCAATAAATCGGGATGAAATGCCAGCAGCCAGCCTTTGTCCGGAAGCGTATTATTCTTGTTCATCCGGAATATCTCGCCGGGAGTAAGAAATACCATCGTAGCATTGGAATAATCATAATATTTCCGCCCGCAACAGTCGCATCCCCCTTCACAATCCTCTATCAGCAGGATAGCATAGAACTCAAACTTCACGGCATCCTGATACACATTAGGATTTTCCAGATTAATAATGCTTACCTGGGGATGCAGCGTTTTGCATCCCAAACACCGGTTACACTCACATACAGTCTTTATGTCCAATGTATTGTCTTTCATCACCTATAAAGCCATTCTCAATTATTGCAACTTCAGATATCTAAAATCGTTAAGGATATGTTTTCCAAACGTTCACAATATCCCAATTACAAAATTAGAGGAAAATCCGGATACTTTCACTACCCTTATTACGGATTATATAACCTTAGTTACTGTCTTTATATCTGGTTACGTGACTTCATCTCCAGATACTTGTTTATCACATCGACAGAAAGATTCTCCGGTGTAGTCAGTAAAGAACAGATGCCGTGCTGCTTCAAGGTGGAAACAATCAACCGCTTCTCAAATACAAATTTCTCGGCAATGACATGACGGTAATAACCTTCCGTATCTTTTGCAGGCGTGGCGATGTACTCTTCCAAATCGGTATCTTCAAAGAAGATGACAAGCAACCGGTGCTGACGGTTCAACTGCTGTAGATAAGCCAGTTGGCGGTTCAGGCTGCTTATACCGGAAAAGTTGGTGTACAGCACCAAAAGGCTCCGTTTGTTGACATGCTTGTTCAAGTGTACGCACAATGAGGAAAAGTCGGTCTCCCCAAAAGTAGTCTGCTGGCTGTAAAGGTTCTCCAATAACGCCTGCATTTGTCCGGGCTGTCGGGAAGCGGGGATAAATGTATCAAAGTGCTCGTTAAACGTCACCAGTCCGGCTTTATCCTCCTTCCGCATGGCAACGTATGAAAGGACAAGGGAGGCGTTGATTGCATAGTCGAGCAAAGTCATTCCGCGAAATGCCTGCTGCATAACCCGCCCCTTGTCTATCACATTATAGATTTGCTGGGAACGTTCGTCTTGATAGACATTGACCATGAGTTCGTGCCGCCGGGCACTCGCCTTCCAGTTTATCGTGCGGTAATCATCCCCTTTCACATACTCCTTTATCTGTTCGAACTCCGTATGATGCCCCACCCTGCGGATGCGCTTTATCCCCAGCTCGGTCAGGTTGTCACTGATGGCCAGCAGCTCATACCGATGAAGCATCAGATAGGACGGATATACCTTGACATCCTGAGGAGCACCGCAAGTATATCTGCGGGAAAGCAGTCCCATCCTGCCTGCCACAAACACCCGAATCCGTCCGAAAGAGTAAATCCCCCGCCGCGTGGGACGCAGATGATAGGTAATCGTCCTGCCCTCACTCGCCCGGAGCTTCATCCTGAAATCAACATTCCGCAACTGGAATTCAAAAGGAATCTCATCCACCACTTCCACAGCTACCGGATACGGATAACTGCTCTCCACACGTATGTTCACAGCGTTCTCATCTCCGTTGGAGAAACGGGTAGCGCACTGACGGAAAGCCCGGATGCCACGAACGCGATAGAGCATAACCCCATCCACCAGCACCGACAAGGCCAGGACAAACAGCGCCCACTGCCCGATTGTAAAGAACGGAGCAAAAGCATACCCGATACCCATCAGCAGGATAATCAGCACAAGAGTCATATAGAAGCGGCGGCCCAGTCTCATTTCGGAACTTCCACTTTATCAATCAGACGTTGCGTCACTTTTACCGGTGAATAACCTTCCATCTCGGCTTCTGCCGTCAATATCAGGCGGTGCTGAAGTACATACGGAGCAACGAACTTTATGTCCTCCGGTGTCACGAAATCACGTCCTTGCAACAGTGCATACGCCTTCGAAGCCTGCATCATTGCCACAGATGCACGTGGAGAGGCTCCTAAATACACAGCTTTGCTGGTACGCGTCTGTTGCACTATCAGCGCGATGTATTGAAGCAGTGTACGATCCACAAACACCTGCTCCATCAGCCTGCGCAATGACAGCAGTTCTTCCTTTGTAAGGACAGGCGTCAGACTATCCAGCTTCACCAGCGAAGCATTCGTGTGGTGAAGCTCCAGAATATCCACCTCCTCCTCCAACGAAGGGTATCCCATGGTTATCTTCATCAAAAAACGGTCCAATTGCGCTTCGGGCAATTTATAAGTACCCTCCTGCTCCACCGGATTCTGGGTTGCCAGAATCGTATAGAGTTCTCCCATCTGATGCGTGGTGCCGTCAATGCTGACCTGCCGTTCTTCCATAACCTCAAACAAGGCGGCTTGCGTCTTGGCAGGAGCACGGTTTATCTCGTCCACCAGCACGATGTCGGCAAATACCGGTCCTTGATGGAAGTCAAAGTCATTGGTTTTCATGTTGAAGACCGTAGTCCCCAACACGTCACTCGGCATCAAGTCCGGAGTAAACTGAATGCGGCTGAAATCCGCCTTAATCAAACGGGCAACCAGACGGGCAAGCAGCGTCTTTGCCACCCCCGGCACTCCCTCCAGCAACACATGGCCGTTTGCCAGGACAGCCGTCAGTACCAGGTCCACTATCTGCTCCTGCCCCACTATGACCGTAGCAATCCGGTCCTTCAACGCTTGTATCTTCTCGGAAAAGAGAGTCAAGTCCACCCGTTTTTCTGTGTTCTCTTCCATAAATATCTTCTTTATATATGATTGATTATTTCATTCATTTTATCGACAAGCCGTTTCATCTCCTCCTCAGAGATGCTGCGCCCTCCGTACACCACCGGCCTCACCTCGCGGATGAATGCGGCAATTTCCCCCGCTTCCATACCCGTCTTCCGGGCAATCCTGCCGAAAGAGCGCTCATCCTCTGCCACTTCCTCCACATCCACTTGCATTTCCCTCCTCAGTTCCTCCGCAAAATAGAGATATTTCTTGCGGACTAAGTCAGCATGGTCCTTCTTCTGATAATAAAGGGTACCTATCAACTCTGCAAACTCCAAAGACTTATTCTCCGGTTCGCGGATAACGGGAATGGCACGCTGCTTCCTACGGGCTGTAAATATCATAAAGAGCAGGATGGAAACCATACTCAAGTACAATGCCCAGCGAAGCGGAGGCTGCGAAAGGAAATAGCGAAAAGGAGACATCTGTGCCTGGGCTGTTTCTTTCATATAGCCTTCGGTACGGACAATGGGAAATCCACCCATTTGGGACAATATACGAAAAAGATAAGCCGCATTCTTCCCATCCAGCACACCATAGTTCGTAAAAAGCAGGGGAGTGGAAGCCAGTATAACCTCCCCCTTTCCCCAAGAAACTGACATGGCAACCGGATGAGCAGCTTCTCCGGTAACAGTTTTTTCCGCCAACACTTTACAAGAAATGGAATCTGCAAAGAAATAAGACTGGCAAAGTTGGGGATAGAAACAGAAAGTCTGCTGCGGATAAACCGCCGAATCCCCCACCCAGCACAAACTGTCTTTCGAGAGCAATGCAGTGGCATATTTTTTCAAAGCCGACGGACTGAAATAGGAATAGCTGCACTCAAATCCCAGCGTATCTTTCAAAATACGGCTGAAAGAGCTCCCCGCCAGCATAATCCGGTCTCCCCGTCCCGCCATCTTCAACATCGCCTCCACATCTACATCCGTCAGATGCAGGTTATCGGTAACAACCAGTATTCCGCGGCGAAGCGTCGTATCTTCCTGCTCCAGCTCATAAAAAGTCTTTCTCGACAACGAATATCCCTTCGGCAACGATGAAGACACCAGGCTATCGAACACGGCACAGCCGAACGGTTGCTTGTCATAATGGCTGAACGTAGGGTTCCAGACAAACTTCTTCGGCAGACGGCACTCTATCGCAAACATCAACACCAGAAAAGCAATGATACCGGCTATAAACCAATGGTTCCCCTTCATGCCATCCCTCCTTTCTCCACTTCTTTCTGCAAATCCCGCATCGCATGGAACAATGTTTCGGTCGCTTCAAAATTTCCGTAACGTACCCGTAGAAAATGGCTGGTCATTTGGCGGAAAGCTGGCAGACGGACTTCATAGATATATTGTGTAGGCGTTTTATATAACTGCCAGTCTATACGTTTTCCATCGCTGAGCTGTTTCAGCGTCTGCAGATAGAGCAAACGCACCGCCTCCCGATAATCCGTCCGGACAAGCGCATCGGCAATTCCCTCCGCAAAATCCACTCCATAGATGGTATCCTCCCCCACTGTATAGGGCAGGGTACTCTTGCGCGAATGCATGAACAATTCCGGACGCTTCTTGTACACAAACCAGATGACCAATACAAGGATAAGAATGGCAATGCATATCAACACGACCTCCGAATATTCTGCCACCAACGTATTCCCGAATATCTTGTCCAGCAGCTTGCCGAACCATCTGCTGAACCACTCAAGTACATTAATTTCGGGAGCTATCAGCTCACGGCTGTAAGCAAACGCCGGGTCGGACTGCCAAACGGCAATCTGTGCAGTATCACAAACCAGTGTATCAGCCGGAACCATATTCATAGTCCGTTATCAGAGTTTATCAAAATTGTCAATATCACTCTCCACCATCACATAATCTATCTTTTCCGAAGCATGACCGTATTGATAAGCCAGTCCCAGCAATGAGAAAATCATGGACATATAAACGCCGAATGCCTGGACCACCGCCAGCAGATAAAGCACAAAGCTATAGGCTGCCGATACAGTGGCACCGCCACCTGCATCAGTCATTGCAAAGATATATTTCACAATGGTCCCGATATACCATGGAATCATCGTCACTCCCTGCAAGATGGCGGCGATGAATCCCATAACAATGGAAATCAGTACGATACCTCCCCAGGTAGCGAAACCCAGTCGGTAGGCCTTCTTCAAGGCATCTATGATATAGATATCTTCGAACAGATAGACTGGAGCCCAAATAGCCAGTGGCACAGACACCACCACAACGAGCAGAACGAACAAGAACGCAAGCGCTATAAACGGAATGATGGTGGCTATAAAACCAACAATAAGCCCTACAAACAGCACCAAAAGCACACTGACAATCATTATCAGAAATACCCTTCTGACATTACGGAACAACAAGGGCTTCAGCATCCCTAACGTCACTCCCTCCAAGCGTTCTTCCCGTTCATTGTAAGTACGGACCAATGCGTAGACCAAAGAGGTCAGCATGACAGTTCCCAGCAGATATAGAACGGCATACAGACTGTAATAAGTCACCAGCGCCATGATGGACGCTCCGACAACAGAAGAGTCGAACGAGCCTCCGGTCATATCACCCAAAACCATTGTACCGCTCATCAGCCCGTTCAGGCTCAGCCCCTGAAGCAGGCAAAGCGGCAACATCAGATATGTAGTGAATTTCATCAACGGCTTCCAGTTCTCTTTGATAAAATCAAAGGTAGCAGTTAGTTTCTCTCCAAAAGAACGTTGTACATACAGTGCGATTTTAGGTTTCTGTGCTTCCATGCTTCTTTCTGTTAGGTAAATAAATATAATAAAAAAAGATAAACGACAAAGAAAGTAGAATAAAGCCGAACCTCAAAGCATCCGAAAGTTCGGTATGACGGGTAACAAATCCTTCTATAAATCCTGCCATGATGAATACGGGTACCGTACCCACCACTATTTTCAGTCCTTTTTTGGCTCCCCGTTTGAAAGATTCCAGCCTTGAATAGGTTCCGGGAAAGAGCCATCCGTTGCCCAGGGCAAGACCGGCGGCACCGGCTACAATAATCGCCCAGATTTCGAGTGTCCCGTGCAGCCAAATGGCAAGGGAGGACTCCCAAAGCAAGTCGTGCTGATAAAAGAAGGTTTGGAAAGCCCCTATCATGATGCCATTGTTAAGGAGCATGTATCCGGTGCCAAAACTGGTCAGCAGCCCCATGGCAAAGCAGTTGAAGGAGACCATGATATTGTTCAGCGTGATACTCAGAAACATGGGGAACTCGGAGGAACCGTTATATACAGCCATGGGTTCACCATTAGCGATATTGTTCAAAGTCATATCCACATAAGAGTTTCCTAAAATCAAACGCACAAAATCGGGGTCTCCGGCAGCAGATACCACTCCTATCAATGCGCTGACCACAAATATAATGAAGGAAGCCACTAACTCACGGCGTGCATCGTGCATGGCCGAAGGCACTTCACGGGTCCAGTAGGTGATAATTCTTGACCATTTCTCGCGCTTGTTTCTATAAATGCGGTTGTGCAATGCCGAGGCAAGATTGTTCAGATAGATAGTGATGCGGGAAGCGGGGAAATGCGTTTGGGCAAAAGCCAGGTCTGCCGTAAGCTCCGTATATGCGTCGGCAAGCTCATCGGGAGACAGACTGTCCGCCTGCTCCACTATTTTTTCTGCTTGTTTCCATTTTTCGATGTTCCGCCGGATAAACGTCACTTCTTTCATACCCCATGAATATTTCAGAGAAGTTTTGTCTGAAATCGGTAACAAAAATAAGAGAATAATGATATATTTGCAATGAAATACTAAAAATGTTTTATCAGGAATGGCAGAATCTACAATTATCACCGGGCAGTTTGTCCGCATCAGTCAAACGCCTGCCAGTATCGGTGAACGGCTCATTGCACTGGTCATAGACTATATTCTGCTCGGATTCTATGTATTTTCTACTTTGGCCTTGTTTTCACGGATTCATCTGCCCTCTGATTTCACGATGCTTTTCTTCCTCGCTATCGTCTACCTGCCGGTCTTGTTTTACGCATTTCTCTGCGAAATGTTCAACCAGGGACAAAGTCTCGGCAAGCGGCTGATGAACATCCGTGTCGTAAAAGCAGACGGTTCCACGCCCGGCATAGGCTCGTACCTGCTCCGATGGCTTCTCTTTCCTATCGACGGACCGGTGACCGGTGGCCTGGGACTTCTGGTCGTCCTTTTGACCAAAAACAGCCAGCGAATGGGCGACCTTGCTGCCGGCACCATGGTAATCAAGGAAAAGAATTACCGCAAGATACACGTCAGCCTCGATGAGTTCGACTACCTGACCAAAGACTACCGGCCTACCTATCCACAAGCTTCCGACTTGTCATTGGAGCAAATCAACGTCATTACTCGGACCCTGCAATCGGGTAAGAAAGACCGTACACGACGCATTGCCTCCCTTGCGAAAAAAGTGCAGGAACTTCTCTCCATCACTCCTCATGACGGTAACCCGGAAAACTTTCTTCAAACCATTCTCCGGGACTACCAGTATTATGCCTTGGAAGAAATTTAATACAAACTTCCAACAAAACCCAAGAAGTGTTAAGTCTTACGCTTATTTAAGATTCAAGCTGCATCTTTTTGGCTTTTCATTTGTTAATTAGCCAGAAGGTCTTAACTAAATAACAAAGAACAATTATGAAACGAATCATTACATTAATCACACTGGTATTGGTAAGTGCATCTACCTTGATGTATGCACAGAGTAGCAGCGAAACACGCCGTGCAGAGCGTAAAGCCCAACGCGAAGCCCAGAAAGCACGCGAAAAAGCGGAAAATGAAAGGAACTATGCCATTGCCGTCCAGGCATTGAAAGAGGGCAAGTTTGTATTGGAAGCAGACCAGCTGGTATTCAAGAGAGGAAGGAGTGCATTTGTTTCATCGACAACAAACTTCGTTATGATGGACGGTGAACACGCATCTGTACAAATAGCTGCCAACAGTGCCCTTGCAGGCCCCAACGGAATAGGCGGCATCACAGTGGACGGCAGCAGAAAGGAAATGAAAATCACGACCGACAAAAAGGGAAACGTGAATTGCAGCTTCAGCGTACAAGGCATTGGAATATCCACACAAGTGCATATCACACTGACCAACGGCGGCAATAATGCATCAGCAAGAATCAGCCCGAACTTCAATTCGAATACCCTGACGCTGAACGGAGTCCTGGTTCCATTGTCCCAGTCAAACGTTTACAAAGGGCGGGCTTTATAAAACGCTCCTTTTGTCCGTACAAAGTATGAAGAAAAGAAGATATTCATATCGTGTTCGCAGGATATGAATATCATGTAGACATGAAATTAATAGAATGCAATACAAGGAATTAATATTCTGTATAACAGTTTATTAATTCCTTGTATTGCATATAAAGGATTCTAAGAAGATGTGAACATTTATTCTTTTATCTGTTGACACGTTGGGCAATAATATACCGAACCACCCATATAAGCCTCTTTTATGATGGTACTGCCACAACGGAGACAAGGATTCTTCCATGTTTTGGCAGAAAGAATGGTTTTGTAACCTCCGGCGTTGCCATAAAGATCTGTTTGCGTATCGCGTCCGCCCTCGGAAGTCATATCCACCAATGTTTTTTTTAGAGCATTAAAAAGAACTTCTTTCTGATTATCCGACAGAAGTAGCACTTTCTGTTTGGGATTTATCCGTGCATTGAACAGAATATCCTGCGTTACGCCATTACCGACACCGGGAATATGCTGATTGGTTGCCAATAGAGCTTTAGCAGAGAGGGTCTTCTTTGCTTCGGCAACGAGTTTCTCAAATTCCGCTTCGGTGTATTTATCGCTCAACGGCGAAATGCTTTCCCGACTCAATTTATAGTACTTATTGTCGATATAGCTATCAGGATAAACATTGATAAAACCATACATTGCAACCGTGAAGACAAGGAATGAATCATCATTAAACGTCAGCAACAACTGGTAATTGGCAGGAATCTCATCTCCCGCACTATAATAACGGACACTGACTCCGTCGCCTATGTTCATGATCACATTATCCGAAAGATTGAAATTGACAAACATGCCATATCCTTCGGATGAAAGGATGGTTTTGCCTACGAGCAGTTTACCATACTCCGACGGTTCACCGTTATAGAACGTAAACTTATGCGGTTTGGTGGCATTAAATACCTGCGTGATTGTTTTACCGCTCAAGGCGTTGTTCACTTGTTTGCTCAAGGTGATAACTTCGGGTAATTCTAACATATTATCTTACTTTTATTTTCGATAGGGATATATATTTCCGTTAATAACTCGTCAATAGCCGTGTTGCCAGGTGTATTATAATCAATATCACTCATTATTTTAACCGGACCACTTCCCCTATAATAGGCATCAACACGTTCAATGAGTCTTTCTCTTTCAGATTCATGGCATTTTTCAGCGGTTCGTCCCAGCGGTGTCTAGCCAAAGCATATTTGGAATGATGAACAGTCAGAATCTTTTCCGCATTCAAGTCCCTGGCCGCTTGCCCCAAATATTGGGGCATGGTATGGATATATTTCCAATCTTCGTTATACTGCCCATTCTCCAATATGGCAAGGTCAATGCCGGGATATTGCTTGCCTATTTCGGCAAAATGCGTGTCATATCCGCTATCACCACCCATATAAATCTTCTGCGAAGGGGTTTCGATAAGGAAAGAAGCCCATAATGCCTGATTTGCCTTCAACGAGCGGCCCGAAAAATGCCGGGCGGGCAAGCAATGAAGCAGAAATCCCTTATCCAGTACAGTATCTTCAAACCAATCTAGCTCAACCAGGGATGATTTGTCAAATCCCCAATACTCGAAATGTTCGCCTACCCCCAAAGGACAGACCACCTTGCCTACCCGGTTTTTCAGCTGCATCACCGTCTCATAATCCAGATGGTCCCAATGGTCATGTGATATCACCAGATAGTCAATCTCCGGCATATCGGCAGGCTTGTAGGCATCCGCCCCTTTGAACGGCTTGTTTACAAACGAAACCGGAGAAGCCACACAAAATACGGGGTCTACCAGTATACGCTTTCCGTCTACCTGGATAAAATAGGATGAATGTCCGAACCATACCAATACATTCTCGTCCTTGCTTATCTTGCTGAGGTCCGTCTTTATAACCGGAATCTCTTTTTCTGGACGCAAATCGGTTTCTTTCTTAAATAAGAATCCCCAGAAAGCTCCCAAACGTCCCTTTTGGGAAGTCATCATCATCGTACTGTGCAGATTCCGGAATTCTCCGTCTTTGTAATGAGGCGACTTCTTTATCCTCTCCAACCGTTCTCCTTGAGGAGCCCTCCCGAAACTCGGCTGATTGACAAAAACGAATCCCGCTATGACCGCAACAGCCATAATACCCACTATAATGCCAACTATCATACGTACTCTTTTCGTTTTTAATGAATTCATATTCAATGAGGCTACATTTACAGCTGCAAATATAGTCGAATTGTTATTAAATCACTATCTTCGCGCCCAATTTACGGAATCAATACAATAAAGAAATAAAAAGCCAACAAAGAAATGAACACACACAGTCTATGTTGCATCGGCTATATTACCCAAGATAAAGTCGTAACCCCTAAAAATACCATATATATGCCGGGAGGCACCTCCTTCTACTTCGCACATGCCATCAAGCACTTGAATGCTAACGATTTTCTATTGGTAACAGCTTTGGCTGATACTGACATGGGCATTGTGGAAGACATTCGGAAAGAAGGTATTTCCGTCAAAGCCTTGCACAGCACACATTCCGTCTGTTTCGAGAATATTTATGGAGAAAATCAAAACGAACGTACACAACGTGTCACGGCAAAAGCAGACCCTTTCACCGTGGAAGGTTTGAAAGATACCGATGCACGGATTATCCACTTGGGCAGTCTGCTTGCCGACGACTTCTCTTTGGAGGTCATCAAGTTCTTGTCCGGCAAGGGACTCCTCTCGGTAGACGTGCAAGGATTTCTCCGCAAGGTGGAGAATGAAAAGGTGCTGGCCGTAGACTGGCCGGAAAAGAAAGAAGCATTGAAGTATATCCATATCCTGAAAGCCAACGAAGCTGAAATGGAAGTGCTGACCGGATGCAGTGAACCGCACGAAGCTGCATTGCTGATTGCAGACTGGGGCGTGAAGGAAGTGCTGCTGACCCTGGGAGATAAAGGTTCGCTGATTTATGCCCAAGGAGAATTCCACGAAATACCCGCCTACCCTGCCCTGCAGATTACAGATGCAACGGGATGCGGAGACACCTATATGGTAGGATATCTGTATATGCGCGACAAAGGCGCGTCTTATCGAGAAGCCGGATGCTTTGCCGCCGCCATGTGTACCATAAAGCTACAATCGCACGGGCCGTTCTGCGGAACGGAGGAAGCGATAAATAATGTGATAAGAGGATAAGATGATGGGGTGATAGCAGGATATCACCCCATCATCTTATTTACAATCCGAATTTCTTCAAATCATCTTCCACGCTACCGATACCTGCAATATGGAACATATCAACCAGTACCTTGACGACATTTGGAGAAAGGAAAGCGGGCAATGTAGGTCCTAAGTGAATATCCTTCACACCGAGGCTCAATAATGCCAATAATACAATAACTGCTTTCTGTTCGTACCACGCTATGTTGTAGACTATGGGAAGTTCATTAATGTCGTTCAGCTGGAATACTTCTTTCAGCTTCATGGCTATTACCGTCAGTGAATAGCTGTCATTGCACTGCCCGGCATCCAATACACGGGGAATGCCGTTGATGTCTCCCAAACCAAGTTTATTATAGCGGTATTTGGCACAACCTGCGGTCAGGATAACGGTATCTTGCGGCAAGGCTTTGGCAAATTCCGTGTAGTAGTCACGGCTCTTCATACGTCCGTCACAACCTGCCATTACGATAAAGCGGCGTATGGCCCCGGTCTTCACGGCATCTACCACCTTGTCTGCCAGTTGCAGCACCTGGTTATGGGCAAAACCGCCGATAATTTCTCCATGCTCTATCTCCACCGGAGGCTGGCATTGTTTGGCAATCTCTATGATTTCAGAAAAGTCTTTCCTACCTTCAGCATCCTTATCAATGTACTTGCAACCCGGATAGCCGGTAGAGTTGGTGGTAAACATACGTTCTTTATACACAGCATTTGTCAGAGGAGGAACGATGCAATTGGTGGTAAACAGAATCGGTCCGTTGAAGGAAGTGAATTCTTCGCGCTGTTTCCACCAGGCATTGCCATAATTGCCTACAAAATGGGAATATTTCTTGAAAGCCGGGTAATAGTGAGCAGGTAACATTTCACCATGTGTATAGACATCTATTCCTGTGCCTTCAGTCTGTTTCAATAATTCTTCCATATCCTTCAAGTCATGGCCGCTAATCAAAATTCCCGGACGGTTCTTCACACCGATATTCACCTTTGTAATTTCAGGATTACCGTAAGTACCAGTATTGGCTGCATCCAATAGAGCCATTGTCTTTACTCCAAACTCACCAGCTTCGAGAACCAGCTTCACCCACTCCTCTGCCGATAGAGACTCAACCGCAATGGTAGCCAGTGCGCGTTGCATGAAAACATGAACCGTATCATCATTGAATCCCAGACGCATAGCATGCTCCAGATAGGCAGCCATACCTTTCAAGCCATAGACAAGCAATTCTTTCAACGAGCGGAGGTCTTCATTCTGTTCACGCAGAACACCTACTGTCTTCGCTTTTCCGGCATAGTCATCACGCGTTCCCTGCCAAGTCAGTTCATTTACTTTGGGTAAGAGCACTTTGTTATGCTTGGCCTCTTGAATCAATCCATTACGCATGGTGATTCCTTTATCTACCCGCTTCAAAATGCTTTCATCATCGAAATTTGCATTCGTAATAGTGCAGAACAGAGCATCCGTCACAAAGATATTCACTTCTTCGGAGACCGGACAATCTGCCTTGCGCAAAACATCGGCAACGACAGAGACACCTCTAACCACAAACAGCAACAAGTCCATAGCTTGAGCCGTATGACTTTCTTTTCCACATACACCTTTCAGTATACAGCCGGTTCCTTTGGCTGTCTCCTGACATTGATAACAAAACATGTTCGGTTCCATATTCTTATTCATTTAAAAGTTTACATCATCTTTCCATAAGATAAGCAGCACCTCAGCAATAAAAATAAGCAAGCTTATTTTCTATTACTTTCGGTTTGCATTATCTTTGTGCAAAGATGAGAGTTCTACAACGCGAAAACTGTCACGAATGTTACATCGAATCACAAAAAAGTAAAAAAGAGAATGGAAATCCATACATTATTGAAAATGCCTCCTTTTCAAGGCATAACAGAAGAAGAATTATTATCCCTCATCCTGGCACCCGAACATGCACGCAGGCAATACAAACCTGCTGACTTTATTGCCATGCAGGGAGAAGTATACCGTTCTCTATTCATATTGTGCTGCGGCAGTGTGCGTACCCAAATGGTCAGTGCAGAGGGAAAACAACTCACCATAGAAACGCTGAAAGCCCCGCAACTACTTGCCCCGGCTTTTGTCTTTGCCTCCGAAAACCGCTTCCCGGTAAATATCGAAGCAAAAGAGAAATGTGAGATACTCATCATAAACAAGAATGTCTTCCTGGAATTCCTGCATCGACACCCCACTGTGATGCGCAACTTTCTGCAACTGGTATCGGACAGAACTCTGTTTCTCTCCAAAAAGCTGAATGCCTTTGCCCTGCAAAGCCTAAAATCGCGCATACTGAACTATCTACGCATGCATGGCACGATACTCAACCAGCAGGAAGTGGCACAAATACTGGGAGTGGCTCGTCCCTCGCTAGCACGTGCCTTATCGGAGCTGGCAAGCGAAGGATGCATCCGGATAGAAGAGAAGGAAATGCGGATAAATGAAATCTCCGCCCAAAAGTATTTATAAAAAAACGCCCACAAAACACGCACGCCTGCGCATCTTGCGGACATCTTCATCCTTTTATAAAACTGCCTGCTTTTTCTAAGCAACTTTCTTTAATTACATGCTCGCTTTCCTACCGCCTTTCCGAACCAATCTGCGAATCCAAAGATAATAGCCCGTCAGCGGCAAGCTGGCCCCTACCAAAGCGGCAAGAAAACTCAATATGCGGGTGGTCAGCCCTCCCCAACTGCCTACATGAACGGAGAATATCCAGCCACGGATTTTTCCTGAAGCGTCGGCATCCTTATATAAGGTAGCCCCGGTGATTTCACCGCTACGGGGATTGAACGTATAGCGGTCGGCAGCACGCTGGTTGCCCAACCGATTGAAAGAAACCGTAGCAGAGCCTTTGGACACGGTAATCTGTTTATAATCAGTATTGAGTTCCTTCAGTTCTTCGTAAACCTTCTGCCAGCTTGTAAAAGGAGAGAAAGAATTTCTTTCACGATGCTCACCTCCCGGTCTGCCACCAGACCGGCCTTGAGCCCGTTCTCCTCCCTGGGCAGCAGTTTGTGCCGAAGCACCATGTCCTCCACCCCCTTGCGTGGTTTCCACTCCGAAAACTTTGTAGAAGCCGGTGCGGTACCAGGAGAAAGACCATGACAGTCCCGTAAGCGCCATTACCAGCAGAAAAATCAGCGTGTACATGCCGCCTGCCACATGCAGGTCGTACCAGAAGCGGCGCCAACCTTTATTGGTAACAATCTTCAGACTGTTCTTCAAAGCCTTTTTTGTACGGGGCCACCAGATGACAATGCCCGATATCAGGACAAAGACAAACATCAGCGTGGCAGTGCCCACAATCATTTTTCCCCAGAAGATGCCTCCATCGGGCTTCATGCTGTCCAGCAACCAGCGATGCAGGCGGAACATGGTCGTGAAAAACGGCGCACGCTCATACTTGCCCTTTATCTCACCCGTATACTGGTCTACATAGACGGAAGCACGACGAGGTTTGGAAAGGTTCACCTGCCAGGCACGCTCCGGAGCAGACGAGGCTGTGACACCCGTCACAAAAACACTATCCGGCAGAGTAGCGGCCACTTTTTCGGCCACCTTGCCCATGGGAAGCGGTGCCGGCCCGACTTTCTCCACATAGTAGAGGTCGCGGCGGCAGAGCTCCATCACCTCCGTCTCGAATACCAGCATGGCTCCGGAAAAACAGATAAGGGTAATCAGTAGCCCGAAGGGGACTGAAAGCCATAAATGTATTTTACGAAAAACTTTCTTCATAGGAGCTTTATTCCAGTTTACCTACACCGTTCAGTTGGGTTGCATTGACAACCAGACCCTTGGTAGCTGTTGCATTGGCAGGGTCTACCTTATAGATGGCAGGATAGCCGGAAGAGGTAGTGACTGCCACATATGCGTTGCCATTTTCCATGTACGGGGTATTACCAAAGCCGGAGACATCGCTTGGAAGGCCGTTCACATAAGTCAAAGCTCCGGTGGAGGCATTGAAGACGGCAAGTTGGTTGGCAACCTTGTCTGATGCCGTAATTGCCTTATCATACATCAGCAACAGGAAATAATTACCTGAAATATACCAAGTGCGCAAGAAAGAGGCGCCATTGGCTTTCTCTTCAAGATTATAGTAATAGGCGGCATCAAATTCCTCTGCTTTGGTATCGATGCGTACAACTCCGGCAGGCAATGTAGTCTGCTGACGCGAATCACTCATGGTCTTGGCATAGCTCGGAGAAAATACATATACATAGCCGTCGTCGGCAAGCCAGTTCATCTGGTAGTACTGTGACTTCATGCGTCCGGCAGCATAACTGATTTTGTCTGTAGTGATGACCTTATGAGAATTCAGTGTCTGATCACCAAAGATAGCGATATGGCATTCATTAGGATACTGGGTCCATTGCAATTCGTCCTTCTCATAGGCACCGCTACCCTGCCCGCCGGATTCTGTCTTTATTAAATCCTCATTACCGGAAAGCACCCACTTGTAACTACCGTCTTCATTCTTCTGCATGCAACCATACTGGCTAAGCCCCATGGGAATGGCTGCTGCATAAACCTTACTGCCCACTTGTTCTATACCGGCCAGTGTTACGTATTCACCATTTTCAAGGAAATTTTCGGCAAGAAATGGAGTATCCTTTGTTACCGAGTTCTTTGTATAAGTCTGTTTCTCGACATCCAGATAGGAAATCAAAAAAGATTGGGGAGTATATCCATTTGCATCATTCAGTTCCGTAGGGCCGTCGCCGGTAGAAGTCGTCATTATAAATTGGTCATAATAGCCGTAGGTAGTGAAACGATTGACGTTATACTCCTGGCTACGTTTTTCCAGTTCACCGTTTGTATTCATAATGAACGACTGGGTAGTGCCTGCATTTCCCTGGTGATAATTCAAGGCATACAGATATTTGTTTCCGTAGAACACCCAGTAAGTAGCCCCATCGTTCACAAGGCCATTGCCGGCAGCAGTAATTTCACCGCTTTCCAGTGACTCGGCTGTCAGCAGGACAGGAACGGAGCTACCTGAAACTGTAGCCGTGGCAGCTATCACATAGTTACCCTTTGAACCGGAACCGGAGCCGGAACCCGGTTCGTCTGTGTCTGTACAAGAAATTAAAGCCATTCCGGTCATTGCCATTGCCAAGAGGCCGGACAAAAGATAATTCTTCTTCATTTGTTCTTCTTATTAATTACACCTATTAAAACCATTATATTTATTAATCACCAAAATGTACACGTACCTTGCCATAGAACGCACGCCCGGCTTTCTGAAGACTGAAATTGTCGTACAAATCCTCGTTCGTGAAGTTGCGGCATTCAAACGAGATATTATAGCGGCCATTCTTCAGACTATAGCTCAATGTCAGGTTATGGGAGAACTGGTCGGGTACCATGAAATCCTTGTTCTTGCTACCGATGGCCTGCGAATAGTAGGAGAAGCTGTGCATGTACTGGTTGTCGTAAGTCACGGACAGCATATTCCCTTTCTTCCAGAGGTCGCGCCAATAGAAGTTTACGTCAAAATCAGCAAACTGATAGGGCACATTGGGAATGCGTGCCTTGTAACCGAGATTTTCCACAGAGTTGCCGATACTGCCGATTTGCATCTTCTCATTGTCACGCACATTCATCTGCGTGAAGTTGCCGCCCACACTCAGCCAGCGTCCGAAGCCATAGCGTGCCGATACATTGTATCCCTTCGTCAGCACCTTGCCGTAGTTGGTATAAGTGGCCCCTTCTTTTCCTCCGCTCAAGTCCTGGATATTGCGCTGGATATAATCCTTCGTATTGCGGTATACCACACCGCCTTCCACGTAGACGGAATGTTTTCCAAAACTCCGGGAATAACTCAGGTTCAAGTTGATGTTGTCACTTTTCTCGGGACGGATGCCGATGTCTCCACTCTCCAGATCTTCGTCACCAAACATCTCTTCGATAGTGGGCAGGCGGTAAGCTTTTTCATAAGAGAGCTTCGCCTGCAAGCCGGGCAGGATGAAGTAGGTTCCGGCAGCACCATATCCCCAAGAGTCTACCGTACGGCTGGTGCGTACATAATTACTACCGGTATCATCCTCGGCCATAGGTCCTGCCACATACTGGCGGTAGTATTTGCCGAATGCCGAGAAGTTCCACTTTTCGGAAGGCATCAGGCGGTATGACAAACCGGAGATATTCTTGCGGGTCTGCTTGGCAATGGCATCCGTCTGTTCTTCCACCGCCAACAGTGAAGTATTATCACGCTGGAATGCACTCAACACATGATTGAAAGTCAGCATGTGGACCCTGGCAATGCGGTAATTCAAGGTCAATGTACCGTTCCAATTGTCATTATCGGCACGGGAATACTGGCGGGACTGTTCGCCGGGGCTGTTCAGCGGATGTTTCTCACCAAGCCAGTTGTATTCGTAGCGGGCAGTATCCACATTCGTAGTGGCATTGCGATTGTAGTTGGCTGTCAGCACCATATCCAGCCCCTTGATTATCAGGTTGCGTTTGCTGTATTCCATCGAAGGCATCAGTGAATGGCCAAAGCGGTGCTTTTCCCCGAAGACTGTCTTCTGGCGTACACCGGTCTGTATGTCCTTGTACATGTGCGAATAGGTGAAACCGAACATCAGCCGGTCTGCCCAACTTTTGTCCACAATACCCGCTTTGGCCACAATGGCTTCGTTGTGGTAAGTATCATTGAAACGCTTCACGCGCACCTTCTCACTTTCGTTGAAACTGCCCGTCTCAAAATCCTTTACCGGCGCATCTACATAATAATCGTTGTCCGAGTAGTTTTGAAAGGCATTGATTTCATAGCTGAAACCGTTCTTGAAAGTCTGTCCGAAGTTAACGTATGAGCGGTGGGTATTGAACGAGCCGTAAGAATAAGAAGCATCCAGAAACCAGTTCCGGCGTTTCTTGTTGGTAACAATATTGATGACACCGCCAATGGCATCCGTACCGAAGCCCACGGGAACCACACCTTTGTATACCTCTATACGGTCGGCAAAGCTCACCGGAATATTGTTCAAGCTGAAGGAGCTTCCCACACCTTCCTGCGGCACACCGTCAATGAACACCTTGACGTGCTTTCCGCTAAAACCGTCCAGCATCAACTGCATATCCGAACCTACCCCACCCGACTCACGGAGTTTCATGCCCGGAGCCTTGGTCAAGGCATCGCTCAGATTCTTCGTGGTGTTCTGGAGTTCCTTTGTATCGACTGCCACAGCATTGAATGCCGACCTCTTCACCCGGCTCACTCCGGTAGAAACGATAGTCACCTCGTCCAGCTGTTGCGTTTCAGGAGCGATGGTTATGTTCAGCTTCATCCGCTCATCATTGACCAGCTTCACCTTTTTCTCCACCTTTGTATAACCTACGGCAGACACCACCAACGTATAGTCGCCGGCAGGCGCCTTAATGTGATAGAGGCCTTCCTGATTCGTGGTTCCTCCATAACTCGTCCCTTTCAGATAAACAGTCGCAAAATCCACCGTTTCTTTTTCCGTAGAAATGATTCTACCAGAAATCATCCCTCCTCTCCTCTGCGCATGTACAGACAGAGAAGCCAACAGAAGGAGAAACAGCAGCGAGAATTTAAATGTATATGCTTTCAATTTTATAATAATTATAATGTTGTTAGTAAACCGGTGCAAAGGTCATTATTAACATCCAGCTGTGCAATCGCTTATTGTAGGTAATTATATGGAGTGGATTTATCGTATATATCATACCATGCAATCACCATTGATAGGTATTATCAATAATAAAACAGATAAAAAAACCGAAAACGAGCTCGGAAGGTGCTGAGGAAATCTCTTAAATAATAAAATCAAAACAATTTCTTATTCGTCAGCGGCATTTATGCGGATAATCGTAAAAGAGAAAATAAAGATGTAGCAAAACTAATGATAGAGAAGCCTTATATTAGCCGATGAATAAAGACAGACTAACTTCTCATTTACTAAAAACTATTCGTCCGACAGTTGTTACATTATCGTCCGACGGCTGTTTAATTATCGTCCGACAGCTGTTGGACGATAATGCAACAACTGTCGGACGAATAAAAATTAGCAAACAAGAAACTAAAGGTCAGTAGACAAGGATATAGAATATAGTGATGCAAAAATTACCTGTCCTAACAGCCCCCTTCTATTTATAGGAGCCATCAGATACAGCATCTTATTCACGGTTCATCAAACGATGCTCCGCCATCTGCTCGAACTTCGTGCCGGGACGTCCGTAATTGGCATACGGGTAGATAGAGATGCCGCCACGCGGGGTAAAGATACCCGTCACCTCGATATACTTAGGATTCATCAAATGAATGAGGTCTTTCATTATGATGTTCACGCAATCTTCGTGGAAAGCTCCGTGATTGCGGAAACTGAACAGATAGAGCTTCAGGCTCTTGCTCTCCACCATCTTGACATCGGGGATATAGCAAATACGGATTTCCGCAAAGTCCGGTTGTCCCGTGATGGGACAAAGACTGGTGAATTCGGGGCAGTTGAAACGCACCCAGTAGTCATTGCCGGGATGCTTGTTATCAAATGCCTCTAATACTTCGGGAGCATAGTCCTGACGGTATGCTGTCTTTCTCCCCAAAAGGGAAAGTTGGTCTTTCAATTCTGTCATAGCCATATATTTTTAGTGATACAAGTGTGCCTCATTTAGTAGAAGCCAAAAACTTTTCCAATCCTTCTCTGCGCAACGTGCATGCCGGGCAGTGTCCACAACCATCTCCCGGGATACCGTTATAACAAGTCAGCGTTTCGTGGCGTATAAGTTCGAGCACTCCAAGCTCGTCTGCCAGCGCCCAGGTCTCCGCTTTGTCAATCCACATCAGTGGTGTGTGCAGTACGAATTGCTCGTCCATAGCCAGGTTCAGCGTCACGTTAAGCGACTTGATGAAAGCATCCCGGCAATCGGGATAACCGCTGAAATCGGTCTGCGACACCCCCGTCACAATATGATTAATTCCCCGCTCGCGGGCGTAGACGGCGGCTATACTCAGGAAAAACAGATTGCGTCCCGGCACAAAAGTATTCGGAAAGCTGTCTGCCGGCTTCTCCTGGTCCATCTCCATGCCGGCATCTGTCAATGAGTTATGTCCAAGCCGGCCGATAAAGGAAACATCCATTACTTCGAACTCCACACCTGCCTTACGGGCAATGGCCCTCGCCAAGTCCACTTCCTTCTGATGCTTCTGTCCATACAGAAAACTCAGCGCATACACTTTCTTAAATTCACGTTTTGCCCAAAAGAGGCAAGTGGTCGAGTCCTGCCCGCCACTGAATACCACCAAAGCAGTGTCCCTATTCATCTTGTTAAAAGCCTCTCTGTTTCCCTCCCCCGTAGGGAGGGAAACAGAGAGGGCATTGCTTATTATTTGTTTGACATAATAACTGATTTCCCCTCACTACGGGTAAGGGGCTTTAAATATCGCCTATTTTCCATACTTTATAGGAGATGCCTTCATCATAGACATCACTACCGTCTATCCGCTTAATAGCTTTTACCACACGGATAGTCACAGGCAGTATCAATACCTCGTACATGGACTTCAGCAGAATCTGGATACACATCATCACCAGCAACTCCCGCCATGCAATGATTCCTCCGAACGCCACCGGAAAGAAAATCAACGAGTCTGCCGTCTCACCAACCACCGTCGACCAAATGGCACGTGCGGAGAAATTACGCCCGTTGCTTGCCAGTTTCATGCGGCTCATTACGTAGGCATTCAGAAAAGAGCCCACCAAGAATGCCGTCAGACTAGCTATGACAATACGGGGAGCCATTCCAAAGACAAAATTGAAATGCGCGGCACCATCCCAGAAAGGGGCGGCAGGCAATGCCACGGCTATCAGTCCCAGCATTACCACAAAAAAGTTCATGGCAAAACCGCTCCAGATTATCAGACGAGCTTTACGAAAGCCCCAAACCTCGGCAATGCAATCGTTGATAATATAAGAAACAGGAAAGACCAGCAATCCGGCTGTTACGGTAATACCCAAAAACTGGATAACTTTAGTCTCAAGAAGATTGGCTGCAATCAAGCATACATTGAACAGAATGCCCAGCAACATAAAAGGTACAGATACTTTTTGTTTCATACTCCTGTTTTTTACGTGGTGTTCTAGAATACACGACCGTTATTCACGGCATCATACATTTTAAATCCGGTTGCAAAGATACAACAAGTTTTGCAAATGAACAAACAACATATATTTTAACTAAAACTCAAGCAAAACGAAAGTCCTTTTTTTATTCGAAGTAATTGCAAACTGTGCATATTTAGTTAACGAGACTTAAATAGAACATCCCAAACAAAGAATATTATTTACAACAACTTTAAAATATAAAAACTAAAAGCATATAAATCAACATATTAATAAATTATAGTACAAATTCAAAAGCATGCAACCGAATTCATCCTCAAACAAGATTTCATTCACGCAAATTCCTTAAGCATATAAAATAATAGACAACATATTTTAATACTTAAGATTCTATATTTTAAATAATTAAAATTAGGGTTATATTTGATAACAACAATCCGGAAGCTCTGGAAAACACATTGATATTAACCAAGAATATACCATATTATATATAGTAACCTTAGAAAAACAATGAATGCCTATGATTTACCCGAAAGCCCCAAGACACTATTAGTGTCATCTTCTATTCAACCTATTTATTTTGAGATCCATTAGCTTAAGGTGAGTTCTATCAATTCAATTTATCCTCTTGTATCAGACAGCAGAACTCTTTAACTGCCCAATTTGTGAGCTTTAGTCTTTCAAATTTAGCGAATATTTTCTACCCCCCCCAATTTTTACAATAATTAACTTGTGTTTGTTGTAAAAATTGGATGTGCAGGCATAATTCACCCCAACAACTCAGGTTTCAGCCTGATTATTTGCGTGTAACGACTGATGTTATACACAAGACTGGTGAGTGCTACATTGGCTTTAGCACGAATAAGCCCTACTGTACGCACCACAAGTCCACGCATGGTTTGTTCCTCAAACCCGAATACATGCTCGACAAGGCAACGTGTCTTGGATTTTTTCCTATTGTCTGATTTCTGCTCCTTGGTAAGCGGACGGTTACGGTAGCCCTTTTCGCAAATTATCGGATTCATCTTATGCTGTTTTACAATCTCCTCTTGTCCGACATAACCGGCGTCCAAATACAAGTCCTTGCCTTCGTCTTTTTCATCCAGCAGTCCTTCAAAGCCTTTGGAATCATGCACTTCTGCCGACGTGGTATCATAAGAAAGTATGATCTTATTGCGTTTCTCAACTTTAGTATGCTGCTTGTAGCCGTAAAAAGTCTCATCACGCTTCTTTGTCCAGCGGGCATCTACATCCTTGTGGCACTTCTTGTGGGGATTGTCATTCCACAACTTATTACCCGCTCCCTGTTTTATCTGCTCATTTTCATCACGGGTGTTACGTTGGCGAGGGGCAATAACAAAACTGGCATCAATGATGCGACCCTCATTGAATTGCAGACCCTTACTTTCCATGAAACTATGAAATTCCGAAAAAAGCTTGTCATAAACGCCTGTATTTGTCAGGAGTTCGCGATACTTCCACACCGTCTTCTCGTCAGGAACATCGTCAACACATTCAATACCAAGAAACTTGCGGAAACTCGTACGGTCAACTATCTGATACTCTATCTGATGGTCACTCAAACCATAATAACGCTGAAGAAACAAGACCTTGAACATCAGCACACAGTCTATCGGCGGACGACCGGCATTACTTTTGCGCTCTCCGGTAAAAAGGGCTGATTCAAGAGTAGGACGAAAGATCTCAAAATCAACATACTGAGACAACACTTCAAGAGGATTGCCCATTTCATTCAAACGCAATTCACGATTCTCTGACTCAAATAGTTGATTATAACGAAGCTTACGGTATCGGGATAACTTGTTCATTATAAAATTCTTATTTTCTGCAAATTTACGCTCTTGGAACCATATAAACAACTGTACTACAATATTTTAATTTATAGAACTCCTCTTAAACAAAAAACATCTATTATGAATGAAAATCGTAAACGAGGAACATCGAACAACAAAATCCTCACAGCAATTGCCATCGCCTCCCTATTTATAGGAAGCAGCAAAATCATGGCAATAGAGACCTATTCGGAAAATTCATTCGGAGTGACAGAACAGATGCAGGCACAAACAGCCCGCGGTATCATTGTCGACCAGAATGGAGAGCCTATCATCGGAGCAAGTATCTTGGAAAAAGGTACTACCAATGGAGTTACCACCGACTTATACGGTAAATTCTCGCTAAACGTAAAAAGAGGTGCCACCCTGGTCATTTCCTACATCGGCTATAAGACGCAGGAAGCCAAAGCAGATGCCAACATGAAAATCACCCTTACAGAAGATTCCGAACTACTGGATGAAGTAGTTGTTGTCGGTTACGGTGTACAGAAAAAGAAACTTGTCACCGGCGCCACTGTACAAGTGAAAGGAGAAGACATAGCCAAGCTGAACACTGTGGATGCCCTGGGCGCTTTGCAGAGCCAGTCACCGGGTGTCAACATCACGCAAAACAACGGCTTCCTGGGTTCGGGCTTTAAGGTGAATATCCGCGGTATCGGTACTACCGGAACCTTCTCCCCGCTTTATGTGGTAGATGGAGTTGCCAACGGTAGCATCGACGGGCTGAACCCGAGTGACATTGAATCTTTGGACGTCTTGAAGGATGCCGCTTCCGCCGCCATCTATGGTGCGCGTGCCGCCAACGGCGTTATCCTGATTACCACCAAACGAGGTAAAACCGGTGTTGCCGAAGTCAGTTACGACGGCTATGTCGGCGTGCAGAACCTCTACAAAATCCCTACTATCCTCAATGCCCAAGAGTACATGATGATGCAGGATGAAGGCCGTGTAATGGACGGATTGAGTCCGTACAACTGGGCGACCTATATTCCGGAAAGGGATTTGCAGGCCATACAGAACGGAACATGGAAAGGGACAAACTGGCTGAAGGAAGTGCTGAATGAAGATGCATTGGTACAGAACCACGCAGTCAACATCACCGGAGGAACAGACCGTTCCAGATATGCCATAGGTATTTCATACACCAACCAAGAAGCCACCATGGGAGTTCCCGGCGAATTTCCTGAAATGAACCGCTACAACTTCCGCGTCAACTCGGACCACGTAGTCATGAAAAAAGGCAATCTTGACTTCCTGAAAGTGGGCGAAACCATCAACTACAAATATTCGCAAACGCAAGGTTCATTCGGAACCGGCGGCATTTATTGGAACGGAGTGCACAATATGCTCATCATGAGCCCGTTGATGCACCCTTACAATTCAGATGGAGACTACTACCTCTACGCAGACCAGGAAAAGGACAACTACAAATGGGATATCTCCAACGGAGCCAATAAAAACCCGATAGCTTATCTGGACTACTATATGAACCAGAACCTAAGCAAGTCCCATTACATGCAGAGCAGCTTCTATGCAGAACTGCAACCCATCAAGAACCTGCGTATCAAGAGCCAGTTCGGCTACATCATGGGAGCCTCCAGTTATCGTTCCTATTTGCCGAGATTCGATTATCTGAGTGCGTCACTCAACAACGCAGAAGACAAGGTTACCCAATCCATGTCTATGTATAACCGTTGGTCATGGGACAATACAGCCAACTACATCTTCAATATCGATGACCATAACATCGACGTCCTGGTAGGTCAGAGTATGGAAAAATGGGGTATGGGAGAAGAAATGAGCGGTTCAGCCATAGGCTCAAACTTCTATGACTTCAAGCACGCTTATTTATCCAATGTTCCATTGACCGCCAACAGTGTGTCCTCCTTGACTGGCAAGCCTAACGGGGAAGGTTCCATCGCTTCCTTCTTCGGACGCGTCAACTACAACTACCAGGAGAAATACATGGCTTCTGTCATCATGCGTGCGGACGGTTCCTCCACTTTTGCCCGCGGACACCGCTGGGGATACTTCCCTTCAGTATCCGCCGGATGGGTTATCAGCAACGAGTCCTTCATGTCAGGAATCAAATGGCTGGACTTCTTAAAGCTACGCGCTTCCTGGGGGCAAAATGGTAACTGTAATGTATCTACTTTCCAATATCTTTCACTGATAACTTCCAACAATGGATATGGCGGTTATACGTTCGGCGACTCCATGGACCTCATCAGTACCGGTTCATACGCCTACCGACTGACCAACCCGGACCTTACCTGGGAAACACAGGAGCAATTGAATTTCGGTATCGATGCACGCTTCTTGAACAACCGCCTGGGCTTTGAATTCGACTGGTATAACAAAAATACCAGAGACTGGCTGGTTACGGCTCCGGTACTCTCTTCCTTCGGTGCCAATGCAGTGTCCGTCAATGGCGGTAATGTAAAAAACACGGGTATTGAAGTAGGACTCCACTGGAACGACAACATCGGAAAGGATTTCCAATATGGAGCCAACCTGACCCTTGCTCACAACAAGAATGAAGTGACCAAGATTGCCAACAAAGACGGAATCATCCACGGTAGCGGCAGCGTTCTGTGGGAAGGAGCCGAAGAGTGCTTCCGTGCTGAAGTAGGCAAACCCATCGGCTACTTCTACGGCTACAAGAGTAACGGCATATTCCAGAACCAGGAACAGATAGACAACTACAAAGGTCCGAAACTGAATGGCGACAAGACACAGCCGGGTGACGTAATCTGGGCAGACACCGACAATAGCGGTACGCTCGATGCCAATGACCGTACTATGATAGGTAACCCGAATCCCGACCTGACAATGGGACTTTCCCTGAATGCCAGCTGGAAGGCCATTGACTTCTCAATCACTACTTACGGCGCATTCGGCCAGCAGATTCTGAAGTGTTATCGTGACTTCTCCTCCTCACCCTTGAATAACTATACAGCAGAGATATTCCAACGCTGGCACGGCGAAGGTACGTCCGACAAGTTCCCGAGACTGTCCAGCGCTTCCAGCTCCAACTGGAACAGAGTATCAGACATTTATATCGAAGATGGAGACTATCTCAAGATAAAGAACATCACTGTGGGGTTCGACTTCAAGAAAGCATTCAAAAAGTTACCGGTACAACAGCTGCGTCTGTATCTGACCGCACAGAACCTCTTTACCTTCACCGGCTATTCCGGTATGGACCCGGAAATCGGTTACGGCGGCGACGATTATGGTTGGGCATCAGGCATCGACCTGGGCTACTATCCCAGTGCACGTACCTATATGATAGGCTTAAATGTAAAATTCTAATTAACCGAAGAAATTATGAAAAAGATATTATTCATAGCATCAGCAATACTGATTCTTCTTTCAGGATGCGAAAACTTCCTCGATTCGGAACTTTTGACCGAAAAGACAACCGCCAACTTCCCGGAGACAGAAAAGGATGCCCAAGAAATGGTGACGGCCATATACGCCCATCTGTTGTTTGAAAGTCCTGAAACCTCTTCCCAGTATTACATTGCCCAGTTGGCAGGTGACGACTGTCTGGGAGGCAACCTCTCCTACTCCAACAACTGTGCCACCAACTTCCTTATGTACAGTGGCAATCTGAATACATTTGCCGGCATCTGGGACCGTTGCTACACCCTTATCAACCGTGCCAACAATGCCATCAACACAATGGAGAACGTGAAATCATGGTCCAGCGAGAGCGAACGCAACCGGCTTTTCGGTGAATCCTATTTCCTGCGTGCCATGGCTTATTATGAACTGGCACAAGTTTTTGGCGGAGTTCCTTTACGCACCACACTGGAAAGCACCAACCTGCCGCGTGCATCCGTAGACGAAATCTACGCCCAGATTGCAGCAGACTTGAAAAATGCTATCGAAATGATGCCCGCAAAGATTTATCCGAAAGGCTCAGACATGACCGGACACGCTACAAAATATGCCGCCGAAGCCATGATGGCACGTGTATTCCTTTTCTATACCGGACGCTACGAAAAAACCGAGCTTCCCAACGGAACTACCAAAGAGGAGGTCATCTCTTGGATAGATGACTGTGTTAACAACTCCGGTCATAAACTGGTGTCCGACCAACGCAACATTTGGGCCTATACCAACGATGCTACCGAAGACAATACCGAAGGGTTCCGTTACCAATACGTCATCAACCATAACCTGAAATGGGAAGGAAACAGTTCCGACGAAACTTTATTCGCCAACAAGCATAACCTGAAATCCGACTGGACCTATACCTGGTTCTCCAACACATGCGCGCAATTCTATTCACCGTCTGCCGACAACTATTCCAACAAAGACAGTTATCCCTTCGGCACCGGTTGGGGAGCTGGCCCCGTATCTCCGGCCATGGTCAACGAATGGAAAGACTGGGCCGCCAAGCAGACCTATACGGACGGTTACAAGGAGGATCCCCGTCTGACCGGTTCCATATGGTCGTACAAAGCACTTGATCCGAATGTTGCCGGCAATGTGCTGATGGACTGCACCATGGACGAGGGTGAACCGGAATATACCGTATCCTATCGTTACTATGAACAAACCGGCTATTTCCAGAAAAAATACATCAATATCAATTCCTACAATGAAGGCAAAATCGAACCTTTCGGCAAGCAGATGTTCCCCGGAATATCTTCGCAGACATCCCAACAGCTACTCCAAATTGCCGACTTGATTCATATCCGTTTTGCCGACGTTCTGCTCATGCAGTCCGAGCTGAAACAAGACGCTACGGGTCTGAACAAGGTACGTGCCCGCTCCCACTTGGCTCCGGTGGCCTACTCCCTGGAAGCCATCAAGCAGGAACGCCGCTGGGAACTTGCATTCGAGTCCATCCGCTGGTGGGATATCCTTCGCTGGTCGGGTCCTTCGCTTGAGGAAGCCGGTGACATACTCAACAAACAGACCGGGTTCAATATAATAAATGCCGCTACGGTGGTACCGATGGTAAAATTCGACTATAAGAAACGCCTACAAGCAACCCAAGGCTACTGGCCCATTCCGCAAGACGAAATCGACATCTCCAATGGAGTCCTTGAGCAGAATCCAGGCTGGGATGCATCTGCCCAGTTCTCGGATTGGAACAATATGTAAGAGTATTAACCTATAAATAAAGACAATATGAAAGTAACAAAAATATTGATAGCAATGCTTGCTTCAGCCTTCATCGTTACTGCATGCGATCCTATCGAAGACGAAGACTTGCGAGACAAATATGTGACTGATGCCGGTACACCCATAACCAAGGAGGCATTACAAGCCGCCATATCCATTACCCAACCCTTCCCCAACCAAGACGGAGTAGTGGAAGGCGACCAGTATATCGCCCTGAAAAACTCCCGCCCGGACATTGGCGGTTCATGGCACATAGAATGGGGGGACGAAGGAAGTAAACAAAGTAAGACACTGGTCACGGACAACGCTACGGTCATCATGGAATCCAATGCAGACTATTCCATCTACTATATGGGTATTTCCGCCAATCAAATTATCAAGACAGAGCCGGTTGTAGTGACTGTGACCAATGTATTCGACGATTGGTCCACTTACTTCACCGGTGCAACCGACAAGAGTGACAAATCTGCCAAGAAAACCTGGAAGTTCCGTGAAGTCAGCTGGGGTTCCGTCTGCAATATGGGGGCTCATGGAGGCTGGAAATATACCAGTGCAGGCTATACTCCCGAATCAAATTTTGCCTGGTGGGCCAATGTCACTGCCGCCGAAGCCGGAGACCAGTCCATGGTATTCGAATTCGACGGAAACAAGATGAAAACCTATGATGCCAGCGGAAACCTAAAGGCAGAAGGTACTTTCTCCTTCACACACGAAAAACCGGAAGACGGAGTACTGGGTGAACTGATAACGAGCATCCCCACCATCGGAGGGAATTATGACGACAACGGACAAAGCGTAGGCAGCAACAAATTCTGGCTGCTGACACTGGATGAGAACTATATCACAATCTATCATCCCGGCAAGTATAGCGGTGGTGTGGATTGGGACGACAGCGGCTGGTATGCTTACTTCAAGACTGAAGCAGGAACCGATTCTGAATAATATGCACTCTCTATGAAAAAGAAACTGCTATTTATAATAGCTACTGTCTTTCTAGTAGCCGCATGTCACAATGACGACTACATTCCCGGACTGCCAGCTCCGGGAAATGAAGACAACGAGACCGAAATGGCCGAGCAGGTTGCAGGCCGGGTTGCATTGGGCTACGTCACTTATTATGGCACATCCATACCCGATGCCAAATACCTGACCCACATAAACTACGCTTTTGCAGAATTATATGTTAAAAACGGAATTTATGAAAAGTTTGGCCTGCAAGGTGATAAATCCCGTTTTGATAAGGTAAAGAAAATAAAGAGCCAGTATCCACATGTGAAGATATTACTCTCTTTTACCAATAGCGTTTCCAATTCTGACAATTCCCAAGACGGAGGCTTCTCCGCCCTGGCGAAGAGTCCGGAAATGCGCAAGCAATTCGCACAAGACTGCAGAGCCTTTGTTCTGAGTGAGGGCATAGACGGTATTGACATTGACTGGGAATTTCCCGGTATGACTTTCAGCAGCAATGCCTATGACGAGTTGGTAGATGTGGAGAACTTCACCCTATTGATGAAAGACTTGCGTGCAGAGTTGGGGCAGTCCACCCTATTGACCTATGCAGGTTATTGTATGGACAAACGTCCCCAAGGTGAAGGCTACAAATATATTGATGTAAAGGCTGTAGACCCGTATGTAGATTTCGTCAATATCATGGCCTATGATCTGGTTGGTGCCCCCCAGCATCAATCAGCATTGAACAAGCCTAGTAATTACTGGGACTGCCAGCGTTCCGTAGACGAATACCTGAATGCAGGTGTAGCTGCCAACAAATTAGTATTGGGGATTCCATTCTATGGAAGGGCAGATTTCAATTCCGGCGGCAGTATCAATTATCGGGATATTCTCAACTTGAGCAAAGACGACGGCTATGTCATCGATAATTGGGATGCCGAAGGCAATGTCCCCTATGTCACCAAAAACGGCAGTTTCTACTGTGGCTACGACAATCCCCGCAGTATTGCCGCCAAAGGTGAATGGATATTAAAAAACGGCATGAAAGGCATGATGTTCTGGGATTATGAAGGTGACGACACCATGGGAACCCTACGCAAAGCGCTATGGAATGCCGTCATGAAAAAATAAGTAACTTAACACACATCCTCAGGAGGTTATTCCGGAAATTAGGGTAAGGGTAATTTTGCATACGATCTTCATTCAAGGCAAGAATACTGACGGAATAACCTCCTTTCTTCCTCCAAGACTACAAAACCTTTTTTCATTTAAGTTGTTGAAAGCACATTCATCAAAACCTAACTTAAATGAAAACAATCTTAAAAGCAATGTTTCTGTTGTGCGTAACCGGACTTCCCTTGTCCACTATCCATGCACAAAAAAAAGAGATTATCGATGACGAAGCTCCAAACGGCATTGTCATAGTTACCATCGACAAAGCGGGCGACGAGATTATCCGTATCATGAATGAGTCACAATTGCCTTACATCCATGACCCGAAAGCTCCCCGCTTCTTATTGATGGACAAACAAGGCAAATTCGCCCTGGGTATCGGAGGGTATGTCCGTGCCACCGGCGAGTATGATTTTGGAGGTATTGTGGATGACATCGACTTTGTTCCTGCCAACATTCCAAGCAGTAGTAAAATCAAAAATCAATTTCAGATGGATGCCAGTACGGCTACTATCTTTCTGAAATTGGTCGGACACACCCGGCTATTGGGTGACTTCACAGTCTATACTGCTGGAAATTTCCGTGGTGGAGACAAGACATTCCAACTGCGCAATGCCTATCTTTCATTCCGCAATATAACAATAGGATACAATTATGGCGGTTTCATGGACTTAGGCGCCCTCCCTTCCACCATTGACTTTCAAGGTCCCAACGGTGCCACATTCTACCGCGCCACACAATTGTCATATACTTATAAAGGGCTGAAAGACTTTCGTTTCCAAGCTTCCATCGAGGCGCCTGCCGTTGACGGCACAACAAGCAGCCAATTCGAGATTGCCCAGCAACGCATGCCGGACTTCACGGCTTCGGCACAATACAGCTGGAACAGCAGCAGTCATCTGCGTGTAGGAGGTATCATCCGCAGCATGACATATACCAATGTAGAAAGGGATAAGGCATCCAGTGTCACCGGATACGGTATACAAGCCTCAACGACCTTCAATCTCGGTAAAAAATGGCAGGCATTCGGGCAAGTCAACTATGGTAAAGGTATCGGGCAATACCTGAACGACATCAGCAATCTGAACGTCGATATTGTCCCCAATCCCGAAAAGGAAGGCAAAATGCAGGCATTGCCCATGCTGGGCTGGTATGCAGGTCTGCAATATAACATATCTCCGAAGATATTCCTCTCAAGCACTTACAGCATGTCCCGCCTTTATTCTGAAGACGGTTATCCCAACGACCTGCCAAGTACCTATCGCTACGGACAGTATTTCGTAGCCAACGTATTCTGGAACGTAACCCCGAACATGCAGGTAGGCGCTGAATATCTGCGTGGCTGGCGCACCAACTTCGACAATTCCACCAACCATGCCAACCGTATGAACCTGCTTGTACAGTATTCTTTCTAATCCAATATAAAAAGAGAAGCCGCCTCAAATCGACATTTGAGACGGCTTCTTAATATATAAAGGTAGGATTGTGAAATCAGAACTTATAGTCAACACCAAGACCAAACACTTTATTAGTACGGCTATAAACATTCTTGGTGGTTTCACTTATCTTCTTTGTATAATCATCATAGTTTGTCCAAAAATAGGCTATATTCATAGTCAAATGCTTTGTCATTTTGATGGCAGCACCAAACCCCAGTGAATAAGAGTCACATGAAAAACTTATATCACTCTGAAAATCATCAGCCAAGCCATAATCTGTACGCTGATAACCACCACTGATGGTCAGCTGTTTAGCTATATCCCATTCTGTACCAATCAAAATTTCATGTGTGCCATGCTTCAACGCTTTCTGCTTATCATTGGCCATCCCTGCCGCTTTATCAAAAAAATGGTGATATTCCAGCGTTGCACGAAGCGTAGGAAGGAATTCATAACCAACAGCTGCAGTCAATAATGCAGGGATATCACTCGGAGTATTCACACCATCCTTATAGTCAGCCAAAGGATTCCCTTCATCTCCCATAGCAGTTCCCATCGCACGTACTTCAGCTTTTTTGGTTTTATTTTCGAGATTAAGACTGGTCATAAACTCGTACTTCAACCCAATATTCCATTTGCCCAACTTCACATCAGCTCCCAAGATAGGGGTCAATCCCCAGCCGGTCTGGTCGCAGTCTAAATCGATACCAACCAATTCCATGCCACCATAAGTAGGAATATTACTGTGTGCGGTTGCAGTCAGAAATCCTTCATACCCACCGGTAAAATAATTCATACGTCCACCGGCAAACACACCTAACCAATCATTAACTTGATACGACAACCCCAATTGCACACCATAAATAAACTGGCTTCCATCCATTGCACTATTGATAGAATACATATTGGGAGTGATTTGACCACCCGAAATAGTATGGACTTGTCCCATCACCATTGAATCGAACATACCCAAACCATCATCAAACGATGCCTTACCGCCACCACCTACAACAGCAAAGCTACCGGAAATAGTCCAGTCTCCTTTTTTATATGCACCTTGAAAACTAGGAATGAAAGGAGCAGAAGCTTTTCCTTTATAATAACGTGTATTCCCATCTTCAATAAACAAGGGAAATGTCGCTTTTATGTTACGGGTCTGATAAGCACTTTGTCCATTCAAAGACAAATAGAGACCATCTTCCGGCAGAAAGGCCAAACCGGCCGGATTAGAATAGACACCGTCAATATCAATGGAAGCACCACGCGCTAACATTCTAAGAAAAGATACATGCTGATTTGTATTTGTTAGGATACCACCCGCAAAAGTTGGAATTGAAACGATTAACATCGCAATGCCAATCAACGAAAATTTTCTCATCTAAATCTTTTTTAATTGTTTTCGGGCGCAAAGGTACAATAATATTGCACATAAAAAATAGTTTTGTGCATAAAGTTATCCTAATATAATACTTTCATTGAAATACCAAATAGTTTCTGATGAAACAAATGGAAATAATTATCATTTTATGAATCCTTCCGGCCACTGAACCATATCAACTTTCCACTTGTTATCTCTCTATTATTATGTAACATTTAAAAAACAACAAATCCCATGGCATACACTATTGCATTTTTTGGCAGCAAACCTTATGATGAAGTGTCTTTCAATGAAAAGAACAAGGAATATAGTTTTGAGCTCCGCTACTATAAAGGGCATCTCAACAAGCACAACGTTATTTTAACCCAAGGCGTAGATGCAGTCTGTATCTTCGTGAACGACACGGCCGATGCCGAAGTTATCCGTCTGATGGCGGACAATGGTGTGAAATTATTGGCGTTGCGCTGCGCCGGCTACAACAATGTAGATTTGAAAGCGGCTGCCGACTGTGGCATTAACGTAGTGCGCGTCCCCGCCTATTCCCCTTATGCCGTGGCAGAGTATACCGTTGCCCTAATGTTATCCCTCAACCGTAAAATCCCACGCGCCACCTGGCGGACACGGGACGGAAACTTCTCGCTGCACGGACTTCTGGGCTTCGACATGTACGGAAAGACAGCAGGCATCATCGGTACGGGAAAAATTGCCAAAAAACTGATATGTATCCTGCGCGGATTCGGCATGAATATCCTTGCCTACGACCTCTATCCCGACTATATTTTGCCCGTGAACATCAAGTGGTATATACCAGCCTGGATGAGCTTTATCACAATTCGGATATCATCTCCCTGCACTGCCCGCTGACTGAGCAGACCAAATATCTCATCAACGACTATTCCATCAGTAAAATGAAGGACAGAGTAATGATTATCAATACCGGACGTGGACAACTCATCCATACCAACGCCCTGATTGAAGGACTGAAAAACAAGAAAATCGGCTCTGCCGGCCTGGATGTGTACGAAGAGGAAAGCGAATATTTCTATGAAGACCAATCGGACAAAATCATTGATGACGATACCCTGGCGCGGCTACTGTCCTTCAATAATGTCATCGTCACTTCGCACCAGGCCTTTTTCACACGCGAGGCACTGGCAAACATTGCTTCGACAACGTTACAGAACATCAAAGATTTTATGAACCATAAGCCACTGGAAAATGAGGTCAAAGCATAGTTCCCACTCATTTACAAATTATTAGACATCGGTTTTAAAACTTTATAACTTTCCAAAGCGTTACTAGTATATAAACCATTTTAGGAAAAGGAATAAATTATGAAAAAAGTTATAGACAAATCAGATAGCAGAGGTCATTCCCTATATGATTGGCTTGACAGCTACCACACCTTCAGTTTTGACGAGTATTACAATCCCCGCCGGATGAATTTCGGCGCCTTGCGTGTACTGAACGACGACCGTGTGGCTCCGGGAAAGGGCTTCGGCACACATCCTCATAAAAATATGGAAATCATCTCCATTCCCTTGAAAGGGAAACTGAAACATGGGGACAGTCATCAGAACAGCCGCGTCATCACTCCGGGAGATATACAAACCATGAGTGCCGGCACCGGCATCTACCACAGCGAAATGAACGGCAGTGACACTGAAGCGGTAGAATTCCTGCAAATCTGGGTGATGCCCGAAAAGCTGAACACACCACCCGCATACCAGGACTTCGACGTACGTCCACTTCTGCGCAAAAATGAAATGGCGCTAATAGTATCCCCTGACGGCGATGCTCCTGCCAGATTGCTACAACAGACCTGGTTCTCTATCGGTGAAATAGAAGCTGGAAAGAAGATTGACTACCACATGCACCAATCGCATTCCGGTGTCTACATCTTCATAATGGAGGGTGAAGTCAAAGTGGACGGCACAGTGCTCTCACGTCGTGACGGAATGGGAGTGTACGAAACCGGCAGTTTTGAGCTGGAAACACTGAAAGACTCTCACATTCTCTTCATAGAAGTACCGATGTAGCGTACTTTTGCATAAAATAACAGCTTAAACCGGAAGTTTGTGTAGCGTTTTTTGTAATATTGCGCTATAATTCAATCCGTAAATGAAACTTGATTACATCTACCATAGCGGCTTCGCGATTGAAGCGGACGGAGTGACGGTCATTATCGATTACTATAAAGATTCCTCGGAAGAGGTTTTCAATAAAGGTATCGTGCACGACTATCTCTTGGAAAAGCCGGGCGTACTCTACGTACTATGCTCGCATTTCCATCCCGACCACTTCAATCGCGAAGTTCTTTCATGGAAAAAACAGCGGCCCGACATCCGCTACATATTCTCCAAAGACATCCTAAAGCACCGCCGCGCCTCAGCGGAAGATGCCACCTATATCAATAAGGGCGACACCTACGAAGACGAACATATCCGTATCCAAGCCTTCGGTTCCACCGATGTGGGTATCTCCTTCCTGATAGACCTGCAGGGCAGGCGACTGTTCCATGCCGGTGACCTAAACAACTGGCACTGGAGCGAGGAATCTACTCCGCAGGAAATACGCAAGGCCGAAGGTGACTTTCTGGCCGAAGTGAGAGCTCTGCAGCAAACTGCACCTGCCATAGATGTAGCCATGTTTCCGGTAGACAGCCGTATCGGAAAAGATTATATGCGTGGAGCAGAACAATTCGTGGAACGAATAAAAATCACTATATTTGTACCGATGCACTTCAGCGAAGATTATCAGGGAGGCAACGCCTTCCGGCAGTTTGCCGAGAGCAAGGGATGCCACTTTCTGAGCATCGCACACCGTGGTGAAAGTTTCGAACTCCCCAACTTGTAGCCCATAATTCGTAAATTAATAATTAAAACACATACTATTATGAAAAATTTGACACAACTTCTTTTTACACTGTTTTGCCTGTGTCTGCCGACCATGCTGCAGGCGCAGGATAGGGACGACAGTAAATATCTGGCCGGTGCCGTTCCCGAGGTGGACGGTAAAGTGGTATTCACCAAAGAATTCAGCATCCCCGGCATGTCTCAGGATGAAATCTACGAACGTCTGCTCGGCTGGATGGATGACCGTCTGAAAGAGAATGAAAATAACAGCCGTGTAGTATTCTCAGACAAAGAGAAAGGACAGATTGTAGGTATCGGGGACGAATGGATTGTATTCAGTTCTACGGCTCTGTCATTAGACCGTACCAAAATCCTTTACCAGCTGACTGTGACCTGCCAACCCGAAAAGAGCGTGCTCGAAGTAGAGAAGATACGGTTTAACTACCGCGAAGGAAAAGAAAAATATACCGCCGAAGAGTGGATTGTAGACAAGTATGCCTTGAACAAGGCGAAGACCAAACTGGTACGCGGACTTGCCAAGTGGCGCAGAAAAACCGTAGACTTCGTTGATGACCTTTGCCTGGGAGCAGCAGAAGCATTGAGCGCCACCACTGCCAAAACTCCGGTAGAAGAAAAGAAGGAAGAAAAGAAAGAGGTGAAGGCTGTCGTCAATTCCGGTCCGACAGTAATCACCCCGAAGAAACAAGTTACCGTGGAACCCGCCCAGGCTACTGAAAAGGCATCCGAAGGCGTCGTGAAAGATGCCCAAGTCATCGAAGTGCCCCAAGTCAAGAAACCTGCCGCACTGGTTCCTGCCCAAAAGAACCAGCAACAAGAATATACGACCATAGCCCCCGAGCAATTGTCAGCCGATGCCATCCAGACCGGAGCAGGCAAATTGGTTATCGTCATCGGCCAAGAGCCTTTCAACATGACCATGATGACAGCAAACTCCGGAGGTTCTTTGGGCAAAGTCAACGGCAAACCAGTTGTATTCAGCATACTATCGCCCGACCAGCCGTATGAACAAATGGAAAAAGCAGAAAGCTATACCATCCGTTTCTATCCTACGGGACAGACAGAGCCTACGGTCATTCTGGAATGTAAGAAGCTGCCCTCACCGGCAACGATGGAAGGTATGCCACGCACGTATGTAGGCGAAATTCTGAAAGCAATGGTCAAATGACCGCACACGCAGACTATAAATTGTAAATAATCAAATCAGAAATAAACAAATGGAAATAAAAAGTAAATTCGACCATTTTAATATCAATGTCACCAACCTGGAACGTAGCATCGCATTCTACGAAAAGGCACTGGGGCTGAAAGAACATCATAGGAAAGAGTCGTCCGACGGCTCTTTCACTCTGGTCTATCTGACCGACGGCAGTACCGGCTTTCTGCTGGAACTGACCTGCTTGAAGGATCACCCACAAGCCTACGAATTAGGAGAGAACGAGAGTCACCTCTGCTTCCGCGTATCCGGCGATTACGACGCCATACGCCAATACCATAAGGAAAACGGATGGGTATGTTTCGAAAACACAGCAATGGGACTGTACTTTATCAATGACCCGGATGACTATTGGATTGAGGTATTGCCGGAGAAATGATATTCTACTTTATTAAAACAACGAAATATATGAGTATAGAAGAAGCGATGATGGGTGGTATTGTCTTCAAAGGCAAAAAGGACAAACCTAAAGAAGAAAACAAGATAAAGACCAAAGCCAAGAAGAAAACCTACATTACCGGGCAACACGGTTCCGCCTCAGCCAAAATGAAAGCAGAAATCCGCCGCAAACGCGCTAACAGACATAAGAAATGATAAATACAGCCTTATTGCCTGCCGACAAGGACCCGATGGGCGCAGCCATAGCCGATTACTTCAAATGGCATAAAGCCGACCGCCTACGCGTGTTCTCTTCACAATTCGATGAGGACGAAATTCCCGTCGAAGAGCTATTCCGCACAGAAAAGCAAATGCCCTTGCTGGAGCGTACTGCTCTGCAAATGGCAACCGGAAGGATTCTGGATGTGGGTGCCGGCAGCGGTTGCCATAGCCTTGCCCTGCAAGAAGCCGGAAAAGAGGTCCATGCCATCGACATTTCCCCGCTTTCCGTGGAAGTGATGAAGCAGCGAGGTGTGCGTAGCGTGTCACAAACCAATCTGTTCAATGAACACTTTGCCGATGAATACGACACTATCCTAATGCTGATGAATGGTTCCGGCATTATCGGAAAGTTGGAGAATCTGCCTGATTTTTTCCGGAAGATGAAGCTGCTGCTCCGGCCTGGAGGCTGCGTTTTAATGGATTCCAGCAACCTGAGCTATCTGTTCGAAGAGGAAGATGGCAGTATTGTTATCGACCTTGCCGGTGATTACTACGGAGAGGTAGACTTCCAAATGCAATACAAGAATGTCAAAGGAGACTCCTTTGACTGGCTCTACATCGACTTCCAAACCCTGAGCCTTTATGCTGCCGAAAACGGCTTTACTGCAGAACTGGTGAAAGAGGGTACACATTATGACTATCTTGCCAAACTATCCCGACAAGCATAAAATGAAGTGCCCCCTAAAGGTTAGACAAAAACTTTTAGGGGGCACTTCGTTTTTTTATATCTTGCCTATGCCTGCTATTCAGAAAGCATCCCGTCAATCTCCTTCACCAGAGAAGCAAATTCTTCAGGGTTATACAAACGTGTCAGCTTCACAATACGCCCTTCCTTATCAATTAGGACATTGCGTGTGATGCCTGCCTTGCGGAGCGCATACTTCGCAAATATATCCGCTCCCGGGTTCAGACCCAAAGGATAGGTCACTCCGGTTGACTTACCAAAAGCAATCACTTTCTCCAACGGCTCGTCACGGTCAATGCCAATCAGCATAAAATCCGGATTCGACTTATGCTTCAGCCAAATATCCTTCTCAATGAAAGGCATCTCCTTACGGCACACTCCACACCAGCTTGCGGTAAACTGCAACATGACCACCTTCCCACGAAGTTCCGAAAGGGTAATGCTTTTCCCATCCGTCAGCTTCACTGTAAAATCAGGAGCCATCTCCCCTACCTTAACGATGTAGCCGGTACTGTCCGCCACTACATCCTGTGCCTTGCCTGCCATGCTGCACATAGCAAACAGACAGAAAATCAGAAATCCTACTTTTTTCATTTTATTCAATCTTTAATAAGTAAGCTGTAACTATTCAGCGAATGATATTTTATAGAATGGGCAAACAATTCCCTATAACAAAAAACTCCGAAACACTTTTAAAAAGCAGTTTCGGAGTTTTATTCTTCGAGGTACCTGGCAGATTCGAACTGCCGTACACGGTTTTGCAGACCGCTGACTAAGCCACTCATCCAAGGTACCGGTTCTTACAAGAACTCTTTATTTCTTGTTTGCGGATGCAAAGGTAGCACTTTTTTTGAAACTACCAACTATCCGCAACAACTTTTCTTCTTTTTTTTCGTCACTCCACTGCACTCCGCACGCTTCTTATCATACAAATTCTTTAGTTCACAGCCACTTGCACAGCTATCACACGGATTACCATTTTCTTTGACCCGATGAAAAAAAGAATAAATACTCATGCCAATCCGCACAGCGCAGAGCAACAACAATAAGGCTACTACCCACTCCTGCCAACTATTCATCATAAAAACAGACCTCCTATCTGATAAATTGCAAAAGACATCAGCCAGGCCAGCGCAGTAGTATAAAGCCCCGCAAACACGGCCCACTTCCAACTGCCCGACTCCCCTTTAATGGCTGCCAACGTGGCGATGCACGGAAAATAAATCAGCACAAACACCATGTAGCCGAAAGCCACCAGGGGCGTTATTGGAATGCGTTCGCTCAAGCTTACGGCATCTGCCTCGGCATCGTCGGCATAAAGCACTCCGAGCGTGCTTACCACCAGTTCCTTGGCACCCACGCCGGAAAGGATGCCAATACCCAGTTTCCAGTCGAATCCTAACGGTTCGATGACCGGTTCCATGGCTTTACCAATCCGACCGATGTAGGAATTTTCCTGCTGTTCCGTCACACTTTCATATTCATCGTGGTTGGGATAATATCCCAATGCCCAGATAACGATGGATGCCACCATAATGATACCTCCCATCTTGCGGAGATACTGCGCTCCCTTCTCCCACGTATGGCGGAAGATGGCCTTGGACGTCGGCATACGATAAGGCGGCAGCTCCATGACGAACGGTGTATCGTCCCCTTTCACCAGGAAGCGGCAGAAAATGCGTGCCATGAGCACTGCCAACAGAATACCGATGGCATAGATTACCAACAGCACAAAGCTCGCATTGTTCGGGAAGAAGGCGCCTACCAGCAATAAATAGATGGGCAGACGGGCGCTGCACGACATCAGCGGGTTGATGAGCATCGTCACCAGACGGCTCTTGCGGTTCTCGATGGTGCGCGAAGCCATGATAGCGGGAACATTGCAGCCAAAGCCCATAATCAGCGGAATGAAGGACTTTCCATGCAGCCCCATTTTATGCATAATCTTATCCATAATGAAAGCGGCACGTGCCATATAGCCTGAGTCCTCCATCAAGGAGATGAAGAAATAGAGCAACAGAATATTCGGCAGGAATACAATGACACCTCCCACACCCCCGACAATGCCATCCACCAGAAGGTCTTTCAGCGGTCCTTCGGACATGTTGTCGCGTATCAGGTCACCCAATTCGCCTACCAGCCACTCAATCCCCTGCATAGGATAGTCGCCCAGCACAAAGGTGCCTTCGAACATCAGATAAAGGAAAAGGAAGAAAATGGGATAGCCCCATACGCGGTGGGTAACGATTGAGTCTATGATTTGAGTGGTACGCGACGTATCCTGATGATTGTCCACATAGGTCTCGCGCAGGGCACCGGCTATAAAACCATACTTGGCGTCGGTGATGGCCTGCTCGCTCTCCTCGTTCATCACCTCGGCAATCCGTGCCTCTTCCCGGTCGCGGACGGCAAGAATTTCCTTTCCGTTGGGCAGCTCCTCCACAATCTTTTTCAAGTCTCCGTCGTTCTCCAGCAGCTTGATGGCAAGGAAACGCGTGGAATATTTGTGACGGATGTTCTCATTGACGCTGATGACGCGCTTCACCTCCTCAATGCTACGCTCCAACTCTGGACCGTGATTGATGTGGATATGGCGGAAAAAGCCGCGCGGCTGTTCCACCTCTTCTTTATGGCTGCCGAAATCATGGTCGGGAACATACTCCTGATGCCAGCTGCGAAGGTCATTCAATATCTCGCTGCGTATCCTTCCTTTATGGTCGAGGAAATCGCACCCTTCGTAAATATTGATAATCACATGAAACAGCTGTTCGATGCCCTTCCCGCTACGGCTGACCGTAGGCAACATCGGGACTCCGAACAACTGGCTGAGCTTTACATAATCCAGCGTGTTTCCACTAGCTTCCAGCTCATCGTACATGTTCAGTGCAATCACCATGCGCACGTTCATGTCAATCAGCTGGGTGGTGAGATAAAGATTGCGTTCCAGATTGGAAGAGTCCACAACATTGATAATGATATCCGGTGTTTCATTAATGATGTGCCGACGAACATAGATTTCTTCAGGGGAGTAGGCCGAGAGGGAATAGGTTCCGGGAAGGTCGACAATACGGAAATGGTAGCCCTGGAAGTCAAAATACCCCTCCTTGGCATCTACCGTAACGCCACTGTAATTGCCCACATGCTCGTGCGAACCAGAAGCGATGTTGAAAAGAGAAGTTTTACCACAGTTGGGATTTCCCACCAAAGCCACATTTATGGTGCGGCGTTTGCCGAGGGCCAGTTGCTTCAGCTCATCTTCGCCCAAATGCATGTTTTCGCCCAGCCCCTCGTGGTAATCGGGCTGCACAGCCTGCTCCTTGGCTTCCTGCTCACTGATAATCTCTATCATCTCAGCCTCCTGCCGACGAAGAGAAATCTCATATCCCATTACTTTGTATTTGATAGGGTCACGTAACGGAGCATTCAGCAAGACCTCCACTGTTTTACCTTTAATAAATCCCATTTCCACAATCCGTTTGCGGAAACCACCGTGTCCCAGCACTTTTACGATTACACCTTTTTCACCGGTATTCAATTCGGACAAACGCATAGTCTTTCTGCCTTTCTTTTCTATTTTGGGGGCAAAGATAATACTTATGTCCGCAAGGCACAAATAATTTAGAATGTTTTTAAATAAGCAGACACAGTTCTTTCCTTTAAAGGTTTTACCCCCCTTAACTCCTATAAATGAAAGAGCCGTGATAAGCGAAAGAGAAAAGATTGAACCATCATTTAATTCCCCCAAAAGATACTAAACAACAATGCCCAAAAGGCAGAACACTATTTCCAGAGATACTAAATCGTAACATCACCACATCTTTGTTCTTTTCTTACCACAGTTGTGGTAAGAAAAGAACAAAGATGTGGTATGCATAAAACACAGCTGTGGTAAGATTAGCTTTTAGCAAATACGACCTTAGCCGATAAAGATTCTGAAAATAGATACTTGCAGATGTGGCAATAAAAATCGTTTGCACTATCTTTGCACTACTCTATAGTCGAATAAGTTGAATATGCAGAAGGTAGTACAATACATCGAACGCCACAAACTCTTCTCGCCGGACGACAAGATACTTGTGGCACTGAGTGGCGGGGCGGACTCCGTGGCGTTGCTGCGCCTGCTCCTCAGCCTGGGATACACATGCGAAGCCGCCCATTGCAACTTCCATCTGCGCGGAGCGGAATCCGACCGCGACGAGCACTTTGTACGCCAGCTCTGCCTGGAGCACCGGGTGACGCTGCACACCGTCCATTTCAACACAGAGCGGGAAGCAAAGGAACGGCATATCTCCATCGAAATGGCTGCAAGGGAATTGCGCTACGCGTGGTTTGAAAAAACAAGGGAAGCATGCAGTGCAACCGTCATTGCCGTCGCCCACCATCAGGATGACAGTGTGGAGACATTGCTGCTCAATCTGATTCGCGGTACCGGCATCAACGGATTGCGGGGCATACGCCCCCGAAACGGACATATAGTCCGTCCCTTGCTCTGCCTGGACAGAAAGGAAATCACCGATTATCTGGAAAGTATCGGGCAAGCCTACGTGACAGACAGCACCAATCTGCAGGACGAATATACCCGCAACAAAATACGCTTGAACCTGCTTCCCATGATGCAGGAGATAAACCCCTCCGTCAAGGAAAGCATCCTCAAAACGGCAGAGCATCTGGACGATGCGGCCTCTATATATAATATAGGTATAGAAGAAGCCAAACTGCGGGTCAAGACATCGGAAGGCATAAGTATCAACGCCCTGAAGCAAGAAGCGGCATCGGAAACGGTCTTATTTGAGATCTTGCATCCGCTTGGATTCAACGCCGCACAAGTAAGGGACATCTGCCGGACATTGGACGGACAGCCCGGTAAAGTCTTTACTACCCCCGGCTGGCGTGTCATCAAAGACCGCGGCTCGTTGTTGATAGAACCCGTACAAGAAGCCGTAAAGCCGCTACTGGAAATAAAAGAGCATCCCTATACACCGGATTTCATTATTCCACGCGACAAAGCCACCGCCTGCTTTGATGCCGACAAACTCAAGCATCCCCTCTCGCTGCGCCTTTGCAAGCAGGGAGACAGTTTCGTGCCCTTCGGCATGAAAGGACGGAAGAAGGTAAGCGACTACCTGACCGACCGCAAGTTCTCCCTTCTGCGCAAAGAACGGCAATGGGTACTTTGCTGCGGAGATGACATCATCTGGCTGGTGGGAGAACGGGCGGACAACCGTTTCAGAATAGACGAAAAAACCCGGAAAGTGCTGGTTGTATCAACCACCGGCCAGTAGCCATCACAGAATGATTCTGTCCTCCTTCTGTTTCTTGAAGCAATCGGAAAGCAATACGGCAAACGGCGTGTCATACGTGCGCGCCTTCTGCGGACAGCCTTTCACACAAGCACAACACTTGATGCATTTCTCTGCAACCGTGTTACACTCGTCTCCTTTTATAATGGCTCCTGCAGGACAATGCTTCACGCAATATCCGCAATGCGTACAACGTTCCGCATCCACTTCCGGAGTGCGGGGCATAGGCACCCCACTCTTACGCAACTTGACGACTCTGCGCAAAAAGCGTAGCAACGGGAAGAAAGGCTGGCGCGGGCGCTGGATACGGGCCACATCCACTCCATACAGTTTCTCCATATCTTCGGCTGCCGCAATTTTAGCACGTATCTTTTCACCAAAAAGCTTTGCATACTCCAAATCGTCCGCATCCGGACGTCCGGCCGCTACCGGGTATTTCTCACTGCTATAAGAGTGCTCGCCTACAAACGTAGCGCCTGCAATTACCTTGAAACCCAACTTCGTGACAAAAGCATCCAATTCCACCAAAGCCTTCTCATAGGCCCGGTTGCCGTAAACCACCACAACCACGGCAGGTGCACCGTCAGCACGAAGCTCCTTCATTCGCTCCAATGCCAAAGGAGCCACATGACCGCCATATACGGGCACCGTGATGACCGCCAAAGCATGGGAAGGCACCTCCCTTTTACCCGCCGCTTCCAAGGTGAGGTCCACTTTGGAGACAGACGAAATTCCCGTTCCGTGAACAATTGCCTCTCCCACTTGTTTAGAGGTACAAGTAGGTGAAAAAGTTATCAACTGCACTTCATCTATATTCATAAACCAATCCTTCATGTTGTTGTTAATACAGCAAAGATAAAGTTTTAAATTTAAAAAAAAGATGATTTGTTTATGAAACCAAAAATATTTATTACCTTTGCACCGTTGAAACATTCTGCGACTTCTTGCTGTGGCGAGAATTGTTTATCAGATTTCCGGTTCAATAATAAATATCCCATATAAATCATATATCACAAGGTAAACTTGCCCAAGTTGCTTCCTACAACAACTGCAATTGTGCACTTATGCCTTTCAATAAAAGTAAATTTTAAACCATTCACATATATACTGTATGTATAACATCATTCAACTGAACGACAAAAATTTGTCGGAACTACAAACTATTGCCCAAGAACTGGGTATAAAAAAAACAGACTCACTCAAAAAAGAAGAACTTGTTTACAAGATACTTGACGAACAAGCTATCGCAGGCGCTACCAAGAAAGTTGCCGCCGACAAGCTGAAGGAAGAGCGCAAAGGGGAAAAACAAAAACGCTCGCGCGTCACTGTAAAGACCGTAAAAAAGGAAGGCGCCGACAAAGTGTTCTCAGCCAATAAAAACGGAGACCTCACCAAAGCCAAAACTGAGGAAATACCGGCTGCGAAAGAACAACCCAAAACTGTGGAAGCACCCCAAGAACCGACCATAGAAGCTGCAACGCTGGCGCCAGCCAAAGAAGCCGCCCCCCAAAAACGCAAACCGGGACGTCCCCGCAAGGTAAAGGAAGAGGCTGCCGCACCCCAAGCAACAGAAACCCCGAAGGTTGCCGAACCGGAACTGAACTTCGAGGCTAAAGCTCCGAAAACAGAACCTCAAGCGGAAGCTAAAAAAGTGGAAGCTAAAAAAGCCGTGAAGAATATCGTACCGGACGAAAGCCCTATTCTGGCCGAGGCGGCAGATGACTTCATCCCCATTGAAGACCTCCCCACAGAAAAGATAGAGTTGCCTTCCGAACTTATCGGTAAATTCGAAGCGACCAAAGCAGAAACTCCCGCAACTCCCACTCCTGCCGTTGCCCCTGCCGAACTACAACCGCAACAGCCACAACGCCCACGCCTCCGTCCCCGTGACAACAACAACCCATATAATAATAACAACAATAATAACCGTACCGGTGGCTATAACCAACAGCGCCCCGCGCAGCAGCGCCCTGCACAACCCTATAACAACGGAGAGAACTATCCCGCCGCTCCGGAACGCAAACCCGTAATAGAACGCGAGAAAGCGTACGAATTCGACGACATCCTCACCGGAACCGGTGTACTGGAAATCATGCAGGATGGCTACGGCTTCCTCCGTTCCTCCGATTACAACTATTTGTCCTCACCGGACGATATTTACGTATCACAATCACAAATCAAATTGTTCGGCCTGAAAACCGGTGATGTGGTAGAAGGCGTAATCCGTCCCCCGAAAGAAGGCGAAAAGTACTTCCCGCTGGTAAAAGTATCCAAAATAAACGGACGTGACCCGGCTTTCGTACGCGACCGCGTACCGTTCGAGCACCTCACCCCCCTCTTCCCGGACGAGAAGTTCAAGCTTTGCAAAGGCGGATACTCCGACTCTATGTCGGCCCGTGTCGTAGACTTGTTTGCTCCCATCGGCAAAGGTCAGCGTGCCTTGATTGTAGCACAGCCCAAAACCGGTAAGACCATCTTGATGAAAGACATTGCCAACGCCATTGCCGCCAATCATCCGGAAGTCTACATGATTATGCTGCTCATCGACGAACGCCCGGAGGAAGTTACCGACATGGCTCGCACCGTCAATGCGGAAGTAATCGCCTCTACCTTCGACGAACCGGCAGAACGCCACGTGAAGATTGCCGGCATCGTCCTTGAAAAAGCAAAACGCATGGTGGAATGCGGACACGATGTTGTCATCTTCCTCGACTCCATCACCCGTCTGGCACGTGCCTACAACACCGTATCCCCGGCTTCCGGCAAAGTGCTTTCCGGTGGTGTGGATGCCAACGCATTGCATAAGCCCAAACGCTTCTTCGGTGCAGCACGTAACATCGAGGGCGGTGGTTCACTGACCATCCTTGCCACTGCCTTGATTGACACCGGCTCGAAGATGGACGAGGTTATCTTCGAAGAATTCAAGGGTACGGGTAATATGGAGTTGCAGCTCGACCGCAACTTGTCCAACAAGCGTATCTTCCCGGCTGTCAACATCGTTGCCTCCAGCACCCGCCGCGACGACCTGCTGCAAGACAAGCAGACACTGGACCGCATGTGGATTCTCCGCAAGTACCTTGCCGACATGAATCCGATAGAAGCCATGGACTTCGTAAAAGACCGTCTGGAGAAGACCAAAGACAACGACGAATTCCTGATGAGCATGAACAGTTAACAATAACTGCATACAGATATTGTACAAAAGCTTCCATTTACGTCCATAAACGTAGGTGGAAGCTTTTGTATATCCGTTTTTTCATACATAGAAAATAAGTAAAAAGCCCTCAAAAAACAGAATAATATAGATAATTATCAGTGCCCTGACCGGCACTTCCATTCTTTTCGCCCATCCACTGCAAGTCTTCAATAATATTCTGCTTCAAAAGAAGGCAGTTAAAGGGATTTTTTGTACTTTTGCGCCTCAATAAGAGTAATTTGTAATTTAGTAATTGTAATTAGATACTATGTTCGATAATTTAAGCGAGAGACTTGAAAGGTCGTTTAAAATTTTGAAAGGTGAGGGTAAAATCACCGAAATTAATGTTGCGGAAACCCTGAAAGACGTACGTAAGGCACTTTTGGATGCCGACGTGAACTATAAGGTAGCCAAAAACTTCACCGATACCGTTAAGGAAAAAGCCTTGGGACAAAACGTGCTGACAGCCGTTAAGCCCAGCCAGCTGATGGTAAAAATCGTGCACGATGAACTGACCCAGCTCATGGGCGGCGAGACTTCTGAAATAAACCTCGACTCCAAGCCTGCCATTATCCTAATGTCCGGTTTGCAAGGCTCCGGTAAGACAACTTTCTCCGGAAAGCTGGCCCGCATGCTGAAGAGCAAGAAGAACAAAAAGCCGTTATTGGTGGCTTGTGACGTATACCGTCCTGCTGCCATCGAGCAGTTACGCGTACTGGCTGAACAGATTGGCGTACCTATGTACTCGGAACCGGACAGCAAGAATCCGGTAGCCATTGCCCAAAATGCCATCCAAGAAGCCAAAGCCAAAGGCTACGACCTTGTAATTGTCGATACAGCCGGTCGTTTGGCAGTGGATGAGGAGATGATGAACGAGATTGCCGCCATCAAGAAGGCCATCAATCCGGACGAAATTCTGTTCGTAGTGGATTCAATGACCGGTCAGGATGCAGTGAACACCGCTAAGGAATTCAACGAACGGCTCGACTTCAATGGTGTAGTATTGACCAAACTGGATGGTGATACCCGCGGTGGTGCCGCCCTTTCTATCCGTTCGGTGGTAAACAAGCCCATCAAGTTTGTAGGTACCGGTGAAAAGCTGGATGCCATAGACCAATTCCATCCCTCACGTATGGCCGACCGTATCCTCGGTATGGGTGACATCGTATCTTTGGTGGAACGTGCACAGGAACAATATGACGAGGAAGAAGCCAAACGCCTGCAAAAGAAGATTGCCAAGAACCAGTTCGACTTCAACGACTTCCTGAGCCAGATTGCACAAATCAAGAAAATGGGTAACTTGAAGGAACTTGCCTCCATGATACCGGGCGTAGGCAAAGCCATCAAGGATATAGACATTGACGACAATGCCTTCAAGAGCATTGAAGCCATTATTTACTCCATGACTCCGGAAGAACGCAGTAATCCGGCCATTCTGAACGGTTCACGCCGCCAGCGCATTGCCAAAGGTAGCGGTACGAATATTCAGGAAGTAAACCGCCTGCTGAAACAGTTTGACCAGACCCGCAAGATGATGAAGATGGTCACTGGCAGCAAGATGGGCAAGATGATGCCGAAATTAAAAAGATAAGATAATAGCCTATGACACTGATTGATGGAAAAGCAATTTCAGAGCAAGTAAAGCAAGAGATTGCAGCAGAAGTAGCCGAGATAGTGGCTCGTGGGGGTAAACGCCCGCATCTGGCCGCCATTCTTGTAGGACACGATGGAGGTAGCGAAACCTACGTTGCCGCCAAAGTAAAAGCATGCGAAGTTTGCGGATTCAAGTCCTCCCTTATCCGTTACGAGGCAGACGTTACCGAAGAGGAACTGCTTGCCAAAGTACGCGAATTGAACGAGGATGCAGATGTGGACGGTTTCATTGTACAGCTTCCCTTGCCCAAACATATCTCTGAGCAAAAGGTGATTGAAACCATCGACTACCGTAAGGATGTGGACGGTTTCCATCCCATCAATGTGGGACGGATGTCCATTGGTCTTCCCTGCTATGTATCCGCTACCCCCAACGGTATCCTTGAACTGCTGAAGCGCTATCAGATAGAAACTTCAGGCAAGAAATGCGTGGTATTGGGACGCAGTAACATTGTCGGCAAACCCATGGCTGCCCTGATGATGCAGAAAGCTTATCCCGGCGACGCCACAGTAACCGTATGCCACAGCCGCAGCAAAGACCTGGTAAAGGAATGCCAGGAAGCGGACATCATCATTGCTGCGTTGGGACAACCGAACTTTGTTAAGGCGGAAATGGTCAAGGAAGGTGCTGTCGTTATTGATGTAGGTACTACCCGTGTGCCCGATGCCTCCAAGAAATCCGGGTTCAAGTTGACCGGTGATGTGAAATTCGATGAAGTAGCTCCTAAATGTTCATTCATTACCCCCGTACCGGGAGGCGTAGGTCCGATGACCATCGTTTCCCTTATGAAGAATACATTGCTTGCCGGCAAGAAAGCAATCTACCAATAACAACGTCATGAAAACGCTCGTCGTCTTCATGACTGTCTTACTGTATAGCGTAACCCTTTCCTCCCAGGAAAGGATTACGCTATTATTTGTCGGTGACCTGATGCAGCACCAGGCACAAATAGACGCAGCACATGTATCTGAAGGAAAATATGACTACTCCTCCTGCTTCTCCCTCATAAAAGAGCAAATATCCCAGGCAGACCTCGCCATAGGAAATCTGGAAGTCACATTGGGGGGCAAGCCCTATCGGGGCTATCCTATGTTCAGCGCCCCCGATGAATATCTTCAAGCCATAAAGGACGCCGGATTCGATATTTTACTGACAGCCAACAACCACTGTCTGGACCGTGGGAAAAAGGGGATGGAGCGTACCATACAATTGCTCGACTCCTCCGGTATTCGTTACGCAGGCACCTACAAGAATCTGTCGGAGCGCAGGCAACGCTATCCCCTGTTCATCAACAGAAACGGCTTTCGCATTGCCCTACTCAACTATACTTACGGCACCAATGGTATCAAGGCTACCTCTCCCAATATCGTAAACTATATTGATAAGAATACCATCCTGCAAGATATCCAAAGTGCCAAGGCACGCCAACCGGATGCCATTATTGCCTGTATGCATTGGGGAGAGGAATATCAGTCCCTTCCCAACCGTGAGCAACGCGAACTGGCCAACTGGTTGCTCCAACAAGGCGTAACACATATTATCGGTTCACACCCTCACGTCATTCAACCAATGGAACTACGTACCAACGGTACCGAACAGCACATCATAGTCTATTCCTTGGGAAACTTCATTTCCAATATGAGCAAGGCCAACACTGACGGCGGCCTCATCTTCACTTTGCAGTTGGAGAAACATCCTCTCCCCCAACCCATCCGTCCCTCTTACATCGGTCAGAGTCAGACGCCCCTGCCAGACTCCAATCCTCTGCCTTTTCCATACTGTCGTGTTTCCTATTGTGGATATAATCTGGTCTGGACCGGCCGGCCGGAACTTACTAAAGAAAAAAATTACATTCTTTATCCTGCCAGTTTTCCTACAGAACATTTAACTCCGGAAGCTCGTAAACACCTGGAAATCTTCGTCAAAAGCTCTCGAAAGCTGCTCCAGCAGCACAATATAGATATCTACGAGAAGAAAAAATAATGCAGAAATCTCAAAAAATTTCGTCTCATTCTTTGCAATATTAAAGATTATCCCTATCTTTGCACCGCATTTAAGAAATGCACTAACATGGTGGCTGTAGTTCAGTTGGTTAGAGCGTCAGATTGTGGTTCTGAATGTCGTGGGTTCGAGTCCCATCTGCCACCCGCAAAGAAGAGGAAATTCGAAAGAATATTCCTCTTTTTTGTTATTGTCCAAACAATTCCCCTCAAAGGGAGGCAACGTGGAATCAATGTAAAAAATTGTAGGGATACTCCTCACAGAGTATCCCTACATCATAGGAAGGAATCAATTACCTAAACCAGTTCTTGTACAAAAGAGTTTACTTTCTCAAAATGTTCAAAATAGCTGGAAACTTATTCCGATATTTTGCATTCTGTATCAATCACACTTAATAGCACTTCCTTCCTTACTTTATCAAGCCAGTGATAAGATAACCCTTTATCACCTTATAGAAATAAGAATACAAAAGAAATATTTCATCTTTCAAAAAACATTCTATACCAACACTCTACTATTTTCGATTTCCGTCATGCAAATATAACCCTTTTTGTTTATACGAAAAGCAAAATCAGTTATCTTTGCAAAGATGAAACTCAATTAAACATGAAAATTCTTTGGATAGACCTCAATAGCTCGTATGCACACTCTTCGTTGGCACTCCCTGCACTGCACGCACAAATAGCAAAGAACAATTCCGTAAAATGGGAAATCGTATCTGCCACCATCAATGAAAACGTAGGAATGATTGTCGACGAAATATACCGGCACCAACCCGACATCATTGCCGCAACGACATGGTTGTTCAACCACGAACAACTGTTGCACATCACGGCGAGATTAAAAGCATTGCTTCCCAATAGCTGCTTCATTTTGGGCGGACCTGAATTCTTAGGAAACAATGAAGACTTTCTGCATAAAAACCCTTTCATCGACTGTGTATTCAGGGGAGAGGGAGAAGAAGCATTCCCCCAATGGCTGTCTTGCTGGAACCAGCCGGAAAAATGGGACAGCATTCCGGGGCTTTGCTATATGAATCCTCAAAAGCAATATATAGACAACGGCATAGCCCGTGTACTCAACTTTTCCCGACTCGTACCGCCGGAAAACAGCAGTTTCTTCAACTGGAGCAAACCATTCGTACAACTGGAGACTACCCGAGGCTGTTTCAACACATGCGCATTCTGCGTCAGCGGTGAAGAAAAACCGGTGCGCACACTGTCCATTGAAAGTATCCGTGAACGCCTTCAAATTATCCACAGCCATGGAATAAAAAACGTACGCGTCCTCGACCGGACCTTTAATTATAATCCGCGCCGTGCTAAAGAATTACTGCAACTTTTCCTGGAATTCAACTCGGACATATGCTTTCACTTAGAAATACACCCTGCACTATTATCCGAAGAGCTGAAAAATGAATTGAAAAAGCTACCTAAAGGATTGCTCCATCTCGAGGCCGGTATTCAAAGCCTGCGCGAACCGGTCCTCCAAAAAAGCCGTCGGATGGGAAGCCTGGAGGACTCACTGCAAGGTCTTCGTTTCCTATGTTCCCTACCCAATATGGAAACACACGCCGACCTCATTGCCGGCTTGCCTCTATACCGCCTATCCGAAATATTTGAAGATGTGCGTACACTTGCCGGATACAATGCCGGCGAGATACAGCTTGAATCCCTGAAGTTACTTCCCGGCACAGAAATGAGAAGAAGAGCGGAAGAACTGGGCATCCGATATTCTCCTCTCCCCCCTTATGAAGTGCTTCAAACAAATGAAACCAGTGTCAACGAGCTTCAAACAGCCCGGCAACTGTCACGTCTTCTGGATGGATTCTATAACACAACTGCTTGGCAAGCCATCACCCGCAAGCTGATTCTGGATGACAACGACTTCCTACGTCGCTTTCTGGAATTTTTAATCGATAAAAATCTTATAGACCAGCCCATGAGCCTGGAAAAGCGAGGTCTCGTACTCTATGAATTCTGCAGTATGCATTATCCGGCCTATAAAATCATGGTCACCATTGCCTGGATAGAGGCAGGCATGTCATTAAAGAAAAAACCAGCAGAGAAAGTCAAGACCAAGCGCCAGATGCCACCGGAATATTGGGAAGTCATCTATGGAAACTACAAAGAAAGCCTCCGCTTATGTTTTCTACCCATTGACGACAATACCCAAAATGGTTATTGGTTCGGCTTCGAATCGGAAATACAAAAAGCAGAACCAGTATTCAAAGCCAAAGGAATAATGGAGAGGTGTCAAAATACACAATCACCGCAGATTAACACAGATAAAAGTTCCTGATTATCAGAAATTCTATAGCAATCTGTGTAACCTGCGGTGAGTTATGCCCTCATTTCTTCTCCTATCCGCAGTGGAAATACTTCTCGACCAGTTTCAGCATCTCCTCCGGACTGTCTTGTATCTCTGCACGCAAGGTTCTATCCTCGTAAGAACGCAGTTTAGAGATAACCCCATCAACCATTGCAGGACTGAACACATGGTATTGTTCAAAGACAGCACGCTGTCTTTCCAAGCAATCGGCAGAAGCGGCACAACTATCAGGAAGCTGTTCCAGTTGTTTCAACTTATCTTCATTTTCTTTCTTGTGGATATTTACATTGACATATGTTTTTTCTGCAATTCCTAAAGCATCGTCTATCTCAAATCCATAACGGCAAGCTACAGCAAGTCCGGCAATCAATTGATACAAATCGGCCGAACCGTCAGGCGAACGCATTTCCACCGTCTGTTTCTGTGTAGTATCATAATGACTTGGGGTCTCCAACGGATTTGCCAACATGCACATATCCGTTTTTGCCGACCAGCCCAACGGAACGCGTACCAATACCGAACGGTTGCGGTCGCCCCAGCAAATGTTGGTCGGTGCTTCCTGATGAGGAACCAGACGAAAATAGGAAGTAGGATTTGTATTACCGAAAGCCGTAATGGAAGAAGCCAGCTTCATCATGCCCGCAATGGCCTTACGGGCTGTTTCAGAGAGTGCCCCATCTTTCAGCATCTGGTTCTGCCCGTCCTTCATGATACGCATATGTATATGCAATCCGGAACCGGCTTTTCCTGCCGTGATTTTCGGTGCAAAAGTAATGTTATATCCATACTGGCTAGCCAGATTACGAATAACCCATTTTGCTATCACCAGTTGGTCAGCAGCCTCCTCGGCACGCACCGGCAGGAATTCTATTTCATTCTGCTCATAAATCTTATCGTCCAGCGTAAAATTACCGACTTCAGAATGCCCATACTTTATCTGTCCGCCTGCCTGCGCAATATATGACATACATTCCGTACGGAAATCATTGAACTTGGCATAAGGGGCCGATTCATGATAACCACGTTGGTCGGTAGCCGGGAACAATCCGTCATTTTCAGAAATTACATAATATTCCAATTCTCCCATAGCCTGAAATTCCATCCCCGTAACCTCAGTAAATGCCTGACATGCCTTACGCAGGGTATATTCCGGAGAACTTTCCAACGGTTCACCATCCTTATTAAAATAAGAACAGAGCATTGACAACGTGGGCAATTCAGAAAAAGGATCTATAAAAGCGGTCCGGAAACGCGGCACTACATACAAATCACTGCTACCGGCCTCTATAAACGGAAACAAGCTGGAACCGTCTACGCGTTCACCACATGTAAGTATGGCATCAAGGTATGCCTCATTATTGATGACAAAGTTCAGTGTCTTCAGTCTCCCGTCTGCCGCAGGATACATGAAGTTCACCATACGAATGTCGTTCTCCTTTATATAGGAAACAATGTCTGCTTTCGTAAATTCGGAAGCCGGTTTTTGAAGGGCAGCCACCAATAGATTGGGGCTCATGGATAATTCCTGGTTCATAATACGCTGATTGTTTTTAGTTTTCTATATGGTTAACAAAACACATGCAATTTTCTGTCACAATAAAAAACTGCTGTTTCGCAAAGATACTAAAAGTTGTATCAGAAAAAAAACAAACAACCTAAATCTTATCAGAGAGCCTCAACCTTTTCCGTCGTATCCCCACTTCACGTAAATAGCCCCCCAAGCAAATCCTGCTCCGAATGCTGTAAAAATCAGTTTATCCCCCTTTTTCAGCTTATCCTCGAAATCCCATACACACAATGGAAGCGTGCCGGCACTTGTATTTCCATACCGTTCTATATTGACCATTACCTTTTCGGGAGATACTCCCAAGCGTTGCGAAACAGCAGTAATTATACGCATGTTTGCCTGATGGGGAATCACCCAGTCAATGTCCTCCTTCGTCAAGTGATTCCTCTCCATGACCGCCTCACAAGCATCCGCCATATTGGCCACAGCATATTTAAAGACTGTACGTCCTTCCTGATAAATATAATGCATCCGATTGTCCAGTGTATAGTAAGATGGAGCACATACGGAGCCTCCCGCTTTGATATGTAAAAAAGGCAGACCTTTCCCGTCTGTTCTCAATACGGCATCCATTACTCCCATATCCTCCCGGGTGGGTTCCAGCATGAAAGCAGCAGCACCGTCACCAAAAATAGGACAGGTAGCGCGGTCTGTATAATCAATCACCGATGACATCTTATCAGCTCCTACTATGACAACCTTCTTATATTTTCCGGAACGTATGAAATTCGCCCCCGCCTCCATTGCATACAGAAATCCACTGCAAACAGCCTGCATGTCAAAAGCAAAAGCATTGTTCAGGCCCAATTTGTCACATAAGATGGACGCGGTAGAAGGAAAGTGATAATCGGGAGTGGTAGTAGCTACGATAACCAAGTCAATGTCATTCGGGCTGGTCTTTGTGCGCTGCATCAGTTGTTTCACAGCCTTACGAGCCATATATGAAGTTCCAAGCCCCTCCTCATGCAAAATGCGTCTTTCCTTTATACCAATGCGCCCCATAATCCATTCATCATTGGTATCCACCATTTTAGATATTTCATCATTAGTCAAGACATAGTCCGGAACATATCCTCCAACTCCCGTAATCACTGCATTCAAATTCTCCATTAATCCTATCCAGTTTAGTGTAAAATCAGGAATAACCCTATTATAAATATGCTATCAGAATATCACACTTTTTTCAGAATAGTCGTGTGACAATCTTTAATTAATGGGCGCAAATATACGAAAAGAGAATAAAAATCAATGAATCTGACAACAAAAGACATTAACTGTCTACAAATAATAACACTTTAAAACACAACGGGATTCACTACTATCCGAGCCCTGCAGGAATACTTCCGCATAACCTTTCTGCAAATAAAGAACAAAAAATCCGCTACCTGCAACGATGACGCACGATTGGCCGCACAACCGGGCACATTTCCTTTTCCAGCGAATGGAGCATCGCAGGCGGTTGGATGGAAGTTTTGATTACTCACATACTCATAACCGCCATACGTCCAATGCGTGTCTACATTCCCATTATCCGGGTCTGGCATATCCCACAAAGAAACACCAAACCGTGTATACCGGCGGGGAATGGGGAAGAGGAGATAACCTTTCTTCAGTATCTCCGTTGTCATGGGGCTCATTTCTTTTTCCATCTTTGTCTATTCTTAATTCGATAACATGACAAAGGTAAGGGACCAGCCAAGGGGATACAAATAAACAGTTAGAATCGGCTAAAAATTAATGAAATAAATAAGATGGCGGAAGAGGGACTCACCTCATCCTCCACCACCCTATATAATAATATACTAAAATAATCAGAATGTATTAGAAATACATTCTCTATTTTGCATATTTTTATTAATAAAACATGTTGCAAAGTTAGAATGGGAGAGACGTTGGCGGCTGCCATGCCATGAAGGATAGCACCCTCAAAGTTACTTTTCAATTCACTAATGATTTCACCTTTATAGGTAATACAATCCTTTTTAAGACCAAGAACTTTGCCAAACAAGCAATTGTCTTCTTCACCGTATTCCACGCTACCGAAATGTCCTTTGTACTTTAACTGTCCTATACTATTTTGTTATCTTTTGTTCTTTACTTTATTAATATTTCTCAATCAGTCTATTCTCACGAATATAAGTTAGTAATTGTTCATCACATCTCCTTTCATTATATTCGACGGATGCGGCTTATGCATTATATACGAATTTTTCCATCCGAACTAACCAATTTACTTCCTACCCCCAACTCCTCCCCTTCCTCCTTGAAGTAGCCCAGCACCTTGGCTGGCGTGAGACGGCAGCGTTCCACGCTTTTCAAGCGGCTCTGAAAGATGTAGCGGGAGCGCAGCATGAGGTATATAGTTCAAGCTACGGTGCAAGCGGTGCTGAAGGCAGGCTCTGACATCTTCAGCGGAGAGTTTCATTCCTTTGTTTGGGGTTGCTTTCATTGTAATGGTTATTTTAGAATTGACTGTTGATGTGACGGATTTGCAAAACGCATCATCCATCTGTGCCGGATGCATAATGCACACCGGGCAAACGGATGATGCGTTGGGAGCAAATGCACGTTGCGTTTTCGCTGATAAAGCCTTAATGAGCATTAAGGGTTGTTATATAATATAATATTAACCGCTGCCGGTTTGGAGGTTAGCGGAAAACATGTACATTTGTAATGTGTTTTTCATAGTATTAGATTTAAGGTTAACAAAAGATTGGCTGTCTGGGATAGATGGCCTTTTTTATGTTGTTTTCTGACCTGCTTCGTAGGATTAAGTTTTTAATAGATAAATACTTTAAGGCAGGCACAAGGGGATAAAAAAAGTCCCACAAATCATTGGATTTGTGGGACTTGTGTGTTTACTGTCCGTTTTTTCCGGTTAATTCAGCGGAGAGACAGGGATTCGAACCCCGGGTGCCTCGCAGCACAACGGTTTTCAAGACCGCCGCAATCGACCACTCTGCCACCTCTCCAAAACTTCTTTTTCAGAAGTGCTTTTCTTTTAAAGCGGTGCAAAGATACAAATCATTTTTTATTCTACAAACTTTTCTGCACAAAAACAGAGCAATTATACCAAAATTCTTGTTTATACCCACTACGGAACGAACATAACGGCATTTAGGCTGTTTGTTAAAATTTATCAATGGCAAGATAATATTTTATAACTTACTGAATATCAGTATGCTTACAAAGAGTCACATTCAGTATACGATTGAACCCTATTCAGTATACGACTGAATGGCATTCACTATACGACTGAATTAGGTTCAGAATACGACTGTTCTTAAACCTACATTATTTGTAAATAATGCAGATTATTATCCGATTCTTGTTTCTGTTCGTAAACCACATATAAAGAAAGTATTAGCATCTCTACTCCCCCGGACATTCACTACCTAATAATAGTTATTTTATGCTGTTCAACATAAAAAGGGGAATCTCTCTTATAAAATTACGGAATTTATTCAGTATTTTTGCGCGCTCTAAAGGATAACATTATCTAACCTACTAACAAAAACAAATTTTATGGAATTGAACAAAACCTTTACCAATGGGCTTTGGAGCAAAGAAATCAATGTCAGTGATTTCGTCAGTAAAAACATCGCACCCTATACCGGAGATGCATCTTTTCTGCAGGGACCTACCGAACGTACCAAACGTATCTGGGACATCTGTCTGAAAGCTCTCGAAGAAGAAAGAAACAACAATGGCGTCCGTTCACTGGACAATAGCACCGTATCTACCATTACTTCTCATAAAGCCGGATATATTGATAAGGACAATGAACTCATTGTCGGTTTGCAGACCGATGAACTGTTGAAACGTTCCATCAAACCTTTCGGAGGCATCAACGTGGTAGCAAAAGCATGCCGTGAAAACGGAGTGGAAGTGGACGATAAAGTAAAAGACATCTTCACCCATTACCGCAAAACACATAACGACGGCGTATTCGATGTATATACCGAAGAAATCCGTTCCTTCCGCTCATTGGGATTTCTGACCGGTCTTCCCGACAACTATGCCCGCGGACGTATCATCGGTGACTACCGGCGTCTGGCACTCTACGGCATCGACCGACTTATCGAAGCCAAGCAGGAGGACTTGCGTAACCTTACAGGCCCGATGACCGAAGCACGTATCCGCCTGCGCGAAGAAGTGGCAGAACAAATCAGAGCCTTGAAAGATATCAAAGTAATGGGTGAATATTATGGGCTTGACCTCAGCCACCCGGCTACATCTGCCCAAGAAGCCGTGCAATGGGTATACATGGCATATCTTGCTGCCATCAAAGAGCAGGACGGTGCTGCCATGTCACTGGGTAACGTATCTTCTTTCCTCGATATTTTCATCGAATACGATTTGGCTCATGGAAAGATTGACGAGACGTTTGCGCAAGAACTGATAGACCAGTTCGTCATCAAGCTGCGCATGGTACGCCATCTGCGTATGCAATCATACAATGATATCTTTGCCGGTGACCCGACTTGGGTGACCGAAGCCATTGGCGGCCGTTTCAACGACGGACGCGTGAAAGTCACCAAGACTTCTTTCCGCTTTTTGCAGACGCTATACAACCTCGGTCCTTCTCCGGAACCGAACTTGACCGTATTGTGGAGTCCCGAACTGCCGGAAGGTTTCAAGGATTTCTGCGCCAAAGTTTCTGTAGATACCAGCTCCATTCAGTACGAAAACGACAACCTGATGCGTGAAGTGCGCAACTGCGACGACTACGGCATCGCCTGCTGTGTATCCTACCAAGCCATCGGCAAACAAATCCAGTTCTTCGGTGCACGTGCCAACCTTGCCAAGGCCCTGCTGCTTGCCATCAACGGTGGCCGTTGCGAAAACACCGGAACTGTCATGGTGAAAGGTATTCCCGTATTGACCGGCGAAACACTGAAGTTTGAGGAAGTTATGGCCAACTACAAGAAGGTACTGACTGAAATAGCCCGTGTCTACAACGAGGCCATGAATATCATCCACTACATGCATGATAAGTATTATTATGAGAAAGCCCAGATGGCATTCATCGATACCGACCCACGCATCAATCTGGCATACGGTGTCGCCGGCCTTTCCATCGCCATAGACTCACTGTCCGCCATCAAATATGCCAAAGTCACTGCACGCCGCAACGAAATCGGCCTGACCGAAGGTTTCGACACCGAAGGCTCATTCCCCTGCTTCGGCAATAATGACGACCGTGTGGACCACCTGGGAGTAGACCTCGTTTACTATTTCAGCGAAGAACTGAAAAAGCTGCCTGTCTACAAGAATGCCCGTCCCACCCTTTCCTTGCTGACTATCACCTCCAACGTGATGTACGGCAAGAAGACCGGTGCCACTCCGGACGGACGCGCCAAAGGTGTTGCCTTTGCTCCGGGTGCCAACCCAATGCACGGACGTGACAAGAACGGTGCCATCGCTTCCTTGAGCTCCGTAGCCAAATTGCGCTACCGCGACTCGCAGGACGGCATCAGCAATACGTTCTCCATTGTTCCCAAATCACTGGGCCCGACACCGGAAGAACGTGTAGAGAACCTGGTAACCATGATGGACGGCTACTTCACCAAAGGTGCCCACCATTTGAACGTAAACGTACTGAACCGCGAAATGCTGGAAGATGCCATGGAACATCCTGAAAAGTATCCGCAACTCACCATCCGCGTTTCCGGCTATGCCGTGAACTTCGTGAAGTTGAGCCGCGAGCATCAGTTGGAAGTCATCAGCCGTTCATTCCACGAAAGAATGTAATATGATAAATGTACACTCCTACGAAAGTATGGGAACATTCGACGGGCCGGGTCTCCGGCTCGTCGTTTTCCTGCAAGGATGTCCGTTCCGTTGTCTGTATTGTGCCAATCCGGATACGATTGATGTAAAAGGAGGCACTCCCACCACTCCGGAAGAGATTCTGCAAATGGCTATCAGCCAAAAGGCATTCTTCGGGAAGAAAGGAGGTATTACTTTCTCCGGCGGTGAGCCTACCCTGCAAGCAGAAGCGCTGATTCCTCTTTTCAAGGAGCTGAAGGCGAACGGCATCCATATCTGTCTGGACAGTAACGGAGGCATCTGGAATGAAAAGGTGGAAGAGCTCTTTAGTCTGACTGACCTCGTGCTGCTGGACATCAAGCAATTCAATCCCGAACGCCACCGCACGCTAACGGGACGGAGCAACGAACAGACACTCCGCACCGCTGCCTGGCTCGAAGAACATGGGCGCCCCTCCTGGTTGCGCTACGTACTGGTTCCCGGTTACAGCGATTCGGAAGAAGACATCCGCCTACTGGGTGAAAGTTTCGGCAAATACCGGCAAATACAACGGGTGGAAATACTTCCTTATCACCGTCTGGGCGTTCACAAATACGAAGCCATGGGATGGGATTACAAATTGAAAGAAGTAAAGGAAAATACTCCGGAACAACTGGAACGGGCAGAAAAACTGTTCAAAGAGTATTTCACGAATGTGATAACCAACTAAAACAGAAAAGCAAGGCTGTCTGGAATCATATCCGGACAGCCTTGCTTTTCATTTATAGGACAAGAACCCTATTCTTCCAAGTTATAGGTAATCTGCTGTACATCATCACTACTGCCACCCACCATAAAGACGAAATCACCAGGTTCTACCATATAATTCATCTCATTGTCATAGAATCCCAGTGCATCGTCAGTTATCTGAAAAACTACAGTTTTGCTTTCACCCGCATTCAGATGAATTTTCCTGAAGCCCTTCAATTCCTTTATCGGGCGCGTAACAGACGCTACCTTATCTTGCACATACAACTGGACTACTTCCTCTCCTGCACACTTACCGGTATTAGTCACTTTTACCGATACCTCCGTATGGACGCCTGCAGCCTTGCCCGGCAGCAGTTTCAAATCAGAATATCCAAAATCCGTGTACGAAAGCCCATATCCGAAAGGATAGGCAGGCTCAGTGGAAGCATCGATATAAGATGCCTTATAGGTCTGTTTCAATGCGGTAGGGCGGCCGGTGCTCTTATTCTGATAATAAATGGGAATCTGTCCTACGTGTGCAGGAAATGTTATGGGCAATTTAGCCGAAGGATTATACTCTCCCCACAACACATTGCATATGGCATTGCCGGCCTCACTTCCCAGCCACCAAGTACACAGTACCGCATCAGCATGTTCCCTTATCTCATTGAAGATTACCGGACGCCCACACATGACAAGAGCAATGACAGGTTTTCCAGTCTTTGCCAGTTCCGACACCAGCTTCTGCTGCCCCTCGGGTATGGCTATATTCACTTTGGAAGCCTTCTCGCCACTCTGACCGAATCTCTCGCCTACCGCCACAACAATGACATCCGAAGCCTCAGCAGCCTGCAATGCTTCCTGCAGTCCAGTCAATTGATTGCTCTTCATATCATAGCCTTCAGCATAGTTCACCTCCAGTCCTTTCCGGACCAGTGCATCATACAAGGTCACCACTTTGCTCCGGTCCGTAGTGGCGGCCCAAGCGCCTGCCATATCGTATTGGGATTTTGAGAGTCCTCCTATCAAGGCTATCTTCCTCGTCTGTGCCGTCAACGGAAGCACGGATTCCCTATTCTCCAGCAATACAACGGAACGCTCGGCCATACGGAGCGAAGCATTGCGGACTTCGGGTGCATTGAGTATTCTGGCTGCTCTTTCCGGATTACAGTAGCGAAAAGGGTCCTCAAACAATCCCAACTCATATTTCTTCTCCAAAATACGCCGTACTGCATCATCAAGCACACTCTCCTTTACTTTCCCTTCTTGAACAAGCTCCTTCAGATAAGTCAAGTAGCAGGTACTTACCATCTCCATGTCCAGACCAGCATTCAGCGCTTTGGCTGCGGCATCTTTCTTGTCAGCAGCATAACGGTGGTTCACCAATTCCTCTACCGAATTATAATCGGACACAACAAATCCCTTAAATCCCCACTGCTCTCTCAATAGCCGGTTGAGCAAGAAATCATTGGCAGTACAAGGAATATTATTAAAATCATTGAAAGCACTCATCACGGTAGCTGCTCCTGCCTTTATGGCCGCCTTATAGGGAGGCATATAAAAATTGGCAAAGTGGCCCATTGACATATCCACACTATTATACTCCTTTCCTGCTATCGGTGCACCATATCCGGCAAAATGTTTCATACATGCCATGACAGTCGTCGTGTCCGCCAAATCGTCTCCTTGCAAGCCTCTGACACGCGCCTCCGCTACCCGAGAACCATAATAAGGGTCCTCACCGGCCCCTTCCATGACGCGTCCCCAACGTGCGTCCCACGAAATATCCACCATCGGGGCAAAAACCCAGTTCAAACCATCGGCGGCACTTTCCAAAGCATTGTAGCGTGCAGCTTCCTCAATCATGGCCAAATCGAAACTTGCAGCCTCGGCAAGCGGAAGCGGAAACCCGGTACGATAGCCGTGGATAACATCCAGTCCGAAAATTAAAGGAATGCGCAAACGCGACTGCAGAGCAAGTTCTTGATAACGGCGTATGTCCTTTACTCCTATCACATTCAGCATAGAGCCTATTCTGCCTTGCCGGACATACTCTTCTTTAGGAATATTTCCACCGTCGGGTCCGGTAAAATTCCCCCGGTAGGTGCATTGTGCAAGCTGGCCTATCTTTTCGTCCAGCGTCATCTGTTTCATCAAATCGGAGATAAATTTCTCCTTCTCCGTAGTTTGTGCCGAGGTAAAGCTGTTACCAAATCCCCACAGACAAACCATCAGTATTATTATCTTTTTCATACCGCCATTCTTGTTTTGATATTTATTTTATCATAAAACAACAGTTGCCTTCAACGGCAAATCAGCTGAAGAAGGACCTGCCAGAATCTCAAAAGTCCCCTTTTCCACTACAAACCGATGTGATTCCACATCATAGTAGGCAAAGGCTTCCTCATCCAGCAATATCCGAACGCGCTTGGTTTCCCCCTTCTTCAAGTAAACCTTATCGTAGCCTTTCAACTCCTTCAATGGACGCGGAACAGAACATTCCACATCCCGCACATATACCTGAGCCGCTTCCGCAGCATCCATCTTTCCGGTATTCTTGATGTCAAAGCTTACTGTAACCCGGTTTCCCCCCGTCTTCTCAACACTCAGATTACTGTATTCAAAACTACTGTATGACAGTCCATACCCGAAAGGATAGAGCGGCTGTTTTCCATTCCGGTCATATCCCCTATAACCTACGAAAACACCTTCGGCATACTGCACCCGTTTATGAGGTACATTGCGATTGTCATAATAATTACCATATACCGGATTATCTTCCCATTTTTCCTCGATGCTGACCGGCAGTTTGCCACTTGGCGAAAGCTTGCCCGTAATGATTTCGGCAAGGGCCTTTCCACCCTCCTGCCCCGGATACCATGCCATCAAAATAGCTTGTACATTCTGCCCCCAATTGCGGAAATCTATTCCACCTCCGGCATTCACCACCACAGTCACATTATCATGAAGTGAAGCCACTTTATTAATGAGATATTCCTGCCCGTATGACAATGCAAACGGACGGTCGAACCCTTCACCTTCTGTACTGCTGTTGAACCCGGCACATACAACAACATTCCTGGCATGCTTCAGTGAAGAGGCCAAACGCTCCTCATCCATCATTCCTGCCTGGAAACTGACAGTCGCCTCACCCACATTATCAAAATATTCAATACGCAACTGGTATATCTCCCCTGCACTGACCTGCATAAATGCACTGCGGGTACTGAATGAATGGTTCCCCCAATCTCCGGTAATCAGCTTATCGTTTACAAACAGACGGTATCCATCATCGCCAGCCAGCTGGAACTTGACAGTTCCATCCTTGTCAGCCTTGTAAACTCCCGTCCAACGGGCAGAAAACTGATCTACCGGCATGCCGTCGAACGGTGCACCGTATTTCCAGGCATAGTCTATGGCAGGCTCTATGGCAGCCTGAAAGAGCTCTCCGGTAAGATTACGAGTATTATAATATTCGCTCTTAAAACCGTTTTGCGTAAAACTGTCATCCGTATAAATCTGTTGGGACATATCCTTATAAAGAAGGCTGTCAGACAGCAGCTCTATCTGTCTGCCGCCCTTCAACTGAACCATACCGTCATAGAGCGACACTACCGAATAAGGGGTGACAAATCCGCTTCCCCCTCCTGTGGGAATAATATCGGCATTAGGCCCGATTACCAATGTTCTACCGTTCCGGTAAGGCAACGTACCGTTGTCATTTTTCAATAAGACTACTCCTTCTCTCGCCAAGTCAAGTGCAATTTCCTTAGACTGTGCATTGTCTTTATCGATAGATTTATCTTCTCTCGGAGTATCAAGTGCTCCAAAAGCAATCAATGTCTGGAGTATATGCCGGACTTTGGCGTCAATGGTCTCTTCCTTCACTATACCATTCTCTATTGCCGGAATAAGAATTTCCCTGGTCATGAATTTACCGACGGGCATTTCCAAATCCAACCCTCCATTAGCGGCTCCCACACCGGAATATACAGATGTCCAGTCGGACATCAGGATACCTTTAAATCCCCACTGTTTGCGTAATACATCAATGTTCAGCCAGCTGTTTTCGGTGGCATGCACCCCGTTCAGCGGATTATAGCTATCCATGACCGCTCCTACTCCTGCTTCCTGCACAGCTTTTCGGAACGCGGGAAAATAAATTTCCTGCAACGTGCGTTCATCCACATCCGAGCTGGCATGATGTCTGCTCCACTCCTGGTTATTGGCTGCAAAATGCTTCACCGTAGCCATGACTCCCTCTTCCTGCACTCCCAAGATATATTCTTTAGCTGTTTCGCCCGTCAGATAAGGGTCTTCACCAAAATACTCATAGTTTCGCCCGCATAGAGGAGAACGGTAGATATTGACTCCGGGCCCTAACAGAATACTTACCCCACGGGCCTTTGCATCCCGGGCCAAACCATGTCCCAGTTCTCTGGCCAACTTACGGTTCCATGTCGAAGCCGACAAGATGCCACAAGGATACAAGGTACTTTGAGTATTGTTACGTATGCCTTGCGGACCATCGGCCATCCTGATTTCGGGTATACCAAGCCGGGGCACAGCACGGATATAAAAAGATTTGGGACCGGAAATGTAATCGATTTTTTCTTCCAGAGTCATTTGAGAAACCAACTCCCTGGCACGTTGTTCCGCCTGGGGAGTAATACACACTTGTGCTTTTGCCGTGATTGCACAACAAAGCAATAGCCCGCTTAAGGCTACTTTCTTTTTAATCTTCATTTTGTCTATTTTACTACGTGTTTGTTATATTGCCGGGCATGTCCCGACCTACTTTCTTTCTTCTCAATCAATAAAAAACCGTGTCCCTTCATCCACCAACGAAGAAACACGGCCGAAAGTTATTAAGAAAATTCAGAATCTACAAGAAAGTGGACAAAAACATGTCTGTCCTGCCATCAATAAGTAAGACGTATGCCGGCCTGCAACGTAAAGTTACACGGGTTCTCCTTGCGTATAGTCTGTATCGACGAACCGTCATCAAAGAAATAGGATACTCCCGGTTCCACATACAAGCCAACCCTATTGCTTATGTTATACTGGGCACCGACAGCACCCATGACAGAAAGCTGTACCGGTTTCACAGTCTCACTCTCAGTACCAATCTTGCCATACACACATTTTTCAATGGCCCCCCCCGCCGAAACATACATCGTAAAGTTCTTTGTATCCACAAAGTTCCAGTTGGCCCGTACCGGAATACCAATATAATGCAGCTTCTGGCTTATCTTTTCCGAGCTGCCCTCATACCTTACGTCAGAAGCAAGATAGGTATACGTCAGCCCACTTTCCACAGAGAAACCCTTCGCCAAGTTTTTCCGCACCGAAACACCGAAACTGAGCGGTTGTTTATGGTCTATATCCGCAATCTCCTTTTCGCGTCTTTGCAGATAGGGCATACCATCCTTGAAAACCAGTTCCTGCCCGTCGGGAATGGTGACAATACCATTGGCCGTAGAGGATAAATCTACGTTACCGCCATAAATAGGACTTCCAGGCATGTAGTCCGACATGACATTCGCTTCCCCTTCATTCGCCAATGAAAAACCTCCCGTATTTCCTACGGACAAGCCAACCGCCCATCCTTTAGCATCCCTACCAGAACTGTTTCTTTCCGGAAGATGCAGTTTGTCTCGGCCTGACGGACGATAGCGGTCTTTCCTTGTTCTCTCCGGTTCCTCTGCCTGCATTGTGGTCTCATGGTCCGTATCTTCCACTACCGGCTCTTCCGCCTGCTGCCCAATACCGACAGCCTCATCTGCAGTTTCAACCGGCAACATTTCCTCCTGCCGCTCATCGTCAACCGATATTCTGATATGTTGTGCAACCAAAGGGCGACTTGCCTCCCTATTGGGTGCCGATGCATTTCCATGTGCCCGATAGGCAGGCTCTATGGGATTAGTCCGTACGGCAGGTACCGTCTGTTCCGGCAAGACATCCGGAGCCACAGCCAAAGCAGGCACTGACGTATGCCGCATTTCATTCCCTACCGGACTCTGCAACAGCCACAGACTGACGGACGATACTGCCACCAGCAGCACAGCTGCCGCAGCCACCGCCCAGCGACGGAAAGGCATCATCCTATGCGATCCGGTTATCGGAGTTCCGGAAAGGGACAATTCCTTTTCCAACCGCTCCCATCCGGCAACCGGCAACGGTTCGGAATAGTCTTCCAGCTTATCCTTTATCTTTTTCAACCACAATTCATCTTCCATACGTTCCTTCATTTAATCATTTCTTTTCATCCACTCACGTACTTTTGCCGCTAAAGTCGCCTTAGCACGCGTCAACTGCGAGGCAGAGGATTTTTCATTAATTCCCAATAGTCGAGCAATCTCCTTATGGGATTTCTCTTCAAAAATATATAAGTTGAATACAGTACGATAACCGGCAGGCAATTCACTGATAAACTGCATCAGCACCTTTTGAGGAATGACATCTATCGACGAACCTTCCGGTTCTTCATAAGCTTCGGGTGCATTCTCCAAGGCCGATGACTGATTCATCACATCATTTTTCCGCAAATACTGCAATACCGTATTCACCATTACGCGTTCCATCCATGCCCGCAGAGAGCCCTCTCCCCGCCAAGTGAACTTATCGAAAGAATCAAAAAGTTTCAGAAAACCGTCATGCATCAGGTCTTGGGCAGTCTCCCGGTCACCTGCATAACGGAGGCATACGCTGAGCATGCGTCCCGCATAGCGCTCATACAGTTCTTTGCGGGCAAGGTTGTCCCCTTGCCTACAGCGTTCTGCCAATTCCTGTTCTTCCATTCTCTCTTTTAACACGTGTTTACCTTAAAAATGCAACTGGCGCAAAAATACTGCATCAGGCAGAGAAGAAAATCACACTTTTATTTCTTTAACAGTATACTACGCAGTATTTAGCTTTTCACCGCATTTTCTGAATGCAAAAATAAGTTTTAAACAGAAAAAGAGCTAAAACCTACCACTTATGAAGAAACTGAGAATGACATTGGCAGCATCCATGCTTTTATTCCTGACTGCCATTGTATTGCAATCATGCCTGGACGATTGGGATGACGAATATGACACTTTGTTCGCCGTAGGTACGGTGAAGGTCATCGAAGGAAAAGACTACTATTTCTCACTGGACGAAGGCAGTAAACTATATCCCAGTGACACAACCTATGTTCACAACTATGCCGTAATAGACGGCCAGAGGGCTTTCATCTACTTCCGCGAACTGGAAGAGAAACTTCCAGGCTACGAATACAATGCCCAAATAAAGCACATCGAAAATATTCTGACCAAAGACATCTACTCCATGCCTGCCGAAAAGGCGGACAGTATCGGAGACGACAACATCAACGCCACGGATTTATGGATTACGGGTGAGTATCTGAACATCAAGTATCAATTCTACCACAGTAACAACGAAGATAAGAAGCACATGCTGAACCTGGTCATCAACGAAGCATCCACCGGCGAGAACGACAAACCGGATTACGTCAATCTCGAATTCCGCCACAATGCCTACAATGATAGCCAGCTCACACTGGGCACCGGACTGGCCTCCTTCAAGCTGGACAATATAGCGGAACAACTAAAAGAGAAAAAAGGACTGAACATCCGCGTCAAAAGTCTATATGACGGTGAACGGTTCATGACCATAGACATTAAAAAAGAAAACAACTAAATCTCCTGAAAACACATTTTTCAACATCTCAATGAGAAGCGGAGTAACATTTCAATATGTTGCTCCGCTTTGTTTTCCATAACTTATCAGAATTCATTGTTCAAGCAAGTCAGCCTCAACGAAGCGTTGAACGCTTCGGCAGACAATCGCGTCCTGACCTGTACCTGCACGCTGCTCTTCGGCTGGACATCAAAATAATTGTCGCTATATACACTTTCATTGTCAGCAACGGACAAGCATACGGCACGGGCAAACTTGTCTGCCGAAACCGTCACTTCATATCCGCCTTCAATGGAACGGACTTCGACCTGCAAATCCACTTTCGGATAATTCATATTCTTCTGCTTGTCCAGACAGTAGTTGTTATGGTACACCCTGCCCGATTTGTCCGTATAGTCTACGCGGACATATACCATTCCTCTACCTGCCCCCTCCAGCAGCTTGGCAAACGGTGCGGAAAAACAGACACGGCTGTCATTACCGGAAATGCCGACAGATTTGTCCCAGTGATAAACCACGGTTCCGTCGAACCGGCAGACCTGGAGCTGCAGCCGGCCGGAAGTATTCTCCAAGCGGTCGGACACTGCATATACTTTCAAATCATCCCCCTCCACTACCGGAGAAATCAGGATGTCATCATAGACCTTGCGAGTATAATAGTGCTGCGCCTTCCAGCGTCCGTAATAGTCACGGCTCGCCCAGGAAGCTACGGGCCAACAGTCGTTGTGCTGCCAGAAAAGCGTCCCCATATTATACGGCATTTGGCGGCGGTGCGACTCGATGGCCGTCTTGATGGCATCTCCCTGCAGCACATGGTTCATATAAAGGAATGCCCGGAAATCACGCGGTTTTTTATATTCATTCAACAGGTAAGTCTCAATCAGCCCGTTGGCATGGTCGCCACCACGCTGATGGGACATCATCACCTCGGAACGTATATCCCAGTCTTCGGGGTAAGGAGCATAGCGCTTGACGGAGTCGAACTCTGGAAAAGACTGAAAGCCGTACTCGCTGAAAAAGCGGGATTTCTCGCTGTCATAATCAGAAATGGGTGCTTTACCATGCCAGACACTCCAATAGTGGCGGTCCCCGTCAGTAGTACCGGACATCTCTCCCTCGAATGCGAACGGAGAAGAAGGCCAATAGAAGGTTCCGGGTGCATACTCCCTGACCACCCCGGGTAAGGTGACATGATACTGCTGCCGGTACTGTGCCCAAATCTTGTCGGCATATTCCTTGTTCTGCCGTTCTATCTCACGCTTCCAGCCCCAGCCCAGCCAGGCATCCTGGCATTCATTATTTCCACACCACAAAGCAATGCAAGCATGATTGCGCAAACGTTTCACATTGTCCACCGCCTCCTGATGGATATTATCGAGCAGGGCGCCTTCTGCCGGATACATGCTGCAGGCAAACATAAAGTCCTGCCAAATCATGATTCCATACTCATCACACAAATCATAGAAGACATCGTTCTCATAGATACCTCCGCCCCAGACACGCAACATATTCATGTTTACACCGGCGGCATCGAGAATCGTCCTTTTATAATTCTCGGGAGTGACGCGCGGCAGGAAGTTATCCGAAGGGATGTAATTGGCTCCTTTGGCAAAAACCGGACGCCCGTTCAGCTCTATATAGAAAGTATGCCCGTCCTTATCCGGCTGATGTACCACCTTCAAAGAGCGTATGCCCACCCTTTCGGTTTTAGAGTCCAACAATTCCCCACCTGCAATGATATCCGTACGGAAACGATAAAGGAAAGGCTCCCCCAGTCCATTACTCCACCACAGCTTCGGCTTGTGAAGGACAAAATCAACGGTCACCTGATTGGTGCCTCGCTTCAAATCCGCTTGCCACTCGCCAAGCACTCTTCCAGTAACCTCATCCGTTATCGTGACCAACACTCCATTCATATCCTTATCGGCATCCAGCTCCACATGTCCGGCAATCACGGCCCTGCCTGCACCGACTTCCTTCTGCTCGATAAACACATCGTTGATTCTCAAATCGCTCCAAGCCCTGATATACACCGGACGCCAGATGCCGGAGGTAACCAGACGCGGCCCCCAGTCCCAGCCATAATGATAACCTGCCTTACGGGCAAAAATGCTTATCTTCTTATTGAACAAGCCCCCGTTTTCAGACTGGTCATTGGATGCCGGATACTGGTAAGGAAGTGCATCCCATTTGGGGACGTCTATCTTTACCGGCGAATGGAAGTACACCTTCAGTATATTATTCTCCTCTCTGATGTACTGCCTGACGGGGATAGACCAGCGACGAAACATATTGTCCGCTTTCAGTATACATTCATCATTCAAATAAACGTCAGCGTAAGTATCCAGCCCCTCGAACACAAGCTCCATATTCTCTTTCCGCATCATGTCGGCAGCAAGAGTAAAGCAAGTTTCATAAACCCAGTCTTCCTTGTCAATCCATTGCAATCCCCGTTCGTTCAACCGGAAAAACGGGTCTTCAATAATCTTGTTCTGCAGTAAGTCTGTGTGGACTACTCCCGGAACTGTAGCCGGATACCAATTGGTCAGTCTCGCCTGCCGGAATTTCCAGCCTTCATGAAGGTTCTTTACCGCTGTTTTTAGTTTCATACGAGTGTGTTTCATAGTTTTCTTTGACTACTCTAAATTACGGATAGACAAAAATACGACATTCAAAGGATACTTTATAATATCTTCTTAACGAAACATGATACAATCCCGTACACACCTACCGGGTCAGCGTCGCTGCACATCTGCTGCAGTGTGACTGCAAACGTGTTGCAGCGCTACTGCATATATGCTGCAGTGACACTGCATATGTGTTGCAGCGCCACTGCAAAGCTGAATGCAGTAGCACTGCAAAAAGCATGCACTTGCTTTGCAGTGGCAATGCATTATCCCATCGCCTTATTCGGGCTTTCGATAATCCTCGCTTCTTCGCTGTGCCCATCAGTAGGCAGCCTCAGCAACGGGAGATTGATGACACAAATTATACTTCACTGGGCGGAACACCAAACTGCCGCTTGAAGCTGCGCGAGAAGTTGGCCAGCGAAGAAGCTCCCACCTTGTAACACACTTCGCTCACAGTGTATTTGCCCGTCTGCAGCAGTTGCATAGCCGTGTTCATGCGATAAGTGATAAGAAAGTTCTGCGGTGTTTGTCCCGTCAACGACTTGACTCGGGCATACAAGCTGCTGTAGCTCATCAGCATTTCCTTTGCCAGCGAGGTAATGCCGAATGCCTCGTCATCCAAGTGCTTGTCCAGCAACGTGTGCAAATTCTCCAAAAACTGACGGTCTTGTTCATTAAGTATCGCTTCTCGCGCCTCTCCCCTCGGTAGGCTTTCCGAGGTGAGGTTTTGCACAATCCATTGCATCCGTTTACGGTTTTCCAACAGATTGTTTATGACGGCTTTCAGATAGAAGGGGTCGAAGGGCTTGCCCACGTAGGCATCAGCACCACAATCCAGTCCTTTGATACTGCTGTCCATATCGTTCTTTGCCGTTAGCAGAATAATGGGAATACGCCCCCAATCGGCACTTGTCTTGATAGTCTTGCACAACTCGTAGCCGTCTTTCCGAGGCATGACCACATCACTCACAATCAGTTCAGGCAACTCCATCTCTAATCTGTCTATGGCTTCCTCTCCATTTTCCACGACAACGATATTGTAATCTGGCGACAACAGCACTCGCAGGTATTCGCGCACCTCCTGATCGTCTTCTACAATGAACAACGTGTTCTCCTTAGAGACTACTTTTTCTACGGCATTCGTCTCGACTGCCGGTATGGGTATCTTGTACTCATTGTCTTGTGCCCGTTCCTCGGGACTATATGCTGTCAGCGATTGTGGGATACTAAGAGTGAAGCAAGCCCCCTGAGGGTGCTTGGAAGTGTAGTCTATGTTTCCCTTATGCAGGTGTGCCAAATATTGCGCATAATTCAGACCGATGCCCTTACCATTCACATTGGGGTATTTCTTATCAGCTCCCAACCGTTCAAAGCGATCAAACAGTTGTTTCTGTTTTTCGGGCAAAATACCTTGTCCCGTATCGGCCACGCATATTTGTACGTTTTTCCCGTCGCTTTCCACAGTAATGTCGATACTCCCCCCTTCAGGTGTGTACTTAATGGCGTTACTGAGCAAGTTATAAAATATCTTTTCCACCTTCTCCGTATCAAAACAAGCCACCGTATCCTGCTTCTGTTCAGCGTGCATGTTTATCGTCAGCCCTTTTTCGTGGGCAATAAACCGGAAGTTCGCTATCTGTGCCTGAACGAAAGCTACCGGGTCTACCACGGCAACCCGGAGTTGCTTCTCGTCCTTCTCACCTTCCTTGGGGTCAAGCAACTGCTTCACAAGCCGCAACAAGCGGTCGGCATTGCGCAACATGATATCCACCAAGCCACGCTCATGTTCATTCAGATTGTTTTCTTTCGCCAGTTCTTTCAACGGGGCATATACCATGGCTAGCGGTGTACGTACTTCGTGCGAAATGTTGGTCACAAAGTCTATGTGTGCCTGATTTATCTCCTTTTGGTACTTGACCAATGCCAGTCTCTCCTCTTGTGTCCGCCAACGTATAATTAGCCGGATGACCAGTAGCACCAGCCCGATACCGACCAGCCAGTATAACACAATAACCAAGGGCGTAGCCCATGGTGCAGGGTGAACAACCACCTCCTTGGTCAGTTCGTTCTTGCACCACTCTCCGCTCAGTATGCGAGCTTTCACCTTGAACGTATATTTTCCGGTAGGCAGGTTGGAATAGGCCACCCGCTTGTTGGAACCAGCGTCAATCCAGTTCTTGTCGAAGCCCTCTAGCATATAGGCATAGTTCAGCAGAGAACCCGCCTCTAACTTTAATGCCGAATAGTAGAACGTAACTGTATTCTCCCGATAAGACAACGATAGTTTTTCCTCGCTCTTATTATGTATTCCCCCGTTCACCAATATCATGTCCAAATTCAGCGGGATATCCGGTTCTTTCTCGATGGGTACATCCGGATAAATGACTGTAATGCCACCCGAGCCTCCGAAAAACAAGGTACCGTCTGGTGCCACTGCCGCACAATTCAGCGCATACAGCTTCCCCTTGCAGAAGTAGTTATCATATAAATAAGAAAATGTTTTTTCCTGCACATCATACTTTCCTATATGCGTAGACGAACTAAACCAGATGTTCCCTTCCTTGTCTTCGATTACTGCCTTCAAGCTGTTGTCTATCAGTCCCGACGATAAATCAAACCGCTCCAGCCATTGTGTGCGTGGGTCGTAATGCACCAGCCCGGTATTGTAAGTCCCTATCCAGTACGTATTGTTCCTATCGATAATAAGTGAATTCGGGTTGGGCAAATAAAGAGAATCCAACGGGATGAACTGTTGGTCTTCACCAAATTTATAGATACCGTTGGCCACCGTATAGAGAATCATTGTACCCGATGGGCGCAATGTCTGCAACTGCGAAAACGAAATGCTGCCCGGTGCATACCGGTAAGTGAACTTCCCGTCGGCCGCCAGCGTGGCAAATCTATCAGCCAGCGTAACCCAAATACGTCCTTCCTTGTCTTCACTGATGGAAAACACATTGGCCGGGAAGGTATAATGGTTCTCTTCCCGTACGATTTTCCCCTCCCGGATAGCATACTGCCGCACCTCCGAACGGTTCCGGATGACCCACAACCTATTCTTCGAGTCAATAAAAATATGCCCGTAAAGGCCACCATCTGCCAAGTGGAAAGCTATCTTATCACCACCTATATCATAACTGGCAATATCGTGCGAGGAGCGCATCCACAAATAGCCCTCATAGTCGAACAAAAGATTTTTCACGAAGGGGTCTTCCAAGCGTTCGAAGATGGACGACAAATTGTTAAAGGCTGCCTTTTCGGGATAATAGTGAAAGTCGTTCTCTTGATCAGACAGCCATATTCCGTTGTTTGTATCGATGAAACAGACATATCTATCCCCCTTCAACTGTTGCTGCACATGGATACGTGTCAACACCCGTCGAGCCACATCGTAACGGTACATTCCCTCACCCGAAATACCTATCAACAGGAAGTTTTGCCGATAAGGAAGCACGAAGTGTATTTTTTTGTTCTGTGTAGCCTCCATAAAGTCAGTAGGTAAAAGCAGTTCTTCCCACGTCTTTGCGTCATAACACAATAATCCTTTACTTGTAGTCACCCACATGTGGTGGCTGGCGTCTTCCACAATACTTTCTATATAGGTATCCTTAGAGCCATTCAGCGTCCGCAACAAGTTCAAGTCTCTGTCCAATATATAAATATCTGTGGCATGGTGCCTAGCGTTGGCCGTCCACACTTGCTTTTGACTGGAAATGGTAATAGCACCGACTATGCTCATGCCTGGTTGTAGATAATATTTTTCCTCTTTCAGCGTCTGCTTGTTCACCTTGGCCACCCCCTTACGATCAGTAATAATGAGCCACTCGTTATCCAGATCCAGCACACGCCCTATGGGATTGAAGCCTACCTGTTGCGGATGTCTGAATATACCATCCTCCCACACGCACAATCCGCATTCATTTGACATCCACAAACGGTTATTGGCATCAAACATTAAATTATCCACATAGTCGCTATTGAGCGCTGTGGACTCTTCTTGCGCATAATATACAGTATAATTCGAACCGCTGAAACGGTTCAACCCGTGATTGGTCCCTATCCAGATGTAGCCTTTGGGATCTTCGGCAAACGAAGTAATGAAGTTACTTGATATCTGTTCTACCAGCGGAAACTGGGCTGGCAGGGGTACAGACCACAACATCAGTAATAAGGCATAAATGCCTTTCCATTGCAGTTTGAGTTTTTTCATACAAGTAGTATGTCATTTAAGGTTCACGTGAAACATCAGTATTCTTTTTCTCTGTACAAAATTATATAAAACGAGCGATAATCAAAATATATCCTTGCTTTTGTCAAAAAGTACATGAGCAATAAATGGGGTTCCAACTTAGAGATTAGCGGTTAGTGATGGGTGGATACAAGTAAGAAAGGCTTATTAGGAATATATAGGCAAAGACTTGTCTCAATGTTGAAATCATACGCTTTAAACAACATTAAGTAGATTTTGATAAATCAATTAAAGATTTTGATAACATCATACAAACGATTTTCACCACATTTGGGGCGATAAAAGACCAAATGTTATGCGAATAAGTAAATCTGGTATTATGAAGTTGAAGACGGTTTCCTTGCTATGTGTAGGAAGCGTTTTGCTGTGCGGCATTTTAGCTTGCTCCAACCAGGCCAAGCAGAGCACAGAGGAAAACAATGATGAACAACAATTGTTCATTGGTGATAACATTGCCGTAGCTCAGACCCAATACGGCAAAGTGAAGGGCTTTATATTAAAGGGTATCTACAATTTCCGTGGAGTGCCTTACGGGGCAAGCACGGCGGGTGAGAACCGCTTCATGCCTCCTCGAGAACCCGAACCGTGGGAAGGCATTCGACCTGCTGTATTCTGGGGTGACACAGCCCCACAAAAGACCAAGGGGAAGTATCGCAACAGTTACAGCACGCTTGTAGACCATTGGAACTATTATGATGTAAGCGAAGACTGCCTTATGTTAAATATTTGGACGCCCGGACTGACGGATAACAAGAAGCGTCCCGTGCTGGTGTGGCTACATGGAGGCGGCTTTACCAACGGTAATGGTATTGAACAAGATGGTTATAATGGCGAAAATATCAGCCGTTATGGTGACATCGTGTTCGTATCCATCAATCATCGTTTGGGGCCTATCGGGTTTTCCGATCTTTCGGTGGCCGGTAAGGGATTCGAAGCATCGGGCAATGTGGGCATTCTCGACCTGGTCGCCGGCTTGAAATGGGTACACAACAATATCGGGCAATTTGGCGGAGACCCCGACAATGTCACTATCATTGGCCAATCGGGCGGTGGTTCCAAAGTGTGTACTCTGGTGGCCATGCCCGAAACGCAAGGGCTTATCCACAAGGCCATAGCTTTGAGCGGAAACTCTACTGATGCCATTGACAAGAATTACAGTGCAGCCGTAGGCAAAGTAATCTTGCAGGAAGCCGGCTTGAAGCCTTCCGAAGCAAATAAATTACAGCAGATGCCGTGGCTCGACTATATTGAGTTAGCAAACCGTGCTATGGCCAAGTATAACGAACAAGCTGGCATTACCGGTCGCCGCAGCAACTTCGGTCCTATCGCCGACGGTACACATATTCCTATGGGCGGATTTTTTACCAATCCCTCAGCCCCCTCGGCCAACATCCCAATGATTTTCTGCACTACCAATTGCGAATTTTCCCTGAGTCGTGACAACTCCACTTTGGAGCAGATAGACAAGAAACAATTAGTTGAAATGATAAACCAGATGAAAGGTGGGAACGGTGACAAGATAGTCGACGCTTATGCCAAAGCCTTCCCAGACAAAAAGCCTATCGAGTTGCTTGGTTTAATATTGAGTTCACGTGAAAATGTCATTGCTACAGCCAACCAGAAGCTGACACAAAAGGCCCCGGTCTATTTGGCATGGTTCGGTTGGAATCCTCCCTTGTTCGACGGCCGCATGCGCGCCTTCCATTGTCTGGACATCTGCTTCTGGCTGAAGAACACCGACTTAATGATTACCCATACAGGCGGTGGTAAGCGTCCGCGCGACCTTTCTATGAAAATGACCGATGCTTTGTTGAACTTCATGCGCATCGGCAATCCCAATTGTGCAGGCCTGCCCGAATGGCCACAGTACACAGCTGAGAAGGGTGCCACGATGATGCTCAACGATGTCTGTGAGGTGGTTTACGATCCCGATAGGGAAGCACGTGAATCCTTAAAATAAAGCTCTTCATTTTTTATTTAAAGATTGTTGCACTATACAACGTGAGAGATATGTTAAAAAGTAGTTTTGTGTGAACCCTAAAACACGAAAGAGAATGTATTATCCTTAATATTAACCTTATAATTAAAATGTGAGAAATGCATATGAAAAAAAGTGTAATTTTATGTTTTTGCAACGTAGTTTTGTCACTCGCACTAACACTTGCTTGTATACAAGCAGTTCCGGTACAAGCATCTCCTCTGCAGTCAAAGACGATTACGGGAGTAATAACATCGGGTACGGACGGTTTTCCCTTGATTGGAGTAAGTGTCCAAGTACAAGAAAATTCTACCGGTAGTATCACTGACCTTGATGGTCGATACTCAGTGCAAGCCAGCGAAGGGCAGACCTTGGTCTTCTCTTACATTGGCTTTAAGTCGCAAACCATCAAGATAGGCACATCTTCTATCATTAATGTGGTACTGATAGAAGACAATGAAATGTTGGACGAAGTCGTGGTTGTGGGCTATGGTGTCCAAAAGAAAAAATTAGTGACAGGTGCCACCGTCCAGGTAAAAGGCGACAAAATCGCCGAGCTGAACACCACCAATCCTTTGCAGGCCATGCAGGGACAGACACCTGGTGTAAACATCACTTCTATTTCCGGCCAACCGGGTGAAAGCCTCAAGGTTAGCATCCGTGGTTTGGGTACCATAGGTAATGCTGAACCATTGTATCTGATTGATGGCGTTCGCGGTGACATCTCCAACCTGAACCCTGCCGACATCGAAAGTATCGACATCTTGAAGGATGCCGCTTCCGCTGCCATCTACGGTGCGCAGGCAGCCAACGGTGTAGTGTTGGTGACGACCAAGAACGGTAAGGAAGGTAAGGCTGTAGTGTCATTCGACGGTTACTTCGGTGTACAGAACGTGGCAAAAGAAGTGAACTTATTGAATACCGAACAGTACATGATGATTATGGACGAGTCGCACCGCAACTCTACCGGTTCTGGATATAATTGGAGCGGCTATAAGTCTATTTATGATGCAAACGGTAATCTCTATGATGTAGATTGGCTGGACAAAATGTTTGAAGACAATGCTCAAATGCAGAGTTATACCCTTGGTATTACGGGTGGTTCAACGGTTTCCCAATATGCCATTTCGTTGGGTTACATGTCACAGGAAGGTATTGTTGGCGGTAAGGACGTGTCTAACTTCTCCCGTTACAACTTCCGCATCAACTCTGAGCACAAGTTATTCAAAAATCTACTGAAGGTGGGAGAACAAGTTAGCTTCGTTTACCGTGATAAGACTGGTGTCGGCGTAGGCGGCCAATACGATAACTCGTTGCGTGGCGCTTACGAAATTGCTCCATTTGTTCCCATTTACAGCGATAACAACATTTACGACATGCCCTACAATGATACCTCCAATTCCGATTGGAATCAGGAAAGCGGTAACCCTTATGGTTTAATGATGATGCGCCATAATCAAAACAAAAACGTCTTCTTCTCCGGCAACGCTTATGCCGAATTGCAGCCCATCAAGAACCTAAAAATTCGTACTGTATTCGGTGCTAACTACAGTACCAATGAATACCGCAACTTCAACCCGATATACCAATTCGGTTCTACAAGCCGTAATACTAATACCAGTGTTACCCAAAATATGCAGCATGTATTGGAACTTACATGGACCAATACGGCTACTTATGACTGGAAAGTTAATGACCATGCCTTCAATGCCTTGATCGGTATGGAGTCCTACCAATACAATGGCACTTACTTAAGTGGTAGCAATTCTTCCTTGAAAGAAGGATTCGACGATTGGGAACATGCTTACATCAGCAATGGTACAGCTTCTTCTACTGCCAGTGGTTTAGGTGTCAGCGGTTATCCATTGGATGAAAACCGTACGGTCTCTTACTTCGTCCGCTTTGGTTGGAACTGGAAAGAGACCTACATGCTGAACGCTACGGTACGTGCCGACGGTTCTTCCAAGTTTGCCCGTGGCCATCGTTACGGTTATTTCCCATCCATCTCCGCAGGCTGGATCATGACCAACGAGAAATTCATGGAAAGTACCCGTAGCTGGCTCGACTACTTTAAGCTACGTGTCAGCTGGGGACAAGTAGGTAACCAAAACATTGACAACTACCAATACTTAGCACCTATCACGTCGCAATATATATATTACTATTTCGGTAACTCGCATCAAAATTCGTCTACCGAAGCTGCGGCATTAGGTAACAACTGGGGCGCTTATCCCAGCCGTTTGGCCAATGAAAAGTTGACATGGGAAACTTCTGAACAGACCAATATCGGCTTCGACGCTCGCTTCTTCGACAGCCGTTTTGGTGTGAACTTTGATTTCTATATGAAGACAACAAAGGATTGGTTACTCACAGCTCCTATTCTGAATACGGCTGGTACAGGCGCACCTTACATCAATGGTGGCGATGTAAAGAACACCGGTGTGGAACTGGCTTTGACTTGGGATGACACGTTAGGTAAGGACTTTAAATATAACATCTCACTGAACGGTTCCTACAACAAGAATGAGGTAGGTAACATTCCTACCAGCGATGGTATCATCCATGGTGCAGGCGATGAGTTGTACAACAATGCCAGCGAATTCTACCGTGCAGAAAATGGCCAACCTATCGGTTATTTCTGGGGCTATAAAACTGCCGGTATCTTTCAAGATACACAGGAAATAGATGAATGGCGTGCCGCAGGCAACGGTATCCTGCAGTCTAATGTACAGCCGGGCGATGTGCGCTTTATGGACCGAAACCATGACGGTCAAATCAACGACAAAGATAAGGTGAACTTAGGCAACGGTACTCCTGATTTCACGTTGGGTTTGAACTTGGGCTTCGTTTACAAAGGCTTCGATTTCTCCATCGTGGCAAACGGCGCCTTTGGCCAGCAGATTGTGCAGTCTTACCGTAACCACACCCGTCCTACACCAAACTACACCACAGCTATCCTTGACCGGTGGCACGGTGAAGGCACCAGTAACCGGATTCCGCGCGTTACAGATAGCAACATCAACTATCAGTTCTCTGACTTATTTATACAAAATGGTGACTACCTGCGCCTAAGTACCCTTACGTTGGGTTATGATTTCGCCAAATTATTCAAGGGCAAAGCAGTCAGCCAAGCTCGCCTATACTTTCAGGTACAAAACCTATTCACCATTACCGGGTACGACGGTATGGATCCAGAAATCGGTTTTGGTTCTTCCAACAATTCTTGGGTATCGGGCCTAGATTATGGTTATTATCCGCGCCCCCGTACTGTTCTTGTAGGTGTAAATCTTAAATTCTAATTTATAAAAATACGTATGAATATGAAAAATATTAGGTCTAACATAATTGCAGCAGGCATTTTATGCCTAAGTTTGGGAATGACTTCTTGCACTAAGGGCTTCTTGGATGTGGAATCAAAGACCGAATCTACGACAGGAAATTTTTATAAAACAGAGCAAGATGCCTATCGTGCCTTGTTGGGCTGCTACGATGGTTATAGACGTGCAACATGTGGTAGCGCTGTCAATTTCTTGGTTAGCGCCGAAGTAATGGGGTATGAATGTTTCGGCGGTTCCGGTGCTTCCGATGGTAACGGTATGCGTGTGACCGATCGCTTTGACCTCTCAGAAATGCCTTCTTCTACAGGTTCCAGTTGGTCTGGTTATTATGCAGGCATTTATCGTTGCAACGAATTAATCACACGCGAAAATAGCATTCAATGGAACGAAACGGGTAGCATGCATACTCAGTATATGGCCGAGTGCCATGCCATCCGTGCCTTCTTATATTTCGATGTGGTACGTCAGTTTGGTAACATTCCTTTGCTTACCAAACCTACTGATGAAAATATACCGCAGGCAGATCCCGCTGACGTGTATAAGCTGATTTTCGATGACCTGAAGTTTGCCATCGAAAATATTCCGGCAAACGCTTATCCCAAAGCTGAATCGGAAACAAACGATGGCAAGATTACCAAATATGCTTGCGAGGCCATCTTGGCACGTGCTTATTTGTACTACACCGGTTATTATGGTCAAGAGCCTGAAGGCGTGACCAAGGCTGATGCGTTAGCCGCTGTGGAAGACATTATTTCTTCAGGTCAATACGCTTTGATACCCGAATACCGGCGTTTGTGGCCTGCCGCTTGTGCCCAAAAAGCAGAAGTAGGTGATATGACTACCCTATATGGCGATTATGCCGGTGATGGTAATAACGAGACAGTATTAACCGTAAAATGTACAGCCAGTGTTAACTGGTCTGGTTTGGACGGTAACCGTTGGCAAGTAAACATTGCTTTGCGTACCTCAACAGGTGTGGCTCCTTATGCACAAGGTTGGGGATATGCTACAGTAAATCCTAAATTCGTTGAGGAATATGAGGATGGCGATACTCGGCGTACAGCTTCTGTGATTGATATAAAAGGCGAGGGATTGGAAGACAATCAGTTGGTTCAAACTTGTATTGTCCAATCGCAGGAATACACCGGTTACTATATCAAGAAGTATGCTCCATTGGCCTTTGCCGATGGTACACATGCTGGTATGGAAAACGGTACGGGTAACTTGATGATTTCAAACCACCAGGATTATGTTCAAGTTCGCTATGCCGACGTGTTACTAATGGCAGCTGAGTTGGGTAGCCCTAATGCGCAACAGTATTTCAACATGGTTCGCGAACGTGCCTTTAAGGATAAAGATGGCAACACCTCTCCGTTATACACCGAAAAACAAGCTACGAAAGAAAACATAATGCGCGAACGTCAGTTTGAATTTGCTTTCGAAGGCATTAACTATTACGACTTGCTACGCCAAGGCATAGACTATGCGGCTGCCCAATTAGCCAAACAAAACGGCGTTGAAGTGATGACAGCCGGTGCTCCTGCTACCATCTCGTTCAATCCTCAGAACTTTATAAACAAGGCAGGTTTGATGATGGTCAACACGAACCAGATTCTATTATCTGACGGTGTTTTGAAACAAAATCCTGGTTGGTGATAAGAGCCATATGCTTATAATATGAAATTTAATGAGAGTGTAAAAAAACAGGAATGCCGTTTGCGACTGGTTGTCATTTTGACACCTTCATCAAGACTATCCGTTTCTGTACATTTTTAAAGTGAGAAAACAAAATTTACTACATATTAAGGTTTACAAACTCAATTTATGTAATCATGAAAATGAAATCTTTATTTGTTGTGTTGTGCCTCACGATGGCTTATTTATCGGTCGGAGCGCAGAAAATTTACAAATTTCAGAACACGAAACTATCGGACGAAAAGCGTATTGACGCCTTGCTGGAAGAACTTATGCTGGAGGAAAGAATTGCTTTACTCGGCAGCGACCTAGCGGTGCCCCGTTTGGGCATACTTTCTTGCCGCCACCACGAGGGCCTACATGGATTGGCCTTGGGTGGTCCTGCTGCTTGGGGAGGACGTAAGAAAGGTGAAGATGGAAAAATAATTCCTACTGATAGACCTACGACTATTTTCCCACAATCATATGGGCTGGGCGCTACGTGGGATGTGGACTTAGTGAAAAAAGTAGGTGAGCAGGCTTCCCTTGAAGCGCGCTACTACATGCAACGTCCTGAAGACAAGCGTACAGCCTTGGTAATGCGTGCTCCGAATGCCGACTTGGCACGCGATCCGCGCTGGGGACGCACGGAAGAAAGCTACGGAGAGGATGCCTTCCTTACTGCCAGACTGACAGTAGCCAACATCAAAGGCTTGCAAGGTGATAACCCACGCTATTGGCGTACTGCCGCCCTGATGAAACATTTCCTGGCCAACAGTAACGAAGATCGCAGAGACAGCACATCAAGCAACTTCGATATGCGCCTATTCTACGAATATTATGCTTATCCCTTCTACAAAGGCATTACCGAAGGCGAAAGCCATGCTTTTATGGCTGCCTATAACGGATGGAACGGCCCGGCCATGTGCGTACATCCTTGCTTGAAAGAAATTACTCGCGACAAATGGGGCAACAACGGCATTATCTGCACGGATGGCGGAGCACTGAAGCTGCTAGTCAATGCCCACCATGCCTATCCCACTATGGCCGAAGGAGCGGCTGCGGTGGTAAAGGCTACTACAGGACAATTCTTGGATGTTTATAAGCCCTATATTGAGGAAGCTTTAGAAAAGGGTTTACTGACTGAGAAAGACATTGACAAAGCTATTCGTGGCAACCTATACGTAGCCTTAAGGCTAGGATTGCTGGACGGAAAAGATTCTGCAGACCCTTATAAGAACATCGGTACCATCCCCAACGAAGTGCCTCCTTATGAACGTGAGGAAGCCAAACAATTAGCACGCGAGGTGACGGCCAAGTCGGTGGTGCTGCTGAAGAATAGTAAGAATCTTCTGCCCCTCAATGCCTCCAAGCTGAAGAAGATAGCCGTAATAGGCCCTTATGCCGATAAGATTGTGCAAGACTGGTATAGCGGCACACCGGCATATGAGATTACTATCTTAGAGGGCATTCGCAACGCCGTGAAAGATGGACAAACAGAAGTGATTTATGCTACCAACAATGTAATAGATGAAGCCGTAAATGCGGCCCGGGAGGCTGATGTAGCTGTGGTATGCGTAGGAAACCATCCGTATGGCACACGTCCTGACTGGTTCTTCTGCCCCGTGCCGAGCGACGGACGAGAAGCTGTGGATAGAAAGTCGCTGATGCTGCCCGATGAAGACTTGCTGAAGCAGGTGTACAAGGCCAATCCCAACACTATCTTGGTACTAGTTAGCAGCTTCCCATACACCATCAACTGGAGTCAAGAAAATCTGCCAGCCATTTTGCACATTACGCATTGCAGTCAAGAACAAGGCAACGGTTTGGCCGATGTCTTGTTTGGTAAGGTCAACCCCTCTGGACATACTACTCAAACATGGGTGAAGGACATTACCGACCTACCCGACATGATGGATTATGACATTCGTAACGGACGTACCTACATGTACTACAAGGATGATGTACTTTATCCTTTCGGCTATGGCTTGAGTTATACTACATTCGACTACCAGCAAATCAAGTCTGTCAAGCAGGACAAGGATAAGGTTACCGTAACCGTGTTGGTAAAGAATTCTGGTAGCCGCGACGGTGAGGAAGTGGTGCAGCTGTATGCCAGCTATCCGGAATCAAAGGTAGAACGCCCGATGAAGCAACTGAGGGCATTCAGTAAGGTGCCTATCGCAGCCGGTGATACAAAGGAAGTGGTGCTTGATATTCCCAAGGAGGATTTCGCTTATTGGGATGAAATTCAAGATAAGTTCGTTGTGGAGCCCGGTAAGGTAAAACTACTTATCGGTGCCTCTTCAGCAGATATCCGTCTGGAAGGTGAAGTTACTTTATAGAACAGTTATTAGAGTTGAGTAAAAAGATTGTGATAGACAATGCAGAATCCGCACGCAGTCTGTCCTTTGCATAACTGTGTGTGGATTCTTTTCTATGCCTGCCTTTGAATATACAGACAACCTGAATGAAGAAACAGACAAGTATCAAGTGAACCATTGACAAAAACAACGAAGCTGGTGAAAAGCAGCTTTGCCGACAAATGTTCATCTTTGTAATAAAAAAATTCATTGCGTATGAAAACAGTTAAGTTGAAAATCAGGAAAGGCATCTCCCTGCTTTACGCGGGTATTTTCGTGTATACCTTTTCCGCTTGCTCTGCCGGAAGGACGGAGCAACAACCGAATAGTGTTTCGCAAGACGAACAACAGTTATATATAGGAGATTCCATTGCCGTAGCACAGACTCAGTATGGCAAAGTGCGCGGCTATCTATTAAGAGATATATACACCTTCTGTGGCATACCGTATGGGGCAAGCACGGCGGGCGAAAACCGTTTCATGCCTCCCCGCGAACCCGAGCCTTGGGAGGGCATCCGTCCAGCGGTCTTTTGGGGCGATACGGCTCCGCAGATTACGACAGGCAAGTACCGCAACACATACACTACATTTACCGACCATTGGAATTACTATGGCGTCAGCGAGGACTGTCTGATGCTAAACATTTGGACGCCCGCCTTGGCCGACACGAAGAAACGCCCTGTGCTGGTATGGATTCATGGAGGCGGTTTTACAAATGGCAATAGCATTGAGCAAGACAGCTATCGGGGCGAGAATCTTAGCCGCTACGGAGACATTGTATTTGTTTCATTAAACCATCGACTGGGCCCTATCGGCTTCAGTGACTTTTCAGGGGTGGATGAGAAGAAGTTTGCCGAGTCGGGCAATGTTGGTATCCTCGATTTGGTGGCCGGCCTGAAGTGGGTACACAACAACATCGCACAATTCGGAGGTGATCCGAGCAACGTCACCATCATGGGCCAGTCGGGCGGCGGAGCTAAAGTGTGCACGCTGGTAGCCATGGCCGAGACAAAGGGGTTGTTGCACAAGGCCGTAGCCTTGAGTGGAAACATCACGGGGGCAATAGATAACAATTACAGTACCGAACTGGGTAAATACATCCTAAAAGAGGCAGGTTTACCACCTTCGCAAATAAACAAATTGCAAGAAATACCTTGGCTCGACTACATCGTCCTGGCCAACCGAGCAGCCGCTAAGTATGACAAGCAACTAGGCGGCAATGGCATGATGCGTGGTTCTTTTGGGCCTGTGGGTGATGGCTTCCACATCCCGATGGATACATTTTATACCGATCCGGAAGCTCCCTCGGCCCATGTCCCCATGCTATTCAGCACCACTACATGCGAGTTCTCCATAAGCCGCGACAATGCTACCCTCGAAAAAATGAATAGAACGCAACTGGTGGAAATGGTGGACAAAATGAAAGGTAAAAACGGTGAGAATATTGTATTGGCTTATGAAAAAGCATTTCCCGACAAGAAACCTATTGAATTGCTCGGCTTGATAATGAGCTCCCGTGAGAAAGTGATTGAAGCCATCAATGCCAAGGCACAACAAAGCGCACCGGTCTATTTAGCATGGTTCGGCTGGGAGCCACCCTTATTCGACGGGCGCATGCGTTCCTTCCATTGTCTGGACATCAGTTTCTGGCTGAAGAATACCGACGTTATGCTTACCCATACGGGGGGAGGCAAGCGTCCGCGCGACCTCTCCACGAAGATGACCGACGCTTTACTGAGCTTCATGCGTACGGGTAGCCCCAATTGCACAAGCCTGCCTGAATGGCCGCAATATACACCGGACAAGGGAGCCACGATGATGTTGAACGACCAGTGCGAAGTAGTCTACGACCCTGACCGCGAAGCACGCAAAGTGTTAACAGAGTAAACCAAGCATTTTTCCTATTGTCCTATTAGAGTAGGACAATAGGAAAGGCAATACATATCGGCTACCATCCGGTTGCTTCCGTACCATGAGATAGCTGTCTTATTTATAATCTTAAAATTAATTCCAATGAAGAGTAAATTCATTTTAACAGCATTTTTTTGTGTTTGCAGCATAATGCCTATGGCAGCACAATGGCAACGTACGCCTACCCCTAACGACACGCTCCAATCAGTCAAAGTGCTGAGTGACGGCAGGATAGCATTGAATATCTACGCACCCCAAGCCAAGAAAGTAGACATCGAGGGTGACATTATTCCTTGGGGAAAGAAGCCAGATGTGATGAAATCGGTCTCTGGTGTATGGACGGTGACCGTACCTCCAGTAAAAGCTGGAGCCTACCGCTACCACTTTATAGTAGATGGTGTGAAAGTGTTCGATCCCAAGTCTCCCGAGGCACATGAAATCTCAGCCGTACTGAAAGTGGAGGCAAAAGATGGCGATTTTTTCTCCATGAAGGAAGATGTTGCCCATGGTGCAATAGCTCAACGTTATTATCACTCAAAGACTCTGAAGACTACCCGTCGCCTGCACGTATGGACGCCAGCGGGTTATGAGAAAAGTGTGGAAAAATTGCCGGTGCTCTACCTGATACATGGCGGAGGTGATACTGACCTTGCTTGGCCTACGGTAGGCTGCGCAGGCAACATACTCGACAATTTACTAGCCGAGAACAAAATGCAACCCATGATTGTGGTGATGCCCAACGGCTCCATTGCCACAGAAAACCTAATGGACGAAGTACCTCTATTTGCCAAAGACCTGATGAATGACATCATCCCTTACATCGAAGCCAACTACCGTGTACTGACCGACAAAGACCATCGTGCCTTAGCAGGCCTCTCCATGGGCGGCATGGAAACTTTGGAAGCAGGCTTGAATCACTACAAAGAATTCGGCTACTTATGGGTATTGAGCTCTGGATGGTTTGAGACGAACAAGAAAATGTACGCCGAACGCAGCACCTACCTCAAGACCATCGCTCAAGACTTCAACCACACAGTGCACGCCTTGCATTTCACGCAAGGTGGTCCAGAGGACATCGCTTACAACAATTGTAAAGCCATGCTGAAACTGTTTGACGCAGCAGGTATCAACTACAAGTACAGCGAAGCCCCCGGTGGACACACGTGGTACACGTGGCGCAATGACTTGTACAACTTGGCACAACAGTTATTTAAGTATTAAACATGACAATTATCATTGCAAAATACCGAATTACATCCTATTATTAACTTTAATCCCTCCCAGCAGTTCTCCATCCCAAGCTATAAAATTAAGTTTGGAAAATTATATCGTATATATACACATCACGTCACTTACTTACGCAACTACGCACTCCATTCAGATACATTATTAATAAATGAGAAAATAATTTCTAACATAAGTAACTTGAAACACTAATTCTTTCTTCTTTTTACAGAACTCCTAAAGTCTTCTGCTATGAGGTATCCTAAAAAAGAGGGAGTAACAGAAAAAAGAAAGTCCCTGAACCATTAAAATTCAGAGACTTACGATTTTAATTTTTCTATTTTAGCGGAGAGTGGGGGTTTTGAACCTATAACTCTAACTGCTTATATTTCAGCTACTTTGCTTTCAAAATTTCAAATAGGTAACGAAACAGTAACGATTTTCAGACGTTGGGCTTGTCCAACTTTGACCTCTGTTTGTCTGCCTAACTTTCGGGTTCAAAGATAAGTCTTTCTTTTGAAATACGCAAATCATTGATAATAAATATTCTGCGATTAGTGCAAGGTGCAAGCTATATATATAAATATATACTTGCACCTTGCACTAAAAAAAAGCACTGGGGTACAAATGCTTAAAACAAAATCCGTATCTTCGTAACCGATTAAAAACAAACGTGTATGATAATAACTAACCGTGAAGAAGTAATAGATAAAGCGTTCGGCGTATTTGTCAGGATGAACTACGAGAAAGCAAGCATCATCACGCTTGCCAAAGCCTGCGGGGTGACAAAAACGGGTATCGTTTATTATTTTCCGCACAAGCTGGATTTATTCATGGCTGTGGCGGACAAATACGTGTTGCAAATGCACGAACCGGAAAACAAGTTTGCCGCTCCTGCCGATACGTTGGCGGAGTTCATCGGGCAATACGTGGCGGGGGTAGCCGCTTCCATGAAAAGGATTGTTGAACTGATTGGTGATAATAGTAGCCCGCATGATTGTAGTCCTAACTTCTACTACTTTCACTTTCTGTCACAAGTGCGTATGTACTATCCGGGCATCAGGCAGAAAATTGAGAAAATCTACCGACAAGACTATGACCTATGGGAGAAAGTCATACAGAAGGCAAAAGAAAGCGGGGAAATCAGGAGCAACACGGACGTGAAGAAAACGGCTATCATGTTCCGGCAAATGTTTTTAGGGCTGTCATACGAACAAGCATTTCTAAACGGTTTGAACGTGGACGAACTGGCAGAAAATTTTCGCCATATCTATTCGCTGCTTAAAGCCTGATACTCTTTTGTTTTTTTAACCTCGATTATTTTTGAACAGATGTTCAAATAATGGTATTTTTATCTTATCTTTGGAGCGAAGCAAAATTCAGCGACATGGATAAGGTTCAGAAACAAAGAGGAAGCATCGTGCTACACAAAGAAACAAGGGACGGTGCGGATTACATACGGATAGAATATGCGAACAGTCAGGCTGTCGCCCTGCTGCTCGCCCAAGACACGGGCATGGAAATGGCTGGTAACGGCTCTGCATACATAGCGTCAGCCGCTTTCAGCCTGCCGGATTTTTACGACCGCTATTCGCCCCACGCCTATATTGATTACAGCCGGGTTTACGTGCGGCATCCCAAGCCCAAAAGGGAATACACACTGCCGAAAGGCTATCTCGAACTGCTGGAACAAAAGCGTTACAGCCCCTCGACCGTCAAAACATACCGTGCTTATTTCAGCGATTTCATGGAATATCACAAGGGACGGAACATCGACCGCCTGAAAGTGCCGGACATCAACAAGTACATACTCTATCTTGTGAACGAGAAGAAGATTTCGGTGTCGCAACAGAATATGCGCATCAATGCTATCAAGTTCTATTACGAGCAGGTGAAAGGCGGCAAACGGCAATACTATGGCGGTATCACCCGTGCCAAAGAGTACAAGAGCCTGCCCGAAGTGTTGAGCAAGAATGAAATTAAGCGCATCCTTGCACAAATTTCCAACATCAAGCATCACTGCATGATTTCGTTGGTTTACTCTGCCGGACTTAGAAGAAGCGAATTGCTTAACCTGACCCCGCAGGACATCAACAGTGAAACAATGTCGGTTCGTATCATGGGCAAGGGGAAGAAATGCCGTTATTCGCTCCTTTCGCCCAAGTTGCTGGAAGAACTACGGCACTACTTTCGGGAATATCGTCCACAAAAATGGTTGTTTGAGGGCGAAACACCCGGAGAGCAATATTCGGCAAGTGCATTGGTGAAAGTGCTGAAAGAAGCCGCACATCGTGCAGGCATCAAACACCGTGTACACGTACACATGCTACGCCACTCCTTTGCCACACACTTGCTGGAACAGGGAACAGACCTGCACACGATACAGGAATTGCTGGGACACAACGACATCAAGACCACAACCATTTATCTTCATGTGTCAAGTGCCCATAAAGCAAAAATCCCTAATCCTCTTGATACACTGGATAATTCGTGAGGTGCAGTTATAGAAGTGTAGGAACGACACCATAAGGTGCGGTTATAAATAACATTATCTATAACAAAAGCAATAAGAATGGAAAATTTAGAACAATATTGGGAGCAATCCTTTTCCCCTATTGGACGTAAGTTTACAGAAATTCGTCCCAATTATCAAGATATGGGGGAAACAGACAGTATGGTCGCCGCATTATATTGGCTGGAACTTGAAATGTATAATGGTGGATTTCTTCAATTCTTCTGTAATTGGGGATATGATGCTTATTTGCTTGCAATCAAAGGACTGGGAGCAATTAACGCAACATATACAGAACAACTTCTTATACAGGCATACGGCATCATCCAAAGATTAGAAAATGACAGCCAATTACAAGAGCTATGGAATATTCCCAAACATTTGACAGAGAACGAAATCACCAAGTTGAATAAAATAGACGAGGAATATTGGGAAGATAAGGAAAATATTATGCGGCTTATGCTTCTAAAATTCCATTCTGATTCAGTTGAAAATATAGATAACAAAGCGTGATAACGCTTGACAGCGTTCCCCGCTTAGCCATTAGTTGCAAATTAAAAATCAAATAGAATGGAAAATGTTGATAAAATATGCCCTATTTGCAGAAAACATCCCATAACTCTACCAAACGGAGTATGCTCTGTCTGCTATGATAAAGTGAAAACACAAGCAGATTGGAATACTACCGAATGGGGTAAAATAGAAAATCATGGACTTGATGCAATTATAGTGTTGGCAAAGTATATCTTAGATGAAATAGAAGATGACAACCAACATCAATGGCATCAACGTCGAATATGTTTTATGCAAGATATGGTAGAGCATTTGGATAAACAATATTTTCCTAATGCTACTATCCAACAGATAAATGACTTTGCACACTCGGCTGTTGATTTTTGGAAAGGAAAAATAACCAGTCAAGAAGCAACAGAGCAACTTCAATCCATGCGTAAGGTTCTGCAAAAGGATATTATGAAATTATCTGATTGGGAACCGAAAGATTTTCTGCTTTGGATGATGATGCCGGAAGATGATTTTGATTGGATGTGGGACCAGTGGTTTGAGTGCATTCATGCTTGTATCCCCGACAAGTGTAACGATAAGTTGTGGATAAGAATGTTTCATAAACATTTTCCAAATGAAATCAAAGCATGGGTAGACAATAACGAAGCAACTAACAAAGCGTGATAACGCTTGACAGCGTTCCCCGCTTAGCCATTAGCAAAAACAGAAAGTCTATGAACAAAGATTACCTTAAAAATGATAGAACGATGATAAAAGAACTTACTTCTTTTCCCAAGCGGGCACGTACCATCGACTGGGAAGACGGCAAACTGATTTTTGATGGCGATAAGGTGATGCTCATGCCCGAGCTATCTGTGGAGGTGATTCAACAGATTGGCGCTTATCCTGCTTTGGTGGGATTTCATGTCAAGCATTACCCTTTGACGGACGAACAGATTCAACCGCTGGCAGGTGCCAAGAAAATGGTCAATGTAGGGATCGAATATGCGGAGCTTACCGACGCATGCTTTGCGGTATTTGCCACCATGCCCACTTTGGAGTATCTGCTCTTGGCAGGAAATCCTGCAATTACGGGAAAGGGGTTGTCCATGATGCAGGCAAGTAAGGTGGCTCTGTTGGACTTGAGTGCCACGTCGCTGGACGATGAGGGGTTGCATCGGGCTGCTCAGCTCCCTAAGCTGAATCATTTGCATGTTCGACAAACTCAGATCACTTATGAAGGGGTGCTTGGCATTGCTTTCAATAAACGCCTTTCCTTGCGTCCTGGCGACCTCTTTACCCAGGAGCAGATGGAGCTGTTCGCCTCGTTGCAACGAAGCCAGGCGAAGAAGAAGTTGGAGGTGGACGCTGATGCGGTTCATCAGGCGGAACAGGTGCTGTATGCTTTCTTTGCCGCCATGACTCAATGGGAGAAATATACCGACCAGACAGGTTTTGATGCGCCGGATGTGCGACCGAAGTTGCAGCAGATCTGGCAGCAGTATGTATCCGAGAAGCCACGGATGGGGTATCGGCCGCTCGCTTTGTCGCTTTCTCCAGAGGGGACGTATGCCACCTTCCGCCTGGTTGATGCCGAACAGGTTTCCCGCAACAAACTTTACATCTATGCGCAGGATGAAAGAATCAATCTCGACTATCGTTTCTGTATGAAACGTGTGGGGGAAGCATGGAAAATCGATGCAGTACAGATGCGGACAGACGGGTGGAGGCGTTGTGGATTGTAAAAAGAGGAACTTGAACGAAATTACATTCGGGAATGATATTTTCAATTTCGAATAATAAACGGTATTTTGTTCATAGACCTAACCCAATATTAGAATGGGTATAATATTTTGCTAACAAACCGGGATAACGCTTACAGCGTTCCCCGCTTAGCCATTATCAGTAATTAAATAGTGTAACATTATGAATATATATGAAATTGGACAAGACTTTGATAATTACAAGTTCTTTGTATTCAAGGAAGATGATGAGTCAAATAAAGGCGTTTGGGATTATAATGGTCAATCACTTATTAATGAGTGGAAAGGGCTTAGTCTGGAACTGTTTAGAGATAAAAGGAAAAAGAAAGACAAACGAAGTGAGGAGTTTGATGCATCTTGTTATTTTTCCGGTTGTCTGATAGTAAATAAAAGAACTTCCTTATTACTCTCTGAAAAGCTGAAAGGGCAAATAGAAGTTTTACCTGTCAATGTGGACGGGAACGCTTCAGGTTATTATTTTATAAATGTATTGAATACAGTCGATGCCTTAAATATAGAGTCCAAGAGCAATGAAGAAATCTTGAAGATGATGAGGGATAATAATGGTATTTTCAATAAAGGAAATATCGGTTCATATATCATATTTCGGGATAGTCTGTTTAATAACAATTATTATTGCACAGATGAATTTGTAGATTTTGTGAAGCAAAATTCAATCACAGGATTAAAATTTACATGTGCAGGTATCACAAAATAAATCACTGATAACAAGCCAAGTTAGCTGCTAAACGCAGCTCCTTGTCAAACCATTAACATCAAAAAGCAGTGTACCATAATGGAAACAAGAGATAAACTTTTTACAGAAGAACAGTATTTGAAGCAACTGAAAATGTATGATGAAGATATTAGTTATTATGAACAAATGCATCTTTCAGGAAAACATATAGGTTACGATTCTTTGTTCAATTATAGGCTTCGTTATTTATTAGTACAGTATTCTATGGGACAGGATATTGATAAGCTGAAAAACAATTATGTGAAAGCCCTCAAAACAATGCCGAGATTTTGGACGGACAACGGATTTTATATTGAAATGTTGTGGCTTCTGTCAATAGGCATTATGTTGGATTACGAAGACGACCTTATACATGGTCTGGTGCAACTGATAAAAGACAGAGAAGCTAAAGACTATATTTATGATACATTGATTAGATACAGATTTCCTGATTGGGAAAGGACAACAAACCAAGTATTATATCCGTCACCCTATCGAATTGCTATCACTGTTACAGAGTTGGCTGAACAAGACAAAGCAGAAGCGGTGAAACGATTGGAAAAATACCTCAAAAAAGAATGGTATCGAGGACATTCTGATTTATCTTGGCATGACGACCATAAATATGGTATCAACCATGACGGTTATTGGTGTTTTGAAAGCGGTGCATTGGTCAAGGTCTTGGGGCTGGATGATAGCAGCCTGAAAGGGTTGCCCTACTATCCATACGACATGGTACACTGGAATGACAATATTAAATGAAGAAAAGGTATGAGTTACTCTGTTTGTGCATATTTGACAGAAGCCGATAAGGTAAAGTCTGTTTATGGAACTTGTGATAATCAGCTTATAAACCAATTAAAGGTTGCGTTGAAGCAGGAACTTGACACTCTGAACGATTATTTCAGCGATAGCCTGAACACGGATAAAGATGCTTATGCAGCGTTGGCAGATATAGTGAACGGAGAAATCCGTTATCCCGAAATTGCTTTCATGTACGGGTATGTATATGAAAAGATTTGCAACCATTATGGAACGCAAATCTACTGTGCGGAAAACCTTTGGCAATTGGATAGCCAAAGTACATTCATCCCTATTCCATTGAGCAGTGATTTTCCCTATATCATCAGCATACCCGTTTCAGATTTGGAGAGCAAGCGGACGGAATACACCTCACTACAAGAGGGTAACGGTATCGGAGATTATGATTACGAGCAGGAAATGGACGACTTGAATTTCATTTTCGATGAAGCCGTTGAAGCGCAAAAAGACCTTGTTATTATGGTGTATTGATATGGTACACTGGAATGAGAATAAAATATGATGTTAACGAAGCAGGATAACGGACAAGCCGTTCCCTGCTAAACCATTAATCAATATGAGTAACCTTATCACAGTAAATAGATTTGGAAAAGTTCTGATATGGGTATGGAACAGATGTATAAAGAAAACTGCCATTCCTTATGAAGAACTTGATTTCCATTACCCCGATTGGGCTTTCATTATTACAGGTTGTATCTTTTTCGGGGTTGTGGTAGGTGTTACCCTGTTTTATTTTGCTTTTATAAAACAATAGACTATTTACAATGAAAGCCCGACTTAAATACCCGATATTCAGCTTTGCCCCCAAAGGCAACATGATATACGTGTTTCGCAAGGAAGAACTGTACACAACGACCAATACCGAGTTGTTGAAGAAGCGGAAGAACTACATTGTAGTGGATGCAACCGGGACGAAATATGTTGAAAAGGGGGCGCACAAAGTGAAGTGGCAAGGGATATTCGGATATTGTATCAGGATGCAGGGACGTGTGATTTCCATTGAATACGAGTACGGGGACAACCCCGAACCGTTCCCACTACGAAAACTGCAAGAACTGGTAGCGGAACGATACCCCAAGACACGGTGGTTCAAGGAAGAATGCTGGAACAGCGCAGACGAGTTCCGGCAAGCGATTTTCGCCTGCAAGACCTTTGAGGAAGTGGCGGACATACTGATGCCCGAACGAAAAACGAGCGTTTGGCAGCGCATTGAAGAATATTTCCTGCGGGCAGGTTTTCTTATGCTTGCCGCCATGTTCCTTTATCACGTGGTTTGGCGGCTAATCCAAAAGTTTTGGCTATGGGCTACCGGGTAACGTACAGAAAACAAATCAATTTATTCAGATATGGAACAACGGATTACATCATTATTGCTTCCCGCTCCCGAAGCGGAGTTGGAAGCGTCCTGCAAGGAACTGGACGAAAAGGTAACATGGCTGCTGCACAACAGCCGGAAAATGGACAACTACTTGGAACTTGAACCGTTCAGCAAGGACGTGCGGCTGTGCGCCCACGTGTGCGACACGCTCAAAAGCCTGCCGGAAACGCCGACACTGGCGGCATACAAGGACTACAAGGCAATCATTATCCTGCTGGGTATGTCCACCACCCATTACGCCATACTGGACGAACTGGCGGAACAGCACCGCAAGCGGGACGAGATACCCGAACTGACCGCCTACTGCGATGCGCTCCACTGGATGCGACCGGGACGGCAGTACCTCTGCAACGTGTACAACACGGTATGCCACGCTTTCCACCTGCTACGGAGAAACCCGGTAAGGGACAACCGCCTGCTGGTGACGGAAAAGGAACTGCGCCACGCCGAACGGATGCTGCCGGAGCTGGGCAGGCAGACATTCACCGAAATGGTGCGTCTGAAAGGCTACATGGTCTATGATGCCGAGCAACTGGCGGACAAATGCGGCATGGAATACGGCTCGTTCCGACGGAAGGTAAAGAAAATGACCGGGTACACGGCTAAGGAATGGGTGATAAAGGAGCGTGCAAAGGACGTGGAACACTACCTGAAGAACACCAACCTCACGCTTACGGAAGTGGCGTTCACCACGGGGTTCGCATCGACATCGAACCTGAACGACTTCTGCAAGGCTTACTTGCTGGACACACCGGGCGAGATACGCAGAAAAGCGCAGGAAACAAGAAAATGCACAGTTACAAGAACGTAATGTGAAAAATCAAGAATAAAACAGATTTTTTATGCCCGTAACTTTGTGCTTCATAAAAGATAAGCACAAGGTTATGGAACATAAGATACCGTTGGAAACATACTTCGCCGGACTGCTTCAAAAAGTGGAATGGCAGATACAGGAATACGAGGACACCGCAGCGGACACGCTGACGCTCTGCCGCCTGTGCGTGGACTACCTGCAAGAGATACTGGGCGAACTCAAAAACTTTATAATCTCCTACCCGTTCGCCAGCACGGAAGAGGAAATACACTTCTTCAAGGAACTGAAACCGCTTTTAGCGAGCAAAATCATCTATTACAACACCGTTTACAAGATAGAGGTGCGCTTCCCCAGCGGCAGCGAGGAAGTGCAAAGGGACTACCTGCTGTCGGAAACCGACCGGATTTCAAAGTCGTTCCAGCGGAACTTGGCGTTCTACCAGTACCACCGAACGAAAGCCACCTACTTGGACAGGCAGTATTTCATGCGTGGGAAGCCTGACATACAAATCATCGTGGACAGTTTCTATTACGAAACAGACCCACAGTTCAGCACCAGTCACGATTTCAAGGTAGCCAAGATTTTAGCCAACGAACTGCTGGAAATATACCTCACCAACCGTCTGCACGAGCTGGAACGCCGGGAACAACGCAAGCGGGTGAAGAACGGCTTCATGGGAAAGGTGTTGCGCTGGACGGGGACGAAAAGGGCGTTGGTGGAACTTATCTACGCACTGGACGCCTGCGGCTGTCTGAACAAGGGGACGGTTGATATTAAGGAGATTGTAGCCTACTTTGAATACGTGTTCGACATCGACCTCGGCGACTTCTACCACACCTACATGGAACTAAAAGCCAAGACCAAAGACCGAACGGGCTTCCTCTCCACCCTGAAAGACAGGTTGCTGATGCGCATGAGGGAGCAGGATTAGGCAACCGTGCTTTAACAAAATTTATTTCGCCACAGGTGGGTACATCTGTGGCGTTTTATTTTTCAGGACACCCGAACTTTGCGGCAAATCAATCAGTTACCGTTATGGAAATAATAACATTCGAGTCCAAAGCCTACAAGGAACTGGACAACAAGATTACCGCCATTGCCGACTACATCTTCAACCACATGGAAACGGCAAGGCAAAGCGAGGAAGACATGTGGGTGGACAGCTACGAGGTCTGCACGTTCCTGAAAATAAGCGAAAAGACCCTGCAACGCCTGCGGGTGTCGGGAACTATCGCCTATTCCAACATCAGGGGACGCTACTTCTACAAGGTCAGCGAGATACGCCGGATGCTGGAAGAACGCCTGATAAGGAGCAACAAGGAGAACATCGACAACCTGATAACCAACCACCAGTTGTATGCTAAGGAAAGAGGAAATCTTAGAAAGAACAAGTAACGGGCTGGCGGTGTTCAAACACTACCTGCCCGGCAATTGGCGCATAGGTCGCAACTTCCTTAACCCGCTGTACGAGGACAGCAAGGCTTCCTGCAACATCTATTTCGACCGCCGGGGCGGTATCTACAAGATGAAAGACTTCGGCAACGACAGTTACAGCGGCGACTGTTTCTTCCTCGTGGGGCAGTTAAAGGGGCTGGACTGCAACCGGGCGGCTGACTTCGTGGAGATACTGGAAATCATCGACCGGGATTTGGGCTTGGGGCTGGCTTCCGGCATTCCGGTTTCCGTTCCCCCGGCAACCGTCTGCCGGGCAGTGCCGGACAAACCCGAAGAAACGCCCGAAAAGCCCGTCAAGCCCTACCAGTTCCGGGAACAGAAGTTCCCGCTTGCCGAACTGGTGTACTGGCAACAGTACGGCATCACGCCCGAACTGCTGGAACGTTACAAGGTCTGTTCGCTCCGGGAATACAACAGTGAAACGGCAGAGGGCAAACCGTACACCTACACTTCATCGGTGGCAGAACCCATGTACGGCTACAAGGGCAAACAGCACATCAAGCTGTACCGCCCGTTCTCCACGCCCCGTTTCCTCTACGGCGGCAGCTTCGGTGAGAACTACTGTTTCGGGCTGGAACAACTGCCAGCCAAAGGCGACACGCTATTCATCACGGGCGGCGAGAAAGACGTGCTTTCGCTGGCGGCGCACGGTTTTCACGCTATCTGCTTCAACAGCGAAACGGTGACAATACCGCCCACGCTGGTTTATCGGCTGACATTCCGGTTCAAGCACATCGTCCTGCTCTTTGACATGGACAAGACGGGCAGGGAAAGTTCATGCAAACAGGAAAAACTACTGGAAGAATTTGGAGTGAAACGCCTGCTGCTCCCGCTTCCGGGAACGAAAGAGGAAAAGGACATATCCGACTACTTCAAAGCCGGGAACACCCGTGAAGATTTCCTGAAACTGTTTATCGAATTTTTAGACAACCTGTATAGCGACACATTGATTATGCTTAAATCATGCGAAATAGATTTCAACAACCCGCCCGCCAAAGCGCAAGAGATTATTTCGGCGGGTGACGTTCCGCTGGGGACACAAGGCAACCTGTTCGGCATCACCGGGGGCGAGGGAACGGGAAAGAGCAATTATATAGCCGCAATCGTGGCGGGCTGCATCTGCCCGGCTGGTGCGGAAGTAGATACGCTGGGCATACAGATAACCGCCAACGGCAAACACAAGGCGGTCTTGCTCTACGACACCGAACAGTCGGAAGTGCAACTGTTCAAGAATGTAAGCAACCTGCTGGCACGTGCCAAACAGCCGGACAAACCCGATGAACTGAAAGCGTTTTGTCTTACCGGCATGTCACGCAAAGAACGCCTGAACGCCATTGTACAAAGCATGGACAAGTTCTACTACCAGTACGGCGGCATCCAGTTGGTCGTCATTGACGGCATCGCAGACCTTGTTAAGAGTGCCAACGATGAAGCGGAAAGCGTGGCGGTGATAGATGAACTTTATCGGCTGGCGGGGATCTACAACACGTGTATTCTGTGCGTGCTGCACTTCGTCCCCAACGGATTGAAACTGCGGGGACATTTGGGTAGTGAGTTGCAGCGTAAGGCGGCTACAATCCTTTCGATAGAGAAAGACGAAGAACCCGCCCAGTCGGTCGTGAAAGCCTTGAAAGTAAGGGACGGAAGCCCGTTGGACGTTCCTTTGATGCTCTTTGCATGGGACAAGGAAGCGGGGATGCACGTGTACAAGGGCGAGAAGCCCCGTGAGGAAAAGGAGAAGCGCAAGGAAAGGGAACTGGTGAATGTCGCACGTGACATCTTCGGGCGGCAGACACGCATCACCTACATAGACCTTTGCGAGCAGTTGCAGCAGGTATTGGACATCAAGGAGCGCACCGCAAAGAGCTATATCCGCTTCATGCGGGAAAGGGACATCATCACCAAAGACACGGCGAACCAAAGCTGTTTTGTCATCGGTTCATATCATCTTCAAAGGAACGCAAGCTGCCCGTAGGCGTATGGGCTGAACTTGTGTATTTTTAGGTGCTTGTGTCCTGCCCTGTTGTGATAACACGGCAGGATTTTTTCTGTTTGCACGTGATTTTTCAGGGTATTTGCTTAACTTTGCAGAAGTTACACGGAAAAGTAACGGCAGTTGGACGGCGGTTGCCGGAATATTGCCTTTATATATAACATATACGTTCGCCGAACGTCCCGATGCGAAAACTGGCACTTTTCAAAATGTGGGGATATTCAGCGCAGGATATGCTATGCGTTTGTCATAGCGTGGCTGCACTGTTTCCACATTTGGGTATGCCAGTACCTCGCATCGAAACAGCGTCATGCCACGCTTTCTTTTTTGGGGTTGCGGCTAACGTGCCAAGACAGTAGGGATTTATATCACTTTAATACCTGATAATATGGAACAAATCAAAGCGCACATCGCCGTATCGCTGGACGGGCATACCGCCACGCCGGACTATGAACTGGACTGGATGCCCCGTGAGGTCAAGGAACTGGCGGCAAGGGAACACGCCGCCGCAAGCTGCCTGCTTATGGGGGCGAACACCTACAACTACATCTTTGAACACTGGGGCGGGTGGCCGCACAAAAGCAAACGGTCTTTTGTGGTGTCACACTACGACACCAACGTTACACCGGACTGCGGGGTGGAGTTCCTGACCGAAGAACCGCTGCAAAGGGTTTATGAACTGAAACAGGAAACCGACATGCTGGTGGTGGGTGGCGGCAAGCTGCTTACTTCATTGATTAAAGCCGGACTGCTGGACAGCCTGACAATCTACACCGTCCCGGTCATGGCGGGCAAAGGCATCGGTTTTGTCGGGGAAACATCCGGCTCGCTGTGGAAGCTCTCGGAAAGCAGGGTGCTGGATAACGGGGTGGTCTGTTCGACCTACCTGTTTGGCGGGAACATATAAAAAATGCGCCCGGTTTCCCTCCGGGCGCAACCACTAAAATTTCAATTATTATAAGCTGTAAAACCTATCACAATGAAATTTCAGCGGCAAAGATAGGCTATTTCTTCGGTTTCGCTTTCTTTTCGGGGAATGAAAAACCGACATTGAACTGCTCGTCCAGTACCAGCGAAGCATCGAAAGCCTTGCCGTTCTTGCCCTTGAAGCCCTTGATTAGCCCGGTCTTGTGTTTCGTCACCAGCTCGACAATCTGCTTGTCGGAAAGCTGTTTGTCGCACTTGTTGCGGAATATGGTAAGCGTGCAGTCCACGTTGGAACACTTCGCCACTTTCGGGTAGAACAGGATGCGCCCGCTGCCGCATTTCGGGCAGGGGCAGGTTTCACCAGTAGCGACAGATAGCTGCACCGATAGCAGTTCTGCGGTGATTTGCGTTGCGTACACCTCGATGCCCTTCCGGAACGTGTCGGCATCCATGCTGCCCGCTTCTATCTTGGCAAGGGCGGTTTCCCACATGCCCGTCATTTCGACATCGGCAATCTTCTTGTCCTTGACAATCCCATAAACGGCAAGCCCCTTGTCGGTAGGCACAAGGTTCTTCTTCTCACGCACGATGTACTGGCGGGCGAACAGCGTTTCGATAATCGCCGCACGGGTGGCGGGCGTGCCTATCCCGGCATCTTTCAGGCTGGCTTTCAGTTCGGCATCTTCCAGTTCCCTGCCTGCGTTCTCCATTGCCGCCAACAGGCTGCTTTCCGTGTGCAGCGGTTTCGGCTTGGTCTGCTTTTCGAGCAGATCCACGCCGGAGAGTGGCAAACATTCTCCCTCTTGGAGTGGCGGCAGGCTGGCGGCTTCTTCATCCCCGCCCGTTTCCTGCTCGCCGAACACGGCACGCCACCCGGCTTCTTTCATCACAGACCCTTTCACCGTGAAGTCGGTATCTCCCCCTGACAGCAAGGCGGTGGTAACGTCTTTCACGCACTTGCCCGAAAAGGCTTCCAGCATACGCCCGGCTACCAGCTCGTAAACCGCCCGCTCGTCTTTGGAAAGTTCGCCGGGCAGGTTCTCGGTAATGATTAAGGCGTGGTGGTCGGTCACTTTGCCGTCATTCACGCTGCGGCGGTTCAGGGGTGTGCCGTCCAGCCCGGCGGCATACCCGGCAAAGCGGGAGTATTGCCCCAGCAGGGCGACACGTTCCGGCATTTCATCGAAAACGTCCTCCGGAATATAGCGGCTTCCGGTTCTTGGGTAGGACATCACTTTCTTTTCATACAGGCTTTGCGCTATGGAAAGCGTCTTGTCAGCCGAGAAGTTCAGCTTCGTGTTCGCTTCCTTTTGCAGCGTGGTAAGGTCGTACAAAAGCGGCGGTTCTTGGCAGGCTTCTTTCCTCTCAACGGATTTAACCACAAGTTGCCCGGCATCCTTTACCCGTTGCAGGGCGGCTATGGCTTCGGGCTGCTGTTCCCACTTGGCGGTCGATTGGGCGGTAAAATTTATTCCCCCGCTGGCAGTCGCCGCTTTGAGTTGCCAAAACTTGGCGGGTACGAAATTCTTGTTCTCCAAATAGCGGCTGCATATCATCACGAGCGTGGGTGTCTGCACCCTGCCCAGCGAGAACACCCCCTGCCCGGCGGCAACGCTCAACGCTTGGGTGGCGTTTATCCCTATCAGCCAGTCCGCTTCGCTGCGGGACTTGGCAGAGAAATAGAGGTTATCGTAACGCTCTCCCGGCTGCAAGTTATCCAGCCCCTCACGGATTGCCTTGTCGGTAAGGCTGCTTATCCACAGGCGCACAAATGGTTTCCGGCAGTTCAGGTAATGGAAGATATAGCGGAAGATTAACTCACCCTCACGCCCGGCATCGGTGGCGACAATAATCCGGTCGCACTGGTCGAACACTTCCTTTATCACTTTCAACTGTTTCAGCACGCCGGGGTCTGCCTTGTAACCTTTCTCCGCTTTCACCTGACGGGGGATTAATTGAAAATCGGGCGGCAGTATGGGCAGGCTCTCCCTGCGGAAGTTCGCCACGCCGTAGGCTTCCGGCATGGCAAGCTGGATTAAGTGGCCGAACGCCCATGTCACCATATACCCGTTACCGGAAAGATAACCGTCATTACGCCCGGTCGCCCCGATGATGCGGGCGATGTCCTTTGCCACGCTGGGCTTCTCTGCTATCAATGCAATCATAATTCTTTACTTTTTAATGGTGGATATTACATTTTCATTCCTCTGGACTTCTTGGGCTTGTCAGCTTTCAGGCTCTTGTCCTGCGCTTTCTCCTGCTTCTCTTTCTGCTTGGCGGTGGGCTTGTCCTGACCCTGTTTCAACGGCTCTTTGCCCTGCTTGGTGGCTTCGTTGGTCTTGCCCCCCGAATTGACCGCTACCTGCGTCCGGCTCTCGGCGGTGGGGGTAACGTCTTTCGGCTGCACCTTGTCGGGGGATTTGCCCTGTGCGCCGGGCTGTACATGACCGTTGAACTCAACGCCCTTGCCGTCCTTTAGCCCGGCGACCTGCCGCTCTGCGGGCTGCTGCCACTGCTGCAAGAACTGGACGGCGGCACGGGGCAGGAACTCCAAGCCACGCTCCACCGCACTGACCTGCAAATAGGCACTGCGCTGCGTGCCGTCCCTGAATTGCAGGTTTTCCATTTTCACCGCTTGCCCGGCTTCAAAGGCGGCTTTCTGTTCCGGGCTGACTTGCACGTTACAGATTGTATCGGGGCATTTCCACTTGTCAGCCCGCATATACTCCAGTTCGTGCGTGTACCTGTCCCGGCTGACGAACACGGGGATTTGCTCGCCGCTTTTCGGGTCTTTGATTTCAGCGATGCCGCCCAAGTTGCCAGTGCCTTGCAAGTTGCCCTGTTCCTGCTTGGTGAACTCGTGTTCATGGAACGGGCGTTGCAACAGTTTTTCGTCCTGCTGCACGCCGTGTAGCTTGGGTACTACCGTGCCGTCCTTTGCCTGATAGAAAGAGATCTTGACATCGGTAGGTTTGAGATAGAAGCCGCCCACCGTCCCCGAAACAGTGTAAGTGTTGCGGGACTTGTAGCCACGCATCACCCGGTCGAAGTCCCTCGTGTTTTTCAGGGTGTCGGCGGTGATGCCGACTTTTTTCAGGTTCTCCCAGTCGATTTTTGACGGGTCGAAGCGGTAGCCCTGCTTGAACTCGTGGAAGTCGGGCTTCGGAACTCGAAGCATTTCAGCCCGCTTGTCACCCTCCGGTGTAGGGTTGCGGTGGTTGTCCTCGATTGCCTTTGCGTCCCGCTCCGCTTCGGAAGCCTTGACGCTGAACAGTTCCAGCCCGGAAGTGTCCTGATACTTGCGGTAGAAGTTGGAAATGAAGTTGCTGAACACATCGCTGTTCTTGTCCACCTGCATGAACTCGCCGCCGTGTCCGGTAGTGGGTGGCACGGTCTGCAAATTGCCGTCCTTGTCGATACCCTTAACGGCACTCACCTTTCCCTGCTGTTTATCCAAGACCAGCAGCACGTCTTTTTCCTGCCCCTCTGCGGGCGGGGTCATTCTGTTTGCCATAAATAATTGGAATTTTAGTGGTTACGGGAATAGTCCCGCCCAAAGGTAGCGACTAAATATGCTATATTTGGACGGGCGGCAAGGACTGTCCGAATTTGTCCGGTACTGTCCCAATTTGTCCGAGTGAATAAAAAAATATCCAACCAATAGTTGGAGAAATAAAAAACATCTTCGGCAAAATATTTGTTATGTTTTTTCAGGTGATTACATAATATACTATCTTTGCTTCATAGAAACAAAGTACATAAATATGGCTTCATTCAGGAAAGAGATACTTGGGCAGATTGAACGGATAGATACCGGGCGTATATTCACGTTCCGGGATTTGTCGTTTGAAACGGAAAAGACCGCCAATGTTGCGGTGCTACTTTCCGAACAGAGCCGCAAAGGGGTACTGGTACGGGTTGAAAAGGGGGCGTACTATCGTCCCAAGAAATCAGTGCTGGGACTGGGAAAGCTGCCTGTCTATCAGGATGAACAGTTCCGCTATCTGACTGAAAAACTGAACGGCTATATCACGGGTGCTTACGTCTATAACAAAATGGGGCTGACCGAACAGGTAGCCACAACCATAACGATAGCCACTCCTAACCCGGTTCGCCGTTTCCGTTTCAAGAACTTGGATATAGAGTGCGTGAAAGCCTACTGCATGGACTACCCGGATGAAAGCCTTGTCCCGTACTTGCGGCTGCTCGATGCGATAAAGGACATGAAGCGCATACCCGGAACAACCGGGCAGGACATCTACAACCGGGTCAAGAGCCAATATTTCAACGGGTATAGCCTGCTGGAACTGGAAAAAATCGTATCTTTGGCGAAAAGTTACCCGCCACGTGTCAGAAAGGTGGTGGCGGACATACTGGGCGACATCAGACAAACCGTATTGCAAACAGAAATGGCAAAGACCATTCTTCCCACGACACGGTTCAACTTGGATTATAAAACAAGAAAAACGCAATTAAGATAAAATATTCAACCAATGGTTGCGAAATTAAGCATAAAAAAGAGAGTGAAATCAATCACTCTCTTTCGATGAACCCTTTGTGAACCCTTTTAATGGTTTTCAAATGCTTGTTAAACAGGAAGTTCAGCATTTCATAAAAGCAAAAACATTCAATTATGAACCCTTTGTGAACCCTTTAAGTGTATAATGAGTGCCTTTTCCTGTTGTTCCTTGTATTTCCAGCCAGTTATCCAGTTGCGACAAAATTCGATAAGCAGTAGTTTTACTGGTATTTAACAAATTCTGCACATCTGAATTATTTATACTCCCATTTTGGGCGGCATACTCAATAATGGGTATATACCTTTCATCCACTCGCTGCGCCAATAGCTGCGAACGTATATCGGTATAATAGGTAATCATCAGACCGCTTAACATTTCAAGTTTGGGTGGCAACAACTTGTATGCGCTGACAGCTTCCAAGATACGCTTGTAGCCACGTCCCCAGCTTTCAATATCCCCGCTTCTGAAAAAGGCGTTGGCGATTAGCGGGTTATAGGGAGAGGACGGGTGGCTTTCAAAAAGTTTTTCGGTCGTCCAGCTTTCCGGTAACTGTCCGGCGTTCCAAAAGGTGATATGGTCGGGGAACACGCTAATCTGAATGGGTACGGCACTGGCATAGTCTTTATGTGCCACACAATTCATCAGTGACTCCCTGATAGCTTCCACCGGGAACTGCGGTGTTTCACGCCGGGAAATTCCCTCGTATGATATATGATAAATCAGGTATTTGGTCTTTATCAAATCCATTGCCTTATCCACCTGCTCCATTAAAGAGCCGTGAACCTCGTCCTGAAACTCCAAGTTACCCTTATCATCCCGGAAGAAACCTATCTTGATATAAGCCCCGGTTACAAAGCGTTCCGGGTCGGGGTGGAACAACAGCAAGGCGGCACGGGTCGGACGGTTGGTTTGGGTGTCAATCAGCCGCAAATCGTGCAGCAAATTTTCGGTAGTATCTTTCAACACATCTTCGTCCACACGCCCGCTTCTCGCCGCTTCCTTGCGGAAACGGTTCAATGCGCCGGGGGAAAGTTCCTCTATGCCTGCCCACTCTATGGGAAACTCGTCCCAATGCCTGCCAGTACGTTGCAGGATAAAACGGTTCAACGCCGCACCTTTCAACTCCTGTTTCGTGCTGCCGCTGCGATAGTGGTACTGACCTTTGTAATTGATAGGATTGGAATAAGGCGGTACGTCAATCTCGATATATTTCAGCCCGTTTTCTTCCAGCAGGTTCACGTCCACGATGATACCCAGCACGTCACGCACTTTGTTCGGTATATCCTCCAGCAGTTTGTCGGCATCGGCAACGCCGACTACCTTACCGTTGTCATTCATACCTATATATATCTTGCCGCCTGTGGCGTTGGCAAAGCCGCATATCCATTTCAGATACTCGTCACGCCAGCTTTCTTTCCATTCCGTATTTTGGTTTTCATTCATAATCATTTCTTTGTCTGCAAAATTAGTAAAAATACTGTCTGTCAGGAAAGAATATCGGTTATTCTTCCTCTTTTATAAGGTGGCATAGCTCCGGGTCGTTCTTAATCCGGGTTATCTCGTCCTCGACAATCTGCCGGACTTCCTGACGGATGCGGTCATAGTTGGCTTGTATCTCCTCCTGCATCCGGTCGTTGCCGTCCTTGTCGGTGAAGTCGATTATCTGCGGCAACTTCACGTAACGGGCGGTTTCCCGCTTCACCTTTTCATTGTCCACCACGATTTCACAGTGGAAAATCTTCTGCTCTATCCGTTCATCGAAGTTGTCCGCCACAGCACCCACGAACATACCTTGCGTGAGGTTGGATATTTTGCTGGCGGGTATCAGGCTGTCCATTTGGGTGCTTATCGAGGTGGATTTTTCCCGCTGGTTGATTGTCATGCTCTGCCGTTTCTGCAACACCTTTCCGAAACGCTCGGACAGTATTTTTGCCGTTTCACCGACTACCTGACCGCTGAACACGTTGCCCACCGTATTTTGGATTACACGGCTTTCCTTGTCCCCATAGTCACGGGTAAGCTGGCTGTAATCCTGAAAGCCCAACAGAACCGCAACCTTGTTGCTTCGGGCGGTGGCAATCAAATTATCAAGCCCACGAAAATATATAGTCGGTAATTCATCTATTATCACCGAACTTTTAAGCTGACCTTTCTTGTTTATCAGCTTCACGATACGGGAATTATATAATCCCAGTGCCGCCGAGTAGATATTTTGGCGGTCAGGATTGTTACCGACAACCAAGATTTTAGGCTCTTTCGGGTTGTTGATGTCAAGTGAAAAATCATCGCCCGTCATTACCCAGTAAAGGGCGGGTGAAATCATCCTTGAAAGCGGGATTTTCGCACTGGCAATCTGCCCCTGCAACTGTTCAACTGCCGAACTTTCCCAAGCATCCACGAACGGGGAAAGATAGTTTTCCAGTTCGGGATAACTGCGCAAAATCGTGAAAACATCGGCGTATTTCTTGTTCAACAACTCTATGGCGTGCGGGAACGTGCAATACCTGCCGCCCTGATAAATGCGCAAGTACCAAATAATGGCTGCAAGCAGGATAATCGGGCTTTCCACGAAGAAGTCGCCCTGCTTGCTTATCCAACTTCGATTGAGGTTAAGCATTATCGTGTAGCTTGCTTCGTAGGCATCCGCAATGTCCGACATGAAACTGGCGTTTATCGGGTTGCATCGGTGGCTCTTGCGTGGGTCGTCAAAATTGATAATGTAGAATTTGGGCTTTACCTTATACCCGTCCAAGTGGTTAAGCAAATGATTATAAGTGATTTCCGATAAATCGGGAAACTTATAATCATAGCAGTAGAGCGCAAAACCTTTCTCGATTTGCTGTTTTATGTAACTATTTACCACTGCATACGATTTGCCGCTGCCCGGCGTACCCAACACAAGGCTGGCACGGAACGGGTTCACAACATTTATCCAGCCGTTATTCCATTTCTTCTTATAGTAGAACCGGGTAGGCAGATTTACCGAATACTCGTTCTCGATAAGCCTTGTTTCCTGCATGAAACTCTCGTTCTCTGTATTAAAGACATCATCCATTAGGTTGTTCTTCAACAACCGGGACATCCATGTACCCGCCATGAGCATACAGATATAGCCCGCCGATAGCGTGGCGATATAAAACACAGTGTCCGCCGTATGTGGCAGCGGAAGTTCCAGCAGCCACCAGTTCAGGAAAAACAACACGACACCCGCCACAAGGCTGCAATGTATCTTCGCCCACGTTATCTTTTCCTCTTTCACGCCCTTAGTGCCGATGCACGACAGGGCGAGGAACACCACCGCAAAAAGTTTCGTCCAAAGGACGGACGAGAACAGCCCGGTGGTGCGCTGGAAGTTCCACAGTATCTTGTCTATCACTTCAAACGTCACTCCCCATTCTTTCAGGGTGGAGTAACAGAACCAGTACACGTTTATTCCCACGAATAGAATACTGACAGCCCGCATAAAGTCCATGACCCTTGCAAGCCCTCTCAAATCATCCTCTTGCTGCATAATTGTATGTTTTTAAGTTAGTCAATGCGCCTTGTGCGCTTCTTTTTCTTCTTTCTCTTTTGGCGGGCGGTGTCCTGCGGCTCGTCACCGCCAGATGCACCGCCGCCCAGCAAACCGCCGAAAGCACCCAGCACGGAAGCCATGCCCGAAACGATGTCGGATTTCGGCGTGAAGCCCGGCTGTTCCTGATGCGTGGGCTGGTCTTGCTGCGGTGCTGCCACTTCGGACTGGTGTATCTTTCCGGTTTCGCCCGAAAAACGTTCGTTGAACACGTTCGCCGAATACTCCTTGCCCAAGCGTGAACCGTTCAGCACCACCCGGCTGTCGTGGTCGATGAACGTAACGCCATAGATGCGCCCGCTGTCGTTCTGACGGAATACCACGTCAATGCCCCGCTTCCTTAGCTGCTGTTCCAGTTCCTTGCGGCTGCGGGCGGTCTGCATGGCAGTGGCTACAATCTTCCGGGTGCGCTCTTTCAGTTTCCCGTTCCTGATTGCTTCGCCCGATTTCTCCATTCTGCGCTGCACCGCTTCATAACCTACCGACTTGCCGATGCGGGAAGCCTTTACCGGGTTGCCTGTCTTTTCGCCCTTGTCATTGGTGGCGGAATAAACTATGCCCTGATAGGGCTTGCCGTTTATCTCGCCCTTGACTTCCTCGGCGCACACGTTGTAAGCGGCAAGCAAAGCCTTGTACTCCCCGAACGACTGGAAGCGGTAGCCATAGCAAGCCGCTTTCACGGTGTTGCCGACTTGGTGCTTCACGTCCCCGGCGGCATAGTCCACCTTTTTCAGTTCGGGGCGTTCGGCACGTTCCTTCCGCTCTGCCGGGTGCAGCCCGTATTTCTTTTCCAGTTCACGGGTGATTTGCTTGCTGCGCCGATGCTCGAACCTGTCATTCAGCGGTCTGCCGTTCTCGTCCACCCGCAACCCCACGATGTGGATATGGTGGCGGTCGATGTCGGTATGCTTGTACACCAGATAAGGCTGGTCGCCATAGCCCAACTTCCGCATATACTCTTTGGCGATGTCGGAAAGCTGCTGGTCGGTCAGCACGTCTTCCGGGTGCGGGTTTATGGAAATATGAAGTATCGGCTTCTTGGTGGATAGCTGGACGGGCATCTGCATTTCAAAGCTGCGCATACACTCGCCGATAGAGAAATTCCCGTCCTCGCCCAACAGCATCCGGTTGGAGAAAAGCACCTTTGCTTCCCCGCTGTCCACCTTGTTTTGGTTGTAAGCCAGTGCGCCGAACATATTGCCGCCCGTGCTTATTTTGGCAACCATAGTTCCCTGCACTCGTTTGTCAGGTCGATAACCTGACGGTTCAACATCGCCAGTTCGGTGGTCGCTTTCTCCAGTTTATAGAGAAAAGCCAGTGCCTTTTTCTCCGAAAAGTTGCTGTGCAACGCCTTTACGACTTGGTTGTAATTGACTGCAACCGCCCGGAACTGGGCGTAAAATTCGGTCAGCCGGGCGCAATATTCTACTGCCGATTTGTCCACTTTCACCACCCGGAACGGCTCGCCGAACAGCCGGGCGGCGATGAAACGGGACTTGCTCGTAACGCCCGACTGCTCCCATTGCGAGAGGAAGCGGGCATTCTCCCGGTCGTTCAGGTAAAGGACATGGCGATGCTTCGCCGGGTCTGCGAGGGCGGGGCGACCGCCCTTGTTAGGTTTTCTTGTTTCCATGCTTCTTTCAATTAAAAAATTACGACTTCGGAGTGATTTTTACCCCCGCAAGGGGCAAGGCGTTTTCAGGCACGGAAAACGGTTTTGTAGCATACAAAACACACCTTGCTATTTTCTGACGAAAATCGAAATCCGTCACGGACGGATTGGGGTCAGCGTGGAACGGTAAGCCCAGCCATTCACCAGCCCGGTTTTACACCTGCGCCCCCTGCGGTTCGTTACTCCGCTGCAAAGTAACGGTGATTTATAATGCTGTAAAATAGGTGGTTGGTGGACAAAACGGGACAGCGCAGGACAAATCGGGACAAGGTTTTCAGGGGGCGTTTTTTCTCCCTTTTTTTGCATCGGATTTCAAGATTGAAAGCAAGATTGAAAGAAATATCCCAATCAGGAAAGAATGATTGAAAGCATGATTTCAAGAAAGCATGATTGCAGGATTTCAATATTTCAAGAAAGAATGAAAGCAGGAAAACAAGATTGAAATAAAACAGTCTTTCAATATTTCAAGATTGCAACATGGAAAGAATGAATGATTGAAAGCAATAAATAAATAAATAAATCAACCAATAATGAACGAAAGCAATATGGAAAACGAGAAAACACCCCTTTATGTCGCCTTTTCCACCCAAAAGGGCGGGGTCGGCAAAACCACCTTTACCGTGCTGGCGGCGAGTTACCTCTACTACCTCAAAGGCTACGATGTGGCGGTGGTCGATTGCGACTACCCGCAACACTCCATTGCCGGGATGCGAAAGCGGGATGCCGAGCAGGTCGGGGCGGATGAAGATTACAAGCGAATGGCGTATGAGCAGTTCACCCGGCTGGGGAAGAAAGCCTACCCGGTATTGTGCAGTTCACCTGAAAAGGCGATTGCAACGGCTGACGAACATATAGCCGCCGGACACGTGCCGGATATAGTGTTTTTCGACCTGCCCGGCACGGTGAACAGCGAGGGCGTGATAAACTCCCTTGCGGGCATGGACTACATCTTCACCCCCATTTCCGCCGACAAGGTGGTGCTGGAAAGCAGCCTGTCGTTCGCAATGGCTATCCAAAAGCTATTGGTGAAGAATGAAGCCTGCCGACTTGCCGGGCTGTACCTCTTTTGGAACATGGTGGACGGTAGGGAGAAAACAGACCTTTACACCGCCTACGACAAGACCATTAAGGAACTGGAACTGCCGCTGATGAAAACCTTTATCCCCGATACCAAACGCTACAAAAAGGAACTGGTGGCGGATAAAAAGGCGGTGTTCCGCTCCACGCTCTTTCCCGCCAGCCGCCCGCTGGTAAGGGGAAGCAACTTGGAAGAACTGATAACCGAAATAGTGTACTACATCAAATTAAAATGATATGGCAAAGCAAAGCGGCGGGATGCCGAAGATAGACGAGGATTTCATGAAAGAGCTTATCTCGCAGGGTGTTCCCAGTAAAGAAGATAATAAACCGAATGATGCACCACATACCAATCTTGCATCACAAGTTCCCCAAGAGGAACAGCAGACGGAAACGGTGCGGGTGGAGAAAACGACAAACCGCAAGCGCAAGGGCGGCACGGGAGACTACCGGGAAACCTACTTTCAGAAAGTAGAACTGGCAGACCGACAGCCCTTGTACGTGAGCCGTACCACGCACGAAAAGCTGATGCGTATCGTGACAGTGATAGGCGGGCGCAAGGTGACGGTAAGCAGCTACGTGGAAAACATTCTGCTGCGCCACTTCGAGCAGTACCAAGACGAGATAAACACCCTGTACGAAAGCAACTTCCAAAAGCCTGTCTGACTATGGTAATCTATTGCATACTTACCGGGCTTTTGGTGTACTATATCGCCCTATGGCTGTGGTATCGCTACACGGACAGCCGGACATCACCGGGCAGAACGGATGATGCGCCACTCCCACGAAACGGGGTTTCAGGCTACACGCTGATAGGTGAAAGCCGATACAAGGGCGGACTAATCGGGACAGCGCAGGACAAATCGGGACACCTCCCGCAAGCGGCTGAAAATGATACTATTTTTGCGCCGCAGGCTGACGGACTGCCGGAAGAAACGCCCGGTTACGAGAATGACGAACCCGACTACGAGGACGAGGAAATAGCCGGGTACATGGACGGTGACGATGATACCGGGCGGGCTACGGGCGTGAGCTTCGATGAACTGGGCGAAGCGGTACGCACGGCGAACGCCGACAACCCCACCGAAGCGGAGAAACGGCAAGCCGCCGGGACATTGGCAAGCATTGAGGGAACGAACCTCTACGATGCGGTGGTGGAGAACATCAACGGCGGGCTGGCAAAGGTGGCGGAACTGCTGGGACGCAACGAAGCGGAACTGGCTACGGCTGCTGTCCCTGCCGGAACTGGCGATACAAGCGAGGAACACGAAGCGTTCGACATGAACGATTTCCTATAATATAATAATGTATAAGCCTGACAGCATGAAACAACGGGATTACGGTTGATTGGCAACCTGAAAACCAAACAGACAAACGGGACTATCCCCGACCACTAAAATTTCAAATTATTCACCAGCCGGGAAAGGCGGACTATCCACCCGCCGCCCGGCATTAAAAACAAATCACAATGAGAAAGAAAATCTTCTTGTCGGCGGCTATACTTGCCGCCGTGGTAAGTGCCTACGCACAAGGAAACGGGCAGGCGGGCATCACCGAAGCCACGAACCTAATCACCGGGTATTTTGACCCCGGAACAAAACTGGTGTACGCAATCGGGGCGGTCTGCGGCTTGATTGGCGGGGTAAAAGTATATAACAAGTTTTCAAGCGGCGACCCCGACACCTCAAAGACCGCCGCCAGTTGGTTCGGGGCGTGCATCTTCCTGATTGTCGCCGCCACTATCCTACGTTCGTTCTTCCTCTAAAAAGGCGGCAATGTCTGAATATCCGGTAAACAGGGGTATCGGGAAGCCGGTGGAGTTCAAGGGGCTGAAAAGCCAGTACCTCTTTATCTTTTGCGGCGGCTTGCTCGCCGTCTTCGTGGTGTTCATCATCCTGTTCATGGCAGGCGTGAACCAGTGGCTATGTATCGGTTTCATCGTGTCGGCTTCGCTGCTGCTCGTGTGGCAGACGTTCCGGCTCAACGCCAAGTACGGCACGCACGGGCTGATGAAAGCTGCCGCACGCAAAAGACACCCACGCTTCATTATTAGCCGAAAGGAGATACCCCGGCTGTTCAACTACAAAAGAAGAAAGGAAGAAAGAACATGAGGAATATGTTAAAGGCTACCACGCTGGAAAGGAAATTTCCACTTTTGGCGGTGGAGAACGGTTGCATCATTTCAAAGGATGCGGACATAACGGTGGCTTTCAGGGTGGAACTGCCCGAACTGTTCACCGTCACCAGTGCCGAGTACGAAGCCATACATTCGGCGTGGTACAAGGCGGTCAAGGTGCTGCCCGACTACTCCATAGTACACAAGCAGGACTTCTTCATCAAGGAGAACTACCAGCCCGACACCGAAAGGGACGAGCTTAGTTTTTTAAGCCGCTCCTTTGAACGGCACTTCAATGAACGCCCGTTCCTGAACCATTACTGCTACCTGTTCCTGACGAAAACGACAAGGGAGAGAAGCCGCCGACAGAGCGACTTCTCCACCCTTTGCCGGGGAAGGATTGTACCGCAGGAGATAGCCGACAAGGAAGCGGCGGCAAAGTTCATCGAAGCGGTCGGGCAGTTTGACAGGATTATGAACGACAGCGGGTTTGTCACCCTTACCCGGCTGGCGGCATCGGAAATCACCGGGCAGGACGGAAAGGCGGGCATCATCGAGAAATACTTCTCGCTCTCGCAAACCGACACTACTTGCCTGAAAGACATCGGGCTGTACCCGGAAGAAATGCGGGTCGGGGACGATATACTGTGCCTGCACACGCTTTCAGACGTGGAAGATTTGCCCGGAAAGGTCGGGACGGACTGCCGATTTGAGAAGCTGTCCACAGACAGAAGCGATTGCAGGTTAAGTTTTGCCGCCCCGGTGGGCGTGCTGTTGTCGTGTAACCACATCTATAACCAGTTCATCTTCATAGACGACCACGCCGAAAACCTGAAGAACTTCGAGCAGACCGCCCGGAATATGCAATCGCTCTCCCGCTACTCCCGTGCCAACCAAGTGAACAAGGAGTGGATAGACGAGTACCTGAACGAAGCGCACAGCAAGGGGCTTATTTCGGTACGCTGCCACTGCAACGTCATGGCATGGAGTGACGATAGGGACGAACTCAAACGCATACGCAACGATGTGGGAAGCCAGCTTGCATTAATGGAGTGCAAGCCACGCCACAACACCACCGACACGCCCACGCTCTTTTGGGCGGGCATACCCGGCAACGAGGCGGACTTCCCCGCAGAGGAAAGTTTCTACACGTTCTTGGGGCAGGCTCTCTGCCTGTTCGTGGAAGAAACGAACTACAAGAGTTCGCTTTCGCCGTTCGGCATCAAAATGGTGGACAGGGTAAGCGGTCGCCCGCTGCACATCGACATATCGGATTTGCCCATGAAGAAAGGCATCACGACCAACAGAAACAAGTTCATACTTGGGCCGAGCGGGTCGGGTAAGTCCTTCTTTACCAACCACATGGTGCGCCAGTATTACGAACAGGGTGCGCACGTGCTGCTGGTCGATACGGGTAACAGTTACTTGGGGCTGTCCCAGCTTATCCACAACCGCACGCACGGCGAGGACGGGATTTATTTCACCTACACCAACGAGAACCCGATAGCGTTCAACCCGTTCTATGTCGAAGACGGGGTATTTGACATCGAGAAGAAAGAGAGTATCAAGACCCTGATACTCACCCTGTGGAAGCGGGACGATGAAGCCCCCAAACGGTCGGAAGAAGTGGCGTTGTCCAATGCGGTAAGTGCCTATATCGACCTGATAGGCAAAGACAGTTCGGTAACGCCCTGCTTCAACACGTTCTACGAGTTTGTCCGGGATGATTACCGCCGACAGCTTGAACAGAAGAACGTCAGGGAAAAGGATTTTGACATTGACAATTTCCTGAACGTGCTTGAACCGTACTATCGTGGCGGTGAGTACGACTACCTGCTGAACTCCAACAAGGAACTGGATTTGCTGCATAAACGCTTCATTGTCTTTGAGTTGGATAACATCAAAGACCACAAGATTTTATTCCCGGTAACGACTATCATCATCATGGAAGCCTTTATAAACAAGATGCGCAAGTTAAAGGGGATAAGGAAGTTAATACTAATCGAGGAAGCGTGGAAAGCGATTGCATCGGCGAACATGGCGGACTACATAAAATATTTGTACAAAACCGTCCGAAAGTATTTCGGGGAAGCGATTGTAGTCACGCAAGAGGTAGAGGATATTATTTCTTCCCCTATCGTGAAAGAAAGTATCATCAATAACTCGGACTGCAAAATATTGTTAGACCAGCGAAAATATCTCAACAAGTTCGACAGCATACAGAACCTCTTGGGACTGACCGACAAGGAGCGTTCGCAGATATTGTCTATCAACATGGCGAACCACCCCGGACGGAAGTACAAGGAAGTGTTCTTCTCGCTGGGCGGCACACAATCGGCGGTATATGCCACGGAAGTTTCATTGGAAGAATATTACACGTACACGACCGAGGAAAGCGAGAAAATGGAACTGTTCGCCCTCGCCGACAAGCTGGGCGGCAACCTTGAACTGGCTATCAAGCGGCTTGCAGAAAGCAAAAGAAATCCCCAATCATCAACAACTTAAAAATTAGGAATATGAAATGGATTGACAATCTGATATACACGCTATTGTCCGCCTGCCTGCTGGCGGGCTGCGAGGACAGCGGAAGCAAGGAGCTGGAAAGGATGCAGGGCTATTGGGTACACGTCAAGGGACACCCGGCTTTCACACTCTCGGAAACGGGCGGCAGATACACCGTCACCCGGAAAGCGAATGTCAGGGGCAGAATACTGGAAACGGCTTACCCGGTAACAGAACGGAACGGCTGCCTGTTCATCGAAACGGGCTTCCGCATACAGTTCACCTATGACAAAAAGACCGACCGGATAACGCTCATGCCCGGCGGCGAATACAAACGAGTTACAAACCCTGAAAACAAAAGATAATGAAAAGAACAATTCTCCTTATGGCGGTATGCCTTTGCTTCATCGGCAAGGCATCCGCACAGTGGGTGGTGTCAGACCCCGGCAACTTGGCGCAGGGCATCATCAACACCACCAAGCAGATAGTGCAGACTTCCACCACTGCCAAGAACACGCTGGACGGCTTCATGGAAGCGCAGAAGATTTTCCAGCAGGGTAAAAAATATTACGATGCGCTCAAAGCGGTACACGATGTTGTCAAGGGCGGCATCAAGGTGAAGAAGTCCATTGAGCTGGTGGCGGAAATATCCGAAATCTACGTGCGAAACTATCAGAACATGCTGGCAGACCCGAACTACACGCCGGATGAACTCACCGCCATTTCAGCCGGGTACGCCAAGCTGCTCTCCGAAAGTGCGGACGTGTTGCAGGACTTGAAGAATGTAGTGAACGTGACGGGCATGTCGCTGACGGATGCCGAAAGGCTGGCGGTAATCAACAACGCCTATAAAAGCCTGCTCAACTACCGCAACCTCGTGAACTACTACACCCGAAAGAACATATCCGTGTCCTACCTGCGGGCGAAGAAGAAGAACGACACCGACCGGGTGCTGGCTCTCTACGGCTCGGCGGATGAACGCTACTGGTAACATATAAATCGGTATGCCTATGTTATTAGCAACGGTGGATTTTGACAACCTGCACCAAGTGTTGCGGGTGCTGTACGATGAAATGATGCCCTTGTGCAGCAACATGACGGGGGTAGCCAAAGGGATAGCCGGGCTGGGAGCTTTGTTCTATGTAGCCGCCAAAGTGTGGCAGTCGCTCGCACGTGCCGAACCCATAGACGTGTACCCGCTCCTGCGTCCCTTTGCGTTGGGGCTGTGCATCATGTTCTTTCCCACGTTCGTGCTGGGGACTATCAACACGGTGCTGTCGCCAGTGGTAAAAGGGTGCAACCAGCTTATGGAAACGCAGACTTTCGACATGAACGAGTACCGGGCGCAGAAAGACCGACTGGAATATGAAGCCCTGATGCGAAGCCCCGAAACGGCTTACCTCGCATCGGACGAGGAATTTGACCGACAACTGGAAGAACTGGGCTGGTCGCCCTCCGACATGGTGACTATGACGGGCATGTACATGGACAGGACGGCTTATAATATAAAGAAGTCCGTCCGGGACTGGTTCAGGGAGTTATTGGAAATGCTCTTTCAGGCGGCGGGGCTGATTATAGACACGCTGCGCACGTTCTTCCTAATCGTGTTAAGCATACTGGGTCCGCTGGCGTTTGCGATTTCCGTCTATGACGGTTTCCAAAGCACGCTGACCCGGTGGATTTCACGCTATATATCCATTTACCTGTGGCTGCCCGTGTCGGACTTGTTCAGCAGCGTGCTGGCACGCATACAAACCCTGATGCTCCAAAAAGACATCGAGCAGCTTTCAGACCCGGATTTCATCCCGGACGGGAGCAGCACCGTGTATATAATCTTTATGATTATCGGCATCGTGGGCTACTTCACCATTCCAACGGTGGCAAGCTGGATAGTGTCGGCTGGCGGTACGTCTGCCTATAACCGCAACGTGGCACGGGCTGGTTCAATCGCCGGGGCTGCGGTCGGTGCGGCAAGCGGGAAAGTAACCGGGAAACTACTCAAATAACCAACATCAATATTTAGTATATGGAATTTAAGTCATTAACGAACATCGAAACGAGTTTCCGGCAAATCCGGCTCTTTGCGCTGGTATTCATCTGCCTGTGCGCACTGGTGACGGGCTTTGCCGTGTGGAACTCGTACAGCTTCGCCGAAAAGCAGCGGCAGAAGATATACGTCCTCGACAACGGCAAAAGCCTGATGCTGGCACTCTCGCAGGACATGGCACAGAACAGACCCGTGGAAGCCAAGTCGCACGTGCGGCGTTTCCACGAACTTTTCTTCACCTTATCACCCGAAAAGGGGGCTATCGAAAGCAACATCAAACGCTCGTTGTTTCTCGCCGACAAGACCGCTTTCAACTATTACAAGGACTTGGCGGAAAAGGGCTACTACAACCGGGTGATTTCCGGAAACGTCACGCAGACGGTGGAGATTGACAGCGTGAAGTGCGACTTCGACCAGTACCCCTACAAGGTGAACACGTATGCCCGCCAGTTGATTGTCCGGGAAAGCAGCCTGACGGTGCGAAGCCTTGTCACCTCGTGCCGGTTGCTTAACGCCACACGGAGCGACAACAACCCGCACGGCTTTATCATCGAAGCGTTCACCATTACCGAGAACAAGGATTTGCAGACCATTAAAAGATAGCCTTATGGAAAGAAAACGAAACCACATCGAAAAGGTGCGGGACTGGGCGGACGACCGCCTGCGCCGAATGTGCGGACGGATTACGCCGGGCAAAAGGCTGGCGGTTATCCTCCTGATGTTCTTCTTTTTCGGCGGCTTGTCTATCTACATCACCGTTTCATCAATATACAATATCGGGAAACGGGACGGGCAAAGGCTGCAAATAGAACACATCAGGCAACTGCCGTTGCACGGCAATGACACAACCAAAAATATCAACCCGTTAAACAGACCGCAATATGGAAGAAGTACAGAAGAATGAGAACGGCACGACCGTACCGCAGGCGGACGGGAAGCCGAAAAAGGAAGACAAGCCCAAACGGGAACTTACCCCGCAGCAGGTGCAGCAGCGCAGGAAAATGATAGTCTTCCCGCTGATGTTCCTTGCCTTTGCAGGGTGCATGTACCTGATATTCGCACCCTCCGGCAAAGAGGACGTGAATGTGGAAAGCGTGGGCGGCTTCAATGCCGACATACCCCTGCCCGCAGAGGACGGGATTATAGCCGACAAGCAAAAGGCTTACGAGCAGGCGGTGACAAACCGCAAACAGCAGGACAAGATACAATCCTTGCAGGACTTCGGTTTCACGCTGGACGATGATACGGAAGAACCACAAGAGGAAATCAATCTGATGCCGGAAGAAGATCCGAAGCCACAAAGGGGCGGCGGTGCTTCTTCAAGGGCGGCTTACCGGGACATCAACCGCCAGTTAAGCACGTTCTACGAAACGCCCCCTGTGGACGAGGAAAAAGAAGAATTGAAACGGCAGGTGGCGGAACTGACCGACCGACTGAAACAGCAGCAGAACGCCACGCCTACGGCTGACGACCAAATGGCACTCTTGGAAAAGTCCTACGAGCTGGCGGCAAGGTACATGAACGGCGGGCAGGGACAAGTCGCACAAGTCCCGGTAACGGGCGGCATTGAACGCAAGCCGGATGCGGTGGCGGTGCAGGCTATCCGGGAAACGACCGTTTCGGGATTGCAGCAGCCCATGAGCGATGCCGACTTCATCCGGGCTTACAGCCAGCCACGAAACTACGGCTTCAACACGGCGGTAGGCACGGGGTACGCTATGGGAAAGAACACGGTAGCCGCCTGCATCCACCAAGACCAAACGCTGGTGGACGGGCAGGCGGTGAAACTACGGCTGCTCGAACCCATGCAGGCGGGAAATATCGTTGTACCGAAGAATACCCTCGTGGCGGGTACGGCAAAGGTGCAGGGCGAACGGCTCGACATACTGGTGTCCTCGATTGAGTACGCTGGCAACATCATCCCGGTGGAACTCGCCGTGTTCGACACGGACGGGCAAAAGGGGCTTTCCGTACCGTCCTCTATGGAGCAGGAAGCGTTCAACGAAGCTATGGCGAATATCGGAAGCGGGCTGGGTACAAGCATATCCTTTGCCCAAAGTGCCGGGCAGCAGGTGGCTATGGACGTGACAAGGGGTTTGCTGCAAGGAACGTCCGGCTACCTCGCCAAGAAGTTCCGAACCGTGAAAGTGAAGCTGAAAGCCGGGTACAAGGTGATGCTTTACGCCAAACAACAATAATTATTTAACCACTAAAATTTCAATTAGCAATGAAACAGATTTTTGTATTGCTCGCCCTCTTGCTGGGCGTGTGTGCGGCAAACGCACAGGAAACCGACACCGTGAAGTATGCGGCTGGCAACGACTTGTACCGGGGCATTACCCGGAAACTGCCTTACCGCCAAATGGTTACGCCCTACGGCGTGGAAGTGACATTTGCGAAAACGGTGTGCGCCCATAAGGGTGAGTAATAAATATCTCCTTTGCAAGAGATTAGGTTAGAGTTCAAATGAGACCTACCACCATCCGGCTTATCTGGAGGAGAAACCCAAAAGGGAGCATAGCATGTCGGAAAAGTCATAAGTCAGCCAGTTGCCAAGCTGCGACTGAATGGCAAGGTGGAAAGACAAATATAAGGATGAAGCCCGAATTGGTTAAACGACAGTCCTGTTGCACCTTAGCGAGCAATGACGGAAGGCAACTACAAACGTCATGTCGTAGTTCTCTGACGGAGTACCGTTACGTTCAGAGCAAAAGAACTAACTACGAAACAACCGCAATAAGCGGATTAATGGACGGAAATCGCATCCGACAATTTGTCAAGCAAATAGTTATTACTTATCTAAATGGGGATTGCCTAAATCAGAACGCCGCAAGGCTATGGAGAATAGCTCCTGAATATCTGACATGGCAACGGAGTTCCCATAGTAGTCTGAGCAAGGGAAAGCCTTGTACATGGCAAAGGGGAACAGTTGGATTACTTTAATATAATCAAAAGATAATGTGAGAGACATGAGAAATCCAGAGACAATATTAAACAATTTAGTGAAACATAGTTCTGTTTCAAGTTATAAGTATGAACGGCTGTATCGGATTCTATTCAATGAAGATATGTTCTCTGTCGCATACCAACGCATATATGCCAAACAAGGTAATATGACACCCGGTACAGATGGAAAAACTGTCGACCAAATGAGCATTCAACGAATAGAAAAACTTATTGAGAGTCTCAAAACAGAGGCTTATCAGCCTAAACCAGCAAGAAGAGTGTACATTCCAAAAAAGAATGGAAAAGAAAGACCTTTGGGTATTCCTTCTTTTGAGGATAAACTAGTACAGGAAGTTATCCGAATGATACTGGAAGCCATATATGAGGAACACTTTGAATACACCTCACATGGCTTTCGTCCACATCGGAGCTGCCATACCGCTCTCACACAAGTTCAAGAAAAGTTCACAGGCGTTAAGTGGTTTATCGAAGGAGATATAAAAGGATTCTTCGACAACATCAACCACGACATTCTTGTGGATACTCTAAAAGAGCGTATAAGCGACGAGCGTTTCTTGCGCTTAATTAGAAAATTTCTGAAAGCTGGATATATTGAACGATGGCGATTCCAAAACACGTATAGTGGAACACCTCAAGGCGGTATTATCAGTCCCATACTGGCTAATATCTATCTTGACAGATTCGACAAATACATCAAGGAATATGCTGAAAAATTCAATAAAGGTGAAAGAAGACGAATAAGTTTGGAATACCGTAGACTCAATAACAAGAAAACAAGACTTGCAAAGAAGCTGAAATCAATAACGGATGAATCCGTGAGGGATAAAATGATAGCAGAGATAAAAGAAACGTTGGCACAAACCTTCGCAACAACCTGTCAAGAACCAATGGATACAGAATACAGACGAATCCAGTACGTTAGATACGCTGATGATTTCTTAATTGGAATTATCGGAAGTAAAACCGAGTGCATTACAATCAAGGCGGACATTGCCAAATTCATGGCAGAAAAGCTAAGATTGGAACTTTCAGAAGAAAAGACCCTGATAACAAACGCACACGATAAAGCTAAATTCTTAGGGTACGAAATATTTGTCCGTGACTGTAGCTTTAGGCATAAGGATAGTAAAGGTGTGATAAGACGCTTCGGAAAAGGTTCAGTCATGCTGCATGTAAACATGGATACAGCAAAAAACAAGCTTTTGGAATATGATGCTTTAAGGATGTCCCAAGAACGGAAAAAGACGGTTTGGAAACCCAAACCACGTGCCTTTATGATTGGAAAGAAGGTTGAAGACATAGTAGCTCAATATAATACCGAAATAAGAGGATTCTATAACTATTATGCCATTGCCAATAATATCTCCGATATTGGGAACTCATTCGGATACATAATGGAATACAGTATGTATAAAACGATTGCCCAGAAGCTAAATCTGACAATGGTACAAGCCAAACTTAAATTTCTGCGTGATAAGAAGTTTATTGTACCCTTTAAAGACGCTAAAGGCGCAACCAAATACAGAATATTCTATGATGGAGGCTTCAAAAGAAAAACTGCTTACAGGAATAGTCTTATAGATATTATTCCCAACACATGGCACATTCCGAAACTTAGCCTTATGGAAAGGTTGAAAGAAGGAGTTTGTGAATTATGTGGGTCAAACGGTAATATCACTATGCACCATGTGCGTAATCTTCGCCAACTGAAAGGAGATACGCCATGGAATGCAAAACTGATAAAACAAAACCGTAAGACATTAGCCGTTTGCGAATCTTGTAATTATAAAATTCAGACCAATGAACACTAAGTTGAGTGAATCCAATGGAGAGCCGTGTACATGGAGACATGTAAGCACGGTTCGGGGGCAGGCTCTTGAAAACCTACCGTCGAAAGACGGCAAGGCGTTGAGTGCCGAGCCTACGCATATCATCTTCCCCGCCGCCGTCCGCTACGTGGATTTGGGAAGCAACCATATCATAGCGGGCAAGGCGGACGGTGCGGAGAACGTAATCCGGGTGAAAGCCACGACAGAGGGCTTTCCGGGCGAAACGAACTTCTCCGTCATTTGCGAGGACGGCAGTTTCTTTTCATTCAACGTCAAGTACGCCCGTGAACCGGAAATGCTCAATATCGAAATGAAAGACTTCTTGGAAAATGAAGATACGTCCGACTTCTCGCATACCCGCATGAATATCTATTTTCGGGAACTGGGCAATGAAAGCCCGCTGCTGGTGAAGCTGATAATGCAGAGCATCTACAAGAACAATGACCGGAAAGTGCGCCACTTGGGTAGCAAGCGTTTCGGCATACAGTTCTTAATCAAGGGGATTTACACCTATAACGGGATGCTCTATGTACACACGCAGACGAAGAACAGTTCCAACGTGCCTTTCGACACGGACTTCATCAGGTTTAAGATAGTCGATAAGAAAGTACCCAAACGCACGGCTATTCAGGAAACGGTACTGGATGCGGTACGCAGCTACAACGAGGTGATAGAGATTGCCGGGAAAACGACTGTGCGCACGGTGTACGCCCTGCCGAAGTTTACCATTCCTGACGACAAGCTGCTGGTCGTGGAACTCTACGAGAAGAACGGCGGGCGGCATCAGACCATACGGGTGGAGAACGCCGACATCGTGAACGCGGAAGTGATTGACGAACTCAAAATCAAATAGGGAATGAAAAGACACATCTTTATAATGATGCTCTTTGCGCTGTGCCTGACCTCGTTTCAGGCACACGCACAAAGATACCTGCCGGGCATGAAAGGCTTGCAGGTCACGGCGGGCATGGCGGACGGGGTGCATTGGAACGACAATACGGATTTTGCCTACCACATCGGGGCGGCGTACAGCGTTTACACCAAGAACGCCAACCGCTGGGTGATTGGCGGGGAATACCTGCACAAGAAGTATGACTACAAGGATATGAGAATACCAGTCGAACAGTTCACCGCAGAGGGCGGCTATTACCTGAAATTCCTATCGGACAGACGAAAGACCTTTTTCCTGTCATTGGGCTTGTCGGCTCTCGCCGGGTACGAAACAAGCAACCGAAGCGAAAAGCTGCTGCCGGACGGCTCTACCTTGCTGGATAAGGACTGCTTCATTTACGGCGGTGCGCTGACACTGGAACTGGAAACCTACCTGACCGACCGGGTGGCTCTGCTGTTGAACGCAAGGGAACGGGCGTTGTTCGGCTCGGACATCGGCAAGTTCCACACGCAGGTATCTGTGGGACTGAAATTCATTATCAACTGACCGCTATATAATAATGTATATGAAGAATGTAATGTATAAAATCATCATGGGCTGCTACATCGTGGCCGCCCTCGTGCTTGTCACCGCCTGTAATGACAACTTGGATATTCAGCAGGCGTACCCGTTCAGCATCGAAACACTGCCAGTACCCAAAAGGCTGAAAGTCGGGGAAACCGCCGAAATACGCTGCCGACTGGTGCGTGGCGGCTATTACCAGCCGACTGCCTATCAGATACGGTATTTCCAGCCGGACGGCAAAGGAAAGCTGGAAATGGATAACGGCACGGTGTTCCTGCCCAACGACCTTTACCCGCTGGAGAAAGAAACGTTCAGGCTCTACTACACCTCGGCATCAACCGACCAGCAGACGATTGACATTTATATCATCGACAGCTTCGGGCAGATGCAGCAACTTACACTATCATTCAATAATGACAACAGCGAAGAAGGAACGGAAACAATAACCCCCTAATAACAAAACGACATGGTAAAAATAGAATTGGATATAGAAGGCATCTCGTGGTACATAGAAACCACGTTGGAAACAGATACAGTTCCGGCAGCAGGTGACATCATCATTGTGGACAAGGACTGTATTTCCGAACGTGACAGTGCTGAATTATGGAAAACGCCGTCCAATCAGGTTTTCAAATGGGCGGACGAAGAAGATGATGCGCCCGTAATGGTATGGTTCGATTGCGAAACGGAAATGCTTGTCACTAAACGGACATGGAAATATGACATCGAGGAAGAAGAAACCGTGTGCATACTTGGTGTAAAATTTATTCACTATGAGGATTTATAGTTGCGACATCCGTTTTTATCATCCTCTTGGGAAACCGGGTATGGAATGATACGCAAAGCGTAAATATCGGGCAGACAGCCCGCCGGGAAGCATCGGCGGGCTGTTTCCATGATAGGGAAAACGAAAGGCTTCTTTGTTACTTTCTTCACCCGCTGGCAGGCTCACGGAAGAAAGTAACGGCGGCAAGCAGCCGCCGTCCTCTATCAACTGGTTTTAAGGCTCTTTATGGGCGTGTATTTCTCTAACCACACCTTTACCTGCTCCATGTTATATTCGCCCGTGATGATTGCCGTATGGTCGTCTATGGCTACAAACCGGACACTTTCATAGCTGTTTACCCAGCCTTGCAGGGAACAGACGCCCCACGTTTCCACATCTGCAAAAACACTGCGGTCTATCCGGCTGATTGGCTCGCCGAAAACTACCGTCATTATCTGAAAGTCCGGTTTGTCCTCCAACAGTTGCAAATGGTGCAGCGTGCCGAACTCGTCTATTTTGCGCCCCCACGCCCACACATCATTATACAAATCATCGCCCCACTGGTGCGGGTGGTCGAAACGGACTTTTACCTCTATGGTGTGTTCGTTTTCTTCTGTGTCCTCGATAACGCCCGTTACCATTAAGCCCGTAAAAATACACTCGCAACGCCTGCCGATAAGCTCCTTGTTTACTTCTGTCGTTTTCATGTCCCTAAAATTTACTTATTACTCCGTTCTTCTTCGCTACCCATTCGTCACGCCTGCGGCGGCACTCGTCCAGCGTTTTGGCTACCGTGCTGAAAAGTTCGCCGTCCGTGTAGCGGTAGTCATATTGAAAATAGATTTGTCCCCTGAAAGCCCCTAAACAGCATTTCACGAACTTTTCTTCTCCCGGTGTCTGGGTGATGCTTACCCCGTTTTTGTTAAGTGACTGCATGATGTCTTATTTTTTTATGGTTATAAACTTGGTTGTTTTTAGCGGGCAGGGCTTTGACACCCCGCCCGGATTGGTTGTTATGCCGCCCGGAACACAAAGCCGTCATCAAACCAGTAATCGCACATGAACAGGTCACGGGCGAACTGTTTGTAATCGAAATAGGTCTTTGCGAACTCCGGCAGGTCGTAACATTCTTCTATAATTTCATAGGCGAAATCTTCTTCATCGTCATATTCCCCTTGATATTCATCCCGGAAATCCCGTACAAGGTCGTCCGCATCTTCCTCGCCCAAATCATGGCTTTTATAGTTGCACCACACGAAAAAGGCTTCCTGCTCGGTGTCGCTCAAATCCTCCACCGCATCACGCAGGGCAAAGAAGTTTTCAGAAATCCAGCTTTCGTCGATTAAGCCCTCCGGCACGTTCTCCCAGTCCTGAAACATGTATTCCGCATCTTCCTCGTCCTTGTGAAGTTCCCGGCAGGCTTCATAAAATTCTTCCTTGTCCGAATAGTCCGAAAGGTCGAGCCATGCGCCGGACAATGAACCGTTGTTGTACTTGACATAAGTGCCTACATAAACTTTTGCTTCCGATAATACCTTTGCTTCCATATTGCTGTAATTTTTTAAGTTTTTAATTTTATGCGGATTTGAGAGGTGAGGGAGTTGAAGTTTCACTGAACTTTTTTCCTGTTTCCCGTAAATCCGACTTTTTTTTTATGCGTCTTCCGGTCGGGTCGGTCGTTTTCGTTTCACATAGGCGTAAAAGGGTAGTGTTTAGAGTTTGCAAGGTTTTGGGCAAAAAATACCTCGCAAGGCAGGGAAGATTTTTTCGCCAAACCGGAACGGCTCGACCTTGCAAAATCGTGAAGAACACGTAACTACCTTTGCCTATTGAAATGATTAAAACGACTGTCCCGGCTGGGGGACTGCGTAAGAGGAAGATTTACAGATAGGGAAACCGGGGAAAAGTGCCTGTTCTCTTTCATCTTTTAGGGAACACTCCATGCGGGCGGGAAAGGCAAGGGTGTTGTGAGCTTGCTTGCAATACGCTTGTGCGGGTTTCCAACGGCTCTTTTCACGGAATACAGTCAGCCATGCCACGCACGGCTGGCGTTTCGGGGAATGTGCCAGTTGGAAAAGGATATAAAAAATGCGGGTAGTCGGTGGACTGCCCGCAAGGTGGAAGAATGTACTTCATTGGGATATAGTTTGTTAGGCGGAATTTCGTTACCGAAATCGTTACCTATTCGTTTTTGTCACGGTTATAGGTAACGAAACCTACCGGACGGCGTTCTTTCTGTTGTTTCGACTGGCTTAGAAGCTGGGTAAGGGCTTGGTACAGTTCGTTGAACTGCGCATCGGTGCTTACCTCCAGTTCCTCGATGCGCCTTGACAGTTCCTCGTAACCGATTGCCATTTGGCGCATGAGGACAAAAGCCCGCATGATTGAAATGTTTACTTCTATGGCTACTTTGGAGCGGAGAACCGAAGAAAGCATGGCTACGCCCTGCTCGGTGAAAGCCATAGGCATAGCAACGCCGAAGTTGTAATCAGGGGGTATCACATTTTGTGATACCCCTATGGATAACAGCAAGTTAGCTTCCTCTTGGGTGAGTACAAACATAAAATCACCCGGAAAACGCTCGATATTGCGCTTGACCGCCTGCTTCAAGGCTCGTGTTTCCACTTGGTAGAGTTCTGCCAAATGATAATCGAGCATCACCCGGCAACCTCTGACCTCAAAAATCTTGTTTTGGATAATCTGCAAATCCATAATCGTATATTTTAGGAGATTTAGCAATGTTGGAATAATAGTAAGGACTGGTCACAAATTGTGACCAGTTCCCAATAATCAAGATTACATGGCGACTTCCTTGTAAATCTTCTCGATGCCGACAAACTTCTTGTCAAGCCCCTGCATATCGCTGCCTATCTTGCTGTTGGTGATGCGGGCGTAAATTTGCGTGGTTTCTATATTTGTGTGTCCCAGCATCTTGGACACCGTTTCAATGGGTACGCCCTTTGACAGCGTGGTGGTCGTGGCGAACGTGTGCCGGGCAAGGTGGAATGTCAGGTTCTTTTTAATACCGCATATATCGGCAATCTCTTTCAAGTAGGCGTTTAGCTTCTGATTGCTGATTACGGGAAGTATCTTGCCGTCCGGCAACTTGCCCTTGTACTTCTTCAAAATCATCTTGGGAATATCCAGCAGGGGGACATTCACGTCCGTGTTGGTCTTTACCCGCTTGGTGATTATCCAAAGGTTGCCGTCAAAGGACTTTTGGATATTCTCCTGCCGCAAGTTGGCGACATCGCTGTATGCCAGACCGCAGAAACAGGAAAAGACGAACAAGTCCCTGACGTGTTCCAGCCGTTCGGAAACCATTTTCTTTTTAAGGATGATTTTTATCTCGTCCTCTGTCAGATAACCCCTGTCCACTTTCTCCAGCCGGATTTTGTAGCTGGCGAACGGGTCGCCCACCAGTATGCCGTTGTTGCGGGCGATGATGATGATACGCTTGAAGAACTGCATGAACTTGGCGGTGGTGTTGTAGCCGCACTTGCAGGCGGTACGCAAATACAACTCAAAATCGGTAATGAACATCGGGCTTATCTCCTTTATGGATATGTCCGATACGTTGTACTTGCTTTGGATAAATTCAGCGAGGTGGCGGCGGGTCACTTCATATTTGCGGTAGGTCGCTATCGTCTTGGATATGCCCACAAGCTGCTTCACATCGTCATTGTGCTTTTGGAACAATGAAAGGATTGTTTCGTGGCTCTCGCTGTGTCCCAAGAACTCGTTTTTCACTTTCTCGGCGGTCACGTAGTTGTCACGCCGCTGCATTTCGTGGTAAATGGTATTCAGGGAAGAACGTATGTCGTCCAAAAGGGCGTTTATCCTCCCGGCATCCCTGCCTTTGGCTTTGCCCGCAGCCGTGTTCCAGTTGTCGGGCTGGATGCTCTGTTTCGTACTGAACTGGCAAAGTTTGCCGTCTATGGTGATGCGTGCCATAATCATAACCTCGCCGTTTTTCTTTTCAGAACCTTTCTTCAAATAAAAAAGAACCTTGAATGTCGATTTCATAACTCAAAATTTTTAGTTGCAAAATTAGTTTTTACCTCTCGTTTTCGAGTTATGCAGACTATGGACTAATATAGTCATTATCAGGTCATTTATGGACAATTCGTTACCGTTTTTGTCCGGCAGGGAATAGGTAACGATTTAGTAACGAAACTTTGTCTTTTACCGTACTTTTGAAGTCTTGGAAGCAGGACTTTCGGGCAATAAAAAAAGCCACAAATCATTGATTTGTAGCTTTTTGTCCGTTTGCTGACCATTTCTGTCCAGCACGTTCAGCGGAGAGAGGGGGATTCGAACCCCCGATACCCTTTAGGGGTATACACGCTTTCCAGGCGTGCCTCTTCAACCACTCGAGCACCTCTCCTTGTTCGGGGCGCAAAAGTAAGGGAAGTTTTTGGAATTACCAAATGTTCGGGCAAATAATATTAAAAGTCCGTTCAAGCAACCAATGCCGGAACGGACTTTCAACACTCAATAAAACATACTTATCATTACCGTGATCTGACTTCCCGTCTCATGAATATGACATACGAAAGGGCAAAACAGATAACAGTAGCTGCAATCAGTCCGGTGAGCTGCGGCCACACCACCAAAAGACTCTGTCCCAATGGCAGCGGGCTGGGAATGGCCCCCTGAACCTGCTCCATAGTGAGCGGCCCCAAACTTCTGACGGAAGGCATCAGCAGTGTTGTAGTCGCCTCATTGAACAGTTCGCTAGGTGCCAGACGCATCAGACCGAGAATAAATTTCTGGTAACTGACTATCTGATAAGGAGATGCCAGCTGCGAGGGACTCAACGCCTTGGCAACCAGGTTGACAATCATCGTATAGAACACGCTGAAAAACAACCATACCGCCACCGAAGCCAATGCCGAGGTGGCCGCCTGACGGAAGCAAAGCGAAAACAGAATGGCCAGATTCAGCCAGAATGCCACATAGAATACACTGATTATGAGAAAGAATACAATCCTCCAAAATTCTTCTGCTGTGGGAGGAATGCCTATCGCTATCAACCCGCAGCCCATTACGAGGAATCCCAGTACAAACAGCATTATACCTATCACAATCAATGCAGCCACGAACTTGGCATTGATAATGCAATCACGATGAACGGGCTGTGACAGCATACGGCTCAACGTCCCCTTGTTCTGTTCCGAATTTATAGCATCGAATCCCAGCGCAATCCCCAACAACGGCCCCAGAAAGTTGATAAACTGCACAAAAGAAGGCAATGTGCCGTCCGAGGCTGTGAACAACTTCAAGAAAAGGAACGAACCGTCCGGGTCATTGGGCTTGATGGCGGCACCTATGTTGGTAAGCGAGGTATAGAGTGAGCCCATGCACGTAAGCAAAATGATTCCCATCAAGATAATGAACCGCCAACTTTTCACATGGTCGGATATTTCCTTGTTAACGACTACCCCAAAAGGATAATTGACTTTATTCATGCCTTTCCCCTCCTTCCTCCATATAATGGCTATAAATATCAGACAATTCCTGATGCTTGTCCTTCAAATCAGACATATCAATCAAGGTGACCAGCTTCCCACTGTTGAACAGTCCCACGCGGTCGCAAACTTTCTGCACCTGGTCCAGGTGGTGGGAAGAGAACAAGACGGTCAGTCCCTCCTTCCGGCTCAACTGCCTAATGAGCTCGATGAACTCCTGAACACCGGCAGGATCTATTCCCGAAGTAGGTTCATCCAGGATTATAATTTCCGGATTTTTGATAAGCACGTCCGCCAGTCCCAATCGCTGGCGCATACCGCGCGAATATTTCCCGGTCTTCTTTTTCATCTGTCCGGCAAGCCCCACATGCTCCATCAGCTCCAGCGCCCTGACTTTCGCTTCGGCATCCGAAATGCCATTGAGACGCGCAGTATATATAAGGTTTTCCGGACCGGTCATGTCATCATAAAACCCCACATCTTCGGGCAGATAGCCTATCTTCCGCTTTACCTCGATAGGATGCCTGGTAGAGTCGATACCGCAAATCTCCACAGAGCCGGAAGTGGGTTCCGTCAGTCCCAGCATCATCAGGATGGTAGTTGACTTGCCGGCGCCGTTTGGCCCCAATAATCCGAAAATCTCCCCTTTACGGATAGTCAAGCAAATGCGGTCTACGGCAGTGAAGCGCCCATACTGCTTGGTCAAGTCTGTCAATGCAATCACTCGCTCGTCCATGCTCACCTCCTTCCATATTTACGGAACAGATAGCATACGGCACCTATGGCAACGATTATTATCAAAACGCCCACCCATCCCCATATCATCGGGGTTTTCACGGCAATGCGGAATTGGGCGTCTGTATTCACTTCAGGAGTTTTGGCCGTCATGGTAGCCACATAATCTCCGGGCAATGCCTTTTTGGATGCTTTCATGGTAGCTACGACATTGGCCGTTTCCCCCGCCTTCAGCATATCAATCTTCGAAGGCTCAAAAGACACTTCCCAGTCCACGGGCTTATTGGCAGAAAGCTGGATATCTTTCAACAATGAAGAGCCGGTATTCCGGACCACCAACTCGATACGCTTCACATCTCCCGCTGTGATTTCGGTACTCAACAATCCTCTGGGCGTGGACAATTCCATCTCGTAGGAACCCGTGACAACAACTTCCAGCTCCAAGTCAGCAGAAGTCGTACCGGTAGCCGCACGTACCGGAATCTTGTAATTGCCGGCTTCCACATTGGCGGGAGGGACAATCTCTATACTCACATTCTGGCTGCTGTTCGCTTCCACCTGGGCAGAAGTGGCCTGCTTATAGTTGGGCTTGAACACGACACTCCAGCCTCTGGGGGCATTGGCCATCAGCGCATACAGCTGCTGGTCGGCCGTCTGGTTTTTCAAAGTGGCATTGAAGGTAAAGGTGGACTTGGAATTGCCCTGCATATTGGGCTGGTCGGTAGTGAACTCGGTCTGGTAAGTTCCTTTCTGGGCCACGACCACCTCCAGCGGCAGTTTGGTTTCTCCGGCAAATACTGTGAAATGATAACTTCCTTTATTTACTTTTAGAGGAACTTCCACTTTCAAATTGAACGTTTTCTTTTCCTGGGGCAGTACAGAAAGCTGGCTGAGGGTCCAGCCGCCTGACTTGATTTCATGCTTCCAACTGCCCGGCAATCCATTGACCGAGAGATTTGCATTTGTAATCCCGTCCGTATTGTTAATCAAATCAATGCTGTAATCAATGGACGCTCCGGGCGTCACGGAAATTTTTGTGTAAGGAGTGTACAGAATAATGCTTCCAGATTCATCGGCATGTACACGATTTAAGGGAAAAGCTCCCAACAAAATAGCTAACAATAAAATACAATTTGTTCTCATAGTCATAAAAAAGTTCTTATGGTTGTTTTATTATGAATATTTTCCCAATTTGTGCGTTACAAAAATAAAAGATAGCTATATTAGCTGGTGTTAAAAGAAACAAAAGAATATAATTGCGGACACGATATACCCTACAATGACCTGCTTTTCTTATCTTTGCGATTCCTATTGATACAAACGAATACCATACCGACATGAGAATCCCTGAAATACGCTTACAGAACCAGCAACTGTCCACTCCACTCTTCCGCCACCCGAAAGAACTGGTCTCCTGGATGGGCGCCATGCAGGCACAAGACTATACAATGGTGAAATGGGCCGTAGGTATGAGGCTGAAGTCACCGGGAATTCAAGCTGTGGAAAAAGCCCTGCATCAAGGGGAAATACTGAGAACCCACGTAATGCGCCCCACATGGCACCTGGTAGCAGCAGAAGACATTCGTTGGATGCTGAAACTCTCTGCACAACGCATCAAATCTGCCAATGATTCCTATGCAAAAGGGCATGGTCTGGAAATCACGGAACAGCAATATGAAAGAAGCTACACCATACTTGGGAATATCCTCTGCGGGAAGCGAAGCCTGACGAAACAAGAGATTGCGGAACATTTTGAACATTCGGGACTGCTTGCAGACAACTACCACATGACCCGCTTCATGTCGCGTGCCGAAGTCGAAGGCATTGTGTGCAGCGGAGAATGCCGTGGACGGCAACACACCTATGCCCTTCTGGACGAAAGAGTTCCACCTACCCCCGAACTAGCGAAAGAAGAAGCGCTGGCCCGCCTGGCTACAGCCTATTTCCGCAGCCATGCCCCCGCTACCCTGCAAGACTTCTCCTGGTGGTCCGGTTTGCCTTTAACGGAAGCAAGGCAAGCCATTTCTCTGATAGAACCGGAACTGATGTCCGAACAATGGCACAGCCAGACATGGTACATCCATGACTCCTGCCGGACATTAGGAAAGGCGACCGACAGCCTGCACCTTCTTCCCTCCTACGATGAATACCTGATAGGCTACAAGGACCGGACGAACGTCCTACCCAAAGAAGACTATTCCAAAGCTTTCACCAACAACGGATTGTTCTTTCCGGTACTTCTCTATAAGGGGCATGTAGTAGGAAATTGGAACAAGGCGTCCAAGAAAAAAGAAATCTTCCCGGAGCTTTCGCTTTTCCGGAAAGATATCTGCCTGAAAGAGGAATTGCTGAACCAGGCTAAAGAAAGGTATGTCCGGTTCCTAACACATTAAAGGCGGTCATCGAAGATGTTCATTGAAGAATCTCTCTATTTTGCCGAATGGAATTACCTCTATATTGTCATACAAGTCTACATGGTTTGCACCGGGAATAATCAGCAGCTCCTTATTATCACCCTGCAACTTTTTAAAAGCATCTTCACTGAAATAACGTGAATGGGCCTTCTCACCGTGCAGCATCAACACTGCACTACGGATTTCATCACTATATGAAAGGATAGGCATATTGATGAACGAAAGCGGTGAAGTCTTGTTCCATCCGCGGTTAGAATTGAGTGACCGCTTATGATAGCCGCGCGGTGTTTTATAATAGGCATGGTAGTCCTTCACAAATTGTGGAGCATCGGCAGGCAACGGATCTACTACACCTCCTTCAAGAGCAAATGTACCGTTTCTATAATCCTCCGTACGCTGAGCATTAAGCTGGCGCCGCAATTCGTGCCGTGCATCGGCATTCATAGAATCAAAATAACCGTTAGCATTGACCCGGCTCATGTCGTACATGGTTGCCGTAACTGTAGCCTTGATGCGAGTATCGATAGCCGCTGCATTAAGCGCCATGCCTCCCCATCCACAAATACCGAGAATGCCGATGCGCTCTGCATCTACATCGTCACGGGTGGAAAGATAATCGACCGCTGCACTGAAATCTTCCGTATTGATGTCCGGCGAAGCCACATAACGGGGCTGGCCGCTACTTTCCCCCGTATAGGATGGATCGAAAGCAATCGTCAGAAATCCACGTTCTGCCAATGTCTGCGCATACAAGCCCGAAGCTTGTTCCTTCACGGCACCAAACGGACCACTGATGGCAATGGCAGACAATTTACCCGTCGCATTCTTGGGTACATACAAATCGGCAGTAAGTGTAATGCCGTAACGGTTGTGGAAAGTTATCTTCTTATGGTTTACTTTATCACTCTGTGGAAATGTCTTGTCCCACTCCTGAATCAGATTCAAATTCTCTTCCATAAATTTATTATCATTATTAGGATTATTTTCTGTTGCAGACAAATGTCCCGCAGCACAAAGGCTAATAACCATCGCCGCACATATGTTTTTTACCATGTTCTTCATCTCTACTTCTTTAAGTTTCGGCTGGAAATTCATTTCTTAATCCATTGCTTGACAGTTTCCCGGCTCGCTCCATTCAGCAGCCTGCCTTTTCCCCAGTTTATGTCGGGGTAATTCGTCTGTAATTCCTTTTCTGCATTAAAAATACTGCTGCTTCCCGAAGTGGCGAATGGAATAACCGTTTTACCTGCAAAATCACCGCTTTCTATAAATGTATTGATAATTCTTGGAGCCAAATTCCACCAAATAGGAAAACCGATATAAATAGTATCATACTCCGCGAGACTCCCCAGTTTAGAATACAATGCAGGACGCAATTTGGAATCCGACATTTCCACACTGCTGCGCGAAGCTTTGTCATGCCAGTCCAAATCAGTAGCCGTGTACTTTTTCGCAGGCTGTATTTCGTAGAGAGTCCCATCGACAGTTTCTGCCACCAACTTGGCAGCCCTTGCCGTTGTTCCCGTTGCCGAGAAATAAGCTACCAGTGTCTTACCACCTTTTTTCTGTGCGTTAACAATAATAGACAACAGCATAACTGCCATCATAAACAATACCAATCTTTTCATACGATATATTATTTAGTTGAAACATATAAATCCAATTGTTATAGCGATACAAAAGTAGCGGGTATTATTATTACATAGGTATCCAGATTACTGATTATATAACCCAAATTACTGATAGATGTCCGAGAAGAGAAATAAAAAACCCCGTAAAACCTTGATTTTACGGGATTTGTCATACTTTGAGTCCTTTTTGTCTTTGGAGTTCTGCGGAGAGACAGGGATTCGAACCCCGGGTGCCTCGCAGCACAACGGTTTTCAAGACCGCCGCAATCGACCACTCTGCCACCTCTCCTAAAAACTTCCTCTTCGAGAAGTACTTTTTCCTTAAAGCGGTGCAAAGGTACAAATCATTTTTAATTCTGCAAACTTCCTTTCTCTTTTTTCATGAATTAATAGTACTTTTGCACCATGATATATCCGCAGAACTTTGAACAGAAAATAGGTTTCGACCAAATACGCCAATTGCTGAAAGAAAAATGCCTCAGTACACTTGGCGAAGAACGGGTGATGGACATGGCATTCTCCGACCACTTTGGGGAGGTGGAGGAGCGTTTGGACCAAGTCACTGAATTTGTACGCATACTCCAAGAAGAAGACAACTTCCCGGCACAATACTTTTTTGATGTACGTCCGTCACTGAAACGCATACGCGTGGAAGGCATGTATCTGCATGAACAAGAGCTATTTGACCTGCGCCGTTCACTGGAAACCATACGTGATATTGTACGCTTCCTACAGAAAAGCGACGATGATGAGGAAGAGGGCGCTTCCCCCTACCCTTGTCTGAAAAGACTGGCGGGAGACATCACCGTTTTCCCACAGCTCATAGCAAAAATAAACGGCATCCTCTCCCCTTACGGAAAAATCAAGGACAATGCCTCTACAGAGTTGGCACGCATCCGCCGGGAACTGGCAAGTACTATGGGAAGCATCTCCCGCTCACTGAATAGTATTCTACGAAATGCCCAGTCCGAGGGCGTTGTGGACAAAGACGTAACGCCCACCATGCGTGACGGCCGTCTGGTCATTCCCGTTGCACCGGCACTGAAACGGAAAATACGCGGTATTGTACACGACGAGTCGGCCAGTGGTAAAACCGTATTCATCGAGCCTGCCGAAGTAGTGGAAGCCAACAATCGCATACGAGAACTTGAAGGTGACGAACGCAGAGAAATTATCCGCATCCTGACGGACTTCTCCAACCAGTTGCGTCCCTCCATCTCCGACGTACTGCTATCATATGAGTTCCTTGCCGAAATAGACTTCATACGTGCCAAAGCATTGTTTGCCGAGCAAATATCCGGACTGAAACCGGCTCTCGAAAACAAGCAACTGCTGGACTGGACAATGGCGGTACACCCACTCTTGCAACTTTCTCTCGCCAAACATGGCAAAAAAGTCGTACCGCTTGACATCGAACTGAATGAAAAGCAACGTATCCTCATTATCTCCGGTCCGAACGCAGGCGGCAAGTCCGTCTGCCTAAAGACAGTAGGCTTATTGCAATACATGCTGCAATCCGGACTACTCATCCCGATGCACGAACGCAGTCATGCCGGAATATTCAGCAGCATATTCATTGACATCGGTGACGAGCAGTCCATTGAAGATGATTTGAGTACCTATTCCTCCCACCTTACAAACATGAAAATCATGATGAAAAGTTGCAATGAACGGAGCCTCATCCTGATTGATGAATTCGGTGGTGGAACAGAACCCCAAATAGGAGGCGCCATCGCCGAAGCCGTATTGAAACGCTTCAACCAAAAACAGACGTTCGGTGTCATCACCACACACTATCAGAATCTGAAACATTTTGCCGAAGACCACGAAGGTGTAGTAAACGGCGCCATGCTCTATGACCGCCATCTGATGCAAGCACTGTTCCAGTTGCAGATAGGCAATCCTGGCAGTTCGTTCGCTGTAGAGATTGCCCGCAAGATAGGTCTGCCCGAAGATGTCATCGCCGATGCCTCGGAAATTGTGGGCAGCGAATACATCAATGCCGATAAGTACCTGCAAGACATTGTGCGCGACAAACGCTATTGGGAAGGCAAACGCCAGACAATACGCCAGCGTGAAAAGCACATGGAAGAGACTATCGAGCGTTATCAAACCGAAATCGAAGATTTGCAGAAATCCCGGAAGGAGATTCTGCGCAAAGCGAAAGAAGAAGTGGAGCAATTGATGCAGGAAGCCAATGCGCGCATCGAGAACACCATACGCTCCATCAAAGAAGCCCAAGCAGAAAAAGAAAAGACACGCCAGGCCCGCCAGGAATTGACGAACTTCCGCGAATCAATGGAATCGCTTACCAACAAGGAACTGGAAGAAAAAATTGCCCGCAAAATGGAAAAGCTGAAAGAGAAGCAAAACCGGAAAAAAGAAAAGAAAGCAGGCAAAGGAAAAGATGACGGGCTATCCGCCCAGGCTTTGGCAGAACAGCAGGCGCGGAAGGAAGCAGAACGCCTTGCAGCCATCACCCCCGGCTGCAACGTCAGAATAAAGGGACAAACCTCTGTGGGAGAAGTAATGGAAGTGAATGGCAAGAATGCGGTCGTCGCGTTCGGCAGCATCAAAACTACCGTAAAACTAGATAGGCTGGAACGTACCAACGCGCAGCCTAAACAAGCTGATGTGTCCACCAAAAGCACTTTCATCAGTGTCCAAACCCAGGACAGCATGTACGAGAAGAAACTACATTTCAAACAAGACATTGATGTCCGCGGCATGCGTGGCGACGAAGCCTTGCAAGCCGTTACCTATTTCATTGATGATGCCATCCTTGTCGGCATGTCACGCGTGCGTATCCTTCACGGAACTGGAACGGGTATCCTGCGCACGCTTATCCGCCAATATCTGGAAACCGTTCCCGGAGTGCGCCACTTTGCCGACGAACATATACAGTTCGGCGGAGCAGGCATCACCGTTGTGGACTTGAGTTAATGAATAATTGACAGTTGATAACTGATAGTTAAAGCTAAATCATAAATCTGAAATATATGAAATCAATCAAAGAACTCTACCGCATCGGTACCGGTCCATCCAGCAGCCACACTATGGGGCCGCGCAAGGCAGCTCAGATATTCCTGGAAAGGCATCCCGAAGCAGCCGCATTCCAAGTAACCCTGTACGGAAGCCTCGCCGCTACCGGCAAGGGACACATGACCAATGTTGCCATCACCGAGACACTGCAACCCGCAGCACCGGTAGAAATAATCTGGGAACCCAAAATATTCCTGCCCTTCCATCCCAACGGCATGAAATTCGTCTCTTTGGACAGCGAAGGCAAGGAGACCGACCAATGGACCGTATTCAGTGTCGGAGGCGGTGCCCTGGCAGAAGAGAATGACGGAGCATCATCCGTAAACACTCCGGATGTATACAAAATGAACAGTATGACCGAAATACTACAATGGTGTGAACGTACCGGAAAAAGTTACTGGGAGTACGTCAAGGAATGCGAGGAAAGCGACATTTGGGATTACCTGCAGGAGGTATGGAAAACCATGCAGGCTGCCGTAAAACGGGGATTGGATAGTGAAGGAGTCCTGCCTGGCCCTCTGAATCTGCGCCGAAAGGCTTCTACCTATTATATACGTGCCAGTGGCTACAAGGCTTCCCTCCAGTCGCGCGGACTGGTATTTGCCTATGCCTTGGCAGTAAGTGAAGAAAATGCGTCAGGTGGGGTCATTGTCACTGCACCTACCTGCGGTTCGTGTGGCATTGTACCGGCAGTGCTCTATCATCTGCAAAAAAGCCGGGAATTCAGCGACACACGCATACTCCGTGCCCTTGCCACAGCCGGACTGATAGGAAACATCGTGAAGACCAACGCTTCTATTTCGGGAGCGGAAGCCGGATGCCAGGCAGAGGTAGGTGTAGCATGTTCCATGGCATCAGCCGCAGCCAACCAATTGTTTGGAGGTAGTCCGGCACAAATAGAATATGCCGCCGAAATGGGATTGGAGCATCATTTGGGTATGACCTGCGACCCGGTTTGCGGACTGGTACAAATCCCGTGCATCGAACGTAATGCCTACGCCGCCGCACGCGCCTTGGATGCCAACCTTTACTCCTCCTTCACCGACGGCATGCACCGCGTGTCATTCGACAAAGTGGTGGAAGTCATGAAAGAAACCGGAAACGACCTGCCCTCCCTCTACAAAGAAACCAGCGAAGGAGGACTGGCGAAGGATTATAAGCCAATGTAGTTAGAGATTAGGGATAAAGGATTAAGGGGTCAATATGATTGCCCCCCCTAATTCTTTATCCCCTCATCCCTAATCAAGTTTTACCGGCCAATGCGTATCATCCCTATTACCGCTCACATCTTTTGTCTGCAGCAGGCCGCCTTCTTCCGAATAGAACAATTGATACTCTGCATTTCCCTTTTCAACTTCAATGACAAACTGCATAGGCACTACCGGATACTCCAAAAGAACAATCTCCTCTATCTTCCAGCCGGCATACTCACTGGCGCTGAAAGAGGTCTGTACTGTTCCCGGAAGATTATTCCAAAGCAATTCGGTTTCCGTCAGTTGCCATTCCGCCTGATTATTGAACCATACATCCTTTTCCTGCCCATCCACTTTACAATCTGCAACGAAATAGCCCCCTTTCTGTTCCCATTCCACATGGATTGCGGAAGGGTATTTGGACTTCAATGCTTGTGACATTGCTTCGGGCACTTTGACATCATCCTTGTCGTCATCATCACTGCATGCACCAAGTGCCAAGGCGGCGATGAACATCATCGCCAACATTTGAATCTTCATTCTCATCATTTCTCTATAAGGTTTAAGTTAATAGCTACCGGAGAATCAGTCGTCCATGCTGACGAACTTTCCCTTTTTGTTGAACTTCAAAGAGTAGTCATTACCTAGTTCAATTTCCACGCCGGTACGTCCGCGTTCGATTTTAGTAATAATCTCTCTCGGGAAGTTAGCCTTCACATACTCCTTTACCGGAACCGGAATCAATGCTTCGGGAACAGCGGACTTCTTGCAATCCACTTCCAACCAATTTCCTTTCTTGTCGAAGTCTATTTCCGTACGGTCTGTCAACAGCACTTCATATTTTTTAGTCTGCAATATTTCACTTTCAATCTTGATGTGTGAAATGTGCGGTTTCGAGAAATACTGGTTGATAAAATTGCGTGCCGTCAGCGGAAGCTGCTTGGTATCCTGAGTGATGACATCACCGGCAAAGGCAAACTGAACAGCTACAAGAGCCAACACAAGAATAGACAATACTTTCTTCATAATCGTTATTTTTTAATGTTACTAATAAATTTCATATTATTCACATTGCAAATAACGGTAGAGAATTAGGAAAGATTTAGGAATAACCGCAGTTAACAGTAAATTTTACTTTCTTTAACCAGACGAAAGGTATGCATACCGTCCTGCCATTCATACGTGAGCTTCAATGAAGACGACAACGCAATGGAACGCGCTATGGCAAGCCCCAGTCCGGTGGAGTCCTTCTTGCCATCCATGCCATGATAGAAACGCCGGAACAACTTCTCTCCATCCAAAGGGGCATCCCCCGTATTCCTGATGACCAGAGAAGCGGGAGTAGTAAACACCTGCAACTCTCCCCCTTCCCTATTGTGCAACAACGAGTTCTTCACAAGATTGGAAACCAGTATTTGCGCCAGCGAATGGTTGCAACGGATGATAAAAGGCTGCTCCTCCCGTTTTCGTATCAGTCTCACCTGCTTATGTTCATAGATATCCATCAGGTCGGGCAAGAGTTCATCCAATATCTCATCCACCGAGACATCCTCCATCTCGGTATACTGCCCGTTCTCTATACGGGAAAGCAACAGCAGGGACTTGTTCAGTTTTACGGCACGCCCCAGCGTGGCATATATCTCGTCCAGCTGCTCCATTTGCTGTTCCGTCATCCCTTCACTCTCAGCCAGCAGTTCCACTTTTCCCCTCACGATGGCAAGCGGTGTCTGCAACTCATGCGAGGCATTCTCGATGAACTGCTTCTGCTCCTCGTATGCCTTGTAGCTGCGGTTGCCCATATCCAATGCAGCATCGCTCAGCTGGCGGAACTCCCGTATCTTCGTCGGGTTGTCCAATGGAGGCACCTCCTTGCCGGGCTGAATGCAGTGCAGCCAGTCAAGCAACCTATGTAACGGACGGAACACTCCCTTCAGCACCAACTGGATGCCGATGGAAGTACAGATGAGAAACAACAGGAACAGCGCTCCCAGATACCAAAGCATAGCCTCCACCATGTCATCCCGCTCCAAAATGGAAATCATCAGTTTCAACTCATAATATTGCCCGTCGGGCATACGGAAAGCGGTACACATGACACGTACCGGTTCGTCTTCATCCTCCAGTTCGATATAAACCGTAGCATCATAGAACACTTGTCTGTAATGCCGCCCTTCCTCTTCGGATATAGGGGTGAACTTATAGAAAGACATCAACGAGCCTTCCGTTTCGAGTATCGAGGGGTCGTGAAGCGCACTCTCCATCAATATCTCACCGTAATTCTCCAACGTATCGTCCGTCTCATCCACCACCTCGTCAATGATTGCGTAATAGAACAGCACACCCCACACTGCCATCAACAGAAACAGCAGCAATGCAAGTTTGCGGTAGGTGTAGCTCAGCAGCTTCATAGTTCGGAGAGTTTGTAGCCGAATCCATAGACAGCCTTTAATTCTATGGTAGCCTCAGCTTGTTTCAATTTCTTACGCAGATTCTTCACTTGCGAGTAGATAAAATCCAACGAATCCGCCTGGTCTATATTGTCTCCCCACACCGACTCGGCAAGGCTCATTTTATTGATGACCCGGCCGGGGTTGACTACAAAATAATAGAGCAGGTCGAACTCCTTGCGGTTCAGCTGCAAGGGTTTTCCGTTTATCTCTACCTGCCGTTTGTCGGGGTAGAGCAAAAGATTTCCAAGGGTGACGGTCACATCTCCCTTCGCCTGCCGCCGACGTATCAATGACTTGACACGTGCATTGAGTTCTGCCAGATGGAAAGGCTTTGTAAGGTAATCGTCGGCTCCCAGTTCCAGCCCGTCCACCTTGTCGTCCAGCGAGTCTTTGGCCGAGATAATAAGCACACTGTCACTGCGATGCAGCCGTTTCAGCTCACGCAGCAAGTCCAGACCGCTCCCGCCAGGCAACATGATATCCAGCAGAATGCAGTCGTAATCGTAGTCATTGATTTTATCCAATGCCGAAAAATAGTCGGCAGCGGTCTCTACAACAAACTTTTCTTTCAAGAGCGAAGTGCGGATGGTTTCCCGCAAATCTTGCTCATCTTCTACAATCAGGATTTTCATACCGGCAAAGATGGTCTATAAAACTGGAAACAATCTGGAAAACTATCCACTAATCAATGCTGTCTGTCTGATAATCCTCCATCAGTTCTTCTTTTGCCATGGAGATTTTCCCGTCAGCCGTAATGGTCAGTCTGATGGGAACATAAAGGTCGGATTGCGGATAGCAGACGCTGGCCGCGTATATGATTCCTTGCGGAGTGGTCTTGTCATAGACCAGCCCCTCAAGAATAGAGTACTTCATGAACTTGGCATCCACCAACGAAGCAAAATTATCTTTGGTGAACACTTTATCCACCACCTGCTTCCCGCCGCACGTGATGCGCAAGGTGATACGGTTATCCACAAATTTCTCCCCCTGCTCGTTTTTCACTATCGGCAGAGATTCATCCGGCCGGCGCACTACAGAAGACTGATACTCTTTTCCCTTATACGTAAAGGATGTTTTTACATCAGACACCTGCATGCGCTGTGGGCCGGCAATTTCTGTACTATCCTGCATCAATACCTGCGTACCGTCTTTCTTATTCTTGTCTTGCGACGAACAAGCAGTGAAGAAGATGACCGATGCACACACTAAAATATAGACTATATTCTTCATCGTTCTGTTTTTTAGTAGTTGACCGGACAAAAATAGTACAAATTGAATGCAATAGAAAATTTATTTTCTTTTAGATTCCATTTTTGCTTTTCTATCCTGCACTTTCTTGCTGTATGCAGCATATTGTTCTTCCGTCATAATCTTCCGGAGTTGTGAATCATAAGCAATACGGGCAGTCTTCATCTCTTCACGCTTCTTTTCCATCTCCGCTTTTTTCTGCGCGCGTTGCTCATCCGTCAATTGATGGCGCTTGCCATCTCTCTTATGATGCTTGTGTGCTTTGGCACGATGCATCGGCATATCTCCCATTTTCTCAACCAATGCTAGATTTGCCTCCAGCAGTTGTTGTTTCTGCGTATCGTTCAAGGAGTACTCTTTCACCATCCGTTCCGTCATGCGCTCGGCACGGACTTTCGGTTCGGGCATTTTATCACTGTGGCGGGCATGTTGTGCCATTGCCATGCCACCCATCAGGAAGGCGGCCATCCATATCAGAACTATTCTTTTCATCATTTTTCTCTTTTTTTAATTAATACCTTATGTTAGTTATACCTATTGTGTTGCAACGTATCTATGACAAAAACAAAAGCAGGAAGTTTAACCGCAACTTCCCGCTTTAACATAATAAATGAGGTTGAAAAGAATATTAAGGTTCGTCCAAATACTGTACGATAAGGCTCACCTGCTTCGGCATGAATGTCCGTGTCCTTACATTGTAGCCGGTATGCGCCAAGGCTTCATACAGCTCGTGATTCCGTTTTATCCACCGCGTCAGGGTGCGGATGGCGCAACGTGCAGTAGCATTGGGGCAATAGAGGCATGCCAAATCTTTCTTTTTATAAGTCGTGATACGAAAGCCATTTTCTGTTTCCATAGCAGTTTGTCTGATTTTTAAATGATTGATGTAAAGATACGATATTCAAAAGGCGAAGTCAAGTATTTCAAGGAGAATATGAACCTTTTTCTGAGAAAGTTCATATTCTCCTTATTTACAGAATGTTTATCCTAACGGATTTTCTCCCTGGTCGCCATCGGAACCGCCGCCATCCGGATTTGGTTTGGAGCTACCCCCACCAGAAACGGTGCCGTTGCCCGACCAATCCATCTTCTCTACACTGGCACGAGTCAGCATATCCTTAAAGTAGAAGCCCGGAGTGAAGATAATCTTGCGGCGATAAATCGTGCTTGCCTTCACATCTTCCAGCTTGTCCTGGCTCTTGGCGTTGATGCCGGGACGGAAACAGCCGAACTCACCCAGCTGTACCGAAAATCCCTTGTTGATATCCATATTCAAGGTGTCGATCAATCCGTCCAGCACCAGCTTCACCACACCGCGAGGCGCCATGCCTATCTTGGAAACCTCGTCGCATAAATCTTTAAAACCTACCACACCCAAAGTTTTCATCTGCGCCACGTACTTTTCCGTTTTTGTCTCGTCAAAACCGAATACTCTCTTTTTTACTTCATAATTCAAAGCCATAGTTTTTTAATTTTAAGTTGATTAATAAAAGTCGGTCTTGTTCGCTCGTCAGTCTGCAAAACCAGTTTCTTTGTGACCACGATGCAAAGATACAACGGGCAGAAAACGGGGTGGTGCTTTAACGGAGGTTTAAGGAGGTTTTCGTAGGATAAAAAAGGATATTGGAGGAGGAGAAAGGAGCTGATAAACAAGGAGTAAAAAAACTTTGAGAAATATTATCGGAGATGCTTCTTTCATTCAGTTTATCAGCTCTAACTTTACCTTTATGGCTGGGGGGTATACTTGATGGATTATTTTTCTTCAGAGACTTGTGCAGGGCTGATGCCAAGAGCTATACGGAAACCGCCATATTCATCACGATACGTTCCCATATCGTAATCAATGTAGGACACACGGCACCCTTTGGCTGTTCCTCCCCAACTTCCACCACGCAGTACATGGCGGAAATAGAGATGTGTCCCCTCAAAAGGCCAGCCCGAATGGACGGACTTGCCATTTTGTTCGTATTCCTTGGTATATAAATCCTCACACCACTCCCACACATTTCCACTCATGTCGTATAGTCCCAATTCATTTGGCTGCTTCATACCAACCGGATGCGTAGTGCCTTTATCTCCGGATTTGTTTTTCTGATAATTGTCAATATACCAGGCAACCTTGTCTATATGATGGCTGCCACTATACTTATATCCTTTGCTCTGCCTGCCGCCACGGGCAGCATATTCCCATTCCACCTCGGTGGGCAGACGAAAAGGTTGCTTCGTGAGGATACTCAATTTGGTGACAAATACCTGTGCATCGTTCCAACTTACACCTTCCACCGGACAATCATCGCATCCGGTATTAAAGGAAGGGTTGTGTTCGCTACCGATTACGGCATTCCACAATCTTTGAGTCACTTCATATTTTCCTATATAGAAAGAATCCACTTTCTCTTCATGTACCGGTTTTTCATTCTCTTCGCAATCCTTTCCCTGCTCCTTTGTACCTCCCATCATGAAGGTTCCGCCTTCCACCAGAACCATTTCAAAGTTTTCACCGTTTACGGTAAAAGTTTTGGTCAGATTTGGTTCTTGTTCGGATTTGTCGGGGGTACATGCCATTGCACAACTCAGCACAAAAGCAAGCATCAGATTGTTTATTCCGTTGATATTTAAAAAAAAATTCCGCATAAGCCTTTATCTCTAACTTTAGTAAACTGCTTATTACTATCTTTAATGGATATTCTATCACAACTCAAATATACGGAAATTATTTTTAAAATTTATTCCGATACTGAAAAATCATTTCAGATGCTCCCTGTCTAAATACTACAATATACCTCATTAGCAAAACATGTGCCTGATATGTACCCGTTTACCGGATTAAACTTAAATTCCCGGTTCCCTATTAACAATTCTCTTTTTCCGCATAGACGCCAATCCCCATATAACACAAATCCAAATAGACAGCATAAAAAAGTTCAGGTTCTTTTCTCTCTGAATTTGCGCTTGCAAACTCCAAACTCTTTTTTCCGAAAAACGGATAGTGGTAGTTTCGTGAACCGACAGGACATAGGGCAATGTACCTTCCACATGAAATACATTGACTTTCATCTGTCTTTATAGGGTTCTCCGACGCAATGGCATGTGTCGGGCACTCCTCGACACATTTTTTACAATCAATGCATGTGTCGTCCCCCGTAGGATAAAGCGGAACTTGCAGTATATCCCGATAAAGTCTGCTGCCCCTAATATTTATATCCGGTATCGCACTCGTATCCGTAATGCCCGATAGAAGCTGCCATGACTTGCAACCGAAATCATCGACTATACGGTTGTCTTCCATATCGGGACGTTCGGATGCGACATTTCTGAATACTGAGTGTCGGGCAATGAATGCGGCGGCAGACACGATTCTAAACCCGTTGGCAGTCAGCAAATCTTTAAGCTCGACAAGCATATCTTCATAATCTCTGTTCCCATAGGAGCAAACGATAATGGCAGGAGAACCGTCTCCCTTAACTCGTAAAAGCTGTTGTGAAGCTCTATTTTCTTGAATCCGGCTTTCGTCCAATCCTGCAAATATCTCTTCGACGGATTGGTTCGCGGCCATATTCAACGTATGGTAAATTTCTTCTCCATGTTCTGTAAGCTTTTACGAACTCCATACGATTGTCGTTCGTTGCCTTCTCCCTATATATGTATTCTTTCGCCTCCAGCTTTTTCAATATGCGGGATAACAGCCCTTTATCCATATTGAGCTCACGGGATATGTCCTTTGCATTTCGATTCGGATGCAAATACACATCTTGAATTTTACCTCTTTCTGGCATACACCACACTCGGCCCCATCCCATGCCTCATCAGTACCCCTTCTTCTATAAACCTATTCAAATCGACAACCGCCTGCTTATAACTACGTCCTGCCAGCCGTGCATACTGGGAACGATTGATGCAGGGATATTGCTGCAAATACTCATCCAGCAACTGCCAGCGCTGCTCCACGCCCAACGCCTCATCGGCAGACGAAGCAGGCGCCGATGCCGATTGCGGACAACGCTCCAACTGCATCTTTCCTTTTAAATCTTTATAGAACTCCCTGCCCAGACGGAAATTCAAACCGCGCAAAGCGATAGAAGCGGCACGAAGCTCTTTCTTGTCCGTCGCCTGGCGGGTACAACTCAAAGAGGGGGTGAAGTAACCCAGTTCGCCCAGCTCCACCGTCCAGCCATTGGCAAGGCAGTCGCGCAACTCGTCCATAAAGCCTGCCATCGCTCCTTCCAGCAGGCTGCGGCTGAGACCGGTGAAAAGATGTACACGCTCGATAAATTCTTTGCGGTCGATGGTGCCCTTGGGGACAAAGCGGGCATAAAGGGATTGTTGCTCGCCGGTCTGGCGGACGTCGGGTTTCTCGAAAAGGTCGTAATACGCACTCATATATATTCTGTTTTTAAATGGTTCTGTAATTCCGTTTTTTCTTCTTCCCTGGCATTAAGGAGAAGAAATGCTATTCTTTAATCGTTCCACCATGGAGAAAATATCATTCCACCACGGAAGAAAAATCGTTCCACCATGGTGGAACGATTTTTCCCACACGATGGAATGATTTAATAGTAGCATACAAATATACTAATCGAAAGGAGGGAAAGCAAAAAAATTCCCATAAAAAACATATCTTTACGCCGGAAATGAAACATATAAAAAACACACACCAAACTCACTTTAGAGTCATGAAGAAAATATATCCCAAAGAATGGTTGGAACTGCATCCTTACAAGCAGACAAACAGCGTTGACCAGTACTACGTCGGCATTGCAAACGAAATCCACAAAAGACTTTATTCTTCAACGATAGCCGACGCCTTCGAAGAAGAGGAAAACATACGCTATACAAGCCTCTGCCTCGCCGCATGGTTTGAGGACGTCATCTCCCAGACCGGCATCTGGCAGGCATTCACTGCCGAGTGCCGGAAGCGATACGGAAGCTATCTGCCCTTCTACCCCATCAAAGGCGATTATTTTCCGGATGAAATCAATCTGGAGGACATACGCTTTCTGCTTTGGCACCATATACAATATCTATGCCGGGGAATAAGCGCCATCAACCCCGAGAATCCCGGAATAGAGCAGACTGCACAAAAGATATACGGACTGCTTGCAGAGGAATACGAAACCGCTCCCGAAAATGAAAGGATGCAGGAATTTCTATACCACTCTGCCATGGAAGAAGAAGACTTCTTCCGCTACCGGGAGATACTGGATTGGTTTCACTACCAATGCTACTTCAACATCGAAAATGTCGCCCAATACCGGGACGAAGCTGAACGGTTGCTGGATGATGAAAAGATTACTCCCGAAATGGCAGAGACCCTCATATATGCCACACGCACCTCACTGACGTTCAAAGGGCGCCGCAACCTGCTGTCGCTGACCTCACCGGAATGGCTGGCTCTCATCGGAAAAGCCCATCCCGAACATCAGCTTTGGGGCAAGGTGAAGGCACGGGAAAACAGTTGCTATCTGCTGGAGAAAGAAGACGGCGAGTATCTGTATGTCAGAGATTTGTATAGTGAAGACAAAGGCGAATTCAAGATAACCAAGAAGTCCTTGAACCTCTCAGCTATCCGTAGCAGAGAAGTAGGGAAAAGCACCCTTATCTGCGAACTGATTTATTTTGGCAATGCATGGTGGCAGTGCGGCATGCTTCTCGAAAACAAGTACGACCAGAAAATAGCGGAATATGTGGACGACTTGACGAAACAGAAAGAAAAAACGAATGAAAAGGCTACATTCCATGATTTCATAAAAGCATCCGGCGGGAAATCTTTTGTATTCTGCCAATCGCAAGAGGAAATCTCTGATTTTCTGCTGAACAAGATGGGATACGGCTTGAAAGAAGACCTGAACATACCACGCATACATACAGAAACAGGAGCCATGCTGATGGCCAACCCGCACACCGGCCTACATATCCAATTCAAGCTGTGCGAATGCATCAAATCTCCGGACAACCCCAATTATAATAAGGAGGAAGCAGAGAAAAACGCCATTATGTTCATCGTCAACCCAGACATTATCCCCTACCAATTGAGTTGCATCCTGCAAGACGAAGGCATGCTTCCGGATGCTTATCTGAACAGTTTGCAAGGAAAAGAATACGGGCAAGAGTTCATACGCAAGAATGCACACTTCCTGACTGATTATTTCCATTATCGGTGTCGGGAGAAAGACTTTGATTAGTTGAAAATGGGGGTGAATACCACTTTTGACACATTTCCAACTACCAATTATCATAGTGCTTTCCAGAACTTCTGAAAATCCTTATACCGTCCGTAGCACACTAACTGGTCGCCGGCTTGTATCTGGTCATTTTCCGGCAGTTCGTTCAATACATTGTGTTCCACATACGAGATGCCCAGGCAATTCTTCAAAGTCTCGGCACGTTTCAAGGCGAGCATCTTCAGGCCAAACTCCTTATCGAGATTCAATTCGTTGGCATAATAGCCAATGAACTTGTCCGGAACAGTGAACTTGACTACATAATAATCCGGTGCCACGCGGAAGGTCTCCATATCGGCACCGAATTCCAGCAACCGTACCAGTCCGCGTGCGGCATCCTCCTCGGGAGTAAGAATGCGTTCCAGCTCAAAGGCCTCGAGCACGGAACGGTGGACAGCGTCAATGGCGCGGGCATAGATATGCTGCACCTTCTTCTGCTTCAGCAAAGCCACTACACGGATGGATGCACCGAAATTCTCGCCGATGGCAACAATCACCACGTCCACACTGTTCAGCGGCAACACGGACAGCGCTTGCTCGTCCGTCGCATCGATGACAAAGGCTGTAGCAATCTTTTCCTTCAGACTATCTACCCGACCGGCGCTCACGTCCGCACCTATCACTTCGTGTCCCAATGCAGAAAGCTCTTCTGCCAGCACGTGACCATAATTCCCTAAACCGATAATAATATACTTCATCTTATTTAATTGATTATAATCTGACCACTCGGATACTGATACTTCGTATGCTTCTTCTGCTTGATGATGCCAAGCATCAGCGTAATCAGTCCCACACGCCCCACAAACATCAGCAGTGCCACCAGCAGCTTGCTGTCGTCTCCCAACTGCGGGGTAAGGTTCAAACTGGACCCCACCGTGCTCAATGCCGACACACACTCGAAGGTAATGGCCAAAAGCGACGCACCCGGCTCCAGAATGCTGATGATGAAAATAAACAGCAACAAGACGCCGAACGACATCACCACCGTGGCATTGGAACGACGGATAGAATCGTGTGACAGCTCACGACCAAACACCTCTACCCGTTCCGTGCCGCGCAACACAGCCACCAGATTCAGCACCACTACCGCAAAGGCATTTACCTTGATACCGCCTGCCGTAGACTGGGAGCCGCCTCCCACCCACATCAGAAACAGATAAATGAGCAATGTCTGTACCCCCAAGCCGGCCAAGTCCACACTGGTAAAGCCTGCCGTACGGGGACACGTGGCATTGAAAAACGCCTGCGTCCACTTGTCTGCCACCGACATGCCGGCAAAAGCGGCATTCCACTCAAAGACAGCAATGCCCACCGTGCCCAGCACCAACAGCAGGAAGGTGACTATCAGTACAATCTTTGTATTCAGGTTGTACAGATGGTAAAAACGCCTGCCATCCCAATGCCACGTACGCAGGAAGTGCCACAGACGACGCAGATGGTAAAGAATAATATCCTTGAAATTCACCAGGATGGGGAAACCGATACCCCCCAAAATAATCAGCAGAGATATATAGATGAAGAACGGGTTGTGCCCCGTCATCACCAACGGATTGCCCAGATTTCCGGGCAACGTGGAGAATCCCGCATTGCAGAAAGCGGAAATGGCATGAAAAGCGGAAAAAGCCAGCTCTTCCTGAAGGTCCATCCCCATCGTCCCGTGGATGTCTCCCCAGATGGCAAGCATCCCTATTCCTTCAATCACCAGCGTAAAGGCCAGAATATAGACCAGGGTGGAGAGCAGGGAATTCAAGGAATTGGAACTCACCATGTCGCGCACCACTAACTGATTGTACAATGAGGTATTACCCATGAAGAACATGGCAAAAAAGCTCGTCAGTGTCATCACTCCCAGACCGCCTATCTGAATCAGCAGAATGATTACCACAAAACCGGTCGGGGTAAAAGTGGACGCCACATCGACAGACGTCAGCCCCGTGACGCACACCGCACTGGTGGATATGAATAGCGAGTCGACCCACGATATGCCGTTCACCGTGCAGCGCGGCAACATCAACAACCCCGTGCCTATCATTATGATTATCAGAAAGCTGGCAGCCAAAATAAGCGAAGGGTTCGTACGCCGCCCCAGCAACCGTACCAGCCCGTTGGAAAGGCTGAAAAAGGAAAACACCAGCAGCAGGACAAGGTGATAGGCCTTGCCATGCAGAAATTCCCAGAACTGCAAGATGGCGCCCTCCTCCTCCGGACGATGGAAAATGACCGGAATAAGGGTCAGATAGAGCAGAATGGTCAGTATCCAAGTGAGCTTACTGAACGTGCGACGGGTATCCTTGTATTCCAGCAAAATGCGCAGAGTGACGTCTGCCAGAAAAACAATCCACACCCCATGATACAAGCGCTGGAGCTGATGCGCCTCGACCTCTGAAATCGTAAAGCCATGCTCATAGACCACGCCGACAATCAGCAGGATGGAGGCCAAATAAGTGATGGAAGTCATTACTCCCACTGTCATCCGTACGTAAGGGTGAATCCATTTATTTTGATACAAAAGGAATTTATGATAAATCTTCATAAATGCATCGATTAATGAAACGCGGCAAACTTAGACAAATATACCTTGATATACAAAAAACAAAAGGAAAAAGAAATTGGTTCAAAAATAATAGCTACATTTGGGCATTGAATTATTAATAATTTTAACCACTATGAGCAACAAAAAGAAAAGATTCATTCTCCCGGAAGAGGAAATTCCACAATACTGGTATAACATACAAGCCGATATGGTGAACAAGCCCATGCCACCGCTTCACCCCGGCACCAAGCAACCGCTGAAAGCAGAAGACTTGTATCCTATCTTTGCCGAGGAACTCTGCCGCCAGGAATTGAATCAGACCGACGCGTGGATTGAAATCCCCGAAGAGGTCCGCGAAATGTACAAATACTACCGCAGCACTCCGCTGGTGCGCGCTTATGGATTGGAGAAAGCACTCGGCACACCGGCACATATCTACTTCAAGAACGAGAGCGTCAGCCCGATGGGCTCGCACAAGCTGAACTCCGCCATCCCGCAGGCGTACTATTGCAAGCAGGAAGGAGTGACCAACGTGACCACCGAGACCGGTGCCGGACAATGGGGAGCTTCCCTGGCATATGCCGCCCGCCTTTTCGGGCTGGAAGCTGCTGTCTATCAAGTGAAAATCAGTTACGAGCAGAAACCCTACCGCCGCAGCATCATGCAGACATTCGGTGCGCAGGTTACCCCGTCTCCCTCCATGTCTACCCGCGCCGGAAAAGATATACTGACCGCCCACCCCAACTATCAGGGCTCGCTGGGAACAGCCATTTCCGAAGCCATAGAGCTGGCACAGACCACTCCCAACTGCAAATATACCCTCGGCTCCGTATTGAGCCACGTGGCCCTGCACCAGACCGTCATCGGACTGGAAGCCGAAAAGCAGATGGAAATGGCAGGTGAATATCCCGATACCGTCATCGCCTGCTTCGGAGGAGGTTCCAACTTTGGCGGTATCGCTTTCCCCTTCATGCGCCACAACATCCTCGAAGGAAAGAAAACACGCTTTGTCGCTGCCGAGCCCGCCTCATGTCCGAAGCTGACACGCGGCAAATTCCAATACGACTTCGGAGACGAGGCTGGATACACTCCGTTGCTGCCCATGTTTACACTGGGACACAACTTTGCCCCTGCCAATATCCATGCCGGCGGCCTACGCTATCACGGTGCAGGTGTCATCGTATCACAACTGCTGAAGGACGGTTATATGGAAGCGGTGGACATCAAGCAGCTCGAATCATTCGACGCCGGTTGTCTGTTTGCGCAAGCAGAGGGCATCATCCCCGCCCCCGAGTCCTGCCATGCCATTGCCGCCACCATCCGCGAAGCGAACAAATGCAAGGAAACGGGTGAAGAGAAGGTGATTCTGTTCAACCTTTCCGGTCACGGACTTATCGACATGGCATCCTACGACAAGTATTTGTCCGGCGATTTAGTGAATTACGAGCTGACGGATGCCGACATCCAGAAGAATCTGGACGAGATAGGCAATCTGGCTTAATAGATATTCGCCATACTGACAAGCGGTTCATAGAGTTTCTCTATGTCCTGCGAGTCTATCTCAATCTGTACCTGGTCCCCCGGAATCAAACGAGTTCCTGCGGGGACCAGATTTTTTCCATCCCGATGTACATTGATAATGACGCAACGCTCCGGCAGGGAAAGTTCGTCCACCAGTTTCCCGTCCAGATAAGAGTCCGTCATAATCTCCACCGAAAGCGTATAGCGCTTCTCCTCCTTAAAATAGGGAGCATGAATCATATCTTCATAGAGGGAGACATTGGAAGGCTTCATTTGCAGCAGTTCCGTAAAATAGTAAGTCAGCCCGCCTACCACCACCGAAGGGTAAAAGACCTCAAAATGCCCCGTAATCTCCGTAATCAGCACAATGGCCGTGAGCGGTGTACGGACCACGGCCACCAGAAAAGCCGACATGGAAACAAGCATGATATAACTGACATTCTCTTGCCCGATGACACCGTACCTCACTCCCACCAGCCCGACAATCTGTCCCAACAGCCCTCCCGTAACCAGCGTCGGAATGAAACTGCCGCCCGGCAATCCGGAAGAGACAGAGAAAACGGAAAAGACGAAATGCAGCAACATGACAGCCGTCACCCACATAATCTGCGTACTGCCGTTCTGCGCCTGGGCCAGCAGAAACTGCTCCCCGCCTCCGGTCAGATTGACCTGCATCAGCGAAATGATGTAGGCCACCAGCACCAGATAGAACATCTTGACATACGCCGGAGAACTGACTTTGGCATACACATGCCTGAAAGCATTCACGGTGGAGGAGTAGAACTTCCCGCATACGGAGACAATCACCGCCAATATCAAGAAATACTTCATCTGGACAAAGAAGGCGAAAACCGGTTCCGTTACTTCTATCAGATGGTAAGGATTCACGGGAAAGACCATGCTTGCCACGGCTCCTGCCACAACACCCGCCAGCAAGGTAGTGATGGCCGTCTTAGGGGCATCGAAGCGTTCAATGGATTCTATTACAATGAGCGAGGAAGCCAGTGGCGCTGCAAAAGCCGCAGCGAGCCCCGCTCCCGCCCCGGCTGCCAGCAACTGTTTCCGTTCGCCTTTCAGGATATGAGTCCAACGGGATACCAGGCTACCCACATAGGAGCCTATCTGCACGGAAGGCCCTTCGCGCCCCAAAGACAGCCCCGCCGAGAAGGACAGAATGCCCCCTGCAAACTTGGATACCATCTCGATGAAAGGATGCCGGTAAGTGATGCGCCCGTTAATCACGCCGCGTGTCTGCGGAATACCTCCCCCGCCGATAAGCGGCATTTTCCCCACGAGCCACATGACGAAGACGAGAATGCCCCAAGAAAACAGAAAGAGTGGAATGTGCCAGTACCAGGCCGGATGCGAAGCGAAGAAACCACTGCGGAGGTGGAACAGATAATAGAGAAGATAGTGATAGGGCACAGCGACCAGTCCCGTCAGCAAACCGACGAACATGCTGACGAAATACAGCCGGGCATCCACCAGCTTCAACTTCCAGATGTGCCAGCCGCGTACTGTTTTCCAGTTCTTAACCCTCGTCCAAAGACGTTCTGCCTTATCCCATAGTTTCATAACAAAACAACTCCCGTTAACTTGCGCTTTACAACAACAAGCAACGGGAGTTGTTTTATACAGAAACATTATTTACCAAAATCTGTTCTTTGCAGGATTATACTCAAATCCCACGAGCTTCAATTTTCGTACAATGTCCTCTTTCTCTACGTTCATATCCTCACAGAGCGCGTCCAACGAAGGATAGAAATCACGCAGTTTCATGTTGATGAAGCTGTACAGCATCACCGGGTCCTCAGGTAATCTCATAGTTACAATCTTTAAATTTAAACTAATACCAGGGGCAAAATTACAATAAAAAAACAAAATAGAGATAATTTTAGTGTAGAATATACAATCTAACCACCGCAAACGATTGAGGGCCATGTTTACGGAGCTTCCGTCTGCTCTATCTTCAGGGACACCTTTTCGATAATCTTTCCAAGCTCCTCTTCCAGCGGAATCACATTGAAGTCGCCCCAGAAATCGGCATCATACTTGAAGTCGGTTTCAGAGAAGACGGTATGCACCGGCAGCCGTTCCGCACGCGGGAAGCGCGTCACGTTTTCCCCGTCAATCCGGCAGGTCACCATCTCGAACCAGGTATACAGAGTGGGATTACTGAAGAGCATGCGTTTTCTCTTCATCTTGAAGTAAAGGTCGCCACGGATGTGGTGGACATAATAGGTACCGTTCCAGGGTTTGTATGAGACGGTATAGACAAGTTTCTCCGTTGTCAGCCTGATTTTCGGAGCCTGGTGTATCACGAAAAGCCGTGTGGCGGCCTTCACATACCGGGGATGAATCTCGAAGCGGGCACGCAGCAAGGCGCTGTTCTCCGAGTCTATATAGAGTTCTCCGCAGAACAAAGGTTCCTTTACCCCCCGTTTCTGCTCAAAATAGACGACGTTGGCAGTACGGTCGTCCACCGATACGATGTCGCCCGAAGTATAGGTATAAAGTTCCTCGCCGGATTCCAGCAAGAGGAAGTCTGGAAGATTCTTCATGATGTCCAACTGCAGACATGCCTCCACCCCGGAGCTGATTTTGGCAAGCACACTGTCCGTCTGCTCCCGGTTATCTATCTTGCTCATCTTGAGCAGTTTCACCTGGTCTTTCTGTCCGGGTTCCATCGTGGGCGATTTGTAGACCTTGAAAACGGCCTCCGTCAGGCTCTGGAACTTATTCTTCAATTGTACGCCTTCCCGGTAGAAGGTGGTCAGATAGACCGGAGAAGTGGAGCAGTTCCTATCCCGGTGCTCTATCATCTCGCGAAGCAGCTTTTTAGGCTCCACCAGGCGGATAAGCACTTCTTGTAAGGAAATGACTTTCGGCTCAAGGCTCAGAACATTGCTGCGTCCTTCCAAAGCAGAGGCTTCCACCGTTTGCCCCACATAACCCAGATGGGAGAAGAAGAGCATGCAGCGCCTCAACGAGTCGGGCAGGTTGAGCCGGAATTCACCGTTCTGGTTGGTAATGTTACCCAGTGAGGTTCCTTGTGCGATGACCGACGCACTGACGACGGGCTCTCCCGTCTCCTTGTCCAGCAGGATTCCGGCAATGGTGGAATACGCCGGTCGGGGCGGCAGGAGTACCGTTTCTTCCATACTCTTCCTTTCTGCCGCCCGTGTTATCAATATATGGTTGCCTAATACCTTCAATTCGAGGTTCCGGCTGCCGGTTATCCTATGAATGGCCTGCCTCACGGAACACTCCTGCTTCTCGACCCTCACCACTGAGTCGTTATGGATGACCTTACTATCATAGATAAACAGATAGCCGGACTGCTCCGAGACTTTCCCCAACAGCGCATAAACCGTTCCCTTCATTCCGGGCAACCGGACGATGCGGTCCAGCACATCGCCTCCGTCCGCTCTTGCACTGCCCGCCAGGAAGAAAATGAAGAGTGAAAAATGGAGAATGAAGCATTTCATTGAATTCATTGTTCCGACAATATCAGTCTATTGCCCTGACGTGTACACTTCAAGTCGAACGTCCAGCATATCAGCTCGGCCACAGACTCCGGGGAGTTATTCGAAAATTCGACCGTCAGCCGCCGTTTGCCCAGGGGTGGCGACGCGGCTTCTATCTGCCAGCCGGCAGACTCCTTATTGATGGCACGCAGCACATCCTCCAGGCACTCGTCCTTGAAACGGATGTTGCTGGTGTAGCGGTCAAAGAGCTCCGGATTCTCCGTCTCGCTGACGAGCAGACTGCCCGCCTGCAAGGTAACCGTTTCTCCCGCCTCTACAAAGACCGTCTGTTCCTCTTGTTTCAGCAGCACCTTCACCTTCCCGCGCTTCACGGACAAGCTGAAGGGGACCCCTTCATTGCTCCTGACATTGAAAGCCGTGCCCAGTACCTCCACACGCACCCTCGCCGTCTCAATCGTAAAAGCCTGCTCGGGTTTCTTTGCCACATCGAAGAAGGCTTCGCCCTGCAGGTTCACTTCTCGCTTGTCTTCCGCAAAATGTTCGGGATACTTCAGCGTGCTTTCCTGCGCCAGATATACCACCGAACCGTCTTCAAGGGTCTTGACCAGTGTGGGCTTCTCCCGGTTCTCCTCCGTCAGCAAGCTACGACTGTCCCCACCTTGTTCCGGTACGGCCCACCATGCGGCAAAACATACGATTCCGGCAATCACGGCTGCCGCAACGCTTCCCCACTTGAGGTAAAGCCTGCGGTGCATTGCCGGAGCATGTTCCGCATCTGCCGGCAGCAGGCAGTCCGTTTCGAAGCGGGCATAAAGCCGTACCCATGCCTCGTCGGTCCTTGTCTTCTTTTTATCTACTTCCATCATTGTGTCCGGATATAATTATCAATTTCATTTCGTAAGGTTCGGAGTACCTTGGTCATTTCCGCTTCCACCGTCTTGACGGACAACGAAAGCGACAAGGCAATCTCTGCATATTTCTTCCCCTCCATGCGGTGCATCCTGAAAATCTGCTGCCGGCGCCGGGGCTGCTTGTCGAGCGTATGCCGGATGAGGGTCTGGAGTTCCTCGTATTCCAAATGCGCGTGGGGGTCGGACGAATAGCCCGGCCCGGACTCCGTACGGACAGATGCCCGATAGCGCTCCTTGACCTCCTGATGCTCACAAAACTGCACGGCTTCATTTCTCACAGAACGGTAGAGATAGCTTTTCACGGACTGGAATACTTGTAACCGCTCCCGGTTCTTCCACAGCACGTAGAACAGCTCCTCCACAATTTCCTCGGCAGACGCCGTATCACCCGTGATGCCCGCAGCATACCAGCAAAGAGGGGAATAATACCGGCGGAAGATTCCTTCGAACGCCTTTATATCGCCCTCCTTTATTCTGGCCAGTATCATCAGTTCGTCCAGCATACACGGTGTTTTTTCTCGGTTGCTCCAAATATAAGGAAAACTATCAGATAATCAATTGGATTGTTTCCGCAATTTATTGACTGCATTCTCCAGGGATTCCGTAGGTTCTATGATATTGTAGTTCCTCCAGAAGTCTTCGTTCCAATACTCATCCACCAGGTCGTAGAATACCTGCTTCCGTTTGAAGGTATTCTTGTTGGAGATGCCGGAGAGAGGGCTTTCCGTCCTGTCGGTCACCACCATTTCGGAGAAAGCGGTGTAGCTGGAGGAGAACAGTCTTTTTTTCCAGTCGCATTTAAAGCGGATGACATTCCGTATATAGTTCAGGTAAGTCTTGGTCCCCTGCTGCTTGTAGGTCACCAGATAGGCGACTTCCTGCGGGCGGAACCGCAAGCCGACGGGCTTCTTATGCAGAATGGCCTCCACTGCCTTCACCCGGTTTGCCATGTCCAGGCCAAACTCGGCACGTGTAAAGGAAAGCCGTTCGTAGTCTATATACAGTTTCCCGATGAACAAGGCATACATCAGGCTGACCCGCGGACGGAAGCTGACCACATACTGCATGCGGTTATCCAGATTGACGGGGTCCTCCATACGGAATTCATAATAGTCCAGATTGTCCGTGCTCAACAGCGCATCGCCATTCTTCACAATGTCCAGATAAAGGGACAAATTGGGGCCTCCCACCACTTTCACAGCCAGCGTGTCACTCTGCTTTTGGCTCAGCAGGCGGCGGCCTTTCAGCAGCTGCACCTTGTCGCGGTCCACATCGCGGGAGTTATAATCCGTCTTATAGACATCCATCACTGCCTCGGACACGCTGATATAGCGGCGGCGCTTCTGCACGGTTTCCCGATAGAAGGCGGTCAGCATGTTGTCATTGCCAGAATAGTTTACTGGAATTTTCTTGATGGCCTCTTCCACTATGACGCGGGGATTATTGCCATAGACCACAATCTCGCTCAAAAGATTGGGAGCCGGTATCATCCAGATGGTCAGCCCGCCCGTTTTTTCAAGTTCTTCCAGAGAGAGGTGTGTAGTGAGATAGCCGATATGGGAGACTTCCAGTCCACGGAAAGCTTCCGCTTCCGCTACTTTCAAGGAGAATGTGCCGTCGGCATTGGTCACCGTTCCGATATTGTTGCCGACAACAGAGACGTTCACGTTTTCGAGTTTCTTCCTGCTGTCCTTGTTCTTGACCGTACCGGTGATGACGAGCTCGTTCACTGCCGCGTCCTGCGCCATCAACGGGGTGATACCCGAAGATAAGAATGCAAACAAACACCCAAGTGTAAATCCTACAAAGTTTTTCATAAGGCATGTTTTTAAGGGGTTTCTATTAATAAGAGCGGTGAGGAAGATAAAACCCTATGGAATGGAGAGAAAAATACAAAAAAAGTAGCACGTTGATAATCAGAGAGAAATTTTGCCAAGACATTGCCATAGGTTTGGCAAAACTTTGCCATGCCTATGGCAAAAGTTTGCCAACGCGGTGGCAAAGTCTTGCCAATAGTAAGGCAAAAACTTGTCAAGCTGTTGGCAATAGCCTAGTTGAATTGTTGGGGCTTCCGCTGGCTCAGAATAACGTAGATGATGACCGGCGCACCGATAATGGGCGTGACGGCATTCAAGGGGATAATACCCGCTTCGCCGGGCAAGACGCAAATCAAGTTGCAAAGCAGTGCCACTGCACCGCCACTCAAGATGGTGACCGGCAATAGGGAATTGTGATTGGCTGTCCCCAATATCATGCGGGCCACATGCGGCACGGCCAGACCGATAAAAGCGACTGGGCCACAGAAGGCGGTGGTGACAGCCGTCAAGAGCCCGGTGATAATCAAAAGCCAGTTGCGCACACGGCGGATATTTACACCTAGATTTTCGGCATAGCGCTCTCCCAGCAACAAGGCGTTCAGGGGCTTTATCAACAATAATGAGCCGAACAGTCCCACAATGGTGACCAGCGCAAAGGCCGGCATCTGCTGTAGGGAAACTCCACCGAAGTTGCCCAGCCCCCATATCATATAGGACTGCACCCCCTCTGCCGTAGCAAAGAAGTTCAGCAGGGCAATAGCCGAAGAGGCGATGTAACCTATCATGATACCCGTTATCAGCAGCATGATATTGCTCTTTATCAGCGTGGAAAAGAAAAGGATAAGTGCCATAATCAGCATGGCTCCGATAAATGCGCCAAGCAGCACGGAGAAGAAGCCGGACAGACTGAACGCCCCTGCCGTGATGCTGCCGCCAAACAGCAGCATGACGAAGGCCACTCCCAGACTTGCCCCGGCGTTGATGCCCAGAATGGATGGTCCTGCCAGCGGATTCTTGAAAGCCGTCTGTAACATCAGTCCGCAGACAGCCAATGCGCCACCGCAAAGCAGCGCCGTCAGCGCTTGGGGCAAACGGGATTCCCAAAGGATGAAGCTCCAGCTTGCCTTCTCCCCCTCTCCACCGAGCAGGATACGGAAAACATCGGCAGGCGGAATCGAAACCGACCCCACCAGCAGATTGCCCGCAAACAACAATAAGATGACTACTCCCAACCCGATACCATATTTCCAGCCTTTACTCATAGTTACATTATTTAGCACACGGAGGCACAGAGTTTTCTATTACTTTCACAAAAATTCCGTATCTCTGTGTTCATCACTCCTTCAGTCTGCAAAAATAGCGCAAGCCTCCCAAATCTCCTATTTCGGGATGCAGAATCTGTATCAGGTCGGACAACAAATAATCGGGACGGAACGGAGTCTCCTCGTAGAAAGGAACTTTCGCCGTATTACAACCATAGACATTCCGGGTCTTGAAAGCCTTAAAACCGGTGTAGCCGATATAATCCGCCTCCAAATCAGCATAGCTCATGTCGCGGTCGCGGTTGTACTTCACCAGCCAGACGTCGGCATCGCCCGCCTTGTCGAAAACGGTCTCGAAAGCCAGAGGAACAGAACCGCTGTGGGTATCGTCGGCAAAGGCGTAACGCCCGCAAGCATCCTGAAAAAGCCTTCCTATGGTGCTGCGCCCTCCTGGCACGTACCATGCCGAGCCGCTTTTCAACTCACTGACAACGGAGAATGAGGTGGATGAAAGTTGCGCACGCATCTTGAGTCGTTGGTAACAACTGTCTACTTCGGCAAAAAGGCTGTCAGCTTGTGGCGCAGCCCCGAAGAGCAGTCCGTAGAAACGCATCCACTCGGCACGTCCCAAAGCGGAGGTTTCCATGTAGTCGGCACATTCGATGATGGGAATATTCAGTTTCTCGATACGGCCATAACCGCCGCTGTTCTCAAACGGAGAGAGCAGGATGGCATCGGGGTGCAGGTCAATGATGCGCTCCATGTCGGGATTCATGCCGTCGCCACAATCGGCGATGGCGCCCCAGCGGCAGGCTTCGTGCACGGCGGGTAGCTTGATGTACTTCAAGTCACAGACGCCGCCGATACTACCAAACACACCCAGATTATCCATCAGTCCGCAGTGGACGGAAGAGTAGATAACTGATTTGGAGAGCGGGGTACGTACCACAGTACCTGCCGGAAAATGTGCCGGGAGTTCGCGGTCTTTCGGGACCAGTATATAGGTATGTAGCGTGTGCAACGTATCCCAAGGATTGCGCAAGGTGGCAAGGGTATAGCCGGGATAGGACACTAAGGTAAGATTCTCCGCATAACGTAAAGGAATGGTGTCACCGTTGGCCAAAGCAGAGGCAGTCTTGCCCCTTCCTCCGCAGGAGGAAAGAAACAAGACTGCAAATATACTGATAAAAAAGCAGCCTCTTTTCATTGATATTAATTAAAGAAGATAGCGGAATTAGGATTGATGCCTCCTGCATCGAACTTCTCGATAAATGTACCGTCTTTCTTGAAACGGTAGATGGTACCGTTCGTTGTGAACTCGGAAGTACCGATATAAATATCACCGTTATTTTCGTTTACTTCCAACATGTACAACGTGCTTGAAGCAAGTTCGGCAGGGGCGTCTTTGAGAAAAGAAGCATTATTCATCTGCCCGGTCTTGATGTTATAAGTAAAGAAAGTGTTGACTGTTGTATATGGTTCAGTATTCCAGTCCGTCATTGAATTCACCAGATATAAGATATCATCAGCAGCACACATACGGGTGGCACTGCCTAATTCCGTCACCTTATTGTTGGCAGCAGGATCTATCATCTGCAATGAATAGCCAACATCGCCATAATTGCCCCATGAAATCAAAAAGACTTTATCATCCTCTTCAATCAAAGCATTGGGGTTCAAACCTACCGTCAACTGCTCTTTCAGCTTGAAAGTGCGCAAATCTATCACCTTTACGTCAGTGTGCCGAGTGCTCCAATCAGCAGTACAGCTATTCGCCACATACAGCATATCCTCGCAGATTGCCACACCTTCCAGATTGTCACCAAGTCCGGTCAATTTATCCACTACCTCCAACGTTTTCGCATTGATTTTAGCCACAGCCCCTCCGTAGAAGGAAGCATAGATATATCCATCCTCAGCGTCTATATAGCGAATACCAGCACTGAGGTCATTATCATCTACAAACGAAACACGTTTCAACTCCACACCTGCAGCATTCAGCTTGGTCAGATAATTGGAACCGCTTACAGCTATATATATTTCATCTTCATACTCAATCATGCTCTGACCAAGGTCACCCAACTTGGCATTGTTTTGGGTCTTGTAGATATCATTGATAAAATCCGCATCCTTATTGGGTGCATAAAAAGCAAGTCCTGCATTGTTGGCTCCTTGAGAGCCTTCGTTCAGAATATAGACACGCGTCTGCGGCAGTGTCACCTTCGACCCGCCGTCATCCAGAGAATCGTCATCGTCGTCACTACAAGATGCCAAAGAGGCACCCAAAGCAAGCATGCAGAGCATACCGAATAATAAACTTCTTACTTTCATAATTACAGTTGTTATTGTTTATAATTAGTTTTTGTTGTTCATAAATAGATTATTCAAAACTTGAAAGTACCCGTCAACCGCCACGAACGGCCCGGCATAGGATAATATTTTATCACGTCATACTGCTCATCGGTCAGATTTATAATCTCGGCCTGCAACAGAAGCCGGCAACCGCCCAAAACAAACTCATGAGAGAGGCTCATCGTATGCTCCAGATAGCCCTCAATCTCATTTTCCGGAATGTTCTGCGACAAATAGTAACGCTTTCCCACTCCTACCGCCGAGTAGCCCACATTCACCCACGGCGTTTCTACAATGGCGGACGCGTTTCCGCTATGAAGAGGAGTATAAGGCAATTGGTCCTTATAGTTCTTCGCGTCGGAATCGGTCAGGTCAATGGCCTTTTGCCATGTATATCCGCCCGACATAATCAGTCTTATTTTCTCCGTCAATGGAACGGTTGCCGCCAAAGTGGCATCCACACCTGCGGCATGCACCTTGCCGTAGTTCGCCATCTTCCACGCATAGGTGGTGGGAAAAGCCACAATCTTATCCGTCACATTATTATAGTAACCGTCAAGCGTAACGGAGATATAATCGAACACAGACAATCCGGATTTGCTCCATGTGATACCGACATTATATTCGTCTGCCTTCTCGGGTCGCAGATTGCGGTTGCCCAGCCGGTAATAATAGAGGTCGTTGAAAGTGGGCAGACGGAACGTACTCTTATACATCAACCGGAAATACAGCGACTCGTCCTGCCAAGGCTGCATACTGACTGATAAAGAGGGGGCAAAACGATGGAAGTCATCGGGGACCGTACCTTTCTCGGCATGCTCCGAAGTGGCGGTATGCACCAGCGAGGTCGTGGCCGTGAGCCATCCTTGCCGGTAGCGTGCATTGAAGGCACTGATGGAAGTATATCTTGTGGGGAAAGGACATTCCGGCAAACTGTTGCGCAACTTGTTTATCACCCCGTCCTGCGCCAACGAAAGGGTCAAAGCTTCCAAAGGACGGTAGAGAACGGTCGCGGAAATATAATATTCGTCTTGCCGGTGATTTTCCCGATAATATCCGTCGGTATATTCCTTACCCTCATCCTTATATTTGTTCCAGCCATGATTATACTTTGCTTGTGCCTGCAGACTCCATCGGGGCGAAAAATGCTTCCTATAACGTGCCTGCACAAAAGTATTCTCATCCCAAAGCGTTTCATCGGAAAGGGGATTATAGAGCGTAACCGCCCCTGGAAGTCCCCGACGGGAATAGAAGTAGTAACCCTTCACATCCAGTTCACTGTCATCCTTGAAAGTATGATAAAGGGTAGCTTCGCCCTGCCAGGAATAGATGCCGGTGTTGTTACGTTTCTCTTCCGTCACGTATTTTCCATTGACCAGCGTGAAAGGGTAATTACCGTCCGCCCTCATATAAGCGGCATCTACCGCCACGCGTGTACGGCTGCCCAGTTTCTGCCACCAGCGCAACGAGGGGCTGACCATGCCGAACGACCCTCCGCGCACCCGTGCCTGAAAAGCGGCATTGCGCCCGTCATCAAAATGAGGTTTTTCCGTCTCTATGCCCAGCACACCGGCCGACGCATACAAGCGGGCGGACTGCAACAAGTCCTCCGACTGCCCGATGGCGAGCGAAAGCATGGAAACATTGTCCAGCGAAAAACGCCCGATATCTATCTGCCCCGCCTGACAATTGCTCACCGCCACCCCGTCATAACTGACAGCTGTATGGGCTGCTCCCATATTGCGTATGGAAACCGTTTTCAGTCCTCCAATACCTCCATAGTCCTTTACATTGGCTCCGGCAAAACGGCGCACAGCATCTGCCATATTCTGTATTCCCAGCTGGCTGATATCCTGCCGTGACATCGTCTGTATGGGTACGGCAGAAGTCACTTTATTGGGCGACCTGCGTGCTGTCACTGTCACTTTCTCTATCTGATGCACTTTCCCTGTAATCGTATCTCCTCCCACCTCCTGGGCAGAGAGCCGGAATATACTTGCACCCACTGAAACAGCACAGACCAGTAGTACCTTAGTCCTTCCTGACATAGAATAAATGAAGATTATCTTAAACCATTTGCGCACTGCCCACTTTCCTCGAATGGACAATTTTTCGACTTTGTTTTGCAGGTCTTCTGACTCGTTCCCGGTACATCGCCTTCCCGTTCTTTCCGAAGAACAGTGGCACAAGTATGATACACCGAGCATGGAACTCACAGCAGCGGGACTGTTCGGGACTTTCACCCGATTCCCTTTTCATCCGCTTCTCCGGATAGAGAACGCGGAACAAAACGTGGACAAAGATAGGATAAATAAAAGAAGTTTCAGTAAACAATAAAACGAATATTACCGTTTTAACAGTCATTTTTCTAACTTTGTAACATAATAACCCCAAAATCGAGTTGCCATGAAATATAAATTATTGGTTCTTGATGTAGATGGAACGCTACTCAATGATGAAAGAGAAATCAGTAAAAGGACATTAGCTGCTCTGCTAAAGGTCCAGCAGATGGGAGTGCGCATAGTTTTGGCATCCGGTAGGCCGACTTATGGACTGATGCCATCTTGATTTACTGAACGAACGGGCACGCCACGCATTGATGGGAAACTTGGGCATTCAATACACATACGCTTCGGACGAGCGCGTAGAAGCAACCATGCCGGTCGACTACCGTACCCGCCAACCCTTCGGCATTCTGCATGGCGGTGCCACCCTTGCCTTGGCAGAAACCGTTGCCGGGCTCGGCTCCATGATTATCTGCAAACCTGATGAGATTGTCGTGGGAATGCAAGTCAGCGGAAATCATATTTCTTCTGCACACAAAGGAGATACCGTAAGGGCAGTAGGCACTATCCTGCACAAAGGACGCTCATCCCATATATGGAATGTGGATGTATTTACTTCCACCAATAAACTGGTTTCTTCTGTACGGGTGGTGAATAGTGTGATAAAGAAAAGATAAAGTAATTGTTATAAACTACGTAATGTAAATACATGAAAATCAAAAGGAAACGAGGAGGTTAACCAATTCCTCGGTTTTATCCTTACCTTTGTAAATTATATTAGAGTGTTATACCCGAACAACAAAAAGAAAACGATGCAGATACGCAACAATACATTGATAACAGAATGTTCAGCTTATGATTTCAAGGAAATGTTGGAACGTAAGAAAGTGAAGTCATGGCTTAAATCCGTGTCGGCTTTTGCCAATACGGAAGCATCTTCTTTCTTCACTACATTCTATAATTTGAATTGGGGAAAGAGCGAAAGAATATCCGTAGAAGAAGTGGCCGAAAGGGTAAACAGTCCCCTCAAAAAGTATCCTGCAAACGAAGAAAGTTCGGTCGATAAGTTCGGTGTAAATGCGAAAATGTTTGGTGTAAACAACAAAAGTTCGGAGAGAGCACAGATGCCTCTAAAAACATAGGAAGGACAGTACAGAAGATTATCGATTTCGTCATTTCCGATCCTTCTATGTCAGCCGAAACTATGGCTTACAAGATTGGTATAAGTTCTCGTGCCGTAGAAAAACAAATTGCAAAATTGCGGTCTATGGGTATCTTATCTCGTGAAGGTGTGGACTTTGGTGGCTATTGGCGCATTGTCATTAATCCCCAAACTGAAAAATAAGTATATAAGACTGACTTGAAATTCAAAAACACAAGAGGCGTGCAACTTAATGGATTGCACGCCTCTTTTTTTCTATAAAATCACCTATCGCAACTTACTTCACTTCCTCAAAATCAGCATCCTGCACATTATCGCCATGCTTTGTATTATCCTGAGCACCGCCTTGTTGCCCTGCATTCATATCAGGACCAGCTTGTGCACCACCCTGAGCACCGCTCTGGGCATACATTTCAGCACTTGCAGCCTGGAATGCCGTATTCAATTCGGCCATGGCAGAGTCTACGGTAGCCAGGTCTTGAGCCTTATGGGCATCTTTCAGCTTCTGCAAAGCAGCTTCAATCGGAGCCTTCTTGTCGGCAGGGAGCTTGTCGCCGAGTTCCTTCAACTGATTTTCGGTTTGGAAAATCATAGAATCGGCCTGGTTCAGCTTGTCTACTTTCTCACGCTCTTTCTTATCTGCTTCAGCATTGGCTTCGGCTTCGGCTTTCATCTTTTCGATTTCTTCCTTGCTCAAACCGCTGGAAGCTTCGATACGGATAGCTTGTTCCTTACCGGTAGCCTTATCTTTGGCAGACACCTTCAAGATACCGTTGGCGTCGATATCGAACGTTACCTCAATCTGAGGAATACCGCGACGTGCCGGAGCAATACCTGTCAGGTTGAACTGGCCGATTGACTTGTTCTGCGCAGCCATCGGACGCTCACCCTGCAATACATGGATGGTAACCTCCGTTTGGTTGTCGGCAGCAGTAGAGAATGTCTCGCTCTTCTTGCAGGGGATGGTAGTGTTGGCATCAATCAGCTTCGTCATCACACCGCCCATAGTTTCGATACCCATAGAAAGCGGAGTAACATCCAACAATACAACGCCCTTGATTTCGTCCGTCAAAACGGCACCTTGCACGGCAGCACCTACGGCCACCACCTCATCCGGATTCACACCCTTGGAAGGAACTTTACCGAAGAAATCTTCTACCAACTTCTGTACTGCCGGAATACGTGAAGAACCACCTACAAGGATTACTTCATCGATGTCCGCATTGTTCAGACCAGCATCGCTCATAGCCTTCTTACATGGCTCCAAACAAGCTTGAATCAAGTTGTGAGCCAGAGCCTCGAACTTGGCACGGGTCAACGTCTTCACCAAGTGCTTGGGCACACCGCCTACGGGCATGATGTACGGCAAGTTGATTTCAGTGCTGGTAGAAGAGGACAGCTCAATCTTAGCCTTCTCGGCAGCTTCCTTCAGACGTTGCATAGCCATCGGGTCTTGAGTCAGGTCGGCACCTTCGTCGTTCTTGAACTCCTGAACCAGCCAGTCGATGATTACCTGGTCGAAATCGTCACCACCCAGGTGAGTGTCACCGTTGGTTGACAATACTTCGAACACACCGCCACCGAATTCGAGGATAGAGATATCGAATGTACCACCACCAAGGTCGAACACGGCAACCTTCATGTCCTTGTGAGACTTGTCAATACCGTAAGCAAGAGCTGCGGCAGTCGGCTCGTTCACAATACGCTTCACTTCAAGACCTGCAATCTGTCCGGCTTCCTTTGTAGCCTGGCGTTGGGAGTCGGAGAAGTATGCGGGGACGGTAATTACGGCTTCTGTCACTTCTTGTCCCAGATAATCCTCGGCAGTCTTTTTCATCTTCTGCAGAATCATTGCAGAGATTTCCTGCGGAGTATAGAGACGTCCGTCGATGTCTACACGCGGAGTATTGTTGTCACCCTTTACTACTTTATAAGGCATGCGGCCGATTTCTTTCTGCACCTGGTCCCAGTTTTCGCCCATGAAACGTTTGATGGAGAAAACCGTACGGGTGGGGTTCGTGATAGCCTGACGCTTGGCAGGATCACCGATTTTACGTTCGCCACCATCAACAAATGCTACTACTGAAGGAGTGGTGCGCTTACCTTCACTGTTTGCAATTACTACAGGTTCGTTACCTTCGAATACTGCAACGCAAGAGTTTGTTGTTCCTAAGTCAATACCAATAATTTTTCCCATGATCGTTATTTTTTATTTGTTATTATTCTGTTTCGACGTCCACCTCAGTGGCAGACGCCAATAAAAAGACAAACGTTGTGCCAAATTGTTCAGAGCAGCCGCAGATTTATACTTGTGGCAGTTTATCTGTCAGTTTGGCAGAATTAAAATCATTTTTTCTGTCGGAAATTACCATTTGTTAATTTCCATTCCATTCAAAAGCTCTACTTTTGTCGCCCGAATCAGAGATAATAAAACATGAACAACATTAATCATTTTCCTTGCATACCTTTAACCGTTCCTCCATGGAGGAAATATTGTTCCACCGTGGAGAAAATATCATTCCACCACGAGGGAAATATCGTTCCACCATGGTGGAACGATTAAGGATTAGTTAACATTGGGCTTAATCGCAGCACGGAAATGATTGTTTTTCACATATAAAGAAATAAATAAGATGAGTATGGAAAAGATGAGAGACAGTATCGACTTCAAGAACACGGACATCAAGACATTGTTCCGCAAACTATTGCTCCCTACTGTACTGGGGATGATTTTCTCCGCACTATTCGTTATCACCGACGGCATCTTTGTCGGAAAAGGAATTGGCAGTGATGCTTTGGCGGCGGTCAACATTGTGGCACCGCTATGGTTGTTCTCTACGGGTGTGGGACTTATGTTCGGAGTCGGTGCCTCTGTGGTGGCCTCCATTCATCTGTCACACGGGAAAGTCAAGGTGGCACGTATCAACATCACACAGTCTGTAGTCATATCTTCCTTGCTGCTGATGTGTACCTCCACCCTATTCTGTTCATTTGCCCCGCAGGTGGTAAAGCTGCTCGGAGGGTCCGAACGGCTCACGCCATTGGCTGTGGAATACATGCTTTGGTTTGTGCCTTTCTCTCTGTTCACAGCATTACTCAATTCGGGTATGTTTTTTCTGAGGCTGGACGGTTCGCCCAACTTTGCCATGATGTGCAATGTGGTGGCTGCAGTTCTGAACATCCTATTGGATTATCTGTTCATCTTCCCCTTTGACTGGGGGATGTTCGGTGCCGCATTGGCAAGTGCTATAGGCACTACGGTAGGCGCATTGATGGTAGTATTCTATCTACTGCGCCGCCGGTGCACACTGCGCTTCCACCCCATTAAGATGAGCCGGAAAAGCATGCAACTGATGCGCCGCAACATTGGCTATATGTGCCGCTTGGGTTCTTCCGCCTTCTTGTGCGAGGTGGCGATTGCCTGCATGATGTTTGTCGGCAACCAGGTGTTCATCCATTATCTGAAGGAAGACGGAGTGGCGGCATTCAGCATCGCCTGCTATTTCTTTCCTATTATATTTATGGTATATAATGCCATTGCGCAGTCGGCACAGCCGATTATCAGTTATAACTACGGCCTGAACGAAAGCCAACGTGTCCGCCGCGCCTACTTGCTGGCATTGAAAACAGCCATAGGCTGCGGTGTATGTTTTGCCCTGGTCACAATATTCTGCAGTCCTGAAATTGTAGGCATGTTCATAGACCGCAGTTATCCGGCTTATGACATAGCGGTAAAAGGGTTGCCTTTGTATGCCACCGGCTTCGTGTTCTTTGCTGTTAACATCGTATCCATCGGCTATTTCCAGAGTGTGGAGCGTGCCAAATACGCCACAGTTATCACCCTGCTGCGTGGTTTTATTCTGCTGACAGCCTGCTTTTTCGGATTGCCCCTGCTATTGGGAGACCGGGGAATCTGGCTTGCCACCCCTCTTGCAGAAATGCTGACAACCCTCTTTATCCTCGTGATTTACATATCCGGGAAAAGGAAGCATAAAGAAAAATCCGTATCTTTAGACAAGACAGGCTGCACCCCGACATGACTTTTTCATGCAAGCGTAAAAGTTATGTCTTCAGTTTGCACTATCTTTGCGGCATGGAAACTATGACAAAGAAATTCTGCAAGAAGTATAAACTACCGGAAAACACTTTGCACGAACTTCTGTCACACATGGCAGAAGTTCGTTTCAGCAAGGGAGAACTCATTATCAGCGAAGGGGAGAGGAACAGCAATTTCTATCTTTTGAAGAAAGGTATCTGGCGCGCCTACTACCTGACAGAGGGTACGGAAAACTCCCTTTGGTTCGCCGCACCGGGCGACACAGCTTTCTCATCGTGGGGATATTGTGGACGGCGAAGTTTCCCCCATCAACATCGAATCAGTGAACGAGAGCATCGCCTATTGTATCAGTAAGCCTGAGCTGGAAGCCCTTTTTTCGTATTCCATAGATATGGCCAACTTCGGCAGAAGAATCTTTGAACGGGAAATTCTGTCGGTAGACAGTTCTACAGTAGCCTACGGTACCCCTCCCACTGCAAAAGAAAGGTACATGACGCTGATGGAAGAGAATCCGGAACTGCTACAGGATGTACCGCTCAAGTATCTGGCTTCTTACCTCTACATCACTCCGCAATCCTTGAGCCGGATACGCGCAGGATTAAAGAAAAAGTAAAAGACTATTTTATATCAAGATACAAAAAAGGCTCCTAGCAGATTATTGCTGTAAGAGCCTTTATTATTTCAACCTATCTTGTCAGTTCTTCACCAACACCATCACCAGGTTATTGTCAGCATCGTACAGCCCGATGCCTCCACCTGCCAGCTTACCAAAAGACTGAACGGAATTTAAGGCTTTCAGCACACGGCCTTCCACCTCCATATCAGGGCATGCCATCATGGTACTGATAACTTGCGGGAAAGAGATTGCCGAAGGATTTTCATCATCAACCTGGAAAGCGCCGTTAATCAAATTGCAACCCGCATTACCGTGCAAGCTCTTTTCTGCAATATTAAATTCAATGAACGGCTGCTTCTCCATTCCATCGGGAATGGCCTCGCCCGCAGCCTCACTAATTATCCACTTTCCTTCCAAATCAGACAACTTGGAAACGGATTCTTTCTTCTGCAACACGACTATGGGACGATTGGAAGCACCGCATAAAGCTATATTTTCCTTTCCCAGCTTCTTATACTTTTTCACTTTGTTCAAAGCCGACAACACATTATTTTCTACAGTCATATCCGGACAAGCCATACGGGTACTTGCTAAAGCGCCAAGGTCAATCGTGCCGGGCTTGGCATTCACGTCAAACGAACCCATCATACGGTTGCAACCACTATTGCCAAATACTTTTCCAGCCTTTGTGTCGAAACCGATATAGGGAAATTCCTGGCCAGGAGCAGGGACTACGGCGGTGCCATTCACTTCAATAATATTCCACTCACCGTTGATAGAAGAAAGAGTTGCGGCATTTTTAGTTGATGCACAAGAAGACAAGCCCATCAATACGCTTGCCATGCATAGGGAAACAAATACTTTTTTCATTTTCGTTGTTTAAGTTAATTTATTCGAGGGGCAAATATATAGAAAATAACCCAAATGCAAGTAATTTATTTAATATTTGAAGCATTTTTCCCAAAGTATTTAGCAGGATTTTAATGTTTATCTAAGAATTAACCCTTATATTTGCTCTCCATATTTTTTATAAACTTAATATAATAATATAGTAGAAAGAAATGGGTAAAGTTCTTATTATCGGTGCAGGCGGTGTAGGTACCGTTGTTGCGCACAAAGTGGCTCAAAATCCTGATGTGTTTACAGAAATCATGATAGCCAGCCGCACCAAGTCTAAATGTGACGCTGTTGTCAAGGCAATCGGTAACCCGAACATCAAAACCGCCCAGGTAGATGCCGACAACGTGGACGAACTGGTAGCACTCTTCAATAGTTTCAAACCCGAAATCGTCATCAACGTAGCCCTCCCCTACCAAGACCTCACCATCATGGAGGCTTGTCTGCAAAGTGGAGTCAACTATCTGGATACTGCCAATTATGAGCCGAAAGATGTTGCCCACTTTGAATACAGTTGGCAATGGGCTTATAAGAAACGCTTCGAAGATGCCGGACTGACCGCCATCCTCGGTTGCGGTTTCGACCCGGGAGTAAGTGGAATATATACGGCATACGCCGCCAAACATCATTTTGACGAAATACAATATCTGGACATTGTAGACTGTAATGCCGGAAATCATCATAAAGCATTCGCCACCAACTTCAATCCGGAAATCAACATCCGTGAGATTACACAGAACGGCCGCTATTATGAAAACGGAGAATGGGTAACAACCAAGCCGCTGGAAATCCACAAAGACCTGACTTATCCGAACATCGGCCCACGCGATTCCTACCTACTTTATCACGAGGAACTGGAGTCTCTGGTAAAGAATTTCCCCACTATCAAGCGTGCACGCTTCTGGATGACGTTTGGCCAGGAATACCTCACACACCTGCGTGTCATCCAAAATATCGGTATGGCCCGCATAGACGAAGTGGAATATAACGGCATGAAGATTGTTCCGCTGCAATTCCTGAAAGCCGTCCTCCCCAACCCGCAAGACCTGGGCGAAAACTACGAAGGCGAAACATCCATCGGCTGCCGCATCCGCGGACTAAAGGATGGCAAAGAGCGTACTTACTATGTATATAACAACTGTAGCCACCAAGAAGCCTATAAGGAAACCGGCATGCAGGGCGTAAGCTATACCACCGGTGTACCTGCCATGATTGGTGCCATGATGTTCCTCAAAGGATTGTGGAAAAAGCCAGGGGTATGGAATGTCGAGGAATTCAATCCGGACCCGTTCATGGAACAGCTCAACAAACAAGGCCTGCCTTGGCATGAGATTATCGACGGAGACTTGGAAGTTTGAAATTAATGATTAATGATTAATGGTTAATGTTTAATGATTAATACCATGCGGACAAAAAGGTGCTCCGCCCATTAATCATTAAACATTAATCACTAATCATTATCCATTAATCACTAATCATTAAACATTAACAAAGTGAATATAGGAGATAAAGCACCCGAAGTATTGGGCATCAACGAAAAAGGTGAAGAAATCCGCTTGAGCGACTATAAGGGAAAGAAGATTGTACTCTACTTCTATCCCAAAGACATGACATCCGGCTGCACGGCACAAGCCTGCAACCTGCGGGATAATTATGCCGACCTGCGCAAAGCCGGTTATGAAGTCATCGGCGTCAGTGTGGACAGCGAAAAGTCACACCAGAAATTTATTGAGAAAAACAATCTGCCTTTTACCCTGATTGCAGACACCGACAAGAAGCTGGTAGAACAATTCGGAGTATGGGGCGAAAAAAGCATGTATGGCCGCAAATATATGGGAACGTTCCGCACAACTTTCATCATTAATGAAGAAGGTATTGTAGAGCGTATCATCACTCCGAAAGAAGTGAAGACCAAAGACCATGCGGCACAAATTTTATAATCATTAAACATTAACAACGTGGCAAAAAAAGACGAACTGAATTTTGAAAATGGCAACAATCTGGCATCAGGTGAAAAGCTGAAAGCCTTGCAGGCTGCCATGGACAAGATAGAAAAGAGCTTTGGCAAAGGCTCTATCATGAAAATGGGTGACGAAAGTGTCGAACAAGTAGAAGTTATTCCCACAGGGTCCATCGGCCTCAATGTAGCTCTTGGCGTGGGAGGATATCCCCGCGGACGTATCATCGAGATTTACGGCCCGGAATCCTCCGGTAAGACAACCCTCGCCATTCATGCCATTGCTGAAGCGCAAAAGGCAGGAGGCATTGCCGCATTCATTGATGCAGAACATGCTTTCGACCGCTTCTATGCGGCAAAACTGGGTGTGGATGTGGACAATCTGCTGATATCACAACCGGACAACGGCGAACAAGCGCTGGAAATCGCAGAGCAACTGATCCGTTCTTCCGCTATTGACATCATTGTAGTGGACTCTGTGGCTGCCTTAACCCCGAAAGCTGAAATTGAAGGCGATATGGGTGACAACAAGGTGGGTCTGCAAGCCCGACTCATGTCACAAGCCTTGCGTAAACTGACGGCAGCTGTCAGCAAAACACGCACCACCTGCATCTTCATCAACCAGTTGCGCGAAAAAATCGGTGTCATGTTCGGCAATCCCGAAACAACTACCGGCGGTAATGCACTGAAGTTCTATGCCTCCGTACGTCTTGACATCCGTGGAAGCCAAGCCATCAAAAACGGCGATGAAGTAATCGGCAAGCAGACCAAAGTGAAAGTTGTAAAGAACAAGGTAGCTCCTCCTTTCCGTAGAGCGGAATTCGACATCATGTTCGGTGAAGGCATCTCCCGTGCAGGCGAAATCATTGACTTGGGTGCAGAGCTTGGCATCATCAAGAAAAGCGGCTCATGGTTCAGCTATAACGAGACGAAAATTGCCCAGGGACGCGACGCCGCCAAGCAGGTCATCCTTGACAATCCGGAACTGGCAGAAGAGCTGGAAGGGCTTATCTTTGCAGAATTGAGAAAAGACAAATAACAAAAAAACTTGCCAATAGAAAAACAAAACATTCTATTGGCAAGTTTCCCTAAAAGGGTACCGCTTCCTATTCCATTTTTTCCAAACGTTCTTCCAAAGCCTCCATGCTTTTTTCAAAACGTTTCCAAGTATCGGCATCCATCTGTTCTTTCAGATACTTGTTGTCTTTCAGTTTAGCTACATTTTCCAGCCCTTTCAATGCCAGTTCTTGCGAATGCTTCAATTCTCCAAGCCAATCGCGGTTCTTCAACTTCTCTATCTCCGCCCAGTTTATATCCGGAAGCTGTATATTCACATTGTTCCCATTCCAGCTGGTATTCTGATACATCATGATATTCTGTATATCCTTCAAAGTCATATCACCTTCCAGATAAACAAATTTCAAAGTGGCTGCACCGTCTACAATCATAATCAGCTCCTTCACCTTTTCCCCTTTACGGCTCATGTAGAATTCAGAACTGGAGACTGTCCCTTTCTGCTTCATCAGCAATTCATATCTGGAAGACTGCACCAAAGAACGAAGATCCTTACGCATTTCTTTCTTTACATTATTATCCATTGTAGAAAGTACCTGCACAGAGTTCAACTGTCCGGACACTTTCCCAATATAAACATCTTTAGTAAACAAGTTGGGATTCGTTTCTATCATTGCCTTGGATATGTAGACGGACGACACGCCTTTCATATCTCCATACTTGTTGAATAGGTTCTTCTGTGCCTGGCAAAGCAAAGGCAACATCAGCAGTACACCTGCCAAAATAATTTTCATTGTTTTCATATCAGATTATTGTTGAATTTCTTTTCTTACTTCCTGGTTCACCTTCGTTACGTCTATCCGCGTTTCCTCTATCTGCTCAATTCCCTTGTTCAGATTCGCAGACACCTCGATTAAAGTGGCCTGCAATGCCTTATAAGCAGCTTCCGGATCAGAGAAAGTGTCCTGAGGTGTAGGAGGACGCATATCCTCTCCCATGTTCGTAATGCCATAACCTACACCTACAAGAACCAGAATGGTGGCAGCAATACCTCCTATCCAGCGCCAATTACGTTTGGCCTTGTTCCGGTGGAAAAAACGTTGTTCCTCTTCAGCCTTTTCATCAATCATCCGGCTCAGTTTATCCTCCAATCCGGCGGGAACATTATCCACCACTTCCCCGGGAAAAAAGCTGAGAAAGAGTTTCTTGTCCTTCTGCAAGTGCTCGGGCACTTCTTCGGTTCTGAAAGCTTCCTTCAACAACTCTTCTTCCTGCTCGTTGGTATTCCCTTCATAAAATTCGGCGAGCAGCCTTTCAATTTCCTCGACTTTCATAGTTACTCCATTTATTAAATTCCTCACGTATCTTTTTTCTTGCCCGGGACAACAGTACACGGACATTGGTAGCGTTCAATCCCGTGACCTGCTCTATCTCTTCATAAGAACATCCCTTGACATCACGCAACGTTACTATTTTCTGCTGTTGCACCGGCAGACGGGCAATGATGTGCCTTACCTGCTGCGCTTCATCCCGCACTTCAAAGTTATCTGCTTGAGACACATTATGCACTTCGGCCAACTCCACGCTCTGTCTGCTCAAAGTATACTTTCCTGAACGAAGCAAATCAAAGCACATATTTTTCACCAGAGTAACGCTGAATGCTTCCGGATTACTGATAATGGCCAGTCCTTCCCGCTTGTTCCACAACTTCAGATAAGCTTCCTGCACCAAATCTTCAGCGTCGGCAGCATTCTCCAACAGCCTATAAGCTATGCAGTACAGCTTGCGATGATATGGCAGAAACTCTTTTTTAAAACTTTCAGCGTCCATGGGCTATTTATCAATAGTAAATTTCTGTTTATACCCTTCAGACGTAGGAGGAAAGGATTTTGTTACACGACCAGGAAGAAAAAATGGGAAAAAATGAAAACACCAATAGCACCAGTCCAAGAGTGCGTTTATTTCAAGACATCAGCAATCCGCTTTTTAAGATTCAATTTCGCAATGTCTTCAGGCTTCAGCTCAAGCTCCACCAACACTTTCGCTGTGGAGAGCCTATACTCCTGCTCTAACGTATCATAATTTATCTGTTCCTTATGAATGGAATACAACAAAGCAAAATCGTAGTTCAAGGCACATGAGACATTATACAACGTATCCGTATCAATACTTTTTCTCGTAAGCATATAGTCTACACTTTGAGGCTTAACTTTCAGTCTTCGTGCAAGTTCTGCCTTGGTAACTTGCTGTTCAAGCATCACGTTCTTGATTATCTCTCCGATGTATATATTACTTTTTTCCATTTATATGAAGATACAAATTAATCATTCATATTATAAGGAACACCAATACCAATTTGTCTGTATACGCCACTCTTTTTATTCATAATTTGTTTGTTTTATCAAATATTTTATGATACTTTTGCAACATATTCATATAAACAAACAAATAAAACCTGCCATCATGAATTTACTGACATGTATTCTCATAGCCATCCCTATCGGCATTATTTTTATTATGCTATGGATATACAATGACTACCGGAAATATAAGAAGAAAAATAAGCTGGCCATTTTGCTGTTTCTCCTATTTCCAACCACTTTATCTGCACAATACGTTGATACAGGATGCCAAGTATCCTTTAAATGGCTGGAGAACCAAAAAGGGAAATTAGAGTATACAAAAGATGGGGTTACTTATAAGTTTATTCCAAACGACTCCCAATGGGAAATTATAATTTGCAACAACTCTTCAGAAGATATCCGAATAAACTGGAAAAATATGCAATTCATTGTGGATGGAAGAAGCTCAGAAGTCAAATACCCCATACTAGCAGAAGCGGAAACGCCCTTGGCAATTATAAAAAGTCAAGCAGAAACAAGCCAAAAGATTGGCGTGACAACTTATACGGCAAATAAAGCAAACTCTCGAATATACAACAAGAAAGAGATTAGGAAAGGGAGGAATTCCTCCATTACCATTATTCTTCCCATATCTATCGGTAAGCACCCTCAATTCTTCACCTCTTTCGACTTTATCATCAAAAAAGTAAACTAACTGTCAAAAGAAATACACACCCCGGTCATCCCGAGATGTGTATTCGTCTATATATCCAATGAGGGAAGAAATACATTACAAAAATCCTACCGTCTTCTTCAACCGGAAGTTATACTTCAAGAACTGCCGGACCGATGTAATCAGAACAAGTAGATATATGCCAACGTGCTCACACTAATCACTATCCACAACAAGGTGCCTTGTATCAAGGGCTTGATGCCTACTGCCTTCAGTACATCACGTGACAGAGAGGCACCGATAAAGAACAGAGTGATAGTCAGCGTCTTGCGAGCCAAAGAATTGATACCCTCACCAATCATGGCACCCGTTTCGGTAGTGCCCAGCACATAAGTATTGAAAATCATAGCCAGCACAAAGAAGAAGATGAACCAGGGAATACTGATTTTCTGTCCCTTACTCTTAAAGATGAACGAAGTTACCAGAGCCAAAGGAATAATCCATAAGGCACGTGTCAGCTTTATAGTCGTTGCCACCTTCAGGGCCTCCTCGCCATATGCGGCACCTGCCCCCACTACCGAACTCGTATCATGTATGGCAATGGCCGCCCATGTGCCGAACTCATGCTGGCTCATGTTCAAAGCGTGGCCTATCATCGGAAAAACAAACAATGCAATGGCATTCAATATAAAGATGGTGCCCAATGCCACAGACATCTCGCTATCCTTTGCCTTCAATACCGGACCCACAGCCGCAATGGCACTGCCTCCGCAGATAGCCGTACCGGAGCTGATAAGATAAGAAGTGTCACGGTCCACTTTCAGGAACTTACGTCCTATGAGCCAGCCTATGAGCAATGTCCCCACTACAGAAATAATCGTGAACTCCATTCCCTCCTTGCCCGAAGCCAGGGAAGCCTGCAGATTCATTCCAAATCCTAACCCTACAACAGAGTATTGCAATAGATACTTTGAAGTCTTCTTATTGAACTTCGGATGTGCCTGCCCACACAGCAACGCAAAGGCCAACCCCAAGAACAACGCCAACGGCGGAGTGACCCATGCCGAATAGGCATGCATACCGGGCACATAATCCAACAGCAGAAAGAAGGAGAGGACAACCAGGAGAGATACATAAATAAATTTATTATTACTTTGAAGAAAAGGCATATTAATGCTTTTAGCCAAAACTCGATTTGAAGCCATACTGTTTACTTTACTATTATTACTAATGTTTATTCCTTAATTTTCCGGGTGCAAAGGTAGTTCTATTTTAGCACACCCGCCAATCGTTTCTACTTATAGACTATAACTTATTGTTATCGGGACATAAACATATAGTTCATAAAGGCTTGCGACAATCCTCCTTCCTGCCCTTGCAACTGGACAAAGCAGAAGTCGCGAAGCATGGGCATATCCTTTATCTCGACCACGCGGAAAGTGCCTGCCGCCAGTTCCTTGCAGATGGAACGGATAGACACGATTCCCATGCAATCGGAGTTTTCAAGAAAGAGCTTGATGCTTTCGGTACTACCCAGATACATCAGTACATGGAGTGAGGAAAGCTTGACGCCGTGCTTCTGGAGTGAGCGTTCTATCACGTCCAGCGTACCCGAACCGCGCTCACGGAGCACTAAAGGAATAGCGGGCAAATCCTGGGGAGTAATCTCTTCGGGCAACTGCAAACGGCTTTTGGAATGGACTACCGCTACCAGTTCATCCTCAAGAAAAGTAGTGTACTTCAGATTGGGAAGGCGGAAAACCCCTTCCACCAATCCCAAGTCAATGCGGTGTTCCTGCAAAGCGGCTTCTATTTCCCGGGAATTTCCATTGAGCAAGGACAAGTTGACCTGCGGAAACTTGCCGATAAAACTGCCCAGCAACGGAGGAAGCACATACTGCGCAATGGTAGTGCTGGCTCCCAACTTGAGTTCGCCAATATATTCGTTATGTAACAAGTGCATTTCATATTCCAGCCGTTTATAGTCCTCCAATATCCGTTCGCAATGCTCCAAAAGCAGCCGGCCTGACTCGGTCAAACTGATTTTACTTCCCTGCCGGTCGAAAAGCCTCGTCTGATAAGTGGCCTCCAGCTCCTGGATATGCTTAGTTATAGCCGGCTGACTTACAAACAACTCTTGCGAAGCCTTTGTAAAACTCAAGTTCTTGGCAACAGACTGGAACACTTTTAAACGGAAATCACTCATATACTTCTTATATCTTATAACTCGTCAGACTTGATGCCGAATGCATGCGCCAAAGAATAAAACACCGGCTCCAGGCGGCAATACACCGGGCTCAGAGGTTCCTCCGTGATGAAGTACACAGCTTTGCCCCGTTCTTCTTCACTCTTGTCTTTGAAGAAACCCGCCAGCTTCTCCTCCACTCCATTACCATATACCTGATGGAAAGGCAACAGCATCAAACACTTCACATCTGCAGAATCAAGTGCCAGGTTCATCAGGTCAAGAAACAACGCTTCGGTAGAGACTAAACCGGAAGAGGTGACGGAAGAAAATGTAAATTCGCCCAGCGGCGTACGGCATGCCTGGTGATTCAGTTTATTCACATCGGATGGTTCACAACACTTCAGCACGTCCGCTGCCGGAGTATGCACCAGCAACACTTCCACCTCATTTTCTTGTTCTCTCAAGCCGGCGTCCAATGCCAGATAGCTCAACCATGCCGGCAGGTCAACATCGGGTAGCTTCCGCCCCAACTTACCTTCCAAAAAGTTCTTTGCACCATATACCACTTCATTCAGAAATGCAACATCTATCAATATCACATTTGCCGGAAACTTTATCTTATCCTCCATTATCTTCTATTTTAATACGTAATTATACATAATGCTCCTCTGCAAGCGGAGCTCCGAAAACCTACCACACAGAAAGCACAAAACTTTGAAGCAGTAAAAGTACGACAAATTTATCAATAACTTGTATCATCCCAAGCAATTAATCTATATCTCCGAAGCGGAAAGAGAATATCCTTCCCCCGCAACACGGAAACCTTGGAGCTGGAACACGAAGACTTAGCTACTAAAACATATAGGCCCTCACTACATAAGATGTGCATCTCGTACTACATGAGATGTACACCTCGTACTACATGAGATGCACATCTCATGCATGACATCCTTATTTGCCCTTCTCTTTAACCAATAGAGTTTAATACGAAAAGGAACTTTGCTCCAACTTCTTATCTAAAGAAGTAGAAAGAAACAAAACGACTGATTTACAGACAATTTGTCATTTTACATGTTTTATATGCAGACAATTTGTCCGAAATGTGCCAATGGCAAATCTTTTGCGCCTTCCCAAGTGTTATGAAACTGATAAAATAGAAAGGAGAACAAAATATGAACTTTAACAACTTTACCATTAAAGCGCAAGAAGCAGTGCAGGAGGCTGTGAACCTGGTACAAAGCCGTGGACAGCAAGCCATCGAGCCCGTGCATGTGCTTCAAAGCGTGATGAAAGTAGGTGAAAATGTCACCAACTTCATCTTCCAGAAGCTGGGCATGAACGGTCAGCAGATAGCACTTGTACTGGACAAGCAAATTGATTCTCTGCCCAAGGTATCCGGCGGAGAGCCATACCTGAGCCGTGAAACGAACGAAGTGTTCCAGAAGGCCACCCAATATTCCAAGGAAATGGGTGATGAATTCGTCTCCCTGGAACCGGTACTGCTGGCTTTGCTGAATGTGAAAAGCACTGCATCCACCATTCTGAAAGATGCCGGGATGACGGAACGCGAACTGCGGGAAGCCATCAACGAACTGCGAAAAGGAGAAAAAGTAACTTCACAATCCAGCGAAGACACTTACCAGTCATTGGAAAAGTATGCCATCAATCTGAACGAAGCAGCCCGCAGCGGCAAACTGGATCCCGTCATCGGCCGTGACGAAGAGATACGGCGTGTCCTGCAGATTCTGAGTCGGCGTACCAAGAACAACCCGATTCTTATCGGTGAACCGGGTACCGGTAAAACAGCTATCGTAGAGGGACTTGCCCACCGTATCTTGCGTGGAGACGTCCCCGAGAACTTGAAGAACAAACAAGTCTACTCCCTGGATATGGGTGCACTGGTGGCTGGCGCCAAGTACAAAGGCGAATTTGAAGAACGTCTGAAGGCCGTTATCAACGAAGTGAAGAAGTCGGAAGGAGACATTATCCTCTTCATTGATGAAATCCATACCTTGGTGGGTGCCGGCAAGGGCGAAGGTGCCATGGATGCCGCCAATATCTTGAAACCCGCCTTGGCACGCGGTGAACTGAGGAGCATCGGGGCCACTACCCTCGATGAATATCAGAAGTATTTCGAAAAGGACAAAGCGTTGGAGCGCCGCTTCCAGATTGTCATGGTGAACGAACCGGACACGCTGAGCACCATCTCCATTCTGCGTGGTCTGAAGGAACGTTATGAGAACCATCACCACGTACGGATTAAGGACGATGCCATCATCGCCGCCGTAGAGTTGAGCAACCGTTACATCACCGACCGTTTCTTGCCGGACAAGGCTATCGACCTGATGGACGAAGCCGCCGCCAAGCTGCGTATGGAGGTCGATTCTGTACCGGAAGAGCTGGACGAGATTTCGCGTAAGATAAAGCAGCTGGAGATTGAACGTGAAGCCATCAAGCGCGAAAACGACAAGCCCAAACTGGAACAAATCGGCAAAGAACTTGCCGAGCTGAAAGAGCAGGAAAACTCGTACAAGGCGAAATGGCAAAGTGAAAAGACCCTTGTCAACAAAATCCAGCAGAATAAGGTGGAAATAGAGAACCTGAAGTTCGAGGCCGACAAGGCTGAACGGGAAGGCGACTATGGCCGGGTGGCCGAAATACGCTACGGCAAACTGCAAGCGCTGAACCAGGAGATTGAAGAAACGCAGCAAAAACTGCACGAGATGCAGGGCGACAAGGCCATGATTAAAGAGGAAGTGGACGCTGAAGACATCGCTGACGTAGTATCCCGCTGGACCGGCATACCGGTAAGCAAGATGCTGCAAAGCGAAAAGGACAAACTGTTGCATCTGGAGGCGGAACTGCACCAGCGGGTTATCGGGCAGGACGAAGCCATCGAGGCCGTATCCGATGCCGTACGACGCAGCCGTGCCGGACTGCAAGACCCGAAACGTCCTATCGGCTCATTCCTTTTCCTGGGAACCACCGGTGTAGGTAAGACGGAATTGGCAAAGGCGCTGGCGGAGTTCCTCTTTGACGACGAGACAATGATGACCCGTATCGACATGAGCGAGTATCAGGAGAAACACAGCGTTTCCCGTCTGGTTGGAGCGCCTCCGGGATATGTGGGCTACGATGAAGGTGGACAACTGACAGAAGCCGTAAGGCGGAAACCGTATTCTGTCGTCCTGTTCGACGAAATCGAGAAAGCGCATCCGGACGTATTCAACATCTTGCTGCAAGTGCTAGATGACGGACGTCTGACGGACAACAAAGGGCGTACGGTCAACTTCAAGAATACGATTATCATCATGACCTCCAACATGGGCAGTGGCTATATCCAAAGCCAGATGGAGAAACTAAACAGTAGCAATAAGGAGCAAATCGTAGAGGAAACCAAGAAGGAAGTGATGAATATGCTGAAAAAGACCATCCGTCCGGAATTCCTGAACCGTATCGACGAGACCATCATGTTCCTGCCGCTGACAGAGCCCGAAATCAAGCAGATTGTGGTGCTCCAAATCAAGAGTGTGCAGAAGATGCTTTCCGGTAACGGTGTGGAACTTGTTCTGACAAATGCCGCCATAGACTTCCTTGCCAATGCAGGGTATGACCCTGAATTCGGCGCCCGTCCGGTGAAACGTGCCATCCAGCACTATTTGCTGAACGACTTGTCGAAGAAGCTGCTGGCTCAGGAAGTAGACCGCAGCAAGCCTATTACAGTGGATGCCAATACCACTGACGACGGACTGGTTTTCAGAAATTAAAAGCAATCCGTATCCCCCAATAAAAGAGGCGATTCCCGACTATTGAGAATCGCCTCTTTTATTTTGTATTTCAATCCTTCTCCGATTACTCGGCCTTGCTTTCCTCCTTCGTTTCTGCCGCAGGAGTTTCTTCAAAATCCGTCATACCGCTTGCCACCAGCAAATTATACCAAACAATCAATTTCTTGATGTCGGACGGATATACGCGGTCGCGATCGAAGGTAGGCAATACCTCTGCCAGGTAAGCACGCAAATCGTCGGCAGTAGCCTTCTTTAAGTCCATCACTACGGCAGCGCCGTTTTCCTTTTTCTTCATGGAAAGAAGCACTTCCTTCAAAGGAACATCTTCCGTATCTGTATACATGGCGATATCGCCCAAAGAAGTAATCTTCTCATTACCATAGGCAGGAAAACGCTTCTTGTCTGCAAGCGACTCTACAATCAACATATTTTTTCCCTGAGAAACAAGCTTATACAATCCCGGTTTACCGGAAATGGACAAAATAGTCTTCAACATAATATATTCTGTTTTGATGATTAGTAGTTATTTTTTCGGGAGGCAAAGATAATGTAAGCCGAAGACAATACAAAATAAGCTTGCTTATTTTTATTGTTAAGAAGATGCCTATTTTCGTAACAGATAGTGCATTTTTTCAGATAGCGAACCGATTAGCTCTAAAACTTGCGGAATCAATGGAGTTTCGCCATCATTTACAATGACAAAATCTGCATATTTACGCTTTTCTTCGTCATCCATCTGGCTACGGATACGCTTTTCTATCAATTCGCGCGAGGAAGCATCCCGCCAGACGGCACGTGAAATACGCACCTCTTCGGGCGCATAGACCATAACAATAGCATCTACTTCACCTGCAAACCCCGCTTCAACCAAAATGGCCGATTCTATACCGACAATGGAAGAAGCGGCGCGACATTGTGTCCACCGCCTGAAATCCTCCTTTACACGAGGATGCACAATACCGTTGATTTTTTGGGCATGCTCCGGACTGCCAAAAAGATAAGACGCCAACAAAGGCTTGTTCAGTGTACCACCGGCATACACTTCCGCACCAAGCAAGGCAGACAATTCCTCGCGGATAAATGAATCGGATACCATCAGCTTTTTCGTTTCCAAGTCCGAGATATAGACGGGAACACCCAGCACTTCCAACAGTCTGGATACCATACTCTTTCCGCTACCGATACCACCGGTTATACCTATCTTAATCGCCATAATCAGGAGAAATTTGCTCTATCAAAAAATCCACCTGTGCCGGATTGAAGCGCACCTGGCTCACCCCTTTCGGCAGATTCTTGATCTTTACCGTATACTTGTCGGAACCCAGACGAAGCAGTTCCTCATAAGACACGTAAATATGAAAATCATCAGCGTTAATCTGCCTGAAATGACTCAGACCAACCTGAAACGTGACCTGCACCTTAGAAGGGAAAGCGCGCAGCACCTTGTCGGCAGGAAAGTTAACGCCACGCAACGGCACCTCCACTGTCTTTTCTGTATAAATATCCACCGGAAGCATCATCTCAATGGAAGAAGGCACAAACTTCACACCTTTCTGAACACGCAGGGGGATTTGCTGTCTCAAGGTATCCGATATATCTTCCAGCTTCACCGGTTGCGTATAGGCAACAGTAATCGTATCCAGCACGCCTTGCGGCGCATACACCAATACGGAATCGGGACTGAATATCGTATCCGAAAGATAATACTCACGTCCGGCACTCAGCGTGCCGCGCAGCTTCACCGGCACCAGTTTGGAGGCTCCCGTCGAATAGATGTACTCCAATGTATCCGGCTTCATGGAAAGCAGGCGGGTAGAAGCATTCAGCTGGTTCAGCACTTTCTTTTCAAACTGCGGGGGATATATCCTTACTTGATTATCCACACCCGTATAATCGGCATAATCGAGAATAACAGGATAGAAGCTCTTTCCCAACATATAGTTGAGCAGTACCGTTCCCTTATCCTTTACCTTGATGCGGAGTTCTGAAACAGGTTCAGAAGTAATCACCACATTATTGGGTACTCCCTTCAGCCGCACCGGTATAGAGAAGTCCGCCTCATAGTCGTTGTTCAAGGTCTGCAAGAGCCAGAAGCCACCGGCCACAAAGAAGAAAAACAAAAAAATGAAGAACTCTCTGCTTTTATCGCTAAGCAGAAAGTCCTTCACTTCTCTTGATATCTTCAGATATGTACGTTGTATGTTCCTACGTTCAAACATAGGCTCACATTTCTATTATTTAGATGCCTGACTGCTATTCGCATCAGCAGCTGCAGCAAAAATAGAATTCTTGTCTATACGAATCTTAACGTTGGAAGCGATTTCAAGCACCACATCATTGTCGTTGATTTCCTTGATAACACCATGGATGCCACCGGCTGTGATTACTTTCTGATTCACTTGAAGCGATTTACGGAAGTTTGCGATTTCCTTTTGCTTCTTGTTTTGAGGACGAATCATAAAGAAATACATAATAACGAACATGGCTATCAGCATAATCCACATCATGCTACCACCACCAGCAGGCCCTGCAACAGGAGCTTGCAGGAAGAATACAGTCATTAAGTTCATAAATACTCAGTTTTGGTTTCTATTATTAAACAAAGGTATTAGTTTTTCGTTAACTTACCTTCTTTTTTTAATTGATTAACTATTCCGTCCAATGTACCGTTCACGAAGCTGCCGCTTTTGACCGTGCTGTAAACTTTGGCAATATCGACATATTCGTTTAACGAAACACTCACCGGAATGTTCGGGAAACTCAATATTTCGGCCAATGCACACTGCATGATTACAACATCCATAAAGGCTACACGGTCCAAGTCCCAATTACGCGTATTCTCACTGATGAGATGACGGTAATAGTCACAGTTCAAGATGGCACGGCGGAACAAACGGCGTGCAAATTCCTGGTCTTCCTCATCCTTAAACTCTGGTAAAAGCTCCTGGTTGGCACCATTCTTCTCTTCGAAGCGCTTGATGGTTTTCAGCACGAAAGTATCCACAATCTCCTTGTCGTCGTTCCAGTAAAGGCTCTGGTCTTCGAGCACACTGTCCAAGGCTTCGTTGTTGAAAACAAAAGTCTTATACAGTTTTCTCCACAATTCACGATCATATTCGTAAGAATCGTCCGAAGAAGCCATATATTCCTTATATATATCTGATTCCACAATTTTCTCATACAATCCCTTGACGAAGTCTTCATCATTGGCCCACGTGCGCTTTTGGTTGGCGATGAATTCCGTCAATTGTTTGTTCACTTCCAACTGGGCTATAAACTTGTTTTCCACAAATTTCATGTTGGGATACAGCTCCTCGGCAGTGGGAGCCAGCTTAGCTTTTGCCGCATCAATACGTTTTTGTGCGTAGTTCGTCAAAGCTATCATCAGCATCAGCAGGTAGTTGTAGAGGTCGTATGCCTTTGAAAGGCTAAAGAATAATTCTTTCTCCGCTGAGTCTAAATTTTTACTGCCATTCTGATAATAAGCATATACAATCTGTATAATCTTAAGACGAATAAGAACTCTGTTGATCATAATTCTAAAGTAAATACTAGTGTTTTAACAAGGCGCAAAAGTAGGCATTTTTAATGAGTTTACATAAATAAATCACATTTTTTAATGCAGATATTGATTATCCGGTCTTTTTCTTTTGACAGTTTAAAAAAAATCGTCAATTTTGAGCCCGATAAAGAGCTAAAAGCTACGAGATACAAGTTTTAAGGTGATAATATCAAAATTGAGACCTATTATAATATGGAAGACTTTAAGAAGAAAAACGCAGCGGACATGAACGACAAGGAGATTGTATTCTCCCAATCCATCAAAGCAGGTAAGCGCATCTACTATTTAGACGTCAAGAAAAACAGAAAAGACGAAATGTTTCTCGCCATTACGGAAAGCAAGAAAATCGTGATGGGCGAGGGTGACGACTCGCAGGTAAGTTTCGAAAAGCACAAAATCTTTCTATACAAAGAAGATTTTGAAAAGTTCATGAACGGACTCCAGCAGGCCATCGGCTTCATCCAGGAGCAACAGGGTTTCCACACAAGACATACCGCTGACGACGAGGCTGAAACTCCCGAAACACACAAAGAAGAAGTACCACAAGAGGAAAAAGCTTGCCCCCTGGACGGAGAAATCAAAATAGACATTGAATTTTAAGTTATAACCTTTTGATAATTCAAAAAGAAGCTGTATTTTTGCACCGCTTTTTTGCAACATCGTGTGGTAAACCACATCGTGTGATGGTGAATTAAGCAAAAAATTTACTTAATTTAGAGTAACACAATTTTTTTAGAAATGAAATCAATTGAAGTAAAAGGAACTGCAAGAACTATTGCAGAACGTTCTTCGGAACAAGCAAGAGCTTTGAAAGCTATTCGTAAAAACAACGGTGTACCTTGCGTACTTTATGGTGCAGGTGAAAATGTTCACTTCACTGTACCTGCAGAAGGTCTGCGCAATTTGGTTTATACTCCACACATCTACGTAGTTGACTTGGTGATTGATGGCAAGAAAGTAAACGCTATCATGAAAGATATCCAATTCCACCCCGTAAAGGATACCATCCTACACGTTGACTTCTATCAAATTGACGAGGCTAAACCTATCGTTATGGAAGTTCCGGTACAGATGGAAGGTTTGGCAGAAGGTGTTAAGGCCGGTGGTAAGCTGGTACTCCAGATGCGTAAACTGAAAGTAAGAGCTTTGTATAACGTAATTCCTGAAAGACTGACTATCAACGTTACTCACTTGGGACTTGGTAAGACTGTTAAAGTTGGCGAATTGCAATACGAAGGATTGGAATTGCTGAATGCCAAAGAAGCTGTTGTATGCGCCGTTAAGCTGACTCGTGCTGCAAGAGGTGCCGCTGCTGCTGCAGGCAACTAATCAATTCTTTCCAAGAAAGACTAAATATTGGGGAACGCGGATTAACGCAGCCAACGCAGATTTCATACTGATTTCCGCGGAAAGTTGCGATAATCCGCGTTCTTTTTCTTACTGCTCTTTCTCCTCTGAAAGGAGAAAGAGAATAGACTTGAAGCACTGACAATGAAATATTTAATTGTAGGATTGGGCAATATCGGCCCCGAATATCACGAAACCCGTCACAACATCGGATTCATGGTAGTAGATACTCTGGCAAAAGCAGCAGGTGCCACTTTTACCGACGGACGTTATGGCTTCACCACAACGCTGTCAGTCAAGGGACGCCAACTATTACTACTGAAGCCTTCCACCTTCATGAACCTCAGCGGTAACGCCGTACGCTACTGGATGCAAAAGGAAAACATTCCATTGGAGAATGTGTTGGTAGTGGTAGATGACCTTGCACTGCCTTTCGGTACACTGCGCCTGAAAGGTAAGGGAAGCGATGCGGGACATAACGGCCTTAAGCATATTGCAGTAACGCTGGGCACCCAGAACTATGCACGCCTGCGTTTTGGAATCGGCAATGACTTTCCCCGTGGCGGACAGATTGACTATGTGCTGGGACATTTTACCGATGAAGATTGGAAAACAATGGGCGAGAGATTGGAAACAGCCGGAGAAATCATCAAAAGTTTCTGTCTGGCGGGAATAGATATCACCATGAATCAATATAACAAGAAATGAACGAAGCCAGAATTGACAAATGGATGTGGGCTGTACGCATCTTCAAAACACGTACCATAGCTGCCGAAGCCTGCAAAAAAGGGCGCATCAGCATCAATGGCGCACTGGCAAAGGCTGCCCGTACGGTGAAACCGGGAGACGTCATCCAAGTGCGCAAGCCCCCCGTCACCTATTCCTTCAAAGTACTGCAACCCATTGAAAAGCGTGTCGGCGCAAAGTTAGTAGCTGAAATGATGGAGAATGTAACGGCTCCGGAACAGTATGAACTGCTGGAAATGAGCCGTGTCAGCGGTTTCGTCAACCGTGCCAAAGGTAGTGGACGGCCAACGAAAAAAGACCGCCGGAGCCTGGAAGAATTTACAGAACCGGAATTTCTGGATGATTTCGACTTTGAATTCGATTTCGAGGAAGAGTAAAATAAGGGAAAGATTATGAGCGAGAGAATAATTAAATGGGGATTCATCGGTTGCGGAGAAGTGACCAAATACAAAAGCGGACCGGCATTTCAGAAAATAGAGAACTCCGAAGTTGTGGCCGTCATGAGTCGAAATGGTGACAAGGCCAAGACCTACGCCAAGGAAAGAGGGATTCCCAAATGGTACGACGATGCCCAGGAGCTGATTGACGACGAAGAGGTGAACGCCGTGTACATTGCCACTCCTCCTTCTTCACATGCTACGTACGCCATCATGTCCATGAAGGCAGGTAAACCGGTCTACATAGAGAAGCCGATGGCTGTTACCTACGAAGAGTGCTGCCGCATCAACCGCATTTCCAAAGAAACGGGTGTTCCATGTTTTGTTGCGTATTACCGCCGCTATCTGCCCTACTTCCTAAAGGTAAAGTCACTGGTAGAGGAAGGACATATTGGCAACATCATCAACATTCAAATCCGATTCGCCCAGCCTCCCCGCGACCTCGACCATAACAAGGAAAACCTACCGTGGCGCGTGCAACCGGATATTGCCGGTGGAGGATACTTCTATGACCTTGCACCCCACCAGATAGATTTGTTGCAGGAAATCTTCGGATGTATCCTTGAAGCCAGCGGCTACAAGAGCAACCGTGGCGGACTATATCCAGCCGAGGACACCCTAAGCGCATGTTTCCAGTTTGACAGCGGACTGGTGGGCAGCGGCTCCTGGTGTTTCGTCGCCCACGAATCTGCCCGCGAAGATCGTATAGAAATCATTGGAGACAAAGGCATGATTTGTTTCTCCGTGTTCACCTATGACCCCATTGCGCTGCACACAGAAAGAGGGCGTGAGGAAATCATTGTTGAAAATCCCACTTACGTCCAGCAACCGCTTATCCAGGCAGTGGTAGACCACCTGCTAGGCAAGTCAATCTGCAGCTGTGACGGTGAAAGCGCCACTCTTACCAACTGGGTAATGGACAAAATACTGAACAAACTCTGATTAGCGTTCATGGGGTAAATCTTACCCCATGTCGAAACCTTCGCATTTTCGGCCGACCAATTTGTACACATCGACACTCTCGCCTACAATCCATACCACATCTCCCTCTACAAAAGGTTCATGCGGGTCGGGAGCATGCAAGGTCTCCCCTCCCCGCTCCACACCGGCAATCAGACAGTGATATTTCTCGCGTATCCCTGCTTCTTTCAAGGTCTTGTTCAGGAAAGGAGACTGCCCGTCCACACAGAATTGGCGTAGAATCATTTCACTCTTCTCTATCACATCCGCATTCATGGCAGACACCTTATCCATCTCCTGACCGAAAATGCTCAATTCCTCATCCGTAGCAATTACTTGTATCTTGTCCTGCGGAAAAAGACGGACAGACGCTCCAGGAATATTAATCCGTTTCTTGCCCCGAAGGATAGAGACCACATGGATACCGTATTTCTTTCCAAAATTCAGCTCTGCCAATGTCCTGCCTGCCCATTCCGATTCGCCGGGAATCTCAAAATCTGTCAGGTGCAAGTCGCGTGACAGCAGACGCCCCGCATACTCCGGTTTCTTCTCTCCCATATACTCGGCACGCATGTCGCGGTACCGCAGATTCTGGAAGAATGTCCTTTCTATCATTATGGACTGCTTCTTCAACTGACGGGAAAGTATCATTAAAGTCACCAGCAACACCGCCACCCCAAATACCAGTCCCACAGACATCTTGAATAAACCGGCTATAACGAACATGACAAACGAAACACCCAACAGCAGGCGCAATACAATGGTAGCCACTAACGGCGCCCGATTTCCACGGTTATCCTTCCATAAAGTCACAAACTCTTCCGAGTGATTCTTTTTAATCATGATAGCACGCAGAAACGGAGCTATACACAGAATGATGATAAAGGCAGCCAACAAAGAGCCCCATACCCCGGGCAGACTGTCGTGCACGAAAGGCACCAGAAAACGGAACGCCAAAGCTATCACCGCCACGCAAATGATGGAATATACAACCGTAATCCTGACCAGTGCAAATATCAGTTTCTTCCACAGACTTTCATGGTTCATGGTCTGCGAACCTGAAGCATAGCGGGTCAAGAACTTTCTCCATTTTTCCGGCAAATGCGTATCCACAAGATTGGAAGCGGGCTCTGCCAAACGAATCATATAAGGAGTAAGGAAAGTAGTGATGACAGACACCGCCACCACAATAGGATACAAAAAATGGCTGGTGACATGCAGCGACACGCCCAGCGAAGCTATAATAAAAGCAAACTCACCGATTTGCGTCAGACTGAAACCGCACTGCATGGCCGTCTTCAGCGGTTGCCCCGCCAGCAGCATCCCCAGCGTCCCGAAGAGGGATTGTCCGAAAATGACCGCCAAAGTAATCACGACAATAGGTCCCGCATACTCCACAATCATAGCCGGGTCTACCATCATGCCGACCGATACGAAAAAGATGGCGCCAAACAAGTCCTTGACCGGCTTCACCAGGCGCTCTATGCTCTCCGCCTCTACCGTTTCGGCGAGAATGGAGCCCATAATAAATGCACCGAAAGCAGCCGAAAATCCCGTATGCGCAGCCATCACCACCATACCGAAACAGAGTCCAAGAGAGACTATCAGCAAAGTTTCCTCGCTCATCAACTTCCGGCACCGCTTCAGCAATCCGGGGATGAGGTAAATACCCACCACGAACCAAAGTATCAGGAAGAACAGCAGTTTGGCAATACTCTCCAGCATCTCCGTACCCTCAAAGTTATGGCTGACTGCCATCGTGGAGAGCATCACCATCAATACGATGGCAAGAATATCCTCCAGAATAAGCACACTGAGCACCAGACCCGTGAACTGCTTCTTGCGCATCCCCAAATCATCAAACGCCTTATAGATAATGGTGGTGGACGACATGGCAATCATACCGCCCAGAAATATGCAGTCCATCCGTTTCCAGCCGAAACCGGTACCTACCGCCACACCCAACAATATCATACAAAAGATGATGGTACACGCAGCAATAATCGCTGCCCCTCCCACCTTCACAATCTTCTTGAAGCTGAATTCCAATCCCAGTGCAAACAACAGGAAGATAACACCTATATCCGCCCAGGTCTGTATATTAGCCGTATCCATCACCGACGGTGTATAAGCCATGTGAGGGCTGGCAAGGAATCCTGCAACTACATATCCTAATACCAATGGTTGCTTCAACTTCTTAAAAAGCAGGGTCATAATCCCCGCACAAATCAATATCAGAGCTAAATCAGCTATAAGGGGAGCCAAGTGTGACATAATTCTTCGTCTGTATACCTTTTTGTTGACAAAGATAGTGAAAAGTTTAATAAGATGGAGGAACAATTCATCCTCTATTTCCTTTTTACAACACTCCTTTCGAGCTTGGCAGCCCAAAGTGATAAATATCCCTCTTCACCGCCATCTTCAGCGCACGTGCCAGCGCCTTGAAGATGCCCTCTATCTTATGATGTTCGTTCTGTCCTTCGGCTTTTACATTGAGATTCATCCGGGCAGCATCGCTCAAGGATTTAAAGAAGTGCAGGAACATTTCCGTAGGCATGTCTCCTACCTTCTCGCGCTTGAACTCGGTATCCCATACAAGCCACGGACGTCCGCCAAAATCGAGACACACCTGGCAAAGACAATCGTCCATAGGAAGAGCATAGCCGTAGCGTTCAATGCCTCGTTTGCTTCCTAAGGCTTGATAAAGGCAGTCGCCCAGGGCAAGGGCAGTATCTTCGATGGTGTGATGCTCGTCCACTTCAAGGTCACCTTTCACATGGATGGTAAGGTCCATACCACCGTGCTTACCTATCTGTTCCAACATGTGGTCGAAGAAGCCCAGTCCGGTCACGATGTCACAATACCCGTCGCCATCCAGATTCAAAGATACATATATATCTGTCTCCTTGGTAGTGCGACGTACTTCCGCTGTACGCTCACCGGCAAAGAGGAATTCGGCCACCTTATCCCAATCCTTGGTGGCGAGAGCGCAGTAATCTTTAAGTCCGTCACAAGCGGCACTGCCACCTTCGGAGATGGGTTTCAATAAAGCCATATCATCTTGCAGAAGAATGGCGCGGCATCCCAAATTCTTTGCCAACTCCACATCCGTAGGCCGGTCACCGATGACGAAACTGTGGGACAAATCGTAGTCCGGGTTATCAAGGTATTTGGTAAGCATCCCGGTACGCGGCTTACGGGTTGGTGCATTGTCATCGGGCATGCTGCGGTCTATGCAGATGTCGTCGAAGGTGATGCCTTCGCCTTCCAATGTCTTCATCATCAGGTTGTGTGCCGGCCAAAAGGTCTCTTCTGGAAAGGAAGTTGTGCCGAGCCCGTCTTGATTGGTCACCATCACAAAATCAAAATCCAGCTTGCTGCGGATGAAGCCAAGATTACGCATCACTTTCGGATAGAACTCCAGCTTCTCCAGGGAGTCCAACTGATAATCAATCGGCGGCTCAATGACTAAAGTTCCGTCACGGTCTATAAAAAGTACTTTCTTCTTCATAAATGCTAAATGCTCAAATCGTAAGAACTTTCAACGCTTCAATCAATTTTTCATTCTCCCCTCTCGTTCCTACCGTCACCCGCAGGCAATTTCCGCAGAGTGACACGGAGTTACGGTTGCGGACAATGATACCCTTACCTACCAGATAATTGTAAATCTTCGCAGCATCCGTCACACGGGCCAGGAAGAAATTGGCATGAGAGGGGAACATCTTCACCGTACATGGCAGTGCGGCGAACTCGGCTTCCAGGTTCTCCCGCTCTTCTTTCAGGGTCTTCACCCAACGTTCTATTTCATAATAGCGGTGAAGCATTTCCACTGCCTGCTTCTGTGTCAACTGGTTCACGTTATAGGGATATTTTATTTTATTGAGGATGCCGATAATCTCCGGTGAGGCAAATGCCATACCTAGACGGATAGCAGCACATCCCCATGCTTTGGAAAAGGTTTGCAGCACAATGAGATTCGGATATTGATTCAAATTTTCAAGGAAGGAAGGTGCCTCGGAGAAGTCATTGTATGCCTCGTCCAGTATCACCAACCCATCAAACTGGCGAATCAGCGTTTCAATCTCGCTACGGAGCAGGTCATTGCCGGTAGGATTGTTGGGAGAGCAGATAAAAATCAGTTTGGTATGCTCATCCGCAGCAGCCAGAAGCTTGTCGGCAGAGAACTGGAAATCCTCATCGAGCAGCACCTTGCGGTACTCCACATCATTAACGTCAGCACAGACTTGATACATGCCGTAGGTAGGGTCGATGGCCACTACATTGTCCACACGGGGTTCACAAAAAGCACGGAACACCAAATCGATAGCTTCATCACTGCCATTCCCTAAGAAGATGGAATCGGGACTCACCTTTTTAATTTTAGACAATTCAGTCTTTAACTCCCACTGCATGGGGTCGGGATAACGGTTGTGCGGCATGTTATAAGGATTCTCGTTTGCATCGAGAAAAACGGATGCCGCAGCACCATTATATTCATCTCGTGCTGAAGAATAAGGCTTCAGACGCCAGATATTCGGACGGGTAAGTTCTTGTAATGTTTTCACCATGTTATTTACGATTTGACAATTTACGATTTTACGATTAAAATTACTTTAAGCCATCAACTCTCAATTTTCAACTTTCAATTTTCATTTTCCAACTGCCCCAGTCTCACGCTCACGGCATTCTTATGCGCATCCAGCTGTTCATTGGCAGCCATCAGCTCGATGGCAGGGCCAATGATATTCAATCCTTCCGGCTTTATCTCCTGGAAAGTTATCTTGCGGATAAAGCTGTCGAGGCTGACACCGCTGTATGCTTTGGCATAGCCGTTTGTCGGCAAGGTATGGTTTGTGCCCGAAGCATAATCTCCCGCACTCTCCGGAGTAAGAGAACCCAAGAATACAGAACCGACATTCACGATACGTTCTGCCACAGAAAGATAATCCTCGGTTTCTATGATAAGATGTTCGGGAGCATACGCGTTGGTCAGTTCGATGGCTTCTTCCATGCTGTCCACTACAATCAGTTTGCTATTGGCAAGAGACTTTTCGGCAATCTCTTTACGTGGCAGTAAAGCCAGTTGGCGTTCCACTTCCACCTTTACAGCTTGTTGCAATTCGACAGAGGTCGTAATTAATATAACCTGGCTGTCCACTCCGTGTTCTGCCTGGCTCAATAAGTCGGCGGCGACAAAAACCGGATTAGCTGTTTCGTCAGCCAAAACTTCTACTTCCGAAGGTCCTGCCGGCATATCTATCGCCACATCACGCAAGCTCACAAGCTGTTTGGCAGCCGTGACATACTGATTTCCCGGACCGAATATCTTGTAAACTTTAGGCACACTTTCCGTTCCGTATGCCATAGCGGCAATGGCTTGTATGCCGCCAGCTTTGAAAATCCGGTTGACACCTGCCACTTTTGCGGCAAACAGCACAGCGGGATGTACCTTTCCGTCACGTCCCGGAGGGGTGCAGAGAACAATTTCCTTGCATCCGGCAATCCTGGCGGGAACGGCCAGCATCAGTACCGTAGAAAACAGCGGAGCCGTTCCTCCGGGGATATACAATCCCACCTTTTCTATAGCAACCGCTTTCTGCCAGCAGGTCACCCCCGGCCGGGTCTGCACTTTCTTGCCCTCAAAGCGTTGTGCCGCGTGGAAAGTCTCAATGTTCTGCTTTGCCAGTCGAATAGCTGCTTTCAAGTCTTCACTCACCAGGTTTTCCGCTTCCTGCTGTTCCTCTTCCGACACAGCCAGCGAAGTCAGCACCACTTTATCAAATTTTTTTTCATAATCCAGTACAGCACAGTCTCCCTCCGCTTTCACACGGTCAATAACGCTCCGCACCGTATCAAACAGATTCTCCGTATTCATCACCGGACGTTTCAGAATCTCTTGCCACTGGAATTTATCGGGATTACTAATCAATATCATAATGACATGTTTTTAAAGATTTATGCATAAGCCATGATATTCTTCCTTCCTCTCCTCCCTATCGGGAAAGGGTCGGGAGAGAGGCTTTAAATTATCATTTTCTCAATCGGCAGCACCAGAATGCCTTCCGCCCCCAATGCTTTCAGCTTTCCGATTATCTCCCAGAAACATTTCTCGTCGAGTACGGTATGTACCGAGCACCAGCCTTCTTGCGCCAAAGGCATCACCGTGGGGCTCTTCATGCCCGGAAGTACAGAGACAATCTCATCCAGTTTCTCTTTCGGGGCATTCATCAGCACATATTTCTTATCTTCGGCTGTCTTCACGGCATCCATACGAAACAACAGCTCCCTCAATATCTCTTGCTTTTCCTCGCTCATGTTCTTGTTGCCAATCAGTAGCGCTTCCGACTTCATCACAACCTCCACTTCCTTCAAACGGTTGCTCACCAGCGTAGAACCGGAACTTACAATATCGAAAATAGCATCTGCCAGACCGATGCCCGGCGCCACTTCTACTGACCCCGTAATGACGTGTATCTCCGCATTCACCCCATTCTCTTTCAAAAAGCCGGAAAGGATGCCCGGATAAGATGTCGCAATCTTCTTTCCATGAAACCACTTCACCCCCGGATACTCAATATCCTTCGGCATGGCAAGAGACAGACGGCACTTGCTGAATCCCAGACGCTTGATTATCTCCGCATCCTCATTCTTCTCAACAAATTCATTCTCACCCACAATGCCTATATCAGCCACTCCAGTAGCCACAGACTGCGGAATGTCGTCATCCCTCAAAAACAACACTTCAAGAGGAAAGTTTGACGACTGCACCAACAACGAACGCTTCATGGCACTCAACTTAATATCCGATTCTCCCAAAAATGACATGGTCTCGTCATAAAGACGACCTTTAGCTTGTACTGCAATTCTTAACATAAGGCTATTTACTATTTTACGATTTACTATTTTGAATGAGATGGCAGAAAACAAAACGAGGCTTACCAATATTCGGCAAGCCTCGTCATTTATGTCATTTGTTGTACATATACACTCATACGCCCACCGAGTTATTCGTCAGGATAATGATGGTGATGATGTGCAACGATATTCTTCATATTTTTTTGGTTTTAATGCGACAAAAGTAAACTAAAAGTTTGAAACTTCAAAAGATTTATCACAAAAAGTTTATTTTTTCTTTCAAATTCATCTTACTTCACCACAGATTACACAGATTTGCACAGATTATTTTTATTTCAATCTGTGCAAATCTGTGTAATCTGTGGTAAAACAATCAAATCAACGGCAATATTTCCTCCTGCTCCACTTCGCAGCTATGGAAATGCATTTCCGTTTCCGCTTTCTCTTTCGGGAAGGTGAAGTAAGTGCAGGTAGCTTCCGTACAAAGTTCTCCCATGCTATTGTACAGACGTGCTTCTATGATGGCGATATTCCGCTTTTGCTCCCGAAGTGAAGCCCGCAGCACCACATGCGTGTCGTTGGTCGATATGGATTTGCGGAACCGAGTCTCCATTTTCGATGTCACCCCGCCAGTCTGCAGCTTGCGGAACACTACCCAACCGCAGATTTCATCCAGCAATACGGACTGGATGCCTCCATGCAACGTATTCAGCCATCCCTGATACTCCGGACGCGGCTTCCAGATACTCACCACCTCGTCACCGTCCTCATAAAACTCCATTCTCACACCTGCTTCATTGTCGGGAGAGCAACCGAAACAGTTGTACCCCTCCATATCTTTCCACGGATTGATAATCTTCTTCATATCGTATTCTTCTTTTTTATCTGGCTCTGATTCATATATTCTCTCAATAAAACGTTCAATATTAGTCATTCCGATTGAAAACTACAAATTATTAATGCCTTTTTCATCGAAAAATTAGTGGGATGCTGTTCTAAACCGGTTATTTTATTTAGCTTTGTATAAATGAGAGAGAACAACAAGATGCAAAAAGGGGTCTTTTTCTGCTTATGGATACTATTTACATTCTCATTGTTTGCGCAAAACAAGGAGAACGGTTCCGTCACATGCGACAGCATCGTACATAAAAATACCTTCGTAAAAGCATTGAAGAAATTCCTCGACTTCAGTGACTTCGACACTACCTATATCAGTCCCAACCGATACAATTACGCCCTGATGCTCGACCATTTCACCAATTACGAGTATTACTCCGTGGGCAATGACGGTCAGCGGCTCCGTTTTTCGCCCAACCCGCACAACAAGATAGGCGCTTACTTCGGATGGCGTTGGATATTCCTGGGATGGGCTGTCGATACGGACTGGCTCTACGGAAAGAAAAGCAAGAAAAAGCGCGGTACGGAGTTTGATCTCAGTCTTTACAGTTCCAAACTGGGAGTCGACATTTTCTATCGCAGCACCGGAAACGACTATAAGATACACAAGGTATCCGGCTTTTCCGACGAGATTCCCTCCAATTATTCCGAAGACTTCAACGGATTGAAAGTAAAAATGAAGGGGTTGAATCTATATTACATTTTCAACAACCGACGTTTCTCCTATCCGGCTGCCTTCAGCCAGTCCACCAACCAGCGCCGCAATGCAGGTTCTTTTATTGCCGGATTCTCCATATCCACCCACAATCTGAACTTCGACTATACCAAGCTGCCCAAAATAATTCAGAGAGCCATGAATCCGGGTATGAAGGTGAAACATATCAAATACACGAATATCAGCCTCAACGCCGGCTATGCCTACAATTGGGTGTTTGCCCGCAACTGCCTCGCATGCCTATCGTTCAATCCGGCTGTCGCCTACAAGACATCGCGCATAGAGAAGACGGAAGAACGGGAAGCGGACGACTGGTACAAGAACTTCAATATTGATTTCATTCTGCGTGCAGGCGTGGTATACAACAACAGCAAATACTTCGTGGGCACCTCATTCGTAGGACGGACATACGACTACTACAAAAACAGTTTCTCCCTGAACAACGGGTTCGGCACCCTCCAAATATATGCCGGATTCAACTTTTATCTGAAAAAAGAGCACTGGAAGAATAAAAAGTAAAAAAAGGCTTTCAGCTCTCATTTCCTCTCAAAAACTATAAACACACTCCACCCCTACTATATCTTTCCGCTTATCCTTCTCCCACTGTCTGCAATAAAAGATGTCCGCCTCCCAGCGCTCGGACAAGGGCAACGTAATGCCCCCGCGATAACGCATCCGCTTTACTCCAAAGTGCTTTGTCCTATTCAAACCATTATACATCTCGGCCGAAGCATACGGCTCCACCTTGCACTTCGGAATGTCATATGCCACCTTCGCACGTGAGCGCAAACGCAACTCGTCCGTATGTCCATCGAACGTATGCTGAAAGCGCTCACGCAAGGACAGTTTCACCCTTTGCACACGGGCAGACAGAGTGCCTTCCAAACGGTAGCGGTGCCGGAACTTCCAGCCATCTGCCCCCCGATTGCGGTAATGCGTCTCATACCCAGCTCCAAGCTTCAGGAAAGGCAACAGCTTATAGCTTCCCCCCACCTTCAGCCCCCACCGGTCTGTCTTTCCCAAATCATCCTTTGTACGCCACTCCAGCCCACCGGAAACAGTAAATGCCGGCTTCAACTTATATTCGAAACCGGCATTCGCCCAAGTGGCAAAATCCTTCTCCTGCGCCCGCAGGGAAAAAGACGAAACAACCCATAGAACTATCAGCAAAACAAGTACTTTCGTGCATGAAGATATATTACTTACCATACGCTTATTCTGTTAAAGTGTCAAAGGTAAGGATAAATTCTGTAACAATTCTGTAATACTACAAATCTTGTCTGCACATTTCCGATTTTTCAATGATACTTAAAAAACAGAAACCAAGATACAAAAAACAACTCAAAGTTGCCATATATGTATGGCATCATATATATTTGTAGCATGAAAAAACACCCTTATAAGCGTTTCACAGATTATTTATTTGGGGGGATTCATTTATGTGAAATCTCTTTCAAATACTCCTCCACCTTTCCGAAGAAGGAGGTCAGATGAGAACCGTCGACAAAAGCATGGTTCACATAGATGGAAAGAGGAAATACCAGACGACCTTCACGGGATACAGCCTTGCCGGCAGTCATCAACGGATAACTGCAACCGTTGCCTGCTTCGGCAAGTGTATAGGTTATCGAGGTGAAATACATTTTGGGAACTGCACTCAGATGGACCACATCGTAATCGCCTTGCCCGGCAAGAATCTTTTCGGCTCCATAAGGGTCACCGTCCTCGGGTATGTTTGTTATCAAGGCGTAAGCTTCGGCATAGAAACGCTCAAAGTCTTCGTGGTAGGGAATGCGCACGGTATAGAATGTCTTTCCGGGAACAGCTATCGGAGAAATGATGTCCACCCGGTCGTGAAAAACAACCCGGCCTTCCTTGTCGGTACGGTAACGGAGTTCATCGACTTCATTAGCCGAACGCACCACAGCATACAGATAATAAAGGAAAAAGGAGCGCTTTGCAGCCCGGGCTGCAGCACTGGCTTCCGTGCAGTCAATCTCTGTAGTGACGGAATACCAGGAATTTACAAAACTGCGGAAAAAGCCGTAGTTATCCCGGCGTTCCCAAGCATCAATGTCTATAATGTGTTTCATACAAAAAAGGGGATTTAGTGAAAAAAGGATGCCTTTTTACAAGCATCCTTTTTCCGATTCTATTTATTTCTCTTTCTTATAATTCTCCAGTCCGGTCTGCAGAAATTCGATATACTTAGGTATATCTTCGTCGTAGGAGTAAGACTTGTTGAGCGGCTTACCTTCGTTGTCAATCAACACATAGAAGGGCTGCGCATTGGCACCGAACTTGACACGCTGCAGATAACTCCACTTGTCGCCTACGGTACGCAGCGTACGTTCCGTGCCGTTCTCCACAATCTTCACGGGAGAAGGAAGCGGCGTCTTGTTGTCGACGTAGAGCGTGATAAGTACATAGTCGTTGTTGATAATGTCGCTCACCTTAGAGTTTGTCCATACGGCAAGCTCCATCTTACGGCAGTTCACGCAACCGTAACCGGTGAAGTCAAGCATCACGGGCTTGCCATACTGACGGGCATACTCCATACCGAGGTCATAATCATCGAACTTGGCATGCACTTCATTATTGTAAAGATTGAAATCTTGCGTCTGCATGGGCGGCGCAAAGGCACTGACAGCTTTCAACGGAGCTCCCCACAAACCGGGAACCATATACACCGCAAATGCGAGTGAAGCCAACGCCATAAAGAAACGGGGCACACTAACCTTTGAATCGTCATCATCGTGCGGGAACTTGATTTTGCCCAGCAAGTAGAAACCAAGCAGTGCAAAAAGTACAATCCACAAAGCAAGGAACGTTTCACGGTCGAGGATGCGCCAACCGTAAGCTAAATCGGCTACCGAAAGGAACTTCAGGGCAAAAGCCAGCTCCAGGAAGCCAAGCGTCACCTTGATGATATTCATCCATCCACCGGATTTGGGCATGGACTTCAACCAGGACGGGAATAAGGCAAACAGCGTGAAAGGCAATGCCAATGCAATGGCAAAGCCCAGCATGCCAATAGCGGGAGCCACCACACTACCCGTCGTGGAAACCTGAACCAGCAGGAATCCGATAATAGGTCCCGTGCAGGAGAAAGATACCAGCGACAAGGTAAACGCCATCAAGAAGATACTGAGCAAACCACTTGTCGCCTCGGCTTTACTGTCTACAGCCGTACTCCATTTGGAGGGCAACGTTATTTCGAACGCTCCGAAGAAGGAAGCCGCAAACACAACCAGCATCAAGCAGAAAAGAATATTGAATACTGCATTCGTAGAGAGTGCGTTCAGTGCGCTGGCTCCGAAAATCAGCGTAATGGCCAGCCCGAGCGTCACATAAATCACTACGATGGAAGCACCATACGTCCATGCATCACGGATGCCTTTCTTCTTATCCTTGCTACGCTTCAGGAAGAAGCTGACAGTCATCGGGATGATGGGCCATACACAAGGGGTGAAGAGCGCTAACAGTCCGCCGGCAAATCCGGTAATAAAGATATAAATCCAAGACATATCTTCCTGCGAAGTGGTTTCGCCCAAAGATTGCAGTTCATTGATAACCGGTTTCCAGAAGTTCACCTTGTCCGTCACATTGATTTCCGTCGGTCCGTCCGCACCACCGACAACAGCCACAGAAACCATGTCGGTGGCAGCCTCCTGCTTTGCGGGCTGTTCTTCAACTTTCGTTTCAACCGTAGCTGCAGCAGCTTCTTTGGCAGCCCCTTCTGCCTTACCGGAGAATTGGAAAGGCACTTGTGTGGGCGGCAGACAATTTTCATCGTTGCAAGCGCCATACTCCAGATATCCTTCCAGCTGATAGGCACCACCCGTCAATTTCAGCTTCTGCACAAATTGGGCCATATTTTCAAAATAGCGTACCTTCATTTCGAACAACTTATCGAAAGTAGAGATTTCCTTGCCTACAGGCTTCAGTTTGCCAGCCACTTCCGCTCCGGAGATTTTCTCCACATTGAAAGTCGCCGAGATAGGACCGCCATCGCCCAAGTCGGTGGAATAGACATGCCAGCCCTTGTCAATAGCAGCCGTAAAAACGACCTCCGCTTCATCGGCAGCCAAAGTCTTCAGCTCGGACTTGAACTTGACTGGGTCTTGTATCTGTGCCTGCACTGCCACAGCGAAAAGCAACAGAAATAAAGGGAACAACAATTTCTTCATGTTCTCTGATTTAATTTTTAATTTTTAATTTTCAGTTATCTCGTAGTCCACGCAGGCACGGCTCTCTTTCACAGCAGCGATAAGCTTGCCGGCAGCCACGTGGTCGGGATGGGTGGCATAGTATTTCACGTCATCCAACGTATCGAACTCACTGTAAAGAGCGATACTCCAAGCCTCGCCTGGATTGATATTCAGCCCGACTTCAATCTTGCGGATAACGGATATTTTAGCCGGAAGCGCTTCGATAGCTGCCTTGAAACTGTTCATTGCAGCCAACTTTTCGTCAGCCGGTGCCTCATCTTTTAACTTAAATAATACAATGTGCTTTACCATAACTTTGCCATTTAAATGATTTATCACTATATTTGTCAGCCTAAGCGGCTGTTTTAACAACTGCAAAAATACTGGTTTTGTTTCAAATATACACTTAAACGGATGTTAATAATAGGAATTGCAGGTGGAACCGGCTCAGGAAAGACCACCGTCGTACGTAAAATTATCGAAAGCCTACCGGCTGGTGAAGTGGTATTATTGCCACAAGACTCTTACTACAAGGACAGTAGCCATGTGCCCGTGGAAGAACGGCAGAACATCAACTTCGACCACCCCGACGCTTTTGAGTGGAGCCTTCTTTCCAGACATGTCGCCATGCTGCGCGAAGGAAAAAGCATAGAACAGCCCACCTACTCATACCTGACGTGTACACGCCAGCCCGAAACCATCCATATCGCCCCCCGGGAAGTCATCATCATAGAAGGTATCCTTGCCTTGTGCGACAAGAAACTGCGAAGCATGATGGACCTCAAGATATTTGTAGACGCTGACCCCGACGAACGCCTAATTCGTGTAATCCAGCGTGATGTAGTGGAACGCGGACGCACGGCAGAAGCCGTTATGGAACGCTATACACGTATACTAAAACCCATGCACCAGCAATTCATAGAGCCCTGCAAACGATATGCAGACCTCATTGTACCGGAAGGCGGAAACAACCAGGTAGCCATCGATATATTGACCATGTATATCAAGAAGCACTTGGGAAGTTAATTTGTAATGGAGAATTGATAATGGAGGATTAAGAACACACTAAATCTATGAGATATGAACAGTTTATTTTCTCTCGCCAAACATAAATCATCCATTATCAATTCTCCCGTCTCAATTATCTTACTGTTGTTGTGCTGTATCGCAGGGTGCCGTGGAGGACATCCTGCCGAAAAAGAAGAAGCGGATGACCTGCAACAGATAAAGGACAGCGGAGAACTGGTTGTATTGACTCTCTACAGCTCCACTTCCTACTTCATCTACCGTGGCCAGGATATGGGATTCCAATATGAGCTAAGCGAGCAGTTTGCCAAGAGCCTGGGGGTAAAGCTGAGAATAGAGGTAGCCCGGAATGTGCACGAACTCATAGAGAAGTTATTAGCAGGCAAGGGAGACCTCATTGCCTACAACCTGCCTATCACTAAAGAATGGAAAGACAGTCTGCTTTATTGCGGTGAAGAGGTCATCACGCACCAAGTCATCGTGCAACGTAATAACGGACGTACCAAACCACTGAAAGACGTGACGGAACTCATCGGGAAAGATGTATATGTAAAGCCGGGAAAATATTATGAACGGCTGGTCAATCTGGACGAAGAGCTCGGAGGAGGTATCCACATCCATAAAGTGACCAACGACAGTATCAGTGCAGAAGACCTCATCACCCAAGTGGCACAAGGGAAAATCCCCTATACCGTAGCAGACAATGATGTGGCACAGCTTAATACGACCTATTACCCCAACCTGAATATCAGACTCTCCATCAGCTTTGACCAGCGTGCATCGTGGGCAGTCCGGAAAGACTGTCCGCAACTGGCAGCCGCCGCTAACAAATGGCATGAAGAGAATATGACTTCACCTGCCTATACGGCAAGTATGAAACGATATTTTGAAATCGGCAAGGCCATTCCCCACTCTCCTATCCTCTCCCTGCGCGAAGGAAAAATTTCCCATTACGATGATTTGTTCAAGAAATATGCTCCCAAGATAGACTGGGACTGGCGCCTGCTGGCGTCTCTGGCATATACTGAGTCCAACTTCGACTCCACTGCCGTATCCTGGGCCGGTGCCAGGGGGCTGATGCAACTGATGCCTGCCACAGCCAGGGCTATGGGGCTACCCGAAGGAAAGGAACAGAACCCTGAAGAGAGTATAAAGGCTGCCGTGAAATACATAGGCGCCACAGCCAAAAGTTTTTCCAAGATACCCCAGGAAGAACGCATCAACTTTGTGCTGGCATCTTATAATTCTGGTATCGGGCATGTGCTGGATGCCATGGCACTGGCCGAAAAATACGGCAAAAACAAATATGTCTGGCGTGATAATGTAGAAAACTTCATCCTGCTAAAAAGCAATGAGGAATACTTCACCGACCCCGTCTGCAAAAACGGCTATTTCCGTGGCATCGAAACTTATAACTTCGTAAGGGATATTACGTCACGTTTCGAGCAATACAAGAAGAAGATAAAGAATAAGGATTAGGGATTAACGAATTGCGCATAATATTAGGAATATATGCCGCAGGAATGTTAATCCCTAATCCTTATTTTCCTTCCTTCTTAAAACAGATTCAGTTTGTTCTTTCTCGCTTCTTCCAGGGAAACGGTTGTTACTTGTTTCTCCCGGTTCTTCTCGCACAACTGCCGATACTTCTCATGCAGTTCTTCTTCCAGTTCCTCCTTTGTCTCAGGATTCATCAGTTTGGCTGCTACTGTAGCATTCTGTGAGGCGTCCTTCAGATGGATTACGGGAGCATGATAGACCGGAGCAATCTTTAGAGCAGTGTGAAGCGGTGAAGTCGTGGCACCACCTATCAGCAGAGGAATGTCCAGGCCTGCCTTTTCCAACTCAATGGCTACATGCACCATTTCATCCAGCGAAGGGGTTATCAAGCCACTCAATCCTATCATGTCTACCTTTTCCTCTATGGCATGCTGTACAATGGTTTCGGCAGGCACCATGACGCCAAGGTCCACTATATCGTACCCGTTGCAGGCCATTACTACCGAGACTATATTTTTTCCAATGTCGTGCACATCACCTTTTACCGTAGCCAACAACACCTTTCCGGCAGCAGTTGCACCTTCTTCTTTCTCCGACTCGATTATGGGCTGGAGGATGGCAACCGCTTTCTTCATGGTGCGTGCCGTCTTCACTACTTGCGGCAGGAACATTTTGCCTGCCCCAAACAAATCGCCTACATGATTCATGCCCGCCATCAACGGACCTTCAATGATAGAAACAGCTTTGGGATACAGCTTCAACGCTTCGGCAAGGTCTGCTTCCAGATAATCGCCGATACCCTTTGTCAAGGCGTACTTCAACCGCTCTTCCACAGAAGTCTCCTCTCTCCAGGCAAGTTGGGAATGGGCGGCAGCCTGCCGCTCTCCTCCGGAAGTTTTTGCCGCCTCTGCTTCCGCTTTCAAGCGTTCGGCAGTTTCAATCAGGCGCTCGGCAGCATCGGGACGACGGTTCAAGACCACATCCTCTATGCGCTCCAATATATCAGCGGGAATATCGGTGTAAAGAACGGAGGTAGCCGGATTGACGATACCCATATCCATGCCCTCGCGGATGGCATAGTAAAGGAATACGGCATGCATCGCCTCGCGAATGTAATTATTGCCGCGGAAAGAGAAGGAAAGGTTACTCACTCCTCCACTGACATGCGCACCGGGCAGATTCTTGCGTATCCATCCGGTGGCACGGATAAAGTCTACAGCATAATTGTTGTGCTCGTCCATACCGGTTGCCACGGCAAGTACATTCGGGTCGAAAATTATATCATGGGGATTGAAACCTGTCTTGTCCACCAAAAGACGGTATGCCCGTTCGCAGACCTCAATCTTACGTTCGTACGTGTCTGCCTGCCCTTTTTCATCAAAAGCCATCACCACGGCTGCCGCACCATATTGCTTGATGGTACGCGCATGCTCCAGGAATTTATCTTCCCCCTCCTTCAAGGAGATGGAGTTGACGATGGACTTGCCTTGCAGGCATTTCAATCCGGCCACAATCACTTCCCACTTAGAGGAGTCTATCATGACGGGAACACGGGCAATCTCAGGTTCCGAAGCTATCAGATGGAGGAAAGTCGTCATCTCCGCTTGAGCATCCAGCAGTCCGTCGTCCATATTTATATCAATGACTTGCGCACCGTCTTCCACCTGCTGGCGAGCAATGCTGAGCGCCTCGTCATATTTCTTTTCATTAATCAGACGCAAGAATTTGCGCGAACCCGCCACATTGCAGCGTTCACCCACATTCACAAAGTTATTTTCCGGCTTCACTTCCAGAAGTTCAAGCCCGGAAAGCCAAAGATTTTCCGGTCTGGGAACTGGCTGATGGGGCGTTGCACCGGCAATCAGCGAGGAGTACTCGGCAATGTAGGCATCTGTCGTTCCGCAACAACCACCGATAATATTCACCAATCCCTCATGGATATACTCTTTTACTTCATGTGCCATATCGGCAGGAGTCTGGTCGTATGTGCCCAAGCTGTTGGGCAGTCCGGCGTTGGGATAAGCGCTGATATAATAAGGTGCACGGGCAGCAAGCTGCTCCAGGAAAGGTTTCAGCTGGCGGGCACCAAAGGAGCAGTTCAGCCCAACGGAAAAAATATCGACATGCTGCACGGAGGCGAGAAAAGCATCCAAAGTTTGTCCCGACAGAGTACGCCCTCCAATATCAGAAACAGTCACAGAGAGCATCAAGGGTACATGAACTCCTACAGTTTCCATCGCCTGCCCGGCGGCAAAAATAGCAGCCTTGGCATTCAGCGTATCAAAAATGGTTTCTATCAGCAAAGCATCCACACCACCTTCGAGCAACGCTTCCATCTGCTCACGGTAGGCATCGGCCAGTTCATCGTAGCTCAAGGCACGAAAGGCCGGATTGTTCACATCGGGACTCATGGAGCAGGTCTTGTTCGTCGGTCCTACGGAGCCTGCCACAAAACGGGGTTTGTCGGGAGTAAGAGAAGTAAACTCATCCGCCACTTCGCGTGCCAGACGCACTGCGGCAAGATTCATCTCACGCACATAGTCCTGCACATGATAATCGGCCATACTGATGCGGGTGGAACTGAATGTATTTGTTTCGATGATATCCGCACCTGCCGCCAGATACTTGCGGTGAATATCTTGTATCACATCAGGGCGTGTCAGACAAAGCAGGTCATTGTTACCTTTCATCTGTCCGGGAATCTGCGAGAAGCGTTCACCCCGAAAATCTTCCTCTGTCAAGTTGTATTGCTGTATCATAGTGCCCATTGCACCATCCAAAATAAGGATGCGCTCACGCACCAAACTACCAAGTTTACTCATATTATCTTTTAAACATACGCGCCATATCGCGTTTGTCATCTTTTTCCTTCAGTGATTCGCGCTTATCATATTGCTTCTTACCTTTGGCAAGTGCCACCACAAGTTTGGCCAGCCCTTTTTCATTGATAAACAAACGCACGGGAACAATGGTGAAACCCGGATCTTTCGTACCGCGCATCAGTTTTTCAAGTTCCTTCTTATTCAACAAAAGCTTGCGCTCCCTGCGTGCATTGTGATTGTTGTACGAACCATAGAAGTATTCGGCCACATGCATGTTCTTCACCCACAATTCGCCGTTGGCAAAGTAACAGAACGTATCGACCAAGCTTGCTTTCCCCAACCGGATGGACTTGATTTCTGTGCCCGTAAGCACAATGCCAGCCGTATAGGTGTCCGTCAGTTCGTAGTCGAACGTAGCACGCTTATTCTTTATATTTACAGGAGCTTGTTTCATAACATTTATCAGTTTAGCACTACCGTCAGCTTATTGAATATCCATTCAATGACCACCGGACAAGCTATTAACAAAATAGAAGACAGAATGGTGAAACGCAAACGGTATTTTTCTTCTATCTGCATCACCTTTTTGCTTCCTTCCCACACTACATATACAATATAGAATTGGAGCAACAGAGCCATAATGCCGAAATTCGGCAATATGCCGATAACAATCTTCAGCATGAATACCACAACCAGTGCATAACCTGCAAACTGTTGCGCCAAAGGGACATCACTGTCCAGCATAAACATGCGGACACGCAGCCCATTGATGAGATAGGCTGCCAAAAAATATCCTCCGAACAAGGATACAGCCACCGCACAGCATTGTGTCATGGCATATTGAAAGCTTTGCGGCCCATCCCATCCCATCTTCATCAAAGAACCGATGAAAACGGACAACCCGCATAAACCAATCATAGGATAGACAAAAGCAGCAAACACTTTTCGCCTATCCTCTAAACTAATTTCCTCCCAGGCACGAGCCGGAGAGGAAATCAGTAGTATTGCTATATGAAATAAATCTTTGTAATTCAATATCTTATTTTTCAGTTTCTCCCTTTGTAACAGTATACACTTCTTCCTTAGTTTGAGAATCGTCCAACTTCAGTGAATATGAATTTACTTTCGTAACAATTTCAATAGTAGTCGGATTTTCAGAAGTGGATGTCTGACGTTTGTAACGTTCAAAAACCTTTCTTAAATCATATACTTTATAGAACAATCCCAACCCATAATAACCGCCAGTATTTGCAGTCAATGTGTAAGATGTGCTATTAGTGGATGTCGAATCACCATTAGAATTATGGCCCAAATATAATCTTAAAGTTGTTCCATTATCCTCATTCGGGTAATACACTAACGTCAAAAAATGCCTTTTATTAGTAATATAATAATTTATCGGAAGTAGAAGCGTATGATCGTCATAGAAAAACTTAGGAGCATATTTTATACCACCAGCATCATATCCTAACGAAATGATAGCAGCATTATTGGATTTACTGATGGAATCATTTGCAGCGACTCCCTTTTGTTCAACTATTTCCACTGTATTATCTAATGATTCAATAGAGTACAATTCAACCCCCTTAACATCTTTCTCATCAGCAGGTATATCTACTTGAGTAGGATCCCAACGATAATATATCTGTGCTACCTTATCGCTCATATCAGACATTTTAAAGCCATTGGCCTCTAAAGCCGAAATTGAGGCAGATGTTGGAGTTATAGTTACACCGTTCTCACCTTTAAAAGAATAAACACCCATATAGTTCTGAACTTTAACCATACCCCCTCCATAATTGTAAGGGTCACTATCCGAATTCAAACACGAAGTAAACGAAATGCCCATCAACAATGTCAAGGCAACCACCAAGAATTTTAATTGTTTCATCTTTTTTTCTATAAATATTAGAGTTTGCAAATTTAGATAAAAGAATTGAGTAATATAGTACTCTCCTCGTTTTTTCATTGTTTTTAAGATTAAATGAAAGATTAATCTAAATACTGCATATCACAGTAACATTTAACATTTACATCAGCTAATCCACACCTACACAATCTTGGCAAACAGCTCCAAATGTTCATCCACATAGCCAGCAACCAAAGCTGTATATTCCTCCTCTTTTTCCAAAAATTCATCTTCCAGCTCATCGAAAGCCTCATATTGCTCGTACATTGCCATAAACTCCTCGTCTGTACGTTCACGTTCCAAGTCATCACGATGGCTATCGTATACTTTCTTGGCAGCATAAACCAACTTACTCAAATCGCCCACTCTCCACAAACGCATCACTTTGGCAAACGGATTGTCGAAAATATAACCGCCATAACCATTTTGAATCAGTTGGCAGAAGCCTCCCTCCATCACTTCATCACGGAATATCTGATAGGCCAACAATGAATGCTGTTCACCGGTAAGCAAAGGCATCGTCTCGGCAGTCATTTCTCCGCCTATTTCTTTTTTATAAGCATCGGTGAATACGCCGATAAACGCATCCATCCCTTCGCCGGCAGCCTGGCGCAATGCCACATCTGTAACTTCTATCATAGTCTGAATCTTATTTGTTTCTCATTGATTGAATCGGGTGGCAAAGGTAAGAAATGAATTGCGAAAAAAGGAATCATAAGGACCAATTCTGTTCTGCTGCAAGCAGATTCAGCATATCTAAGAGGAAAACGTCCAAAAACTAGCCGCATACTCCCTGAAAACTAAGTACGGAATCGGCACCTATTATTCTTACCACAGCTGTTGTAAGAAAACGACACAGCTGTTGTAAGAAAGGAACACAAGTGTAGTAAGAATAATAAGTAGGGAGTTTGAGGACAGTTGCAGGCACTTTCCCAACAAATTAATCCTAAGTTCCGGCATAACATTTCAGCCGCAGGATGACAGCGGATAACGCAAACTCATTTTTCAAAATCTGCTTTCGGGCGTACAAAGCAAAAGTCTGAAAAACATCCGCCGAACTACAATTTCACATTATTATAGAAAAAAGTCAAATTGAACAGTTGGCAGAAACGGGGAAAACAACTAACTTTGCACCCGACTAATAAAAGTAGACTACGTTTTTTTTAAATTATATCACTTAAAAAAGAGCTAATTATGACTTATTCACACGAAGTGGAACACATGTGTGTTGTGAAGAAAGGTCCTAACCACGGACCGGCTCCTATTCCCGAAGAAGGTAAATGGGTAAAAGCTAAAGAAATTGTTGACATCTCTGGTCTGACACACGGCATCGGCTGGTGTGCTCCTCAGCAAGGTGCATGTAAATTAACCCTCAATGTAAAGGAAGGCGTTATCCAGGAAGCTTTGGTTGAGACTATCGGTTGCTCCGGTATGACTCACTCTGCTGCTATGGCATCAGAAATCCTCCCGGGAAAGACTATCCTCGAAGCATTGAACACTGACCTCGTTTGTGACGCTATCAACACAGCTATGCGCGAACTCTTCCTGCAAATCGTTTATGGTCGTACCCAATCTGCTTTCTCGGAAGGCGGTTTGATGATTGGAGCTGGCTTGGAAGACTTGGGCAAAGGTCTGCGCAGCCAGGTAGGCACATTGTACGGAACGTTGGCTAAGGGTTCTCGTTACCTGGAAATGGCAGAAGGTTACATCAAGACTATCGCTTTGGACAAGAACGACGAAATCTGCGGTTACGAATTTGTTCATCTGGGCAAGTTTATGGATGAAATCAAGAAAGGTACAGACGCCAATGAAGCATTGAAGAAAGTTACCGGTACATACGGCCGCTTCACTGAAGAGCAAGGTGCAGTTAAACACATTGACCCACGTCACGAATAATATAAGGAGGAAAGACATATGATTAGAGAAGTAAAATTTGAAAGCCAAGACCGTCGTATCAAGCAGATTCTTGCCGCATTGAACGCAAACGGTATCAAAGACATCGAAGAAGCCAATGCTATCTGCGAAGCTCATGGTCTCGATCCTTATAAGACTTGTGAAGAAACTCAGCCCATCTGTTTCGAAAATGCAAAATGGGCATACGTTGTAGGTTGCGCCATCGCCATTAAGAAGGGCTGCAAGAACGCTGCTGAAGCTGCTGAAGCTATCGGTATCGGTCTGCAGGCATTTTGTATTCCGGGTTCTGTAGCTGACGACCGCAAGGTTGGTATCGGTCATGGTAACTTGGCAGCCATGTTGCTGCGTGAAGAAACCAAGTGTTTCGCTTTCTTGGCAGGTCACGAGTCATTCGCTGCTGCCGAAGGTGCTATCAAGATTGCCGCTAAAGCCGACAAGGTACGTAAAGAACCTCTGCGTTGCATCCTGAACGGTCTCGGCAAGGACGCTGCACAGATTATCTCTCGTATCAACGGCTTTACATACGTTCAGACTCAATTCGATTACTATACAGGTGAACTGAAAGTAGTTCGTGAAATCGCATACAGCGACGGTCCCCGTGCCAAAGTAAAATGCTATGGTGCAGACGATGTTCGCGAAGGTGTGGCTATCATGTGGAAAGAGGGTGTGGATGTATCCATCACTGGTAACTCTACGAATCCGACCCGCTTCCAACACCCGGTTGCAGGTACTTATAAGAAAGAACGCGTATTGGCTGGTAAGCCGTACTTCTCAGTAGCATCTGGTGGTGGTACTGGTCGTACTCTGCACCCGGACAACATGGCTGCCGGACCGGCTTCTTACGGTATGACGGACACTATGGGTCGTATGCACTCAGACGCTCAATTCGCTGGTTCTTCATCAGTTCCTGCTCACGTGGAAATGATGGGATTCCTGGGTATCGGTAACAACCCGATGGTAGGATGTACAGTGGCTTGTGCCGTAGACGTTGCTACTGCTTTGAGCAAGTAATCATCTGATATACAGATTATATATGAAGAGCTTTCCTTAGGGAAGGCTCTTCTTGTTTTAACAGACTTCCACGCTATCCTTGCTCTACTCACCTATACCTATCATTCTTTAGTAGCATCACCTTATCAATTGTGACGGTGTCCTATATTATACTCTATAAATTCTCTATAAATTGCCACATTATTGCTAATTTTGTGACGTACTTGTGACGGAGTATCTATACCGTCACAACAAAGCAAGACATTCATAAGTCACTATGTATCAACTAATATCAAAATCATATTAAACACCTCCTATCTTATATTATTAATGGCATGTAATGAAATTACTTCAATCATACAACTTTATTTACTTTACACCTCTACCTTCAAATTCAAGAACATTTAGTTTACATTAGTTTCCCCTCTGTAATATGGTTAACTTCGTATCAGATTAATTCAATTATCAATTATCAAACTGCTTGTTGTTCTTGAGGTTTCCAAATACGGCTTCCACATCCTGCAGTCGCTGATTGCGATATTTAAGGCCTTCCGGCGACATGAACTTTTCACGTTCTATTTCCTTGATTTTTCTCAGACGGTGATTCACCTGTACTATCCTTTCCGAGCGGCTTCTGTGACACCGGCATCTTAACGGGCAGCCCTTACAGTTAGATACCCTGTATCTTGGTCTGCACAAAACCGTTGCCTGTTATCCACCTTGCATCGGAGAGTCTTTCCATTCTCTGTCCCATCGGACAATACATGCCGTCGGTTTCTTCATTATAATAAAAGTAACTTCAGAAACGGATTGTTTCTGAAGTTACTTTTCTGTTCTTTATGAAAATAATTGTACTTTACGAAGCATGCAATGCCATGTCTGAAAGCATACAGATAGTTCTCTTCACTTCCGTATCCGGCATCACAGACAGATACGTCAAGATATCTGCCATAAAGGGAGAGGATAGGTGGAAGTATCACCCACACACTGATGGAGAGTTATAGCCCAAAATGAACTGGTTATTGGTACTGATCTGGGAATTATATCCGGAGTTGAATTGTCCGTTCCTCATATGCTCCTCTTTCATGCGCATGAAAGTGGCGTCATTGTCTGTCTTTGAGTAGCTGTCACGTCCATCAAGTATTTTCCCCTATGATTCATATTTTTTGAATTGTTCAGGCCATGACTTCCTTAGACGTCTTACCTTTGCTTTCATTTTCCTGTCAGCATCCCCCGTTCAGGGTATCATCTATCTGCACGAGTGCCTTTTCCACTTTCTTCGGGGTGATATCCTGATATGTGACCGGAGCGGAATCACGCAGTTCCTGTTTGGTGACGGAGCCCCAGACGAACCCGAACTGGATCATTTTGGGGAATAAAATCGCCTAAATATGGAGGCAAAAGCAGATTATCGTTGGAGGTGTAACTTTTAAACATTATCCTTGGGATATCTTGACTTGATTCCCTAAGATACGAAAAATTAGGGACACGAGCAAGTTCTGGCTGAGAGAAGTTAGGGCTTGTCCGATTTTTTTGCAGACACAAAAAAGGCCATCTCAAACTCATTTTGAGACAGCCTTTTTTTCTATCTACCCACAATCGCCACCTTTATCACCCCCTCCAGCCTATTCTCAAAAATACGGTAGGCTTCATCAATTTCCTCTAATGGGAAACGATGTGTGATAAGTGGTGTGGTATCTATCTGTCCCGCCGCTATCAGGCGCAGTATCTCGGCACAATCGCACCCATCCACACCACCGGTCTTGAAGACAAGATTCTTACCATACATCTCCGGCAAGGGCAATAACTGAGGCTGGTCATAAAGCGCCACAATGGTGACAATGGCATTGGGACGGGCACACTCCCATGCCAAGCGGAAAGTATCTTCCGTGCCGGCAACTTCAAGTACGACATCTGCCCCACCATGGTCGCTATGCTTCCTCACAAAGTCTTTGCAGTTTTCCGGCCCAATGACCAGCACCTCCGGATAATGCTCGCGGACAAAACGGATTCTTTCGGCCGACTGCTCGCAGACAATAATGCGACTGGGCTTCTTCAGCATGGAACAAAGCAGGGTACAAATACCCGTCGGCCCGGCACCGATGATGAGTACAGTGTCTTCCTCGGTTATTTCGGAGATACGGGCGGCCCAGAAGCCGGTGGCCAACACATCGCCTACCAAGAGCGCCTGCTCGTCACTTACCGTATCGGGAATACGATTCAGCCCCTGGTCGGCATAGGGCACACGTACATATTCCGCCTGGCCGCCATCGATACGGCACCCCAAAGCCCAACCGCCATTGGGATCGGTACAGTTGTTCACATATCCGCGACGGCAAAAGAAACATTTACCACAAAAAGTCTCCACATTCACAGTCACACGGTCGCCGGGCTTTACCGACTCAACGTCGGCACCCACCTGCTCTACGATGCCCACCATTTCGTGTCCTACCGTAATTCCGGGTACAGCGCGCGGTACGCTTCCATGCTTTATATGCAAGTCACTGGTGCATATGCTACCCAATGTCACCCGCACAATAGCATCGCGTGCATCCTCCAATACTGGTATCGGTTTCTCAAGCAATCCAAACTTTCCGTGTTCAATATAAGTATATGCCAACATAATATATGTTTTTTGAGTTATCACTTTTAAACGCGAAGTTGCCAGAAAGCAACGGCCGCCGCAGCCGCCACGTTCAGAGAATCGACACCGTGCGCCATGGGGATACGAACCACATAGTCGGCTCCCGCAATCGCTTCGTGCGAAAGACCATCTCCCTCAGTACCCATCACAATAGCCAACCGGGGCTCGGTCTTCAAAACGGGATTGTCTATGGAAATGGAATTGTCCGTAAGCGCCATGGCCGCCGTGCGGAAGCCCAACTCACCAAGCGTATCCAAAGGACCGTCCATCCACGTCCACGGCACAAGAAAAACCGTTCCCATTGAAACTCGGACCGCACGACGGTTCAGAGGGTCGCAGGAATTACGCGTCAACAGCACGGCATCCATGCCAAGAGCTGCTGCCGAACGGAAGATGGCCCCGATATTGGTGGTATCCACCACCCCGTCAATAACCACAATACGCCGGGCTCCCCGGCAGATGTCCTCCATACTCTTCGGAACCGGACGGCGCATGGCACAAAGAACACCACGTGTCAAGACGTAACCGGTCAGCTCGGCAAGCAATTCCCTACCGCTTGTGTAGACGGGTATATCGCCACAACGTTCAATGATTTCAGCAGCATCCCCATAGATGTGCTTGTGCTCACACAAAAGGGCCAAAGGCTCGTAGCCGGCATCCAGAGCCACCTTGATAACCTTAGGACTCTCAGCTATAAACAGCCCTTTGTCCGGCTCAAGGCGGTTGCGCAACTGGGCTTCGGTAAGGGTACTGAAGATCTCCACACCGGGATGAGTCAAAGATGATATTTCGATAATAGGCATCGGATGATTTATTATTTGACAATTACTATTTACAATTCATAGCAGAAAGCCCTATAACCCCTTTATTGTCTTCATCAGTTGTTCTCCCAGTCCGATGGTATATCCTTGCGATACAAAGACCACCCGATTGAAAGTATCGGCTATGATGAATATCGGCAGGCTCTCTTTATGCTTCAACTTCATGCTTTCTGCAATCTGCGCAGCGATACCGTCCGTATCTATACCATAAATAATGGTAGAGGGCAAATCGGGGAATGACTCGCGGGCGAACTTGCCGGCTTTGGCCTCATTAGGGAACAGCAACACCATCTTACGCCCCCACTTCTCCAAATCAGCCTTGAATGAAGCGATATCGCGCAACGCATGATTGGTTGGCTCTTGGTTGACACCCAGAATGCCTACGACAAAGTAACCGCGCCCACAAGCCTGCAGCAGACTCTGCCGGGCTGCGGAGCCGGCGTCCGGCAGCGGAGTGAAGAGAGACTCCGAATTAAAGTTCCCGATAACCTGCACCTCATCCTCGCTCTCGCGCATCACCAATTCAATTTCCGTTGTCTTCTCCGGCAGAATATTGAAAAAGGTGGTTTTAGAAAGTACCGTACCGCTGGCAAGGCGTGTACCTGTCACCAAAACATAACCTCCGGCCTCCAGAGCAGTTCCTTCCCTCAGCAGGCTATTCCAGGTAGTACCACCGCCCATATCCGTATCGCCTTCGTCATAAGAAAGCAACTGTAAACTACCCTGCGGAGTCAGTTTGGAAAGGGTGAAATGAGAATAGTATTTCGGGTTGTCCAACGAACGGATAGGCTTATAGGAAGCCACTAACTTTCCCTTCGAAGCAATTCCTTCCGCCATAAAGACCGGCTCTTCCGGATGATGGTTCAAGTCCACATCCGTCACACCATCATCCCCTATCAACTGTACTTTGCCGGTCACTCCGTTGATACGGGCAGGGATTGCCATGCTGCGTGCCATGGAGACGAAGAAAATGTCACGGCTATGGGCATCAGCCACACGGGCCTTCCAGACCCCTTCTGGAGAAATGGGAGCCCCTCCCAGATTACAGTCATTGTCTACCCGGATATTTTGGGCCACCCATGCCACCAGTTTCATCGGTTCTGCCTTGTATGCCTCAGCATCTTCCTTTGAGACGGCTTTCTTGAAAAAGCCTTTATAGGGGGTCAGCATCTCGTTGCTTACGCGTGGATTGCGCACATATCTGCGGAAATGGTCGGCATTCTTGCACATACGGGATTGCATGTGGTCCATCAGAACTTCCAGCGTAACGTCGCGGAGGTCTTTTGCCGAAATCCGTTGGAGCAGGTCCAGACCTCCTCTTTTGGACTTTTCAGAGCGCAACCGTGCCATGAAGTCGGCAATGACCCGGTGGTTTCCTCTGGAAGCGACCAGTATCCGTGAAACGGCATCTTCGTCGAGCTTGTACTGCCGGGCAAAATAACGTGCTGTCTCATCCGTCATGAACATAGACACATAAGCGTTGCGGATGGAATCTTCATGAACCATGCGGCGGTCGTTCGCCGCACGCTGTTCGGGCGTAACCGTCGGTAACTCCGCATTTTCGGGTGGCGGCACAAGTTCAAAATCTACCGCATGGCCGTCACCGACAGTCTTGTCCATCTTCACTGTCAGTTCATGGTCCTTGCCGAAAGACAGTTTGGCATAACCGAACTTTCCGTCTTTGGAGGCCCATACCAGCATGTCGCCTTTGCCAGCCGTCAAGGAAGCTTTTCCCTCTTCATCACTCTGTTTCCGGGCCACAGTATAGAACTCCGCATAATTATAGAGTTTGAACTCCACACAGGCATCAGATACCGGATTGCCTTGCCCATCCGTTACCGTAACGGTGGACTTGGCTGTCGCTGCATAGTTACCGATTACATTGATTTCCGTATAAGTAGGAGTGACGGACATCACTTCCTCCGCTCCTTCATAACGTCCGAAGACCTTGGTATGCATCAACATACCGCGACTGGCCGGAGCATTGAACCAGCCAAGGTTGAGTACCGGTTCCGGTTCGCAGGCTCCAAGAAAATACCATTTCCCGTCTGCCCATGCTTCTACCCACGCATGATTGTCGTCCGTATGCGCCCACCGGGGGGTGTAGACCTGACGGGCAGGAATGCCCACCGAACGCAAGGCGGCAACCAGCAAGGTAGATTCCTCACCACAACGCCCGTATGCCGTGCGTACCGTTGCCAAAGGCGAACTGGTACGGGCATCGGAGGGAGTATAGATAGCCTTCTCGTGGCACCAGTGGTTCACCTCCAGAATGGCATCATAAAGGGACAGAGACTTGACACGATTCTTCAGTTCTTCGTAAAACACTACCCGTGCACTATCCAGATGCTCATTGTTCACCCGCACCGGAAGCACGAAATGACGGAACACCTCCTCGGGCACCGTTTCTCCCCAAGGCATTTCCTCGGCCGCCTTCCGAGAGGCTCGCACATTCATCAGATGAAATTCGCCGGGGTAGTCGGTTATGTCTGCCAAAGGCATATAGGCATAGAGAAACTCCAGTGCCTCACGCTCATACGGCGTCAGGTCCGCATCGAAAATAGCGAACAAATCACCCTGCGGTAACCTTTCCTTTTTTTGATTGAAGTCCTGCTCCACACGTTGGCGGTAAGAAGCGTCTGTAATGAAAGAACGTCCGCCACAAGAGGACAGCAGACATACCACTCCAAGAAATCCCAGAAGTCGTGCAACTCGTTTCATAATCCTTATTATTGAGGTTGAGCCACAAAAATAAGGATTATATTTCAATTTTTACTTCAGATGTATCACCAAAGTCATGTCTCCGGAGAAAATGAAGCTACATTTGGCATAGGACGGAGGCCCCATCATGCCTTCGGCATCATTGCTGAAACCAAACTTCTCCGTAGGGATGCCAAAAGCCCCGCTATCCAGCTTCCCGTTTCCATTCTCATCCTGGAAAAGGGAAATGGCATACGTGCCCGCAGGAAGTCCCTGGCAAGGGATGGAGAGCGACGTATCTTTTACATCTATCCGGAAAGCGGTCAAGGGTTTCTTCATGAACGCCTCTTCCGAGTTATAGAGGGCGACGTAGAGATGTCCCTCCACCTTTTCAATGTCACGCACTTCAATGGTCAGGTTCTGAGCAAAAAGCATCTGGGCAACACTTTGTAACACAAACACTAAAAAAATAATCATTGCTTTCATCTTTGTTCTTTTTTAAAGAGTTATCATTAGAAATTGGATACATCGTAAGCAGCCTTCTTCCCCAAAGTGACGTACACTCCTACATAAAAGAAACGGTCTTGGGAAGCCAGGACAGCCTTGTTGTCTACTTTGCCAAACTCATTCTTGCGACCGAGGATATTGCTGGCGGAAGCATGGATAATCACCTTCTTGCTCGCCAGAAAGGTCACCCCTAAATCCAAGCTATTATAAGGCTTCACTTCATCGTTCATCAACCCCGGCAGCAATGGATTATGATAGGGACGCCCCGTGCTGAAACGGTTCGTTAAGCTGATGATGGAGTGAAGACGGGGCAAGGAATATTTCACAACCAATGCCGCGTTATGCCGAGTGGCATACTGGGGAATGGTCAGCTCGGAACAACTCTGATATTTACGCTTGGAAATGTTATACGTATAGGACAACTGGTATTCCAGATTCTTTATCGAAATCCGGTCGCGGAAGAACAAGTCTACACCTCTGCTATATCCGTATCCACCGGAAGTCAGAAGTACACTCCCCGTTCCAGCATCTGTTTCTTCCAGAACCAAGCGGCTATAGTCTTTATAATAAAGTTCTGCCTTATAGAAACGTCCTTCATAACCGTATTGCATCCCCAGATTATATTGCATGCACACCTCGGACATCAACTTCCGGTTACGTACCAACCAGTCATTTTCGGGCAATTGCGTGTAGCGGCCCACTATGCCAGAGAGCATCATATCCCCCAAATAGTAATTTACCGCCAGACGCGGAGAAAAATTCATCTTCCGGTTCAGAGAAGTGTACTCCGTACGGAAAGACAATTCTGCCTTCAAGCGCTCCAGCGGATAGTAAGCAGCCGAAAAGAAACCTGCACTGATAGTGGGGGACATTTGGTTGGCATCGTCTATGTCGGAGTATAGATAACAATTCCGATAGTTACGGATATAACTCTCCACCCCCATATCCAGGTGGAATACTGACGAGAAGCGCCTAGACATCTTAGTCTTCAAATGCAACTCCCACTGGCGTTCCAGCCAATTATCTCCCGAAACAGCAGCAGCGTTGACCTCCCGATTATAATAGGAATAAGCAGCCCCTGCAAACCAGTCCCATCCACCTGCCGCACGATAGCGAAAGGTAGCATTGACGTAGATGTTGTCTTCGGCCAGAGCGAACAATCTGCGTTCATCCCCCTCATAGGCAGAAAAGTCTGTCCGGTCATATTGCGCATAGATCTTAAAAACCGTCGCATCGCCGGGGGTATGACGGAACTGGGTGGCACCGGAAAACATCCGGTAGGGCCGCTCAAATTCTGTCCGTCCGGAATAAACCTTGTCATATAAGCTCAGATTCTGGTAATTCAGATCGACGGACAAGGAGCCACGGTCCAAAGTCTTGGTACCGCCCCCGCCCACACCGACTACGGAAGCATTCACGCCCACCTTATCCACTTTACTATAATCCTTGGTTTCTAAGGGCAGAACAGCCGAAAGAGCCTCTCCGTACTCCTGCGAAGCCCCGCCGGAAGCAAAATTCACCCCACTGAACATGAAGGTGGAATAACGACTACGCGAAGGGGTATTTATTCCATTGGAACAACAGAATAAATACTTTAACCATTCGTATAGATTGATTATCAATCATTTATGAAGAATGTTAAATAATGCAACCTTTTGCATATTTGGAAACTTACAGCCGTGAAAAGTAGGGTAGGCTGGGGTTTAACCGACTATCAGCTTAAAATATTACCCCATTCCCCTTATCTAAAACTACTTGAATACCTATCTTATCAAATACTTCATCTATGTTATTCATTAGCTGTTCATCAGTAGTAACAGCACTAGCTTCTTCTTTCTGTAGCCTTATCTGTTCATTTACTAACTCTAGTAGTATATCCATAGCATAGTACATATCATTACATATATCTTCCAGTAATGTATCTGCCATTAACCCATTAACTATACTATATTCCTTATCTTTATAACCTACTATACTAGTTGGCTCTCCATTAGTCAAAGGTGTAATATAATAGAAGTTCAATCGTTTGCTAGTAGGATGAATCCACTTACAGCCTTCCCTGTATATATCCCTAATACCTATATACTTCTCATCTAATAACTCCAGAAGATAATTAGTAGTTAGTGCATTACCCTTTACTTTCATCTGATTCAAAGCCCCACCTTTATCAAAGTGGTTATAGAAAGAAGTCTGGTTCTTTACTAACTGGCTAGCAAATATAGTCATACAATTATCTATCTGCATCCTTATTTGCTGAATAGCACATAGATAGTTCTTAGACTGGCATAGTGTTATAAATCCATCATAGATAGTATTAGCTATAACTAAAGTGCCTAATGTAAAATGGCTTCTTCTAATACAATCTAATGATACCTTATAGGCTGGGTTATCTATACCTTCGATAGCATCCACTATCTTTCTTCCATACTTCTTATACTCCATACATCTTAAAATAAAAAAGGCTAGCCGAAGCTAGCCCCATTGTTTGAAGTCCTTCCAATTACTGACCTATCAACTCCTTCAAGGCTGCTTTATCATCCTCTGTAAGAGATTGAATGTAGCGATAAGCCTTAGCCTTTCGCATTTTAGACTCCAAATCGTCGCTTGGAATCGCCAGCACAGCTTTAAGATTGGCTATGTATAGTTCATATCTTGCGATATAAGTTTTACATTTAGCCGTAACCTGTTCTACAGTGTCGTTGTCTGTAATATACAAACCAACACCAAAAGCCTTACTTAAATCCTTGCGGTCTGCTGAAACCAATACTGAAAGAACATCCATCTGTGATTCTTGATTCTGTATCATAATATAAAAAGTTTAAATTATGCCAGCACACTATTATACTGGCTATTCAGACAAATAGTGCTATCAGAATCACGCTGCAAATGTACTACAAAGTAGCCACATAAACAAATAGCCTGCAATCTATCACCAGACTACAGGCTAAATTTATTTACTTTCTAAATATCATCCGATAATGATAATCTACACCAAACAAGGCACCAGCAAAGGTACAAGTTTCACCAAAGGCAATAAGTACGCTGCTGTCTATTATTCCTAATGGTGCTACACAGAACCCTCCAATTAATAAACCACAGCCTACTATTACTAATACTGCTGCTGATATTAATTGTAAGTTTAGCTTATCTTCTTTTGTCATTCTGCTGATTGTTTAACTTTAATTTCTTGAATGGATGTATCTACTAATGCTATTACATCAGCCTTATTAGCTGCTGGAAGGTTATAGTTATAATTAACTAATCCCCCATCCAGTTCACAGTAGTTAGCATCACCAATATATTTCATATCTTCAATAAGGTAGATACTAACATTATAGTTCATCTTTCCATTCATATCAATATTGAATGTACCTTCTAACTTCATTGTTCCATTATCTGTTACTACATTGTAATTTGTGTGCTGCATTTCGATAGTTGTAGCCATAGTTTTAAAGTTTAAATATGCTATTGGTTATATCTGATTATTAAGGTATAGGCATTGGCATAAGTGCTTGTATAGACCTTTGTAACTGGTTATCAAACCATAAACATAGCCAGCAAATAGAAGATGTGCTATTATTATAAAGTGAACCAGTATATTTCTGTGAAGTTGTTTCATCATTAACTGTAAGTGATTTAGGTAGACCACTAGCAGAAGCAATCTGATTAATACCTTTGTTATCCTTACATAGCTTAACTGCAATATTATTAATTGTGCCACCTCTATAAGTAGAACCTACTGCACTAAATTGTAGTTCCCAATCATAGTACTTAGTATTATTTTCTCTTTGCTGTGCCTTAAAGATAATTTGTACCTTCTGACTTCCTGCTACTACATCTGCTTTAACTTGTATAGATGCTACTGGCATAGGTAAGGCTAAGAATCTATCATTAGCATTACCTGTATGTGGTGAAGTAGGTGTACTAACTGCATTAGTTAAAAACTCATATACTTGTACAGTCTTACCTTTAAACTGCTGCATTTGTGTAGTCCACCAGTACAACTTTCCACTATACCAATAAGATTTACTACCATCTGTTACTAAAGCACCTCTATGAAGGTTCAACTTACTTCCATCAGTACCATATACTACATATATATCATCTTTAGTAAGATAAGTTAAACTAGAAGTATCACCCCCTGGTGTGCTAGATTCTATACCTGCTAGTGGTTTTTCATAAGAAGCGTGATTACTAGAAGTTACACCGCCTATATTTTGTACAGCACCATCTTTATAAGTAGCATACAAAGGCATAGTAGCACTATGTTCATAATTTCTAAAGTCACCCAATCTATAAGGACTATTAGAACCGCCAGTAGGTTTATTGTATGTGTAGCCTTTATTTCCATTAGCCTTAATAGCACTTACTAATGAAGTTGGGTTATTGGCTTGAATTATCTGGATTCCATAGTTCCTATTCTTCAACTCTCCTAAAGTCATTGTAGATACAGTACTATGTATAGGCTTCCACTTTGACCACGGATTCACATTACTACTAGTACATAATCCACCTACATTTCTATTTGATATGCCTAATGTGTTTCCGACTAAACTTGTTGTTATACCCGAACTCGCTAAAGCCATATTATTTAGTTTTTATATTCTTTAATTCGTCTATCTCTTTTTTAAGGTCTATAATCTGTGCTTGTAATACTGCTACATACTGTGCATAATTGACAGATAGATATTTATCTTCTGTATTATCTTCTATAACTAGTTCTGGATATAGTTCCCTTACTTCCTGTGCTATGAATCCTATACAGTCCTTACCATCCTTCTTATATGTAACAGGTTTAATGTAACCCCTATTCTCTAATGGCTGAATGTCTGTTTTAAGCCTAATATCAGAATAAGCAGTCACTTCACCTGTAGCTGTAAGTGTACCGACTTTAATGTTAGTTGGTAATTTCAAATAAGCATTACCACCACCGTTTACACTAACTGCCGAACTGGTATTAGTAGCTGTAGCATCTTGGATATAAATACTTCTAGTAGTACCCCAATTTGCCGTAGTAATGTTAGCAGTACCATTAAATGAAGTACCGTTAATAGTTCTAGCTGTCTGTAGTTTTGTAGCACTACCAGCGTTACCACTGATACTAGCACTACTAGTAATGAATCCACTATTATTAGTCAAATGGCTGGTATGTGTTGGTACATTTACTGTTACTGCTGTACTACCATTATAGGACTTAGTACCAAATGAACCTGCTGCAAATGATATAGAATTAGTAACCTTATTAGCTGCTGCTACTGTATCAGAAATATATGCCACATTTCTACTTATAGCTGCTGGTGCAGATGTAGTAGGTGCTACTGATTGACTACTAGCAGTATATGAAGATGTTCTCAAAGTAGGTGTTATAAATCTACTGACATAGAAGTTATATTTAGCCCCACCTCTCACATATACATATTCTGTAGAAGAATTTGTTAGCTGTCCCAATCCTCTTAAACAGCTAGATGTTCCAGCACCTTCTTGATAAGCGTGTATAGTTCTTACTACTTGAGTCCAGCCCCATTGTGAACCATTAACTGTATAGTCCAGTATTAGAGCCATATTTTTATCACCTCTACTATTCCAAGTAGCATTAGCATTAGTATTGCCTTCGATTCTGATTCTTGTTTGTTGTGAGTTTCCAATAACCATAGTTACAGGATACCAAGTATTATTATTCAAACCAGAGGTATCTATTGTTACAAGTTTATAACTCTCAAAATCAGTATGGTTCATTCCATCTAACTTGTCTGAATTACTAGCGTATGGAACTGTAATATTATTAGTAGTGCCATTTTTTGTCCAAGTAAGGTAATTGCCATTAGTTCCTAATGCAGATACATAACTGCTATTATGATTATGGCTACTAGCTGCTTTACCATTTAAGGCATCTTGTAAACCACTAACATTACTAATTGAATGACTATGCGAACTGGCTGCTGCACCTACACTAGCTGCTGTTATATTGAAACTCTTTGCAGCACTACCATCATAAGCACCCTGTGAAGTACCATTCAAGCTAATAGTAAGTGCATTAGGATTTTTTAAAGCAGAAGGTACTGTAGGATATGCTGGTAAGCTGATAGTATTTCCACTAACATTATAACTTGTTGAACCAACCTTAACAGTACTAGCATAATTATGTGTATGCGTACTGGGGGTAAATGTTGAAGGTTTACTACCAATTTCAGACCAGCTATAAGAAGGTTTAGTATCAGTTATCCAGTTTGGCTTATCTGTTAAATCATTCCAGCTACTTACACCACCGCCAACATTATCAATCAATTCCCTTAGAATCCTACCTTGATTGGCTGAAAGTGCTGCATCTGTAGCCGTACTGGTTAAAGCATCTACTATAGTAATACTACCACTTCCACCAGAAGCACCTGCACCATAGGCTGAAATTTCCTTCTCACCAATTACATTCACTTTAACCTTCAAATCTCCATTGGAATCAAAGTAAAAAGCCTTATTCCAGTTAGTTACCACACCATCCCAATTAGTAACCTTAGCAGATGTTATTCCATCCAGTACAGACTTATTAGAATGTGTATGCTTCTTGCTGTTGGCATCATTCCAGTTGGTTCTTTCAGTACTAGTAATATGTAATGTAGTGTTACCTATATGTGCGTTAAAGTCTGTAGAACTAACTGCACCCAAACTAGATAAAGTAGGATAAGCAGGTAAACTAATAACATTGCTAGCAGCATTATAAGCAGTATTACCTACCTTAACCAAACTGGCATAATTATGTGTATGTTCAGAAGGTGTAAAGGTGCTAGGTTTACTAGTAATCTCATTCCAACTATAAGAAGGTTTTGTAGATGTTATCCAACTAGGTTTATCGGTTATATCTTCCCAGCTAGAAACACTACCTTTAGAATCTATCATATCTTTAAGGATTCTACCCATATTAGCACTTAAAGCACAGTCAGTAGCTGTACTGGTAAGTGCATCCACTATAGTTACAGTTCCAGCACCCGAAGTAGTTCCAGCACCATAAGCACTAATTTCTTTCTCGCCTATTACATTAACTTTTGCTCTTAAATCACCTGCACTATCAAAGTAAAACGCTTTATCCCATATTGCTTTATCTAGTTTGTTATTCCAACTAGTAAGATTGGTTTCTGTTATCTTATCTAATGTAGTCTTATTAGTATGTGTATGGCTGTTCTCATTCCACTTAGCTATATTAGCATCTGTAAGTGCTGCTGGCTTCCCTTCTATATTAGTCCAAGTAACCTTAGTACCATCACCATTAACCCACTTCTTAGAAGTTGCATCATACTTTAATATCTGACCGTCTGCCAGATTAGTCAGTGTTACATCTTCCAATTTAGATAATAGTGTACTACCACCAGTTCCAGCTTCTAATATCATCTCTCTTAATATCCTACCTTGATTGGCTGATAAAGCAGCATCTACAGCTACAGAATCCAAACCATCATAAATAGTAACTGAACCTGTAGAAGTGCTTCCACCACCTGTAGAACCTTGACCATAAGCAGTAATTTCACCTTCACCAATTAAGTTTCCAGTAAACACTACCTTTGATAAATCTACAGTATAAGAACCATCACCATTATTAACAGCAGGTAGAAAGTTTCCACTTAAAGAAGAACTTCCCCCACCACCGCCAACATTAGTAACAGCTACATTACTGGCATTAACTACACCGTTACGAAATGTCTTATTTATGTTTGTTCTTGTAAATTGCATATTACTTCTTCTCTATTAACCGTATTTCCTGCTTACATAATCTATAATCTGTAGTAATGCTATCCACTATAAAGGTTTTATTTGGAAGATGGTTATCAGTCATAGTAGCATATACTTTAAACTTGTTCTGTAGGTTCAGATTCAGAATAGCAGAAGGTGTACTATATTGTGTTACTAACCTATATATAAGATGCTCTTCCAGTCTATACATCTGCTTAGTAGCCTTATTATATACGTTATCCAGATAAGTAAAGCTAGTACCATTAGCACTATAGCAAACTGCACTATAGTTACATTCCTTATTATCCCAAGTACATATAGCAAATTCTTCTGAATCCATCTCATTTACAAAGTCCTCGTTTATAATGTTGCTGTATTCAGTATCAGAATCCTTTTCTTCTTCCTTCTGGAAGTTCTGAACTTTAGCCTGTATATCGAAGTCAGATAACCAAACAGCATCACATCTATAGCTATTATCTACTTTGTGTGGATGGTATAAAGTAAATGTAGGTTTACCAGTAATTACTTCATTAGTATTAGGCATCGGAATAGCATAACCTTCACCATCTATCCCCATATTCCAAGTAATGTTATTTTTAACTGGGAATATCCTGTTAATACAATGGTCTGACTGTCCTTGATTATCAAAGTATAATTTGAATGTACTATCTGTAGTAGTCCACCTAGAACCATTCCAGTACATACTACCATACTTTAACTTACAGTCTATGTAAAGATTATCTGGGTTGAAGTCATCTTTCTTGTTACTATACCCCTGCATTATATACATTTCAGATTCCCTATCCATAAATAGGAAGTTACCCTTAATAATCAGATAGGTAGAACCACCAATGAAGCTAACATTATTATCATTTACTTCCAGTTCAAACAATGGTCTTAGTTTACCATCATAAGTATTATGAACGTGTAACAGTACATAGTCTGTAAAATTAATATTATTGTACTTCTTATTAAAATCAGTAACCTTATCAAAGAAGGCTTTACAGATAGTAGCACCTACATAGTTCTGTGTAGTAGCATAGTTAATAGTAGAAGGTGCTGATACTTGTGCTAATGTAGCCTTATTGTAATAGTAGCATTTATAGTTGCTGTTCTTTAGATACTTAAAGAAACATTTGTGCATACCACCTTTACCATCTTCATTTACTTCCTGCACATAAGACCAGCTACCACCATAGTTGGTTAAATAGTTCTCATCCCAGATACTAGGTATAATGCTGTCAAAGCTGTATAGACTGTCTTTAACAGTAACCTTATTATATACATTATCTAAGGATAGCTGACCACCATTTTCAACATAATCACTGGCTTCTATCTCCTTAGACTGCTGTAATGTAACCTTAGTGGATGCTGTACTACCAATGGTAAACTTATAGTAGGTATTGATTCCCTTCTTAACAGCATCATAATCCAAGAAGTAAACCTTATCCCCATCAGCTACAGCAGTTACATTAAGGTACTTGCAAACTTCTTCCAGAACTTCCTGCATAGTCATAGGTTCATCATCTTCATCAAAGAAGTTCTGTTCACTGATATACATCTTACTAGGTAAACAAAAGTCAGATGTAGCATTTAATTGTGTATTATCCGAAATATAGAAGGAACTATAAGCATTACATTTACTAAGCAGATGGTTTATAATCTGGGTAAATGAAACTATATCTTTCTTACTGCCTATAATGGTGTACTTATAATACTGTAATGTACTAAGTGCATCTATGGCTTCTACCTCTATTTCTTCTAATTCATTCTCATAGCCTTGGCTGTATAGATTGGGTGTAACATACCCAACCCATACAATACCATCAGCATTACTAAGAACTACCTTATTCTGTTGTGCTGTACTACTATACAAATCAAACTTATAATCGTCTGTAATCATTCCTATAGTAGCACTACTATACTTGCAAGGCTTATATAAATGTGAATCAGAAGTTTCTAACTCGGTTATGAATGGTGTAGCAGATAAAGTAATGTTCTGCACTTCTCCAGAACCTATTTCCAATGTGTATAGCTTCTCATTTATATCATAGAATTGTGCTGTGTATTTCATCTTACTTTAGCTGTTTTGTTATTGTAATTGGCTAGAACTCCTACAAGTTCCTTGCCTTTAATCTTAAATTCTACCTGACCACCGCCAGCAGAACCTATAACCCCATTACCATTAAGCAGGTTAAACAGATTCCTTTGCTGTCTGTTATTAAGAATCATTTCACCAGCATTTACCCTAGCTAAGTTCATATCTCCTATAGTACTATTACCAGCAAATATACCACCAGTACTAAAAGAAGGAATACTAGCCAAAGCTGCTACTACAGCCGCCGCTGCTGCACCTGCTAACAACCATCCTACAAACGGTGTTTGGGCTGCACTGGCTACACCACTGGCAATAGCTTCACCTTTCTTAGCTGTAGTTAATGCTACAATTTGTGGGATAGCTGCTGCTACAGCACTAATCAAATTAGCACCCCAACTTAACCAAGCTGCCGCACCTTCATTGGTCATATTGGTTACAGAACCCATAATAGAAGCTATAGCACCTAAACTTTGTGCGTACTCATTATTCAGTTTGATATTCTTATTAGTAATAGGGTTACTAAACTTAGGAAGTGAAGTAGGTATTTCTGGCTTCACCATACCAGCCAAACCAGCAGGTTTGCCATCTAACTTTCCAATAGGTGCATTAGGATATTTGTACTGGAACTCTATTACCCTCTTCTGTTCAGTAAGTGCATTTAGTTCAGCATTGATTCTTATCCTATCTTCATTACTAATAGCTAGGCTTAATTCCTTTCTTAAAGATGCTATCTGTGCATCCAGTTCTGCTAATGAACCAGTAGGAATAACAGGTTTTAATTTAACCTCTCCATTATTAAGATTATCCTTTAAATCCTGTCCTGCATCAGACATATCTTTCTTAATAGTACCAGCCTTATCAGTAAAGGTTATAGCCTTATCTAGCATATCCTTTACTTCTTCACCGACTTCCGAAGTAAAGATATTCTGGAATCTAATCATATTCTCTAGGCTCTCATCTGTAGCTTCTTCCAGTTCCTTAACACCTTTAGTATAAGTATCTAAACCTTCACTACCTATACCAGCACCGCTAATCATCATTAAGTAACCTAGATTCCTAGTACCTTTAGCATCTGACTTCCTTTGCTTGTACTTCTCTAAATCTGCATATTCCTTAGTAGATGGGTCTAATAAACTCTCATATAGTTTCTGTGCTTCCTTAGCATCATTAATACCAGTAACGCCTTTAGCCTTCATTACTTCTTGAATCTGTTCCCAGAAGTACTTACTTTTACTTTCCCTCTCTAAGATTTCCTTCTTAGATAATTCTATGTAAGTGTTATAGGCTGCTGTTCTTTCTTCATTACTAATACCCTTCTTAGTAATAAGGTATTCATAGTTATTTCTTTCTGCTTCTAATCTATCTGCTTTAGATTCACCGATAGCCATAGCCATCTTAGCATTAGATAAGGCTTCTGTATATCTCTTAGCTAGTCCGATAGCATTTAATATCCCATTCTCAAATACAGTCCAATCACCACTATATAAAGATGAAAAGAAGTTATCTACAGTAGTCTTAGCAGTACCTACTACAGTATTCCAGTCCTGTTGTGCTTCTCTGGAACTATTAACAGCAGCATTAAATGCTTCTCCTGCTGTCATAGCTACACCTAGCACACCAGCAAATCTTCCTATAGTGGCTGTGATATTCCTTCCTACCTGCTGAAACTGCTGTACTTGTTGTGTGGACTGTCTTATGTTGTTATCAAATTGACTACTATTTAATAATAGTCTGGTTACTAAATCAGCCATATTTAATTATGTGTTGTATATTGTTTAGCTTTCTCTTTCAATCTCTTTATATCTTCATTACTAATAGATGTTTCTCCTGTAGTATCACTATCCCAAGTAAACTGCATTATATCAGTAGGCTTTAACTTCTTAGTGCTGTTACATTGTGCAATTACATAAGCTACCATTCTAGCCTGTTCCCAGCTATTTCTGTCCTTCCTATGTAGATTGCTAATCAATGGTTCTAACTCATACATCTGCATCTTATCTAGTACATATTCTGGGTCTAGTCCACCTTCTATTACTAAGGCTGAATATATCTCCTTAGTGGTTAGGACTTTTTTTTAGCATCCGCATTATTAGTAATGAATAGCTGCTGCTTCTCCAGTTCCTTCTTTAAAAAGTTCTGGAACTCTACCATAATACCCATATCTTCATCTATGGCTTCTATCAGTTCTTCAAAGGTTAGTGAACTGTCTGGATTATTAGCCATTAAGACACAGTAGAAGAATAGATATTCATCTGTGATAGTCTTTAACTCAAATGCCTTACCTGTAATCTGTTCATAGATAAATAAGGCTCTAAGAGTATATTTCAATTTGTAGTCTTGTCCTTTAATAGTCATATCAATAAGTATTAAATAATAAAGCCTTTACACCTCCATAACCTAGAGATATAAAGGCTTATAATTATGCTGTCTTTGTAAGTGCTCCAACACCTTCAAATGAAGCTGTAAATGTTGCATTATCTCCATTAGGTGCATTAGCTTCAAGTGCTGTAATAATAACATTACCCGAATATGTTCCAGTAGTGGCTGGCAACCATCCACCAGAAGGAACTTCATCTTTCTTTGTTGCGTAGTCTTTCTCTAAACAGAATACAGCCTTAATAGGTGTTCTGGCTGTCAGCTTATCGAATAACTGGTCAAAAGTCATACCTTCACCATCATTAGAATAAAGGTTCTCGGTACTACAGTTCCAGCTAATCTTTCTAGCAGCCTTAGCTACCCATTTACCACCGCTATCCTTAGAAGTGGTTTCTACTGTTTCTACATTTATACTTAGTTTGTGGCTAGTGGCAAATGCTATAGACTTATCGTCAATAAATAGCATTAAGTCACCACCGTTAATTACTTGTCCTGCCATTTGTCTTTATGTTGAATGTAAGGTTCTGAATGAATGTATCTTCTATATAATCCTCATCTGCATTTGTCATTCTAATATCGTGTATGTTAATACCAGAATAGTTACCCCTCTTACCTTGTAAGGCATTTTTAACCAAGTCAGCAATTTCTATAGATTCATTGTACTTATCAGAAGCTATAACCACTTCCACATAAGTATCTTCACTATATATAAATCTATCCTTACTATCAGATGGTTCTATACTTGTTCTTCTATAAACAATGAATGGAAATGTAGTACCTGTATCAGCTATTAAAGGGTAAATTTTATGTCCTACACTATCTATAACCTTTGCATCATTACTAAGAATATTATAGATAGCTTTACCTACTTGTAAACTCATCGTCTGTTCCTATTAGCTATTCTCTGAATTGACTGGCTTATAAGGTTATCCATATTATCAAAGATTTCCCTTTCCTTATTGGCTTTAGCTGTTCTAAAGAAATGTGCTGCATTAATACTACCTCTATTGGCTGATACTCTCTGCCTTCTAATGGGATTCCTTCCCCTAACAGATGCAGTATTACTACCAGTGGTTCTTCTAACTCTAGTGCCCAGTTCAAAGAACTTCAATCTAAAGTCACCCATAATATGTACTTTAGCTTCTTCTCCGTTTCTATCAGCATTAGCTTTGATTCCACTTATTAAGGTCTTACCATTCCACCAGTTTCTACTGGAAGCTGCCCTGCCTAAAGTCTGCCTTAGCTGCCTTTTAGTTTCACCGACTAAGATACCAGCACCCTTTCTTAAAGCACTTCTATAGACCTGCCTTTGCTGTCTGCTTGTCAAATCTGCAAACATAGAAGTAATCTGTCTGGCATCTACTTCTATATTATTCATTTATCAATTCAGTTACTATGGTTATTGATTGCTTATATAATTCTCGGTTAATACTAAGAATCCTGTACTTATTGCCATTCCAAATAATTCGCATTTGCTCATTAACTTTGTGATATAGCCTTATAGTAAAGGTAACTGTATAGCAGTGGATTATTTCATTATTCTGGTTCTGTCTGTTTCCAGAATTATAAGTAACCTGCGCTCTGGTACTTATAGCATCCTTCCAGTCTATACCATTAGCCCCATATACATCTTTTAGTGTTATAGGTTCTTGTATGGTAATTGGATAATTTAATAGTCCTGCCCTCATTTTATTTCATAGTGTTTATAAAGTCCTATAAGATATTCATAACTATAAGGCAGTTTAACTACCGTACCAAATGCTACAGGCTCTCTATTAGCATATAAGTTACCTATCATTAGTAACATAGCGTGAATTATAGCAGGTGGTAAAGTACCACCTACTTCTAATTCATCTAAAGCTATGTCTAAATGTTTAGATACTGAATCCTCTGCTACAGCTATTAAGTCCAGAATGTACATATCATCTGCCCTAAAATCCTCATCTACTAGCAGGTGTTTCTTTGCTTGTTCTAAAGTTATATACATAGCTTACTACTTATTAAATAGACTATAATTAGGCTTTAAGAACCTTCTTAACAAATGCTTCTGCTCTTCTAGGCTTGGCATCAAAGTAAGCATTGATAACAAGTCTTACTTTACCGTTAGCAGCTTGTGTATATGGGTCTACTGTTAAATCAATTCCACCCCATTGACCGATAACCAAATCAGCAAAATTACCGAAGATTACGCCCTTACCAGCTACAGCAGAAGTAGAAAGAACTGGATAACCGTTTACCTCATTACCTTCCATCAGATACTTACCAGTATCAGTACCCTTGTCAGTAGTCTTTAAATCAGCCTTAGCAGAAGGTGAAACAATAAACTTAATATCACCTCTCACATTCTTAGCTTCCAAATCAGCTTCCATCTTAACAATATCCTTGTAAGTGATAGCATTGCTATCTGCTACTACAGCATTAAGCATACCAGCAGGTTTCTTTGCATCACCAGCTTCACTACCCAAAATAGTAGCTTCAAGTTTGTTGGCAATAGCTGAAACAATATCTCTCTTTAGCATTTCCTCAGCAGAATTAGAGTCTTGAATTAAGAATTGCTTAGATACGTCGATATATGCAGTAAGTCTTTTAGGCTCTAGGTTTACTTCTGAGAATGTACCACCGCCATTAGAAGCAGCATCAACTTCACCAGCCCAGCCTACATTTGAACCAGAATAAACAGGAATAGAAACATTACCTACAAGTCCAGTCATATAAGAAGCACCTGCTTGTGCCAATACTAAATTTGCTCTCAATGGTTCTAGAATACCTAACTTATCTTCTGCTACATTCTCCTGTCCTGCTGTAGCTACAGTAGCTTTAATATCACCTCTTTCCTCGATAGGAAGTACAATCTGTCCGCTATAAGACTGACCAGCCTTGCGCATTTCTGCGATACCAGCAGTTACTACTTCCTGTGCTCTCTCGTCTAATTGTCTGTTATTGGCTACATCATTGATAGCCTTTAAAAGTGAAAACTTTTCTTTCATAGTATTAGTTGTATGTGTTGTTTGTTTAAGGTTATCTTCTTCAATCTTCCTAATCTGAATATCTATATCTGCCACTTCTTTAGTAAGTGCATCAAATTCTACCTGCTCGCCAGCATTTAGCTTTCTTACTTCCTTCTCAGCACCAGATATAATTTCCTCTGCTCTCTTTTGAAGCAGTTCCTTTTTGTCCAGTAGTTCTAAGGTGTTCATTAGTTTAACTTACTCCTAAGTCCAGCGAAGTAATCTTTTAAATCCTCGCTCTCTAAATCCTGCATCTTTCTTAATGCTACAGATGTATCTGGATATGCTTCTTTATATACTGGTGATACATCGAATAATTCTTTGAAGCTATTGATAGTTCTTAAATAACTACCATCTTCCTTCTTAGTCCAAGTATCTTTACCGATAGTAAAGGCAAATGAAGAAGTACTAATATCACCCCTTCTAAGACCTTCTAACAGTTCATCACCTAAAGCAGTGTTAGGTGCTTCAAACCTGTATTTAAGTCCAGTATCATCTATAGTTAATTCTAGGCTTCCAGTACCATATTTAGACCTGGCTAATATACCTCTATCCTCATTGTGATTCAGTAAGCATAGTATATCAGACTTTTCTAAAATACCTTCTAAGGCTGTAGGTTCTATTACTTCAGTAAAGCCACCTAAATCCCTAGACTGCTTACCGAATACTAAAGCATACCCTTCTACAGTCCTAGAATCCATCTTTACAATTTCATTACAGTTTCTTAGTTCTCTCATAGTATTGTTATTATTCCAATAGAATCCAACCAGTATTATCTATCTTAGTCTGTAATGCTGCTACCTGTTCCTTTAATAGCTTGTTCTGTTCCTCTAAGGATTCAACATACTTTCTTAATGCAGAATCATCATAGTTACTAAGTCCAGCCAGTTTCTGTTTCTCTGGTGTTGTGTAGTCATTAGTAGATAAACCTTTGCCAGATACCTTGTCCACCTTATTAGCTATGCCAGCCTTAATAATAGAATCATCATAAACAGTATCAGTAAACTTAGCATTAGCAGGTACATCACATTCTACTGTATGTCCGTTTACAGTATCAGCATTACCACCATCAGCAGGAACTTTAGTAGGAATACTATCCTTTACCTTCTTTAGTTCATCCTGTAAATCGGTTTGCTTAGTAATATCACCTTCTATAGTACCCCATACAGCATTAACTGTACTACCAATCTTGGCACTGATTCTATCCAGTTCTAATACTCCTTCTTTAGTTGCTCTCTGTAGTTCCATTACTTCAAATAATAATTAGTCTGCCCTTTAACTACCTCATCATAATAAGCATCATTAAACATAGCATTAGGACTTTTAAAGCTGTAGCTGTAATAGATTAGTCCAGATTGTAGCTTATCTAGGTCAGATGAATTAATAACCGCCTTATCTATTCTATCTTCTTCTACTATACCAGTCAAATCACCACCTTTAAAATTACATTCTATAAACTCTGCTGGGTTTGTGGTGTAAAGCCTAAGTATAAATTCAGAAGTGTTTCTTACCCTAAATGGAATACCGTCCTTATCTTCCAACTTAATATTGAATACTAAGTCAGTTCCCTTGTAAATTGTCTGTATCATTGATTATATTGTTATTAGATGGAATGTTATTAGCAGCATTTTTAATCTCCATTAGATTAACCTGTATAAAGTGAGAATCCCCACCATCTATAGCAGGTAAATCCAACTGCTTTCTAATCTCATTAGCACTAACCACACCGATATTAAATAGTGTATTGTAGTAGTTTGCTAAAGATTGTTTGTCTGCTCTTAGTAATACAGAAGTATCAAATCTTACATCTATTCTACTCCTTTCAGAAGGCTTATACAGCTTCCTTTCAAACTCTAATTCTATCTTCTCTAGTAATGGTGATAATGTATCAGTAAGAAAAGCTAGCTGGGTAGCCTCAACAGTACTATAACTGCTCTTGGATAAGTCAAATGCTTTAACTGGTGATACTCCGAAGAACCTACAAATATCAATTACATTAAACTGTCTGGTTTCTAATAGTTGTGCATCAGCAGGATTCACTGTAATAGGTTGAAAGTCCATATTACCTTCTAATACAGCCACTCCATTAGGTGTACCAGTAGTAGGACTAAAAGCAGTCTGCCAGCTAGTTTTTAAATCTACCTTCTGCTTACCAGTTAAAGTAGATTGTACTTTAAGAATACCAGCCAGATTAGCACCACCTTTAAAGAATCCTTGTGCGTGTGATTCAGAATCTGTAGCCAGTCCTAAAGTCTGTCTGGCGTGTTGTAAAGTACTGATTCCAGTAATACCATCATAACTAAAGTTCAGTATATGAATCATATTGCAAGGCTCTACCAGTCCTTTAATGCCTACAACACTATATTTAATTCCGTCCTTCTGTTCAGTAATAGTAACATAATCTGGCTGTAAATAATGAAGTGCCACTGCATCTCCTTTAGCATCTCTTTCTATGTAAGCATATCCATTACCTTTAAGTAGTGTACTTACTATCAAAGTCTTTATAAAAGTAAACCTACTCATCTTATTGTTCGGCTCTTTGTTCAGTAAGTAGTAAGTAGGATGCTTAATAAACTTTTCTTTATAACCAGAATCAGTAATATAATATGGCTCTAATGGAAGCTGTGCCACTGCATCACTAATAACATCTACACATCTGTAGACTGTAGATAACAGCATAGCCTTATTAGTGGTATAACCGCCATTCATATTATACATTAAGGAATCACAGAATAACCCTCTGGTTTCCTGTTCTGGTTCTTTCTTTTTAAACCAATTAGTAAAAATTCCCATTAAATAGTCAGTATTTCATTTGTGTAATGTGGTGTTCTCAGATACATACCTAAAGCCTGTATCATTGCTATAGTTCCATCTATCTTCTTCTTATCTACTGCCTTATTCGGTTTAACATTACCATTATAATCAGACTTCAAAGTAACATTTCTAAAGCAGTACCTATTTATTTCATTGTTATCAATAACTGCCTTACCAGATAATATCAGCCTTTCCAGTTCTCTAGTAGGCATATTAAAGTTACCTAGTGTTTGTGGATATTCTTCTAATGGTAATCCCTGCTCTGTAGAATCTATAGCCCATTGTGTAGCATTATACTTGTCATATCCTACAGACTGGATATTAACTACATCAGCATATCTAAGCATATCAGCAGTTATATAGTCATAATCGGTAACATTGCCACTGGTAACAGTAAGATACCCCTGCTGCTTCCAGTATTTGTAAAGTTCCTTATCTGCCTTATCCTTTAATGCCGATTCTGGAAGATAGTAATGTGTTTTGAAGTAGTAAGTACCATCCAGTACTACTAAGTAGGCTACAGCAGTCAAATCCGAAGTAGCAGCCAAATCCACACCTACATAGCAATCCATACCAGCAAACTTATTAAGGTTTACTTCCTGACTGCACTTAATAATATAGTCCTCTGGTAGCCACACATTAGAACTGTCACACCATAAATTCAAAGTCTTAGTTTTAACTCCGACTTCATCAGCAGGGTTATTTATTGCCTGTTGTACCTGTCCTCTAATGTATTTGGAAGTTACTGTAATATCCAAGTTTGGTGCACATTTAACCCAGTTCTTTTCATCTCTCCAATCATCATCAGCATCTAAAGAATAGATAGCTATAAACATTTCATCATCTACCTTTAAGCCATTAAGCACCTCTATAGCTACGGTTCTTAATTGGTAACAGGGTAAAGTCTTATCGAAGCCAGCAGTAGTAATAGTACAAAGATGCGGGTTCATCCTCATCCCCATACTGGACTTAATAACATCACGTACTTTACTATTCTTAGCAGCGTGATATTCCATTATATTCATACTTGTTCGTTAGGCAAGTACCGTCTGGTAGGTAGTTATCCCACAAAGACCGCTCTAAGTTACCTTAGAGTTTAGACTATATCTTAACTTGACCTTTTCCCTTTTCATTAGTGTATTTTACACTAGGCTTAAAACCATCATAATCACATACCTTACACCAAAAGAATCCATAAGCTGCTCTTTTATAACACATTGCATTTCCAATGTTAGATTGTTTATAACCTAATTCTTTTGCAGCATCACTAGCAGACTTCCATTCTTTAATAATGTTCAGTTTTGTATCTAATTGATAAACAGGCTTTTTGTGTCCTTCTGCACTTCTTTCCATAGATGATTTACTTCTCATATCAGCAGTTATAACACCAGCACCACCTTTGGAAATATTAGTAAGATTACATCCAATACTTTTATAGGCTTTTATATAGTATTGTTCCATACCTTCCCATTCACCGTTTGATACTTCATCTATTTGTTCTATGATTGGTTTTAAATCTTTTTGAATCAAAGTTCTTATCCATTTACAAACGTGTCTGCACTCATTATGCTTAGCAGCGTTTATATGTTGTGATAATCTTTGATTTAAACTCTGAATTGTTACCCCTACATATCTAACCTCATTGGTTGTAGGGTCTGTTAAGGTGTAAACTTTCATATATTAAGATTTTAATTATAACTATGAAAGTTTGTCAAGTCCTCCCCATTTCCACCCACTTGGGTGTACTCTACTCACTTCCATCTGTAATAGATGTGTTTTCGATAGTCGTTGAGCCTTCATCTTATCTCTAAGATGCTTGGTTTCTGATTGTCCTTAACTACACGCTTTATTAAGGAGTTCCCAGAAGTTAAAGGAGTTTTAATTGAACAAATCTTTATCCAATAAACCAAAACTGGCATTAAATCCATCCAGTTTACTATCATCAGCAGCCAATACTTTCAACTTGGAATTAGTAAGGTTAAACAGAATATCAGCTCTATAGGCTGTAAGATACTTGCCTTTAGAATCCAATCCCTTACTAAACTTGCTACACATATCAAAGGCTATCTTAGCTTGCTCTTTACTATTAGCAGCCAGTAATACTTCTGCACCATCTTCACCATCAGCTATTAAATAATACAAGCATAAAGCAGCAGCCAAAGCTGTCTTACCCTGCTTCCTACTTACTTCTATATAGCTGCTAGTATATCTTCTGGTAGTAGTTCCCTTCCAGTAGAATCCAACTATATTAGCTATTATAAACTGCTGCCATCCTTCTAAGGTGAATGGTTTACCAGAATGTCTACCTGTATAATGCTTCAATGTGCTAATGAACAGAATGGCTCTATCTACCTTGTCCTCTTTAAATTCCAAATCATCCCTTTGCAGGTCATTCAGGAATCTCTTACAAGCTAGTTTAATAGTTTCACCAGCTATTATTTCACCATTAAGAACCCTACTACAATATTCATAGTAAAGTTTGGTATTCATTACCTAGTTTCCTTTCCTTCCTTTATAAACTGCTCAAATGGGTTATATCCGTCCTGTTCTACTTTAGGCAATTTAGTTCTAGCCTTAGCTGTTAGTCCGAACTCCAGCATAACTTTCATAGCTTGCGTTTGAGCATCTTTAGCAATCTTAATAGCTGGGTGCGGTGCTATGTTACCTCTATCACTGGTAACAGTCAAACCTTCATCTTCTAACTGTTTGGATGCCTTAATGAACATACTGTAGTTTCTAGCCAGCATCGTTAAAGCTGCACTATCCACATTCTCTAACATACCAGTACTATCCAGCTGTTCCAGTACATTCTGCATATATACCTTAGCATCCTTTTCAATGTCCTTTGGAATAGTGTAATTTATCATATTATAGTCTTTTTAATTTTTATAATTTATAAAGCTATGCAATGGCTCTAATTGACTTATAATCACTACAATACAATTATTAAAGAATGTGAATTATTTATTTGGAAGTCTGTTAAGGTATTAGTAAATTTGTAATACAATTAAAGGCTAAACTATGGAAAGAAGAAGTAATTACCCAATAGAAATTAAAGCTAAAATAGACCTAAATACCGACCTGCTACTAACAGAACTACAGCAATTACTAGGCAAAGACAGGTCTAAACTACTAAGATTGATAATAGCAGATTTCTTTAATAGAAATATTGATATTATAGATGAACATACTAACCACAAATCAGATAAAGCACCACTAATAGAAGCCATACTAAAGGACTTCTTCAATTATAACAGGGAAACCATTAACCAGTACATTAAATTCAAGAATGATAAGACCACCTAAATCAGTCCTTCTACAGTATGTATATGATTACGGACTAGACAAAGCAGCAGCATTATTTCACATTGATATAGAAACAGCAGATAAGATAATTAACTGGAAGCCACAATATGACCAGTACAGCTACAATACAGTAATAGATAAGCCACTTCATAGAAATGCTTCTAAAATAGCTGATATAATAGCCAAACATTATCCCGAATTAGTAAAGCAATACACCACATACTATAAAGACAATATCTATATGTCCCAGACTGTAGAAGATTTCCTACAGAAAGCAGTAATAAGATGTATGGAAGTAGGACTGGAAGAAGTAACAGAAGAATCTGTATTAGCATTACTAAGAGTACAATTCAATACTATAAGATGCTATACTAAGAAGTCCAGCTATACAATGAATAGTAAATTAGCACCATTGGAAGTACAGAATGAAGAAGGTGAATACATAATACCATCAGAACTATATGCCATACCTAAAGAAACCGAATAAGCAGCCTTCCAGAACATTTAACAGGGAAGAAAGACAGAAGATATACCAATCTACCAAATGGAAGGAATTAAGACTAGCTAAGCTAATGCAGCAGCCATTATGTGAACTCTGTTTAGCCAAAGGCATTATTAAGCCAGCAGAAGATATTCACCACATAGATTCCTTTATGAATTATACTGGCACTAAAAGACTAGCCAAAGCATTTGACTTTAATAACCTTATGTCTATCTGTAAAGAGTGCCACGCAAAAGAACATCACTATGAACATTAAATTAAGCATACCAGTATTACAGGCATTAACCAATAATGAAGCATTTACTTACTTCTGCACATTAGTAGCCATTAGTAAGAATCCAGATAGTACTATTAAAGATATAGTAAGAATAACAGGTGTTAGTGAAACTACCATCTTTAACCATCTAAAGAAGTTTGAAGAAGTAGCCAACCTAACAATAGATAGAACTGGATGCAGTAATAAGTATAGCAATACAGAACCTACCAAGTTCTTTGTAACCATAGATAGCAGCCTGTTAGATACAGATGTAGATAGATTAGTAATCGGCTTCTTAATCCGATTCAAATGCTGGTCTAGAATAGCATCCAATATAGTAGATTTATCTCTGAATAGAATAGTTCACGAAATAGGGGTACAACATAATACAGTATATTCAGCTTTAGAAGCTGGTCTAGTGGAAAGGAGTGATAAGAAACTTTACTTTAAGTTCATTCATCCATCACTTTGCATACTGTAATACAAGAATATAGCTGTTATAACATCCTCAATATAAATTTTAAAATTTATTACAATAAATTTGGATATGTCAAAATATTTCACTATCTTTGTATTACAATAAATGAAGGAAACTATCATACTGAAACATAGATTTTAATTCGATTTTCTAAGTGGACTGGCTAGCTGATTAGCCAGTTCTTCCACTTAATTCACATCTAAGAATCACAAAGTTATTACCATAAGTACCTTTTGAGCATATTTTAGGTACTGAATGTTAATTATTCATCATAATTTTTGAGTTTGGGTTAGTTAAGCGTAGAATAGTAAGCGTAGTGATACGCTTATTATTTTATTTCAAGTGTGACAAATTTTGGTAGCGAAACCTCAATCTTCTATAGAAAGAATACCCAAAAATGTCACACCCTTAATTCAAACTCCAGATGCTTCTAAACTCCAGATTTTAAACCGACTAACTAAACAAACAATTTACAATTATGACAAACATTATTATTACTAAAGAGTACAAGTATTTAGGTGAATATCCATTATTCAAAGAGAATGGTTTACCAGTAGGATATTTAATAGATAAAGGTAAAGTAGGCTGTGGCGGAACATCTATAGCTTTAGAAGATGGTAAAGATACTATTATATGTGTTCCCTTTGTATCACTAATTAAGAATAAGATGCAGAAATATAATACAGATGGTAAGGTTAATGTACTAGGTGTTTATGAAGGTGTTACCACATACGAAATTAGAGAGTATTTGAATACTAAGAAAGGTGCTAAAAAGATTATGTGTACTTATGATAGTTTAGCTAAAGTTGCTGGTATTACTGGTTATAACTACTTCTTACTAATAGATGAACTACACCTGTTATTTATCCAGTATGTCTTTAGAAACAAGGCTGTAAGGACTGTATTAGACGAATATAAGAAATTCAAAGAATGGTCATTCTTAACAGCTACCCCTATTGAATATGATTTAATGCTGGAAGAACTAAAGGATATTCCGACCTTTAAAATAGACTGGGAAGATAAGACCGAAGTAAAGGTAAATGCAGTACAATGTAAGTATGTAGGTGCTACAGTAAAGAAAGTTATCAATGACTTCTTAGAAGGTAAAGTATTCGGTAATGCCCACTTCTTTGTAAACTCGGTGGAATTTATTGCTACTATGATTAAGAACTGTAACCTTACTAATGAGAATACCAGAATCATCTTTAGTAAGAATAATGAAAGTTATAAGCATACTTGCCAAGGTGTTACTAATGGTGAAACTACTGACCCTGTAAAGAAGATAAACTTTTATACTTCCACTTGCTTTGAAGGCTGTGATTTATTTGATACAGAAGGTAAAATTTATATCATCTCTGAAAGCACTAAGGCACAAACCTTAATGGATATTAGTACACAGGTAAGACAGATAGCAGGTAGAATTAGAAATACCCAGTATGCAGATACTATTACACATCTTTATAAAGCTACCAGATACAATACAGACCTTACTTATGAAGAATATAAGCAGGTAGTTCTGGAAGAAGAACAGAAAGCCAAATCATATATTACTAAGGTTAATAATGATAAGGAAATTAAGGAAGGGACTAAAGAAAGTATCTATCATTACATTTGGAAGGATGAAGAAACTGGTGAATTTGTATTTGACCCTAATAGGATGAAACTGGATATTTATAACTTCAAGGTACTTAACCATACATACAGTTTACAAGTTAATTTAAGCACTGAATATAATAAGGCTGGTATGGCTGTAGGATGCAGTACAGATAAGACTTCTGATAAGCTATTAAAGAATGATTCAGCCAGAACTACCTTTAAGGATGCTATAGAAGAATATGATTCTATAATGCAAAGAAAGGAAGGTATGGTATTCAGTCTTACAGATGGTGACAGATTAGCCTTATTAAAAAAGAAATATAGCTATATCAAAGATGCTTATGAACTACTAGGTATGGAACAGATTAGGGAACTTAAATATCATACTTCACATATTCAAAGACTTCTTATTAGTATCTCTGAAAAGATGGATAATAATGCTAAGGTAGCTAAGTTACTGCTTACTATTCCTGCATTTAGAATCGGTGAATTTATTCCTTCTGCTGATATTAAAGATTGCTTGAATAGTATTTATGGCACGCTAGGAATCAAAGGAAAAGCTAGCATTAAAGACTTTGAAGATTATGCTAAGATTAAGGAAGCTAGGAAAAGAATAGATGGTAAGCAGGTAAGAGGTTATATTATTCAGTACATTAAAATTAAGTAAGCTATGGTTATTGACTTTACACCCAGTACAAAGGAATCAGAAGAAGCTAGAATATTAAAGCTAAAGAAAGATGCAGTAGAAGCTGGTATTAAAGCTAAGGAAATTTTAAACAGCATAGGAATTAAATATATCATCCGACTTTATAAAGAAGGTGGTTGTATTAAGTTTTACAAAGGTTCTAAATGTATAATGATGGCAGGTTTACTAGCTGGCACTAATGAACTAACAGCTAATTTCTCTCTTTATTATAATGCTACTAAACTTAAAGACAGGAAAAGATTTAAAACTGTAGAAGAAAATGATTTCCTTACAGATATACTACTAAACCTTTATTCTCAACTACAATAATCAGACCTAAGATAGTGTTTAGATGAATTATTAAAATTATTGTAATTTAGCTTTGATATGTAAAATATTATTATTACATTTGCAATATGATAAAGAGTTAAATGGGAATGACTTTATCATTCTGATTAGTGAGTAATTTAGTTCTATTTTACTACTAATCAAAGTAATAATACTACAGATACTTCTAATACAAAGATTATCCTATCACATAGATTATTTATTTTATAACTAACTTCGTTATTCATTCAGTAAGGTAGTCTGTGAAGATAGCCTTACTTTACTTTGATTATTAACTACTTAAACTATATATACTATGTTTACAACCTATGTATTACTAACATTCTTAACAGTTCTAATGTATTTCCTTATTAGGACTGTAGTAAATGAGATTAAACAACATATCACAGAAGAAACAGATAGGGTTATTAAGGCTATTAAAGATAAGAACTATGTGGGTAGATGAAGAAGCAGTTATATTAGAATCAGATGAAGCATTAAATATACTAAGTGAATGAAACGTATGTCAGAACAAACTATTAACGCAATTATTAACTACTTAGTCCAGCAACCTTATAAAGATGTGGCTGGACTGTTACAGATGGTACAGCAGGATTTACAAACTAAAGAAGAACCTGCTAAGGAAGAATAACCCATTAGCCTGTAAATGGTATATGGTTAATGTGAATGATTTATGACTTATGATAATGGAATACAGGCTAGTACAAACTACTAGCTTAAATGGATAAATTTGATGAATTAGAACTAAATGGAAGGAAACTACTAGAATCATTTTTAATACAAGTGGGTGCTACTAATCTGCATCCTACAGAAGATAAGTTTGCACCAGTGGACTACTATTTTACTTATAAGGATAAGAAGGTAGTAGCCGAAATAAAGGTAAGAGATATTAAGTATGAAGGCTATGATACTCACTTAATGGAAGTATCTAAATATAAGTCCTTAGTGAAGGATAAGAAAGATAGCCAGTCAGATACAGCATACTACATTAACTTCTTTACAGATGGAACTAAAGTTAATGCCTATTGGTATAGTACTAATACTGTTAGGAACTTTGGTACTATAGATTATAAATACTGTCCGACTACTACAGCAGCCGATAACGGTAACTACTATAAGAAGGTTATTATGATTCCTTCTAATAAGGCTCAAAGATTTACCTTAGTAAATGGTGGATGGTCTAAGATTTCGCCTAAATTTTAATTATAAACCCCAGCTTACTTTAATCGGTAGGCTGGGGTTTTGTTATTATGGGTTGTAAATTAAAACAGCCACTTATGACTTTTTATTACTTCCTTTAGGCAGCGATTCTAATCTATATTTGCACTCTATATCCATCCACCTAGGAATATTAAGCGTTATATTATACTGTTTACTATAAGCATCTATTAATTTATCTTTCCATCCACTATTAGCTAACTCCCTAGTTTCAGTGTACTTAAATATAGTTTCCTCTAACGCTCCTAAAAAATCTTCCAAAGTTTCAAATACAGGTGTCTTAGAAGGTTTCGTAGAATACCAAGCAGTAGGACGAAGTTTATGTATCTGCTTATTTTTATATTGTACTTTTACAGTCCAATTAGCGGATTTGCCCATAGCAGCACTTATTTCCCAGATATTTCTTAGCCAAATATCAGTAATAGTTACAATACCATTACTATCCATCTTATAAGCAAAAATAAGATATTTAACGTGAAGCATATATGGCTTCTCTATTATCTCCTTTACATAAGACTTAAAATCTGCTATATCAAAACCAGCACTACCTTCACTATTAAAAGCTTTAACTTCTACTAAATTAACCTTTCTGTCCTCATTTAAAAATATATCTGGTGGCATCTGTGTATTAGGATTAGGAGCAAAATATATATTATTAGCCCTTAACCATCCTTCTAACCACTCTTGTATTATAGAGGAGTTCTATAAATTAAAATATTGTAGTACAGTTGTTTATATGGTTCCAAGAGCGTAAATTTGCAGAAAATAAGAATTTTATAATGAACAAGTTATCCCGATACCGTAAGCTTCGTTATAATCAACTATTTGAGTCAGAGAATCGTGAATTGCGTTTGAATGAAATGGGCAATCCTCTTGAAGTGTTGTCTCAGTATGTTGATTTTGAGATCTTTCGTCCTACTCTTGAATCAGCCCTTTTTACCGGAGAGCGCAAAAGTAATGCCGGTCGTCCGCCGATAGACTGTGTGCTGATGTTCAAGGTCTTGTTTCTTCAGCGTTATTATGGTTTGAGTGACCATCAGATAGAGTATCAGATAGTTGACCGTACGAGTTTCCGCAAGTTTCTTGGTATTGAATGTGTTGACGATGTTCCCGACGAGAAGACGGTGTGGAAGTATCGCGAACTCCTGACAAATACAGGCGTTTATGACAAGCTTTTTTCGGAATTTCATAGTTTCATGGAAAGTAAGGGTCTGCAATTCAATGAGGGTCGCATCATTGATGCCAGTTTTGTTATTGCCCCTCGCCAACGTAACACCCGTGATGAAAATGAGCAGATAAAACAGGGAGCGGGTAATAAGTTGTGGAATGACAATCCCCACAAGAAGTGCCACAAGGATGTAGATGCCCGCTGGACAAAGAAGCGTGATGAGACTTTTTACGGCTACAAGCAGCATACTAAAGTTGAGAAACGCAATAAGATCATACTTTCTTATGATACCACGTCGGCAGAAGTGCATGATTCCAAAGGCTTTGAAGGACTGCTGGATGAAAAAGACGAAGGCAAGGACTTGTATTTGGACGCCGGTTATGTCGGACAAGAGGAGATTGTAAAACAGCATAAGATGAATCCGATAATTTGCGAAAAGGGCTACCGTAACCGTCCGCTTACCAAGGAGCAGAAATCAGACAATAGGAAAAAATCCAAGACACGTTGCCTTGTCGAGCATGTATTCGGGTTTGAGGAACAAACCATGCGTGGACTTGTGGTGCGTACAGTAGGGCTTATTCGTGCTAAAGCCAATGTAGCACTCACCAGTCTTGTGTATAACATCAGTCGTTACACGCAAATAATCAGGCTGAAACCTGAGTTGTTGGGGTGAATTATGCCTGCACATCCAATTTTTACAACAAACACAAGTTAATTATTGTAAAAATTGGGGGGGTAGAAAATATTCGCTAAATTTGAAAGACTAAAGCTCACAAATTGGGCAGTTAAAGAGTTCTGCTGTCTGATACAAGAGGATAAATTGAATTGATAGAACTCACCTATATTACCTACTACATCTTTCTGTTTAACAATAATACCCACACTTCCCAAGCAGAAGGTTATCCGTCCTTCCACTGATTTTATATTGAAGTCTGTGAGCAACTTATCATATAGCTCCTCTGGAGTAATATGTATTAATTCCTCTGCCATAACTATATCTGTTTTAGAAGTCGACTACACACAGCCTTAATAACTGGTACTACAACAGTATTACCAAGCAAATCAAAACCATCTTTCTCTGATACATCAAACTGATAATCTTCTGGATACCCAAAGAGTCTTAACCCTTCTCTTAGTGAAAGTTTTCTTAAACCATTACCGTCCACCACTACCAGTTTCTGCATATCCATAGCGACCAGAGTAGGAGCTATAGAAGCAGGGTCTAGTATCTTAGTTATCTCAAAGCTAAGTTTACCAGTTACTATATTATATCCTTTAGGAAGGCTAGTATCTTGCTCTCTATGTGACGATGAAATATTACCAACCTTCTTAGTTATTTTTCTTTTAGGATGCTCATAGACTAAATACCCTTTCTGCACTAGACCATCTAAGAGCTTTTGCAAATCAGAGCCAGCGTAGAAAGTAGTTATCATTTCTTTGGTAAGTGGCATTCCATCCATCCAATCTATGCCATATTCAGCAGCCCATTTCTTCTTCCTACGTTCTGTCAAAAGAAGATTAAGTAGTTCCTTCTCTCTTTTTGTTGTCTTACCTTTAAGGTCAATATCCCAACTGTGTATATTGTCCTTACCACCTCTCTTATCTTTAATGGATTTACCATAAAGTTCTGAGATTTCATATTTAGACAGAAGTAACTTAGTAAACTGACTTTTAATTGTCGGTAAACCCACCTCTAATATATCTCCTAAAGAATGTTCTACAATAGGGAAATTATCTAACTTGACGGTGTTATTAAAAGTACCTACTATGTAGATTCTTTTTCGTTCTTGTGGTACTCCAAAATATTTAGAGTTAAGAACCGCATAAGATACCTTGTAACCTATAGCCTTTAGATGCTTGAGAATAGTTTTAAGTGTTTTCCCCCCATCGTGATTTACTAGACCTTCTACATTCTCCAAGATGAATCCTTTAGGCTTCTTGGCTAAAAGAATCCTCTCAACATCAAAGAATAAAGTTCCTCTAGTATCAGCAAATCCTAGCCGATTACCAGCAGCACTAAAGGCTTGGCAAGGAAAGCCAGCACATAATATATCAAAATCAGGAATAGTAGCAGCATCCACTTTAGTAATATCTCCTACTATTTCTTCATTAGGGTGATTCTGTTTTAATACATCTAAGGCATACGGCTTTATTTCAGAAGTAAATACACAAATAGGGGTATAACCAGCTTCAATAGCAGCTAGTTCTAACCCTTTGCGGATTCCTCCAATCCCTGCGAATAAATCTATAAAGCGTAAATTCATTATTTGCCTATTAATCCAATTTAGCGCAAAGGTACTAAAAAGGAGCAAATAATCACCATTATTAACGATATTTGCTCCTTACATCTTGAATAAGATTCCTCAACTGTCACTAGATATATTGGTATTCTATAACCCAATTATTAGCTATAGCTATATCTACAAACTCATTCACTGTTACTACTTCATCTATATCATCCGTTTCCATTACCATATTAGCATTACTAATTACAAAGTACTCACCTTCATCATAAGCAGGAAACTTTCTAATACCATTCTGAAAGGTAGCATATTCACCGTGAACATAGTAGGCTGTCTTTACTTGGAACTTACTATTAGCATTATAGAACACATTGTAAACACCGCCAATAGTATAGACTTCCAGTAGTACAGCACCATTCTTAACGGTAATCATCTTATTACAAGTTTTAACACCGCTTTCCCTTTCCTTCTTCTTAAAGGTAGTAATTCTATAAGGCACTATCTTAGTAATAAGCTGCTTCACTAGATTACGCTTTTCAGTGAAGTTACCTTCTATCTGTTCTAAATAGTCTTTAGGTAAGGTAGGCTGGCTATAGAAGGTCTTTAAATCTCTTAGCTTCTCTAATTCACCTTTAGCCTGCTCTATTGACTTCTCAAAGTTCTTCATTTCCTGCCTAACACCCTTAGCGGTTCTATTAAATTCTTCCATAGCCATAGTTCTCATATCTTCATCATCCCCAGCCATTTCAGCAGCATTAATAGAGAATTGGTAGGCTGTAGATAGTCTTTTCTTTAATTTATCTATCTCCTTAGTGAAGTTCTGAATACTATAGTTCTGGTATTCTATCTTCTCCTCACATTCTCTAATCTGCTCTTCTCGCTTCTCATCATTCATATTAGCATAGCCTATCAGTTCCTTCTTTACCAATTCCCATATAATAGGCTCTAGCTTTTCATTAGCTATAGATGTTCTATTAGTACAGTCTGTAATATTGTTAATACCACTCATACAAAGCCAACTAACAGCAGGTTTACCATTTACTAATCTATAAGTCTGCCCAAATTCACCAGCCTTCCTTCTAGGTGTTAATGTATATCCACAATCTGGGCACTTAATCAGCTTAGATAACAGATATACTTGCTGGTTTGGGTATGGTTCATCCTTTACCCTATTCTTCTTTCTCTTATTGGCTGCTGCTTCATATAGTTCCTTATCTATAATAATAGGTGTATTAACATCGAATACTTCTACTTCATCAGTATCTGGGTCTTTAAGATTCACCTTCTTAATACCAGTAGCATAGCTTTCATAAGTAAGAATATGTTCGATAGTACCTAAAGAGAATTTCCTATTTAGCTTCTCACCATACTTATCAGTAATAGCCAAAGCAGTGGACTTTAAAGTAGCACCTTCCTTTAGATATTCATTATATACTGCCTGTACTACTTCTGCTTCTTCTTCATTAACTACTATCTGGTTCTTCTTACTCTTATCAGTACCTTCATATCTCTTATAGCCAAAGTAAGGCTGCCCGATAGATATTCTGTTATTATCCAGTTCGTTTCTTCTAGCAGATGCTATTTGAGTTTTCATACTCTTTAGATACTTCCAAGCTGCATCGAAGGCTGCACCGATAACTAATTCTGCATCCCTTACCTTCTTACCTGTTTCTGGGTTAATAGTCCAAAGGTCTATATCTTTAAAGTAAACAGGTATATTCATATTAATAAGTAGACGCACATAGATACGACCAGAAGCAGGGTCACGGCTCATTCTACTTACTTCTGACACTAACACTACATCAAACCTCTGCTCTTTAGCTGCTCTTAGCAATCTATCAATAGAATCTCTGTTCTTCTTAGTAACATCATCCTTACCAGTAATCTTTTCACCATATACTAAATTCTCTAGGTCATATTCATAACCCATAGATTTAGCTAGCCTAGTTAAATCTCTGGTCTGTCTGTTTAAATCTTGGTTCTTAGTAGAACATCTGATTAGAAATGCTGCTTTCATATTTGTTTGGTATTTAATTCGTTATCTTCGTTTCGGAAGCGAAATTACCAAAAGTCACAGAACTATGCAAGTGATTTCTTTATGTTGAGGTATAGGGATTCAACACATGCATCCCATCAATGAAGGTCTGTGTCTCATAGCTGCTCCCACCACGTACCAGTAATTCGCCGGTCTCCCCCTGCACCTGCGTACCGGGCAAGGTCTGCAATGCCTTGTACAAATCACCGTTTGCACCGCCCACCGTGACTAGTTCCACCGGATGCATATCGCTCCACCTGCTATTGGCGGCAGGAGTCTTTTTCCCTCTTACCACCACTTCGTCCAGACCTATACTATCGATATTGAATGTCAGACGCACGGTATCCGTCACCGACTTCTGCGCTACGGAAGCTTGTACAAAGAGAAGTCCGCCCGTCATTAAAAAGATTATTTTCCACTTCATATCTTCATGTTCGTTATGTTTTCCTGCCACAAACATAAAGGAAGGACACGGACAAAAAAAATATCCGGGACAGACGACCCGGATATGTGACGAACAACCAACGACTTGTGACGAATGGCGTATCTCTGTGACGAATAGCTACCGCTTTATCTTGTTTTCTATCAGTGCTTTCACCTCCTTGGCATAGGCACGTGAAACAGGAATCTCCTCTCCATCTCCCTCCAGCCTCAACCGGTATCCTTGAGAGTTTCCGTCCACTTTCACCACCTTGCGGGCATTCACCAGAAAGGATCTATGACACCGGATAATGAAGGGGCAGGCAGCAACCGCCTCCTCTGCCTGCTTCATCGTGGCACGCAACATCTTCCGGGTACTCTCTCCCTTCAGTCGATAATCCACCTTCACATAATTTCCTTCAGCCTCCGCATAAAGAAAATCTACGGCCTTCACTTCCAGCATATCTTTGGTGCCACCGGAAAACACCAACACTTCCTCCGGAGAAAACTCCTTACTTTCCGCCCCAACCTCTTGAGATGCCCTCTTTGAAAGGTGGCAATTTATCTCCATGGCTTCTTGCAGATTACGGGTCAGTTGCAAATTGCGATTCCACAGCAAGAAAAACACGACTGGAAAAGGTGCCAGTACCATTACCCAAGACAAAGCCAGAAAAAACAACCGCTTGTCCAGCCACATACCCATCAACCATGAATGATAGACCCAAATTCCCACCGCTATCAGTAACAGCATCAGCAACACGTCCAACACGTGTTTACCCAACGTCCAGTTCTGCTCTTTATAATAGGTGGGAAACAATGCCGGAAGCAGGTAAGTGAAGATGCTCGAAGCACCCGCCGCTATAAGTGCCGAACCGGCAACCACCCAAAATACACCTTCCTTTATCCGGGAAATACCGAAAGGTTGGAGTATATATAGTATCAGAAATATAATGACCGAAGGTATCACCACCGCTTTCCAACGTTGATAAAACATGGGATAGGGGCTCCGCCAAAGTTCTGTCAGTTTATTCATAAGTATTACCTCTCTTCTTTACATGGTAGTACATGCAAAGATATGTAATATATTTGTTATATACGGATTGCAAAATACAGTATTTCTAGAGAAAATGAAGAAAGAAACATAAGTTTTTATGTTATAGAACATATTTATCGCAAACATTTCGTATCTTTGCAGCGTTATAAGATAAAAGAAAAGATATAAAACCCGCTTTCCGAAACGCGGAGAGCACAAAAAGATGAGAATTATGAAAAAGAATGCAAATGAAATTTTTATGTTACAGTACCAAATCAAACGCTATCAAGCAATGGGTAATGGAACAATGTGCCAAACACTGAACGGTAAACTACAAAAACTGCTTGCAAAGCAGCCCCTTGTAACCATGTAAAAAAACACCTTTAAATACAATGAATGAAGGGCGGAGAACTGAAAAATTCCCCGCCCTTCTTCTTCTCTGGCATATTCCAAACCAACAGAAAATAACTCAAGCCGCAACAATATCCTTCCCGAAAGGAGTCAATGCCAGCCCTGCCAACTTAAAATGTTGAATACCGAAAGGAATGCCTATAATAGTGATGCACAGCAACAACCCGAATCCCAAGTGCGAAAGGCAAATCCAAATGCCGCCCAAGAATATCCAAAGAATATTCATCAGCACATAGAGGCAACCGTTGGAACGTTCCCCGCTACGAACCTCTTTGCCGAAAGGCCACAAGGCAAGGCTTGCCATTTTCAAGGTCTGCATGCCGAAAGGGATGCCAATAATGGTGAACATCATCAATAAACTTGCAATAAGATACTCCACAGCAGTGATGATACCTCCAAACATCAACCACAAAATATTCATAAAACAGCCCATAGCTTTCCTTTTTTTAATACTGAACACAAATATAGCATTATTTATTTGAATGGTCCGTCTCCCAGTCACTAAATTCAAAACTCAGCTGCTCCCAGACTCCTTTCTCCTCCCCCTCTTCACGGGGGTTGGAAACGGAAAGCCCAATCAAACGGATAGGATGATGTTCATAATCCACTTCCTGCAGCAATTGCTTTGCCAAAGGCAGAATCACGTCAAGGGCAACCAGCTCCTTTGTTTGGGTCATACTGCGGGTAATCTGGCTAAAATCATGAAACTTGATTTTCAGCGTCAGCGTATTCCCGCGGAAATTGGCGTGCTCCAGTCGCCCCACCAGCTCCACTGCCGCATGGTACAACTCTATAATGACGGATGAACGCTTGCTGATGTCCTTCTCCAACGTATGTTCACAGCCCACAGACTTGCGGATACGGACAGCCTCTACCGGACGGGTATCGATGCCACGGGCAAAATCATAATAGACTGTCCCCACTTTGCCAAACTCGCGGGTCAGCATTTCCAAAGACTGCATGCGCAGCTGTTCCCCGTTGTGAATCCCCAAGGTGTGCATCTTCTTCGCCGTTACCGGTCCCACTCCCCAAAAACTTTCAATGGGCAGCCGGGCAACAAAGTCCAGTGCCTGGGCAGGATGTATGGTGCAAAGCCCGTCCGGCTTGCGGTAGTCCGAGGCTATCTTGGCAAGAAACTTATTATAGGATATGCCGGCGGAAGCCACCAGATTCAACCTCTCCCGCACCTTCCGCTTTATCTCCTTCGCGATGTCCACAGCCAACGGAATGCCCGGTTTATTCTCCGTCACATCCAAAAAAGCCTCGTCCAGCGAAATGGGCTCGATGACATCCGTATATTCATGAAAGATTTCGTGTATCTGGCGGGAAACGGATTTGTAGACTTCCATCCGTCCCGGGATAAAGATAAGTTGGGGGCACAGCCGCTTTGCCTTCAGTGACGACATGGCAGAACGCACCCCGAAACGCCGTGCCTCGTAACTGGCTGCCGCCACCACTCCCCGCTCCTCCGCATGGCCCACGGCAATGGGCTTGCCCCGCAATGCAGGATTATCACGCTGTTCTACGGAGGCGTAGAATGCGTCCATATCGATGTGTATAATTTTTCGTCCGGTCATTCTTCTTTCAACTCCCCGATACAAAGATACACTAATTTTTCTTCATCCGAAGTATCCGCCGATAGACATAAATGAAGGCTGGTATTAAAAAGGCATCTGCAAAAATCCATGCAGTAGGGTCACCAAAACACACGGCCAGATAGCCGAAAGCCGGAACAGCCAGCAGGCTGACCAGTATCCGGGCAATCATTTCCGAGACACCGGAAAGCATGGCAAGATTGGTATATCCCACCCCCTGGATAGTGTATCGCAGGATGCAGAGCAGTCCCAGAACCGGGAAAAAGGAAACGGAAATGTGCAGGAACAACTCCGTATTCTTTAAAATCTCCAACTCAGAGGCATCTACAAAGAGCAGGGCAAAAGTCCTGGCACCGAACATCAGTACACAGAAAGTGAACGCCCAATAAACAATCATCATCAGGGTGCTTGCCTTGACTCCCATCCAGATACGTTCCGGCTTGCCCGCACCGTAGTTTTGCCCGCTATAGGTGGCCATTGCCATGCCCAGACTCTCGAAAGGACACATGAAAAACATCTTGATACGCATGGCTGCCGTGAATGCAGCCACACAAGCCGTACCCAAAGCATTATTGGCACTTTGCAGCATAATGCTGCCAATGGCAGTAATGGAAAATTGCAGTCCCATGGGTACGCCGATGTACATCAGTGTGCGTGCCAAAGCACCATCGAATTTCCGCTCGGCAGGCGTTGTCTTCAGAATGTCGAAACGACGCATCATATAGATGTAGCACAATATGGCCGAGACGCCTTGTGAAAATACGGTAGCGATGGCAGCTCCTGCCACTCCCCAACCCAGTACCAGAATGCAGAACAAATCGAGCAGGATATTCAGTACCGTAGAGAGAAGTAGAAACCAAAACGGCGTCTTGCTGTCACCCAATGCACGGATAATACTGGACAGCAGATTATAGAAGAAAGTAAAGGGAACCCCGATAAACGTGACAAGCAGGTAATAATAGGCTCCCGTGAATATGTTCTCCGGCGTACTCATCATGTGCAGAATATCTGCACAGTAAATGCTGGTAACCACGGCAATGACAACAGACATCACCGCAGCCAGCTGCAGGCTGACAGCCACATAACGGCGCATCGTGACATAATCCCGCGCACCGAACTTTTGCGCCACGGGAATGCCGAAACCTCCGCAACAGCCATTGCAGAATCCCAGAATAAGAAAAACGACCGAAGTGCTTGCCCCGACTGAAGCCAAGGCGTTGATACCCAGAAAGCGCCCCACGATGGCTGCATCCACCAATGAATAGGTCTGTTGCAGCAGATTGCCGAGCAGTAAAGGCAAAGTAAAGTTGAAAATCAACGGAAGAGCCCGTCCTTCCGTCATTTCTCTGGATGTTGCCATAAATCTGATACCTCCGAAATTGGGTGCAAAAATACGAAAAGATAGCGTTTACAGACTTGACGAAAGTCAAATTTAATAGGGAAGCTTAAGGAGAAGGAAGGCGAAGGATAAATCGTTCCATCGTGGGGGAAATATTATTCCTCCACGATGGAACGATTAAATCTATGCAGATTCGGAGCTTAGTATTTACACTCGCGAATTATCTCTATCAGCTGCCAGAAATCTTCGGGATGAACATCTCCGATATTGCCGATACGGAAAGTGTCGGCTTGCGAAATCTTTCCCGGATAGATGACAAATCCACGCTCTTTCAGTTGTGTGTAGAAAGTTTTGAAGTTGAAATCGGCATAAGGATAGAGGAAAGAAGTAATAACGGGCGATTGAATCTCGTCCGGCAGCAACGTTTGGAAACCGAGGGAACGCATGCCGTCCACCAGCACGCGGTGGTTCTCGCAATATCTGTTGTGACGGGCCTCCACACCGCCCTCCTCTGCCAGTTCGTCCATGGCTTGCTTGAAGGCGCGGACCACGTGTGTGGGAGAAGTAAAACGCCATTTGCCATGTCCTTTCTCCATGGCTTCCCATTGGTCGTAAATGTCGAGAGAGAGTGACTTGGAGACGCCCTTGCAGTGCAACAGCTCGGAACGGCGAGCGATGATGAAGCCAAATCCCGGAACGCCCTGGATGCACTTGTTGGCACTGCTGATGAGGAAGTCTATGCCCAGTTCGTGTACATCGAGGGGAACACCGCCGAAGCTGCTCATGGCGTCTACAATCAGTTTCTTGCCGTGCATCTTGACGAGGTGGGCTATCTCCTTGAGGGGATTGAGCACGCCGGTAGTGGTTTCGCAATGCACCACGGCAACGTGAGTGATTTCGGCATTGTGCGAAAGATAGTCGTCAACGTAGCTGACGGAGACTTGCTCCGTTTCGTCAAAAGCAAGCATGTCGTACGAGATGCCGTGATACTCGGCGATGTTGCCCATGCGGTCGCCATAGGCGCCGTTGCTCAGTATGAGAAGTTTGTCGCCAGGCTTGATGACGCTACCGATGACGGCTTCCACACAGTACGTGCCGCTGCCTTGCAGGAGGATGGAAGTATAGTCGCCGGTATGCTGGGTGGCGAGGGAGACGAGGGACTTACGGATTTCTTCCACAATGTGGAGGTTGTAGTCTTCGTCCCAGGTACACCAGTCGGTCAGCATGGCTTCCTTGACAGTTTGTGAGGTAGTAAGGGGGCCGGGGGTAAGGAGAATGTAGGGTTTCATATGCATTGAGTTTTTAAGTTTATACGTTTATAAGGGTTACAAAATCTCAAGTTTACGGTTTATCTCGGCGATGACTGCGGGAAGCTCGGCAATGGTATCGACCACATAGTGGGCACCGGCGGCAAGCATGCGGCGGCGGACATCGGCCTTACGGGCTTCGAGCTCATCGGCAGGCAAGGAGGAGACTTCCTCTTGTGTCAGTCCCAGTTCGTTACTGCCGAGGACTACACCGACGGTCCATGCTTTGGCATTGATACCCTCCTTGATGTCGGCGATGGTATCGCCATACTTCAACACACAATCTACGGAGGGGATGGCGAGGTCTGCCATATTCTTATATATCATGTAGGGAGCAGGACGGCCTGCAGGCAACCCGTCGGGAGTGACACAATTATCTACCGCATAGCCTTTGGCAGTGGCGGCAGGCAGCACAACATCCATCATAGAGCGGGTATAGCCGGTGGTGGAGCCAATGCGGACGCCTTGCGCACGCAGTGCGGAAATCGTTTCCACCACACCGGGAATAGGGTCGGTATAATCTTCGAGCGAGGCAAACAACACCCGTTGGAATTCGGCATAACGTGCCTGCACGTCTTCCTCACCGGCGGGACGGCCGAATTTCCGTTCAAATTCCGCACGGACACGCTCTATATTGAACAGCGCACGGATTTCTTCTACTTTGGTCAGCCCCATGTGCGCACGTGTTTCGGCAGCAGTGACGGGAACGCCGATGGCCCGAAAGCTCTCGACAAAGGCGGCGACGGGAGCAAAGCAACCGTAATCGACGGCAGTTCCTGCCCAGTCCATAATGATACATTCAATTCTTTTCATACGATATATTATTATTATTCAGTCTCAAGAAGCAAGGAATTGCCCGGCCGGGACCAACGGCGCAAACGGAAAAGGGAAGAGCCCAACGGTCCCGAAGCATTCTCCTTGCGATAGCGCTGCACCAGGTAGACAGCCGAGCATAGGAAAGCCACGCTGCACACAATGCCTACATAGCCCGACATCAGGTTATAGAAATCCAGCCAGTTGATGTCCGGATTGAAGAATTCCTTGAATACCAATACCACCACCGTACCGGTATACCCGATAAAATCGAGTGTGACGATAAAGAACCCCACATTCCCCTTGATGCGGAAGCAGGCGATGAAACGCTCGAAGAACAACGTCTGAAAGCTGAGGTAAACAGTATAGAGCGACAAACTCTGGAGGAACAGCCACGTCATGGGTGGCAGTTGCAACCCATCGTAATTGAAGGCCACGAATCCCAAGGTCGCTGTGCCGCACGTCACAAGCACCAGCAGCAGGCACAGCACCTTTATATTACTCCTCACCGCGGACATCAGCCCGAAAAGCAACAAGATAATCAGTGTCACCACCGCATCTACCTTGGCAAATGCCCACGACGACAGCCCCACCGCCTCCACATCCAGAATCTTCACCAGGAAGTCCTCCTTGATGTCCTGCAAGACGGTGATGAACAAGTTTGCCGCAAACAGCATCAGCAATACCGGCATGAAGCTCTTGAAGAGGTCCGCACGCGCCCTGCCGTCCAGCGTCACCCGTTCCGAGCGCAGTGCCCGGTCTGCCGCGGTAGGTTGCGGCATTCTCGTCATCAGCCAGCCCAGCAACGACAGCAGCGGGAAGGCAAAGGCACCGATAAAGGCAGGCATCCAGAACTCACTGATGTGGAGATGCTCCATCACAAACAGCCCGACAGACTTTGCCGTGCCCGAACTGATGGCAATGCTCAGCCCCATCAGGCTCGCCAGCAGATCCGTCACCCGCCGCCCCTCGAGGAAACTGAAAATCACTCCCCACATGCATCCCAACGAAAGCCCGTTGAAGAACAGCGCAAAGACATTCAGCGGCCGGGGCAACGCTCCGAACAGCACCAGCGAAAGCTCGGCCACCGCCACCGAGAGGATGATGAACTTCAGACGGTTCTCCTTCTTCAGTTCCGAAATTACCTTGATGCCAATCAGCTTGGAAATAAAATAGCCGGAAATCTGCACGATGCTGGTTGCCGTCTTGTAATCCATCCCGAAGAAGTCGAGCCCGTCGAAGCCCGCAGCCGTAAACGGCTTGCGCAGCGCATAGACCAGTGAATAGGAAAGCAAAGCCGCTCCACCCGCCCAAAGGATGAATAAGGCATCAGCCAGTCTCTTGCTCTGTATTATCTGTTTTTTCTCACCGTTGAACATAGTGTGTTGTTTAAATTCGTTCTTGATTTCGGTGGCAAAGATAGAGGCGGGCGCTGACAGCAAAAATGAATTTCCATTATTAATAAACTTCATGAAAACAGCCCTTTATTATGTAACATTAATGAAATATTTATGTAACGCCAGCATAACATCCGCACCTTTTCTTTGCACCCATTTAAGTAATGTATCATAGAAGCACACCCTTATGAACGACCTTTTAGACATATACAAACGCATCGAATACCTCCGCAACAAAGGAGTGAAAATGAAAGAAATGGCAGACCACACCAACATGGCGGCGAGCGTCCTCTCCTCCCTCTACTCCAGCGTCCTCCCCACCTACATCAGCACCCTGCGGAAAGGCAGTACGGAGGAAGAATCCCTGGACTACGCCCTCTCCCAAGTGAACAACGTATCGAAGAAGCGCCTCCTCGGCTCCCTCAAAGAACTGAAGGAACAACTTTTTGAGCTGGAGCCTGCTCCAGCCACGGGGCAAAAAGCCAACCCTTTCCTCGACATGCTGACCGAAGAGATGCTCCACTCGGCGCAGGAAGTGTACAATTACAGCGGCATCTACATCAGTTACAGCCTCTCTTCCTCCTCCAATGCCTTAAAGGTGGAGCCTTACCTGATAACCCCTGCCGACAGCAACGACCACGTCAAAGTGGTGCACATGAGCGCCTACAACACCACCCACTTCGGCACTGCTATCTTCAACAACCACCAGAATGCCTATATCTTCTTCAACGAACGCGAGGCGCCCCAACTGGCCTTGTTCACCATCTACCTGCAACTGCCCATGTACGACTTTCCCCACCTGCTCAAAGGGCTCTACCTCTGTCTGGACTACAACCGCAACCCCATAGCCCGCCGCATCCTCTTCATCAAACACTCGGACAGCACCTCCATGGACGACTTCCTGGAACTGAAAGGCCAACTCATCCCCCAAGACCAGCTGACCGACGAGCAACGCCCCTACTACAACTACACCTGCCAGCCGGGCGACTTCATCAAAACCTGTTCCGTCCCCTCTCCCCTGCTGAACGAGAAAGACCTGGAACGGGAGAAACGGATGCTGGAAATCTAAGACAGCCCGGACAGTCCGGGAATTTTCACTTTGCAACCAAGTTGCATCTCCTTTCCGCTACCTTTGCTGCAGAAAATAGAAAATAGGAGGAAACAATATGAGTTGCAAATGCTGCTGCACACACGGACATACAGCGATACAAGAAAAAAGAAACAGTCTGCTGAAAGATTATTGGAGAATCATCCTCTCTGCCCTATTGCTCTTCGGAGGGCTCATCCTGAATGCTACTGACGCCACCTTCTTCAAGGGAGAGTATGTACCTTTTATATGGTACTTGCTTGCCTATCTCCCCGTAGGCCTCCCGGTGATGAGGGAAGCCTGGGAAAGCATCCTGCAAAAGGACGTGTTCAGCGAATTCACCCTTATGTCCATCGCCACCCTCGGCGCCTTCTATATAGGCGAATATCCCGAAGGCGTTGCCGTCATGCTCTTCTACTCCTTGGGAGAGCTCTTTCAGGACAAAGCCGTAGACAAAGCCAAGCGTAACATCAGCGCCCTGCTCGACGTACGTCCCGAAACGGCAACGGTCATCAGAAACGGCAGTACGCTTGTCGAAGCTCCCCAACGTGTGCAGGTAGGCGAAACCATCGAAGTAAAAGCCGGAGAGCGCGTCCCCCTGGACGGAACGATGCTGGACGAAGTTGCCGCCTTCAACACCTCCGCACTGACGGGAGAAAGTGTTCCCCGCAACATCCGCCAAGGCGGGGAAGTGCTTGCCGGAATGATTGCGACCGACAAAGTCGTACGCATCCAAGTCACCAAACCCTTCGAGAAAAGTGCTCTTTCCCGTATATTGGAACTGGTGCAGAATGCCTCCGAGCGCAAAGCGCCGGCAGAACTTTTCATCCGTAAGTTTGCCCGTATCTATACGCCCACCGTCACCGGACTGGCGGCATTGATTGTACTGCTCCCCTTCCTCTATTCGCTGGCAGATGCACAATTCTCGTTCATCTTCAATGACTGGCTATACAGAGCATTGGTCTTTCTGGTTATCTCCTGCCCGTGCGCCCTCGTCGTAAGCATTCCGTTAGGCTACTTCGGAGGAATCGGTGCCGCCTCCCGCCTGGGTGTCCTCTTCAAAGGGGGCAACTACCTCAATGCCATCACCCAAGTCGACACGGTGGTATTCGACAAGACGGGTACGCTGACCAAAGGCACCTTCGATGTACAATCCTGCCAGGCACAACCGGGAGTTACGGAAGAGAAGTTGATACAGCTTGCCGCCTCGGCAGAGCGAAACAGTACGCACCCCATAGCCAAAGCCATCGTAAGCTATGCCAAACAAAGGGATATAGAGCTGATTGCCACAACGGACGTTACGGAGATTGCCGGCCACGGACTGCAAGCCACTATGGATGGAATGCGTGTCCTGGTGGGCAACACCCGCCTGCTGACTAAGTTCGGGATAGAATATCCCGATGAACTGTCATCAATTGTCGATACGATTGTGGTCTGCGCCATCGGAACCAAATATGCCGGCTATCTGTTATTATCAGACACATTGAAGGAAGACGCCGTCAACGCCGTCAAAGAATTAAAAGCTTTAAATATCAATAATATTCAGATATTATCGGGAGACAAACAAGCCATTGTTACTAACTTTGCAGAAAAGCTAGGCATCACCCAGGCATACGGAGACCTGCTGCCGGACGGAAAGGTGAAGCACATCGAGGCACTCCGCAGCAACCCTGCCAACCGGATAGCCTTTGTGGGCGACGGCATCAATGATGCCCCGGTTCTTGCCCTTAGTCATGTGGGCATCGCCATGGGCGGACTTGGCAGCGATGCCGCCATCGAAACCGCCGATGTAGTGATACAGACAGACCAGCCTTCGAGAGTGGGCACCGCCATTCATGCGGGCAGGCAAACCCGCCGGATTGTCTGGCAGAACATCTCGCTGGCTTTCGGAGTGAAGCTGCTTGTCCTCATCCTCGGTGCCGGTGGAATCGCCACACTTTGGGAAGCTGTCTTTGCCGACGTAGGCGTCGCCCTCATTGCGATAGTGAACGCCATACGCATACAGAAACTTATTAAATAGAAAAAATGGAACAAAAGAAATATTTGGACCTATTGGCCAAAAGAGACATACAGCCCACTGCCATTCGCATCCTGGTATTGCGCACCATGATGCAGGCAGGCCGTTCCGTCTCATTGCTCGACCTTGAAACCATGCTGGATACGGTGGACAAATCCACCATCTTCCGTACCCTTACCCTATTCCTCTCCCATCATCTGATACACAGTATAGATGACGGGACGGGTTCCTTCAAGTATGCCGTGTGCAGCGACAGTTGCTCTTGCGACGTAAGCGACCTGCACACCCATTTCCATTGCGAGAAATGCAACAAAACCTTCTGCTTCACCAACATTCCCACTCCGGTGGTGAAGCTGCCTCAAGGATTTACACTGAACAGCATCAACTATGTACTGAAAGGCATTTGTCCGGACTGTGCAGCAGAAGCCAACCGGGAGGCTTAGTTAAAAAATAAAAATCCATGCAGTCATTCATGTTCTTCTCTATCTTTAAGAAATAACATTGAGACAAACACATGGATACAAAAGCTCTTGTCACTTTATGCCAGAAGGGAAACGGGCAGGCCTTGAGCCTGCTCTACGAAAACTATTCAGAGAAAATGCTGAAAGTATGCCTACGCTATATTCCCGACCCAACGATAGCCCAAGATCTTCTTCACGACGGTTTTGTCATCATATTCACTTCCATTCATTCGCTGCGCAACCCGGAGAAACTGGAATACTGGATGAAAAAGATTATGAGAAACCTGGCACTGCAATACCTCAACCATGCCAATGCCAACCCCACCATCCCATTGACAGATATTCCGGAAGAGGAAGAGCCTGCTGAAAATCCTTTTTGTCCGGATTTCATTTCGTACGATAAGATGCTGGATATAGTGGAGAGCCTTCCGGAGGGCTACTGCAAGGTATTTAAACTGGCAGTACTGGAAGGATTGTCCCACAAAGAAATCGGAGATTTACTGGGTATAGCGCCACACTCCTCTTCCTCCCAATTGTTCCGGGCGAAAATTTTACTTAAAAAGATGCTGGCAGGATACCGTGTATTCATTGTTTTGACAGTATTGCTTCTCTTTCCAACGCTGTATGACTATCTGTACAGAGAGAAAAAGAGTATCAGGGAAAACCGTTTGTCCAAAGTTTCTTCCAGGCAAGCCGGGAGTACGCAACTAACAAAGAAAACCGATACTCCCCGAAACGACGAACAATGCTATACCAAAGAAAATCTGAACAAAAGGGAACGAATCATCCCTCCCGTTCCTGTTTCCACAGAATGGCCCCTTACCATACCCAAAATGAAAGATAGCATCCACAAATATCCCATACCCTCTCCATTCACCGGACAGACCATCACCAACCGGCAGATGGCTTTCGCCTCCTCCCCTTCCCCGATGCTGCCAACCCGCAAGAAGAAATCCGGGAAATGGAAGTTGATGCTGGCAGGTTCACTCGGACCGCAACTGGCACAGAACTTATATAAGCTGATTGCCACTCCACATACCGACGGCATTTCAAGTGACTTCCCTCAACAAGTCAGTACGTGGGAAGAGTATTATTCTTATCTGCACACCCGCTATCAGCAGGGTACTCTGGGAAAAGATTCCATCGGACTCATGCAGATTGCCCAGAATAACAGCGGCAGGATTGTTGAGAACCAGCAGCATCATGCCCCCATCGTCGTGGGACTCTCTCTCAGCAAGAAATTGAATGAGCGTTGGAGTCTGGAAACCGGATTGCAATATACGCTTCTCAGGTCGGAGTTCACTACCGGCGAAGCATTCCGCATTCAAGACAACCAGAAGCTACATTATATCGGCATCCCTCTCCGGCTTTCCTACCGTTTCTGGCATTACAAACGTTTCTCCGGTTATGCCACGGCAGGCATGCAGGTGGATATCCCCATAAAAGGGACACTCCAAAGCTTCCATGTCACGGACAGTATTCCACACAAGCTCGGCAGTCATCCGGTAAGTGCTCCCTGGCAGTGGTCGGTCAACACAAGTATAGGCATACAATATCACCTCACACCCCAGGCAGGCATCTATCTGGAGCCGACTGTAAACTATTACATCCCCGACGGCAGCCAACTGCGCACCATCCGAAAGGAACATCCGTTCACATTCACCCTCCCGGTAGGCCTCCGCATTTCCTGGTAAAAAAACGATGTGCCACGCAGTCTTTTACCCGACTGATTATCTATTTATATGGATAATCAAACTCAAGAAGGAACAAAGAACATGCAGAAACGACATACCGACCGGGAAAGCTACTTTGGTGAACAGTCACAGACCAGCAAGAACTATTATATCCCCTACATAAAGGAAGTCATCGGACACATCCCCGATAAAGTGCTGGAAGTGGGCTGTGGAGAGGGAGGCAATCTGCTCCCCTTTGCCGAAGCCGGTTGCCGGGTGATGGGCGTAGACATTGATGCCACGCGAATAGAACAAGCCAGAACCTTCTTCGCCCAAAGGCATCAGCAGGGACAGTTCATTGCCACCGACATTTTCCAGCTTAAGGACAAGGCTACGAATTTTCCCCTAATTCTTCTACACGATGTGATAGAGCATATCAGAGACAAAGAACGGTTCCTCTCCGGCCTACAAAAACATTTGTCTGCCGATGGAGCTATATTTGTAGGGTTTCCCGCCTGGCAAATGCCATTCGGAGGCCACCAGCAGATAGCACACAGCCGCATTGTTTCACACTTCCCTTTTCTCCACCTCCTTCCCCGCACTTTATACAAATGGATATTAAGACTATGCGGCGAGCAGGAACACGCAATTACGGAGCTACTGGATATAAAGAGCACCGGATGCACCATAGAACTGTTCAATCGTATCGCCCGGCAAGCCAACTATCAAATCATTGACCGGAGACTGTACCTTATAAACCCACATTATAAAATCAAATTCGGCTTGTCCCCACGAAGGCTCAACGGAGTTATTGCTGCTATCCCGTATATAAGAAACTTCTTTTGTACAAGTTGCTTTTACATATTAAAGAAAGGGACTAAAACTGTTAATCACTACTGATTTCCCAGCTTTAGAATTGATTCCGAACCATCAATTTAAGATTATATATTCAGAAGAAACCATTAATTTTTTGAATAGCTCTGATGAAAGAGTGGGTGTAGAAACCCTCATAAACTAAAAAATCCCCCTCGCTGCAGATGGTTGTAGCGAGGGGGATTTCAATAAAAGAGGAACTTGCACTTCTTCCCTTTTAATGTTTTTACATCGTTACTTGGTTCATTACAGCCTCGTCAGGTGTCGTTCCTATTTCATCGGCAAATAATATGTGGGTGATAGACCCTCTCGGGGTCGGAGTTTCGATTTTAATTCTTTGACCTTGGTACATCTCCGGAATATCAACCAGCTTACATCTATGGGCTTCGTTATTGCCAAAACTGACATAATAGTCTTCCCCTATTACCAGCTTTACAGGTTTACGTTGAGAGAAATGAATCGGACAAACAGAGCTATCCACTTTTATATCTATCACAAAACCAAGAGCGGATGTTACCTTAGATAGTATATCAATGCTCACATTATAAGCCCCTTTCTCTATCTTGGCTATATTAACACGATTAACACCACAAAGATTAGCCAATTCCTCTTGGGTCATATTTCTCTTCTTGCGAAGAATGGCTAACCGGTTACCAATCCGTTCACGTTCTTTCAAAATCTTCTCTGTACATTTTCCTTCGTGAATTTTCATAAATCTGTTGCAGAATTTAAAGTGTTGCCCCCACTTCTAATAGTTATTGATTTTTGAACAGACAAAAGTAGATATTAATTTTGAATTGTAGCACATTTACTACAATTATTTTTAAATGAATATAAAAGATAGAGGAAGTAGTAGAAAAAGAAATTCCCTGAATCATTGAAATTCAAGGAATTAAAAACTTATTTTCCCATTTTTCGTGGAGCTGGAGGGAATCGAACCCTCGTCCAAACGAGGAAATCATAAGCTTTCTACATGCTTATCTTTGCCTAAATTTTCGTACAGCGGCAGAACCAAAGCCATCAACCGTTGCCTTATCCTCTAAATTTTCACCCGCGCCACGAGGCTGACACGAACTATCCCCGATTTGACTGCACCACTTTATCGGAATGCTTCGGAGCAACAGCTTCCGAGTGATGTCACGTCCCAGCACCTGGTGCCGGGATTAAGCTTCAATCTACTATACTTCGATTAAGCAGCGAGAGCGTAACGAGTTTCGCCAGATAAAATTTTGAGGACTGAGATTAAAGTGCAAATCAACGACGCACTGCATGCTTACTTACCATTTCTGCCCGCTGTCAAATCCAGTCAACCCCATGACTTTGTAACAGTCTGAAATTTAAAAGATTGCGTAACTCATTGCTAAGTAGGGAGGGTGAAAAAGGGATAAATGCTACTTTATTTTTCATCCTCTACCGCTTTCTTTGGCACAAAGATACATATTCTTTTATTAGCAATCACCATATATTTACAAATATTAGCTAATACTGACTTTTCGTGATAAAAACAATAATCCTCCATACATACAATATGTGCACCCCATTGTCATCAATGTTCAAACAGCTACCAAAGCCAGTATCCGTTGACGGAATTAACCCCTGCAAGAGGGAATCTCTATCTTCTGTAATGGATATTTGCACAGAAGAGATGGGAAGTTAACGAAAAAAGTCTCTGAAGTTAACTGAAAAACCGGAAAGAATTAAGGAAGCAATCTATCCCAAACTTTGGTTTTTTCATACCCAGCCTTGGGATGTCTAAACCAAGGTTTGGTTTAGACATCCCAAGGTTGAAAAGAAAGTTCTTCCGTACAAGTAACAATTCCGCCAACAGATTCCTATTATATAAATACACCCTCGTTTAACAGATGTAGCCGTAATACTTGTATACACCGCGATTGCATCTACTTTTCAGGTTATTATAGTGTTCTCTCTTTCTTTTTAAAAGTGAATGATATGTTTCGTCTAATAATGATTTGAATTCCCCGGTAGCGTCTTGGAGGATATTTTTAGTAAGAGGAAGACCCTTCGGACAATAAAAGCCGATACTTCGGACTATTTTATCCCTTTATTTCACACATTAGCCGTATTTTTGTCAACAAAAGAAACAATAATAACCAAGAGATTTTTAGAACATATCATGAAGAACCTTATTGCCCTAACCCTGCTGCTTGGAGGAAGCACACTGCTCTGCGCACAAAAGCCTGCCAAAACACCGGCAACCTACAAGCCGGTGAAAAGTGAAATATACCGCAAAGGTTGGATAGACTTCAACAAAAACGGAGTGAAAGACGTGTACGAAGCCCCCTCCGCCCCGCTCGAAGCACGCATCGAAAACCTGCTGCAACAGATGACGCTGGACGAGAAGACCTGCCAAATGGTCACCCTCTACGGTTACAAACGTGTACTGAAAGACGACCTCCCCACCCCCGAATGGAAAGAGCTGCTCTGGAAAGACGGCATCGGCGCCATCGACGAACACCTGAACGGCTTCCAGCAATGGGGACTCCCCCCCTCGGACAATGCCTACGTCTGGCCCGCCTCGCGCCACACCTGGGCACTGAACGAGGTACAGCGGTTCTTTGTGGAAGATACCCGTCTCGGCATCCCTGTAGACTTTACCAACGAAGGCATACGCGGCGTGGAAAGCTACCGCGCCACCAACTTCCCCACCCAACTGGGACTGGGACATACCTGGAACCGTGAACTGATTCGCCAAGTAGGACTCATCACCGGACGCGAAGCCCGCATGCTGGGCTACACCAACGTCTACGCCCCCATCCTCGACGTAGGACGCGACCAGCGCTGGGGACGCTACGAGGAGGTTTACGGCGAATCTCCCTACCTCGTAGCCGAACTGGGCATCGAAATGGTGCGCGGCTTGCAGCACAACCACCAAGTGGCCGCCACCGGCAAGCACTTTGCCGCTTACAGTAACAACAAAGGCGCCCGCGAAGGCATGGCACGTGTGGACCCGCAAATGTCGCCGCGCGAAGTGGAGAACATACACATCTACCCCTTCAAACGCGTCATCCGGGAAGCTGGCATGCTGGGCGTAATGAGTTCGTACAACGATTACGACGGCATCCCCGTGCAGGGCAGCTACTACTGGCTCACCACCCGCCTGCGTAGCGAAATGGGATTCCGTGGCTACGTCGTATCCGACAGTGACGCCGTAGAATACCTCTACACCAAGCACGGCACCGCCAAAGACATGAAAGAAGCCGTCCGCCAAAGCGTGGAAGCCGGGCTGAACGTACGCTGTACCTTCCGCTCGCCCGACTCCTTCGTCCTTCCCCTCCGCAAACTGGTGAAGGAAGGCGGGCTGAGCGAAGAAGTCATTAACGACCGTGTGCGCGACATCCTCCGGGTAAAGTTCCTCATTGGTCTGTTCGATGCCCCCTACCAGACAGACCTTACCGGTGCCGACCGTGAAGTGGAAAAAGAAGAGAACGAAGCCATCGCCTTGCAGGCATCCCGCGAGTCCATCGTTCTGCTGAAGAATGCCGGTGAGCTGTTGCCCTTAGACATCAACTCCACCAAGAAGATTGCCGTCTGTGGTCCCAATGCCAACGAAGAAGGCTACGCGCTGACCCATTACGGCCCCCTTGCCGTAGAGGTGACCACTGTACTGGAAGGCATTCAAGAAAAGACAAAAGGCAAGGCAGAGGTGCTCTACACCAAAGGCTGCGACCTGGTGGACGCCCACTGGCCCGAAAGTGAAATCATAGACTATCCGCTGACCGACGACGAACAAGCCGAGATAGACAAAGCCGTAGAAAATGCCCGTCAAGCTGATGTTGCCATCGTAGTATTGGGCGGCGGACAACGCACCTGCGGCGAAAACAAATCGCGCACCAGCCTCGACCTGCCCGGTCGGCAGTTGCAACTGCTTCAAGCCATACAAGCCACGGGGAAGCCCGTCGTACTGATACTCATCAACGGACGCCCGCTCTCCATCAACTGGGCAGACAAGTTCGTCCCCGCCATCCTCGAAGCTTGGTATCCCGGCTCCAAAGGCGGAACAGCCCTGGCCGACATCCTCTTCGGCGACTACAACCCCGGTGGAAAGCTGACGGTGACCTTCCCCAAGACCGTAGGGCAAATCCCTTTCAACTTCCCCTGCAAGCCTTCTTCACAGATAGACGGCGGTAAGAATCCGGGGCCCACGGGCAACATGTCGCGCATCAACGGAGCACTGTACCCCTTCGGTTACGGCTTGAGCTACACTACCTTCGAGTACTCCGACCTCGACATCACCCCCCGAGTCATTACCCCGAACGAGTCTGCCACCGTCCGCCTGAAGGTGACCAACACCGGCAAATGCGCCGGAGATGAAGTAGTGCAACTCTATATCCGCGACGTACTGAGCAGTATCACCACCTACGAAAAGAACCTTGTAGGTTTCCAGCGCATCCACCTTGAACCGGGCGAAACCCAGGAACTGTCCTTCACCATCGACCGCAAGCACCTGGAGCTTCTGGACGCTGACATGAAATGGGTGGTGGAACCCGGCGACTTCGTGCTCATGGCCGGCGCCTCTTCCGAAGACATCCGTTTGAACGGAACGCTGACCGTAGAAGCCTACCAGACCCGTGCCAAAGCCATTGAAGCCCAAAAACCAGCAAAGCGCGTGAGCGCCAGCACCAACCCAGAGGATGCCGAAAACGTGCTCGACGAAAAAATCAATACCGTATGGCAAGGAAATAAGGGAGATTATATTACCTTTGCCTTAAAGAACGGAGCCAAGGTAGATAAAGTTGCCATCGCCTTTACACGCGACAACAACCTACCGGCAACCTTCGAAATCCAACTCTCGGGCGGTGGCGGACAGTTCCTCACCGTATATTCGGGCACCGTCAGCGAATATGGCAAGCTGATTTCCTATCCGTTCAAAGGCACTACCGCCAGCGACCTCCGCATCGTGCTGAACGATGACCGCGTCAGTATTGCCAAAGTTAAATTTTAATGTGCCAATGTGCTAATGTGCCAATGCCCCTGCGGCATATACAGCGCAGCCAATTAGCACATTAGCATATTGGCACATTTGCACATTAACACATTAGCACATTAAATTAATGAAAACACTTCTTTTCTGTATGCTCGGATTAGGTTTGACAGCATGTGGCTCTTCTCCAAAGGGCACTAACGGTGGCCAGGACGAACTTGCCATGCTGGTGGGTACTTACACGAATGGTTCAAGCAAGGGTATCTATACCTTCCGCTTTAATCAGGAGACGGGAACAGCCGTCCCGCTCAGTTCAGCGACATTGCCCAATCCCTCCTACCTCGTCCCCTCGGAAGATGGCGAATTTGTCTATGCCGTCAGTGAAATGAACGACAACACAGCAGCCCTCAGCTCCCTTGCCTTCGACCGGGAAACGGGAGAATTGCGCCTGCTGAACACCGTTCCCACCTTCGGCGCCGACCCCTGCTACGTGGCCACCAATGGCCGGGAAGTGTTGACTGCCAACTACAGCGGTGGAACCATGTCCGTCTTTCCTTTACAGAAAGACGGCACTTTGGCTCCTGCAGACACGCTCTTTCAAGGCTCTGCCACCGGTCCCGATGCCATACGGCAAGCCACTCCCCACATCCATTGCACGGTCTTTTCACCGGACGGAAAGTACATCTTCGCCACCGACTTCAGTGCCGACCGCATCCTGCGCTTTGTGATGCACCCCGACAACCCTATTCCTCATGCTTCTCTGGAAGCCGTTAACATTGAGGAGGATTCCGGCCCGCGCCACCTGACATTCAGTCCCAACGGGAAGTTTGCCTATCTCATCACCGAGTTGTCCGGCAAAGTCATCGCCTTCAGTTACGATGACGGCCGCCTGGAACAGATACAAACCATTACAGCCGACACCGTAGCCGCCCGTGGAAGTGCAGACATCCACCTCAGTCCGGACGGGAAATACCTCTATGCCAGTAATCGGCTGAAAGAAGACGGCATCGCTATCTTTGCCGTTAATCCCGAAAATGGGACCTTGACAAAGGTAGGTTATCAGCCCACCGGCATCCATCCTCGCAACTTCAACATTACACCCAACGGCAAATACTTGCTTGCCGCCTGCCGTGACAGCAATGTCATTCAGGTGTATAAACGAAACGAAGTTACCGGACTTTTAGAAGACACTCATCAGGACATTGTAGTCGACATGCCGGTTTGCGTACAATTCGTCAGCTCTGTTAATAATTTATAAAGCAATATTTAGCAAAGATAACTTCATTAACTTTGTCCCTTAGCTAAATCAGTCTAAACAAATGTAGATTATGAAAAAGAATATATTGATACTCTCAGCTCTGTTCTTGTCCACCACTGCCATAGCGCAAACAGACGTAACCACCGGTGTGATGCGTGGCAAAGACTATGGAGTAACCTATATGTTGCCCAAAACAGAAATAGAAATCGTATTGCAAACCACCAAGCATACCTACACTCCCGGAGAATTTTGCAGATATGCCGACCGCTATCTGCGTCTCAACAACGTGTCTGCCGAACCGGAAGAGTTCTGGACACTGGATAAGATAGAAACCCGTATAGCCGGTATACCGGATAAGGACAATGTCTATTTCGTCAAAATGAAAGACAAAACCGTGGCACCCCTTATGGAGCTTACTGAAGACGGGATTGTCCGCTCCATCAACATTCCGTTCAGTGACAAGCCTGCTGCCAAGATGCCCGTAGCTAAAGCCACCGAAAGCAACATTGACCCACGCAGTTTTCTGACAGAAGAAATACTGATGTCCAACTCCAGTGCCAAGATGGCCGAGCTGGTGGCCAAGGAAATATACAGCATCCGCGAAAGCAAGAATGCCATCCTGCGCGGTGAGGCAGACAATATGCCCAAGGACGGCGCCCAGCTCAAGCTGATGCTCGACAATCTGAACCAGCAGGAAACGGCCATGACGGAAATGTTCTCGGGCAAAATAAAGAAAGAACCCAAGACATTCACTATCCGGTTGACGCCTAAAGAGATGAAAGATGAAGTGGCTTTCCGTTTCTCCAAAAAGTTAGGAGTGGTAGCTAATAATGACCTTGCAGGTGAACCGTATTACATCAGTGTCACAGACCTCAAAAATCCCGATGTATCTGCCACCGAGGAAAGTAAAAAGAAAGTGGACGGTGTAGCCTATAACCTTCCGGGCAAGGCACAAGTGACATTGGTGTATAACAATAAGAAATTGTTTGATGACCAACTTCCCATTACCCAATTCGGCACCGTAGAATATCTCGCACCAGTACTGTTCAACAAGAATTCAACCATCAAAGTGCTGTTTGATACGGCAACGGGAGGATTGATAAAAGTGGATAGGGAATAAAGGAATTCTAATTCCGGATTGTCAACTGGATAAATCCATCCTTACGCAACTGCATTACGTAGGCGGTGACCCGGGGAATATAATTCTCTTCCTTCCCAAAGTGCCTGGCAAGCAGAGAGATGATTTCGCGCACGGTACGATGTCCATCTATCAGATTCCAGACAGCTGTGCCGTGTTCTTCCAGCCTCACATGGATGTCAGGAGACATCCCCTTCGGCAATAAAAAACGACGCATCCATTCGTATTTAAACCGTGGGTAGGCGAGTACGGCGCACTCACCTTCCCATTCGGTTGTTATATGTCCACAGCGGACCGGAACAGCGTCCAACAGACTTACTTTTCCTTCGGGTATTTCCATCATACGATATCCGCTTTTCCTATTATTTCTGAATATTAGGCTCTTCCAGCTTATAACCATACTTCCTGTCCGCCTTCTTCAGCAGTAGGGCCACTACAAGGGACAAGCAGGCAATACCGGTAAATATGCACATAGGCACCGTATAGTCATACATATTCGTTCCATCAGGTTTCTTACCGGATATACAATAGGCATCAAGCACCCATCCTATCAATGTAGGAATACCCCAAAGACCGATATTCTGGATAAAGAAAATCAATGCGTATGCCGTACCCAGCTGACTTACCGGGAATATCTTGGCCACAGCCGGCCACATGGCAGAAGGTACCAGCGAAAAAGCGATGCCCAAAATTATCATCAGCACAATAGCTACCAACCAATAGTTTATATCGGGAATAGCATAAATAAAATGTACACATATCAGCATGGCTGAACCCAGCAGCATGATAGATGCGGACTTGCCCCGCTTGTCAATAAAACCACCAAAGACCGGGGTCAGAATCAGCGCCCCCAATGCCGGAAGTCCGGCAAACGTACCAGCTACATTCTCATTGATACCGTATTTGATAATCATCAACTCGGAAGCAAATTTCTGGAATGGGAATACACAAGAGTAGAACAATACACACAGCAATGCTATCAGCCAGAAACCGGGATTGACCAGAATATTCTTCACATCCTTAAAGGAGAACTTCTCTTCCTCATCTTCCGTACCGGCAGCAATGGCAGCAGCTTCCATCTGTTTGTCCAGCTTCTTGTCCATCACTGTAAAGACGAAGAAAGCAATCATACCACCCAACAACAGAACCAAGCCCAACAACACCGGTGTGGAAATACCGAAAGCACGGGCCAAAGGAATGGCTACTGCATAACCGGCCTGCGAACCGATACGTGCCAAAGCAACTTGTACCCCCATAGCCGTGGCAAGCTCTTTCCCCTTAAACCACTTAGCTATGATTTTGGAAACTGTAATACCAGCGACCTCCGCTCCTACTCCAAAGATGGAATAACCGGCAAAAGCAACAAACACCCCTGTTTTATAGCCAAATATTTCATTGATTCCAAATAAAGTCGCGTCGGTACCGGCAAGTCCCGTCATTGCATAGTATTCAAGTGCTGTACCACCTACCATCAAGATAGTTGCCAGCTTTCCGGTGAAGCGGATGCCAAAGCGGTCGAGGATTAATCCTCCCCAAATCAGCATCAGGAAAAAAACATTCAGGAAACTATAACCACCGGTAAAGAATCCGAAATCAGTACTCGACCAAGCCAAGTCCGTTTCCAACATTGTCTTCAATGGCGCTACCACGTCGTTTACATAATAAGCTGCCATCATCGTGAAGGCAACAATCACCAATGCCCCCCAACGGGTAGCCTTGGAATCATTCAATTTAAGTTTGAGTTGTTCTGTCATTGCACTATTTAAATTTCAATTTATTAATCAGATTGCATAAGTTGCTGACAAAGGTAAATAAATACTTCATTAAAACGAAAAAAGGTTGACACCTTTTCAGTATCAACCTTTCTCTTATTTTTCCAAGCGGGAGTCATCCGCAATATCCTTATCTTATTCTGCTGCTGGGGCTTCTGCTGCAGGAGCAGGAGCTTCAGCCGGAGTTGTAGCTGCAGGGGCCTCCGATTGCGGAGCTTCTGTACCTACGGGCATGTTATAAGGATTAGTTTTTTCTTCTTGTTGCGCCTGTTCCAGAATCACATCACCGCCCTTACCTGTGGAAGAAGGAATAGTGTAAGCAGAAACAATACTGAAGACTACCATGACAGCTGCCAGAGTCCAAGTTGCTTTTTCCAAAAAATCCGTAGTCTTGCGCACACCCATAATTTGGTTGGATGATGAAAAGCCTGATGCCAGACCGCCTCCTTTAGAATTTTGAATCAATACAATGAAGCACATCAGCACAGATGCAATCAGCATTAAGATAACTAATAATAAATACATTTTGTTATTTTGATTTAGCGTTAATAATCAATTTCTCCAAAAATCTGATTTGGTCTGCAAAGTAAGCATTTTTTTTTGGATAATTCAAACTTAATTTTTTAATAATTTCAAGTGCCTTGTCATATCTGTGCTGTTTTATATAGATTTTGGCTAAAGTTTCCGTAAAACAGCTATCGTCCAATTCTTCCGTTACCGGCGATACGGAGCGCTCTTCCTCTTCTTCAGTCTCTTCCTCCTTCTCTACAAGAAACTCTCTTCTCGTATTCGCGACATCTGGAGACTCACTCTTTTGAATAAAGTCATCTATCAATTCATGTCCGCGCAGTTTAGGTACTTCCTGCTCATTTTCTGCATCTACACCAGGTTCTTCCTGCATTAAATAGGCCGTATAATCCACCGCATAATCCAGCTCCGTATGCTGTGAATGCTCTTCGGGAACAGTAGCCAAAAACGCATCTATCAAGGAAAGGGTACGGTCTACACTCGGCTCTTTCTCCGAATCGCCGGAAAAAAGCGACGAGACCTTCTGGGATTTCAAAGTATAGCGGTCACCCTCTATAAAGTAAAACAACACACGACGGTCTGCCACATACAACACAGCCTTGCGCAGCTCCGCGCCAAAGTTGATGTCGTGCAGCAGATAGAGGTTTTTCAGATAGAGCAAACGGAGCGACTGGAAATAAGGATAGCGTGCCACCAATGTGCGAAGCTCGTACAAAGTATCCCTATTCAGCGTCTCGGGATGCTGAATCCATTGTTGCAAATGGGTAGGCGTCATGAGTTTACCAGTTAGCTATAGTTGCATTGAAAATCTGTTCAGCAATGTCCTTCACCATCAGGGTTATCAGCTGGTCCTGCACATCGGTCAACAATTGTGAGGAATCATAGGTCTGGAAAGCCGAGAACTGCTGTTCAAAGTCCTCCTCATGGTTCGTGTTATTGGTGTAGCGCACGTTAACTGTCAGTGTCACCTTCACCTTCGAAGAGAAACCGCTGGCATCCACCGATTCATTATATTGGTTGTAACCGGTTATTTCTCCGTCTATGTCCAAGTCTCCTCCGGAGTTCACCAATTGCAGGCGAGTCTGCTGAATGAACATATCCTTCATTTTCTGATTAAACTCTGTTGCCAACGGTGCATATACATACTCTGCCCGGTTCTGGAAATCGGCAATGGAAATCGTTTTTACCTTTGTATAGTCAATAGAGCTTATCGGAGCAAGTCCCAACTTCATACTACATGAATTCACCAGAAATAACAAGCTTACCAACAAGGAAGCAAATGCCGCTTTTTTAATCCAATCCATATTCTTTTATCTTTCTGTATAACGTACGCTCAGAGATATTCAAATCCTGAGCCGCACTCTTACGCTTGCCGTGATGTTTTTCAAGCGCTTTACGTATCATTTCTTTCTCCACTTCATCCAGGGAGAGTGACTCCTCCACATATTCTTCCGTATCCTGGAAGTCATCGTCCACCGGAGTAACCGGCTTTACCGAAGGATGTATAATAGTAGGGACACTGGATGTCACCGGAGGTACCACCGCCGGAGTGACCGGCGCATAATAGGTAGATGTGGCAACCGTCGGATTGGATACCGTTCCCCTTTCAGCCATAATCTCATGCACCAGCTTTTTCAAGTCCGTTACATCCTGACGCATATCAAACAGAACCTGATAGAGAATTTCCCGTTCACTTCCGAAGCTCTTGTCCTCCTTCACTCCAAAGAAGGCAGGCAGGCGCTGCATATTGTTCTGCTCAGGCAGATAGCCCTTCAGTATGGATGCATTGATTTCACGATTGGTCTCAATGATGGATATCTGCTCGGTGATATTCTTCAACTGGCGCACATTACCCGGCCATGAGTAGCTCAGCAATACTTGCTTGCCGTCTTCCGTCAGCTGAATGGCAGGCATACGGTACTTCTCCGCAAAGTCCGAAGCAAATTTGCGGAACAGCAGCACCACGTCTTCACCGCGTTCGCGCAATGGAGGAACCTGAATAGGTACTGTGTTCAAACGGTAATACAAGTCTTCACGAAAGCGTCCGTCAGCAATGGCCTGTGTCAAGTTTACATTGGTAGCGGCAACAATACGCACATCGGTCTTTTCCACCTTAGAAGAACCTACCTTGATGAATTCACCGCTCTCAAGCACACGCAGCAAGCGTGCCTGGGTAGGCAAAGGTAATTCGCCGACTTCATCAAGGAAGATTGTTCCGCCGTTGGCTTCACCGAAATACCCCTTCCGTTCACCGATAGCCCCCGTGAATGCACCTTTTTCGTGGCCAAACAGTTCCGAATCAATCGTTCCTTCGGGAATGGCCCCACAATTCACGGCAATGTACTGTCCATGCTTGCGCCGGCTGTATTGGTGTATTATCTGCGGAAAGCTCTCCTTTCCCACACCACTCTCTCCAGTAATCAGTACAGACAAGTCGGTAGGCGCTACCTGGATAGCGATATCAATGGCACGCATCAGCGCTTCGTTATTGCCGATGATGCCAAAACGTAATTTTACTTGTTGTATTTCCGCTTTTGTCATTCTACAAATCTTCTTCTACACTATCGAGTTTCAGTTTGTCGCTATCGTCACGTTTCTCGTAATATTGCTTGCGCAGCGGATTTGCATGTGCCTCTTTCTCACGCTGGCGGTTACGGAACACATCTATAGCCACATAGATAGCCTGCCGGAACGAATCTTCAGAGGCAATTCCTTTCCCGGCGATATCGTAGGCCGTTCCATGAGCAGGCGAAGTGCGTATCACCGGCAAGCCGGCAGTATAGTTTACGCCCTCGTCCATAGCCAATGCCTTGAACGGTGCCAGCCCCTGGTCGTGATACATGGCCAGGATACCATCAAAATGGATAAAGTTATCTGAGCCCATAAACCCGTCTGCCGGATAAGGACCATAGCAAAGCATACCCTTAGCAGCCATTTCGTTGATGGCCGGAATGATAATCTCCTGCTCTTCAGTTCCCAGCAATCCACCGTCTCCTGCATGCGGATTCAGTGAAAGCACTGCAATACGCGGTGCGCCGATAGCAAAATCCTGCTTCAAGGAGCGGTTGAATATCTTCAGTTTTTCTTGTATCAGTTCTTTGGTGATGCTTCCGGCTATCTCTTTAACGGGAATATGTCCGGTCACCAATGCTACCCGGAAGTCATCTTTCATCAGAATCATAAGGGCCTTCTCGCCATCTCCCAATTTCTGCTCTATATACTCCGTATGTCCGGGGAAGGCGAACTCCTCCGACTGGATGGTGTGCTTGTTGATGGGAGCTGTGACAATCACGTCTATCATCCCCTCCTTATATTCCTCAATGGCTTTTTCCAGTGCACCAAGTGCAGCTTTACCAGCTTCAACGTCAGGTTTAGAAAACTCAACCTTTACTTCATCATCCGTACAGTTCACTACACTCAAGCGATTGGGAGCCGCTTCGGAAGCGGAGTTGACGATACTGAAGTTAGCAGGCAAGTCCAATGATTTACGATGATAAGCTGCCACTTTAGGCGAACCGTAGATAATCGGCGTACACAATTCCAGCATCACCGGGTCTGCAAACGTCTTTAAAATCACTTCATACCCTACACCATTAATGTCGCCTTGTGTAATGCCGACTCTTATTTTGTTATCTTCCATTTTTATTACTTATTATTAGTAGTATCTTTTGCGGTTACACCTACCGGAATCTCCTCACCTTCCTGCTTACTGCCGGGCAGTTTCAAGGTATAGAGCGAAGCCTCCATCTGACGTACCAGATTACGTTTCATTTTATCAGGTGAATAAATAAATATTTCAGATACAATTATACGCTGATTGGCTTTGTCCAAACGTACATGCGATACGAACGGACCACCCATGAAATCACCCTTCACACGCCACAAGCCGCGGGCCTCCAGTGCATAGTCTCCCTGCACACTGATGGGACGTACATCGGTCATCAGAGAATCCGTCGACATATACATACCTTCTTGGGCACCCGGGATATTGATTTTCATCACAGAATCGCGTTTATGAACAAAATATTCTTTAGTAAACGTATCCTTATCCGTATAAGGATAAGAGTAGATTACAAAGTTCTGATCACCGGTAGCCGCATTCGTACCTGCCCAGAAGAAGTTCTCCCCCTCCTTGGTAGATGTCAGTTCGCCCGGCACCCATACATCGCAATCGAACTGGCTTTTCACCTTCGTTGCTATATAGTCGCTATGCTTGTCCTTCAATACTGAAATCTGACGGTTCATTTCCGCATGGGTAAAGAAATCGATGATTACCTGCTTGTTCTCCTCCACAAATTTCTCGAACGAAACCTCGTCCGGCGCCTGAATAGTGAGAATAGACTGAGGAGCGGCATATACATTCCTTGCATACTTGAATTTAGGCTGGGTATAGAGATCCTTGTTCACATCGACAATAATGATATTGCGAATCAGTTTTAAAGTGGCATCATAATTGGAAGGGGCAGTATACATGATTCGGAATGAACGTTCTGACTGGGGAAGCCCCGGAACATCAGAATCAAGCACATCGAAAAGCGCCCTACCGGCAGGACGTTCCCACAAGCCGGGCTCCACCACTACCAGAACTTCATACGCACGACCGCTGGAGGTCGGAGTAAACACACCCTTTTTACCACCACCGCAGGCGGAAAAAAGTGTCAGTACGAGAACCATACTTAAATAAAACAAGTGCTTTCTCATATCTCTATCATTTTAGTTTTTCACAAAGCTACGAAGAATGCGTAATATCCTCCCTACCTAAGTTAATAATTTATATTAATTCTTCTTTATTCTCCTCCTGCTTGGCAGTGGACAACATGCCACAAGCGGCAAATATATCCTCTCCACGCGATGACCGTATAGTGGTAAACAGACCGTGAGAAGTCAGATAATCACGGAACGCAATCATGGTTTCCATATCGGCTCCCTCAAGATTCACCCCAGGTATGGCATGAAAACGAATCAGGTTAATCCGGCAGTCCAGCCCGCGTAGCAGCTTCAGAAGTTCCTTTGCATACGGTAACGAGTCATTCACTCCTTTGAAAACAATATATTCAAAAGATAGTCTGCGCTGTTTGCTAAAATCATAGTTTCTTAACAATTCTACAATCTCCGTGATGGAGAACGCCTTCTCTGCCGGCATCAGCTCGCGGCGTTGCAAAGGTATCGGCGAATGAAGGCTGATAGCCAGGTGGCAATCCGATTCCTCAATAAAACGCAGCAAGCCCTTCTTCAGTCCCACAGAAGAAAGTGTAACACGCTTGGGACTCCACGCATACCCATAAGAGGCGGTCATTATTTCCAGCGCTTTCAATACCTCGTCCAGATTATCAAGTGGTTCACCCATACCCATCATTACCACATTGGTCAGCTTGTCCCTTTCGGGCAACGAATTGATTTGGTTAATAATCTGGTTAGATGTCAGATTGGCGGTAAAACCCTGCTTGCCGGTCATGCAGAATTTACAGTTCATCTTGCAGCCCACCTGGGAGGAGACACAAAGCGTAGCCCGGTCTTCGTCGGGTATATAGACAGCTTCCACAAAATGTCCCTCGCCTGCCCGGTACAAGTATTTCACCGTACCGTCTACAGAGCGCATGGCATCTACCGGCGCTTTGGCACCTACCTCATAGATTTCTTTCAGCAATTCCCGATGCTTCAACGAAAGATTGCTCATTTCGTCTATAGAAATCACCTTCTTGTCATACAGCCAGGAAGCTATCTGCTTGGCAGAGAAACCGGGCATTCCCAGATTCTTCACCACATTCTGCAATTCAGAGAGCGTCAAGCCCAATAGAGGTCGTTTCTGCATATCGTTTTTCATTAAAACAAAACTCTTTCAAGAATGCAAAGGTAGGAATAAAGTTGCACAAAGACAACGGAGAGTGTAGAAAATGAAATGTACAGACAATGAAAAAGCCGCCCGGAAGTACCGGACGGCTTTTCAATATATTTTTTCTATTCTTAGAAGAATAAATAACGTTGGTCTTTTACGTTGGCTTTCAGATACAAGTCACTGATGAACTGGCTTGCCATGCGTGCATGCATGTTGGCCAAGTTATCCTCTTCAGTTTCCTTGTTGAATGTTTCGTTCAGTTTCTCTTTTGCATAAGGTTGCAGAACGAATACACCACCATTACCCTTGATAGGAGCACTCAGCTTGTTCACTTCGGCAATAGAAGCGTATGCGCCTACCAGAGGTTCGCTGCTACGCAATGCCGGGATATAGGCAGGAGCAGAGAAAGTAACGTGCTTTACAGAATCACTGACAGCATTTGCCATATTCTTATACTGCTCGAACGAAGTTGCATTGGCAGCCTTCATATCAGCCATAATCTTCTCTGCTTTCTTGTCACGGAGAATTTCAGCTCTCAACTGGTCTTTTACCAAAGCCAGTGGGCGATAGCCTTCAGGAACAATACTTGCAACACCTACTACCAGCATATGGTCGCTCTCGCCACATTCGTACAAACCGGAAACTTCACCGGCTTTTGCCTCAAACGCCCATTTCAAAGCATCTTTGGTACCTCTGATACCACCGATACCATGTTCAGAGCTGTACAAGTCGGCTCTATCCAGCAACTTATAACCAGCATCTTCCGCATTGGCAATCATTTTCTCTAAAGTATTGTTTGCAGCAATAAACTGGCTGAACTCATTGTATGCCTTACTGTAAGTTTCCTTACTGAATTCTACCGGACGCTTGATAACGGCTACCTTATATTTATCCTTGACAGCCTTCTTGTTGGTTACCTGCAAAATGACATTTGCCTGTCCCAACGCCAAGTTGGTCAGCTCGTTCTGTCCCAAAGTAGTGACAGCAGTAATATATTTCAAGTTGTCACCGTCAATCTGTGCGCCTTCGTAATTAGCAGAAGAAATCCAGGTAGGCTCACCGGTCTGACCGTATTTTTTCGCAACTTCAGCAAAGCTGGCACCCTCCTTAATAGCATTGTAGATGCTGTCGGCCAAAGTCTTCGTCTTTTCAGCATCTTCAGCAACCACTTGAATCTGACGGAACTCGATAGAGTCCGGCATGGCAGCAGTAGCCAATTTCTTGAAAGAGTTGAGAGTATTGTCCGATACGTTATAATAAGGTCCGAACACACCACCCACCGCAACAGAGTCCAAACGGGCAGTCACATCAGCGGGCAGAGACTTAGTAGTGTAGAACAAGTCTGTATAAGGAGTTTCGGAACCGGTAGAACGGATGAAGGTAGTATAGTCAGAAGGATTGGCAATAAGTTGCTCCGTATATTCCTCCATTTCCTTTTGGAGAGCAGCTCTGTCTTCTGCACTTGCAGTTACCTGCACATCAATAAACTTAATGTTACGGGTTTCCACATATTGCTTGAATTGCTCTTTCTTCTTATCGTAGGCAGCTTTCAAGTCAGAATCCTTGATGACAATAGTAGAATCAACAATAGAAGAATAGGGAACTGCTGCAAGCAACAGGTCTGACTGATCCACTCTTGCATCAAATGCATCCTGAGCTTCCACAGGATTGGAGAAGAGAGATTTCGTAATCAAAGCCTGATACTTTTCCTGAAGACGAGCCTGGATAAGAGACTTCTCAAGGAAAGACCAGAACTTATACATAGACTCATAATACTCTGCATAATTGGAAGGCATCTGTGCCTTGTTCATCTTGGAATAGTCTACTAGGAACTTCTTCAACATATCCTTATCGAACGCACCGGTCTGGGGATTACGGAACGGAGTCTGTTGCAGCATCGGATGCACACCGGCATCAATGATAGCCTGAACTTCCGCCTTAGATACAGACAAGCCAAGTTTCTTAGCTTCTTTTTCAATCAGTTTATTATTGACGTATGTTCTCCATACTTCATCTTTGATTCGGTTGGTTTGTTCATCGCTCAATGCACTGTTGCCACTGGAGAACTTGATAACTTCTGTATATTCTTCTACCAATGCTTGAAAATCCTGAGCGGAAATTGTCTCCCCGTTCACTTCACCAACGTCTTGTGACTGGTGTGGCTGAAGCACTTTCCACGCGTCACCTGCGATGAAAGCAAACAGCGCCAAACCAATAACAATCACCAATAAAGGTCCTTTAGACCGAATGTTTTGTAATGTTGCCATTTTAGTTAATATGATTTATTTGTTTATTATTATTTTCCTAACATGTTCATTTTAGCGCACGAAGATACAAAAAATGCTAATACGCATCCATTTATTCTTTAAAAAATTACGCCTAAATGAAATTATTCAATGACTTTCAGTCTTACCAACTCAATTTTAGTAGCTGTCACCTTGATTATTTTAAACTGATAATTATCCACTTCAATCACTTCATGCAGCTTCGGGAAACTTTGATAACGGTTCAGAATCAGACCGCCCACTGTCAGATAATCGTCCGATTCCGGCAGGTCGAGCCCGAAAGTCTCATTTACCTTTTCTATTTCCAGACGGGCCGAAAGCACATATTCACGTTCACCCAGCTGCTTACATACATAGGACGTATTATCATGCTCATCCTCAATATCGCCGAAAATTTCTTCCACCAAATCCTCCAAAGAAACGATGCCTGCCGTACCACCAAATTCGTCCACCACTACAGCAATCGTTTTTTTCTGCTGCATGAACAGTTTCATCAGTTTGTGAGCCGACATCGTTTCGGGTACAATAGGCACTTCCTTCACGTTATTCTTCCAGTCTACCGGATTCCTGAACATTTCCGACGAGTGAATATATCCCACCACATTATCTATATTTCCATCATATACTATGATTTTAGAAATACCCGACTCCACAAAAAGACATTTCAATTCTTCCAATGTGGTGGTCAGATCTACAGCTACCACCTCTGTACGCGGTACAATACAGTCGCGTATCTTTATATTCGAAAAATCAAGCGCATTTTGGAATATCTTTACCTCTGCATCCAGTTCTTCTTCACTTTCCGCATTCTCTATGCTCGACTGGATGAAGTAATCCAAATCCACTTTGCCAAAAGCCTTGGCCGACGCTTCCTTGTTTACTTTCATCCCAAATATCCGAAGGAACAGATACGACAATCCCGATGCAAATTTTGAAACAGGAAACAGAATGACATAACATATAAATAAAGGAATGGCACACACCCTCAGCATCAGATTGGGATTGATTTTAAACAAAGTCTTCGGCAAGAACTCACCGGTTACCAAAATAATAAGAGTGGAAATTATAGTCTGCACCAACACCATTACAAAATGGTTGGAAATAATTCCGGCAAGAAGATTCACCTCTATGATTTGTGCCATCAAGATACCATAAATGACAAGCGCGATATTATTACCAACCAGCATGGTCGAGATGAAGTTATTCGGGTTGCGAAGAAAATAGGAAATGATACCGGAAGTGACGCCTGACTTCCTTTCCATCTCAAAGCGCAGTTTATCTACGGAAACAAAGGCAATCTCCATTCCTGAAAAGAAAGCGGAGAAAACCATGGTTATCAATAAAAAAATAACGGTATCCATTTTATCAATTTATGGTATCAGTCTGCAAGCTATCTGCTGCGGCAGCCTCTTCGTCAACATAGAAGATGCCCTCCGGCTTGCGAATCGTGTAAACAGTCATTTGCTGATTGGATTCAAAGCCATGTCCCGTAATGATACGGTCAGGCTGTTCGATACGGATAAACTCATCCGAATAAATTCTTTGTGTCCGCTGGTCCCAATACAGCAACTCTGTATCAAACTGCTCACCTTTCAAATTCTGTATATGCACATTCCCCATCAGTTTCCATAACTCTTCCTTATTAAAGAAATAGGCTGTATCGGCCTTGATACTTGCCTCCACTTGGAAGATAGAGTCAAACTTTTCCAAATAGACCCCCTTTTCAAAAGCCCAGTATGGAGGATTCTTCCGGTCAAAGACCAGCCACTCTTCCGTATTGATGCGGTAACGTGTTACACCGGAATCAGACACTAGCGTAGTCACCCCGCGGGTGTCCATCACCGCCATAGAATCACGCTCGGTAATGGCATCGCCCAGCTCCTTCTTCTTCCCGGAACATGAAGAAAATAAAAGAAGCATAACCATTGCCCCAAAGACAATGGTTATGCTCGCATTTTTATGATAAACAACGTTGATGAGTTGTAGCAACATAGTTTTATCTGATAGTTGTAGATTCACCTATCCATCCGCCGATAGTGATACGGTCACCAGCTTTGTAACCCAACATAAAGAGGTCTTTAGCCTGGGGAGTGTGACGGGAATAAGTACTAATCAGCTCGTTAGCACGTTCTGTAACTGAAGGATCCACCGCTTTAGCTCTCTGCAACTTATCAATTACTACAAAGTAAGTACACTTATTCAGAGCTGGCTCGTCAGTCCAATTAGGATTGGAACCGTAAAGCTGTGCCAGCAAGATATAAGGATCACCATAGTTTTCCTTAAAGCTAATAGCCTTCTGGCAATATGCTCTTGCCTGAGAAAGTTTCTTAGCCTGCATCAAAGCAGCAGCAGTGGCATATGCCATTTCAGCTTTCTTGTCATTATCGGTTTCCTTAGCCAATGCTTCGTCAAAGTATTTCACGGCATTGTCATAGTCACCTTTTTTATAGTACATGTATGCTACACCTACAGCAGCATCGGCAGTCGGGTCAATTTGATACATGTATTCAGAAGCCTTGAAATAAACTTCACTTTCGTTACACTTCATCAATTTCAAAATATTCAATGCTTTCTTCAAGAAAGTAGAGTCTGTCTTATTTTCTTCTACTTTAGGGCCATAGATATTCTGCAAAGATTCACAATCAGCCACACCACTCTGGATGAACATAGCTACCAAATTATCCTTGATAGTTTGCAGGTTTGCCTTCTTTGCCTCTTTGGTCTCAGCTGCGATAGCATCATCCGCATACTTGGAAGCATCAATATAGTCTTGGAAGAACTGGTCAGTATGATTGTCATCTGCCTTTACCTTCTGCATAGAAACATCCAAGAAATAGTGTAAAACCGCACCTTTGGAGCCGCCCTTTTCTGCTTGGACAGATTCTTTCAGCCAATTGTAAGCTGTATTAAGGTCCGGAGTCGGAGCAAATTGAAGATAATCCACTGCTTTGGCACCCAAAGCATCAGCTACACTCGGCACCCCCTTCATTCCCTTGTTAACAAATTCAGGAATGTACTTCATTCTCAAGTCATACACATCCATCAGCTCATCAAAATACTTCTTATAATCAGCAGAATTTCTATCTTTAATCTGACTCAAGAAACCCACTAAAATCTTCTGAGCATCTGTAAATGTATAATACCGCAGTGTAGGGCAATCCTTCAATACAGCCATACAAGGAGCGTATGCATCCTTAAAGTTACCAGCTCTCACTGCTTCATGAGAGATACTACTGTTCGAATTACAATTTTCAGTCTGTGCGAAAGTACTGGTCGCTCCACCCGAAAGGAGCAAGACAGCCACAAGCGTCTTAATTTTCATTGTATTTAAATTTTAGTTGTTATATTTTTTGTCTATTCAATTTCCATTAATCCACTTTACGCTTGAAGAACCAGCGTTCGTTAAAGGTTACTCCGATACAAATACGCAATGTATTTTCGTTCAAGAACGCAGCTTGGGTTCCTTTGGTTCGCACGTATTGCGCAGAAAGGCTCAATACGGAACGGGTTCTCGGTATAGGTAATCCAAAACCGGCAGTAATGCCATATTCATCAGCGGCACGTACACCGTCTATCTTATAATAAGGCTTGGAGTAATAAGCTCCCAAACGATACTTCACATGAGACAAATAACTTCGTCCCATAGGATTCGGCAGATATTCTGCACCAACGGATACTCTTCCACGGTCGCAAAACGCCTCGTCATTATTCATATAGCTCACTTTACTCCAATTTTGAAACATCACATCCGCTCCCACCGTCAGACGATCGTCGTACACGTATGTCACACCTGCTCCAAATGTTGTTGGAATGCCGCAAGTAACAATAGTGTCCCTTGTTACCGAGGTAACTCCCGTATTACTATTGCCAGTCTGCGTAACTTCGTACGCATCGTTGCTCAAATCATGCCCCGGAGAAAATACGATTCCCAATGTTGCAACATGCTTTTTTCCAAACTGGTGGGTGTACTGTGCTCCAAAATCCAATTTATAGCTCTTTACAGCCACATTAGACTGTATTGTAATAGGAAATACACTAGAACTGGACGGAAAGGTTTCCGCAGCGGTTCTTGTTATATCTCCCCAAAGATACGAAAAATTCGCACCGACGGAAAGATTTTTAATTATTTTAAAGCCTGCACCTAAATAAAGCTGGTGCAGACCTCCTTCTCCCGAATAGCTTACCGTCGTAGATTTGTCTGGGAATTCCGTATCTTCCCGGTACTCTCCCATGCTGTATCCCACATTCGAATAAGGCAATAACCCCAAGCTTATGGCAGCCCATTTACTTGCACGAAATTGCATCGTGATGTAATCAAAACTGGAATTCTTGGCATTTTGTTTCAGAGTGCCGTTACTGAGGTTTGTATTCTGTAGAGAGACTGCTCCATCAAAGATAAAAGTCAGCGAATCTACCGCCGTATAGGATGCCGGATTAGCAAAGTTAGTCTGGTACTTGTCTCGTAAACCATAGGCAATACCACCCATCGCCCTGCTGTTACTTGAGCCTTGTTCAGACAACTGTCCATATCCATATCGTGTATAGGGAGAATTCGTATTATTTTGAGCGACTGCCGCTCCTGATAATATCGTAAGCAAGAGCACTAACAGTGTTTGTCTATAGCCTGTCATTATTATAGTTTAAAATTCTATTTAATCCTTTCAACACTAAAAATCTGTCTGCAAAGATGATACTTTTTAAGTTTGTATCAAAAGAAAAATCATCCCCGCCCGTTAAAAAAACCAAAAGTTCAGGATATTTATGCTTCATAGCCGTAACGTAACCTGAAATTTCATATTCAATACCCTTCAGTACTCCGGCACGGATAGCCGTATCGGTATCCTTCCCCATGGGCACCATCCGCCCCTCAAGAGTCACCATTGGAAGCCGTCCGGTAAACTGATGAAGCGCCTTGAAACGCATCTGCAGGCCGGGAGAGATATTCCCGCCATGATAGCGGGCAGCAGCATCGACAAACTCATAAGTGATACAAGTACCGGCATCAATCACCAGTATATCCCTGCCAGGAAATTGCTCATTGGCTCCTACCACCGCCGCCATACGATCATACCCCAGCGTCCGGGGAGTTTCATAGAGGTTTTCTACCGGAAGAGAAGTCTTTTCATTGAGCCACAGAATGGGAACAGCCATACCTTCCAGTTGCGACAACACCTCTCTGCTCAAATCAATGACAGTAGCCACTATCGCTTTTTCAATCGTATATGTACGGCACACTTCAGGCAATCGTTCCAACGTCAGATTGGAGTCATACACCACCTCTACGATACGTCCACCATCAAACACCGCCATCTTGGCAATTGTATTTCCTATATCAATAATGAGATTCACCGTATTGCATAAATTTAGCGGCGCAAAGATATAACATTAATATTGAAATTCAGCAGAAACTACCTCTTTATTAGAAGAGCAACCGCACAAGAATTCTTATTCATATCCGTACCAAACAAGCACAATGCCACTCCAATAATTTGTTGAGATTTATTAAAACCACAACGCCATACCACAACCACCTGATTATCAATATAGTTGAGATGCATTACATTCAGTATACGACCGATCCCTATTCAGTATACGATTGAATGGCATTCAGTATACGGCTAAACCAGGTTCAATATACCACTATTCTTTCACCTATATCATTTGTAAATAGAAAACACTTACCGCTCGTACTTGGCAGTTGATTCAAAACAGCCAATAATGCGAATCAAGAATTGTATCAAGTTCATAATTAAAAAAGATTCTTCGGACACAGATGACTGGGATAACACGAATAACCACTTTAGTTCCTCATCACAAATTGGGATAATATTAGTTTTTTCCGTAAGTTTGCAGCATGAAACGAAGCCTACTTATACATATATATATAGTAATCTTTTTCTTCTGTTTGCCTGCAGCGAATGCCCAGGTGACACAACAGCAAAAGAGTGCTGCAACAGACTCCGTGCGCGTCAGTCTACTGACTTGCGCTGCAGGAGGAGAGATTTATTCCCTATTCGGACACACTGCCATACGGTACGAGAACTATACGCGCGGCATTGACGCCGTCTTCAATTACGGCATGTTCAACTTCAACGCCCCTAACTTCATCTTCCGTTTTGCCTTGGGAGAAACGGATTATCAACTTGGAGTGACCGATTATGAGCATTTCGCCGCCGAATATAACTATCTGGGACGCGATGTCTGGCAACAGACGTTAAACCTAACAGAAGAAGAAAAAGAACGCCTGATAACACTATTGACAGAGAACTACCGCCCCGAAAACCGAGTATACCGCTACAATTTTTTCTACGACAATTGCGCCACCCGCCCGCGAGACCAGATAGAACGTGCCATCAACGGCACGCTGCAATACGCTGACAATATGACTGATAACAGTACGGGAATCTCTTTCAGGGATTTGCTGCATAAATACAGTGAAGGCCATTTGTGGTCACGTTTCGGCATGGACTTATGCATGGGCAGCAAAGCAGACGAACCCATCAACCGCCGGCTGGCAATGTTCGTCCCCTTCTACATGCAGGAGTATTTCAATAAAGCGCAGATTGTGGACAAAGAAGGACAAGCACGGCCACTGGTTGCCAAAGAAGAAAAAATCGTAGTAACGGGTAAAACACCAGCCGACTTCGTCAGCAGAGGCATCACACCGATGCAGTCGGCTTCGCTATTACTGATACTTGTAGCAGGCATCAGCATTTACGGCATACGAAGAGGAAAAACTCTCTGGGGCATGGACCTCATACTCTTCTTGGTTGCCGGAATGGCTGGATGTATACTGGCATTTTTAGCACTATTCTCACAGCATCCGGCAGTAAGTCCCAATTATATACTATTTGTATTCCATCCATTTCACCTTTTTTGCCTTCCATTCATGCTATCCAGGGTACGAAAAAGGGAAATAAGCCGCTATATGCTGGTTAACTTTGCAGTTTTAACACTTTTTATAGGGCTTTGGGCAATAATTCCGCAGAGAATTCCGCCAGCAATATTACCTTTGGCACTGTGTTTGCTGATACGTTCTGCAAGCAACCTCATTCTGACATACAAACGAAAGTAATGAAAAAAGGACTGATAACTTCCATACTCGCACTTACATTCAGTGGTTTGCAAGCCCAACCGCTGCCTGCCTCCCCAAAGCTGGTGGTAACATTGACCATTGACCAGTTGCGTACAGACTATATGGAAGCATTTTCGTCCTTATACGGAGAAAAGGGGTTTAAGCGCTTACTGCGTGAAGGTAAAGTCTTCCGTCAAGCAGAATTTCCTTTTTGCGGAACGGACCGAGCCTCGGCCATTGCCGCCATCTATACCGGGACAACACCGTCCATGAACGGCATCATTGCAGAGCAGTGGCTGGATGCAGGTACACTACGCCCCATAGACTGTGTAGAAGACCCCAACTTCATGGGCAACTATACCGACGAAAGCACTTCCCCCTCCCAATTACTGACCTCCACCATTGCCGACGAGCTAAAAATAGCTACCCGCAACAAAGGTCTGGTTTATGCCATTGCGCCTTTCCGCGATGCCGCCATATTGGGTGCCGGACACGCGGGGAACGGTGCCTTCTGGCTTAATAACAATACCGGAAAATGGTGCAGTACAACTTATTATAATGAATTTCCGTGGTGGCTGAGTCAATACAACGACCGGAAATCTCCCGACTACCGTATCAAGGATATGGTATGGACACCTGCACTTCCTTTTACCAACTATACATTTCTGCCCGAATGGCGTAACGAACCATTCAAATACAAGCTGGACGGTGAACGGGCAAACAAATTTCGCCGCCTGATTACCAGTCCTTTCATCAACGAGGAAGTCAACCTGCTGACCGAAGAGCTGCTGAACAAGAGCACTATCGGACAAGATGACGTACCCGACCTATTATCGCTGACTTACTACGCAGGAAATTACAACCACCGGAGTACGCAGGAATGTGCCATGGAAATGCAAGATACCTACGTACGGCTGGACCGTAGTATAGCTTCCTTATTAGAGCTCATAGAACGTAAAGTTGGGCTCCACAACGTACTTTTCTGCATCACCTCCACCGGCTATGCCGACCCGGAAGCTGCCGACCCGGGCGTATATCGGATACCGGGTGGTGAATTCTACCTGAACCGCTGTGCCGCCCTGCTGAACATGTACCTCATGGCATCCTATGGCGAGGGACAATATGTGGAAGCTTATTATGACCAACAAATCTATCTCAACCATAAACTTATTGAGAACAAGCAGCTGAGCCTGACTGAAATTCAAGAAAAATCTGCCGAATTTCTGGTTCAGTTCAGTGGCGTGAGCGAAGTATATTCAGCTCATCGCCTGCTTTTGGGCCCCTGGTCACCGCAAATAGAACGTATACGCAATGGTTTTCACCGCAAGCGCTCTGGCGATTTGCTCATTGAAATACTTCCGGGCTGGACTATCATGCAGGAAAATAGTATTGATAACCGTGTAGTACGTACGGCCGATATTCCTGCTCCCCTCATTTTATTGGGAGGAGGAATGAAGGCTGAAATCATCCGTATACCCATCAGTATCGACCGCATTGCCCCTACCCTGGCAAGTGTAATGCGCATCCGCGCCCCTAATGCAAGTACAGCATCTCCCCTCGACTTTTGATTCTAAAATAATCTGTGCAAATCTGGATAATCTGTATAGAAATCAGTAACTTTGCACGCTCAACTAACTCAGCAATAATAATAAAAACAAATATATAATGGGATTTAATGAATTTTTAAGCTCGATTTTCGGCAACAAATCCACACGCGACATGAAAGAGATACAACCGTGGGTGGAGAAAATCAAAGCCGCTTACCCGGAAGTAGCCAAACTCGACAACGACGCCCTACGCGCCAAGACAGAAGAACTGAAAGCCTACATCCACGATTCGGCAGCCGAACAACGCGCCAAAGTGGAAGAACTGAAAGCCAGCGTTGAAGATACCGAACTGGAAAAACGCGAAGACCTCTTCAACCAAATCGACAAAATCGAGAAAGAGATATTGGAGATTTATGAAAAAGCGCTGGACGAAGTATTACCCACCGCTTTCTCTATTGTAAAGGAAACAGCCAAACGATTCTCTGAAAATGAAGAAATAGTGGTTACAGCTACCGATTTTGACCGCCAACTGGCTGCCACTAAAGACTTTGTACGCATCGAAGGCGATAAAGCCATCTACCAGAACCATTGGATAGCAGGTGGCAACGATACTGTATGGAACATGGTACATTATGATGTACAGCTATTCGGCGGTGTGGTTCTACATAAAGGTAAGATTGCCGAAATGGCAACCGGTGAAGGTAAGACATTGGTAGCTACCCTACCGGTATTCCTCAATGCCCTGACTGGTAACGGCGTGCACGTGGTAACAGTGAACGACTATCTGGCAAAACGTGACTCCGAATGGATGGGTCCTCTTTACATGTTCCACGGTTTGAGTGTAGATTGCATCGACAAGCACCAGCCCAACTCTGATGCCCGTCGCAAAGCTTATCTGGCAGACATCACGTTCGGTACAAACAATGAATTCGGTTTCGACTACCTGCGTGACAACATGGCTATCAGCCCCAAAGACCTGGTACAACGCCAACATAATTATGCCATTGTCGATGAGGTGGACTCAGTATTGATTGATGATGCCCGTACTCCGCTGATTATCTCCGGACCGGTTCCCAAAGGCGATGACCAACTCTTCGAACAGCTCCGCCCACAAGTAGAACGTCTGGTAGAAGCTCAGAAAAAACTGGCTACCCAATACCTGGCCGATGCCAAGCGCCTGATTGCATCGAACGATAAGAAAGACCAGGAAGAAGGCTTCCTCGCTTTGTACCGCAGTCACAAGTGCCTGCCCAAGAACAAGGCACTCATCAAGTTCCTCAGCGAACAAGGCATCAAGGCCGGTATGCTGAAGACCGAAGAAATCTACATGGAGCAGAACAACAAGCGCATGCACGAGGTGACTGACCCGCTGTACTTCGTTATCGAAGAGAAAATGAACAGCGTGGATTTGACAGACAAGGGCGTAGACTTGATTAGTAGCAATGTAGAGGACCCCACTTTCTTCGTACTCCCCGATATCACAGCGCAACTCTCTGCCTTGGAAAACGAAACAGAGCTGACAGACGAACAGCGCCTTGAAAAGAAGGATGCCCTGATGACCAACTATGCCATCAAAAGCGAACGTGTGCATACCATCAACCAACTGTTGAAGGCATACACCATGTTCGAGAAAGATGACGAATATGTGGTAATCGACGGTCAGGTAAAGATTGTGGATGAGCAGACGGGACGTATCATGGAAGGACGTCGTTATTCTGACGGTTTGCACCAAGCCATCGAAGCCAAAGAAGGCGTGAAAGTAGAAGCTGCCACCCAGACTTTTGCCACCATTACATTACAGAACTATTTCCGTATGTACCACAAACTATCCGGTATGACCGGTACGGCAGAAACAGAAGCCGGCGAGTTGTGGGACATCTACAAACTGGATGTAGTGGTTATTCCGACCAACCGCCCCATTGCCCGTAACGACATGAACGACCGCGTTTACAAGACAAAACGTGAAAAATATAAAGCAGTCATCGAAGAGATAGAAAAAATGGTGGCAGCAGGACGCCCCGTACTGGTGGGTACCACTTCTGTTGAAATCTCTGAAATGTTGAGCAAAATGCTCACCATGCGTAAGATTGAACATAGTGTATTGAATGCCAAACTGCATCAGAAAGAAGCGGATATTGTGGCTACTGCCGGTTTGAAATGTGCTGTAACCATTGCTACCAATATGGCCGGTCGTGGTACCGACATCAAGCTGAGTCCGGAAGTGAAAGCTGCAGGCGGTCTTGCCATCATCGGTACAGAACGCCACGAATCACGCCGTGTGGACCGTCAGTTACGTGGTCGTGCAGGACGTCAAGGCGACCCGGGTTCTTCTGTATTCTTCGTATCTTTGGAAGATGACCTGATGCGTTTGTTCTCCAGTGACCGCATTGCCAGTGTAATGGACAAACTAGGTTTCAAAGAAGGTGAAATGATTGAACACGGCATGATTTCCAAGTCCATTGAACGTGCGCAAAAGAAAGTTGAGGAAAACAACTTCGGCATCCGTAAGCGTCTGTTGGAATATGACGACGTGATGAACAAGCAACGTACAGTAGTCTACACCAAACGCCGCCACGCTTTGATGGGCGAACGTATCGGTATGGATATCGTGAACATGATTTGGGACCGTTGTGCCAACGCCGTCGAAGCACCCGACTATGAAAACTGCAAGATGGATGTGCTCCAGACGCTTGCCATGGAAGTACCTTTCACCGAAGAGGAATTCCGTAATGAGAAGAAAGAAAAACTGGCAGACAGAACTTTTGACGCTGCCATGGAACTCTTCAAGCGCAAGACAGAACGTATGGCACAGATAGCCTATCCGGTCATCAAGCAAGTATACGAAATGCAGGGACACATGTACGAAAACATACTTATCCCCATCACAGACGGAAAACGTATGTACAACATCTCCTGCAACCTGAAGAAAGCTTACGAGACAGAATGTAAGGAGGTGGTGAAGTCATTCGAGAAATCCATCTTGCTGCATGTTATCGACGAAGCATGGAAAGAAAACCTGCGCGAGCTGGACGAGCTGAAACACTCCGTGCAGAATGCAAGTTACGAGCAGAAAGACCCGCTACTGATTTACAAGCTGGAATCTGTGAACTTGTTTGATGCAATGGTCAACAAAATCAATAACCAGACCATCTCTATCCTGATGCGTGGACAAATCCCGGTACAAGAGGCTCCGGCTGAAGCCCCTGAGGCTCCCCAGGCTCCCCGCCAAGTAGAGGTGCGCCAGGCTGCTCCGGAACAACGCCAGGATATGAGCAAGTATCGCGAACAGAAGGTTGATTTGAATGACCCGAACCAGCAGGCCGCTGCGGCACAAGATACACGTGAACAACCAAGACGCGAACCTATCCGTGCCGAGAAGACCGTAGGACGCAATGATCCTTGTCCTTGCGGAAGCGGTAAGAAATACAAAAACTGCCACGGAAGGAATGCATAAATCAAAGCTATAAAATGATAAAGCGATAGGGTGATAAGATGATACCGTCAGGTATCTTTTATCACCCTATCACTTTTTCTCCTACCACATTATCACATTTTTTATTCGTTCCAGCTTTTGAATATTCAGCTAAAAGAGTACTTTTGCTCCAAAGAACAAAACCAAAGACTATGACCAAATATCACTATTGTCTGTTATTGATGGGGTCTCTGCTGTTAGGCAGCTGCCAGAGTGTAGAACAACTGTCCATTGATTATATGCTTCCGGCAGAAGTCAGTTTCCCGGCAACACTGAAACGTGTGGCTGTTGTCAACAACATGCCAAACGTACCGGACAACAAACTCATCATCAGTGAGGAAGAACAGAAAAAAAGCGAGAATGAGGTGGCACGCCTCACCAACTACTACAATGGAGACGCCGCAATAACAACCGAATCTCTTGCAGAGGCCCTTGCCAACGAAAACTACTTTGAAGAGGTTGTGATATGCGACTCTGCCCTCCGGAGTAAAGACATCAATCCCCGCGAAAGCACATTATCGAGGGATGAAGTACTGGAACTTACACAGAATTTGGACGTAGATTTCCTGATAGCCCTGGAAAACATACAAATGCGTTCCAATCGCAAGATAAGTTATATGCCCGACTGGGGTGCGTTCCTCGGCACAGTGGACGTAAAGGTATATCCTACCGTCAGAATATATTTGCCTAACCGCAAAGGTCCTATGGTAACCGTCAACAGCAATGACAGTATTTTCTGGGAAGAGGCAGGAAATGGTGAAGCGTCAGTACGTTCCCGCCTCATCAGCGAAGAAGACATGGTGAAGCAAGCATCTGAATTTGCAGGAACGGTTCCGGTAAGACATCTACTCCCCTATTGGAAAACTGGTAACCGCTATCTCTTCAGTGGTGGTTCTGTAAATATGCGTGACGCAGCCGTATATGCCAAAGAAGAAAATTGGAGTAAAGCAGTAGAGCTCTGGAAGCAGACCTACGAAACAAAAAAAGGAAAACAGAAAATGTATGCAGCCTATAACACCGCTTTGGGCTACGAAATGCAAGACAGCATAGATACTGCCTTGGAATGGGCATTAAAAGCGCAAACCCTTGCCCGTGAGAAAAGCAAGACAGACAAAAAAGAGACAGGCGAAATACATGATGGAACCATCTCCTATTACATCTTTATCAGCATGTATGTAGACGAATTGGAGAAACGAAAAGAGGGAATGGCACGCCTGAACATGCAAATGAACAGATTTGATGATGATTTTTAGTCAAATGATGCAGAGATAACCGTTTTTTTTATACCTTTGAACAACCATTAAGAAAAGAAAGTTATTATGAAGCTCAGTCAATCGTCATTAGCACTCTTGGAGGACACTCTTAAAAAAGCAATCGGCAAATACACCTGCGGTTGCGAACAGACTATCGTTACAGACATTCATCTGCAACCGAATCAGAATTCGGGCGAACTGTCTATCTTTGATGATGAAGATGAAGAGCTTGCCAATACTTCCATTGAAGAATGGATGACATACGAGGGAGATGATTTCTACGAAAATGTAGAGCGTATCTTGTCCTCACTGCTCTGCAGCATGAAAAATGAAGGAAAGTTCGACAAGCTAACAATTCTGAAACCATTCTCTTTTGTACTGGTGGATGACGATAGAGAAACAATAGCAGAACTGCTGCTGATGGATGATGATACTCTATTGGTCAATGAGGAGCTACTGAAAGGATTGGATGAGGAACTGGATTCTTTTCTGAAAGAGCTGCTGGAAAAATAATATTCCAAGTAATCAGCCTATAAGGAAAAGAGACCTTCTTATAATAAATTAGCCCCTGCGATATAAAACAACCGCAGGGGCTAATTCTTTTTTTACCTACACCAATACCTAACGTATCTTAATCCCATAGAAAGAACTTGAGGTGGTAACAAAAAGCATATCCTTCTGCCTCCCACCAATTGCCAAGGAAATCGGGCGTTCTTCTATCTGAATACGTCTCTGCTCTTTACCATATTTGTCATAGACAAATATTTCACCATCAGCAACATAAACATTTCCGTCAGCATCGGTCACATTACTGTATTGGCCATAAGGACATATTATTCCTTGTTCTGTCAAACGGCCATCCACACCAACGGAAAGTTGTACTGTCGTTTTATTCATCTCATTTACAATATAAACCGGTTCTGACTGACCGGGCACTGTAACAGTCAAAGCACAAGAACGTCCCAAATCATAGGTATCCGGAATAATTGTCACGCCATCCGGAGCGACAAAACTATACTCAGGCATAATGGCAACCACCTTGTCAAAGTCACCTCTCCAGCGACTGGAAGGGTGAATGACCTTCTGTATATTCTTCATACCGGCTGTAACAACACGTGGCATAGGCTTCATCGTAGCATCCACGCTATCCGGATTAAAAGAATACCCCCAAGCACTCCAGCCACTGTTACCCCAACCACTGTACATCGGATTATCATCCGGCAAGCGCACTACCGTTTCCTGCTTGCCGTTCACCAGATAACCCGGCTGAGGGTCATAGCGGAAAATAACCAGCAGATTGTCTTGCGTATCAGTGGCCAATGTAAAAGGCTTCCAGGGATAATCAGCTATCAAAGTAATCTGCTCCGTGTCTGCCGACCATCTATAGATTTTCTTCAGACGGTTTTCACAGAAGTAGATATTTCCTTTACTGTCGGTAGTAGCTCCGGAGGCCAGTTCAAAACCGGTAGCCAGCTTCACAGGCTTGTCCATGACCGTGCAGGAAGGGCGAAGGCTCTTCTCGCTACCCGAAACAGTGAGACGGGCAAAGTCCCACGAATAAACGGGCAACTTCTTATTCATATCATATATAGGAAACTCTATGACTGGCAATATCTGCGTATAATTGTGCATATTACGGAAAGTGATATTCTTGCAATCCCATATGCGGAAACCTATCCTCTTTGGCATAAAGGCACGGATAACGCGATACATCCACACATTTACCATTTCGATATTTTGACAATTGGACATTTCTGCCATATAACAATCAGGCCCTTCACGACCTTCTTCCTCAAACTGGAAAGCATAAATTTTCCAGTTGGCCACATTATGGAAACGGGCTTCAGTACGGACATGATGCTCCAAAGACATGGCATAAATACGTCCCGGAGTCTTCGTTTCGCTAATATAAAGCCCACTGGCAGCATACGTACTGGCTGTCCAAACATCCTTGATTGTCCCGCCGCCATTGTTTGTAATCCACAAACTCCAATACTGGTTGTCCCAAGCCATATCCTTACCGGTCTCCATGACCGGAGAAGACGGGGAACTAATTCGACGCTCGCCCCTGCGGTAAGACGACTGTCCGGAAGCATTCGGAGCCGGTTTGCGCAAGGTGCCGTGCCCGCCTACAAACTTCACATCATTCAAGTACGAACACTCACCCGCCATCCATTTACAGCCGACAGCACGGTAATTATACGCACCAGTATTAATACCTATACCATTCAGTACGTCGTCGCCGCCTTCGGAAGATTCAACCAAAGGCACAGGCACGCCGAAACCACTGAATGCAGGCTCGCTTTCCTTCAACAGAAATTGAGTCCCAAAAGGATGCAGCCCAATCAGCTTAGTACCGGGAGACAGCTTCAACGTTCTCGTCAGACGATACCACCCCTGGGGCACATAGATGTTTTTATGCAAAGAGACAGCTTTTTCAAAAACTTCCGTATCATCAGTCTCGCCATCACCTTTTGCCCCTAAGTCGCGGATATTGACCCATGTCTCCATTGCCGGAAGAACCGGAAGGTCCTTGCCAAGTGGAACCGGCAGTTTTGCCACCGGCTCTATTTCACATATTTCCCTGAAAGAAGAAGCATCATTCAAATCCTGATACACCAGACCGTAAGTAAACTCCTTGACTCTGTACATTTTTGCTTTTCCGGCAACTTTCTTTCCACTTTGAGCATAGTCCACCAGTACGGGAACATTCCTGCAATCCACATTCACCAGATTCAATTGCGAAAAAGTATTTCCCTCTACGCTTACCCTGACACCGGCTTCCGAAATATTCTCCCACAACGAATTCTCCACATGAAGGCGGTCTGCCAGATTCTCTGCCATTTCAAAGGCAACGGGCGTATTCTTCACATGCATATTGACGATGGCAAACCCCACCTCTTTTGAATAGACAGCCGCTTTTCTCTGCCCCTCAAAGTAAGTATCGACCATCATCATAGGCCATCCCGGAGAAGTCCTGGAAGAAATTATCCCATATTCACCGCCATAGAACCTGACGTCTTCCAGTTCATTGCCCACATCATACATGCCGGCTTTTCCCGAACCAATCCGAATGTCGCAATGATTGATAAATCCATGCTGGGCAAAATGCGCACGAATGGCGACGGCTTGAGGATTACCTTTGTCTATACGGAAATCCACATTGGACACCGCACTATAGAAAGTACCTGCACCGGCATCCGAAGGCTTCCTGCCCTCTTGTGCCAGCCCTCCCGTAAACCATATCATATAATTTTGAGTAGTCTGGAAACCGGGTGTATCGGCTCCCAAATAAATCACCGGCCGTTTCTTCCCATAACCAATCAGCCGAATGGATGAGGGAATTTGAATCGTCTTGCTAATGCGATAATTTCCTTCCGGCAGAAACAGTATCCCAAAATTCTTTTCGCGCTTCACCTGATTGATTGCCTCTTGAAGCGCATCGGTCACGTCGGACTTTCCATCAGCCTTGAAGCCGTAATTCTCCGGGGTAAAGTAGAATGCTTCCGGATCGTCCGGTCTTTGCGTATAGGCGGAACCACCCCCTACCGCCCACCCGGACGACATATTACAGATAATCCAACAGACTATCAGCAGGTATCTCATTATTTGATAATTTCTCATTACACAGATTGTTTTAATATGGATTTTCCTTATTTAATACGTACACCAAAGAACTTGGAACGGCCTGTGACAAACAATGTATTGCCATCCTTACCGCCAAACTGTAATGTGGACGGACGTTCGGGAACACGAATCATCCCTTTCTTCTTGCCATCCTTATCAAATACATATATTTCTCCGTCAGCCACATACAAGTTCCCTTCCTTATCTACAGCAGAACCAAATTCGCCCTGCTCCACAAAATAGCTCAAGTTGGAGAGCGTGCCGTCATTGGCCACATCCATCTTCACCATTCTGCGGTCATATTCATCAGATGTATAGAAAGGCTTTCCCGGATAGGCTTCCAGCAGGGAAGAACTACGTGACAAGTCGAAATAATGAGGAATGATAGTTTTTCCATCCGGTGCCAGGAAGCACATTTCAGGAACATAGACCGACACCGCATTGAAATCGTGGAAGTCTCTCCAACGGTTAGAAGGATAAAGAGCCTTATACACGTTCTTCACTTGACCCATCGGAACACGCGGCAACAGTTTGATGGTCTCTTCCGGATTTTCCGGGTCAATGGAGTAGACTCTCATTGTATATGCGGAATTACCATATCCGCTGAAAGAAGTACCTTTTGTATCAGGCATTACCGGCATTTCCTCCGGCTTACCATTAATCAGATATCCCGGCTGCGCATCATATCTGAACAATACCAATAGATTATCTTCTGAATCAAAAGCCAGGTTGGAGGGTTTCCACGGGAAATCTGCCAGCAGCGACAAGCTGTTTGTCTCTACCGACCACTTAAAGATACGACGCATCCGATGGTCGCAGAAGTAAATGTTACCTTTACTGTCGCGCGCAATGCCTTCGGCAAATTCCAAATCGGAAGCCAATTGGTTCACCTTACCTATTTCATTGCCTAACGGTTGCTGATGAGGTTCTTTTCCGGTTACAATCAAGCGAGAAAGTTCCCACGGGCGGATGTCAATGTCTTTGTTGACATCGAACACTGCAATGTTATTCGTATATTTAATCTGAGAATAGTTATGCAGGTTCAGAAATGCGATGTTCTCGCAATTGCGGATACGTACAGAACTGTGATACGGTTCATTGACACGGATAACGCGGAACATATACAAGTTTGCAAAGGTCACATCTTTGCAGTCGTCCATCTCTATCGGTTGGCAATCGGTACTTTCGCGGCTCTCTTCCTCGGTTTGCATGCAATACACCTTCCAGTTGGACACCTTGTTGAAACGTACTTCATTTCTTACATGATGCTCGATGGACATGGCATAGATACGCCCCGGAGTAGAAGTATTGTTGGCATAGAAACCATTGGTGGCATATGTGCTTGCTGTCCAGATGTCTTTAAAGGTGCCACCACCGTTGTTGGTCACCCACAGACTCCAATACTGGTTGTCCCAAGCAAGGTCCATGCCCGAAGCCGCTACCGGATTATCGGGAGAACTGATACGAGCCGGTCTGTTCCACCGGCCACGTGGTTCCTCAACACCCGGTTTAGGTTTCCATAAACCGCCATGCCCGCCTACAAACTTCACGTCATTCATATAAGAATCTGCATTTGCCATCCACTTCACACCTACAGCACGATAGTTATAACCGCCGGTATTGATACCAATGCCCACCAGCATATTTGCACCGCCTTCCGAAGATTCCACCATCGCTTTCGGACCGCCAAAACCACTGAATGCAGCAGTACTTTCGTCTAGCCGGAACTGAGTGCCAAAAGGATGCAGGCCTATCAACTTGGTATCGGGCTTCATCTTCAAAGTTTCGGTAATGCGATACCAGCCCTGGGGCACATAGATATTATCGTACTTGTCAATAGCCTCCTGGATGGCCTTCGTATCATCCGTTTCCCCATCTCCCTTTGCACCGAATTCGCGCAGATTTACCCATGTTGCCATTGCAGGCAGTGCAGGGATGTCCATCAGTTGGGCAACCGGCATCTTCTGTATCGGTTCAATATCAACCAACGTTTCATATTCCGGCATATCCACCATGTTATCCATCTGCAAGCCGTGGTCGTATGACTTTACCTTATAGATTTTATGAGCAACATGGGTGGCCGTATTGCTACGGGTATATTTCGCCAAGGTCGGTACATTCTTACAATATACATTGCGGAAGGTTATCTGATTGTTGCTGTTGTTCTCGTTGGTAATCACCACTGCCGGACCACTTACATTTTCAAAATAGCTGTTTTCCAAAAATAACTTGTCGCAATAATTAGGGTCAATATCAAATACAGCCGGAACATTCTTGGCATACAGATTCACCATTGCCAAACCGGACTCCTGACAACGAAGAGCAGCTACACGTTGTCCCTCAAAATAAGAGTCGACCATCATTACCGGCCATCCGGGAGAAGCTTTTGTCGTATAAATGCCATAATCTCCCCCGTAAAAAGCAACGTTTTCCAACTCATTGCCCACATCGAACAGACCAGCCTTGCCTTTACCTATGTATACGGCCACATAACTGATAAAACTGTGTTGGGCAAAGTGTGTGCGTAGCGCCACTGCATGCGGATTGCCATCTTCTATACGCAAGTTGATATTCGACATGGCACTGTAGAACGTACTGGCACCGGCATCACGGGGTTTCTCACCTTCCTTGACAACGGCTCCCGTAAACCAGAACATGTATTTAGCTTTTCCTTTATCATCAGCTACTTCCTCCTGAAAACCCGGAGAATTCTTAGCCAGAATAAATTCCGGGCGATTCTTTCCATAGCCAATCAAACGAATAGCCGTAGGAATATAAATGGTCTTGCTGATTTTATATTTACCTTCAGGGATAAAAAGGATTCCGAAATTCTTTTCTTTCTTCACTTGATTAATCGCTGCCTGCAAAGCATCCGATACATCCATCTTTCCATCCGCCTTTATAGGATAGTTCTCGGGAGTGAAATAAAAAGCTTCGGAGTCATTGGGTTTTAGAGGATAAATCGAATTCAATTGTACAGCATACAACTGAGTACATATCATCCCCAGCAAAATTAAAATAATCGTGTTCAATTTCTTCATGGTCTTATTTTTAATGTATGGATAAAAAAAGACGTTCTGCCGTCAAGCAGAACGTCTCCCTCTGCTATAAATTACAATTTTATAACTACTACCGGCGCATAATTATGCCGTACAGTGCCCACACCCGAAACATCAGCCAGAGCGCCAATACGGAAATAATAATTCTTGCTGTATTTCAAGACATCAGCATTTTGTCCCAGATCGATGGACAATGTATAAATATCAGCGCTATTTATAGCAGTACTCGGACTAAACACTTGCTTATCAGTCCCTCCATTCAACGTCAATTTCACATTGTTACCTACCCACATATCTGAAAAAGCAAACAACTGAATCTCTTTCAATTTCACTTCTTGTTTACCAGCTTCCAACGAGAATGTAGCAGTAATTACATTGCCATTCTTTTCTACTTTTGGACTTTTGACGCGAATATAAGGAATAACCTTGAAATCATACACATTATCCCCCGGTTTAACAACAAAATCCTTCACTTCAAATGGATAAAAATTCCCATTTTCAAAACGAACATCATAAGTGGCAGCAAAAACCATATTGTTACGATATTCTCCAGTATTTGTGATGTACCAGGTTTGATCCGTAGCATTAGTAAATCCATGCTCCCTCACTTTAATTGCATTACCGTTTTCCATATCAGAACCTACAAGTTCACCAGTCTGTTCGTCAAGGATAGAACCATGTATGGAAGCATCCGGTCCCTCATAATTATCAATTTCACAAGATGTCAATGCGAATAAGAAGCATGACACAAATAACAATATCTTTTTCATAACTTTCTACTTAATATTATTCAAATTAATGACCAGGATTCTGAACTAAACCATTCGTGGCAATATTAGGTATGCCCCTATAGTAATTGATGTTCTGGAAAGTACGCCCTCCTCTTGTTTCGTCACCAAAGTAGTTCACCCTTGCAAAGACATATTTAGGCTCTGCACCACGCAAGTCAAGCATCGGCACCAAAGCTTTACGAATTCTATTATTGCTGAACTCAGTATGGAATTCCCTACGACGATTCATATCCCAAAAACGCTTTCCTTCAAACGCCATCTCCACACGACGTTCCTTCAAAACACTCTCTAATGTCAAAGATATCCGGTCGGTGTGTCCGGCTCTACGTCGCAAAGCATTCAAACAGTTCTCAGCCAATTCCTTATCGCCAAATCCACTACCATTTTCCACAACAGCCTCAGCATAATTCAGGTAGACTTCTGCCAAACGCATATCAATATAAGAGGTAGTGGACGAAAGACGGTCGGGAGACATGCTCTCGCCCTCGGGCATATACTTACGGACTCCAAAACCTGTAGCAGTCCAATTAGCATCCTCACCACTGTTCACATTATTAAATCCGGAGAACATGGTTTCACCTTCGGCTCCTAAAGCATAATATGTTGTTCCATTTTTCTGAGTAGACTCGTTTGAATAAGCCACATAGCTATTATTGTCCTTGATAAATCCGCCCTGGATAATAATCTCAGTACCGGCATAAGATGAACCCGGCACAACCACACTTGCCAACAGACGTGCATCCTTGTTGGCAAACGGTTCATACAAATCGTTGTATTTAACAAAAGGTACCGACATCAAGGTGTTCACTACAGAAGCATTATTCATATTATGGAAATTAGCGATATAAGCATCTTCATTCCCATCCGTACGAGTTACAATCTTTGCACTTTTTCCCGTACCGTCATCCGTATAATCTTCAAACAAATCAACGATTTCCAACATCGGATTGAAACGTCCATATTTCAGAGCGCCCGGATTGACTTGAGGAAGGATATTAAACTGAGCATAGCTATGTCCCTGATTAGTATTGGTTGTTCCATTAAGATACGCTTTACTGAAAATGACCTCTTCATTCTGGTCATTCAGGAACAAGGCCTGGAAGTTTGATGCAGCCTCCTTAACAGTAGCCGGAGTAGGCTTATAAAGAGATTTACCGGAATTCTCTATAAGGAACTTAGATGCTTCAATACATTCTTTATAGAATGCATCGGCATCGGCAGAAGTCATTCCACCCACCAGTTTCTGAGTGACAGCCTCACCAGCCAAAGGTGCCAGATTCCAATACTTGGCTACAGAAGCTGCATGAAGTGCAACTCTTGACTTCAACGCATAAGCTGCCCACTTGGTTACGCGATACAAATCCGAACCAGAAGTCGCATCGGGCAAGGTAGCAGCAGCAAGGGTACACTCATTCAATACAAATTTCCAAGTATCCAACTCTGTACTGCGGGGAACTGCTACAGCACCCGGTCCACCATCGGCATAATCATCGTCCTGCACTTTGTCAATCAGAGGAACGCCGCCATATCTTTTTACAAGCCCATAATACATATAAGCACGTGCAAAATGGGCTTCACCAGTCATACGATCCGCATCTGCAACAGAAATTGTTCCAGCTTCTTTGGCTTTTTCTACATTTTGCATAAAAATATTCACTTGACGAATATCTCCATAGGGCCAATAATTGAATCCTTCATAACCTATACCCACTCCTCCGTCACTACGGGTAGCTTCGTCGGTGAGAAATGCTAAATTAGTAGTTTCATTCACACCATCATAACCGCGTTGATTAAAACCATTGTTCGGACGATAATTAAAATCTTCCATAGGAATCATGGTATATATGTTTGCCAATAGTGCCTTTACACCACCTTCTGTCTCCAATAACTGCTCGGGGGACACTTTATCCAGCGGTTCAAGTTCCAAGAAGGCATTACAACCGGACAATCCCATCAATGCACATAATGAGAATATCGATAAAATATTTTTTTTCATGGTATTTCAGAATTAAAAGTTTATGTTTAACCCAAAGTTATAAGTTCTCATCAACGGATATGCCAGGTTGGCTCCCCAATCCCTTTCCTCACGTTCGGGGTCAGCATCCTTCAAAGCCTTGTTACAGAACGTAAGCAGATTTGAACCATTGACAAAGATACGGGCACTGTTCAACCCGATTCTTTTCATAAATGATTTTGGCAGATTGTAACCGATCTCCATACTCTTCAAACGGAGATAAGTAGCTTGCGGAAGCCAAACGGAAATACCATAATTCCATCTACTACCATTATCCGAAGTATTGGAGAAATTGTGGCGTAATGCCGGATAATAACCGGCTACCCATTGTGTGGCAGGATTATACGGATCATCTGTTATATTTGCAGGATGCCAACGATCTACATACTTCGCAATTAAATAAGATTTATTTGTCTTGCCACCATATCCCCAAACATCATCATTGGCATATCCGATGGAGTAACCGGAAGCTCCTTGAAACAGCATATTGAGATCAAAATTCTTATAAGAAGCCGCCAAAGTCAACCCATACTGGATAGGAGGATTTGCACCGGTTGCCCAAAACTCCGGAACACGGTCACTGCTGTTAATCCTGCCATCACCATTCAAGTCAAGCAATCTGTAACTACCCGGAAGCATCTTAGAGTTACCCAAGTTTCCACCAATCAAAGGAGCCGTTTCATACTGTTCCAAAGAAGTATATTGGCCATCGTATTTATACAACCACATCACATTACTGTTGCGGTTTTCCTTTCCATTCAGCCATCTATCCATAGAACTGGTATATTCGGCATGTTCCACATGCAGACTTCTTTCACGTGCATACGTAAAATTAGCACTTACTGAATATGAGAAGTCCTTACCGATTTGTCCTCTGTGTCCCAATTCAATCTCAACCCCCCGGTTCCGGTTAGAATTCAGATTTTCCTTCGGGAAACTTGCACCAAATGTATCAGGAGCAGATTGTGCACGGTCAGCCAAAATGCCTTCATTCTTACGATTGAACCACTCGATAGTACCACTCAACTTACCGTTCCATAAGTCAAAGTCCAGACCTACATTGGAAATAGAAGATGTAACCCAAGAAAGCCGGTCAGTCACTACACCAGGAGCTACCATACCCATAATCTGGCTGGCACCATCAAAAACATAACCATTAGAAGCTGAATTATAAGCAGATACATATTGGAAAGGATCACCGGCATCATATCCACTTTGCCCAAAAGAACCCCTGATTTTCAAATTAGTAATGAACGGCAAATTGTCCTTGATGAAACTTTCTTCCGAAAGTCGCCATCCGGCACTTACCGACGGGAAGAACGTCCAACGCTTAGAAGGAGCATAACGATAAGAACCATCATAACGTCCTACTACCTCCAACAAGTATTTACCGGCATAATCATAGTTCGCACGCATCAGATAGGCTGCCAAACGGCCAAAACTACGATACCCTGAATTGGTAGCTGTACCCGGACTTGCCTGATTCAAAATATCATTAGTAAACAACTCTGAATATTGCCGGGAACCGGATAATTCATCGCGTCGTGTACTGCTCAACTCTGCCACAGCTGTCACATTCAAATTGTGCTGATTGAAAGAACGCATATAATTAGCCTGCAACCTACCATAAATCTTCTGATATATTCTCATCGTATTGGAATAAGCATCAGTACTACCTCCCGTACCGGCAGGCGCATCTGTATAATAATCATACAACGGATAAGAACGATTTAAAGAAGAGTTGTTACGATTGTTACCGTCAAATGACCCCAAAAGACTCAATGCCAACCCTTTTACAAAAGGAACTTGCCAATTCAATTCCACATCGGCAGAATACGTCAGGCCTCTGTTCTTGCGATAACCGTCTATATCCGGATCAACCAACGCAAAAGGATTCTTGTTTTCAGGACCGATTGCAGACAAATGATTGGGATTATTAATCGTATGAGTACCGATACCACGGTCATTAACCATCAAAGTCTTAAAAGTCCACATAAAATCCTCTCTCGGCCTTTGGGTTTCATCCCAACGCCCGGACAGATTCACATTCAGTTTCAGCCCTTTCGTAAGCTCTGCAGTCAGGTTACTTCTCAGATTATATCTATGATAGTATTGGATACCACTCTTCAGCAAACCATTATCGCCATTATAGCCGAAGCTCACATAATATTTTACCTTATCCGTTCCGCCTCTCACAGAAACAGTATGCGATTGCTGGAACGCCAGTTTATTCATAAACATGTCAATCCAGTTATTGTCTGTATAACCCTTAGCCCCGGTTCTATACAGTTCCAGAATATCGTCAGTGTATTCAGGGGCAGCCTGGTCATTACGTGCCCTTTCATTGGCCAACATGCGATAAGTATAAGCATCTACCGTTTCTTCCATACCCGTGGCATTCTTCATACCGAACAATGCTGAGTAAGATACTCTGGTCTTTTCGGCTACACCTTTTTTGGTAGTAACAATGATTACGCCATTAGCCGCATTCATACCATAAATAGCGGCAGAAGCATCTTTCAAAATAGAGATACTTTCTATATCCTCAGAATTCAGCTGTGCAAGTTCTTCAGTACCTTCACGTGTGATACCATCAATTACCACCAACGGGTCACCATAACCGCGAATGCTCACCATATTGTCGAAAGTTCCCGGCTCTCCGGTTTTCTGACGAATCAATAACCCCGGCATCTTACCTTGAATATTGCTAATCAGATTCTCGGTCTTGGTCGTAGCTATTTCATCAGCACCAATGGCTGCAATGGCACCGGTCAGTGATTCTTTCTTCTGTACACCATATCCTACAACAACCACTTCATCCAATATCTCAGCATCTTCTACCAAAACTATCTTGAACGAATTTCGGCCTGCAACCTTTATGTTTTGCGTCTTATAACCTACATAGCTTATTATAAGAGTAGCATCAGAGCCCACATTGGTCAGAATGAAATTACCGTCAATGTCTGTTATGACACCGTTGGTAGTTCCCTGCACCAAGATACTGGCACCAATCACCGGTTCACCGGTTGCATCGACCACAGAACCTTTCACTGTCGCAGCCTGCAAGGTTGCCTGTATCCCATCAGCTCCTATAGCTTTATCATAAAGGATTATATTACGGTCCAATACCTTATAGCCTATATTGGTTCCTTTGAACACATCGTTCAGAACCTTGAATATGGTTTTGTTATTTGCCCGGACCGATACACGGCGCTTAACGTCAATCTGCTTGTTGTTGTAGAAGAAAACGAATTCAGTACCCTGTTCCAATTCTGTCAGTACTTCATCAACGGTCTTGTCTTCAAGAGCAATGTTTACCATTGTCTTTTGAGCATAACCTTCATTGGCAAAAGTCATACCAACCAAACAAAACAACATAAATAATGTGCATCTCATAGCAAGAGGAATTTTTTTCATGCATCTCATCAGGACACTTTTTGCCCTAAATGATTGGATACAATAGTGTTTTTTCATAATTTTGTATTGATTTCTAGTGAAAAAATAAAGTTGCTTTATCTGTCGCCAAACAGATATTTAAAAGTTACTGTGTTTCATGCAGGAAAATGCGCCAACATTTTCCTGCATGTTTTTCTAAACGGACTTGTGTTTCATCATACTACTTTTTAAAGGGTTAATAAACTTCTATTACCTGTCTCTCGGCATTCACATCACCATCTTCAACAAACTTGAAATGAATATTCGAGGAGATTCGGAAGTGCTCCAATATTCGCTCCAAACGTTGTTTGGTAAATGTAGCCGTAAAGGAATTCTGCTTCAATGAAGCCTTTTTCAGAATGAATTCCACATTATACCTTTTGCTCAAACTCTTCAATATATCTTCAAACGGAGTGTTCCTGAAAATCAAGCGTCCGTCCTTCCAACATGTTTCCACGTCTACATTGACTTCTTTCACAACGACCTTTTCCCGCACTATATCATAAATAACCTTTTGCCCCGGTATCATCATTACATTATTCCTCCTGCCATTATTCACATAGGAGAAACTGACTTTACCCGAAACCAAAGTGGTCTGTACCGTCCTGCTCCCTTTGTAAGCCTCTACGTTGAACTCCGTTCCATGTACCACTATCTTGGAATTGTTCAGCGTGCCGACAATGAACTTCTTTTCATCTTTTGCGACAGAAAAGAATGCTTCACCCACCAACTTCACTTCCCTTTTATCATCGGCAAATCGGGAAGGATAGCGCAACGACGACGACGAGTTCAGAACGACTTCCGTTCCATCCGGCAATTCGACAGAAGTAGTCATTCCCGGATTTGTCCTGACTTCCATCATATGTATCTCTTCTTTATCCTTGTCCCAATAAAGGATAGACCACGATACCATCAAAGGGATGAATAAAATGGCGGCCGCCCGTTGCATCCCTCTAAATAATACCCGATACCTATTGACCTTTTTCTGTTTCATCTTACGATGTACATCCTCCAAGGCCTTCTTTACATCCAGCCTGGATGAAATCTGCGCCATGTCCGCCGCCAGGCCGAGTGTCTGAACCTGGCGGGCTGTCCTGCGGTTCTCTTCCGATGCCTCCAACCACTCCTCTACCAGAGCAGTTTCATCTTCCGTTGTCTCTCCTTCATAATACTTGAGAAGCAGGTTCTCCATTCCCTCTCTTTTTACCATAATTTTTATTGCTAGCTTTAATCTAAAGACAAACGGGTGAAAAGAACTCCTAAACAAAAAGCTAAAAATATTTTATATACTTAGATTATAATGGGAAAAAAAGCTATTTTTGCCCAACAATAATGAACCCCCACCCTATGAGAAACATACCATTAGAAGATACATCTTTATTATCCGCCATACAAAAAGGAGATAGAAGTGCTTTTGATGTGTTATTTCAAAAGTACTATTCTGTGCTCTGCACCTACTGCTATCGTTTTGTCCGGTTGGAAGATGCAGAAGAGATTGTTCAAGACGTCATGCTATGGCTTTGGGAAAACCGCGAAAGACCTATTATCGAATATTCGCTCAAGCAATATCTGTTCAAGGCTGTCTACCATCGTTGCATGACCCGGATTGCCCAAAATGAAGTGAAGCAACGGGCAGACACCGCTTACTATGAACGAATGTTCGCCATGCTGCAGGAGGTGGATATCTATCAAATCAACGAATTAAGCAAGCATATACAAAGGGCCATCAACGAACTGCCGCCTACTTATAGGGAAGCTTTCATCATGCATCGTTTCCAGAATCTGAGTTACAAGGAAGCTGCCGAACTACTCAACGTTTCCCCCAAAACGGTAGACTACCGCATTCAGCAGGCTTTGAAGATATTAAGGGTCAAGCTGAAAGATTATCTGCCACTGATATTGATGCACCTGCTCACCTCGCATTAAGACCATACACAAGCAGAACGTCCCCTATACCGTGCCGGCTACACACCGGGACTTAGCCCTAAAGAGTATAGGACTGAGAGGTCAAAACATCCGAATGTTTTACCCCAATACATGGGGATGTTTTCACCCAAAACACCCGGATGTATTACCCAAAAACATCCGGGTGTTTTAATGGAAAGGATGCGGATGTTATGACCTCTCAGTATACGGGTCAGACCGATTCAGTCCTGATGGGAGAGGCACTAAGTCCCTATATATCCCGTATTCATTAATTATTCTAAAAAAAGTTAGGGAAAACTCCGGGCCACCGGTCATATAAGCAAGAAGCAACCCTATTATTATCATAACCTCAAAATGCACGCAATGAGAAAACTGATTATCCTATTGTCGGCGCTGGTGTACGTCATCCATGCACAAGCGCAATTTTCAGTGACAGCCCATCAGGAAGGATGGGACAATATTCCTCCACAAGTACAAAAACCGGGATTTTCCTTTCAGCAATCCGTACTTGCCAATATGGACGGGGACGATGCCCTTGAAGAAGTAATGCTTTTCGGACGTGACAACGGACACTACCCCACTTTCGACCTTTTCAAGGCCTACTATGCAATCGTAGACAACTATACCAAAGAAGTACAATACATTTCCGACGAGATTTATGTCACCGACAAGTACAATCTCCTTGTAGAAGACCGCAACAAGGACGGCATCTCCGAGCTCTACATATCCTACTTCAAAGACGGAAAGTTCAGCGTAGACGAACAAGGTTACAATCTGCGCACCACACGCTGCTACGACCGTATAGAATGGAACCCTACTGGCAAAAACTTTAAATCTTCCGGAAAATGAAAACAAGACTGACACTTATCCTGGTACTCCTTATTTATATAGGAGCTGCCTCGCACACACACGCACAGCAAAAGAAAGTAATCAAAACCATGATGATAGCCGGGCAGGACGGCAGCCATTACTGGCAAGGCGCCTGCGAAGCCATGAAGCAGATATTGGAAAACAGCGGAATGTTCAAAGTGGACTTCGCCTTTACACCCGACTTTGGTGGAGACATCGCTACCTTCAAACCCGATTTCCACCAATATGATTTAATCGTCATCAACTACGGCGGAGCTACATGGACAGAGCCCGTACGCAAGAATTTCGAGAAATACGTTGCCGATGGAGGCGGTGTGGTAGTGATACATTCTTCCGTCGTCCCAATGACCGACTGGAAAGAATACAACGAGATAATAGGCATGGGGGCATGGGACGGACGAAACGAAAAGGACGGCCCGTATCTGTACTGGAAAGACGGACAATACGTCTACGACTACTCTCCGGGGTATGCCGGCTACCACGGCTTGCAGCACGAAACCGTCATAGAACACCGCGCCCCCCATCATCCTATCCTGCAAGGATTGCCTCCTCAATGGAAACACTTCAAGGACGAGATATATCCCCGCCTACGCGGTCCGGTAAGAAACATGGAAATATTGGCCACCGCCTACGAACGCGGACGGCATGAACCGTTGATGTGGACAGTAAGCTACGGGAAAGGGCGCATATTCGTCGACCTCCTGGGGCACTGCGGCAACGACCCGAACATGACTTACTCCATGCGCTGCACCGGTTTCCAGGTGACTTTACTCCGGGGATGCGAATGGGCTGCCACCGGCGCTGTCACCCAAGAAGTTCCCGCAGATTTCCCACTGAAGGATATTTATACATTACGTCCGGAGTTCAAGGCTCCTTTTCATGCTTACCCTGAAACCAAACACTGAATACCATGAAATACATCATCCGAACACTGCTGCTGGCATGCTGTTGCATGCAGGCACAAGCACAAGCTCCGTGGAAACCCGATACGGAACTGGAGAAACAATTACAGCAAAGCAATCATGTGCACCGCATAATGAAAGCCAATCCCGCACACGCCGGACTGACGCGGTGGGAAAAGAAAGAGGTATTGAAAAGCAGGGTACTCCCCCTGGCCGAAGATTTCGGCGCTCTGCGCCACACCGGACCCGGAACCATACATGTAGACCGTAAAGTCACTGTCTCAGGCAAAGGAAGTGTCCGCCTGGACACTCCTGCCTCCCTGGGCAAGAAGAATCCAACAAACCGGAATTACGCCACCCCGGAGATTATCCGTCCCCTCGACCGGGAAGACTTGCGGGAATACAACCGCTTTTCCGTTTGGGTATATGTGGATGCACCGGGCGTTTATCTGACCTTTGCCGGATTCACCCTATACAATGAAGGGGAGAAAATCATGCCGACTCCCGGACGCTTTGAAGGACAACACTTCGAGACTGTCTATCCCAACAAATGGCAGCACATCATATGGGAAATACCGGACCTATACCGTGATTGTGTCACCGGCTTTTCGGTAAACATCATGCTGGCAGGTGCTCCTGCAGGAGCCAGCGAACACATGAGCCTATACATAGATGACATGCGCATCGAAAAGGTAGAAGCGGAAAACAGCCGGGGATTCGACCTGCGAAAAGATGCAATGGCCTACTGCCACAGCGGATACAAGCCGGGAGCACGCAAGCAGGCTTTGGTGCAGCACGTACCGGAAAGGACTTTCAGCCTACACGATGCCGCCACGGGACAAACCGTTTATCAAGGTAAGGCCAGTCCTCTGAATCAAGACAAGAAGCAGGACAAAGGATTTCTTGTGCTGGACTTCAGCAGTTTCAATACGCCCGGACAATACTTCCTCTCCATCGGTGATGTACAATCAAAGCCTTTCCCCATCGGAAATGATGCCTACCTGTCTACCGCCTGGCACACGCTGAACTTCTTCTTTTCCGAACGTTGCGGTTTCGACCAGCCCGGCATTCATCAGGAATGCCATCAGGATGTATTCGCCTATCATCCCGACGGACGGAGCATGAGTATTGCCGGAGGATGGCACGATGCAGCCGACCTGACTCAAGGAACGGGAAATACAGCCGAATCGTGCATCGCCCTCCTCGAAATGGCCGGTGCCGTACAAGGCAAAGACAGTATCTTCTACGAACGCCTGCTGGAAGAGGCACGCTGGGGAGTGAACTGGATTCTGCGTACCCGCTTCGGTGACGGCTACCGACTGGGCGGACTGATTATCGGCATTTGGACAAAGAATATCCGTGGTGACAAAGACGACATGCAGACAGAAGCACGAAATACACCTACGGACAATCTGAAAGCCGCTTCCAGTTGCGCACTCGCCGCCCCTCATTTTGAAAAGAAAGACCCGGTATTTGCACGGTGGTGCCGGAACAGTGCCATTGAGGATTTCCAATTCGCCATCGACCTGCTGGATACACAAAGGACGGAACAGAACGAAACCGAACTTTATGCCCTTGCCACCGTCACAGCCATGCGTTTGTACCGCCTTACACAAGATGTTTACTATCTGGACTGGGCAACCCGGCTGGCACGTACCGTCATGGCGGGCCAACAGTTGGAAAAGCGTACCGACTGGAAAATCCCCCTGCGAGGTTTCTTCTATGAATCTTCCCGGAAAAAACGTATCCTGGCCTATTATCACCAAAGCCAAGAGCACTTGATGGCCGAAGGACTCTCGATGCTACTGACAGATGCCCCCACCCATCCGGACGCCCCGTTGTGGCAGGCATCTTGTGAAGCCTATGCAGACTATCTACGCGGGGTTTCACAACTGATTGAGCCGTATGGCATACTGCCAAGCGCCATATACGAGGTGGATAATACCGATTATAAGAATCTGTACCATGAAGGCGAGCAGGTAGGGCTTCCCAGTCTGGAAGAATACAATGCACAAGTGCGCAACGGTATCCCTCTCTCAAAGAATTTCTACCTGCGCCGTTTCCCCGTTGCCTACCAGTTCAGGGGATTCCACGCTGTTGTCATGGGTAAAGCCAAAGCAGCCTTTATTCTTGCACGCCTATTCAACGACAAAGCGTTAAGGGATATTGCAACCCGCCAGGTAGAATACATATTAGGCTACAACCCGTTTGCCATGAGTACCGTTTATGGAGACGGATATGACTACCCGCCACTTTACGGAGCCTATGCCGGAGATGTGGTGGGAGCTGTACCCGTAGGAATCGAAACATTCGAAAATGAGGACGAACCCTACTTCCCGATGCAAAACAACTGTACCTATAAGGAAATTTGGACTCACACCACCGCACGCCTAATGTGGTGCGTAGCAGAACTATTCAAATAAACAGTTCATTATACCGCTAAAAAAAGCTCCGGAGTTGAAGGTTCCGGAGCTTTTTCTCTGTTTTTATGTGACGGACAGTTATGCCTTTTTCAATGCTGCAATACTTTCCTTGAGAGATTTGATGATACTTTCAGCATCTGCCTGCTTCTTGCGTTCCATCTCAAGAACGGCGGCAGGAGCATTATTCACAAACTTCTCGTTACCCAGTTTCTTCAGCACACCCTGCAAGAATCCTTCCTTATGCTTCAGTTCGGCCTCCATACGGGCTATCTCGGCTTCCACGTCAATCATGTTACCCAAAGGTACGGCATATTCCGTAGTACCTACCATGAAGGAAGCAGCACCGTCGGCCTTGTTCTCCACCACATTGATGGACGAAAGGTTACACATTTTCGTAACAACCGCGTTGAACGCCACAACCGGATTCTCACCGATAACCTGCAACTCAAGTACCTCTTTTTGGGCGATGTTCTTCTGCAAACGGATGGAACGGATATTGCTGATAACCTCTTTCACCACTTCAAACTCCCGGATGATATCCTCATCTACCAATGCCGACATTGACAACGGGCTTACCATCAAGCTCTCACCGTCTGTACGGTCGCAAAGATGCTGCCACAACTCCTCTGTAATAAATGGCATGAACGGATGGAGCAGATGCAACAAGTTATCAAAGAAACCGATAGTTGCTTCATACACTTTCCGGTTAATGGGCTGGCCGTATGCCGGTTTAATCATTTCCAGATACCAGGAAGAGAATTCGTCCCAGAACAGTTTGTAAACAGCCATCAGCGCTTCACTCAAACGGTACTTGCTAAACAAATCAGCCACTTCGGCAGCTACTTCATTCTGCTTGGCCTCAAACCAGCGTACTGCCAGTTCTGAAGCTTCCGGTACCGGAACTTCCACACTGACTTCCCAACCTTTAATCAGACGGAAAGCGTTCCATATCTTATTATTGAAGTTACGTCCTTGCTCACACAATGCATCGTCAAAGAGGATGTCGTTTCCGGCAGGAGCTGAAAGCATCATGCCCATACGTACACCGTCGGCACCGTATTTCTCAATCAAATCCAGCGGGTCGGGAGAATTACCCAACGACTTGGACATCTTACGTCCCAGCTTGTCACGGACAATACCCGTAAAGTAAACGTTCTTGAACGGCATCTTGCCTTCGTACTCATAGCCTGCCATAATCATACGGGCTACCCAGAAGAAGATAATGTCCGGACCGGTCACCAAGTCGCTGGTAGGATAATAGTAGTTTATCTCCTCGTTACCCGGATTGTTGATACCGTCAAACAAAGAGATGGGCCACAACCAGGAGGAGAACCAAGTATCCAGGCAGTCCTCATCCTGACGAAGGTCTTCCAGTTTAAGGTCTGCATTACCCGTTTTCTCTTTTGCCAATGCCAAGGCTTCTTCGGGAGTGGCAGCCACTACATAACCACCTTCCGGCAAAAAATAAGCAGGAATGCGATGCCCCCACCACAACTGGCGGCTGATACACCAGTCCTTGATATTTTCCAACCAGTTCTTGTACGTATTCTTATATTTGGCAGGATAGAACTTCAACTCATCATTCATCACCGGCGGCAAAGCCATGTCGGCAAAGTGCTGCATCTTCAAGAACCACTGCATGGAAAGCTTCGGTTCGATGGGCACATTGGTACGTTCGGAGAAACCTACCTTGTTGGTATAGGCTTCCACTTTTTCCAGCAATCCGGCAGCAGCCAGGTCCTTCTCAATCTGCTCGCGCACATCGAAACGGTCCATGCCGATATACAAGCCGGCAGCTTCACTAAGCGTTCCGTTATCATTGAAGATGTCGATGCTCGGCAGGTTATACTTTTCACCCAGCATGTAGTCGTTCACATCGTGGGCAGGAGTTACCTTCAGACAACCGGTACCGAACTCTATATCTACGTAATCGTCCTCGATAACCGGAATAACACGTCCTACCAACGGAACGATCACCTTCTTACCCTTCAACCAAGTGTTCTTGGGGTCATTCGGATTGATGCACATGGCTGTATCTCCCATGATGGTTTCAGGACGGGTGGTAGCAACCACTGCATAACTTCCTTCGGGGTCACCTTCTACCATATACTTCAGATAGTACAGCTTGCTGTGCTCTTCCTTATAGATTACTTCCTCATCACTAAGAGCGGTCAGTGCCTTCGGGTCCCAGTTCACCATACGGACACCACGATAAATCAGACCTTTGTTATACAAGTCAACAAAAACCTTGAGCACGCTTTCACTGCGTTTCTCATCCATAGTAAAAGCTGTACGATCCCAATCGCAAGAAGCACCCAGCTTGCGGAGCTGCTTCAAGATGATGCCGCCATGTTCGTCAGTCCATTCCCAAGCGTGTTTCAAGAATTCGTCGCGGGTAAGGTCCGTCTTCTTGATGCCTTGTGCGGCAAGCTTGTTCACCACCTTGGCCTCGGTAGCAATGGAAGCATGGTCGGTTCCCGGCACCCAGCAGGCATTCTTGCCTTCCATGCGGGCACGACGTACCAGAATATCTTGTATGGTATTATTAAGCATGTGTCCCATGTGCAACACACCAGTGACGTTGGGGGGCGGGATGACGACGGTGTAAGGCTCACGACCATCGGGTTTCGAACTGAATAATTTGTGGTCCAACCAATACTGGTACCACTTTCCCTCCACGTCAGCGGGATTGTACTTACTTGCTAATTCCATGTTTTTAAATCTCTATAATTAATTTATTGCGAATAACGGGGACAAAATTAATGAATTAAAATTTAAATATATATTTTTGTCCCTACAAAACAGTATATAAAATGAGGGGGAAGCTAAAAATCCGGTATGTCATATTAATCGTGTTACTGTCTATCACATGGGCAACACAGCTCATACCAAGTTTGGGAGAAGTATATGCGCAGTCTGTATATCCGGTAATCTCCCATATTCTGTCCTCCTTTTCAAAACTCATACCTTTTGCCATAGGCGACTTGTTTATTTTCCTCAGCATCATCGGACTCCTTTTCAATCCCATCAGGGCACGCTATATTCAGAAAAAGAAGTGGAAACAGATTCTGCTGAACGAGATGGAATACTTGCTGTGGATATACGTATGGTTCTATCTGGCATGGGGACTGAACTACTCACAGAAAGATTTCTACGGCAGGACAAACATACCTTATACTGCCTATACTCCCGAAATCTTCCGGACATTTGTATACAACTATATCGACAAACTGAACACTTCTTATACGGACATTACTTCTATTGACGAACCATTGGTCTGCCGGGAAAGCGTATACGGATACAACCAAATCAGTGATACGCTGGGGGTACACCGCCCTCCTCACTCTTCTCCACGTGTAAAAACCATGCTTTTCACCCCGTTCATTTCCATGGTCGGTGTTACGGGAAGCATGGGACCCTTCTTCTGCGAATTTACACTGAACGGTGATTTGCTCCCGTCGCAATATCCCGCTACTTATGCCCACGAGCTGGCCCACCTGCTGGGTATCACCAGCGAGGCTGAAGCAAACTTTTACGCTTATCAGGTCTGTACCCGTTCGCAAGTGAAAGAGATTCGTTTCAGCGGGTATTTCTCCGTACTCTCACATGTGCTGGGTAGCGCCCGCCAACTGATGAGCGAAGAAGAATACGCAGAGCTTTTCAGCCGGATACGTCCTGAAATCATAGAACTGGCCCAAAAGAACCAGCAATACTGGATGGAAAAATACAGTCCGCTCATCGGGGACATTCAAAACTGGATTTATGACTTGTACCTGAAAGGAAACAAGATTCAAAGCGGACGCAAGAACTATTCGGAAGTAATAGGCTTGCTTATCTCATACGAAGAATGGAAAAACTAAATTTCAAAACCATGCATACAAGAAAAGAACAGATGGAAGCCTTCGGCCGCTTCCTCGACATACTCGACGAACTGCGCGAGAAATGTCCCTGGGACCGCAAGCAGACCAATGAAAGTCTGCGCCCCAATACTATCGAAGAGACTTATGAACTTTGTGACGCCTTGATGCGCGATGATAAGAATGACATCTGCAAAGAGTTGGGCGATGTGCTGCTGCATGTAGCTTTCTACGCAAAAATAGGCTCCGAAACCGGTGATTTCGATATGAAAGACGTATGCGACCGTCTTTGTGAGAAACTTATCTTCCGCCATCCCCATGTCTTCGGTGATGTAAAGGCCGAAACCGCAGGTCAGGTTTCTGAAAACTGGGAACAGTTGAAGTTAAAGGAAAAAGATGGAAACAAGACAGTATTGAGCGGTGTACCCGCCGCCCTACCCTCACTCATTAAGGCCTATCGTATCCAGGACAAGGCCCGCAATGTAGGATTTGACTGGGAGGAACGCGAGCAAGTGTGGGATAAGGTAAAAGAAGAAATCCAGGAATTCCAGGCTGAAGTCGCCCATATGGATAAGGAGAAAGCTGAAGCCGAATTCGGCGATGTCATGTTCAGCCTCATCAATGCTGCCCGCCTCTACAAAATCAATCCGGACAATGCACTGGAACGCACCAACCAGAAGTTCATCAACCGATTCAACTATGTAGAAGCACACAGCATCAAGGAGGGTAAAAATCTCCATGACATGACACTGGAAGAAATGGATAAGCTATGGAATGAAGCGAAAGCACTGGAAAAAGAAAGCAAACAAGATGATTCTTCTAAAGGTCAGGTTTAACTGGCTAAAGTAGAGGTTTAGGGAACTAAAGTAGAGGTTTAACAAGGCTAAAACGAGGTATCTCTCATTAACAAAAGAAGGTTGCTCACACCATCGTGGCAACCTTCCTTATTTGTAATTCATTCACTACTCATTTTTTCCCTTGCGGTCTTCGCTGGGGGCCATCTCCCTTTTTATGCATGCCTTTCAGCAGTTCACGATGGAAACGCATTTCAGCTCTTTGCACCAGATAAATCTTTTTACAAGACAATATCTTCTTGAATTTATCAAAGTAGGTCTTGTCCAACCGGTCAGAAGCAATACGGGCATCATACACACCTTCCATAATTTCCTCATACTGGGCTTCGGTTGTTTTTTCATCTTTCCCTTGCCGGAGCAATTTCCAAGCCTCGTCATTCAACTGCTTTTTCCGGTCTTGCAATTCAAAATACAATGGGAAGAACTTGGCTGCTTCCTCACTCGTCAGCCCGGCTTTCTCCGTTATAAACGCTTTTTGTTTGGCACGAAACTCTTCGGGTGACAGATGCTGATCACATCCATCACTAGCCCAAAGCAGGGGCATCATGCCACATATCATAACCAATAAAACAATCAGTCTTTTCATTTTTCAATAATTGAGTGTTGTTACCTTATTCTGCATCAGAGTCTGCCAAATAAACATACAATGAATAATCATCCAGCATGGAATTCTCTACAGCCATATTAATATATTCCATTTCTGTTTCCGTATCATCAGCAGCCATACGCTCTACAGATGGAGTATGCTCCGAAGAAGCCACGCGGATAATCAATGCCGCACCTATAAACATGGCGGTCATATACAACCAAGGCTTTACCTTCTGCCACATTGTAGGCTCTGTCTGTACAGCAGTGAGTTTTTCTTTTTCGGGAAGCCGGTTCATTACCTCTGAAGTAAGATTCTCAAAGTAGCCGTCAGGAACGCGGAAAGGATTTTCCGTCCCTATCTTTTTCAGTATTTTATCTTCTTCTTTCATAAGCTTTCTCCTTTCTGTTTAATTAGACATTGTTTTGTGGCAAAGGTTTAATACTCCTCACCCAAAAACTTTTCTATTTTCTTCACGGCATGGTGATAAGAAGCCTTCAAGGCACCTACGGAAGTACCGAATATATCAGACATCTCTTCGTATTTCATTTCCTGGTAATACTTCAAATTAAACACCATACGTTGTTTTTCCGGCAAGGCAAGCAAGGCTTTTTGCAAAGCCATCTCTGCTTTATCACCGGAGAAGTAAGGATCACTTTCAAGCTTTTGAAGTGCATCTGCCTCGGGATCATCCAAAGATACTGTGGAAGCAGCCCGTTGTTTGTTCAGAAAAGTGAGGCATTCATTCAAGGCTATGCGATAGAGCCAGGTAGAGAGTTTAGCCTCTGCCCGAAAATAATCTATATTGGTCCATGCCTTAATGAAAGTATTCTGAAGTAAATCATTGGCATCTTCATGAGAGAGGACCATACGACGAATCTGCCAATACAGCTGCTCGCTATATTGGGCAACAATCATCTCAAATCCCCGCTTTTGTGTGCTTTCTTCTTGCAGAAGGGCCAACACTTCGCGTTCATTATAGGAAGGGGTCATAAATTTCTATTCGCATTTGTTATTTTAGACTGCCAAAGATAATGCAAACCGAAAGCAGAACAAAATGAACGAGTTCATTTTTTATGTCGAGGTGCAGTTATCTTCGCACTTGTGCAAAGATACGAAAAGTTTAATTCATACCGATACACAAAGTGTTTCTTTGGCAAGCTGAGTATCCGGAAAAATAGCGGATGCTTCTTGAAGTAAGATATTTTCATCTTCATATCGTGCCGAAAAATGTCCTATCAACAACTTCTTCACCTCAGCCCTCCTGGCTATTTCAGCCGCTTGTGCAGCAGTTGTATGAAATGTTTCTTTAGCACGCGGTGCATCCTCATTCGCAAATGTCGCTTCATGAAAAAGCAAGTCAACTCCTTTTATCTGCTCTACGATAGAAGGAAGATAGATGGTATCCGAGCAATAGGCATAACTGCGGGACGGAGCAGAAGGGCGGGTCAACAAGTTGTTGGAAACAGTTTTTCCCTCCGGTGTCACGTAATCGGCCCCATTCTTTATACGATTCAATTCGTATACCGGCACTTGGTAGAAATCGACCATTTCACGGATAATATGGTTAGGACGCTGCTTTTCTGCAAACAAAAAGCCACAACACGGCATACGATGACGCAAAGGAATGGTAGTAACCGTCAACGAACGGTCTTCATAAATCAGCATCGGTTCTTTCGTATCAAACTCATGGAAAAGGACCTTGTACGTCATCTGTCTATTAAAAAAGTCCAGCATAGGTGTCAGCAATGTTTCCAGCCCTTTTGGAGAATGGATATGCAACTCGGCTGTACGTCCTAAAAGGTTTAGTGTAGAAATCAGTCCCAATAAGCCAAAACAATGGTCTCCATGCAAGTGAGAGATAAAGATATGATTCAAACGTGAAAACTTCAGATGTGATTTACGGAACTGCAACTGTGCCCCTTCCCCACAATCAATCATAAACAGCTTGTCGCGCACGTTCACAATTTGAGACGTAGGGAAATGACGTGTTGTGGGTAAAGCGGAACCACAACCAAGAATATGTAACTCAAACTTTTCCATTCCAAACCTTCCGAACTGATTTCTACTCCTTGATTTATAGAAGAGCCTTTATCTCTGAAATTCCAAAGGATATTTCAAAAGTTTCTCTAGATTTATTCCCTTTATACAGATAGCCCACCCCTTTATCACACTTCACACATACTTCCAAGAACATGCGCAAGGCTGGATCGGAGGAATTCAAAGAGTTCTTCACATTTGCCTTCATCTGTTCTGCATTTTCCTTCAAAGCAGACATCTGTACTACAGATTCGTCAATCGTATAATGATACAGCACCTTATCCGACTCGATTGTCAGTTTATTGAGCAAAGTGGCTTCATCCACCTGCATCGGGCATGATACGTTGGTCATCTTCACTTGCTCTTCCAATTTCTTCTTATCACTGCTTTCAGCAGCTGAACCGCCATTCAATATATCTTTCAAGTCTTGAGTAGTCAGATAACACTCCACTTCGTTACCGGATGTCTTTCCTTTATAGATGAACTTCATACCGGAATCAGTACCGACAACCAAATCCAGCATCTCTTTAATAGCCCCTTGTGGATTACCCAACATAACAGTCACAGCAGACTTCATTGCATCGGGATTCTTTTTCAAAGCATCTATATCGAGGAAACTTTCATTCATAAGCAGCACATATACCACATCCGCCCCATCAAAAGTAATGCTGGATATTTCGCCGGAAGCTCCCATATCCATGGGACATTGTTTGTTGGCTGCTGCAATAGCCAGCTTGAGTTTAGACTTCTGACCGCATGCGGTTAGTAACATCAGCGACAGGCAAGTGAACAACACCATCTTCCCTGCATTTTTGAACATGTTTTTCATAATAAATGAAAATTAAATTATTGAATATTTCTATGATTGCAAAAGTAACCACCCTGCAAAGATAAACATTTATGGAAAAACCATCCTTAATTCCATAAAATTCTATTGACAAATCATAAAAAAGAAGGGCACTTGTTTGCGCAAGTACCCTTCCTTCATTTATAGAACGGAGTAATTATTTCTTTCCAGCTTCCATCTGTTCCTTCAAGGCAGCCAAAGCATCAATGTCACCCAGAGTAGTAGATGCAGCCTGGTTTTGGATAGCAGGAGCAACGTCTTCTCTCTTACCGGTTGACTTCTTAGTAGCAGCCTTCTTTTCAGCTCTTTCTTCTGCCTTTGCAGCATCTTCGAAGATACGGCTGTGAGAAAGGATGATACGCTTAGCGTCCTTGTTGAACTCAATTACCTTGAATTCAAGCTTCTCGTCCAACTGAGCTTGTGAACCGTCTTCCTTAACGAGGTGCTTCGGAGTAGCGAAACCTTCTACACCATAAGGCAGAGCAACTACAGCACCCTTATCCAGCATTTCGATGATAGTACCTTCGTGTACAGAACCTACTGTAAATACAGTTTCGAATACATCCCAGGGATTTTCTTCGAGTTGCTTGTGGCCAAGGCTCAAGCGACGGTTTTCCTTGTCGATTTCCAGAACTTGTACGTCGATGTCTGCACCAATCTGAGTGAATTCAGACGGATGTTTAACCTTCTTCGTCCAAGACAGGTCAGAGATGTGAATCAAGCCGTCAACACCTTCTTCGATTTCAACGAATACACCGAAGTTAGTGAAGTTACGAACCTTTGCAGTGTGCTTGCTGCCGATAGGATACTTCTCTTCGATAGTTTCCCACGGGTCAGACTTCAGTTGCTTGATACCCAAAGACATCTTACGTTCTTCGCGGTCCAAAGTTAGGACTACTGCCTCTACTTCGTCACCTACCTTCATGAAGTCTTGTGCAGAACGCAAGTGTTGTGACCAAGACATTTCAGATACATGAATCAAACCTTCAACACCCGGAGCGATTTCGATGAATGCGCCGTAATCAGCCATAACAACAACTTTACCCTTCACGTGGTCACCAACTTTCAGGTTAGTATCCAGTGCATCCCAAGGATGCGGAGTGAGTTGCTTCAAACCGAGAGCGATACGCTTCTTCTCATCGTCGAAGTCAAGGATAACGACGTTGAGTTTCTGGTCGAGTTCAACCACTTCTTTCGGATCGCTGACACGGCCCCAAGAAAGGTCTGTAATGTGAATCAAACCATCTACGCCACCCAGGTCAATAAATACACCATAGGAAGTGATATTCTTAACGGTACCTTCGAGAACTTGTCCTTTTTCGAGTTTACCGATGATTTCCTTCTTCTGTTGTTCCAGTTCGGCTTCGATAAGAGCCTTGTGGGAAACAACCACATTCTTGAATTCCTGGTTGATCTTAACAACCTTGAATTCCATAGTTTTGCCAACGAATACATCGTAGTCGCGGATAGGCTTCACGTCGATTTGAGAACCCGGCAAGAAAGCTTCGATGCCGAATACGTCTACAATCATACCACCCTTTGTGCGGCACTTGATGTAACCCTTGATAATTTCTTCGTTTTCCAAAGCTGCGTTTACGCGATCCCAAGAACGGGTAGCACGAGCTTTACGGTGAGACAGAACGAGCTGTCCTTTCTTGTCTTCCTGATTTTCGATGTATACCTCAACAGTATCACCAACCTTCAGTTCAGGATTGTAACGGAATTCACTCATCGGAATGATACCGTCTGATTTGTAACCGATGTTCACAACTACTTCACGCTTGTTCATTGCGATTACGGTTCCATCAACTACCTCGCGGTCGTTAACCTTGTTCAACGTATTGTCATACGCCTTTTCCAGTTCTTCGTGGCTTGCACTGGCTACTGATTCGCCGTTCTCATAAGCATCCCAGTTGAAGTCTTCAATAGGAGCTACATTCTTTAAATTTTCCATTAATAAATAAATTGTTTAACTCGTTAATTAAGTGAGACTTTATGTTGACTCATTGTAAATCGGGCGCAAAGATAGAAGTATTTTCTTGAACTACAAAACAAAAAGCATTCAAAACAGCAGTGGAATAATCAATTAAAGAATAAAAAAAATGTTACCTTTGCATCGTTTCATTTATACATAATCTCAATAATTTATCATGAAAAAGATAATCGCATGCATTTCCATCATTTGCTATACATTATTATGTTATAGCCAAAATCAGACAACGGACAACAACTACCGTACGCAAAAGAACATTTCCTATCTTCATCCCGGCGAAAAGGACAGTTATAAGCTGGAGCGTTGTAAGCTCGACCTCCATTATCCTACTGATAAAAAAGGATTTGCCACCCTTGTCTGGTTTCACGGCGGAGGACTGGAAGTCGGAGAGAAACATTTCCCGAAGGAGTTCTTGAATCAAGGCTACGCCGTGATAGCCGTAAACTACCGACTCAGCCCGCGTGCCCAAAATCCTGCCTACACGGAAGATGCCGCAGAGGCCGTTGCTTGGACTTTCGAGAACATAGAAGAATTCGGAGGAGATAAAGATAAAATATACATAGCCGGTCATTCAGCCGGTGGTTATCTCTGTCTGATGCTCAATCTGGACAAGAGTTACCTGGCAAAGTGGAATATTGACGCCAACAGCCTGGCAGGTGCTTTCCCCATCAGCGGACAGACTACTACCCACTACACCATCCGCAAAGAACGCGGGCTGCCTTCCGACACTCCGATTATAGATAAATATGCTCCTTCCAATAACGTAAGAAAGGACGCTTCACCCATGATACTTATCACTGGCGACAAAGAGTTGGAGATGCTGGCACGCTATGAGGAAAACGCTCATCTATATGCCCTCCTCAAAGCACTGGGACAAAAAACCACCCTCTATCAGATGGAGGGATTTGACCACGGTACGGTGGCCGCTCCCGCATGTACCTTGATAAACAGCTATATGAAGAAGGCAAGCAAGAAGTAACCACTACCCTTGCCTTTCTTTTACGTATGCCAATGCCGCTCCTATTGCTGTTCTATATTCAGCATAGGGCGGTATATGAAAATGTACATGATAGATGGCTTCCATTTTAGAAAATACCTCCCGGCACTGAGGCAGTTGGGTAAGATTCCCTATCAGAACGAAATCCTTGATAGGACTATTCAAAGCTGACAGTACAGCAGCTCCTCCAATGGTTTGAAGCACCGTATAAATTATACCGCAGGCAATATCTTCTTGAGAAGCATTGCTATCTGCTTTCCCGAAAAGAGAGGCGGTAGCACTCACAGGCAAGTCAGGCAAAGCAGTGTTGCAAATATCACCTATCTGCAAGTTGACACGAGTTACATCCCCTTTCTCAGCCAACTCGGACACTTGATGAATATCATGAGTTTTCAACAGCAACCTTGATAGTCCCTGCAAGGTACCTCCACCAATCCCCAAGCCGCCAATATGCTGCACCTTGTCGCCGTCAATTTTCACAAAAGAAGTGCCGGTACCCATGCTGACTACAATCAGTTGGTCTATATCCGTTGCATGTCTGGCTCCCAAACCATTGGCAATAAACTCATCCGTTTTGCGAGTAGGCAGTCCATATAGAGGGCTGTTGACAAATGCGCTTCCCACTCCCGTTAGCATCACCTGCTCCACATCGACCAGCTGTATACCATTGTCATAAATATACTTACCGAATGCTCCGAATAAGGAAGTCACCGGGTCGGTAGCCGTAATAAACATTGGAGACTGTATCTGTTCTCCATTGATTCCAACGATTTTCGTGGTACTTCCACCCACATCTATTCCTATTACTATACCCATAGCTCCAAGTAATTTGCAGCAAAGTTACAAAAGAATCAATAATTGACAATTGATTAATGTGTCAATATGCTAATTGGCTGCGATATGTTTATGCTGTGCCATCACGCCGCAGGTCATTGACACATTATCACATTGGCACATTACTATCGGTTAAACAGCTCGAAGGTGAATTTGCAACCTATTTCCTGATACTTCCAGTTGGCAAAGCTGGCAAACAAGCCAAAATCAAAAATATGCGTACCAATGCCATACCCTACTTCCAGATAAGGTTTCAAGTGAGGTACTACCAGTGCATTCAGATACAGACGTTCGTTCAAGACATACTGGGTATATTTCATCAAATGGCGAAGCAGAAGGAAAGGCGCTTCGTATGTAAGGTGTCCACGGATATATTTGCGGGAAGAGTTATACCAACGCCCATCAAGCAATTGGAACACCCCGCCAATATCATCGCTCCAACCCATAGGCAGATTGGAGCGCCGCAAATTGGCAAAGTCCACAAAGTACAGTTCTTTCTGATTGGTGAACTCTCCCCAGCCAAAGCGCCAATAAATATCGCGCATCAATCCCAAAGAAACCTGATGCTGCAAATCGACCTCCACACGCTCGTACGAACCGCTGCTCTGCAATACTCCGCTGATGCCCCGTTCCCAATCCACCGAGATGGAAGGGTATTTGGAGTGAAGGTTCACCTTACGGTCACCATTCATATAGTAATATTGTCCCGGAGTCCAAGACAAACGGACACGGGGGGCAAAACTGTTATAAGTATGCCGAAACTTATTCAGGACATTGGGGTCGAAATTCGGAAAGAACGACGAGCCGCCGGAACCTACGTTTGTTACAGATTTTACCGATGGCATACTCGGATAGTTAAGTTCAAACCGGGAACGGTTCACTTCCGTACGTCTATGCATGGATATACCCACTTCCAGCGACAAGCCGTTCACTATCTCCCAGCTATGGCGCAGATTCAGATACAAGTCCTTGAAATAATCCAGATGTATCTGGTTGAAATCAAAGATACTGTCGGGAATAGCTTTCAAGTCATCCAGCACATCACTACTATAAATCCGGTTACCATTACCAAATTCCAGATGAAATGCCGCACGCTTACGAGGCCAATAATCAAAATCAGACTTCACCCTCCAGTAAAATTCTTTCTCTTTAAAATTATAACCTATCCGGGGAACGATTCGCAGCAGGCGGTCGCCCCTGAATATACGGTTGTACTTGAATTCCTGCCGATACGAAATTCCATGTTTGCCGCTATAACTCAAAAGAAAAGGATTAATCAACGGCGAACAGCGTACACTTCCCAATTTATCAAGGTCTACTGTGTAGCGACTAATCAGAGCATCCCCAATCTGTCCCCAGAATTCCAGATTCTTATTGACCGGCTTCTTTTTCCGGATGAGTGTATCCCGACGCAAGAAAAAATCCTGATACAATGTTTCCTCGTGCGGGGTCAACGGAATGGGACGTAAAGTTTTAAAGTAGGCAGTATCACGCCGAAAAGCATTCGTATCCGTACGCAACGTGTATGAATCTGACAAGTCATATTTACTTTTCTTCACCGACTTCCGTATATCACTTCCAGGAGTTTTCTGAATGATGTTCTTATAATCGAGTACAGCTTCATAAGTACCATCTACCACATTTCCCAAAAAACGGAACGTTGCATCCACATCATACTGCAACGGAAGAAATTCGTCCGAATCGCCCACATTACCCATCTTCACCAGATTATTGAACCGCACCATCTCATTACGTCCGGAAAAACGCATCTCGCGTACACTCCACACGTTATCACTCACAATCAGATAACCGCCCACCAGCTGAAAGCTTTTGCTTTTCGGCATAAAACGGATTTTATACTGGCGAGCATGCCGTTCCCCCATCACCGTATCAATCCGATAAGTATAATATTTTTTGGCATTGGGTGCTAAAGGAGAGAGTAGTTTGTCATATAATAGGGTAGAAGAATAGATATTGATGTGAAAATATTCCGGCAATCGTCCGTCCATTTCCCAAAACTCGGAAGCAGTGCCGACACTTGCCTTTACCTTCTGGTCATAGATGTCGGGAGCAGTAAAATGCAAATCGCTATAAGTTTCCATCATATATTCCCGCACCCCTTTTTTGGGCCGGAACATGGAAGGGATGTAGCGGAGAATATGATTCTTCTTACGAATATTCACCCAGCCCTTTATGTAAAGCTCAGCCTTGTAACTTTCAATAATACGTTCATAAAGGGGGGCAAAGAAGATGACTTTCTCCATGATGGAGTCTGCGGAACTCACATGTTTGTCAACCGGATAAGATACACGCTCCGCCCCTGCCTTCTGTACAAAAGAAAACAAGAAGCAAATCCAAATCCATATAAACAACAAACGTTTCAACCGCAATTTCTCCTTATAGAATCGGGACAAATATACGGAAGAATTCGTGTAATGCAAAAACATGTTCCATAAAGAAGCAGGGATGACACTTGTGACACCCTTTATTATAAAACATATGTTACGCGCGAGAGACAATAATACACAAGCACACATAGTTTGTGCAAGATAAATACGAACCTATATAAATTGTTATAAAAAGGGCGCCACAAGTGTCATGTACAGAATGATTCGTAATTGTGACGCATGAAAATTACTAATCACGACGCACTAAGATTACTAATCGTGATGCGGAAAGATTACTAATCATGGCATGGAACAAACGTAAGCTTTGGGTCGTTTTTCCATAACAAGCAGACTTTTTCAGGGGGGCTATTCTCAAAAAACACTAATATTTTCGAGAATACCCCCTAAAAAAGAGGGGGTAGTTCAGAAAAAACATGTATTTTTGCGCCCAACAACCAATAAAAGGAGAGACTTATATGTCAAAAATGCGATTTTTTGCTTTGCAAGAACTTGCCAATCGGCAACCTCTTGAAGTGACCACCCCTTCAAACAAACTGTCCGACTACTACGGCAGCCATGTCTTCGACCGTAAGAAAATGCAGGAATACCTGCCTCGTGAAGCCTACAAAGCCGTGACCGACGCCATCGAAAAAGGCACTCCCATCAACCGCGAAATGGCAGACCTGATTGCCAACGGCATGAAAAGTTGGGCAAAGTCCCTCAACGTCACCCACTACACGCACTGGTTCCAGCCTCTGACGGACGGAACAGCCGAGAAACATGACGGCTTCATCGAATTCGGAGAAGGAACGGAAGTGATTGAACGTTTTTCCGGCAAACTGCTCATCCAGCAGGAACCGGATGCATCCTCTTTCCCCAACGGGGGTATCAGAAACACATTCGAAGCACGAGGATATACTGCTTGGGATGTTTCCTCACCTGCCTTTGTGGTAGATACCACACTTTGCATCCCCACTATCTTCATCTCTTATACCGGCGAAGCGCTCGACTACAAGACTCCATTGCTCAAAGCCTTGGCAGCCGTAGACAAAGCAGCGACAGACGTATGCCAGTTGTTCGACAAGAATATCACACGCGTTTATACCAATTTAGGCTGGGAACAAGAATATTTCCTCGTCGACTCGGCACTGTACAATGCCCGCCCGGACCTTTGTCTAACCGGACGTACCCTGATGGGACACTCCTCGGCCAAAGACCAGCAGCTGGAGGACCACTATTTCGGCTCCATCCCCCCACGTGTCACAGCTTTTATGAAAGAACTGGAAATCGAATGTCACAAACTGGGTATCCCGGTCAAGACCCGCCATAACGAAGTAGCTCCCAACCAGTTTGAGCTGGCGCCTATCTTTGAGAATGCCAACCTTGCCAACGACCACAACCAGCTTGTGATGGATCTGATGAAACGCATCGCACGCAAGCATCACTTCGCCGTACTGCTTCACGAAAAACCCTACAACGGCGTGAACGGCTCCGGCAAGCACAACAACTGGTCGCTTTGCACCGATACGGGTATCAATTTGTTTGCACCGGGCAAGAATCCGAAAGGGAACATGCTGTTCCTTACCTTCCTGGTAAACGTACTGATGATGGTATACAAAAACCAGAACTTGCTGCGCGCCTCCATCATGAGTGCCGGAAACAGCCACCGTCTGGGAGCCAATGAAGCGCCTCCCGCCATTCTGTCCATCTTCCTGGGCAAACAGCTGTCTTCCATCCTCGACGAGATAGCCCGCCAGATAAGCAGCAGCAAGATGACATCGGAAGAAAAGACAACACTGAAATTAGGCATCGGACGTATTCCCGAAATATTACTGGATACCACCGACCGTAACCGTACTTCTCCATTCGCCTTCACCGGCAACCGCTTTGAGTTCCGTGCCGCAGGTTCATCTGCCAACTGCGCCGCCGCCATGATTGCCATCAATGCGGCTATGGCCAATCAGCTGAACGAGTTCAAAGTATCCATCGACAAACTGATGGAAGAAGGAGTCGGCAAGGATGAAGCCATCTTCCGCATTATGAAAGAGACCATCATCGCCTCCGAGCCTATCCGCTTTGAGGGTGACGGCTACTCCGAACAATGGAAGCAGGAAGCCGCCCGCCGTGGGCTGACCAACATCTGCCACGTTCCCGAAGCCTTGATGCACTACATGGATAACCAGTCCCGTTCCGTACTCATCGGCGAACGTATCTTCAACGAAACGGAGCTTGCCTGCCGCCTGGAAGTAGAACTGGAGAAATACACCATGAAGGTACAGATAGAAAGCCGTGTGCTGGGCGACCTTGCCATCAACCACATCGTACCGACTGCCGTTATCTACCAAAACCGTCTGCTGGAAAATCTCCGTGGCCTGCGCGAGACCTTCTCTCCCGAAGAATACGAAGTCCTCAGTGCCGACCGGAAAGAGCTTGTACGCGAAATTTCCAAGCGCGTAACCGCCATCAAGGTACAAGTACGCGAAATGACCGAAGCCCGCAAAGTAGCCAACCACATGGATAACTACAAAGACAAGGCTTTCGCTTACGAAGAAACCGTACGCCCTTATCTGGAAAGTATCCGTGACCACATCGACCACCTTGAGATGGAAATTGATGATGAAATCTGGCCGCTTCCGAAATATAGGGAGCTGCTGTTTACAAAGTAGGCCTCTCCCTAGCCCCTCCCCCGTAGGGAGGGGGATAGAGATACTACGATAAACAATTAAGTTACTACGATTTACGATTTGACGGTTTACGGTTGGAGTTACTCATACAATCATAAACCCACCTGCTAATGAGCAGTTGTTTAACAATACAAACTTCAATCGTAAATCGTCTAATCGTAAATATATAGATTTTCCTTTATCTCCCCCCCTACGACATCTTTTTGTCATATTTGTGCAATATTTAATTTTTTCTTTTTACATTTGTGCTGTATAACACAGTTTTGCAGCAGTTATGGTAAAAGTAAACTTGTCTGATATTAATGTTCCGGAGTTGATTGCAGATATATGGTCTCCCTTGAATGACGAACAACGGGAATTCCTCGCCAACCACTTCACACTCCAGAACTACAAAAAAAACGAAGTCATCCATTGCGAAGGCGAGACACCTACGCATTTGATGTGTCTGCTGAGTGGAAAGGTCAAAATCTATAAAGACGGAGTCGGTGGTAGAAGCCAGATTATCCGTATGATTAAACCTGTCGAATATTTCGGTTACCGCCCTTACTTTGCAAAAACAGACTATGTCACGGCAGCATCTGCATTCGAGCCGTCTCTTGTTTGCCAAATCCCCATGACTGCCTTGATGACTCTGCTCACACAAAACAACGACCTTGCCATGTTCTTCATCAAGCAATTGTCCGTTGACTTGGGCATTGCCGATGAACGCACTGTAAACCTGACGCAGAAACATATCCGCGGAAGACTCGCAGAATCCCTGCTGTTCCTCAAAGAAAGTTATGGTTTGGAGGAAGACGGCTCCACCTTGAGTATCTATCTCTCGCGTGAAGATCTGGCCAATTTGTCAAACATGACCACTTCCAACGCCATACGTACGTTGTCACAGTTTGCCACAGAACGGTTAATCACCATCGACGGACGTAAAATCAAAATCATAGACGAAGAAAAGCTGAAGAAAATCAGCAAGATAGGATAAGGAATAAGTGACAAGGGATAAGCGATTAGGGGTTAGCATAATAAAAACACATTGTTACCATCCTAACCCCTAATCACTAATCACTAAATCAGTCCTTTCGCAGACAAATATCTTTCCGCTTCAATGGCTGCCTGGCAACCAGTTCCGGCAGCGGTGATGGCTTGACGATAGTGAGAATCAGCAACGTCTCCGGCGGCGAATACGCCCGGCACTTTCGTACGCGGTGTTCCCGGCTCGGTGACGATATAACCTACTTCGTCCGTATCTACATAAGGTTTGAAAATATCTGAGTTGGGTTTATGGCCGATAGCCAGGAAGAAACCGTCAATAGCTACATCATAGCGCTTCTCATCAGGTTCACCCATACGCTGTACCAAATGTACACCTTCCACACCGTTCTCTCCAAACAAACCTACGGCATTATGTTCGAACAGTACTTCAATCTTGTCATGCTTCATCACACGCTCCTGCATAATCTTGGAAGCGCGAAGATAAGGTTTGCGGACAATCAGATAAACCTTGGCAGCCAGTCCGGCAAGGTAAACAGCTTCCTCGCAGGCAGTATCTCCACCCCCTACAACAGCTACCGTTTTCTTGCGGTAGAAGAAACCGTCACAAGTGGCACAAGCGCTGACACCCATTCCCGCATATTTCTTTTCATCCTCCAGCCCCAGATACTTCGCAGCGGCACCTGTAGCAATAATCAGCGTTTCAGCCTCAATCATCTTTTCGTCATCAATCGTAATCTTGTAAGGTGCTTCAGCAAGATTGGCTGCGGTAGCAACTCCATAACGCAAATCTGCACCAAAACGTTCGGCTTGCTTCCGCAGGTCTTCCATTAATTCCGGACCTCCGATACCTTGGGGATAACCGGGGAAATTCTCCACATCAGTAGTGGTTGTCAACTGGCCACCGGGCTGCAATCCTGCATAAAGTACCGGTGAAAGATTGGCACGGCCTGCATAAATAGCGGCAGTATAGCCGGCAGGACCCGAACCGACAATCAGACATTTTACTTTTTCTGTTTCCATCATTATATTATTTACTATTTGACTATTTACAATTTACTATTTAGCGCATGTCGATGACTTCAGCCGTGGGATAGGCTTTTTTGTCAAAGACAAAGAAACTATCCGGATAGGATTGTCCGGTCTGGTAGTTATTAATAAGGATAGTAGTCATATACTTACTCCCCCGTGGTGCCAAGTCCACTTGATGCAGACGATACGTATCCTTTGTCACAAACAGATAGACACTTTCAGGGTCTTTCCTCTTGTCGGCAGCAGTCATGGTGATGTAATAAACAGACTTGTCTTGCTTACCACCGACACTGCTCAACTTCAATCTGTATCCCTGCTTGTAGAGGGACAACCAAGCATACGGATTAAGAGTCTGCAATTCCTCCTGCGTAGGTTCCGATACATTCACCTCATCTGCCGAAGCCACATAGCTCCACTGCGTATGTCCGTCAAACCAAGTCTTCATTCCCTCAGTCTCAACCACAAACTTCTCACCTTCCAGATAGAGAACTCCCGCATAAGAGCCCTGTTGTTCGTTCACGGTAAACGCCAGCTTCACCCCTCCCGCTTTCCGAAAGGCTTCGGCTGTACGCTCCAATATATTCTTGGCATCCGGTTGTTGTGCCGACATCGGCACAGCAAACAACAGCAATAGCACACCAAGTAAAAGCTTATCAAATTTCATCATTCTATAAATAACCATTCCTTATTGCAAATTGTTTAACCGCATTTCCAGGTCGCTCTCATCTATACAGAACACCTCACGCGCCTTGCTGCCTTGCGCCGGTCCCACAATCCCCGCTTTCTCCAACTGGTCCATGATGCGGCCGGCACGATTATAACCGATGGCAAACTTACGCTGAATGAGCGACGTAGAACCCTGCTGGTGAATAACGACGAGACGGGCTGCATCCTCGAACAAAGGATCAAGACGCCCCATATCCACATCCCCCAAATCACCTCCTGCATTTTCATCCACATATTCGGGCAGATAAAAAGCGGTGGGGTAGCCCTGCTGGCGGGCGATGAACTTCGTAATCTCCGCCACTTCGGGGGTATCGATAAAGGCACACTGCACACGCACCGGGTCTGCTCCCTGCAGGAATAGCATATCACCGCGACCTATCAGCTGGTTGGCTCCCGGACGGTCGAGGATGGTACGCGAATCGACCATTGCCGATACACGGAAAGCGATACGCGCCGGGAAGTTAGCCTTAATCGTACCCGTAATGATGTTTGTTGTCGGTCGCTGTGTAGCGATAATCATATGTATACCTACGGCACGCGCCAACTGGGCGATGCGGGCAATGGGCAGTTCCACATCCTTGCCAGCTGTCATAATCAAGTCACCGAACTCGTCGATAACGACTACGATGTAAGGCATGAACTTATGCCCCTTCTCCGGATTCAGACGACGGTTGATGAACTTCTCGTTGTACTCCTTGATGTTGCGCACATGGGCAGCTTTCAGCAAGTCATAGCGGGTATCCATCTCCACACAGATAGAGTTCAAGGTCTGCACCACCTTCGTGACGTCTGTAATGATGGCATCTTCCCCGTCGGGCAATTTTGCGAGGAAGTGATGCTCAATCACGGAGTAGATGCTGAATTCTACTTTTTTGGGGTCTACCAGCACAAACTTCAGCTCTGCCGGATGCTTCTTATATAATAAGGAGGTGATGATGGCATTCAACCCCACGGACTTACCCTGACCGGTAGCACCGGCAACGAGCACGTGCGGCATCTTGCACAAATCCACCATAAATACTTCATTCGTAATCGTCTTACCCAGTGCGATGGGCAAGTCGTAAGTAGACTCCTGGAACTTCTTGCTGCCGATAATGCTCTGACCGGATACAATCTTCGGATTGGAATTGGGCACTTCGATACCAATCGTACCCTTTCCCGGAATGGGAGCGATGATACGGATGCCGAGCGCCGAAAGGCTGAGGGCAATATCATCTTCCAGACCGCGTATCTTCGAAATGCGGACGCCCTGCTCGGGAGTGATTTCATACAGCGTCACCGTAGGACCTACCGTCGCCTTAATGGTACTGATTTCTATACCGAAACTACGCAGAGTATTGATAATCTTATCCTTGTTCGCGTTCTGCTCTACCATGTCAATGGTCGGACCATTGTCATCGTAATGCTTCATCAAGTCTATTGTGGGGTAATGATAGTTTTCCAAATCCAGACGGGGATTGTACGGCTCCTTCTCCGTTCCCACATACTCCTCCTCTTCAGCCTTCTCAACCTGGAATGCCGGCTCCTTCTCTACCGGCTGTTCCCGAAAAGGGGGCACCGGCTCCGGTGCAGGAGTCTCAAAAGTCATGGTAACGTCCTCATCCGCAGACTTGGCAGGCTTTATCTTTCCATCACTTCCACCCAAGTCAAGGGTGATTTCATTCAGCGGTTCGTCCTCTTCTTCCTCTGTAGCAATCTCCTCCTCCTTTTCAAGAACCTTTTCCGGCTCCGCAGCTTCCGGTGTCGGAGCAGCCGCCTTTTCCTTTGCACCCCAAGAGGTCTTGAACTCTTCCGGCGTTTCACCCTGCACGCTTTCCGCCTTCTCCTTACGCTTCAAGAAGCTGAGACTGAACAATCTGCGCAACCAGATGACAGTCCGTGCACTCAGATAGATGAGGAAGCAAATGGCAGTTACCAACAATAGCAGCCAGACTCCCGGCACACCGACTTGAGACACAAGCCAGTTACTGACATTGTATCCGTGCATACCGCCCAGATAGAGGAAAGAGTCCTTGTACTGGTCTACAAACACAAAACCGAAAAATACCGAGAACCACACCAGCATCAACGAACAGCCGATGAACCACTTCCACAAGCGCACCACACGCACCCGCATCAGCTTCAGTCCCGCCACAGCCAGGAACACGAGAATCAGGAAAGACGATACGCCGAAGCAATCATTTATCAGATAGCTGGCCAACTGCGCACCGCGGCTACCGGCGTAGTTCTTCACCCCATTGTTGGTGGAAATCAGCTCCTGCGCACTGCCTCCGTCAATGATGCTCTGGTCTGCCGCTCCCGTGAAAAAGAATGATGTGAAAGCAAGCAACAAATAAACCGAAAAGATTACCAGCACCAAGCCGATAACGAAATGAACCGTTTCACTTCTAAATAACGCTGCCACTTTCCCAAAAAACGAGAGTGACAGCTCCGTATCTTTAGCTGTTGAATTTTTCTTTGCCATATTTTTTAAATAACTATTGAGAATTGATTGCAAAAATAATAAAAACTATCCTTCTGCCGCGTTGTTTTCATTCTTTAATTTCTCGTCTGCCGATTATAGGTATTCCTAATCTACAACTGTAGTTTTATCGCATGTTTTACTTACATGCTTGCATGAAATAACATAGCGCACTAATTTACAACAGATTGCGCCATGCAAGCAGACCTCATGCAAGCATGCAGGCAGATTTTGCCTACATGACGCAATCCATGCAAGCCCTATACGCATCAACCTACTCTTTTTCCTTCAAAAAATAAATCGGCTGTTTCTGCAACCCTTTGTTTACCAACACATTCTCCTCACAAAGACGACGAATCTGCCGCGTTGCAGTCGTGCGGGTCATGCCGCAAATCGACTGTACAACACTGCGGGTGATGAACTCATTCTTACGTAGATAGTTCACCACTTTTTGCTTCACCTCATCATCCGTCAGCCTCTTTTTCATGAGATTCCGCAATTTCAGCGGCTTTACTTTCAATACTCCTATCTCACTGCGCAACGCCTTGTCCGGTCTGAAAGTGATGTTTTTCAACTTCACCTTAGTACTTTTCCGCTTTGTCTCCAGTGTCACCGGTTCCGTGCAGGTCAGCGTGGGAACAAAGTAACCGATGCCGTCCAAATGTACCTGCCTGCCCTCCCCCAGCTCGCGTCCCACAAAATGCGACAAAGCATCGAGTACCGCCAGTACATCCGTCTCGGTCAGCGAGCAGTATTCTTGTATATGCCTGCGCAGCTCATCGGTCGTCGTGGAGCCGTTCAGTTTAATCCGGGGATGCAGGGTCAGCTCTTCCCCTTGTTTATCCTTCGTTTTCGGGTTTTCGTACCAATCAAATAAAATTGCCATATTCTTTCCTCCATTTTTAGATTCATTTCTGTTGCTGTCTGCAGGTTTCGCTCATGCAAAGTACCGGCTTTCATTAGGCAGAGCATAGGTCTTCCTTACGCAAAGAAGCGTTCTTCCTTCTGCTGAAAGCTTATCAAAAAAAGATGCGCACAGCTGTGGTTTACCTTCTTCATATTTGTGATACACCTTCTTCACAACTATGAGAAAGACATTCCACGACTGTGCGCAACTACAAACTACAGAGGCAAAGATAATGAAAAGCAGGGGGCTTGGCAAAGGAATGCTAATCTTTTTCAGATTGAAGCATGTAATAATGCGGTAATAATAGCGCTATTTGCCCAGCTCCATAATTGCAATAATTAATCTTCTTCTTCATCATCGTCATAATCTTCATCGTAGTCATCATCGTCACCATCCCATCTACACCCACAAGCATCACAAGCATAATCATTAATACCGCTTGAATCAGGATAGACCAAATGCGAGCCACATTCAGGGCAACGCAACTTATTGTTATCATCGTCGTCGTCCGCAATTTCATCACATGGCCATTCTCTTCCACAATCCGGACAAACATAATTCACGCCATCGAAATAGGCATTCTCATTCAAACAAAAAATACATTCCATAACTATCTTATTTTAACGTGAGTTCGATATAAGAATAAATATCTTTCACTTATAATTAGAAACATAGCGATAAAAGTATTAAAATTATAGTGTCCAATTATAACATTTAAACGATTACCACTATGTTTCCAGAGTCTAAAGTTACATTGTATGGCCGATGATTTTTGCAAGGAATTTACATTGCAACAGGAAAAATATATGATTGAGGATAAGAAGACCAAGCATCGTAACAAACCCAACTGTATGAGTGATGCTGAAATTATGGTTGTTCTAATCCGGTTTCACTCCGGTGGTTTCCGCTGTTTCAAGCATTACTATAAGGAATATGTCTGTAAACATCTGAAACACCTTTTTCCGCGTCAGGTTTCTTATAACCGTTTTGTAGAACTGGAGAAGGAAGTACTGCTTCCACTGACCATTTTCATTAAGAAAGTCCTGCTGGGAACCTGTACCGGCATCAGTTTCGTTGACTCCACTCCTTTACGTGTTTGTCGTAACCAAAGAATCCTTATTCATAAGACATTTGAGGGACTTGCCGAGCGTGGAAAATGTTCACATTGATGAGTATTGTTGACAAGATTCTGCTCAGAAAAAGAGCCTTGATTGAAACGGTCAATGACAAACTGAAGAACATCGCACAGATTGAACACTCAAGACATCGTTCATTCAATAACTTTATAGCCAACTCCTTGTCGGCTATCGCGGCATACTGCTTTTTTGAAAAGAAGCCCGCCATTGACGTAAACTTTGTCAATGACGGACAACTTGCTATTTTTTGATTTTATTTCGAACCCACGTTAATACAAGGTTGTGCATACTTAAAACGCACAACTTCTTCCTTTCGTAAGTACTGATTATACCTGAATATTTCCTTTGTTGACACAAATACTTGCTATTCCATTAACTGTTTGTCTGCGGAGCCTTTCCAGGGCAATCCTTCATTTTCATATTCAATGCTTCTTTACGTGCCAATGCTTCTAGGTAGAAATAGTCGGCATAGTTCAGAGGAACGTCAATTTCACTTCCTCCGGGATGATGTCCCGTAGAGTGGAGCAACAGGAAGCCGTAGTGCGTATCCGGTGCTGCCTGGTAGTGCTTGTGGAGATTGCTTACGATTTTGTCGGCAACAGCCCTATATTTTTTTCCCTTTTCCGGAGAAACATACGTGCATAGTTCATAAAGGCCGGAAGCGATAAGGGCGGCGGCAGAAGCATCGCGTGGCACATCCGGATTGATCTTTTCGGGAGTACAGTCCTTGATGACATCCATTTTCATGTCCCAATAGGGTACACCGTCTGCCGGCATGTTGGGTAGATTCAGGAAGAAATCGGCAATGTTTTCGCTCTGTTTCAAGTAAGTGGGATCTTTTGTAAAACGATAGCACATAGCAAATCCATACAATCCCCAGGCTTGTCCGCGGCTCCAGAATGAATCGTCTGAATTGCCCTGGTGGGTACACTTCATGCGGACTTCACCTGTTTCCGGATCATAATCTACCACATGATAAGAGGAGTAGTCCGGGCGGAAATGGTTTTTCATCGTTGTATTGGCATGGTTCACGGCCACTTTCCAGTAAATGGAGTCTCCGGTAAGTTGGGTAGCGTGGAACAGCATTTCCAGGTTCATCATATTGTCGATGATGACCGGATATTTCCATTTGTCGCGGTTGTGGTCCCAGGACCGGATACTTTTCACTTTCGGACTATAGCGGGTAATCAATGTTTTGGCACTCTGTAGCACCACGTCCAGGTAGGAACGTTCGCCGGTTAACTCGTATGCCTTGCCGAAGCTGTCGTACATCATGAAGCCCAGGTCATGGGTACCTTTGTGCCATTTGGACTCTTCGATGGGCCAAGTCCATGAGATAGCAGACTGGCGCCAATAGTCGTTGTGCGTATAGGCGTACATCTGCCACAAAGAACCGGCAAAGAATCCCGAGCACCAGTCGTGGGGATGTATCATGGCCAGTGAACCGTCCTTATGGATACTTCGGGGAATGACACGGCGCTTGGCGGCATTCTTCTCTTCCTTTTTGGCCTTATCGGCACATTTCATGGCCAGATCCAGCTGTCCGGCGGCAAAGGCATAGGCATGGTCTGTTTCGGTAGCTTTTACATACAGAAGATTGAAACTGTCCTGCGGTTCCAGTATGCGGTGCGCATAGTAAAGTTGCAGGTAGTCTTTGCGTGCGGGGTTCAGATAAGCGGCTGTACGGTAGAGGTCCTTGCAGAGGTTTTGCTGGGAGTGTTCCCACCCGCTGATCTGCTGGTAAGGCCATTCACCGAGGCTCTTTCCCACGTAGGATGCCAGAAAATCCATGGCTTTGTAGAAGCTTCGTCCATCGGTTGATGTGGCGTTGTCAATGTTGCTGCCCAGTTTCTTTGCCATCAGCATGATGTCAATGAAATGTGTCAGGTTATATTGGGAATAGTGGAAAGCGAGGGTACGACGCAATTCCTGCGGTTGGCGTCCGTCGGGTTCTATCTGTGGGAAGATACGTCTTTCGGCGAAAGCATTGACTACCTCTTGTGCTAGTTTCTTGTTGCCGGTATAGAGGGCGAAAGCAATGATTTGGGCGTCGTAGGCCACACTGTGGTTGTTGGCTCCAGCCGCCTCTTCCTTGCCTTGCGGGCTGGTGAGCATCCAGTCGGTCAGTTCGGCAAACCATTTCTTCAGTTGCTTGCTGTCCTTGGCAGTGAATGCTTGTGATTGTTCCAACAGCGCTACAGCATCCAGCATCTCTATGAAGGAGTAGGTATCTATCAGTCCGTAGCAGCGCCCCTTGTTGTTATTGTGCCCCGGTATCATCTGCGCGTATTCCAGATTAGGATTCATTCGGGTGTCTTTGTCCAAAAACCACACACGGATAAGCTCAGTCGCTTTCCTGGCATATTTTTCTTCTTCGCTGAAGTACCAGGCTAATGCCAAGGTGGTGATGCGGCTAACGGTTGTACCCAGACGGTTGCGGTCCAGTTTGCTCAGTTCGGGATTCGATATGCCGTCGCGGTTGATGTAGGGCAGTCCGTCAGGTTTTGCTGGGTCGGGCCAAAAATAGCGGGCCTGGCTCATATAGTCGTGCTTGTCACCGCTGGCGGGTGTCTTTTCTTTCATCATGACAGAAAGAGGCTGTACGTCCGATAGTTTGTCCGCTTCCTTCTTCAGTGCCTCGTAAGCTGTGGCGTAGAACGGTTCCCGGATAGAACGTTTCACATTGGCAAGGTGTGTTGTGTTCCATACGGATTGCGCTTGCATGCAGGGTGCCATAAACAAGATGGCAAGTGTCCATTTTACTGCTTTCAGTTTCATTATATTCTGCTGTTTTATATGGATTAGTAAATATTACGGAGTTTGATACCATTCAGGAAGCATTTGCCGCTGATGGTATGGAAGCGTATTTCAAGACTGTCCGCTTCGTTGTTGACGATATATTTCTTCCGTAGGGCATGGAAATAACCGCTTTCTTTACAAGGTGACAGACTCTCTTCAACAGTACTTCCATTGATGGAAATACCGAATGTGCTCTCACGGTTTTCATGTGCTCCGTCACGTCCCAACAGATAGGCTGCTGAGGAGTTTTGGCGAAAGATATCCGTGAAGAGGAATTCTATCTCATAGACACCTTTGGGCACGTCAAAACGGTATCCTTCGATGCCGTTTCTGAGAGTCTGGAACAAGGGACCGTCAGCAGTGTTGCGTATTTCAGTCTCCGTACCCCGTTCCTCACCACCGATATATCCCCAACTGCCGGGTGTATAAGGCTGGTCGGGAAGCCAAGTCAGTTGGCTTTCGTCGGAAGTGAAGAAGCACCGGCTTCCCACATTTATGGCCAGTTCCAGATTTTTCAAGTTGGTTGCATCCAGTCGGGCAGGAACCGGGTGGAAATTTACTTTCAAACCGTCTTGCACCCTTATTCCCTGATGGTTGCCTTGTGCCAGAAGAAAGGGTTTCCTGCTGCAGAACGGAACTTCGAAGGTGACGGTGTAATTCTTTGTTTGCTGCTTACCTATGGACTTCCCGTCGATGAAAAGCTCTACCTCGGGAAGATTGGAATAGACCTTTACCGGCAACAAGACAGGGGCATTTCCCTGCTGTACGCCACTGCGGTATGTCCAATCACGGCTGGCAATGTGCAATACGGGGATGTCCTTACGCCAGGCAGCTTGGTAGTAATAATATATATCTTTAGGAGTACGGTCGGCATACACCAATCCTTTGTTGTTGATGCGTGGCATGGACTCGTCACGTAGGGCCGAGCAGAAGTCGATGAAATTCCAGTGTGTACCGCCACAAACATAAGGTGTATTCTCCAGTACCGGAAGATAGTGTTCAAGGTATTTCTGCTGGTATTCAATACTGAAATCGAAAGCGCGTGGGGTGAGTGAATGCAACCGCTTGTCCGATCCTGCACCATATTCGCTGACAATCATCGGATGGGCGGGACAGTCCCGGTGCTGTTGTGCCAGATATTTTTCGAATCCAGTGACGTCTCCGCCATACCATCCCTGGTACAGGTTCCATCCTACAATATCGGTGATGTTGCTTATGCCGGTCTCATTATAGCTGTTGCTGCCATGGAATGCCATGGCACTGACGCGTGTAGAATCTTCCGCTTTGAGTACTTTCTCCAGTCTTTTGGCAAGTGACGATGCACGCTCTATAGCGGGCTTCAGTTCGGTTTCGGTTTTATATTTCCGTTGGGTGACAAGTAAGATCTCGTTCATGTATCCCCATGCAATGATGGAGGGATGGTTATAGTGCTGGCGAATCATCTCACGCAGGTTTCGTTCGCAATTGTCTCCATATCCGGGAGTCTCGGGCACGATATCAATGATGGGGATTTCTTCCCAGGCCAACATACCGAGTTTGTCGCACATCTCCAGGAGAGCGTCATCCTGGGGGTAATGGGAGACACGGATAAAGTTGGCTCCCATTTCTTTCATCATTTTCATGTCACGGCGGTGTATTTCGTCGGTCAATGCCACCCCGATAGGTTTCTGGTCTTGGTGACGGCAGATACCGCGAAGCTTATAGGGTTTACCGTTAAGGAAGAATCCTTTGTTGGCATCGAAGTGGAACCACCGGAAGCCGGTATGATGGTTACTCTGGTCCAGAACCACTTTAGTCTTGCAGTCACGCAAGGTGGTTTCTATCCGGTAGAGGGCAGGCGTTTCGGGAGTCCATAACCGGGGATGCAGGATGGGCGATGCAACATTCTGGAAAGCATAGGTCTCCCCAGGATTCAGTTGTATGGACTTCTTTAGTGTTTGTAACAAGATACCGTCTGGCTGGTAGATGGAATGAACGAGTTCCAGGTTTGCCTTTTCGCAGGCGTCATTCTTAATTTCGCCACGGATGGAGAGGGTGGCTTTCTCCTCGGACACTTTGGGGGTACTGATGAAGATACCGTCCGAACCGTGGTCGGTTAAGTTGAAATGTTGGTTGGGAACGGCAGTGAGCCATACATCCCGATAGATACCTCCGAAAAAAGTGAAATCTCCGGAGATGGGAGGGATGTCCATCCGGGCATTATCCACGCGAATAGCCAGAACGTTGGGGGAATGGAAAGAGAGGAAGGGGGTGATATTGAACGTACAAGCAGTATATCCTCCCGCATGTTCACCTATGTTTTTGCCATTGATGAAGAAGGTAGCCGCCTTGTTTGCAGCATCCAGTTTCAGAAAGACCTGCTTGCCTTTCCAATTTTTGGGAAGGGTGATACGATGGCGGTACCAGCCTATTCCGCGATAATAGTCTTTTTCGGTATAGGCATCAGTATTCCAAGTATGCGGCAGGTGGATGTTTGCCCATTGGCTGTCGTTGAAGGTACTGTCTGCAGCGGAAGTACATTCGCCTTTTAGAAATTTCCAGTCGTGGTTGAGGCTCTTCGTTTCTCGTTGCGCACGGAGTGACATTGGCATCACAATCATGGCAAAGCAACAGATCACTGTCCATAAGGCAAAAAGGAAACGGCCTCTTTTGTAAGGGTATCCCATAATCTGATAGTTGTTGAGTTGAGGTGGTAAAGTTATAAAAGAACGGTGGAAATTCTGTTTCTTTCTTGCACGAATTCCCACCGCTTGTTAATCCTTATATCATAATCTCTTTTTTTTCATCTTCTGTCGGTCATTTACCATCCATAGTTTTGAGGAATTCGTCCTTGTGACAGATTGATGACATTCTGATGAATAGGATACAAGTAAAGCTTGTCGCTCCATTGCCGGTTCTCTAACTGAGTACGGGTATAATAGGAAGCCGGGTCACCAGGAGTCTTGTCTTTTGAACCCTTCATGTTCATGCCGTAGAAGCGTGTCTGGTCACAGCCTATTTGCCCGTTGTCACATATCATCCAGCGGCGAATGTCGAAGTAGCGTTGACCCTCGCAGTATAGTTCAACATAACGCTCGTGCTGTATAGCTTCAAACTGTCTGTCGTAATTGCCGATAACCCCTGTTTTCATACCGCTTTCCTGCAAGTCTTGGTAGCCGTTGATGCCTGCGCGGTGTCGTATCATATCTACATATTTGATAATTTCCGGATTGCTCGGGTCAATTTCGTTCAAGGCTTCGGCATAGAACAAATAGAACTCGGCCATACGGTAAATGATGGAAACACGCTTCCAAGCTTGCGTGTAGCCGTTAGCATGGTTTACTGTACGGTTCTTGAACTTACCAAGCATATATCCAGTTTTTACATTGTCACCGTTGGAGAGGTCATTGCCACCACCGGCAGAGAAGTCTACGACGTAGTTCGGATTACCGTCCATCCAATTCTTGAACCAACTTCTTCCTTGATAAACCACGTTGGCATAGAAACGAGGTTCGCGGTTCGCATACATATTGTAAATGTTTTTGTCTATCTTGGTGGCTTTGTATGCGGGGTCGTAGCAGCGGTTTTCCACTTCACTGAATCCAGTTTCATTGTATCCACTATTGTCGTCATTGATTGTCAATCCATTGGACATGAAGAACATATCCACTGCGTCTTGGGACGGTCCAATGGTTCCGTAACAGGAGTTCACATCACGTGGGTTGGTACGCTTTTCCATTTTATATTGATCGGAATAGCTATTGTTCGTACTGCTCCAAAGAATTTCTTGATTGTATTCCTGAAAAAGGTTGTACACCGAACGGTCTGGAGCTTCCACCCCGTTTGCCATTACACGGTAGAGTCCATGGTGATGTGCTTCAGCATAATCTATCAGGTCTTTTACACGGTCTCTGGCAATAATCCATTTCTGCGGGTCTTTGCTTTGGGGGAAGATGTATTCTCCTTTAGCATTTTGGAGTTTTTGCAGTCCTTGGTAGTATTCAGAGCCATCACCACCATTGAAAAGCTTGGAGGCGGCATACATCCACAGCTTGGCACGCAGGGCCTTAGCCACTACGATGGTGGGGCGTACTATTTCATGGAAGTTATAACTATAGTTTCCATCGGCAAACGAGGTGATGGCTGATTCTGGCAGTTTGGATTGTAGCGGATCGCATAGCGGCTCCAATATACCATCAATGTAATTCACCATTTCGTCCACAGTGGCACGATCGTAATCTGTCACATGAGGCTCTGCCGCATCATCTATTTCTGTAACGATACAAGCGGGACCGTAAAGTTCAAACATAGAAAAATAATAGTAGGCTATCATGAATCGGCATTCATCTTTCATGCGGGCTATTTCGTCAGCTGTGATTTTGTTGTTGCTGCTGGGGTCACCTACGCCTTCATCGTGGGCACGTTCTATGAAAATCATGGCTTGACGGATGTCTTTATAGAAAGCAGCCCAACGATGATAGCTTCCGCTGGCCGCCGTGAAGCCAGCCGTCATCACATCGCGTGAACTGGCTTTTTCGGATGCAATCTCACCACATAGGTTTGACCAAGGATTTTTAAAGGCATTGGTTTCCGAACCTGTTTCAGAATACTCCATCAAGTCGCGATAAATCACTCCATACCAATCGCGGGTATAGTTTGCGTTGTCCCAAACTTCATCCACTCCCAAGCTAGCATTAAACTCGCCAGAGATGTCCAGGTAGTCTGAGCAGGATACGGTGCCGAGTGCAAGAGCGGCAAAGCTAACAGTTGTATATAATAAATTCTTAAGTTTCATATAATATATATCTTTTAATTCTTTTGTTTAGTTAGAATGTTACCTCTGCTCCGAAAGTCCAAGTACTTGATATAGGGTATTTGGCTCCTGAGTTCGCATCGCCCAGTTCTGGATCCCAATATTTCACATGGTCCCAAGTCTTCAGGTTGGTTCCCTGCACGTAGAGACGCAAGTTGGTGAGGCGCAATGATTTAAGCTGCTTTCTATTGAACTGATAACCGAATTCCACGTTCTTCAAGCGAATGAAACTGGCATCACGATACCACCAAGTGCTCGGCTGCAGATTGTGTGCAAAGGTATTGTTGCGCAAACGCGGATAGAGCACGTTGTCATTGTACGGATCGGATGCTTTCCAACGACTCATAGCTTCCATACGGGCGGATGAGGCATCTTTGCCCTGATTGAACGGCATGAAGTTGGATGCTTTGCTCATTAGATTGATGGAAGCGCCTGATACACCTTGGAAGAAGATTCCGGCAAAGAAGCCTTTCCAATCCGCGTTGAACGACAGTCCATATACGCTGCGAGGTGTCTTATCCAAATGTCCATTGTGGTATGTCTTGTCATCGTCATTGATAATACCATCTTTGTTCAAGTCGCAATACTTGATATCACCGGGAGCAACCGCCGCACCGGGGTTGGGACGGTCAGATTTCAGTTGGTAGCTTTCGGCGCCACTTACGGGATCGACGGTAATGTTGAAGTCATCAGGTGTATAAAGACCATCGGCAATATAGAGGAACGGAGTCCATAATGACATTCCCGTAAGGTCTTGGTAGCTATAGACATGTCTGATCTCATCCGTTTCTATAATCTTGTTCTTTGCATACGTGTAATTGGCACGGAAAGTTAGATTAAGGTCGCCCACGTGTTGCTTGAAGGTCAAGTTGCCATCTATACCCTTGTTGCTCACCACACCATAATTCTGAATTGGTGTAGATTGCAAACCGCTCATGGACGGGATGGTATTACGGTTTACCAAGATATCTTTACGACGGTTGGAGAAGTAATCCATAGTCAGATCGATTTGTCCGTTCAGCAAGCCGAGATCGAAGCCGAAGTTGCTCTTGTCTTCAATTTCCCAACGCAGGTTGGGGTAGAATGCACGGTTTTCGCTTAAATTACCATACCAGTTCTCGGCATTCCCATTTGATCCTCCCGAAATGCCCAGATTAAGTCCACCAGCACCATTGTTCATCTCCTCCTGGTAAGGGAAACGGGTTCCACCCAATTGATCGTTACCGGTACGTCCGTAGGAGGCACGTATTTTCAAGGTACTGATAACCTTCTGTATTGGTTCAAAGAACTTCTCGTGGCTCACATACCAGGCTCCACCCACAGCGGGGAAAATACCCCAACGGTGTCCTGGAGCAAAATTCTCACTACCTGTCATACCAAAACTTCCTTCAAGGGTGTAGCGGTTGTCAAATGTGTAAGAGCCACGTCCCACAATGCTTTGTTTGCGATAGGGCAATAAATTCAGCCCACTTGCATTCTGATTTTGAGTCTCTTTTTGGTTGTAGAGCAACAAACCGGTAACATCGTGTTTATCGTTGAAGTTGCGTTTGTAGTTGAAAGAGGCTTCGATGTAGATCTTTTTGTTACCACCGGAAGCTCCGCTTGAAGGATTGCTCAGTGCAGACCCAGCTTCCAGTGCTTTGAAAATCAGATTGCCGTTGGCATCACGGCCAGTAGCTGTGAAAGTTGCTGGTGACATGGTTCGGTTGATGTACTGATTAGAGTTAGCATCGAAACTCACACTGCCTTTTACAGAAAGTCCTTTGGTGATGAAATCCAAATCCTGTTCCAACAAGACCTTGCTTTGAAAGGTTGCGTCCCAACTCTTGCTGTAACCGCTGAAGTACAAGAAATTATAAGGGTTCTGACGCAGCCCCGAATTGTCGTAGTTTGGGTGCTGTGAGGCTGAACCGTCTGAATAGATTTGTGGATAAAGGTGGACTGGTTGTAGTGTCATGCCACCAAAAATATCGGAAGCTGTCTTACTGGGGGCTACCCGGTTTATATATTGACCGGACATATCCACAGACATACGAGTAGTTTTGCTTAACTCGAAATCAATATTGGAGCGTAAGTTATAACGCTTGAAGCTGATATTGGAGTCATAGTCGGCATTTTTTTTCTCCTTATATACACCGTCTTGTGTATAATAGGCGCCGGATACGAAAAAGCGTACACGATCACCACCTCCCCGAAAGTTAATGGTATAACGCTGGCTGCTGGTATGGTCGCGCAACATATTCATCCAGTTGGCATCCGGATAAAGATCAGGATCAGCTCCGGTGCGGTATTTTTCCAAGTCAGCATCGCTTACCGGAGCAGTATAGTTGGCACGCGGATTACCATTACTATTCCAATCAGCCTCGTTATACAAGCTTAAATAGTCGTAAGAGCTCATCAGGTTGGGCAAACGGAGCGGCGTAGAGTAACCATATTCAGCAGACATGTTAATGACCGTTTTCTGAGATTTACCTCGTTTGGAAGTAATCAATACAACTCCATTGGCACCTTCTGCACCATATACAGCTGTGGCAGCCGCATCTTTCAATATGGAGAAGGTCTCGATTTCATCCACATCAATATCGTTCATCTTACGGGGCACGCCATCTACCAATACCAGAGGGTCTGTGCCACCGGCATAAGAACTGATACCTCGGATAAAGAATTGGGCATCGTCCCATCCTGGTTCGCCCGAGCGTTGCACTGCAATCAGTCCGGGCAATTTACCTGCAATGTTATTGGTGAGATTAGCACTCTTTACGCTCAACTGAGCCGGTCCTACGGTAGACATGGAACTCACCACACTTTCCTTTTTCTGTTTACCGTAACCCACTACTACCACTTCTTCGGTAGAAATAGCATCCATCTCCATGCGTAGATTAAAGGTGGTCTCCTCTGCTTTTACTTTGTGTTCTACGGTGATGAATCCTATGTAACTAAATTGAAGTGTTTCGCCAGGATTTACTTCGATGGAGTATCGTCCGTTGATGTCACTGATCACGCCCCGTCCGGTAGTGCCCATTACCATGATAGTTGCCCCAATAATAGGATCGCCGTTAGAATCGGTCAGCAAACCTTTGATACGCGTTTTTTGTTGTTGCATGTTTTCCATGCCATCTGTCTTGCGGGCAGTGTCGGCCTTTACAAGCGCTGGTTGTATTGCCAGTGAAATAGCAAATAGCGCCGCAAGATAATATCTCTTCTTCATTTGATTGTCATTTAATTAAATTAATTATCCCTTTGTATTCCTTACCTTATTCTGCAGCCTCGTAAACAGGCATTTCCTCCAGTGCTTTCACCCACAATCCAGCGGGCTTGGTGGCAGTTTCCATGGTCATTACCATGTACTTGCCTGTAGGCCACATCTCTGCACTTTGGAAGTTACCGTCACTGGCATATTTTATATAGTTACCACCTTCTTTCAGCGTATATGCGCCAGGACCTACCCATTCCAATCCCCATCCTTTTTGGCCGAAAAATTTGAAGTTGACATTGCCGCTATCAATGTTCTGGCCCACCAACATCACCAGTTCGTACTTAGTGCCGGTCAGTGGAACGAGGTTGAACCCTTTGTTTGTATTCCAATTGATGTTGTTCTTGCTATATGATGGAAACCCTATTCTCTCATTTCCGATAACCCATACGGCAGATGCATTTTGGTTACCTGAGGCGGTCGCATTTTCCAACTGTTCCATCATGATGGCTTTCAGCCCTTTATCCAAGGTGAAGCGATATTTGCCATCTCTACCACGGAAATGGAGCAGTTGTTCATCTCCTTTTACACCACTGAACCAAGTGGGGTTTTTCCAAAGCTCGGGGTACTCTTCTTTGATGCCGCTCACTTTGATAATGTCATCCTTTTTAAATTCCGTCTCAACCGTAAACACATTGCCCGAACCCTCGAATTCCACAAATTTATTCTGCGTATCAAATCGTAAACCAAATTTAGGGAAAGGAGTTCCCTCAAAAGTCAAGGTGTTGAATGTAATGTCATACATACCATCATCGCCATATCCGGTAGTCTCAAAGCTGATATTTTTTGGAGCATTCATTGAAATACGACCGTTGTCCATACCAAAACGAATCTCGTTGCCTGTTAGATAAGGATTGTTGCTTCCGTCGGAATAAGCCGGGAGTACAATGGATGCTTCCATTTCAGCAGGAAACTTGGCGCGCGCACTGTACTCGTATTCCTTTCCTTTCACAGGCATCATGGCATATTCTGTTCCATCTGCCGCTACTAAACGAAGTGTCTGATACTTGGGACGCTCTATTGCTACCGTCATTTCACGGCTGTCTGCAGCAAAGCGTTCGTTTTGTACACGCAGGATTACTTTGGCATCTCCGTCCGGGGTATTCTTTAAGAACGGAACCAACACTTTTCCGCTATACTTTCCATCGGCTTTCAACATGTAAAGTGCTTCAGATACCATTTCTTCTCCATAATAGAGTTGTACTTTGGCCTGGTTGATTTTCACGCTACTGCTCTTTACTTCAAAGTCAAAAGAGATACTGTCGCCCATGTAGGCTTTATCGGAGCCTTGAAAGGAGACAATTGAGGAGTTACCGTGATCATCAAATTGGTCAATCTCGTCTTTGCACGATGTTGTTCCGACGAGGCAGAATGTCATCATGCCGAGCAAAAATCGATTTCTCATAATCTGTGATTTTTTAATTTAAAAAGTAATTAGTTATGGTGAGTTCTATCAATTCAATTTATCCTCTTGTATCAGACAGCAGAACTCTTTAACTGCCCAATTTGTGAGCTTTAGTCTTTCAAATTTAGCGAATATTTTCTACCCCCCCAATTTTTACAATAATTAACTTGTGTTTGTTGTAAAAATTGGATGTGCAGGCATAATTCACCCCAACAACTCAGGTTTCAGCCTGATTATTTGCGTGTAACGACTGATGTTATACACAAGACTGGTGAGTGCTACATTGGCTTTAGCACGAATAAGCCCTACTGTACGCACCACAAGTCCACGCATGGTTTGTTCCTCAAACCCGAATACATGCTCGACAAGGCAACGTGTCTTGGATTTTTTCCTATTGTCTGATTTCTGCTCCTTGGTAAGCGGACGGTTACGGTAGCCCTTTTCGCAAATTATCGGATTCATCTTATGCTGTTTTACAATCTCCTCTTGTCCGACATAACCGGCGTCCAAATACAAGTCCTTGCCTTCGTCTTTTTCATCCAGCAGTCCTTCAAAGCCTTTGGAATCATGCACTTCTGCCGACGTGGTATTATAAGAAAGTATGATCTTATTGCGTTTCTCAACTTTAGTATGCTGCTTGTAGCCGTAAAAAGTCTCATCACGCTTCTTTGTCCAGCGGGCATCTACATCCTTGTGGCACTTCTTGTGGGGATTGTCATTCCACAACTTATTACCCGCTCCCTGTTTTATCTGCTCATTTTCATCACGGGTGTTACGTTGGCGAGGGGCAATAACAAAACTGGCATCAATGATGCGATCCTCATTGAATTGCAGACCCTTACTTTCCATGAAACTATGAAATTCCGAAAAAAGCTTGTCATAAACGCCTGTATTTGTCAGGAGTTCGCGATACTTCCACACCGTCTTCTCGTCAGGAACATCGTCAACACATTCAATACCAAGAAACTTGCGGAAACTCGTACGGTCAACTATCTGATACTCTATCTGATGGTCACTCAAACCATAATAACGCTGAAGAAACAAGACCTTGAACATCAGCACACAGTCTATCGGCGGACGACCGGCATTACTTTTGCGCTCTCCGGTAAAAAGGGCTGATTCAAGAGTAGGACGAAAGATCTCAAAATCAACATACTGAGACAACACTTCAAGAGGATTGCCCATTTCATTCAAACGCAATTCACGATTCTCTGACTCAAATAGTTGATTATAACGAAGCTTACGGTATCGGGATAACTTGTTCATTATAAAATTCTTATTTTCTGCAAATTTACGCTCTTGGAACCATATAAACAACTGTACTACAATATTTTAATTTATAGAACTCCTCTTATCTCTGTTTTTATCATCCCATTTGAAAGAATTTACCGAACGGGGTTGCAAGATGCAATTTGCCGAGTGCTTTTTCCCAGAATTGTCTGGAGCGGTAAGTACAATATTCTTGGCTGTATTGCTTTTATTGATGATGACAAAGGCATAGCTTCCAGATGAACCAGTAAGTGCAGCTCCGAACCCTTGCATAGTCTGAAAAGTCTGTTGCGGATTCAACAAAATGTTTTTAGGTGACATGCTGACTTGGGATTCAAATTTCGCTGTAGACTCTTTTAGCTCATAGGTACGGGTGTCAGTGGTAGTAAGCATGTAGGCTTGCAAACCGGCCGAAGTCACCGGATTTTCTCCGTCAGGTATTTTGGAAGAAATTGTTCCATCATTGTCTGATCCACATGCACTACTGCTAATCAATAAGCTGAATAGGAATAAATAAGATGCTTTTCTCATTAGTATGCAATATATAGGTTTAACAAAAAGATGCTGCAAATATATGTGAGTAATAAAAGGAAGCTTAAAAAAATATTACATCAAAACTTTCTCATTAATTAGTCTTAACTACATCAAAACCTTCTCACTTCTTAATTATTTTGCTGATAATTAAATATTTATTATAATAATTCAAGTACATCTATAAATTATTATTTTATTTGTAGATAAAATATTTTATCTTTGTTTTAAAAATAAAATGTTAACTGCTATGAAACAAAAGCTCACTTGTTTTTATATTCTTCTTTTCTTTATATCTATTCCTATAAATGCCGGATGGCAACGTCAAGTGACAAATTACACTCGACATGTTTATAAGGCTGGCAATCAGAATTGGCATATTCAACAACACGATAATGGTTGGATATATTCAGCTAACAATAAAGGGTTATTGGAGTTTGACGGGGTGGAGTGGAATACATATCCGATTCATAATGCTAAAACACGTACGGTAAAAATGGGGCATGATGGACGGATCTATATCGGTGGAATGGGGCAATTTGGCTATTTTACCCCAAATCATTTGGGTGGATTGGAGTATACCTGCCTTTCTGATAGCTTATCGCCCAATGTAAATGTGGGGGTCATTTGGAATATTCTGCCGGATAGTGACCGTGTGTATTTTCAATCAGACCGCTGTTTTTTCTATATAGAGAAAGGCGTGATGAATAAGGTAGACCATACATCAGAGATCTATACTTCATTGATTTTACAAAACAAACTATATATAGTTTCCGATAAAGGGTTGTTAGTGCTGAATGGAACAAAATTCAAACAAGTGTCCAACTCTTCGGCAATAGGTGCTACGGTGAAGATTGGAGGGCTATTACCTTATAAGGACAACTTGCTGGCAGTAACCAGAGATAACGGTCTTTTCATTCATGATGCTACTTCTTTCCGAAAATTTCCTAACAGCGCTGAAGAATTCTGCCGTAAGAATAAGATATTCTGTGCAGCGTTACAAGACTCATTGCTGGCTTTAGGTAGTATTCAAGGTGGAGTTTGTCTTTTAAATCTGAAGACAAATAAAATGGAGGTGATATCTACAGAGAATGGCTTGCAAAATAAAACAGTCTTAAGCATGATGTTTGATAAGACTGGCAATCTTTGGTTAGGTTTGGACAATGGCATCGATTGCATCCATTTAAATGAACAGCTTGTTTCACTATATGGTGGTAAACCGATGATTGGTTCAGGATATGCTTCTTGCAACTACCGAGGCAAATTCTATTTTGCAACGAATCAAGGTTTATATCGGTCTACTCCTCCAGAACTATTAAATCAGAAAAGTCCTATTGATTTTGTGCCAGATACGGGTGGACAAATGTGGTCGCTTCACCAATACGACAATAAGCTTTTCTGTTGCTCAGATAATGGTATTTTTATAATAGATGGAGATCATGTGGAGCATCTCAATAATCCTAAAGGGGTATGGGGGATGGTATCGGTAGATGCACGCAAAGATGCGCTGATTGCAGGAACTTATAGCGGATTGTATTTACTTACGAAAAAAGGGGCGAATTGGACTGTGGAAAGCTATATAGAGGGCTTCAGCCGCTCGTGCAAAGATATGTTGATGGAGAATTCCACCAATATTCTGTGGGTAGGAAATAAGGAAAATGGGGTTTCCCGCCTGACATTGTCAGATGATTTGCGGAAAATAGAAAAAATTAAGGATTACAATAACAGAAGGTTCCCTCGTGGCTATGATGCATGCCTGCTGCGAGTAAATGACAAAGTAACTATAGCTTCACATTATGGCTTATGGTACTATGACCAGAGCCGTGACTGTTTGGAGGCGTATACTAGACTTGAACAATTATTAGAAGGCAAGACTGCTTATACCTATATGAAGATAGATTCATTGCAGAATATCTGGTATGTGGTGAACGGAACATTGAAGGTGCTGCATTATGATTCCACCAATAAGGAGTACTATCAAGTGAATAATGAATTGTTTTTGAAAGGGATGTTAATAGAAAATTTTGAAGATGTATGTCTTTATAAAACTGACCAAGCAATTGTTGGAACTGAAGATGGCTTTTCACTGATAAAAATGGATAGCTCGCAAATACAGCGCCCACCGTTGAACTTACAAATCAGAAAAGTATATCTGACTGGATTTCGTGATTCGCTTATCTATGGCCGCAGTTATTTGTATGATACAGTTCCAGTGGTGATTCCTTATTCTCAGAATTCGATTAAAATAAAATATAGTGTGAATAATTATAATAAATCACGGACGGCTCTATATTCATATCAGCTAAGTGTAGACGGTAAGCAAGATGTCTGGAGTGAATACAGTGAGAATAATGTGAAAGAATTCACAGAGTTACATGAAGGCAAATACGTATTTAGTGTGAAATTACTGACCGACGGGGATCAAGATCCGGTAAAGACTGCTTTTACTTTTGAAATCCTGCCACCTTGGTATCGTACATGGTGGAGTTATTTGATGTATTTGATAGTTGTAATGTCGCTGTTTTATTATATGTATTATCATATTTCAGAAAGTCGTAGACGTCTGCTGGTACAAAAAGAATCGGAACTTTACCAGCAAGAACAGAAATTCCAAAAGGAGAGTGATTTGAAAGATAAAAAAATAGACATTCTGAAGGAAGAAAACTTGCAGTCGGAGTTGCGTCATAAATCAGAAGAATTGATTCGTACTACGCTCAATATTGTACGTAAGAATGAAACCCTATTGAATATCAAAAAAGAAGTATTAAATATTTCCCATTCCATCAGTGAAGAGAATCTTGTTTTGCTTCGCCGGAAGACACTTCGATTATTAGGAGAGATTGATACAAATATTGAGCATGATGATGATTTGCAGGCTTTTCAGAGTAGTTTTGACTCAGTATATCATGATTTTTTTAAAAAATTAGAGGAGGAATTCCCCGAACTAAGCAATAAAGAAAAGTTACTTTGTGCTTATATCAAGATGAATTTGCTTTCTAAGGAAATAGCTCCATTGCTGAACATCTCTTTACGAGGAGTTGAAATCAGCCGTTATCGCCTGCGCAAAAAATTAGGTCTAGAAAAGGGAAGTAATCTTACGGAGTTTCTGCAAAAGTTCTCAAAGTGACGCCTAAAAGTAGCGGTGCTTACTGCTTTATCCGTTACAAATGGATTTTTATAATACTAATAGGCTTTCTAGCCTCATATTAATAAGAAATCAATGATGCAGGAATGAGTCAGAAAATCAACGAATTCCTAAAAATATTGATTATAAATTTACTATCATTAACGTGAATTCAATATAAAATCAAAAAATAGCAAGTTGTCCGTCATTGACAAAATTCACGTCAATGGCGGGCTTCTTTTCAAAAAAGCAATATGCTACTATAGCCGACAAAGAGTTGGCTATAAAGTTATTGAATGAACGATGTCTGGAGTGTTCTATCTGCGCAATGTTCTTCAATTCGTCATTGACCGTTTCGATCAAGGCTCTTTTTCTGAGCAAAATCTTGTCGGCAATACTCATCAGTGAATTCTTCATATTGTTTTTAACTTTAGTGACAAGCTGTATCCCATTAAGAAAAAGGTTCTCAAACAGAGCCTGACCTATATATCCTTTGTCTGCACATAGTTTTCCTTTGATGTTTTCCAGAAACTTACCCTGTTTCAACGGTTCCCGGTCATCCACGTTTCCAGACGTAAACATGAAATTGAGAATCTCACCCTTGTCATTGATTATCAGATGCAGCTTGAATCCGAAGAACCATCCCATTGAACATTTTCTACGCTCGGCAAGTCCCTCAAATGTCTTATAAATAAGGATTCTTTGGTTACGACAAACACGCAAGGGAGTGGAGTCGACAAAACTGATGCCGGTACAGGTTCCTAGCAGGACTTTTTTGATGAAGATGGTCACGGGAAGCAATACTTCCTTCTCCAGTTCCACAAAATGGTTATAAGAAACCTGACGCGGAAAAAAGTGTTTCAGATGTTTACAGACATATTCCTTATAGTAATGCTTGAAACAACGGAAACCACTGGAGTGAAACAGGATTAGAATAACCATAATCTCAGCATCACTCATACAGTTGGGTTTGTTACGATGCTTGGTCTTCTTATCCTCAATCATATATTTTTCCTGTTGAAATGTAAATTCCTTGCAAAAATCATCGGCCATACAATGTAACTTTAGACTCTGGAAACATAGTGGTAATCGTTTAAATGTTATAATTGGACACTATAAATTTAATGATTTTATCGCTATATCTCTAATTGTCAGAAAAATATATTTATTCTTATTTCGAATTCACGTTAACTTATGGGTATACCCCGACCGGACACCGGAAAGCGAAGCGGACATCTTCATCTGTCAATCTTTGGATGATAAGGCGCGAAAGAGACTGAGCCAAGGAGGGAAGATACTGCTTATACCCGACCACAAAGCCATTGAAGAACAGAGTGTAGGCGGACTTTTTACTCCTGACTACTGGAACTATGCCATGTTCAAAAGCATTTCGGAAAATGCCGGCCGCGAAGTTTCGCCGGGCACCCTCTCCTTGCTGATGGACGAGAAACATCCCTTGTTCCGGCAGTTCCCCACCGAGTGCCATAGCAACTGGCAATGGTGGAGCATCGTACGCCATGCCCGCCCCTTTATTCTGAATGCTACGCGCCACGAATACAAGCCGCTTATCCAAGTAGTAGACAATGTGGAACGGAACCACAAGTTAGGCTTGCTGTTCGAATTTGCCGTAGACAACGGTAAGGTATTGGTTTGTATGAGCAACCTCGAAGCAATTCGCCACACTCCGGAAGGAGGTCAGCTGCGCAATGCCATTTTAAGCTATATGAAGTCGGCTGAGTTCTCTCCCACCGAGACGCTGACCTCACAGCAGTTGCAGCACATATTAACAACCGAGGTGAAGAAGCAAGACATTGTCGGCGTGAAAAACCAGTCGGATTACGACGTACAGCCAGAATAAAAAATAAGTATGAGAAGTTTCATCATAATTCCACTTTTCCTCGGCTGTCCCGTCATTTTTCAGTAGCTTTGCGGACTTTAATACAGCAAGCAACTCATGAAACTTACCCTTATACGCACCGCTCGTGAAACCGGCAAAGAGACATTCAGCACATGGCCCAGCGACACCTTGATGGAGAAGATGAAAACCGAGAACAAAGCCGGACACATATCCGCCTTGCGCAGCCTCATTCCCCACATCACCGGAAGCAACGGACACTACCCCTGCATAGACAAACTGCCACGCATCTGCCCTGCCGCAGAATATGCCCGCAGCAAAGAGGGGGAAAGATACCTGAAAACCTATAACGGACTGGTACAGATTGAAGTCAACCACCTGGCCAATGCCGTGGAAGTGGAGCAAGTAAAGCGCCAGGCGGTCCTGCTGCCGCAAACTTTTGCCGCCTTTTGCGGAAGCAGCGGACGAAGCGTAAAAATATGGGTACTGTTTGCCACCCCCGACGGTTCGCGCCCCAGGCAGGAAGAAAAAATCAGGCTGTTTCATACCGCTGCCTACCGGCTCGCCGTAAACTGTTACCAGCCCCTGCTCCCCTACCCCGTCACGCTGAAAGAACCTGCCGTGGAGCAAAGCTGCCGCATGACGCTCGATGACCGTCCCTATTACAATCCGTCTGCCGTCCCTTTCTGTCTGGAACAGCCTTTGTCCGTGCCCGACGAGCCCACCTTCGGCCAACGGAAACAGACCGAAGCAAACCCGCTGATGCGCATTGCCCCCGGCTATCCGGCCTCCCAAACCTTCTCCATCCTCTTCGAAGCCGCCCTGAACCGTACCTTCGAAGAGCTGGAAAACTGGAAACGGGGCGATGACCTACGCCCCCTGCTCTACCTGCTTGCAGGGCATTGCTACAAAGCCGGCATTCCCGAAGAAGAGGCAGTACGCCAAGTCATGATGCACTACTACCGCGAAGCGGATGAACAGCTGGTGCGCATGACCCTGCACAACCTCTACCGCGAATGCAAAGGCTTCGGCACCCGCAGCAGCATGACCCGCGACCAAATCACCGCCTTCCGCCTGGAAGAATTCATGAACAGACGCTATGAGTTCCGCTGGAACACCGTGCTGGGAGAATTGGAATTCCGCCAACGGGACTCCATACACTTCCACTTCCGCCCTGCCGACCAGCGGGTAAGAAGCAGTATCGGACAGAATGCCCTGAAAGAAGGAATCAGCGTATGGGACAGAGATGTGGCACGCTACCTCAACTCGGACGCCATTCCCTTGTACAACCCCGTCGAAGAATATCTGAACAGCACCGGACATTGGGACGGCAAGGACCGTATCCGCGCATTGGCCGACCTCGTCCCCTGCAACAATCCGTACTGGCGGGAACTCTTCTACCGCTGGTTTCTCAGCATGACGGCGCACTGGCAAAACATCGACCGCCAGCATGGAAACAACACGTCTCCCCTACTGGTCGGAGCCCAAGGCTATCGTAAAAGTACCTTCTGCCGCATCCTGCTGCCACCCGAACTGCGCTTCGGATATACCGACAGTATCGACTTCAAAAGCAAGCAGGACGCAGAGCGGAGCCTCGGCCGCTTTTTCCTGATAAACATCGACGAATTCGACCAAATCAGCGTCAATCAGCAAGGTTTTCTAAAGCATCTGCTGCAGAAACCCGTGGCAAACCTGCGCAAGCCTTACGGCACCGCCATCCAGGAAATAAGACGCTACGCCTCCTTTATAGCCACCAGCAACCAGAAAGACCTGCTGACAGACCCCAGCGGCAGCCGCCGTTTCATCTGCATCGAAGTCACCGGCCCCATCCATACCAATGTCACCATCAACTACCGGCAACTCTACGCACAAGCCATGGATACCATAGCCAAAGGTGAACGCTACTGGCTGGACGATTCCGACGAAGCCATCTTGAAACAGACCAACCGGGAGTTTGAACAGCCCACACCGTTGGAACAGCTCTTCCTCTGCCACTTCCATCCCGCCGAAAATGAAGAGGAAGGAGACTGGATGACCCCTATGGAGATTCTCTCCTTCTTGCAAACCAAGACCAAAGACCGGCTGTCCATCAATAAAGTGGCTCTGTTCGGACGTGCACTCCACAAACTGGGCATCAGCAGCCGCCGGAAGACAAGAGGAACAGAATATCATGTAGTGAAAAAAGAATAATCCTGCCAATTAATTTGCTTCTACTTTCGGTTTGCGCTATCTTTGCGTTTCAAATCAAGAAGATATGAAAAAAGAAAGTCAAGTGATATTCGACCGGAATGCCGTAGAGTTTGTGACCGTAGCCGCCGAGTTTTGCAAGTTTCTGGAACAAGCGGAAGGGGTGAAACGTTCCGCGTTCGTCGATACCTCCTTAAAAATACTTCCGTTGCTCTACCTGAAGGCCTCCATGCTGCCCGAATGCGAAACCATAGGAGACGAGGCACCGGAGACATTCGTCACCGAAGAGACCTACGAGGTACTCCGCATGAACCTCGCCAATATCCTGGCCGAGAAAGACGACTACCTGGACGTATTCGTATCTGACATGAAGTATAGTGACCAGCCCATCACCAGGAACATTTCCGAAGACTTGGCCGACATATACCAGGACATCAAGGACTTTATCTTCGTATTCCAGCTGGGTTTCAACGAGACGATGAACGATTCGCTTGCCATCTGCCAGGAAAACTTCCGCCTCCATTGGGGACAGAAGCTTGTCAACACCCTGCGTGCCCTGCACGAGGTGAAGTATGCGCAAGGCGAGGATGAAGAGGAGGAAACCACAGACTTTGAATATTAAATTATGGTTATCAAAAGAACAATAGATAAAGAAACAGTGAAAGACCTGCCCAAAGCCGCCTTTCCGGGACAGATACATGTCGTACAGACACCGTGGGAAGCGGAGAAGGCAGTTGCCTATCTGAAGTCCTGCCCGTTGCTGGGCATAGACAGCGAAACCCGTCCGTCGTTCACAAAAGGACAGATACACAAGGTAGCCCTGCTGCAGATTTCTTCAGAGGAACATTGCTTTCTGTTCCGCCTCAACCTGACGGGACTGACTCTGCCGGTTATCACATTGCTGGAAAACCCGAGTGTAACGAAAGTAGGCCTTTCCTTGCGGGACGACTTCATGATGCTGCACAAACGCGCGCCCTTCGAACAGCATGCCTGCATCGAATTGCAGGAATATGTCCGCGCTTTCGGCATCCAGGACAAAAGCCTGCAGAAGATATACGCCATCCTCTTCGGGGAAAAGATTTCGAAAAGCCAGCGCCTTTCCAACTGGGAAGCCGAAACCTTGACCGAACCGCAGAAACTGTATGCCGCCACCGATGCCTGGGCATGCCTCAACATCTACAACAAGCTGCAAGAACTGAAACGGACAGGAGATTTTGAGATAGAAGCCAATAATAATGTGGTAATGTGATGCACATTATCACATTACCACATTAATCACATTATATATATGTACAAAGTATACCTTAAACCCAATAAAGAGGAGTCATTAAAGCGTTTTCACCCGTGGGTGTTTTCCGGCGCCATCGCACATTTCGACGGAGAACCCGAAGAAGGGGAAGTAGTTGAAATCTATACATCCAAAAAGGAATTCATAGCCAAAGGGCATTTTCAGATTGGCAGTATCGCCGTACGCGTACTGACCTTCCGCCAAGACGAAGAAATCAATGCGGACTTCTGGAAACACAAACTCAGCATAGCATACGATATGCGCCGCAGTATCGGCATAGCCGGAAACCCGACAAACAACACCTATCGCCTGGTGCACGGGGAGGGAGACAACCTGCCGGGGCTGGTTATCGACATTTATGCCCGCACCGCAGTGATGCAGGCACATTCTGCCGGCATGCACCTCGACCGCATGGCCATTGCCGATGCCCTTACCGAAGTGATGGGCAGCCAGATTGACAATATCTATTACAAATCGGAGACGACCCTTCCCTTCAAGGCCGACCTCTATCCGGAGAATGGTTTCTTGAAAGGCGGCAGCACGGACAATGTAGCCATGGAGTACGGCCTGAAGTTCCACATCGACTGGCTGAAAGGCCAAAAAACCGGTTTCTTCGTAGACCAACGCGAGAACCGTTCGCTACTGGAACGTTATGCCAAAGGCCGCAGCGTACTGAATATGTTCTGCTATACCGGCGGCTTCTCCGTATATGCTATGCGTGGAGACGCCAAACTGGTGCATTCCGTGGACAGCTCCGCCAAAGCCATCGACTTGACCAACAAGAACATCGAACTGAACTTCCCGGGTGACACCCGCCATGCCGCCTATGCAGAAGATGCCTTCAAATACCTTGACCGCATGGGCGACCAATACGACCTGATAGTTCTTGACCCTCCTGCTTTTGCCAAGCACCGCGATGCCCTGCGTAATGCCCTGCAAGGCTACCGCAAACTCAATGTCAAGGCTTTCGAAAAAATCAAGCCCGGAGGTATTCTTTTCACTTTCTCGTGCTCGCAAGCCGTCAGTAAAGAGAACTTCCGCACGGCCGTGTTCACAGCCGCTGCCATGTCCGGCCGCAGCGTACGCATCCTGCACCAACTGACACAACCTGCCGACCACCCGGTAAGCATCTATCATCCGGAAGGGGAATACCTGAAAGGGCTGGTTCTATATGTAGAATAAAGGAAAAAGAAGGCCTCATCGGCCTTCTTTTCTTAAATAGAGTTAATAAAAAGTAGAAAAGTGCCAAAATAGCATGTTATATAACATAAACCATATATATTTGCACTGTGTTTTTCATGGTATTAGATTTAAGGTTAATAAAGATTGGGTGTCTGGGATAGATACCCTTCTTTTTTTATAATACATTCCTTCCCAAAATCCATCCCTCATTAATCTCTTTCGTTGAAGAAAAAGCCGTACAGAACTTGTTTTTCTCCTAGTCTCATTGTACATTTGCATCTATTACATAATTTAAAATATAAAAAGCTAATATTATGAGCATCAAATTCCGACTCACTGCCATGCAATTCCTGCAATTCTTCGTTTGGGGAGCATGGCTGATTTCATTAGGTGGTTACATGGGCGGTACGTTACATTTTGAAGGCGGACAAATCGGAGCAATCTTTGCAACCATGGGTATAGCCTCACTGATAATGCCCGGACTGACCGGTATCATCGCCGACAAATGGATAAACGCCGAACGCCTTTATGGCATACTCCACCTTATCGGTGCCGGTGCTCTGATTTATGCTTCCACTGCCACTACGTACACCCACATGTACTGGGCCATGCTGCTCAACATGCTTGTTTATATGCCCACGCTATCCCTGGCCAACACCGTGTCCTACAATGCGCTGGAAAGATATAAAATGGATTTGGTAAAAGACTTCCCCCCCATCCGTGTATGGGGAACGGTAGGCTTTATCTGTGCCATGTGGGCTGTGGACCTTACCGGGTTCAAGGCAAGTGCGGCACAACTCTATGTGGCAGCCATCTCGGCAGCCATGCTGGGGCTTTACGCCTTCACCCTGCCTGCCTGCCCTCCCATGCGCTGCGAAGGAAAAACGATGCTCTCCGCTTTCGGACTGGATGCACTGGTGCTGTTCAAGCGCAAGAAGATGGCCATCTTCTTCCTATTCTCCATGTTGCTGGGAGCCGCCCTCCAAATAACAAACACCTATGGTGACCTTTTCCTGGGTTCGTTTGCTTCCATACCGGAATATGCAGATTCGTTCGGTGTGAAACACTCCGTCATCCTGCTCTCCATCTCGCAAATGAGTGAGACGCTGTTTATCCTTGCCATCCCCTTCTTCCTGAAACATTTCGGAATCAAGCGTGTTATGTTAATCAGTATGTTTGCATGGGTATTCCGTTTCGGGCTTTTCGCCCTCGGAGACCCGGGAAGCGGACTTTGGATGCTCATTCTCTCGATGATTGTCTACGGCATGGCATTTGACTTTTTCAATGTATCGGGCTCGCTGTTTACAGAAATGGAGGCACATCCCAGTATCCGTGCCAGCGCACAAGGCTTGTTCTTCATGATGACGAACGGTGTGGGAGCCATCATCGGAGGTTATGCCAGCGGAGCCGTGGTGGATGCCTTCTCGGTATATGCCGAAGGCGGAGGACTGGTAAGCCGCGACTGGACACCGGTATGGTTTATCTTTGCAGGATATGCCTTAGTCATTGGTCTGTTATTTGGAATAGTATTCCGCTATAAGCATAATCCGGAGAAAATAGAGAAAAACTGATTGAGAATCAGGTTGATTTAATAGGTATGAATAAGAAGAAGATAGAACTACAAGTACTAAACATTTCCAACAGCCAGGCGCAAGCGGGCGCCTATGCCCTGGTACTGGGTGAAGCGGGCGGCGAGCGCCAGCTTCCGATTATTATAGGTGCCACCGAAGCACAAGCTATGGTCATCGAGATGAAAGGTATTGTACCGCCCCGTCCGCTGACCCATAACCTATTCGCTTCCGTTCTTGAAGTGCTGGGCGTAAAACTGATGCGTATTCTTATCTATAAAGTAGACAACGGAGTATTCTACTCTTACCTTTATATGAAAGCCGAAGAAACCATTCTCCGGATTGATGCGCGTACCAGCGACGCCGTTGCCCTGGCATTGCGCATGAATGCCCCTATCTTTGTCTACGAAGACATCCTCGAAGCAGAATGTCTGAAAACCGTCGAAGGTTCCATCGACCCGATGGAAGGCAGCGAACCGGACAAAGACGAACTGCTGCAGGAAGACACGATAGGCATACTGAAAACGGCCCTGCAAAAAGCAGTCGATGAAGAGGACTATGAACGTGCCGCACAGCTAAGAGACCAGATTAACCAACTCAAGAACAATTTGTAATATGCACGTATTCTATACCCCCGACATACAAGCCCACGCAGAGCTGCCCGAAGAGGAAGCCGCACACGCCGTACGCGTCTTGCGCTTGCAGGCTGGAGACGAGGTCATGTTGACAGACGGAAAAGGCTGCTTTTATCGTGCCGAAATCAGTACGGCTACAAACAAGCGCTGTCTGGTGAATATCCTGGAAACCCTTCCGCAAGCCCCCTTGTGGAAAGGTCATCTGCACATTGCCATGGCGCCTACCAAGAATATGGACCGCACAGAGTGGTTTGCCGAGAAAGCGACGGAAATTGGGTTTGACGAACTGACATTCCTGAACTGCCGTTTCTCGGAACGGAAAGTCATCAAGACGGAGCGCATTTCCAAAATACTGGTTTCCGCCATCAAGCAGTCGCTCAAGGCACGCCTGCCCCAACTGAATGAGATGACAGACTTCAACAAGTTCATCACACAGCCTTTTCCGGGCCAGAAATTCATCGCCCACTGTTATGAAGGCGAAAAACCGCTTTTGAAGGATATGGTACATCCCGGAGAGGATGCCCTCGTACTAATCGGTCCCGAAGGAGACTTCAGCGAAGAGGAAGTCCGGAAGGCGGCGGAAAACGGGTTTATCCCCATCAGCCTGGGAAAATCAAGGCTGCGCACAGAGACGGCGGCACTGGTTGCCTGCCACATCCTCAACTTACAGAATCAATGATACTCACTAAAACAAAAACTATATGAAAAAGAACCTATTCTTCCACTTCTCAGTACTGGCAATGCTCATCGTGCTGATAAGCGCTTGTTCGTCCAAAAAGTCGGAATATACCAATGTGATTCCCTCCGATGCCTCGCAAGTCATCGCTGTCAATTTAAAATCATTGGCAGACAAGGCCGGTACCAAAGATAAAGAGACTAAAGAAGCACTGCAAAAGCTGACAGATGCCTTGAAAAGCGATATGAATGCAGCCACTTTCCAACAATTGGAGGCTGTACTGAAAGACCCTGCCAAATCGGGAGTGGACGTTCATGCGCCCATCTATATCTTCAATGCTCCCTCGTTCCCCTACACCACCATGGTAGCCAAGGTTCAGAACAAGGATGACTTGCTGAAACTGCTGGAAGTTACGGAGAAAGAACAGATAATCAGCCACGTGTCAGAAGCGGACGGCTACAGCTTTGCACAAATCAACAAGCAGGCACTGCTCGCTTTCACTCCCACCACGCTTATGGTGGTGAACTACACCGGCACATCGCAATTGGAAAAAGTCAAGGAGGAAATACCCGCCCTACTGAAACAGACGGAAGAGAACAGTATCAACAGCAATACTGCTTTCAAGAAGATGCAAAAGCAGAACGGAGACGTCAACATGCTCATTACTCCCTCCAGCCTGCTGAGTGCCTATGCCAATCCGCTGAATTACGGAATATCCCAAAGTATTGATTTGAAAGATTTGAAGATGCTGGGAAGCCTCTCTTTCGAAAAAGGAAAAATTGAGCTGAAGATAGATAACTATACAGAGAATGCAGAACTGAAAGCTCTCTTCGAAAAGCAGGCCAAAAGCACTTGCCCCATCGAAAACACATTTCTGAAATATTTCCCCAAATCTACGCTGGCACTGCTCAGCATAGGTATCAATGGAGAGGAGTTCTACAATGTACTGCAAGAGAATGAGCAGTTCCGCAACGATTTCTCCATTACCAAAGCCGCTGAAGTAAAGGACTTGTTCAGTGCTTTCCACAACGACCTGACCATAGGCCTTATCAATGTAACCATGAACAGTAATCCTTCTTTCCTTGCCTACGCCAGCGTAAAGAACGATGCTCCTCTGAAAGCCCTTTATGAGAAAAAGTCCGAACTGGGACTGAAACGCGGCGAAGACATCGTGAAATTGAATGAGAATGAATATGTCTATAAATCACGCGCTATCAACATTTTCTTCGGCATACGAGACAAACAAATGTACGCCACCAACGACGAACTGCTGTATAAGAATGCCTGCAAGACCGCTGACCCGTCTGCCAAAGAAACAGACTTCGCTTCCAGTCTGAAAGGCAAGCGTACAGCCTTTGTCATCAATGCGGAAGCCGTACTCGACCTGCCCGTTATAAAATTGCTTGTTGGGTTCGGCGGACAAGAGTATAGCACCTATTACTCGCTGCTCGGCAATATCTCGTATCTGGAAGCTGTCGGTAACGAGGACAAGGCAACCGTTACCCTGCAACTGAAGAATAAGGATGTAAATGCGTTGAAACAGATTGTGGACTTCATCAAGCAGTTTGCAGGAATGTAATTTAAGGATTAAAGATTAGAGATTAAGGATTAATACCACTCATGAATAGGATTCACCTACGGCAAACACTACCTCAAGTGTTTGCCGACCGTGATGCCATTACCTCAGACGTATGGCATCGGGACATTACGTTCCACAAAGGGAAACGTTATCTCATAGAAGCCGCTTCGGGTACCGGAAAGTCATCGCTTTGTAGCTATATTTACGGCTATCGGCACGATTATCAGGGAATCATCAACTTTGATGAACGCAATATCCGTTCACTCTCCGTCAATGACTGGATAGATATACGCAAACACTCTCTCAGCATTCTTTTTCAGGAGTTGCGTATCTTTCCCGAACTTACCGCCATCGAGAACATACAACTGAAGAACCGGCTTACCAATTTCAAAAAAAGGAAAGAAGTCCTTACCCTCTTTGAGGCCATCGGCATTGACGACAAGGTAAACGAAAAAGCCGGAAAGCTATCTTTTGGCCAGCAACAAAGAGTCGCCTTTATCCGCAGCCTCTGCCAGCCTTTCGACTTCATCTTCCTGGACGAACCCATCAGCCATCTGGATAACGAGAACGGAACAATCATGGGCAGACTGCTGACAGAAGAAGCCAGCCGCCAAGAAGCGGGAATCATAGTGACTTCCATAGGTAAGCATCTGGAACTAGAGTATGACGAAATTTATAAATTATAAATGTGGCTAATATGAATCGACTTGTTTGGAAACTTCTCCGCCAGCACATCAGTGTCGGACAGCTGGCAGGCTTTTTCCTCGCCAATCTCTTCGGCATGATGATTGTATTGCTGAGCGTACAATTCTATCGTGATGTCCTTCCCGTTTTTACGGAAGGGGATAGTTTCATGAAGAAGGAGTATATCATTGCTACCAAAAAAATCAGTACTCTGGGCAGCTTTGCCGGGAAAAGCAATACCTTCTCCAAAGAGGAGATAAAGGACCTGAAAGCCCAACCTTTTACTAAGGGGGTAGGCGCGTTCACTCCTTCCCAGTTCAAGGTTTCTGCCGGACTCGGTATGCAGGAAGCCGGTATCCGTCTGTCAACAGAGATGTTTTTCGAGTCTGTACCCGACGAATATGTGGATGTCAGTCTGGACAAATGGCATTTTGACGAAGATGCCCGGGTAATTCCCATCATCATTCCACGTAACTATCTGAACCTCTACAACTTTGGCTTTGCACAAAGCCGGAGTCTGCCGAAACTCTCCGAAGGCCTGATGAGTCTGGTACAAATGGATGTGATGATGCGGGGTAACGGACGTGTGGAACAATATAAAGGCAACATTGTAGGATTCTCCAACCGGCTGAATACCATTCTCGTTCCCCAATCCTTCATGGACTGGGCCAATAAGAATTTCGCACCGGAGAAAGAAGCGGAACCGTCCCGGCTGATTGTGGAAGTAAAGAATCCTACCGACACAGCCATCACCGACTATTTCCAGCAAAAGAATTACGAAACTGAAGGCAACAATCTGGATGCCGGGAAGACAACTTATTTCCTGCGCCTCATTACGGCCATCGTCATGGGAGTAGGATTGTTCATCAGCATTCTGTCATTCTACATCCTGATGCTGAGCATCTTCCTGCTTCTCCAAAAGAATACGGTAAAACTGGAAAACCTGCTGCTGATAGGATATAGCCCGACGCAGGTAGCCACACCTTATTATATACTGACAGTAGGGCTGAATGTACTGGTACTGCTCCTCGCCATCGGCTGCGTGGCATGGGTGCGCAGTTACTATATAGAAGTAGTCCAAAGCCTCTTCCCGCAATTGGAGAGCGGATCACTGCTTCCATGTATATTGATCGGTTGCCTATTATTTTTTGCTGTATCACTGCTGAATATTTTGGCAATAGGCAAAAAAATTATCAGTATCTGGAAAGGGAGAAAATAAAGATGGAAAAATTCCATCCAGCAAATATAAAGTTCATGATATGCCATCATTACAGCAAGCATCCGCCTCTACATATACCGCACCCGAAAGGAGATAGAACGGAAACACAAAGAAGAAATCCTTTTGCTCCGCATCCGCAACTTGATAAAGCAGTGCAGCCGTTATGAAGCGGAACAAAAGAAATGTACGGTTGCCACCCCTCGGAATATGCGGAAAAAATGCAGAAATCAACCTGAGTGTTGTTCCGTTTCAACAAGATTGTTGCCGTCTAAAGAGGATTCAGGACTACTTTTGCAGCATAATTTTAAAAGAACCATGAAAATGAATTTTATGAAAAGAGCCGGCTTCGTGCTGACTTGTGCAACCATGCTTGCAAACTTGTGTGCCGCCCAGAACACAGAACGCACACCTCAAGGAATGAAATGCACCACATAAGGAATGGACATCCGTGTGGAATTCTATTCGCCTTCCATTGTGCAGGTTTCAAAACTCCCGAAGGCAAACCCTACAACAAAGAAAGTCTGGTAGTGGTCACAAGCTGAATGCCAAGCTGATGATTGTGGCATGACCCGGCTTTGGCACCCACACAGAGCAACGCAAGGAGTTGGATGCCAAAGGGATGATTATCAACTTCAACACTTGGCCACCCAAAAGTGGCACACGCCCCTACGACGTCTACAATCCCGAAGCAAGGGACATTTATTGGAAATATCTGAATAAAGGCATTTTCAGTTACATCGGCAACGACGACTGGTGGCTCGATTCTACAGAGACTGACCATATCAACCGACAAGAATCGGACTATGACCTCTCCACTCACTTGGGGTCTTACCGGAGTGTAAAAAATGTCTACTCACTGATGCACAACAGCGGAATAGCCTCGCATCAAAAGGCTTTGAGCAAAGACAAACGCGTTATCATCCTGACCCGTTCCGGATTTATCGGACAACAACGTTACGGCTGCAACACCTGGAGTGGTGACGTGACCTCCACTTGGGACATGCTGGAGAAACAGATTCCTGCCGCACTGAACTATAGCTTGATGAACATCCCGAACTGGAACAGTGACATAGGTGGCTTCTTTGCCGGACGCTGGATGCAGTTCGGCACTTTCTGCCCGATAATGCGTTCGCACGGTACGGAGTTGCCCCGTGAAATCTGGAACTTCGGCAAGCGTGGCGAGTGGTGTTTCGATGCCCAGGAGAAGGTGATTAATCTGCGCTATCGCCTTCTGCCCTACGTTTACAGCACTTCCTGGGATGTGTTCCACAATGACGGTACATTCATGCGTCCTTTAGTAATGGATTTTGCGCCGGTTTACCTCCCTCAAGGCGCAGACTGGTGGGACTTCTGGAGTAACGAAAAGCAGCAGGACAGACAGACCTTGAACCGCAGTGTATCTTGGGAGGACAAGGCCCGTCCTCTGACGATAGAAGAGCGGGAAAGCAGTTTTCCGAACATGCTGAAAAGCCGCAAGTTCAAGGTTGTCCTGGTCGGTCAGGACTCCGATACGAGAAACCGGCCGATGAAAGGCAGAAAGACAATAAGCTATGCAGGAAAGAAAAAGAGTATAAAGCTGTAACAGTAAAAAGGAGGAACGTGTCAAAACTACCTTACTATTTTTTAGGCGCGGATTACGCAGATTTCAAGAATCCAATTTGCATAGTCCGCGTTACTCCACGTAATCCGCGCCTAATATTACAGCATAATGAAGTGGTCATATACTTTGCTAAAAAGGAAACAACAACGGCAGCACAAATACCATCACCACTCCCATAATAATCTGCAACGGGAGCCCCACTTTTATATAATCCATGAATGTATATTGTCCTGCCGGCATCACCAGTGCATTGGGCGGTGTAGAGAATGGAGAAGCGAAACACATACTTGCCGCAACCGTCACGGCAAACAAGAACGGAACGGGACTTACTCCAATCTGAATCGCACTTTGAAGAGCAATAGGGGCCATCAGCACTGCCGTCACCGTATTGCTGATGAACATGGTCATCAATGAAGTGGTGAAATAGATACCTGCCATCAACACAATAGGACCATAACTGCCCAACCCACTTACAAGACTGTTGGATATATATTCCGAGGCACCGGTTTTTTCGAGTGCAAGAGACATGGGGAGCATGGCTGCAAAGAGTACAATTGTTTCCCAGTTTATCGTTTTATAGGCGGCTTCCACATTCCTGAAACATCCCGTCAGCACCATCAGCAAGCCGGCAATCATCACCGCTGTCACCGGGGCCACGGGAATAAAGTCGAAGACCATCATGGCAACCATCAGCACCATGATAGCGGCAGCTATGGGCGCTTTATAATCCAGCGTCACTTTGGCGGCTTCTGCCAAAGGCTGCCCCAATACCACCCAATCGGAATCTTCCCTGCTTATCCGTGCGATGTCCTGCCACGCACCCTGCACCAGCAAAACATCGCCACTATGCATACGCTCACGTCCCAATTCACGTAATATATATTCCTTCTTACGACGGATGCCCAATACATTTACATTAAATTTATCACGGAACCCCGCTTCCTTCACCGTCCGGTTCACAATATTGGAAGAGGGCATCAACACGATTTCGGCAATTCCGATGTCATAAAAGTCAAGGGACTTGTCGGCTTTAGAGGCTTCTTCAGTGGTATGCCCGTCGAGCATTTCCATTAAAAAGTCTTCAGCAAAACGATTTACGTTCGATACCTCTCCCGTAATATAAAGCACGTCACCCACCCAAATAGTCGTATCGGGTGATGCCAATTTCTGGGTAATAGTTTTCAGGAATCTATGTTGGGAAGAGTCTACACGCCGTACTTCAATGATATTCAGACCATACTTGCGGCGTACATCCAGGTCTATGATGGTTTTTCCTATCAGACGGGAGTCATTGACAGCCCTCAAACGGAACAGGTTGCTGGAAAGTCCGTACTCCTGTACCAGTTGGTCCAATGATTTACCCGACAATGTTCCGTCATTCTTTTTGCCTTTCTTGGAGAGAAACCATTTGGTCAGAGGCATTAAAACCAAAGTTCCCACTATCACGCACACAATGCCCACCGGCAAGAAGGAGAAGAAAGACAGCGGTTCAAAGCCCGCTCCCGTCAATGTATTCTGAATGACCAAGTTAGGAGGCGTACCGATAAGTGTCATCATACCGCCCATGCTGCTGGCAAAAGCCAAAGGCATCAATAGACGGCTAGGATTCATTCCGGCACTCAGTGCCAAGCTCACCACGATAGGCAGCATCAAAGCCACCGTTCCCGTATTGCTCACAAAAGCACCAATGGCAGAGGTAACCAGCATAACCAGCAAGAAGAGTTTCAGCTCGCTTTTGCCTGCCAGCTTTAAAATGCGCGAACTTATCATTTTAGCCAGCCCGGTCTGAAAAATGGCGCCGCCCACAACGAACAAGCCCACCATCATAATCACCACCGAGTTGGAGAAGCCGGAAAGGGCCTCTTCAGGAGTAAGAATCTGAAATATCAATAAACCAATCAGCGCACAAAGCGCCACAATGTCCGAACGGACTTTGCCTGCTACAAAAAAGGCAGCGGAGAGAACAAGGATAATAAGGGTAATCAGCATAAATATGTATATTAAGAATGCACAAATATACTTATTTACGCATGATCACACAACCCCTTACTACCTCAAATTACTGATTCAGAACTCGAATTTTTCCAACTTCATGGCAGCCAGCCCCTGGATTTTGGGCACCAGGGCCACAAAATGGTCTGCTTTTTCATGGGCAGACAATGACTCTGCATCTTTCCATGTTTCACAAATCATAAGAACATCGCTGCGAGTGGCGCTCTCAAACACATCATAAGCAATGCATCCATTGTCCTTCAAGGAATATGCGACCAGTTCTTTGGCAGATTCCAATACTGCGGCACGGTTCTCCGCACTTACCTGAATAAAAACATTTAATCTAATCATACTTGTATAAATTTTAAGTGCATCGCAAATTTAAGCAGAATAAATATCTCCACCAACAAAAGTAAATTGTTATTAATTCCTTTCCCGCCGGATGAACCAATCTTTGGCAAGTATGTTGTCTCATCAGAATTGATTCTAACTTTAACTATTAAAAACTGACTTGATTATGAAATGTAAAGATTCTAATTTCTGGATCGGACTGGGAATAGGTTCGGTTGCCGGTGCATTGGCCTACCACTTCTCCCGTACGGAGAAAGCTAAAAAGCTGGAAGATGCCATATGCCGTGCCATCCACAAAGCAAATGGCGAAGCCAAGGAGTTCATCAACACTGCTGAAGAAGAAGCATTGCACGTTGGCACCAAAGTAGCAGACAAGATGGCCCATGAGGCCGCAGAGAAAGCTGACAATCTGAAAAACAAGGTTCACAATTTTGCCGATGCTAAGAAATAAAACAAGCACTTGGAAACTTCTGAAGGGGTGTGTCAAAATTCACCACAGATTACACGGATTAACACAGAATGAGCTTAATCTACTGATAATCAAAGATGCTTATCTGTGCAAATCTGTGTAATCTGTGGTGAATACCAGTTTCGACACACCCTCTTTGCATATCGACCCATCAGTTCTGCAGACTGCGCCGATTCAAAATATCATTCATATGCTCCAATGCCCATCCTACCAAAGATTCAATATGCGGCATCAGGCTACATCCGATTTCTGTAAGGTTATACTCCACACGGGGAGGAACTTCCGCATAGACTTTCCTAACAATCAGCCCGTCCGTCTCCAATGAGCGCAATGTAACCGTCAGCATCCGCTGGGAAATATCCCCTATGGTTTTCTGTATATCGCAAAAACGCATCGTTCCATTCGCTTTCAGTGTGACCAGCACAAGCATTGTCCATTTGTCTCCCAACCTGCTCAGTACATCCCGTACCGGACAAGCATCCATACGATGAAAATTTTCCATTCCTTTATTTTACCAATCAGTTCAACCTCAGCAATGGCGACTCTATGCTTAGTGTCCGGCATTGCACCACAAAAGTAATAAACTTACTCAAAATAACTATCGTTTCATACGATAATTAAAACATTCTTTATACTCGTAAATGCATCTGCCTCATCCGGATTATTTGTATTTTTGCAACATCGTTTCCTATTCATATGTAACTGCAAGACTCTTATGAACGTAAAAATAGAAGAAAGCTGGAGAAAACGCCTACAAGAGGAGTTTGACAAACCTTATTTTGAGAAGCTGGTAGCATTTGTAAAAAGTGAGTATGGACATGCCAACGTGCTACCTCCCGGCCATCAAATTTTCCACGTCTTCAACTCTTGCCCGTTCGAGAAAGTGAAAGTCGTCATCCTCGGACAAGACCCTTATCCTAATCCCGGTCAGTATTATGGAGTCTGCTTTTCCGTACCGAAAGGAATAGCCATTCCCGGTTCTCTGGCAAACATATTCAAGGAAATACATCAGGACTTGGGAAAGCCCATTCCGACTTCCGGAAATCTGGACCGTTGGGTAGCGCAAGGCGTGTTTCCTATGAATTCCGTCCTCACAGTACGTGCCCACGAAACCGGCTCGCACCGGAACATGGGATGGGAAACCTTCACAGACGCTGTTATCAAGAAACTGAGTGATGAACGGGAGAATCTTGTATTCATGCTTTGGGGGGCGTACGCCAAAGAGAAAGCCGCTTTAATCAATAGCAGCAGACACTTGATTCTGACTACCGTCCATCCGTCCCCACGTTCTGCCGAATACGGATTCTTCGGTTGCAGGCACTTCAGTAAAGCCAACGATTTCTTACGGAGCAGAGGGATACAAGAAATTGACTGGTAACACGCTACAATACTCCGCTGACTCCGCTTCCAAACAAAGCAAAGTCCCCCAGGCACGGGTCGTCCGGAAAGGCCTCTGCCAGAGCTTCAGTAATCCGGCGGGCATTCTTCAAAGAAAATGTTTCTGTCTCGGTGAGTCCCAAAGCATAGGCCACACGGCAGACATGCGTGTCCAAAGGCACAATCAGGTCCCTGCAATCAAATCTCTCCCAAATACCAAAATCCACTTCCGGACCTTTCCTTATCATCCAGCGCAAAAACATGTTCAGTTTCTTTTGGGGACTCTTTGCCGAGACTTCCAAAAACGCACATAACCTTTCCATCGGATTACCGGCATACGTACATAAGGCATCCTCCAGACTGTCAAAAGCAGAATAGGCAGCATGCAAACGCCTGAAATAGGAATGAAAGTCAGCATAAGAAAGCATTCGGTAAAAACTGCTTCTGTCCGTAGCAGGGAAGTCTTTCTTCCATTGGCAAGATAATACGTATTGATGAGGCGATACCCCCATCAACCTATGCAACTCATCAGCCTTTTTCAATATCTGCTTACGGTTGCCGAAACTCATGATAGCAGTCAGCAGCCCACTGATTTCAATATCCTGCCTCCGTTCATAGCGATGTGGAAACTGTACGGGGTCGTTCTGAATGAAGCCGGCGCAATGATAGGCCGCCGCCCACTCCCAAAGTTGTCTTTTAATCTCCTCGGTCATCTGCAAGCATTTGTTTTTTCATCTGAAATGCAAAGATATTGCAAATCGAATGCAAAACTTTCATGCTTGCACGAAAAAGTTGTGCCGGGATATAGTTTATCTTATTTAAAGATATTGCATTTATAGCAACATCGGACAAGTAACCTATTTCTTTTCCTCCTATTTTTGCAACATGAAAAAGCCCAATAGAACCATGCAACAGAAAAAGACAACCCAGGAGGAATACCAAAAGTGCGTGAACGCAGTAGTGGATTATATAAATCTGCACCTCGGAGAAGAAATTGACCTGAAATCTTTGGCCAGGATTTCCCATTTCTCTCCCTTCTACTTCCACCGCATCATGAAAGCTTTCCTGGGTGAACCCGTCGGTACGTTCATTGTCCGGACGCGTACCGAAGCCGCTGCCCGGTTGCTTCGTTACTCGGACATGCCGATAGCGGACATAGCCTACCGTATAGGCTACTCTTCGCCCTCGTCACTGTCAAAAGTATTCAAGCAGTTCTATGGCATTTCACCATTAGAATACCGTAACAATAAAAACTTTGTAATTATGAAACCAGCCATTATTCGTCCGGAACTGGAACTGAAACACGAAATCAAAGAAGTTCCTGCCCGCAATGTGATTTACATCCGCCTCTTTGGCGACTATAAACTGAACGACTATTGCAGCGCATGGATGCGCCTTTGCCAGTTCATCCAAGAAGAAAAACTGCCTATGGGAGAAGTGATGCCCTACTGTATCTATCACGATGACCCCAAAGTGACACCCGCTGAAAAGCTGCGTACCGATGTATGTATGGTCCTACCCTCATTTGCAACGGCCAAAGGAGACATAGGATTTAAACAGCTCGCGGCAGGCCGCTATGCCATATTCCTATACAAAGGTCCATACGAACATCTGCAGGCCGTATACGACACCATCTACGGGAAGTATATCCCCGAAATGGAATGTAGCTTACGGGATGAGTCCAGTGCGGAACGTTACCTAAACAACCCCGCAGATACGGCGCCGGAGGAACTGTTGACAGAAATTTATATTCCGGTAGAGTAGGCAAACTGTTCTGCCGGCGCCATCAGGCTTTCTCCCCGGAAGAGTTTAGGAGCCGGACAGCGAACAAGTATTCGTTCCGCCATGGAGTAAAAATCGTTCCACCATGGTGGAACGATTTTTACTCCGCGGTGGAATGATTTTTATCTCATGGTGGAACGAATAAATATCAGGCAAGCCGGTCGATACTATTAGATACCCATATCTATACTGTATTGTAAAAAAGGGACATTCCTTTGTCTGTATGCTTGTTTTTATTCACTAATTTTGCACGACGCAATGCGAATCAAGCAATTGATGCAAACAGATAATTTTAAAACCTCCATCAAAATCAAGATAAAAGATGCAAAATGTTTCCATAAAAGGGTTTATATATGCAGCTCTCTCCTCTGCCACCTTCGGGCTGGCTCCTTTCTTCACCATTTCATTACTCCTTGCGGGCTTCTCCTCTTTCGAAGTATTGGCCTACCGATGGGGAATAGCTTCACTTACCCTGGTCGTTTTCGGCATTATGCTAGGCGAGACATTCCGCATCAGCGGGAAAGACTGGGGAACGGTGTTCATCCTCAGCCTGCTTCGGGCAGCTACCTCCTTCAGTCTGGTCATCGCCTATCAGAACATAGCCAGCGGAGTGGCATCCACCATTCATTTCATGTATCCGCTGGCCGTGGCACTGGCCATGATGGGCTTTTTCGGAGAAAAGAGGTCATTCGCCATTCTGTTTGCCGTGTTGGTGTCACTAAGCGGAGCTGGACTTTTGTCATCCGGCAAAATAGACTTTGAAGGAGGAAACACGACCATCGGGCTGATTGCTGCCGGTCTGTCCGTATTCTTTTATGGAGGATATATCGTAGGAGTAAGGAAGAGCCGTGCCGTGCAGATTCCCTCCACTGCATTGACATGCTACGTAATGGGGCTGGGAGCCTTGTTCTTTATTATAGGAGGATGTCTGACCGGAGGCATCCGGCTGGCCAATGATACCCACACATGGCTGAACATTCTCGGACTGGCGCTGCCGGCAACAGCTATATCCAACATCACCCTGGTAAAAGCCATTAAATACATAGGGCCTACACTGACTTCCATTTTCGGGGCCTTGGAACCTCTGACAGCCGTAGTTATCGGTTGCCTGATATTCAATGAAAGCTTCACACCGGCCAGCGTCGTCGGCATGGCGCTGATAATAACGGCCGTTACAGTCGTGGTGGTACACGAAAAGAAAAAGGAGAGTGAGAGTTGATTGTCCTTATTTCGCCTTTTTATAATCCGTGATGAAACCCTCCATCATCCACTTGGCCAAGGCCTGGCGGTTCGAACTGATTACAAAACGGCGCTGGTCAAAAGTGTTCTGGATATTTCCCAATTCCACGAATACGGAAGCGGGAGAAGTATTGGCTAACACATAAAGATTGCGTGCGCTGACAGTTCCGGTAAACCCACGGTTGGGCTGGTGCTTGTCATATTTCGATTCGAAAGTTTTCTTCATGGTCTTAGCCAGACGCTTGCTGTCGGGCTTGCTTTTAGAGTGGTAAAAGAACACATCGGTCTGATGGCTCTTGCTGCGACTGTCCACATGAAGGAAAATGGCACGGCAATATTTATAGTTCTTGCGATCCTTCTTGTAAAACTCATTGATTTTGGCGCAACGTTGCCGGAGACGTGCCACTTGGTTCAAGGGTATGGGAGCTCCCATGCACGTCTCACGTTTGCTGTTGGAAAGGTACTTGTCATCACGGATTCCGTCTTTAGCATCCTGGATAATGATACGGACTTCCGCCCCCTCTTGCATCAAGTTACGGGCAAGGCGCAAAGCCACATCATACGCATACTCATCTTCATGCAGTTCTATTTTGCCGATTCTGCCGATAGCTCCGGGGTCGGGGCCTCCATGTCCGCTCACTACATAAAAACAAGCGCCCTGCAAACGGTTAGATGTCACTTTTACACTGGCAAGCGCTTTCCCGAACAAAGGTTCATTGATTGTCTTCTTCCCATTGCCAACCGGCTTTGATAATGGGGGCAGTACATACTTCACTCCCAGCCGCAATTCCTCCTTCCCTTTAAGAAGTTTCTTGTTCAGCTCCAAAAACTCCTTATAATAGGCTCTCCCCGGGCGCTTGTTACGTTCCAGGAAAACAGAGATTCCTTCTCCACGTCTCGGACTATCCCGCTCTTCCTGAGCCGAAGCATTAAAAGCAAACAAAGTACAAAAGAAGATGGTCAGTAAACAAAATATGCGTTTCATATTCCAATTATTCATCATTTATTCGGTTCGCTACAAATTTCCAGCCGCTAATTTATAGCATTTTACCATACTTAAGCACAAAATTATAATTTTTTCCCTACTTTTGCGACAACTTACGCGATAATAGATAAGAAACTTTTAAAACAGATAACATTATGGCAAAGCAATTCAAGCCGGAGACGCTGTGCGTACAAGCCGGATGGACTCCTAAAAAGGGCGAGCCCCGTGTACTCCCCATCTATCAAAGTACAACTTTCAAATATGATACCAGCGAACAGATGGCACGCTTGTTCGACCTTGAAGACAGCGGCTATTTCTATACCCGCCTGCAGAATCCTACAAACGATGCAGTAGCCGCCAAGATTGCCGCCCTCGAAGGTGGTGTGGCCGCTATGCTGACATCCAGCGGACAAGCAGCCAACTTCTATGCCATTTTCAATATTTGCCAGGCAGGAGACCATTTTGTTTGCTCCTCTACCATCTATGGCGGAACATTCAACCTCTTCGGAGTAACTTTGAAGAAATTGGGCATCGACGTCACTTTCGTCAACCCGGATGCCAGCGAGAAAGAAATTTCCGCTGCTTTCCGCCCCAATACCAAGGCCCTATTCGGCGAAACCATCTCCAACCCTACGCTCGAAGTGCTCGATATAGAGAAGTTTGCACGCATTGCCCACAGCCACGGCGTGCCCTTGATTGTGGACAACACCTTCCCTACTCCCATCAACTGCCGCCCGTTTGAGTGGGGTGCCGACATCGTAGTACACTCTACTACCAAATACATGGACGGACATGCCACCAGCGTAGGCGGAGCCATTGTAGACAGCGGCAACTTCGATTGGGATGCACACGCCGACAAATTCCCCGGACTGTGCACACCGGACGAGTCTTACCACGGACTGACTTATACGAAAGCCTTCGGCAAAATGGCTTACATCACCAAGGCTACAGCCCAACTGATGCGCGACCTTGGCAGCATCCAGTCTCCACAAAACGCATTCCTGCTGAACCTGGGTCTGGAAACACTGCACCTGCGTATGCCCCAACATTGCAAGAATGCACAAGCGGTAGCCGAGTATCTTGCCCAGAACGACAAAGTGGCTTGGGTGAATTATTGTGGTCTGCCGGGCGACAAATACTACGAGCAGGCACAGAAGTACATGCCGAACGGCTCTTGCGGCGTTGTCACCTTCGGCTTGAAGGGCGGACGGGAAGAGTCTATCAAGTTTATGGATTCACTGAAACTGGCAGCCATCGTGACTCATGTGGCCGATGCACGTACTTGTGTGCTGCACCCAGCCAGTCATACACACCGCCAGTTGACAGACGAGCAACTGATGGAGGCAGGTGTACGCCCCGACCTGATTCGCTTCTCGGTAGGTATAGAGAATGCAGAGGATATTATTGCCGACATCGAACAAGCGCTGAACGCCTAAAGGAATAAACAAAAGGGAGTGCATTTTCGGACAATGCACTCCCTTTTCATTTCAATATTCTCTATTACTCAACATTCAATATAATCGTCAAACTTTCCTTGCCTTGGTAGAAGGTCTTTGCTTTCACTACCAGGGAACCACACTTCACCGGTTCTTTCCATAAGGTTGACTGGGCAGTAGGTTCCGAACCATCAGTTGTGTAACGTACTTCAGCACCATCAATGGCCACATTAGCATACAGATTTCCATCTTTTACCAATAATCCCGGCTGAGGCAAGCGGAAGTTAATCCCATTCTTTGCCCAATAAGGCATTTCACTCTTGCTGATTTTCTCATAATAAAGTGCCAAAGCCTGATTGAAAGCCTGCTGCTCCCGCACGCCGGACAGATTTTCCCATACCGGATGAGCATTCCAGCCACGTTCTGTCAACCCTAAGATTTTCGGGAAGAGAAGATATTCCACGCCATCAAAACTACGGATAGTTTCGGCGAATAATTGTCCTTGTACACCCATAATATGTTTCTTGCCTATCTCTGTCAAAGCAGTCTTCCCCTTTTCCGCATTACCCAAATCAATGGGATTGCCTGCCATATCCACACGCAGCGAACGATAAATGCTGAAAGGAAGCATAGAGAAAGAGACAGACTCATCCACATAACCTCCCCAATCGAGTCCACGCTCGTCCGGATGACCATTGTAAGCCATATCCATATAGAAATTGCCCACGTTGCAAAGGATGACCAGGTAACCGTTATTGGCTGTCTGATAAACCACTTCATCAGAGCCCGGTACAGTATTCCAGCAATACACACCGGCAGCCTGGCCCCTCAACTGTTGATGAGTCTCTTCGGTATGCCCCAAAGCAACTTCCTGCCAACCACTGAATTTCAGTCCGTTCTTCTGCATCACATCCGCCATTTGCGTAATGAAATACTCCGACAAATCATGAGCTTTCGTCATGCCTTTTTTCTTCATCAGTTCCTGACATTTCGGGGAGCCCATCCACACGCCGCGAGGCACTTCGTCACCACCTAAATGCACTGTAAACAATGAAAGACCGGCTTCCTGATACATCGCATTAAGTTCCTGAATCACCTTCTCCATAAAACGGTAGGTAGAAGGCAAGGCGACATTCATCACATTGTCCGTATAATATTGTACAGAAACATAACGTGAAGTGTCTTCCGGTTCACTCAACATATATTCTGTAGCTTTCCCCGGATCAGTTTCAAAATATTTGTTATAGCGTGCCTTCATGGAGACAATGGCAGCGCGGGCATGCCCCGGAGATTCTATTTCCGGAACAATGCGGACATGTCTTTCGGCAGCATACTTCAGCAAATCAATAAATTCCTCGCGGCTATAATATCCATTGCCTACAGTCTTTACATCAGGGTCATAGCCACCGTCATAACATGGGTAGAGGCACTGGCTTTCGTCAGTGGTATGCCCGCGACGGCTACCCACAGCAGTCAGTTCCTCCAAACCAGGAATCTCCAAACGCCAGGCTTCATCATCACAAAAATGGAAATGCAGGACATTCAATTTATAAGATGCAAAAATATCCACCAGTTTCTTCAAGTTCTCCGGAGCGGTGAAATTACGGGCAATATCTATCATTTGTCCACGATATGCCAAGTCCGGATAATCCCGAATGGAGACTGCCTCCAGCAAATAAGGTGTCTGCTTGCCCTTCAACATTGACAAAAGTGTCTGTGTACCATTAAAAATGCCATGAGGAGTGGCAGCACTGATTTTTATCAGGTTGTCACCTATATTGATAGTATAATATTCATCATTTACGGCCTCCTTCCTATCAAGCAGTTCTTCCAGCACAATCTTCACGGAAGCATTTCCGACAACTTCCAAACCATACAAACCAGTCAGTTTCTCTTTCAGCAACTTGGCTTCACCGGCAAAGTTCTCCGGAAATGCCAAAGCTACCTTACCTTCCAATACGACATTATCGCCTTCAATGGCTACCACTTTCTTTACAGACGGAAGAATGTCTGACTGCACCAAAGCAGGAGCACCAGCCAAGCGAAGATTGGATTCATAAATCTTAGTCGCATCCGGATAGCCGCTCATTGACTCGGGAGAAGGAAGCGGCAGCGCCTTCAAAGCCACGGGCAACGGACTGCCCTCTTTACCATCCACAGTCTCCACCCAATAAGTTCCTTCCGGTACATGGGAGTTCCGGTCCAGCTTGTAAGTGCAAAGGAAAGTGATCCGCATGGAATCACCGGGAGCCAGCGGAGCAAATTCGTCTGTCGGATACATTTTGAAAAAATTACCGTTCACTACCTCTACCTTCACTTCAGAGGCTCCTTCCTGCTTCACCCCTCGGGGAAGCTGTGAATAGTAAATCGTCCAGTTCTTTTTTAGAGGTTTTTGAGAGATATTCTTGAGAATAAAGGTATTCTCATAATATCCGGGTTCGATGTCACTTGCACCCATTTCCCAGGTCAGAGCAACCGGTGCCTTAGGTTCATTACTCGTTTTACATCCAGCAAATAGTGCCATTACACAAAATAATAATCCTGCCAGAGGAAGTTTCAAAATTCTCATGCAACTCATGTGTTAAGTTAATAAATGGGGGTAATCTCTAAAATCTGATGCCAAAAATAAGCATTTTAAGCTAATTAACTGATAAAAGTAATAGATTTTATTGACAGCGAGCTACAATTTAGAACTTTTATACCTACATTTGCAGCCAAATTATAACCAATTTAACTATTCTACCATGGCTAAAATAACCAAAGAAGCAGCCTTGCTCTACCATTCGCAAGGCAAACCGGGTAAGATTGAAGTAGTACCCACCAAGCCTTACAGTACACAAACCGATCTTTCTCTCGCCTACTCTCCGGGCGTTGCAGAACCGTGCCTCGAAATTGAGAAAAACCCGCAAGATGCATATAAATATACAGCAAAAGGCAATCTGGTAGCTGTCATCTCCAACGGAACCGCCGTGCTCGGCCTGGGCGATATTGGCGCCCTCAGCGGCAAACCCGTCATGGAGGGTAAAGGTCTGTTGTTCAAAATTTATGCCGGTATCGACGTATTCGACATCGAAGTAAATGAAAAAGACCCCGACAAGTTCATCGAAGCTGTCAAGGCTATTGCCCCAACATTCGGAGGTATCAACTTGGAAGACATCAAAGCACCCGAATGTTTCGAAATAGAACGCCGCCTGAAAGAGGAATTGGACATCCCCGTGATGCACGACGACCAGCACGGCACCGCCATCATCTCCAGCGCAGGATTGCTGAACGCCCTGGAAGTGGCAGGCAAGAAGATAGAGGAAGTGAAAATCGTCGTAAACGGTGCCGGGGCTTCCGCCACCTCATGCACCAAACTGTATGAAGCGCTCGGCGCACGCCGTGAGAATATCCTGATGCTGGACAGTAAGGGAGTCATTACCAGCGATCGCGAGAATCTGACCGAGCAGAAACGTTACTTTGCCACCGACCGTCGCGATGTACATACTCTGGCAGAAGCCATCAAAGGCGCCGATGTATTCCTCGGACTGTCAAAAGGTAATGTGTTGACCCAGGACATGGTTCGCAGCATGGCAGACCATCCCATCGTGTTTGCCCTTGCCAACCCTACTCCGGAAATCTCTTACGAAGACGCCATGGCAGCACGTCCGGACGTACTGATGTCCACCGGTCGTTCCGACTATCCTAACCAGATTAATAATGTAATCGGTTTCCCCTACATCTTCCGCGGCGCCCTCGACACGCAGGCAAAAGCCATCAACGAAGCCATGAAAATTGCTGCCGTGCACGCCATTGCCAACCTTGCCAAGCAGCCCGTGCCCGATGTTGTGAATGAAGCATACCATGTAAACAACTTCACCTTCGGTCCCGAATACTTCATCCCGAAACCGGTTGACCCGCGCCTCATCACCGAAGTGTCCTGCGCTGTGGCCAAAGCTGCCATGGAAAGCGGTGTAGCTCGCAAAGACATCGAAGACTGGGATGCCTACCGCCTGCAACTGCGCGAGCTGATGGGTTACGAAAGCAAACTGACCCGCCAACTCTACGACACCGCCCGCCGCAACCCACAACGTGTGGTATTTGCCGAAGGCATCCACCCCAATATGCTGAAAGCTGCTGTGGAAGCCAAGGCTGAAGGTATCTGCCATCCTATTATATTGGGCAACGACGAAGCCATCGAGAAGCTGGCAAAAGAACTAGACCTTAGCCTTGAAGGTATCGAGATAGTAAATCTGCGTCATCCGGATGAAGCGCCGCGCCGTGAACGCTATGCCCGCATTCTATCTGAAAAACGTGCCCGCGAAGGAGCCACTTACGAAGAAGCCAACGACAAAATGTTCGAACGTAACTACTTCGGTATGATGATGGTGGAGACGGGTGAAGCAGACGCTTTCATCACAGGTCTTTACACCAAATACAGCAATACCATCAAGGTTGCCAAGGAAGTCATCGGCATCCGTCCGGAATACAAGCATTTCGGCACCATGCATATCCTGAACTCCAAAAAAGGTACATACTTCCTGGCCGATACGCTGATTAACCGTCATCCCAATGCCGAAACGCTAATCGATATTGCCAAGCTATCGGAATATACCGTCCGCTTCTTTAATCATACACCGGTAATGGCCATGTTGAGTTACTCCAACTTCGGTGCGGATAAAGAAGGCAGCCCGGTAAGTGTACACGAAGCTGTGGATTATATGCAACAAAACTATCCTGACCTTGCCATTGACGGAGAAATGCAGGTGAATTTCGCCATGAACCGCGAAATGCGTGATGCCAAGTATCCGTTTACGCGCTTGAAAGGAAAAGACGTAAACACACTGATTTTCCCGAACTTGAGTTCTGCAAACTCTGCTTACAAGCTGTTGCAGGCGATGGATACGGACTCCGAACTGATTGGTCCTATCCAAATGGGGCTGAACAAGCCTATCCACTTCACCGATTTTGAAAGCTCCGTGCGAGATATCGTGAATATCACCGCAGTGGCAGTTATCGATGCTATCGTAGACAAAAAGAAAGCAGCCAAATGAAACGACCGTTATCAAAATTCCAAATAGTTTGCATTATGCTGCTTTGGGCAGCACTTTGCTACATTGTTTTGATATCTGTCGAACGAATTGACGGTCCAATCATCCTAACGCTTACCATTTCGGCGGCTTTAGTATTTATTCCCGTCATAAAGTCTCTAAAAAGAGGATAAATAATATCTTTTTATTCCATTTTGCGGTATAAAACAATAAAATTGTTGTTTTATACCGCATTTTCTTTATAAAATGTTTGCTCGTTTCATTTTTATGTGTACTTTTGCAACCGCAATGAGAGGAAAAGGAAACAAACCGAAAATCGAATTGTTTTAGGTAATATATAGTAGCAACCAATAAAAGAAATAGATTATGAATGCAGCTAAGGTATTAGAAGACCTGAAAAGACGGTTCCCCAACGAACCGGAGTATCATCAAGCAGTAGAAGAAGTTCTTTCTACGATTGAAGAAGAGTATAACAAGCATCCGGAGTTTGACAAAGCCAATCTGATTGAACGTCTTTGCATCCCCGATCGCGTTTACCAATTCCGTGTTACTTGGGTAGACGATAAAGGTAACGTACAAACCAACATGGGCTATCGTGTGCAGCACAACAACGCTATCGGCCCTTATAAAGGCGGTGTTCGTTTCCACTCTTCTGTAAACCTGAGCATCCTGAAATTCCTTGCTTTCGAGCAGACATTTAAAAACTCATTGACAACTCTGCCTATGGGTGGCGGTAAAGGCGGTTCGGACTTCTCTCCGCGCGGCAAGTCGAATGCTGAGGTTATGCGTTTCGTTCAGGCTTTCATGCTGGAGTTGTGGCGTCATATCGGTCCTGAAACAGACGTACCTGCCGGTGATATCGGTGTAGGTGGTCGCGAAGTAGGTTTCATGTTCGGTATGTATAAGAAGCTGGCTCATGAATTTACGGGTACTTTCACCGGTAAGGGCCGTGAGTTCGGCGGTTCGCTGATTCGTCCGGAAGCTACCGGCTACGGTAACATCTACTTCTTGATGGAAATGTTGAAGACTAAGGGTACTGACTTGAAAGGCAAAACTTGTCTGATTTCCGGTTGCGGTAACGTAGCTCAATATACGGCCGAGAAAGTATTGGAATTGGGTGGTAAGGTATTGACCATGTCTGATTCTGACGGTTATGTATACGATCCGGACGGCATTGACCGCGAAAAGTTGGATTACATCATGGAGCTGAAAAACCTCTACCGTGGACGTATCCGCGAATATGCTGAACAATATCCGGGTGTGAAATATGTGGAAGGAGCCAAGCCTTGGGGCGAAAAGGCTGATATCGCTTTGCCTTCTGCCACTCAGAATGAATTAAATGGCGACCATGCCCGTCAGTTGATAGCTAATGGGGTAATGGCAGTATCCGAAGGCGCCAACATGCCCTCTACACCGGAAGCCATCAAGGTATTTCAGGATGCAAAGATTCTGTATGCTCCGGGTAAGGCAGCCAATGCTGGCGGTGTATCAGTATCTGGTCTCGAAATGACTCAGAACTCTATCAAGTTGAGCTGGAGTGCAGAGGAAGTGGACGAGAAATTGAAGAGCATCATGAAGAACATTCACGAAGCTTGCGTGCAATATGGTACGGAAGCCGACGGTTATGTAAATTACGTGAAGGGTGCCAATGTGGCCGGATTTATGAAGGTGGCAAAGGCTATGATGGCACAAGGGATTGTGTAAGAATAAAAGCCATAGTTGTTATGAAGAAAGGCGAAGGGAGTTGTACCTCTTCGCCTTTCTTCATAATAGTAACCTAGTCAGTAGGGACATATTAAGAATTTCCTTGTCCTTCCCTCATTTTTTATTCGGTTTCGGACTCATCCATAATTCTAACAGCCCTCCATTAGCAAACACATCGTGAGAAAACCAGAATACATCATGATTTTTCACATAATTAAAACTTCAGTACCCCCTTAATCGGATAGTGATCAGAAATAAAAGTTTTTCCTGCATATTTTTCTCGAATTGTAACGTATTCCGTACACATTTTAAACCCTTTATAATAAATATAATCTATAATGGAGCTACGGGTCCCCCATCCATTGAAAGTACCAAAAGAATCCGTTTTTTTAGCAGAAGTTCTAGCATCTATCATTTTTTCATTCAGTTTTTGTATGGAAGAATCCGTATGCTCCATATTAAAATCTCCGGTTAAAATTAATGGAAAATTATCAGGATTAATCTTCTGTATCTTTTCTAAAATGAGATTCAGACCTTCCTTCCGTGCCACTCTTCCGACATGGTCCAAATGAGTATTAACGTAATAAAATTTCTCCATTGTCTTTTTATCCTTCAAAAGTGCCCATGTAGCAGTACGGGTACATGCAGCATCCCACCCTATAGAAGGAATTTCAGGAGTTGAAGAAAGCCAAAAATTACCCCACTCCAACAATTCTATTTTTTTCTTATTATACATTATTGAAGCATGCTCTCCGTTGTGCTTACCATCAATGCGTCCAACACCTACAGCCTCATAGTTCGTGCAATTCTCAAGAATAAACGCCAGCTGAAAATCCAAAGCTTCCTGAACTCCCAAAATATCAGGCTTATGCTTTTTAATCATTTTTATAGTAGCTGGCTTTCTGAATTCCCATGCATTAACACCGTCCTCTGCCGTACCATACCGCATATTATAAGAAATAACAGTAAGTTGTGAACTATTTTTCCCCCTTTTTGCAGAAACGAACTGAGGTAACATAAGGGTAATTACCATAAAAATAAAAAAGGACTGTTTCATATTAATATCTATAAAAGAGATGAGAGTGTACAAAACCCAGACCAAACAATGTGCTTATCAAGGTTCCAATACACTCTCATCCAGATTATTACTAATTACGTGCTATAGTTGTGATTTCTTTAATTGTTGTATAGTTATAACGATTGGTACCGCTAAAGCTTTTTGTAGTACGAGCACCTACACGCAAAAAGAATTTACGCGAATAATCAGGGAATTGGCCTTTTGTCTTAATAGTAATTTCTTTACCTAAAACATCAGTTAAAGCTGCCCCTAACAACTGAGTAGAAAAACGCGGACTGAAGTTGAAATCTCCGACATAACTCGTTTCGCTCACAAATAACCAAGCTTCGGTAAGCGGTTGTTGGTAATCCGGATTATTTGTACCACGAGTAATTATAACCTTCACCTCCACAGTACCATCTGCATTGACCTGAGGTTCGCTTACCCATTTCACGCGCAACAGTGGCTCAATCTCATAAGTTTTCTCTACAGTACCTTTTATATCAATAATCTCTTCATCCAATGGCACAAAAGCACCTTCAGGAATAATACCATAATTGCCTGCAAATATTTTGGTATTCTGGAAAGTACCATCCTGCATACAATTAAAATCATAAGGTTCCGGAGTATCACTCCAGCTATATTCCATCATACGGATACGAATGCCGGTATTACCAATAGCTGTTTGGAAAGGTTCTTTAGTTTCCTTATCAATAAAAGCACCACGGAAAGTTTCTTCAGGTTCTCCATAATTATCCACATCGCAAGAGGTAAAATTTACCAATAAGCATAAGGACAACAAAATATATGTTAACTTTTTCATAATTGAATGTTTCGTTTCTTATAATTAATAACCTGGATTTTGTTTACAATTCGGATTCTTAGTGATTTCACCAGTCGGAATCTGCTGATAATAATTACGTGTATCATAAGTATAAGTATATCCATATTCCTGCTCCTTGATATCCATGAAATACTTCATGGCATCTGCTGCAAAGAATGGCTGCAAAGTGCGATATCTGCGTGTAGACTGTTCATCATCAATAATACGCCAACGCTTCAAATCCCAATAAGTTTTATTTTCGAAAGCAAGCTCTTTACGACGCTCTATACGCACTACATCAATTGAAGTTTCTGCAGAAGAAGCAAGCAACGTAGCACCTGCACGTTCACGAATGAGATTCACACAGCGGAAAGCCTCCTCTACATAATTCTTATCGGCATCATCGGTAACACTACCCACAGCTGCAAGTTCCATAGCCGCCTCGGCACGATTGAGCAACACTTCTGCATAACGGATGTCAATCCAATCTGTAACAGACTGATTCCAAGTTGTATTCTTCTGTTCAGGATTCAAATACTTACGAATAAGGAAACCGGAAACCGTACAGCCTATCTCCTGATTCTTCACTGTACCACTTTTCCCTGCACGCTTCATCATTGTACCATCCTTTAACAGAATTGCATTAGCATCCGTATTTTGCGATTCGCGACTGGCTAATTTCAGCAAGCTCGTCGCATCGTTAGCGTAAGCACTATAATCATCATAAAAGCCATAGGTATCTTCTGAAGGAAGAAGAGGAGAAATTTTATCACCTTCTCCAACCCAAATACCACGACGGATTTCAATGGATTCACCCTTGAACTCGTCACCCGGCAGCAATACAGTAGCACGCAAACGAGGTTCGGCATTCTTGAAAGGTTCCATTGTTGTTTCATACAATTTATAATAACCTTCCGTGTTCATGTTAGCAAAATGCCCATCGGCATCTTTCTCAAAACCTTCAAACATTTCTACAAAATCCAATGTAGGACAAATTTCTGTGTTGCTACCACCGGTAGAGGTTTGCGTAGGCTGTGCAAAACAATCATATGAATGTACACAGTCCGGATAATCAAAATATTTCACGAAAATATTCTCTTCCGTATCTTTCAAGAAAATATTCACGAAATTAGTATATTGTGCATCCTTATTATTAGCTGCCCAGTCCCCTTTGTAAAGAGCATAACCTCCTTCATCAACAATCTTCGATGCTTCATAAGCCTGTTTAAAATAATCGGCAGCACGATTTGCTGGAATTCCGCAAATACGCGCATCATTATAAACTTCATTCACATCATTATATTTGGCAATACTTCCAGCATAAAGCATAGCACGCGATTTCAAAGCTGCAGCTGCATATTTATTGGCACGTCCTTTTTGGTTCTTTGCAGACAAATGCGCAATAGCGTAGTCCAAATCACTGGAAATAAAATCCCAGACAGCCTCTTCCGAATCACGGAACAATTGTGTTTCAGGAATGCTTACTGTAGCCGGATAATCAATTACTGTGTTAACAATAGGTACACCACCATAACGCTTAACTAATGCAAAATAAGTATAAGCACGAATGAAATACGCTTCGCCCAACAAACTTTCAATTTCAGTAGCAGAATGTGAATCAGCATATTTGGGAAGTGTTTCTATAAAATAGTTCGTTTCACGTATTAAGGCATACGCAGCATCCCAATAGTTTGCTGTTTCAACTTCTGCCCCCTTCGTGTCACGGCTAATAGCTTCACCAGTCAAACAAGAAGGTTGCGCAAAATTAGAACCTCCCGAAAAGAACATGTTTACATGCGAATAGCGGAAGTCTTCTACAGGCAACGTACTATACAAACGGGCCATATAGCTTGTAACCCCCGCCGTACTTCCAAAAATATCATTATCACCAACAATATTCATTGGTGGGATGTCCAGATCTACACAAGAAGTCAATGACCCCATGCATAATGCAAATGCGAAGATATATTTTTTAATTTTCATGTTGATATTCATTTAAAATTTAAGATTTGCTCCAATAGTAACTGTTTTATTTAAAGGATAGTTATATCCATAATTTCCTGACGGGAATTCAGGATCACAATATTTCAATCCGGTAATGGTAAACAAGTTATAACCGCTTAAATAAACACGCAGCCCTTGTACACCAATTTTAGTCAACCATGATTTAGGAAGACTATATCCCACTTCAATTGTTTTCAAACGCAGATAAGCAGCATTTTGCATATTGAATTCTGAATTCCGGTTCGGCAGTGAACCAGTGTAAGCATAATGACCGCTAATCCATTTAGTTGCCGGATCGTAAGGATCTGCATGACTATCAGCAGGACGCCAACGATCCATAAATTGATCCAAAGCATTTGTATTAGCCCACAATGGATTGTAAAGCAACTCATCATAAGAGATATGACGTTTGGCAGCTCCTTGCAACAACAGACTTACATCAAAACCTTTCCAACTTGCATTAAACGTCAAACCAAAATTTATCAAAGGACGGTCTCCCGTGTTCGTCAAAGGATGTTCGTCCAATTCATTAATCCAACCATCACCGTTCCAATCCTCATAGTTATAATCACCGAGTACAGAACCACGTCCTATATAAATAGAATTGTAATAAATTTGATCCCATGAAGTAAAACGTTCGCCGGCCCCATATCCCCACCAAAGATCTGTAAAACGATCGTTTGAATTTTGTTTCCAATTCAAATAAGAATTACCTTTCCGCGCACCTTCCACATGTTTATTTTCTGAACGGGCATACGCAAAATTTCCTTTTATCTCATAACTGAACTCATTGATGGTATTACGGTGGCTTATTTCTATTTCATATCCACGGGTCATATCTCCATTCAGATTCTCTTGTGGCAATGCGGCTCCCACTACTCCCGGAAGACTCGCTGCCCGAGTGGTCAGTAATCCATCACGATCACGTCGGAAATAATCAACAGTCAATCCCAATAGGCCATCCCATGCTTCCAAATCAAAACCTATATCAAAAGTTTTAGCTTCAATCCATGAGATGCTTTGATTAGCCAATCCCTTTGTTGCAGAAGCATTGACAAATGAGCCATCAAAAATGGCACCACCCGGCATCGCATATGCTGCCCCACCTACCGGATACGTATAACCATTAAGGAACTGATACGCTAAAGCACCATCGTCACCCATCTTACCCCAAGAAGCACGTATTTTAAGGTTATTAATGAAATTCAAAGAAGATTCTTTCCAAAACTTTTCTTCAGAGACACGCCATCCCCCTGACACTGAAGGAAACATAGCCCAACGTGAATTTGCAGGGAATTTTGAAGAACCTTCATAACGGAAAGCAAATTCAATAAGATATTTGGACTTATAATCGTAAGCTACACGCCCTACCAATGCTTGATTGGCATTATCAAACAAGGCAGAAGCAGCAGTACTCTGTCCAAATTGCTGGTTATCAGCATTTCCGGCAAAAACTTGATCTATAGGAATAGAAAGTTCCTTTTTACCATTAAAGTTATCCCCCTTATAAGTCGATTCCTCAAACAGCAGCATCGCATCAATATTATGCCCATTAAACTCACGAGAGTAATTAGCTTGTACTTGCCATAAAGTATTATCTTTTGAATAGAATGTACGACCTACTTTAGGAGGATCATTACGTGTCCATACCTGATTATCTCGATATGATTTCCAAGTATTTTCAAACTCCTTATTATCATTCATTATATAATCGTAACTATATAACCCCTTTAGTTTCAATCCTTCTACCCAAGGTACATCATAACTCAATGAAAAACTTGACTGAAACCATTTGCTCTTATAAGTTTTATATCCTACAACATCCTTATCCATCATCGCCACCGGATTCATCAAAGTAGAGTTTGAAGGCTGGGTAAAACCGCCATTCTCCTGATAAATGGGATCCATCGGCTGCATCAACCAAAGACCACGAATAATATCATAAGCACCATAATGCGGTGTATTACGCTCATCCATCAAACCTGAAAGATTAACATCCAATTTCAGATTCTTAGTAATATTGGCAGAAAGATTACTACGCATTGTCCATTTATCGTAATTCATATCATCTGTCTGCAAGAAACTTTGTTGCGCTTGATAGCCAACACTCGCATAATAATTTACACGTTCCGTCCCACCTGAAATATTGATGGAATGTTGTGTCTGAGGCGCAGAACCACGTAATACTGCTGATTTCCAATCTGTAGTCTGTGCAGCGGCTATTTCTTCATCAGAATAAGAAGCTCCTCCACCATCTACATTATGACGTCCCTTTTCATTAGCCAATGTCATCCATTCTTGTGAAGTAACCAAATCTGGGAAATTGGAAGGCATTTGCCAAGTAAAGCTACCCGAATAATTAATTTCCGGTTTCCCTTGCGCACCTTTTTTGGTGGTAATAAGAATTACGCCATTGGCAGCACGTACACCATAGATAGAAGCAGAGGCATCCTTCAAAACAGAAATACTCTCAACATCTTCCGGATCAACGCGTGCCATATTATCGCGAGGAATACCATCAATTATCACCAGTGGATTCCCCAGTCCACGAATATCCATCGATGTATTGAAAGCTCCCGGCTCACTTGAATTTTGAACCACACGTAAACCGGCAATCTTACCAGTCAGCATATTCTGTAAACTTTCATTTTTTGTAGAAACAATGTCCTTCGTGTTTACGGCAGACACAGCACCGGTCAATGTCTGTTTCTTTTTCACTCCATAGCCTACCACTACCAGTTCATCAATCAAAACATTGTCACTTTGAAGGATGACATTATAAACCTTCTGTTCTGCCTTGATGGCAATCGTCTGTGACTTATATCCAATAAAACTTACTTTAATCGACGAATTTGGCGTCACCTCTAAAGAAAAGTTTCCATCAACGTCCGTCACACATCCATTTTTTGTCTTGGTATCAATGACAGTGGCGCCAATCACCAGCTCACCGGTGTTGTCCTTTACTGTACCCGATACCTTAAAAGAGTTCCCTTGTGCATACAACGTCACTGTCATGAACGACACCATTGCACACAACCAAACCTTTAAAAGATTCTGTACCACTAACTTTTTCATACTTATTAAATTTAAAATTGCAATTTGATGATTATTCTATTATTACTTTCAACATGATATATTCATAAGGCTTCATCCAAAACATCTCGTCATTAAAAGGTCTGAAGGCCTTCTGACGATAATCACATACACTTACTTCACGCGGCCTTATACTACCCCAAACAAATGATGAACAAACACTCTGCTTACCCATATTGTGCAGGCAGACAATATATCCCTTTCCATCGTCAGCAGGTTTGATACTGGATAATGCAATACGATGGCGTCCTTTCAACCGAAACAACTGCTCTATATTCTGAGAAGAACGACTGGCTACAGCCACCAATTCCATCTCACGTTCAGCTCCTCGCTGTTTCAATTTCAGGTCAAGCGGATTACAAGGCTGCAAAGAATAGCGAAACTTCGCTGTGCCTCCTTGTGATGCTTTATAATTAGTCCTCCATGTATTCGTCATTACCCATGAATAGACAATCGGCGATATCTTGGCAGACTGCCACCAGCCATATCCATGACGGGGATTCAGGCGATAATCAAGCCCTGAGGGCGAACCCAGTTCAACAAAAGGCGCATCAACGGTGGTCAGGCAGACTGCATGCTCCAAATCTCCCACAGCCAATCCGTTTTGCAATGAATAATAATGTTTGTTTACTCCCTCCAGTTGCTCACGCTCAGGATGAATTTCACTCATGGCAAGATCCATTGTAATTTCAGGTTGCTGAATATTGAATGGAAAAACAAAACGCACATTTTCAAAATCTAAAATATCCTGCTTATCCAACGTATTACAAATATCTACCCTATCTATCCCTTTGTAAACTGTCACATCACGCCATAAAGTATTACATCCTGGAGCTTTAGACTCTATACGCAGTGTAGCAGCAACCGCTCCATCATCCAACACTCTTATATTTAATATCTGTTCGATTCCCTGTGGGTCAGAAGCATATCTTCCAGTATATAAATAATCATTCAAACCGCTATTCGAAGCATATTCATAAGAGTCACCAACTCTTTTGAAAGAACTAATTGTACCTTTCACCTCATCAATTTCAACGCGTACAATTCCATTATTTAATATTTTATTCTCTGCAATCATGGAAACGAAACGTCTTGAACTCTTTTTCTTCGAGACGATTTGATATACCTCAGAAGAAAGTGCTGGTATATTTTCAGCAACAAAAGCCCAACGGCCATCATACAGACGCTGTGTCTCTACTTTTTCACCAGTCCTGGTTATCAATTCTTTTTCATTCAAATTGACCATTGAATCCAAAAACACTACATCCGTACGATTCCAAAGATTTGTATTCAGCACATGTACAAAATCCCCACCTTTGTCGACATGCAATGGGCTTAAAGCCTGTTTATATAATATTTGAGACTGATTACTTGCATTATCAGCATAAGCTTTTTTCCCTTCCCACAAATCTTTTGTAAATTTAGAATGCGGGTCAGTTCCACTAGCAGAAGCCCCCCAAGTGTGCTCAGAAAACAGTATCACATTTTTCCATGCTTCTTTAAAAGCTTTATCTGGGAAAGCGTCTGTTTTATGAAGCATACTCCAAATAGTTTCAGTCTGTGCCAAGCGTGCAGCAGTAGTACGATTCATTGCTGTCTCACAAGCAGTAGAAGCCGCTCCGTCTTCCCAAGTGGGAGTCATGTCACCAGCAAAGACGGGTAATTCAGCGCCATATTGTTCTTCGAATTTCATAAAGAACTCACGGGCAGTTGATATACGGAATTGAGGAGACTCATAACGTTCATTCCACTCACGGATTACATCAGACATTGATTGATCGGGAGGGCCGTTATCACCATGAACTGTATAACGTAAATAACAAGTTTGATATGGAAACTCCTCAGTTTCTAATTCTGTTAAATAGTCCCAGATTGGCTCAAGTCCACAAACTCCGATACGGTTAGCCAACCAGCCATGAAACCATGAGTAACCGCGCCCTGCCTGCCATACAAGTACTTTATCAGTACCTGATTGAGATTGCCAATAAAAAGGTCTATCACCCCATCTGACATGTAAAGCAGCAGCACGGTCATTTCCTATCCTCCCATAAAAAGGTACATAATTTGGTCCGGGTGAATAATATTTCACTCCATTCTTAGCCATTGCAGTGACCAATCCCCAAGCTTGCCCAGGCACATCACTCATCATTGCAGTATTCAGCTCTACTCCCACTTCATCACTAATCCAATGTGCATCATCAAAAATATGCATCAATTCTTCTTGTCGGCTAATCCCAGTCAAAATACTTCCCAAAGACATATCAACATTAATAATACCATCGCGAATGGCCTGCTTCAAACGTTCAGCCTTTTCAGTTGCTGCATATTTTTTCAAATATGCAGCAACTGCCCATGTAGCCTCCGTATTCCAACAGTAACGTGAACCTTCCGGATATTCTTTAGTACGCTCAGCTAAATCGAGTGCGCGTTCCAAATTACGCCATTGAAGTTTCATCACATCATCCTGGCGATGTGTATATCCGATATCCAAATGAGAATGCGGAAAAAAGCAAACAGTCCACTTTCTTGCTCCTGGCACTTCATATTTACGTTTCACACAACCTTGACGGCTATTCACCTTTATCTCTAAAGAAGAGGTCTCTTCCATATATCCAGCAGGGAAACATCCTTTGTACTCATCCACCCCAGTCTTTGAAGCCTCTATTTCAGCATTCCATATTTTATCACCTAATTGACACGTTAAGGTAGCCCCAGCATACAATGGAGTATTAAAACGTAATAAGAATTCTCGTTTAGGACCTTCAGCACTCTTTAGATAGCCTTGCCCAGCCACAAAAGAAATATCATCAAGCTTTCCCAATGATTGTACTGAAACCACTGTTTTTTTATAAAAACGAATTTCGCTCAAACCATAGTAATCCACATTCTGATGCATATCAGCAGCTTCCTGTATCACAACCGGATTCTTACGATCATAATGATTACCTTCTCCATCCAACGCAGCCGTAAAGCATATATAACGTGCTTTTATACCTTTAGTATCCAAAGAAAAATCCACGGATCCAGGATTACGTCCTACCGATTCAGGAATTAAATAATATTCCAAATCACCATTCTTTAGTAATTGCCATTTATTCCCATCCTCTGAGTACTCTATATATACCTTATTGAGTCCACGCCGAGTATGCTCATTCTGATTATAGTTCCATATCTGAATCAAATCTACTTCAGGACATTTTCTACTTTTACCAAAATCACACAAAAACCAGACAACTCCTTCATGAGTAGACTTATTGTAACGAACTGGCTTTTTAGAAACTTCAGACAACCACATGCCATGTCCCAGGTTATTAGCCACATGATAGCACCCCTGCATTCCATCTCCATTAACTACGGAACAAATAGTTCCTTTATTCAATTCGCTGCTGGCAGATACTTTAATTAAGCTCTCATCCAACTGTTTATACACAACAATACGTTGTGCATATCCGGTAATGAACATCATTAATAACAAAATAACGGTAATGATTTTTTTCATTCCACAAAATATTAGTTTTTAATAAAACTGCTAAACATATAAAGTAGTCTCAACAAAAACAAACCTCATTATATGTATGAACATATAGACACAGCAAATATATATAATAAATTCAAAAAGCAAAAGTAAAACAAAGTTTTTTTTATAAAAAAATGAGATGTAATAAATTAAAAGTCAAACTAAACTTAAATTAATTTATCACTAAATTATTTATAAAAGAATACACATTAAAACTTAAACAACTAACAATTAACTAATTATGTTTAAAAATATCTTTAAATACAATATTAAAAAACAAACATTTCAAAAAATAACATCCCAGCAAAGCCCGTATTTATCAAAATGATTACACAACACACTTTAATGTTCATACATTAATTATAAGGTATAAAATTATATTTTCATTAAATCATCATACCAAAGAAACCATACAACACAAAAAAAGCGTCTTCGAAAACGAAGACGCTTAAAAAATAAAAATGATGATGTATTAATAGTATCAAAAAACGAATCACTTTACACAAGAAGTTACTTTTATACCAAAAGCGCAATACGTTAGATATAATACGCAGGCCAACGTCACCACAACACCACCGATAATACCTACAGTACCGATGGCAAAACCGATAACTGGAGTTACCACTCCCCCCCCGGCAACAGCTGTAATCATTAGACCGGAAATCTGATTTGCCTTCTCCGGACGCGCCTGCAAAGCCATTGAATAAATAATAGAGAAAACTGATGAAGCAAAAAAGCCTACTGCACCAATACAAACTATATTCACCACATCCTTTTCCACTCCTATTAAAACTAGCAGCGAAACAACACAAGCTACAATATTTATACGAAAGTACCTCATTTCTGCAATACGGGTCAATAAGAACGCCCCTAACAAAGCGCCAATCGTACGACTGAGGAAATAGACTTGAGGAGCAAATTTTACTTGCTCATCAGACCATCCAAAACGGATAGACATAAGTTTCGAACTAATAAAGTTTGTCGCCACATCCACGCCTACAATAAAGAAAATTCCTAAAAACAGTAATAGAATAGTCCGGTCTTGCAGCAAAGCAAACGTATTCCTCATGGAAAGATCACTGTTCGACACAACATTTCTTTCCCGTTCAATAGGGGTTGCAATCAGCCAAACTGTCGACAATAAAGTGATGAAGCCAAGAATGGGGAAGCAATAATACCATTTATCCATCCCCCAATAATGGACAGCCAGCAATACAATCTCCGGACCGACTAAAGAAGAAGCCGCTTTTATTACCTGCCCAACTGTCAAACTACTTGTCAGGAAAGCTTTGTTAGTTATAACATTATTAAGCAACGGATTTAAAGAAACTTGTAAAATAGCATTTCCTATACCCAACAAGGCATAAGCCACCATGCAAGTTACACCATCATACGCCAATAATGGCAGAATCATACCTACAATTGTAATCACCATACTAACAAGTACGGTATTCTTACGTCCCCATTTATTCATCCGATTACCTATCGGAATTCCTAAAAACAAGAACCAAACAAACACCATTGAAGGTACAAACCCGGTCATCATAGGTGACCAGTTAAAACTACGCTGAACATAGTCTGATGAAATACCGACAATATCACAGAAGCCCATCACAAAGAAACCGAAAAGTACCGGAAAGGCTGTCATTATAGAGTTTTGTTTTTTCATTTTCATGGATTTTTATATAAAATGTCTATTCTGTCACTCCCACGTCTTTACGCAGTTTTTCCAATTGAACAGTCAGTACTTCCCGTACTTTTACATACTTCGGGTTATCATATACATTATTGACCTCCATCACATCTTTTTTCAAATCATACAATTCCCAAAAGTCAATAGCTTCATCATTCCCACTACCCTCTCCATACCAATGAATCAATTTGTAGCGTTTAGTGCGAATGCCATCATGTTTGCGTACACTACCCACTGCCGGATAATCGTAAAAATGATAGTATAACTCATTTCGCCAATTTTCCGCCTTTCCATTTTTAAACAACGGTAATAAAGAGCGCCCAGACATCTCTTTCGGCACCTCCACTCCTGCAAGGCTCAGGAAAGTCGGTGCCAAATCAATATTCTGCACCAGCTCTTTGCATACCGAATGTTTCTTGACTAAAGAAGGGCACGAAATAATCAGAGGTGTACGGAAAGACTCCTCATACATAAAGCGCTTGTCATACAGTCCATGCTCTCCCAACAGAAAACCTTGATCAGAGGTATAAACTATCACTGTATTATCCAGAACTCCTTTTTCTTCCAAATAATCAAGCAAACGGCCCACTTGTTCATCTACCGAACGGATAGTCCGACAATACTCTTTTACATACCGTTGATATTTCCACCGAAGCAAATCCTTTCCAACCGGAGGATTTTTCAGGAATTCTTCATTTTTCTTGTCATAAATAGCTTCCCATGTAGCACGCTGTTCGCTATCCATCTCAGCCATTGCCATCAGCCAACTGTCTCTAATATATTGCAATGTAGGTTTGTTCTTCAATTCTCTCACCTTAAAATCGAACGCATATCCCATGTGCCGATCAATTGTCAGCTCCTGAGTTTTCATCTGCGGACCACGTGTCGTATAGTCATCAAATAGCGTTTCAGGTTCCGGAAAATCCACATCCTCAAATAAATGCATATTGGGAAAGTCAGGCATCCAATTACGATGAGGTGCCTTGTGATTTACAAGGACACAGAAAGGCTCCTCATCGGAGATGTTTTTCTCCAACCACTCTATGGCATGATCGGTTATCAACGTGGTAGCATATCCTTTTTCTTTTATATATTCTCCGTTTGTATCAGGACGACGGAACTTGGGATTATAGTATTCACCCTGATCAAAAAGAATGTCATAATGGTCAAACCCCTTCGGCTCAACATTCAAATGCCACTTTCCAAAGACTGAAGTTACATATCCTTTTTTTTGTAGCAGCTCAGTAAACCATTGTTTCTGTGGATTCAAACAGCACCCCAACCTCGTCTGTCCGTGCTGATGACTATACAAGCCCGTTAAAAGGGTCGCCCGGCTTGGAGCTGAAATGGAATTCTCTACAAAAGATTGCGTAAAAAGCATGCCATTCCCAGCCAAACGATCAATGTTAGGTGTCGGAGCCAACTTTGAAATAGGATGTCCGTAAGCACTTATGGTCTGGAAAGCATGGTCATCCGTAAAAATACAAACAATATTCAACGGTTTATTGGACACTTTCTGGGCCCAAATAGGTTGTACTGCCGATATTATCGGCAGTACAACCATAGAAGTGGAAAACAGATTATTTTTCATAACATATTTCTCAGTGAGTCAATTCCTCATTAGGTGAAGCTCCCAAACCTAAAACCAATTTTCCTCCTTTTACGACCTCACTAAAGGGCAATTGTACAGTATCTTGCGGACGGTTGTTCAAAGATATATCCTGCAAATAACAATCACCTACCGCCTGCTTCTTAGCTTCGATTACAAATTTCTCTCCCGGATAATAATCTTTATTCAAACGGACAGTGACTTTGTCAAACAAAGGGGCACCTATCTGGAATTTCGGATCAATCTCCGTCAATCCCTTTACATCAAATAAGCCCAATGCAGACATTACGTACCAAGCCCCCAATTGTCCTTGATCCTCATCCTGTCCATAACCATAGCCATGTATACCTTCGAGGCCATAGAACTCATCCAAAATAGCACGTACCCACTTTTGAGACAGATATGGTTTACCCGAAAAGTTAAACAACCAAGAAATATGCAAATTAGGCTGATTACCATGATTATACACCGTCTTCAATCCGGCAAACGCATCCACTTCTTTCCCACCTCCAAAAATATTTTTCTGTGAAAGCAAAAAGATACTATCCAGACGATTATTAAACGTTTCTTGCCCTACCAAATCTACCAATTCGTCTATCTGGTGAGGGACATAAAATGTATATTGCACGGCATTTCCTTCTTGAAATCCCTTCCAAGGAGCCAATGGATTAAAATCTTCCAGAAAATTTCCTTTAGTATCCTTGGGACGAATCAAACGGGTCTCCGGATCATAAAGATTCTTCCAGCCATTCGACAAATTAGAGAGTAACTTATAATCATCCTCTTTACCCAAATGTTTGGCAAATTGGGACACAGCAAAACTACTGAAACTGTATTCCATTGTATGTGAAGCACCAAACCCAGATCCTTCCTCACGAGTCACCATATCAAACCGTTTTTCATAAGGAGAATATCCACGTTCCACAAACTGACGTACATCCATCTTACCTGCACCTTCAAGTCTTCCACGCCATTCCACTTCATTCTTCAAAGCAGCTTCATATCCCTGCTGTACGTCAAAATCACGAATACCGCAATTATATGCAGCAGCAATAGCCAAGCTAGTAAAATTCGTCCCTACTCCAGACACATATTTACTGCATGCGATTCCATCACCCAACCAACCGGTATCCTGATAAACCAACAACTGACTTTTTATCCAATCAGAATAATATTCGGGATAAGCCAATGACCATAATTGCGTCAGATTCCAGAAACCACCCCAAATGGCATCCGTATTATAATGCTGATGTACCGGATTACCTTCTTCATCAAGAGCAATACGACCGACCGTTCCATTATTTTTAGGATAATATCCATTTGCATCACTAGCCAATCCACGTCCCAAAAGCGCATGGAACAATCCGGTGTAAAACTTCACTTTATCAGTTTCCTTCCCTCCTTCCACATAAATCCTGCTCAGAGATTCATTCCACACATCTGTCGCATTCTTCTTGGCTTGGTCAAAGGTAACATCCGCAGCCTCGGTTTCCCGGTTGAAACGAGCATTCTCTATGGAAGTATAGGATAGGCCCACTTTGACTTCCACAGCCTCTTGTTCTTCTGTAGAGAATGTCATGTAAAGACCCGCGCCTGGTCCTTTTTCCTGATATTTACCCGGATTAACCACATCTTTTACAAAAGTACCTACCTGAACCGGCTTCTTATTAAGAACAGCCGAGAAATACATACGTACATCCGCCCCTTTCTGATAAATATTAACATATACGGGGGAAGTGATTACATAACCTTCCACCCGGCCATCTTCAAAATATTGTACTTCGGCATCTTTCACCTCACCACTTTCTCCTTGCTTGTTACCTATATCGAAGATAAGGTTTGCCTGTTCTGTTTTGGGATAGGTATAACGATGAAATCCCACTCGTTTCATAGCAGTCAATTCAGCCTTTACTCCATAGTCCTTCAACAAAACAGAATAGTACCCGGGAGCTGCCACTTCATCTTTCTTATCGAAACGTGAACGATAACCGCCATCCGGATTTTCCAACTCACCCGGTACTGTCTGCAATTCTCCGACAGTCGGTGCAAATACGACACCGCCTACCTGGAACTCGTGAAAATTGGCAAAGCCTTCGATGGAAGTATGACGAAAATCATACCCCACTGCTTGCCAACCACCGGGATTTCCCAAATGCGCATCGGTAGAAGGAGCCAGTTTTGCCATGCCAAACGGAATAGCAGCCGGTGTATAAAAGAACCAACGACAATGCGCAGTTCCAATGTTTGGGTCTACATAGTCCACCAAAGCTTTAGTGCTTGAAGTACTTGTTGAACACCCCATAATGATACTCATACATATCACCAAAAAACAAAGTCGTTTCATGATATTAATTTATTAAGACGGTAGACACTAACATTATTTATTTTCCGAGCATGGAGCAATCCCCCATGACTTATTCGGTTTATCACCCATTTCCAGTATCAATTCTCCACCTTTTAGCAATTCTGCAGCGGGGAAATAGAAACGTTCCAACTTCTCACCATTCAGAGTGGCACTCTGAACGTACTTATTTTTTCTGGATACATTTTTAGCCTCAATTGTAAATGTTTCACCACGATTATAGCGTTTGCCCAAATCAATAACCACTTTCTCATACAATGGACTGGCAATTTCATAAATAGGTTCGACACTGCAACCGCCATCAGTCTGAAACAGTCCCAAAGCCGCCATCACAAACCAAGCACTCATCTGGCCCTGATCTTCGTCACCCAAATAGGCATTGGCAACGCCACAACCATAATATCTATCAATAATGGAACGGGACCATTTTTGTGTCAGCCAAGGTTTATTGGCCCAATTGAACAAGAAAGCAAAATGCATGGACTGCTGGTTGCCCTGAACCACCGGATAATCCCAATATTGGTCATTGGGAGCATTGTATCTCCAAGGTTCACTTACTTCAAAACCCCAGTTCAGACGATCCACAAATGATTTTTCTCCCATTATGTCAATCAAGGCCGGTACATCCTGAGGCACAAAGTAGCTAAGCTGCCAAGAATTACCTTCTACATAGTGGTGATTACGTCCGGTTTGAAATGCATCAAAATCAGGGATAAAGTTACCGACCGAATCACGCATGTGAGCATATCCATTTTCCCGATTAATAGCATTTTTCCACCAATATCCGCGATCATTGAATGTAGCATATTCCGAGAATTTACCTAATGCTTTCGCCATCTGTCCCACAGTCCAATCATCGTAAGAATACTCCAATGTATTAGAAAAACGTCCCAATTCAATAGGTACGTATTTATATTTCATATAAGACACCAAATCGCGATTACCGGCAAAACCACCTGCAACATGTGTAGCTGGAGTAGTCTGCATTTTTTTCATGGCTTCAAATGCCTTTTCCACATCATAATCACGAATACCCATCTGATAGGTAGATACCATCTGTGGAATTTCGTGTTCGGCCACCATTACCGGAATATATTCCATTCCGGCAGGACCTTTTGCCAACCACCCGTTTGCATCGTACAATGCCAACTGAGAGTTCACCCATTTGGAGCTCCATTCGGGTGTCACTAAATTCCAGAACTGATTCAAATTCCAGAAAGTGTTCCAAAAAGCATCACATCCTAAAGCTACATGTTCAGGATTTGTAAATTTACGTACCTTTTCGTCCGGAGACACCCATTCGCCATTCACATCACTCCACAAATTTCGGCAAAGTGCACGATACATATTAGTGTAAAAGCGCACCTTCTCCAGACGGTCATAGGTAGTTATATCCAGACGGTTGAAAATACCATTCCATACATCTTTCTGATTTTGCACTACCGCATCAAAATCCCAACCAAATCTATCAGAGATTTCCTTTTGCAGATTTTCAGAAGCATTTGAAATACTCACCAACGAAATACCGGCACGAGCCTGCACCACCGGATGCTTTTTCGTATCAAATTCGACATAAAGTCCTGCATCTTTCAAGTTCTTACCCAATATATGGCCTCCATCCAATATTTGCTTATTCTTCCAGCCACCTACTTTCTTAATCGGTGCATCAAACTCTATTACGAAGTTCACTACATATTCCTGATCAGCGTCATTACTCCACACATAAGGACGAGGAGAAATCTGATGAGAGCGTCCCTCAATTCTATAATCACTTACCTTCTTAATATCTACATCCAGCAGATTATAATCATATTCAGCTTGCACATGAAGGTCAATCATTACACGTCCATCTTTATCTTTCGGGAAGGTATATTTCTGGAAACTTGCTCTTTCTGTAGCTGTCACCTCCGCCCAGATTTCTGTATCGGTCAAGAAGACCTTATAATATCCTAACGGAGCTTCTTCTGTCCTCTTGTCAATACGCGAACGGTAACCTTCATCTGGACGGAACTGATCGCCAACCTGAGTAAACAACTTGCCGTTAGTAGGCATTAACCCTAATCCGCCCATTGTCCACTCATGGATATGACTGAAACAACCCAAAGTTTCAAAAGTTGGTTGATAACCGGCCTGCCAGCCCATATTTTGATTGTCCGGACTCAGCTTCACCATACTGAAAGGCATCCAAGGTCCCGGTGCAATCATCCATCGAGAATGTGCCGTACCTATTTTGGTATCTACATAGTCGGCAAATGTCTGTATCTTTTGCGGAGAACGTATAATAATACCCTTTTCCAGCAATTGTCCATCTACAAACACTTGATATTCACTCTTTCTACTTTTTTTCACAGCAGGCATAGGTACTTCAAATACATAACGTGCCGTGTCCAACTGCGCAGAAAAAACATCTATACCGTCTAATTTTACACTCAATTTCGGGTTACCGGATAGATGCTCTACATCAACCAATAAAGGCTGTATTTTTGCTCCATCCATTTCCATTTCATATTCTGCCGGAGCCACATTGCGCAAGAAAGCATATTCATTATTCTTTTCCAGAACAAGCTCGTCAGCACCTTCCAAACGTATCTGATCGAAAACAATCCAGCCCCCTTCAAGAACAGAAACAGTGACCATATTTCCACCTTTTTTCAAATCATCGGCTGAAATTGGAAATTCAAGAATTTGTTCCTTGGCATCTTGAAGATTACCCTCCAGTACTCCTTTCGAATGCCCTTTAATTTCAAACTTCTTTTCGGCAGAATTCACCATAACTTTAACCACCGAACGGCTCGGATTGGCATCCACCAAGTCTACCACCAATTTCCATTTGCCATGTTTCGGCAATTTTTTAATGCCAAACAATATATTTGCATCATGAGTTCTCCAACCGGAAGTACTCCATGTACCTCCCCAAGTATCATCAGGCCCTGGCAACACATAAGGGAAATCATTTTTGTCAATAGAAGTCCCCACTAAAAAGTAACGATCTTCATAACCAAAATCATGAGCCAGGAACTTTTTATACTCAGAAGGGCCCAAAGCCAGTTCTGTTCCGGAATTATCCGCAACGCCAATTTGCCATACCACTTTTGCAGCAGTTGCACACATAGCGCAACAAGCAACGATAAAAAAAGATATTATTTTTTTCATATTCATAATGAGTCTTATTATTTTTTGTTATCCGTGAAAACAATCTTATCTACTTAAAAAGCAAACTAACCCTTATATCTTCTTGTCTATCTGTTGTAAAGCAAAAGCATATGCTCCCAGTGCAATAGCCTTGTTTGCTCCCAAAGTTGAAATCGCCACCCCTATACGTTTAGTACAATCATAGGATACTTTCTTGTCAGTAAAAGGTACCTCAACCCAAGAACTTGTATCTTCTAAAAACTTCTTATATTCGTCCGGCTCCATCAAATTACAAACTTCCATCTGCAGACAATCGAAATCCCGTCCGGAGAAAGTCGATATGGAACGACGCATTTCACGCATCATACCTGGCAGAATATATTTAGCTGCACCGGCAACTCCTCCTCCTATAACCACCATCCCATCTACAATATGAAGTGCACTGACAATGGCAGCACCCGCCATTTCACCTAATTCATCAAAACTCCGCACAGCCGCTTCACGATTCCCCGTGAGTATGCCCTCGGCAATGTCATATATATCCTTTGGAGTCAGATTATCAACCGCCTCACCGCTCAGTTCTCCGTACACACGGCGTACTGCACGGATACTGACACTTTCTTCGGCTATCAAGTCGGTATATTTTTTATTCCTCATAATCCAGACATCACCACCACAGCCGTTATCACCGGTCAGCAAACAATTATCAATCACCACTCCCGCTCCAAAACCGGTTCCCAACGTAATGCCTAACAAGTTTTTATAACGTTTAGGATTACCGGCAGCCTTAAGTTCCTCATTAATGGAAGGTAATATTCCGGCCAACGCTTCACCGTAAGCAAACAAGTTACCATCGTTATTTATATATACCGGAATACCAAATTCTTCTTCCAGAAAAGCTCCCAAAGCCACACCTCCACGAAAAACCGGAAAGTTCGGTAAATCGCCTATCACACCATTCTTATAGTCTGCTGGACCAGGAAATGCAAAACTGATAGCTACCGGCTCATTTTCCAATTGTCTTTTCACTGCAGAAAAGCCTTTTTTCAAAACAGTCAGGCATCCATTCAAATTGTCCGAAACCGCTGGCAAACAAATAGTTTCCACAATATTCTGATTTCCCCGGATAGCTGAAAAAACGAAATTCGTGCCTCCTGCATCCAAGGTCATTACTGTACGTTGGTCATGTCTATACATATTATATCAGATTTAATTAATACCATTTTCCGGTTAAAACCTCACATAAGCCTTGATGGTTCCACACTCTTTTCCCACAGACTTGCCACAAGGAGTTATTGTATATTCACCCACACTTGCCGGAACTATGAAGGTTTCAGCATAATGTACCACAAATGGTTTAAAAGCGTTTGTCGGACTTTCAACAACCACTTCTTCACCTTCCACCAAATTCAGTACATTCACACTATTATTCGTATGATGTGTAACAGATTTGGAGAACCAGTGACGGCGTGTTTCAATGAATTCATTCGGGTGTAATCCAGTACGCTCCTCGCTCCATCCTTCTCCTTCGGCAATCTGAGTGAAATGATTTGCCAGATATTCTTTTACATATTCCGTATTACGTTTCCAGTCTATTACTTCTTTACCTCTTTCCACATTAATGGGGCGCGGTTTGCCATCCAACCCCAAACGTTGCCAATCCCAGAGTTTGAATGTAAACAAATTGGGTGTTGAGCTGATTTCCAATACAAGTGCCTCCGAACCTGAGCAATGCACCGTACCTCCCGGAATCAAATAATGATCATGTTTTTTAGCAGGCAGTTTATTTACATACTTTTCTGTATCGAAAACGATTTCACCTTTCTGAGCCTCACGCAAATCACGAATCATGTCATCTTTATTAATACCATTCTTCAAACCAAGATAGACCGAAGCTCCTTCTTTAGCATCCAGCAGATAATAGCTTTCGTCCTGAGTATAATACATACCAAAGTTTTCACGGATAAACTGTGTGGTAGGATGCACTTGTACACTCAAATTTCCACCACCTACCGTATCTAGAAAATCGAAACGAATCGGGAAATCCTTACCAAAACGCGCTTCTACCGGTTCACCTAAAAGCTCTCTAGATTTCAACAAAACCAAATCTACCGACGGCAATTCAAAACGTACACCGTTCACCTCAAAATAAAGACTATTCTCTTCGGGCACACAATCGAAACACCAACCATAATTTTCTTTTTCAGGATTTAATCCACACACTTCTTTCATCCATTGTCCGCCCCATGGTGCCGGGTCAAAGAAAGGCACTACGCGAAAAGGAGTCTTAATTGTTTCTTCTATTCCTTTAAAGAAAGTCTCCCTATCAATCATTCTCGGATCGTTTGCAATGTGCGTATCCAACCAGAAATCGGCTTTATCAAACAAGCCTTCCTTATACTTATCAAGAACTCTCCAATCATTAAAATACCCTCTCTTATATTGTAAAGACACAGCATCTTCACGATTATCCACTCCCAAAGCCTTTACTTCGTGAGCACGAAAACGCTGTTGTATCTCCCAACGGGCCATATCAACATACACCAGCGTTGCTTCTGCCTGAGCTATCATAGCAGCACCCGAACCGACCACAATCACTCTATCATTTGCCGCTACCAGCTTCCGGGCTACCTCCAGCTTACCTGCATCAAAGTAGTCTTTCAGAGATAGGTTCGTCACATAACCAAAAAGAACATCCTTTGTCATAAAACGTTCTGTCATTTCCTTAATCTCATTCTCCGGCTTCATCAAGTCACGTGTATTAATAAGTAAGGTAGGTGACAGCGATTTCAATTCATTTATAACTTCATCTTCACACACTCCTGCATAGAGTTCAACAGCCAGTACCTTTCTACTCTTAAAGCACTCCATCAGTAAGGTATGAATATCATTCCATCCCCGAAGAATCGTTCCCGAAATCTTTGTAGAAGGGAACTTGTCGTAATTTACTTTTCTCATAATTATATATACTTGATTTTATTATATGTATGAACATACTGGTATTTTGTGCAAATATATACTCTTTAAAAATAAAATAAAAGAATCTTCTCATATTTTTTTGATAAAAAAAGAATTATCTTTGCAATATTAAAAAAATAACAGAAAAAGTATAACCATGAAATTAGACCCAAACTCAGAAAAACCTCTTCACATTCAAGCAGAAGAAGTGCTGAGAAAACTTATAGAATCAGAGGAATACAAAAATGGGAAACTTCTTCCCAATGAGGTTTTATTGTCTGAACAATTAAACATATCGAGAAATACACTTCGCCAAGCAATCAACAAACTGGTATTCGAGGGATTATTGGTCAGAAAAAAAGGGCATGGTACAAAGGTTGTAAAAAAAGGTATTATAGGAGGAGTAAAGAACTGGTTGAGCTTCTCACAAGAAATGAAAATGCTAGGTATCGAAATTAAAAACTTCGAATTGCATGTCAGTTTTAAGAAAGCATCCGAAGAAATATGTACCTTTTTCAATATAGACCCTGAAAAGGGAACAAAATGTATGGTATTGGAAAGAGTACGCGGTAATAAAGAATATCCTTTTGTCTCCTTCATCTCTTATTTCAATCCGAGTATACCACTGACCGGTGATGAGGACTTCACCCAACCTCTTTATGGAATACTTGAAAATAAATATGACATCATCGTAAAAACCAGTAAAGAGGAAGTATCCGCACGGTTGGCCGGAGAATATATCGCAGAAAAGCTGGACATCAAATCCAGCGACCCTATATTAATAAGGAAAAGATTTGTTTATGATATCAATGGAACTCCCATTGAATACAATATAGGATACTATCGTGCAGACAGCTTTACCTACACCATAGAGGCAGAAAGATAAATATACAAGAAAGTTTAATCTATAACAGAAATGACTATGAATACAACAGAAATCCCCGTACTGCTGTTGACCGGTTATCTGGGTAGTGGCAAAACGACGTTGGTAAATCACATCCTTTCTAATAAACGTGGCATTAAGTTTGCCGTTATCGTCAATGACATAGGCGAGGTGAACATTGATGCAGACCTTATACAGAAAGGTGGCGTGGTGGGAAAGAAAGAGGAAAGTCTGGTAGCTCTACAGAATGGTTGTATCTGCTGTACGCTGAAGACAGACTTGATAGAGCAGATGTTCGAAATCATGAAGATGCAACGCTTCGACTACATAGTGATTGAGGCGAGTGGCATCTGTGAACCGGAGCCTATTGCCCAAACACTCTGCTCCATTCCTCATATGGGAGGAGCGTATACTAAATACGGTATTTGCCGCTTAGACTGCATTACCACCGTGGTGGACGCCTTACGTCTGCAAAGTGAATTTTCTTGCGGAGATGATTTGACACGCAAAGGCATTGATGAGGAAGATATAGAAAACCTCATCATTCAGCAGATTGAGTTCTGCAATATTATCCTGCTGAACAAAGCAGCAGAAGTACAGCCCGAAGAATTAAAACGTATCAAGCAGATTATCCGCACCTTGCAACCCGGTGCCGAAATTATAGAGTGCAACTATGCAGATGTAGACCTGGATAAGATTATCCATACCCACCTCTTTAACTTTGAGCGTGCCGCAACTTCTGCCGGATGGATTCGTGGCATAGAGCAACAAGTAAGCGAAGAGGAGGAAAAAGAGGCGCATTACCATCATGAAGAGGGTCATCATCACCATCACGAAGATGAACATCATCATGAAAGCGAACATCATCACGAGAAATGTCATCACCACCATCACGAAGGAGGTGAAGTAGAAGAATACGGTATTGGCACATTTGTCTACTACCGCCGTCCTGCATTCGACATTCATAAGTTCGACCACTATGTCGCTACCAAATGGCCCCGCAGCGTTATCCGCGCCAAGGGTGTCTGCTACTTCAGCCACAACCGCGACATGTCCTTCCTCTTTGAACAAGCAGGTATACAGAAGAAAATAACTGAAGCCGGACAATGGTATGCCACCGCTCCCGAAGAAGACATGATAGAACTGATGCGCCAAGAACCGGGATTGCTAAGAGACTGGGACGAACAATACGGCGACCGCATGCTGAAGATAGTATTCATCGGACAAAATATGGATAAAGAGCAAATCATCCGCGACTTGGACAAATGCCTTGAATAACTTCCTAAAAAAGTGCTCCCCGTCATTCCGATCTTAAGAACAACGGGGAGCATCGTCCCACGCGCGTAACTCTATTTTAAGAATCAGGAACCATATCAATTCTCCGTAAAACGGAACATTTTGAAATACACCTTCTGCTCTGTGTCGGATACATTCACCAACCTCATCTTCGCAACACTCAACTCCTTGAGAGATGCCTTCACCTGCGTTCTGTATCCCGGTTTCAAATCCACCGCCTGCCAGTTTGTACCATCCGAAGTTACTTCCAGTTTAAACTTAGAATTAGCCACCTCCGCATCTCCCAAATCAATAAGTACCGAATTCAACTGGCGGGCATAATCCATCGAAATGGTCAGCACACCGCCTGCCTGCCAGTTGATGACTTCATTGGACGGAATAATTGTATTCACCTTTCCCTTCTGCTGAATAGGAAGCGAAGCCAACTGATTCACGTCGCTCTTCAACGTGTAGGGAGAATAAACAGCCTTTGTATCAAGCCCGGCATGGAACGCTGCATTATAGCCCGTTGTCGCCGCTTCGAACAAAGCATTGAAAGTAGGCATCAGATGCAGGCTGCCGCTCTTTATGCCCGCTTTATATTGGGCATCCGTCTCACCCATCAGCACCAGCAGGGCGCGGGCGTGTTCGTAGCTACCTATAAATGCATCCTTCTGCTGGCGCAGGCGTATCATGTTCAACACCTCCGCACCATACTCTCCCACTTGTTTGAACTGAATGAGCCAAGGCCTTATTTCAGTTATCAACGGACGATTCTCATTTCCCGATGCAAGCAATCCATCAGCGGCAACGATTATCTTCCGGCATTCCTCAGCTACCTGCCGATAGGCATCTTCATCTATCTCGCTTTTCTCTTGATAAGCTTTCAACAAGGCAGAGAGAGCAGGCTGAATGGCAAGGGACTCTTCACGGCGGAAACGATGTCCATTCTGTCCCGGGTCGGAATTATGAGCAGCGAAGATTTCCAAATATTCGGCATGAAGTGGCATAAGGTCTCTGACTGCATGTTTCCAAGAAGTTTCACTATCATAATTCTCCATATTCCAAGTATAATCAGCTACACTGTACAGAGAGATTTTGGAAGCCTCGGCATGTTCCATCGGATTGGAAACAAAAGCAGACATATCATCTTTTATATCAAGCCCGTTTCCATAAACCGGCCCTAGCAGCAAATGGTCTTGTACATAATCCGAAACGGGGAAATTCCACCAAATATACGCCTTACGTTTCAGCAGCGGATTGACGAAGTCCAGCGTAGACTTATCTATAGTAGCAACTACCATATCACCGGTCCACATCACCTTGATACCCTCGTTCAACTTATCACCAAGCGTAGTGAGATAGCCTCCTTCTACATCGGTCCATGACTTGTTGTACTCTGTGGGACACAATATCAATGGTGCAACATCCCGCTTGACTTTTACAAAATGGTCGTCAATATAGTTCAACAGTTCAGCCTGCTTGTCCGCCTTTGTCCCTTCACCCGAAATATCATCAAAGAAAACGGCAAAACCACGCACACCCAACTGGTACATGCTTTCGAACTTCTGCAACAATAACGAGCGGTCTTCTTCATTCCAGCGAATATCCTGACCCGGATGAATGGCCCAATAGAAAATGACATTGTTCTCCTTCGCCCTATTTACCAATACCTTCAGTTGTTCTCCTTCTTGGGCAGGATAAGGCTTGCGCCAGTTGGGAGTCCGGTGATAAGGGTCGTCTTTCGGTCCATAGATATAGACATTCATTTTGTTCCGACCATAAAAATCAAGCTGGCGTATACGCGCCTCCTGACTCCAAGGAGCACCGTAAAACCCTTCCACCACACCCCGATAGGGAACATCGGGATAGTCCGTCACTTCAGCCAAAGGCAGCTTACCCAAAGCAAGCAACTGCGCAAGAGTCTGTACACCATAGTACGCTCCCCGCTCGTCAGCACCGGCTATGACGATGCAGTCTTTTTCAATTTTCAGGAAATAACCTTCGGATTTGCGTGGAATCCTATGTTGGTATTTCTTGATAATCTTATCTCCTTTCACTCCTATATATACACGGAAAGAAGCGCCAAGCACCTCTTCCGGCATCAATGAACGGAGTAAAGGCAACGCAGGTCCGTCCTGCACGGAATTGCCGGAAAGGATCTGGTATTGTTGGGGAATATCAACAGAATCTTTTTGCGTAATATATTCTTGGGGAGTAGGTTGCAAATGAAATTCTTGCGCACAAAGCGTCGCTGTCGTCAACATACCGAATGCTCCCAGTAATAGTAATTTTTTTCTCATAAGCGGATTATTAAATTAAGGAATATCTATGTATTAAGAAAACTCTTCCATGCATTCAAGGTTGATACGTTCAAAAATAAGAAATAAATATGAAAACACGTACAAATACAGACATTTATTTCAGTTTAAAGATTCATTTATTCTGCATCCGTTTGAGTTCATCGCACACTGCCGGATGCAGGAAGTAGCGTACATCTTTTCCCTCCTCCATGGCTCGACGGATAAAAGTGGAGCTGATTTCGAATACCGGAGAAGAAACAGTCCGTACATTCTGCGGTAAAGAGGCAGTCTCTACCGGATAGCCGGGACGAGGATAAACCAGAAGATGATTTTCGGCAATAATGCGTTCCGACTCGTACCAACGGTGGAACAGCTTCCAGTTGTCCGAACCAATGACAAGATGGAAAGTGTGTTGGGGATAAGTCCGTTTCAGCACGTCCAACGTATGAACAGTATAAGAAGGCCGAGGCAGATGGAATTCAAAATCGGAAGCGCGAAACTTGGGATAACCCTCAGTGGCTAGCTGCACCAGCTTCAAACGTAACTTGTCATCCATCAGATCGTTTTCTTCCTTCAGCGGATTGTGGGGGGTGACCATAAACCACACTTCATCCAGGTCCCCGTATTCGCAAAGATAGTTGGCGAGGGCCAAATGTCCGATGTGTATCGGGTTGAATGAGCCGCTGAAGATTCCTATATCCACTATTCTATTAATTTAAACAAGAAAATCACAAAGGGTGTCCTTTCAACGCACGCCAGGCAGTCCATGAATTGACAGCCGTCACCACAGCAATAAGAAACATCGGAATGCTTGTCCGAGATTCCTGATAATGTATATACAAGATACCGACAACAAGGGCACAAAGAAATAAGATGCAGTTAATAATCAGCAATGCCCTATTGAGCTTCGGATTATTCTTCTTTTTCGGTGCCAACTGGTTATGCAGTCCTCCATTTTGCTTCATGAGTTCAAAAATTGAGTAATTACTTTCAAGGCTTCCGCTTTAGCTGTTTCCAAGTCATCATTCACAATCACCGTATCAAATCTCGATGCAAAGCCCAATTCATATTCGGCTTTCGCCACGCGACTCTCTATCACTTCGGGAGCATCTGTTCCGCGTCCTACCAGGCGCTTGCGCAATTCCTCCACCGAAGGCGGTTGAATGAAAACAGACAATGCACGTTCACCATAGAATTTCTTAATATTGCAACCACCCACTACATCCACATCGAACACAACATTCTGCCCGGCAGCCAATTGTTTTTCCACCTGCTCCTTCAGTGTCCCGTAAAAACGGTCCTGATACACCTCTTCATACTCCAAGAATTCATCATTGGCTATGCGGTGGCGGAATTCATCGGGAGTCAGAAAGAAATATTCCACTCCATCTTCCTCCGTTCCGCGAGGCGGGCGACTGGTTGCCGAGATGGAAAATGAGAGATTCAGATTCTGAGTCAGCAGATAGTTGATAATCGTCGACTTTCCGGAACCCGAAGGGGCTGAAAATATGATAAGTTTTGCCATGAAATTTAAATCACATTACATTCAATACTTGTTCCTTGATTTGCTCCAGTTCATCCTTCATCTGAACGACAATCTTCTGCATCTCCGCATGATTGGACTTACTGCCCAAGGTATTGATTTCACGTCCCATCTCCTGAGCGATGAACCCTAACTTCTTGCCTTGGCCGGTTCCGGTTTCCAGCGTATTGATAAAATATTTCAGATGATTGCCAAGACGCTGTTTTTCTTCGTTCACATCCAGCTTTTCGATGTAGTAGATGAGTTCCTGCTCCAGGCGGTTCTTGTCATAATCCACACTCAAGGTCTTTTCCAGTGCATCTGTAATACGTTCCTTCACTTTGGCTACACGCTCTTTCTCATAGGGAGCGATAGTCTCCAACAGATGGGAGATGTTGGAGATCTTCTCACGGAACTTCTTTTCAAGGGCAGCTCCTTCCTGCTTACGGAAGTCCACCAGCGCACCGACAGCCTTTTCCACAGCCGAATAAACCACAGTCCATTCTTCCTCACTCAGTTCCTGCGTTTCATTCTTGGTCATCACATCCGGCATGCGGAGCAACGTGGCAAACCAGTCCGTCGCATCCGGTACAGGTATTCCAAGATTTTCGGATATGGCACGAATCTGCTTGTAGTATCCCTCCACCAATGTCTGATTGATGGGAGTGGCACTTTCCGCACTCTCTTTCTTTTCTATCCAAAGGCTGAAATCCACCTTTCCGCGTTCCAGTTTCCGTGATATTTCATTACGGATTTCCATCTCTTTCTCACGATAAAGCGGAGCAATACGAGCAGATAAGTCCATTGCCTTACTATTGAGCGACTTTATTTCAACGTTGATTTTCTTATCAGGCAGTTCGACGGTTGCTTTGCCGTAGCCTGTCATGGATTGTATCATAATGTTATAGTTTTGCGCAAAATTACACGATTATTTTAATTAGTGAAAATAATCACGTAAATTTGCCACAATAAAATCAAGAATAAAAGTTATGTCATGTATCTTGCATATTGAAACGTCCACTTCTACCTGCTCCGTAGCCGTGAGCGAGGACGGACAGAACGTTTTCAAGAAAGAGGACCTGAATGGCCCTTCACACGCCGTTTCATTGGGAGTCTTTGTGGACGAGGCGCTATCCTTTGCCGATAGCCATGCCATGCCGTTGGATGCAGTCGCCGTAAGCTGCGGCCCAGGTTCGTATACCGGGTTGCGTATCGGCGTGTCAATGGCAAAAGGTGTCTGCTATGGACGTAACCTGCCACTTATCGGACTGGAAACCCTGAAAGTTCAGTGTGTACCGGTATTACTCTACCACGATGAGCTACCCGACGACGCACTGCTCTGTCCCATGATTGACGCCCGCCGCATGGAAGTCTATGCTGCCATCTACGACCGTGCCTTGAAACCGGTGCGCGACATTGGAGCCGATATTGTGGACGAAAGTTCCTACCTGAAATTCTTAGAGCAACATCCCGTCTACTTCTTCGGTGACGGTGCGGCCAAATGCAAAGAGAAAATCACGCATCCCAATGCACACTTCATCGACGGCATCCAACCTCTTGCCAGCATGATGTTTCCGTTGGCAGAGAAGGCAATAGCCGAACAAGACTTCAAGGATGTGGCCTATTTCGAGCCCTTCTATTTGAAGGAATTTGTAGCCGGCACGCCAAAGAAACTTATTTAGGGTTTAGCGATTAGGAATTAGGGATGAATACCATGCGGTATCACTGCGTAGCCCATTAATCACTAACCACTAATCGTTAAACCCTAATCACTAATCATTGAACATTAATCACTAATTAAAGATGCAATATAACACCCAACAAAAACGGATGCCCCTGCCCGAATATGGTCGCAGCATCCAGAATATGGTAGACCACGCGCTGACAATCGAAGACCGCGCAGAACGCCAGCGTTGCGCAAATACAATCATCAACATCATGGGAAACATGTTTCCCCATTTGCGCGATGTGCCCGACTTCAAACATAAGCTGTGGGACCACCTTGCCATCATGGCCAACTTCCAACTGGATATAGATTATCCGTACGAGATTATCCGCAAGGACAATCTGAACACTAAGCCGGAGAGTATCCCCTACCCCAGTACCAAAATCCGTTACCGCCACTACGGCCGTACGCTGGAAGTACTGATAAAGAAAGCTATCGAATTCCCGGAAGGAGACGAGAAACAGAACTTGATAGCCCTCATCTGCAATCACATGAAGAAAGATTACATGGCATGGAATAAAGATACCGTCGATGACCGTAAAATTTCAGATGACCTCACCGAACTCTCTGACGGAAAACTGCAAATGACAGACAGCATCGTCCGACTCATGGCCGAACGTATTGACCAGAACTACCGTCCGAAGGTGAATAACCAAAATAACCGGAATAACAACCGGAACAATAAACGAAAATACTAAAATTGAATGATTAGCGATTAGTGGTTAGTGATGAATGTCATGTGGCATCACCATGCAGACCACTAATTACTAATCACTAACCCCTAATCACTAACTTCATGGCATCATTTGTAATCGAAGGAGGACACAGACTTTCCGGTGACATTTACCCCCAAGGAGCAAAAAACGAGGTGTTGCAAATTATCTGCGCCACATTGCTCACTGCCGAAGAGGTGACTGTGCACAATATCCCGGACATACTGGACGTCAACAACCTTATCCAATTGATGCGGGATATGGGAGTCAGCGTATCTAAAAAAGGCATTGACACTTACAGTTTTCAAGCTGCCGACATTGATTTTGCCTATCTGGAAAGTGACGCGTTCCTGAAAAAATGTTCCAGCCTGCGCGGTTCCGTCATGCTGGTGGGGCCGATGGTGGCACGTTTCGGCAAGGCCATGATTTCCAAGCCGGGCGGAGACAAGATAGGACGCCGCCGTCTGGATACACATTTTATTGGTATCCAAAATTTAGGAGCCAACTTCATCTATAATGAGAAACGTGGCATCTACGAAATATCAGCCAAACAACTGCATGGCAGTTATATGCTACTCGACGAGGCATCTGTAACGGGAACCGCCAATATTGTAATGGCAGCAGTCCTTGCCAGAGGCAAGACCACCATCTACAACGCCGCCTGCGAACCCTACGTGCAGCAACTTTGCAGAATGCTGAACCGGATGGGAGCTAAGATAGAAGGCATCGCCTCCAACCTCCTGACTATCGAAGGAGTGGACGAGCTGCACGGAACCGAGCATACCATCCTCCCCGACATGATTGAAGTGGGTAGTTTCATCGGCATGGCAGCCATGACCCGTAGCGAACTGACCATCAAGAATGTCTCCTACGAGAACTTGGGAATTATCCCCGACAGTTTCCGCCGCCTCGGCATCAAGATGGAGCAGCGAGGAGATGACATTTACGTGCCCTCACAAGAGACGTACCAGATAGAGTCCTTTATCGACGGCTCCATCATGACCATTGCCGACGCACCCTGGCCCGGACTGACACCAGACTTGCTCAGTGTGCTGCTGGTGGTTGCCACCCAGGCAAAAGGCAGTGTACTCATTCACCAGAAAATGTTCGAAAGCCGCTTGTTCTTTGTGGACAAGCTGATAGATATGGGAGCGCAAATTATCCTCTGCGACCCGCACCGCGCCGTTGTCATCGGTCACGACCACGGCTTTAAACTACGTGGCGGCAACATGACCTCGCCCGATATCCGTGCGGGCATCGCCCTGCTGATAGCTGCCATGAGTGCGGACGGCATCAGCCGCATCCACAACATAGAGCAGATAGACCGTGGCTATCAGAACATCGAAGGGCGACTGAATGCGCTCGGAGCAAGAATAACAAGAATAGAATAAGATGATAAAGAGAGAAGAAGTATATAAGATAGGTATATTCAACAAGCCCCACGGCATTCACGGAGAACTATCGTTCACTTTTACGGATGACATCTTCGACCGGGTGGAAGCCGAATACCTAATCTGCCTGCTGGATGGTATACTGGTGCCTTTCTTCTTGGAAGAATACCGTTTCCGCTCCGACACCACCGCCCTTGTCAAACTGGAAGGTGTGGACACGGCAGAACGCGCCCGCATGTTCACTAATATTGAGGTCTACTTCCCCGTAAAGCATGCAGAAGAGGCAGGACCAGGTGAACTGAGTTGGGACTTCTTCGTCGGTTTTCGTATGGAGGAAGTACATCACGGCACGCTGGGAGAAGTGACGGACGTGGACACATCGACCATCAACACACTGTTTGTGGTGGACTATCAGGGAGAAGAACTGCTGGTGCCGGCACAAGAAGAGTTTATCATAGACATTGACCAGAAGCACAAGGTCATCACCGTAGACCTGCCGGAAGGTTTGATAGCTTTGGACGAAACAGAAGAGGTATGAAAAAGAAACGAAGAAAAGCATTTTGGAGTAACATCAAGTTTAAGTACAGACTGACGATTACGAACGAAAATACCCTTGAGGATATCATCACGTTGCGCGTATCCAAGCTGAACGGACTGTCCGTATTACTCTCCGTGTTGTTCGTATTGTTTCTCATCGCCTCCTTGATTGTAGCCTTCACCCCGCTGCGCAACTACCTGCCCGGATATATGAACAGTGAAATCCGCGCCCAGGTAGTGGAGAATGCCTTACGCGTAGATTCCCTCCAGCAACTGGTGAACAGACAGAACCTTTATATCATGAATATCCAGGACATCTTCCAGGGCAAGATAAAGGCAGATACCATACACTCCATCGACTCGTTAACCCACCTGCGCGAAGATTCGCTCATGGAACGCACACAACGGGAAGCCGAATTCCGCAAACAGTACGAGGAGACAGAAAAGTACAACCTGACAAGCATCACTGCCCGCCCCGAAATAGACGGACTGATTTTCTACCGCCCCACACGCGGCATGATTTCATCTCCCTTCAATGCCGAAACAAAACACTTCGGCACGGACATTGCCGCCAATCCGGGCGAAAGCGTATTGGCCACCTTAGACGGTACCGTCATACTGAGTACCTACACTGCCGAGACGGGTTATCTGATAGAAATACAGCACAACCAGGACTTCGTGTCAGTCTACAAGCACTGCGGCTCTCTGCTGAGGCGGGAAGGCGATGCGGTGAAAGGGGGTGAAGCCATCGCACTGGTAGGAAACACCGGCGAGCTGTCCACCGGTCCCCATCTTCACTTCGAGCTGTGGCATAAGGGCAGGGCCGTAAATCCCGAGCTTTACATCGTATTTTAATCTCCAAATAGTAAACTGTAAATAGCATAATAGTAAATGAAACAGATTGCCATACTCGGTTCTACCGGTTCCATCGGTACACAAGCATTGCAGGTCATCGAAGAACATCCCGACCAGTACGAAGCATACGTATTGACCGCCAATAACCGCGTAGAGGAACTCATAGCCCAGGCACGCAAATTCAAGCCTGAGGCAGTGGTAATAGCCAACGAATCGAAATACACGCAACTGAAAGAAGCGCTTGCCGACCTACCTATCAAGGTATATGCCGGTGCAGATGCCCTCTGCCAAATTGTGACCGAAAATCCCATTGATATGGTATTGACCGCCATGGTTGGATATGCAGGACTGAAGCCCACCATGAATGCCATCCGCGCCCGTAAGCCGATAGCCCTTGCCAACAAAGAGACGCTGGTGGTGGCGGGAGAGCTCATCAATGACCTGGCACGCTTCAGCGGTGTCCCCATCCTGCCCGTCGACTCCGAGCACTCCGCCGTTTTCCAGTGCCTGGCCGGCGAGATAGGCAACCAAATAGAAAAAGTGATACTGACTGCCTCCGGAGGTCCGTTCCGCACCTGCACCATGGAGCAACTGGCAACCGTCACCAAAGCGCAAGCACTGAAACACCCCAATTGGGACATGGGCGCCAAAATCACGATAGACTCTGCTTCCATGATGAACAAAGGGTTCGAGGTAATCGAAGCCAAATGGCTGTTCGGTGTACGTCCCGACCAGATAGAAGTCGTGGTACACCCGCAATCCGTCATCCACTCCATGGTACAGTTTGAGGACGGTGCCGTGAAAGCACAACTGGGAATGCCGGACATGCGCCTGCCCATCCAATACGCCTTCTCCTATCCCGACCGGTTGAAAGCCTCTTTCCCGCGCCTGGACTTCAAGCTGTGCACGGAACTGACGTTCGAGCAACCGGACATCACCCGTTTCCGTAACCTCGCCCTGGCCTACGAAGCGCTACATCGTGCAGGCAATATGCCTTGCATTGTCAATGCCGCCAATGAAGTGGTGGTAGCCGCCTTCCTGCAGGACAAAATTTCGTTCCTTGGCATGAGTGAAGTAATAGAAAAGACCATGTCGCGTGTATCCTACTTACAGAAGCCCACCTATGAAGACTATGTGGCTACGGATGCCGAAGCCCGACGGATAGCAGAAGAGCTGATTTGATAGATACACCGGAATGAAAAGAATTATAAAAAACATCTACTCATTTGATACGTTAAATAAGAAAACGTACCTTTGCGAAAATTATAAAAATCGTAAAACAGCAAATAATTAGATGGAAACATTCTTGATTCGTGCCCTGCAACTCATTATGAGCCTCTCGTTGCTCGTTATTGTTCATGAGGGGGGGCACTTCATTTTTGCGCGTTTGTTCAAGACGCGGGTAGAAAAGTTCTGCTTATTCTTTGACCCTTGGTTCACATTATTCAAGTTCAAGCCCAAACACAGTGACACGGAATACGGTATCGGATGGCTACCCTTAGGCGGCTATGTAAAAATAGCAGGTATGATAGACGAATCTATGGATACCGAACAGATGAAGCAACCCATGCAGCCATGGGAGTTCCGTGCCAAACCGGCATGGCAACGCCTGCTGATTATGGTAGGCGGTGTATTGTTCAACTTCCTGCTCGCATTGTTCATCTATTCCATGATACTTTTTACTTGGGGCGACGAATATATACCAGTACAAAAAGCCACATTGGGTATGGATTTTAACGAAACAGCCAAAGCCATAGGCTTCCGCGACGGCGATATCCTAATATCTGCCGACGGGGTACCGTTCGAACGCTATGACGGCGACCTGCTGACCAGTATTGTCGATGCCCGCCAGGTAAGCGTATTGCGTGACGGGGAAGCTGCTTCAGTCTACATCCCCGAAGACATGATGAACCGCTTGCTGGCAGACAGTGTGCGTTTCGCCAGTTTCCGTTTCCCTTATGTAGTCGACAGCCTGATTGTAGGATACCCTGCCGCTTCCGCCGGTCTGCAAGTGGGCGACAGCATCACCCACTTGGATGGAAAGTCAATAAGCTACTACGACTTCAAAGAAGAGATGCTGAAGCGCAAGAAAGCCAACGCATCCCATGAGGTAACCTTAACATACGTCCGTAACGGTGTAACAGATACTTTGAGCATGATAACCAATGCCGACTATGAAATAGGCGTGGCAGCACGTACAGCAACCGACAAGCTGCTGCCCGTTGTCCGTAAGGAATACAGTTTCCTTTCCTCTTTCCCTGCCGGCGTATCTTTGGGGGTAAAGACTCTGAAAGGCTACGTAGGCCAGATGAAATATCTCTTCTCCAAGGAAGGAGCCAAGCAACTCGGAGGTTTCGGAACCATCGGCAGTATTTTCCCCGCCACGTGGGACTGGCACCAGTTCTGGTACATGACGGCATTCCTCTCCATCATCCTTGCCTTTATGAATATTCTGCCCATCCCCGCACTGGACGGCGGACACGTGTTATTCCTCATTTACGAAATCATTGCACGCCGCAAGCCCAGCGACAAGTTTATGGAACGTGCGCAGATGGTGGGCATGTTCCTCTTGTTCGGTTTGCTGATTTGGGCAAACTTCAACGATATACTGAGGTATTTCTTTTAAAGAACAAGACATAAAAAAACGCATCATCCATTCGCAGTAGAACGGATGATGCATTTACATCAAACAGATGATGTGTTCGGGGCAAGCAGACGATGCGTTTGAGCCAAACACATCATCTGTTTTTTCTGTGTCTTATACCAAATGGCCGATCCACTCTTCTCTATCGCCCGGAAGCAGGTCTATTACCGGAACTTCAACCATTGTATAGCAACCCGGCTGCTGACGCATAGCGGCACGCGCCACACATACCAGCACTTGTGCCGTGAGGGCAGGATTGTTAATACGCATGTTGAACTCAAATAGCTGGTTCTGCGTCTTGCCGGACACACCCTTACGGGTCAAGTTTACCCCATGACCCATATCGAGCAGTGCATCCACACTCGGAACCAATTTTACATGTGTTTCGTCATTCACGAAGTACGGGTCGGCTTTGATGGCTGCAGCCACCTTATCAAATTCGTAACCATCCTTCAACTCAATGTACACCATACGACGGTGAATGCCGGTTCCTGTAGGAATAGTCATGGAAAGAGCTGCTTTCACACCTTCGATGGCCTTTACAGCCACGGTGTGTCCCATGCTCATACCCGGACCAAAATTAGTATAGGTAATGCCTTTCGGAGCAATGGCTTCCAGCATAGTGCGGACAATGGAGTCACTACCCGGGTCCCAGCCGGCAGAAATGATGGATACCGTATTATGCTTTTTAGCCTCTGCATCCAGTGTGCGGCGCAAGGCAGTGATACCCGTATGGATATCGAAACTGTCCACAGTATGAATGCCTAAAGCAAGGATCTCCTTTGCATACTCTTCCACCTTGCGGGTAGGCGTACAAAGGATAGCAACATCCACGTCTTTCAGTTCCTTGATATTCTTCACAACGGGATATGCACTCAGTTCCGCAGGACAGTTTTCAGCTCCGGCACGGCGTACTACACCGGCAATTTCGAAATCGGGAGCTGCTTGCAGGGCTTCGAGCACATAATGCCCGATATTACCATAGCCAACGATGGCCGCTCTTACTTTTTTCATTCTTTTTATGAATTTATTTATCAGTTTTCTACTTTATCGGCGCAAAAGTAAGCATTTTAATTTATTATATCGGCAGAACTCCCTGCTGTTTCACACAGTTTTTCTTTTTTTAGTGAGTGAAAGTCCAATAATAATTCATACATTCGCAGATGATATGTATGCAAGGCGCATTTTGGGCCGACAAGTAAAAGAATTATGATAGAATACATCAGAGGCGGAATTGCCGAACTAAGTCCGGCAACCGCAATAATAGACTGCAACGGATTGGGATACGGCGTCAATATTTCATTGAACACGTATGCCGCCATCCAGGGCAAGAAAGAATGCAAACTATATATATACGAAGCTATCCGTGAAGACGCCTATGTCCTCTACGGATTCGCCGACAAGCAGGAACGCGAACTATTCCTGCTGCTCATCTCCGTTTCAGGCATCGGCGGAAATACAGCCCGCATGATTCTCTCGGCACTCTCGCCATCCGAACTGATAAATGTCATCAGCACGGAAAATGCCACTCTACTGAAAACAGTCAAGGGTATCGGGCTGAAAACAGCCCAACGGATAATTGTGGATTTAAAAGACAAAATCAAGACCGGCAGCGTTGTAGCCGGCAACGCAGGGACCATAGGTACACTGGTATCGGCAGCCAACGCACAAGTACAAGAAGAAGCCGTAGCCGCCCTTACCATGCTGGGCTTTGCACAAGCCCCCTCACAAAAAGTAGTGCTTGCCATTTTGAAGGAAGAACCAAGTGCACCGGTGGAACAAGTCATCAAATTGGCATTAAAAAGACTATAACCTTTATCTAAAACAAATCATGACAACAATCAACATGCAATATTGGTTGGGGGCCAATGAACGCACCCGCGTACTGCCAACAGACAAATGGTACCTCGACTTCGCCACAAGCATCCTGCCCCTCGTCAAAGCCTCTCCTCTGTTCAACAAGGAAGAGCTGCGTACCCAAATTGACGCAGCCATCTCCCTCGGCATGTACTTTCAAGATGCCATTGCCCAAAGCGGAGGCTGGAAACTTTTCTCCGAAGCCTTTCAGGGAGTATACGGAACTTACCTGCCGTTCTATCCGCTGAGTGACGATTATACGCCCGATGAAATAAATCAGGAAGACATTGCATTCGTACTGTGGACATTGAAATCACAATTCAGCATTTTTGACAAGGAATACACCTTGTTCAGTCCTTATGACAAAGACCTGCTTGCATTAAGCCAAAGCGCCTATGAACTGATGGATGCACGTTTCGAAGAAGCTCCCATCAGCAAGGGAGAATCTTCCTTCCTTTGGGTAATGGGACTTGATTTACTGGATATACCCATTACTCCGCTGCCGGAAGTCACTCCGGAAACCAAACTGAGCAAAGATGCCGCCCACTGTCTGGAATACAGCCAGGGGAAACCGCTGCTATACTTCACCGATTACAAGGAGCTTTGCACTTTCTTTGTCAATGTCTTGGGATGGGAAAACAAACGGTCCGCATTATTGCCCGACCTGGAATACAAAAAAGAGTTCGTGATTTATGCCAACGCCAAAGGTATGCTCGTAGCCCACAACGTGGCCGCCTATTTCTGTGAAGAACATAACCCGATGTACGATGCCAAACGCGCTGCTGCAGAGGGTTACAAGATGTTCTGCCAACCTGGAGAGTGTCCGTTCGACCTGCTGAAATACGGAATGACCAAAGGAATTCTACCCGATGTGGAACTTCCCTTCTTGAAAGGAAAAGAAACACTGCATCAATATTGGGACTTTATAGCCCGCTACTACTTATGTGAATATTATGAAGGCGAGTAACCATTCCGGCATAAAGCCCAAACGGAGCAACAAGGCCAAGCCAACCGGAAAACGGATTGGTAAATCCAAACCTTCGAAAGCGAATAATCAGCTTAACAGAAGGGTAAAATAATTGAAAATGGATAATGGAAAAATAAACAGTGCAGCGTATTTATTGAAACCGCATGGCAATTTTCCATTATCCATTATCAATTTTCAAAGTTCCACAATCTCTTCCTTACACAACGTCAGTTTCTCCACTCCTTCTGCTGTTACAACCCAAGAGTTTTCGATACCGACGGGACCAATGCCTGGCAAAACAATCTTCGGTTCCAAAGCAAAGACCATGCCCGGTTCCAGCTCCTGCTTCATGCGTGGAGCCAGCACCGGCATTTCATTGATTTCCAGTCCGATGCCATGACCGATAAACTTGGCTTTTTGAGTGGCTCCCATAAAGTTGTCGGCAAAGCCCGCTTTGGTGACAATATCGATAGCGAGATTGTAAAGGTCCTCACAAACAGCACCCGGTTTCGCTTTTTCTACAACAGCCTCTTGTATGTCCAGGCAAACTTGATGGGCAACATATGCCTTTTCCGGCAGCTTTCCGATAGAGAATACACGGCTCATGTCTCCCATATAGCCATAGAAGTTACCCCCCATATCAACCATAAAGCTCTGACCGGGCTGCAACAGTGCACCGTTCACACTGATAGGCAGTGACGGGTCAAGTCCCTCGCCTCCCAGAGCAAAATCATAGGGGGCAGGCGCAGTGGCATTGTCTCCTGCCAGCAGACTTCCCATAAAAATCTCCATACTTTGTCCGAAGGTACGAAAAATACCCAGACAACCTTCCAGACGCATCAGGCGCTCTATTTCGATGGATAACTGGCGGTCTGTCATTCCTGGTCTATAAACCGAGGGTATTTGTTCGTAAGCTTTAGCATGTGCAATGCCAGAACGACGGAACATCTCAATCTCTATTTCAGTCTTGACACTTCGGGCCTTCCGGATAAGTGCCGTACCACAAGGAAGCACCTCCGTTTCAGGGAAACACGCAGCCAAACGGTTATATTCCGTAAAAGACAACTCATCCCCCTCCAGCATCAACCTCGCAGGTATGGGCAAACCACATTCCTTTAGTAAGTCAGGCAGTTGTTCCGGTTTACGGATAGGATGAATATGTTCCCCTTCAATATTGTTAGGACGTTTGATGAATAAACGGGCGGGAGCATTCAACGGCAGATACAAGTAACCGCTGACGACACGTCCGTACGTATAGATTAAGTTTACATTGCAAGCGATAAGAGCGGCATCAATCTCTTGTTGAGCCATGAGAGAGCGTATTTTATCACGTCTCAGTTTCAATTCAGGTAGTAACATCTCTTTGTCATTTATGGTTTCTCGGATACAAAGATACAACTTTTTTAATTGAGAATAAAAAAAGTACTGCCCGATACCTTCACAGGCGTAGAGCAGCACAAACCACAAATACAAATACAACTAAACAAAGTTTCTCTCTTAGATAATTCCCTGACCCATCATGGCATGAGCCACCTTCATGAAACCGGCGATATTCGCTCCCTTCACGTAGTTGATGTAGCCATCGGGTTCTGTCCCATATTTTACGCATTGAGCATGAATTCCGTGCATGATGGCGTGGAGTTTTTCATCCACTTCGGCTGCACTCCAGCTGAGGTGCATGGCGTTCTGCGACATTTCCAGTCCGCTGGTAGCCACACCACCTGCATTGACAGCCTTGCCCGGTGCATACATAATCTTATTTTCAATGAAAAGATCGATAGCTTCGGGCGTACATCCCATATTGGAGATTTCTCCTACACATGTCACCTTGTTGTCAATGAGATGTTGTGCATCTTCGCCGTTCAGCTCGTTCTGAGTAGCGCAAGGCAGAGCGATGTCCACTTTCACTTCCCACGGGCGTTTGCCTGCCACGAAAGTAGAGCCGGGGAATTCGTCGGCATACGGTGCCACGATATCGTTGCCCGACGACCGAAGTTCCAGCATATAATCTATCTTTTCGCCACTGATACCATTCGGATCGTAGATGTAACCGTCTGGACCGGAGATGGTAACAACCTTGGCACCCAATTCGGTAGCCTTGGTAGCAGCACCCCAAGCCACATTTCCAAAACCGGAGATAGCCACGGTCTTGCCCTTGATGTCAATGCCTTTTGTCTGTAACATTTGGTTTACGAAATACAAGCCACCAAATCCTGTTGCTTCAGGACGAATCAGCGAACCGCCAAATTCCAATCCTTTACCGGTAAATGTGCCCGTAAATTCGCGAGTCAACTTCTTATACATACCGAACATATAGCCCACTTCGCGACCGCCTACACCGATATCACCGGCAGGAACATCCATATCCGGACCGAGGTGACGCCACAATTCCAGCATGAAGGCCTGACAGAAACGCATGATTTCAGCATCGCTCTTTCCGCGCGGAGAGAAGTCGGAACCACCCTTACCACCGCCCATAGGCAATGTAGTCAAAGCATTCTTGAAAGTCTGCTCAAATCCCAGGAATTTGAGGATAGAAAGATTTACGGAAGCATGGAAACGAATACCGCCTTTGTACGGGCCAATGGCATTGTTGAACTGCACACGATAGCCGAGGTTCGTCTGAACTTCACCCTTATCATCCACCCACGTTACACGGAAAGTAAAGATACGGTCAGGTTCAACCAGACGTTCTATAATTTTCGCTTTCTCGAACTCAGGATGTTGGTTATAGATATCTTCGATGGAAAGAAGAACTTCCTTTACGGCTTGAAGATACTCAGACTCGCCGGGGTGCTTTGCCTCTAAAGAGGCCATGATACGTTCGATATTCATAATATTACGTTTTAAAGGTTATTACCTTGTTGACTTCACGCTATTCAAACAAAATGTCAATGAATAACACCGCAAATATAGGAAAACTTTTCAAAACAGCTAAATTTTACGGTTATATTTTGATTAAAGAATGATAAAATGTCAAATCCCCGGCATTTTTTCCTCAGCCAAAAGTGTTCCATTCTTCCGTTTTTCAGCCAACAATTCGCTATAACGGTATAAAAATAGAAAAAATATAAAAAGAGAACAAGCAAAATGACAATAATGTCATAATTCCGGGTTTAAAAAACACCTTCCGAGGTTCACCTTCCATCAAACTTCGCTACTTCGGATAGTTTTTAGAGCTTTTATGGCAGTTTTCAAACCTTATTCTGCCTAATAATGGCTAACATTGCAACCTAAACCAAAGGTTGACATCCACATGAGAAAGACACTATTATTCTTATATCTTCTATCTGCCGGTAGCATTGCCGCATACGGGCAAACTCGCCTGACCCAAGACCCCGAACTGGAACGGCAGCTCCATGAAAGCGGGCTGGTACACCAACCCCTACCCCTAAACATCGAGCACTCTTTCGAAGCCAACGGATGGAAAAAGGAAGTCCTGCAAAACGCTCCCCTCACCCGCTCGGCAGGTACAGAGGGATGGAGTCATTCCGGCGCAGGAAGCATGTCCTTCAGTACGGAAAAGACCGTTTCCGGAAAAGGCAGCATCAAACTGCAATTTCCTACATTCACCGGAAAAAGAGCGACCGGCTCTCCTTCCGACCCCGACTATGCCACCTATGGAAACAGCGGTGTCACTTATCATCTGGACGGTGCCAACCTGGAAAAGTACAACCGCATTGCATTCTCCATCTACCCCGACTGCGACGGGGCACGTATCGTCAACATGAACCTCACATTCCATAATGCAGATACTCCTGCCAAGAAAGGGTACAATCCACCTTCGGGTTCGCATCTTATCAACCTTGTCAACAAGAAGTGGAACCAATGCTTCCTCGAAATAGACGAGTATCAGCGCGACAAAGTAATGTCCATAAGCTTCAGCACAGCCCTCAAAGGCAAGGACCGGACAACGGGAGATTCAGCAACCTACTACTTAGACAACCTCCAGTTGCAAACAGTGAAAGCCCCCGAGAAAGTCAGCGGATGGATACCTGCCGATGGAAAAATCTCCTATTCGACAACCGGCTATGCCATCAATCACCCTAAAACCGCCCTTATCAACACAAACGTCACCATAGATGCCGGTAAACGCTTCCAACTGCTTACCACGGACGGAAAAGTGGCTTACGAAGGAGACATCCGGGAAGAGACAACCACCCTCGGACGATTCGGTCTCATCGACTTCACCTCCTTCGACCTTCCCGGAGAGTATCGGCTGAAAGCCGGCAATTCATTGACCCCTGCCTTTCGGATTGGAGAACGGCTTTGGGAAGATTCACAATGGAAAGTGCTGAATTTCATCTTTTGCCAACGCTGCGGGCATCCAGTTCCCGGCAAGCATGCCTCCTGCCACGCAGACCTGATGTCCCGGCATGACGGACGCAGTATCTCCTACTCCGGTGGATGGCACGATGCGGGCGACTTGTCCCAGCAGACCCTGCAGACGGGAGATGTGGCTTTCGCCCTGCTCGAAGCCTATAATAAACAAAGAAACCCCAACCCCACCCTCGCCGCCCGCCTGCGCGAAGAAGCGGAATGGGGAGTGGAGTTTATGCTAAAGAACCGCTATGGAGACGGCTACCGCGCCAGCAGCATGGGATTGCTAATCTGGCAGGATGGTGTATTCAACACACTGGACGACATATCTTCTGTACGCGTGCAGAACATGGCATTCGACAATTTCCTCTATGCCGGATATGAGGCGTATGCCTCCATGACGCTAGACAACGACCCGATGCAGCAGGAATATCTTCTGCGCGTGGCCGAAGAAGATTTCGCTTTCGCCATGGAGAAATTCAAGAAAGACGGTTTCGACCAGTTCGTCCAGCCTTACGAACACAGCTACAATACTTCAAAAAGCCAGTACATGGCTACCATCTCCTGGTCGGCAAGCCAATTATACAAGCTGACCGGAAAGCCTTCTTATGCGGACATCGCCGCCGAATACATCCGCTATACCCTCGACTGCCAGCGTACGGAACCGCTGAAAGACCAAGACGGGACACGCGGATTCTTCTACCGGGACAAATCCCGCAAATCCATCGTACATTACATACACCAGTCGCGCGAGCAGGTCTATATGCAGGCCATGGTGATGCTTTGCGAAACCCAGAAGGAGCACCCCGATTATCCTAAATGGGTGAATTCCATACAACTATATGGAGAGTATCTGAAAGGAATGATGAAGTATACCCATCCCTACGGCATGATTCCAAGCGGTGTTTACCATGCAGAGGAATATAAGGATACCACCAACTTCTACGCCCTCCATCTGTTTCCACCTGCCAATGCCAAGGAACTGTACACGGAACAGATTAAACGAGGAGTACAACTGGACAAAGAGCACTACATGAAACGCTTCCCCGTGTGGTTCAACATTTTCAACGGCAATACCGCCATCCATCTTTCCAACGGAAAGTCCGCCGCCATCTGCGGAAACTTCCTGAAGGACAAGGAACTGCTCAACATCGGTCTGGAACAGTTGTACTGGACCGTAGGCAAGAATCCTTTCGGACAATCCTTGATTTATGGAGAAGGACACAACTATCCGCAACTGAATACCTTCTCTTCGGGAGAAATGACAGGAGAGATGCCCGTTGGTATCCGTACCCTGGGTAACGACGATGTCCCCTATTGGCCGCAAACCAACAATGCCTGTTATAAAGAGGTATGGGTTACCTCGGCAGGCAAATGGCTGTCTCTGACTGCGGAATATTAGATAATGGAGAATTAATAACTTATAAATTACAAATTATGAAACATCTGCTTATTTTATTGTTTACGGCTTGCACCTTGCTGACGTACGCACAAGTCCCCGAAGGTTATCCGGCAAACTATGCCAAAGCTCCTCGCTTCAAGGCCTTGATTTATTACACGCAACATGCGGAAGAAGCACACGTACAATTTGCAGAACAAGCAACCACTTTCTTCAAGAAGCTCAATTACGGTGACGGCTTTGTTCTGGATATTACTACCGATTTTTCAAAATACCCATACGAGAAACTGAAAGAATACAATGTCATTATCATGCTTAACACATCCCCCAACACCAAGGCCGAACGCGATGCTTTTGAGCAATACATGGAAAACGGAGGCGGTTGGGTAGGTTTCCACGCAGCAGCCTACAACGACAAAAACACGCATTGGCCCTGGTTCGTTAAGTTTCTTGGTGGTGGGGTGTTCTATTGCAACAACTGGCCTCCCCAGCCGGTATTGGTCGAAGTCGACAACGAAGAACATCCCGTTACCAAGAATCTGCCTGCATCATTCGTGGCTCCCGCCAGCGAATGGTACCAATGGACTCCCAGCCCCCGCCAGAACAAGGACGTAGAGGTACTCTTGTCCCTATCTCCCAAGAACTATCCACTGGGTATCAAGGATGTAGTGAATTTTGGCGACTTCCCCATCGTATGGTCCAACAAGAATTACAGAATGATTTACCTGAATATGGGGCATGGTGACGAAGAGTTTATCGACGGTACACAGAACCTGCTATTGGTTAATGCTTTCCGCTGGGTAGTGAGCAAAGACAAAAGCGGCAACCCGTTCCTCAAATAAAACGGTTTCCATAACAGCAATCAAGAGAATAAATAGGGGATAATTCCCCTATTTCCTATGTTAACACTACGTTTTTATGCCGAAACAGATACTTTTCCTTCGAAAAGTATCTGTTTCGGTCGTTTTATATAGATACCCTTGCCGGTTCCCAACGGGCCGGAATGACAGTTTCATATCGTTGAAACCAAAAGTTTCACTTGCTGAAACTTTTAGTTTTACGAAAGAAAACAAAATATTTCAATATAACTCTCTGAAGATGAGATGAATGTAGAGAGTTTAAAAGATGCAGGTAACGATTTAGATATGGAAGTCCTGCTTCGGATTACACTGCTTTGCATAGTTTCAAATAACTCATATACAAAAGTAGGAAATATTGGGGATATAACAAAATTTTTTCTTGTTTGTTTTTTTATATAAATCTGATTATTAAAGTATTAATAAGCACAGTTGTACTTTTATTGATACCTACCTGTCATAGAATAGCCGGGAACAGAGCCTTCCGGCTATTTTTTTGTCCCGGCTTGGCGTTTTCTGTCTTTTTTTGGCGGTTGCTCAACGGTTGAGTAACCAATGGCTTTATAATATCTCCGTAATATTGCACCATAAACAATAAAAACAAGGTCATTATGAATAACAGAAGAACTGCACCTGGTGGGCAGATGACCCACATGCTCAGTACCATACTCGCCAAAGTAACCAACATTGAAAAGTTACTGGCTCCTGCCATACATAACTTGCCCGACAGCGAGATACTGGATTCAAAAGGCGTGCGCCTGCTTACCAAAATGTCCGACAGGACACTTCTAAGACGCCGCAATGACGGTTCGTTGCCTTTCCACCGTGACAAGGGGAAGATTTACTATCGCCGTTCGGACGTGCTGCGTGCCATGCTGCTGGAAAAAGAAGAACACTCTAAAAATAAAAGGTTATGAGAAAGATGATTAAGGTTGAAAGCGGCTCGTTCGCCGCACTCGTGAGAAGTTACAAGAAGTCCCTCAACATGTTGGCCGTGCTGCAACATATCTGCGAGGATAACTGTGTAGAACTCTCCATGCTGCCCGATGAGGTTTGTGAGCTGATAAACCTCGATCCGGCAGAGATTGAGAAGCAGCGTTTGAGCGGACGGCTGCGTTTTGCGGAAGAGGAAAACGGGACCAGGCATTATTCGATTGTGGATATAATCAATCTGAAGGATTCCATTGACTGGAAGGTTATTAACAGACAGGTGGAGAGCCTTTCCTTTGAGGAAGAGGAATGACGGAGTGCCCTTCTTCCCATTACAGATAAGAGTATGGCCGGCAGACCGGATTTATCCGGGTGCCGGCCATACCTTTGTCATTTCCTGAAAAGCGGCTCTTTACGGCAAACTTAGGATATTTTTTTCAGTCCGTTTGACGGGGCGGCAATTTCCATTGGGGGGACATGCCTTGCCTTCCGTGGCAGGTCCGGTGTATCGTCACTTTCGCCTGTCGCTTTCTCTCCTTTTATTTCCGTTCCGTCATCCGTTCCGCTTTCATGCCCGCCTGCCGGTTTTATGGTAAGCTGTATTTTTCGGTTCAGCGTGGCAAGTTCCTCATTCAGCCGCTTGATTTCCGCATCCTTGGGCCATGAAGCCGCCACAATCTCCTGAAGGACCGGGATGTCCTTCGACAGCTCTGCGTTCTCCTTTTCCCGTTTCTCTATCATGGCGGGAATGCGTTCCAGCGCATTGATGAAGTTCATGACGGCCAGTTTCGGGTCTTTGGCTATATAACCGTTGTTGTAGGTATATTTGATACCGTCCAGTCCCTCGACCATGAATTTGTTCTGCAAGGTCTGTGTGTCCCCGTCACAAATCCTCTCGGTACGGACAAGGATGCGGAAATCGGACAGGGTTCCGATTTTCATATAGTCATCCTCCGTCCGGACATTCCGGTTGATTGCGGCAAGCCGGTTGCCGAGTATCTCCACATTGTCCGAATCCACACCGTCCAGTTTCAGGGGATTGGGACGGAGTCCGGTTTCCGTATCTGCGGGTATCACCTTGTTGAAATATTCCCAGTCCCTGGTGAAACGCCCGATAAAGGTGTTGTTTTTTTCTATTCCCGAAGTCCTTTCATTCAGCTTGCCTTTCGCGTTTCCCTTGTTACGGTAGAATGCCTGCCTCTCGCTTTCGAGGACCGCCAGTTTCTTGTCCAGCTTGGCCTTTTCCAGCAGGTCGTCGTTGCCCGAAAGGATGGCCACGTATTCGCTGAAACTGCCGCCTCCGTTTTCGTCAATCGCCCCCTCGTCAATGGTACGGGCGGCCAGATTGCGGCTTTTGAGCTGGTTGATGAACACCTGCTTGTTTTGCAGCAGGTTGAACTTGTAGCTGTCCAGTGACTTCTCCACCGCATAGATATAGCAGTCCACCTTGTTGTCGGCGTACTGCTTGGCGATGATATTGCCTTTTCTTACCGCCCGTCCGTTGCGCTGTTCCAGGTCGGACGGCCTTCAGGGTATGTCCAGATGATGGATGGCCACGGCCCGTTCCTGCGCGTTGACACCCGTTCCCAGTTTCTGTGTGGAACCGAAAAGGAAACGGATGCGCCCGGAGTTCATATCCTTGAACAGTTCCTTGCGTGCGTTGTCGCTGTTTGCTTCCTGAATGAATTTTATCTGCTTTTCCGGGATATTATGGTCTTCCACGAGTTTGCGCCTGATTTCACTGTAGATGTTCCACTGGTCGGGTTTATAGGTACTCAAGTCTGAAAAAATGAACTGTGTGCCTTTCTGGTCAAGATATTTATAGTAATATTCCGCAATCTTGGCTGCGCAATGGGACGCCTTGTTTCCCGGACTGTCACCGTACTGTTGGTCTATCAGCCGCATGTCAAGCGACATCTTGTTCGAGTAGTTGGTGGCGATCAGCATCTGTGCCTTCTCCTCCGCTTCGGACAGAGGCTCCCTGTCTATGTAGGTCGCATCCCCGGTTTCGGCGAACTTTATCAGTTTTTGAATGAAAATCTCCTGCTGGGGAGTGGGCGGTATGTGATAGAGTTGCTCGTTGAGTTCCGGCCTGTCAACCCCTACGTCCTCGGCCGTTTTGTAATCGGTTATCTCCGCATAAAAATTGGCGAGTTCCGGCACTTTGATAAAATAGCGGAAACGCTCTTTCTGCACCACCTGGTTGGTCACTGAAAATTCAAAGTCCGTGCTTTTCTTCGCATAGACGGCCGCCCAACCGTCAAAACAGGTAATCCCCTGCCGCTCCATTTCCTTCGGACGGAGATATTTGAAAAGGAGATAGAGTTCTGTCAGGCTGTTGGAGATGGTCGTACCGGACAAGAAAGTGGCCCCCAAATCCCTGCCCGTACGCTCCTGTATGGTACGGATGGCGAAAAGCATGTTCATGGCCTTCATGCTTCCTTCGGGGTTGCCCAGACCGGAAACTCTTGCATGGCGTGTGTTGAACATCAGGTTCTTGAAATTGTGCGATTCGTCAACGAAGAGGTGGTCGATGCCCATCTGTCTGAAATCTGTAACATCATCCGTCCGGTCCTTTATATCCTGTTCCAGCTTTTCAAGTTTGGCCTCAAGGTTTTCCTTTCTTTTTTCCAGCCCCTTTTTTATCCAGCCGGTCACTTCATTGCCCTGCTGCTCGAATACGGCGAGATTCTCTTCGATGCTGTCTATTTCCTGCGTATATATTTTCTGCTGTATTTCGGGGGATTGGGGTATTTTCCCGAACTGGTCGTGTGTCAGGATGATACAGTCCCAGTTATTATTTTTGATGTCATGGAATATTCCGACACGCTTCTCCGGCGTAAAGTCCTCCTTGCCCGGATACAGCACTCTGGCATTCGGATAGGCCCTCTTGAACGTGTCGGCTATGTCATGCACATTGCTTTTGAGTCCGATAATCATCGGCTTGTTCGCCAGTCCGAGACGTTTCATCTCAAAGGCGGCTATACACATGATAAGGGTTTTGCCCGTACCTACCTGATGGTCGATTATCCCGCCTCCGTTCATCTTCAGCATCCATACGGCATTTTTCTGGCTGTCGTACAGGGACGGTATGCCCAGCCCTTTCAGGTCAAGGAACGGGAAGCTTTGCAGGGAACCGTCGTAATCGGGACGTACATAGCAGTTGAACTTGCGGTTGTACATGTCCGCAAGGTTCTGCTTGAACTCGGGCAGCTGTTCATTCAGCCAGCCGGTGAAGGCGGAACGTATCTCGTTGATTTTGGTGTCGGCAAGCTGTATGGCCTCCGCATCCCGTACCTTAATGTCATTGCCTTCCTTGTCCTGTACGGTCTTGGTTATGTCGGGTACGGTGTTGTGCAGCGCATGTTTCAGCAGGTCGTTTCCGTAATAGCCTCTCTTTTCCCCTTTCACATAATATCTGTCGGTGATGTTCGCGTTGGTGCTCTCGAAGCTTACGCTGAATTCGTCGATGGATTCCGTATAGTGGATATGGGCCTTTGTCTCGAAGAGGTATCCGGCGAATTCCTCATATACGGACATGGGTATCCACCGTTCCCCCAGGTTGAAGTCAAGCTGTTCAAAACTTATGGGCTCCGGTATGGCTTTCCGAAGGGCCTCCAATGATTTTCTGCTCGCTCCGTCATCGGGATAGTCTCTCAGGTGGTTCTCTATCCATTCTGCTTTGGCGATCACATTGCCCGCTATGAAACGGTCCTTGATTTCATGGCTCTTCATCATGGGATTGTAGAAGATGCGCTCTTCCAGCTGTTCGAGCAGTTCCTGCCTGCCGATGTCGCAGAGATTCTCCATATATTCCAGATTGACCTCGCCGAACTTGTTCAGGGATGCCGCAAGGGCTTCCTGCGGTGTATCCACATGTGTCACCTCGTTGGCGTTGAACGATACGGGCACGGTGAATATGTCCGCCTTCTGTATCTTCCCGTCGACGGAACGCTCCAATGAGAGCATTTCCCGTCCTCCTGCATCCAACAGCAGGAACTTGGCGTTGTCCTTTCCGTTCAGCTCCCTGAACATGCGGTGGAAACGGTCATACTGCCGGTTCAGTTCCTCCCTTAGTTCCGGCTGTTCGGTTTCCGTTTCGGCTTCCGCATTGTAGAGATTGTGGTAGGCTTCACGGAGCGGGATATAGTAGGCGGCCCGGTATTGTTGTGTGACAGTCAGCCTGAGCGGATGGAACTGTACTTCGGGAGTACCCAATCCCTGCAAATATCCGTATTGCTCACCGGCTTTCACGAGAGAGCCGTTCTTGTATTCGGGGCGTATTTCTCCGGTAAACGGACGTGGTTCCGTTTCTTTTTTCCGTTCTTCCTCGAACCGTAGTCTGCGTTCCTGCCATTTCGCTTCCGCTGCCACCTGTTCCCCGGTCATTTCTTCTTGTGAGACGGCTTCATCATACATGTTCTCTTGCGAAAACAGATTGAACATTTCCGGTTCGTTTCCTTTTCTTTTGCGGGATGCCGACGCTGTCCGGCCCGGTGATGGCCGGTTTTCCATCATCTGTACCTCCGTTTCCTCCTCGTCCGCATAGGCGGCAAACAGATTAAGCATGGGTTCATAAGGCTTGGTGGAAAGGAGACTTTCTTCCTGCATCTCCTGCCGGTGCTCCACTGCTGTTGTTTCCGGTGCGACTTCCGGTCCGGTTTTCAGGGCAGTGGAAACACTGGAACGGGACAGGTTTTCTTCATAAAGTTTCCGGTCAAGATGGTTTCCCACATCTTGCGCCAATAATAGCCTGAGATGTTCGGAAATGGCTCCGATACCCCCTTCATGGATAAAATTCATGGCCGGTTGTCCGTACATGTTTTTACCCATGGATACGGAAGTATGGATGATATGGTCCAAATCGGCATAGCTGTTGTTGATATTGATACTGCCCGATATAAGACGGGTTTCAATAAAGTTCCGTTCCTTTTCGGTCAGTTCCGATTTTCGGGTATTCTTCTGCAATACGATCAGGTCGCTGCCCACTTCCGTACCCGCATCGGTAAACAGATTGTCCGGCAGACGGATGGTAGAAACGAGATTGGCATGATTTACCAGCCACTCCCTGACGGGACGGTTCTGTGGCGAGTCCATGACGCCCGAAGTCGTGATATAGGCCAGTATCCCGCCTTCACGCAGCGTATCCATGCCTTTGAGAAAGAAATAGTTGTGTACAGCAGCGAGTGAGGATTTGCGCACCGGGTCGTCACTCCGGTCAAAGTCCCGGTCATAAATCCTGGTATTCCCAAACGGGATATTGGAAGAAACAACATCGAAGTAGCCGTTATAATAAGGCTGTATGGACTGGAAACCCTCTATGTTCACCTTGCTTTCCGGATAGAGGGATGAGAGTATCCTTCCCGTCAGCCTGTCCTTCTCGAAACAATGGATTTCGGGGACATCCTTCAGAGTGCTGATGAACATGCCCGTTCCGGCGGAAGGGTCAAGAAAACGTTCCGGGCGGATTTCCGGTACCAGCAGGGCTTCCTGCATGGCCGTTACCACCGGTTCGGGTGTGTAAAAGGCTGTAAGGACGGAATTCTTAAGACTTTGGACGTATGACTTGTATTCTTTCTCGTCTTTGGAATACTCACGCAGAAGTTCATGCAGCAGCCGGACCTGGGGAAACAGTTCTTTGTCCGATCTTCATTTTTCTATGTCCGTATCTTTCTCCGCCGGATTCAGGATGCACTTCAGTCCTCCGAAACCCGAATAACCGTTCAAGACCTTGCGTCCCTGTTCTGTAAGAGAGAACTCCGGACGCATGAATATCAGTTCAAGTGCGGCTATGTTGTCCGCCAGATGTTGTCGTCTGTTATACGCCATATTGTTCTATATAAGATTGTATGAAACCTGTAAGTTCAACGGTAAGTGTATGACAGGCCGGGGATGATTCAAACCTGTCGTCTATGGAATATTTGCCGAATACCGCCTCTGCGGGTGACAATACCTTCAGGCAGAAATCCGTCCGTCTTTCGGGCCGTACTTCGGGAAACCACTCCGATACGGCCTCGAAAACCGTATCGAACCGGGAAAAGCGCAAGTCCTGATAGAGAACGGCGTCAGCCTGTTCCAAAGCCTGCCTGACGGATAGACCGTCACGTATGGCATGTTCGTAAGCCTCTGCGGCACTGTCCGCACGCTCCCGGATGAATGCCTTGTCATCGGCCATGTGCGGATGGCTTTCTCTTAAATAAAAAAGGAGAGCTGACTTGAAGCAGGACAGTTCTCCGTTGTTGTCATGTTGTGTAATCATCATCTGTTGTCATTGGATTTTGAATGGGGAAATAATTTGTGACATACCCGGTAACCTGAGAGGAAACCGGGTATATGGATTCGGTAAACGTTCCGCCTGCTGCCGGATTACGAGAACGAGAGGCTGTTCTTTCTGGCCTGCGGTCTGGGAGATACGACATGGCGGGCCGTCTGCTTTGTTTCTTGTTTCCTGTCGTTTTTGGGGGTTTCAACCGCCGGCTTGTATTCACGGGCATTGCGTCCTATGAGCAGGTTGTTGCTCTTGTTGCTGAAACGCACATCATCCGAGAACAGCTGTCTGGTCTTGGGATTGCGCATGTTCTCAATGAATACCATGCCGTGATTCTCCAGTATCTTTTTCTGTTCGGGGGTTATCTTGGCTCCTAAAATCGTATCGCTGACCTTCAGCTGCTTGTCGGACTGTTTGAATGCGATGTCCCTTATGGTCGGATCGACATAGGCCACACCGGAAAGCATGGTGTCGTTCTTGCGCTGTATGTCATTGATGGGGACTTCGCCACCTGAAGCGAGTATCTGCTTCTGCTTGTCGTCCAGTCTCTTCCCATAAATGTAGTCCGGGATTTTGATGGCATCCACGGGCATGGTGATGATGCGGTTGGTGGACTCGTGGAAACTGACATAGCATTTGCATACATTTCCGGTAAGCGTGTCCTTCATTTCTTTGATTCCTCCCAACGTACCCGTTTCGGCCAGTTTGTCCTTCTCTTCATCCGTGAATACGCCTTTATAGACCGGCAAATCATATTGGGGCTTGTCCAGACGGGTGAGTGTCTTGAGTTCCACTTTGCCGTCCGCACCTTTCACACACATGAAACAGGCCTCGCCCAAATCTTTCTTTTCTCCGTTTATCTCCTTGCTGATGGGCAGTGCGGTGGAAGTGATTCTTCCTTTGAGAAGTTCTCCCATGCAATGGTTGTTGAACAGAGTCTCCTTGTCAAGACCGAGTGCGTTCAGATCTTTCCACGGCAGCTGGTGCTCATCAAACTTATACCGCCGGGCCAGTTTGGCGATACGTCCCTCGTCGTTGAGTTCGCTGTTTTCTACCAGTTTCTTGCCGTCCGGTCCGGGGTCTTCCCCTTTCCGAATCTGGATGACCGCGTTCAGTGTCTTGTCCAAAACGGCAAGTGGTACAAGGAAGAAACTGAAGCTTGTAGGATTTTGGTACTGGTTCTTGAAATTCGTGAAGAACAGTTCCAGAGGTGTGGTACGGTCCAGTTTGAGAAAACTGTTGTTGTTCTTTTTGTCCGGCGGTACGACTTCGATGCTGCCGTCCTGTTCGTTCATCTTGGAGATGACTGCGGTCTTGTTCGTTCTCTTGTCAAGGACTGCCATTACATGCTCGTCCTGACTCTGCTCTTGTTGCTCTTGTTTTTTCTTAGCCATAAAATTAATAGTTTAAGTGATACAATAATTAATCAATATCGGGTAAACCTTAGCCCGTCGGTGCGAATGTAGAGGTTTAATTGATAGGTTATTACAGTTCCGGGAATGGTGGAAATGAATGGCGGGATTTGGCGGAAAATGACGTTATGGATAATTGTTCACTCCGATAAAAATTACGAATAAATGAAGAACTGTCATAATGAATTTTCAAAATGTCTATATTTGAACCTGCCTGCCCATGCTGTTATCCTTTTCTGAGGAACGGCTATGCCTGCGCACCTTCGTCACTGCCCAACAGATGTTTGAGTTCCGGGTCATTCTCTATGCGGAGCAATTCGTTCTCCACTAATTCGACAATATCCTGTTTGATTTGTCGGTAGTTGGCCTGTATCTGCTGCTCCATTGTATCATTGCCGTCCTCGTCCAGAAAGCTGCTGATTTCAGGAATGGGTTGATAGGCGGCTGTCTCTTTCTGTACTGCATCATTATCCACTACTATCTGCGCATGGAAAATCTTCTGCTCGATTGTCTCTCCGAAGTTGTCTGCTACGGCACCGACAAACATACCTTGTGAAAGTGTACTGATTTTGCTGGCGGGTATCAGGCTGTCCAATTGCGTACTGATGGAAGTGGAAGTGTCACTGCGGTTGATACTCATAGACTCCCGCTTTTGCAGGATTTTCCCGAACCTTTCCGACAATGTTTTGGCCGTTTCACCTACTACCTGACCACTGAATACATTGCCCACAGTTGACATGATAACGGCGGCCTCCTTGTCACCGTAGTCACGTTTCAACTGGCTGAAGTCCTGAAAACCCAATACAACCGCCACCTTGTTGCTTCGTGCCGTGGCAATCAGATTGTCCAAACCTTTAAAGAAAATCGTGGGTAACTCGTCAATAATCACACAACTTTTGAGTTGCCTCTTCTTGTTTATCAGTTTAACGATTCTCGAATTATAAAGTCCCAATGCTGCCCCATAGATTGAAATTCTGTCGGGATTGTTGCCCACACATAACACTTTCGGTTCTTTGGGATTATTAATATCCAGCGTAAAGTCACTGCCGGACATTACCCAATAGAGTTGCGGACTTATCAGTCTGGATAACGGGATTTTAGCACTTGCAATCTGGCCCTGGAGCTGTTCGCTCGCCCCGCCTTTCCATGCGTCAATGAACGGACTCAGATAGTTCTCAAGTTCGGGATAGCTTGTCAGAATGGTGAATACATCCTCGTACCTTTTGTTTAGTAGTTCTATCGCATGGGGGAATGTACAGAACCTGCCGCCTTCATAGATTTTCAAAAACCATATTATCGCCGTAAACAGGACAATCGGGGATTCTACGAAGAAGTCCCCTTGTTTTTGCACCCACGACTTATTGAGGTTAAGCATTATGGTGTACGACGACTCGTAAGCGTCTGAAATATCCGTCATCAGTTCCGGTGCCAGCGGGTTACAGCGATGGCTCTTGCGTGGGTTATCGAAATTTATCACGTAGAACTTGGGCGGTATCTTATAGCGGTGTCTGTACTTAATCAGGTGGTTATAGGCAATAACCGACAGGTCATCAAATTTAAAGTCGTATATATAAAGAGCATAGGACTTCTCTATTGCCTGCTTTATGTAATTATTGACCACGGCATACGATTTTCCGCTACCCGGTGTACCTAAAATCATGCTGGCCCGGAAAGGATTCACCACGTTTATCCAGCCTTTCCATTCCTTTCTCCCGTACCAGAATTTGGTCGGCAGGTTAATGGAATACTCGTTTTCCATAAGGCGGGTTTCCTGCATGAACGATTCATTCTCGGTATTGAAAACGTCCTCCAGCAAATTGTTCTTCAACAGACGGCTAATCCATAAACCGGATGCCAACAGGCAGAAGAAACCGCCGGCCAATGTCACGGTATAAAGTATGGCGCATACACCGGATGATGCGTCAATGGACAGTAACCACCAGTTCAGGAAAAAGAGTATGGCACCCGCTATGGCCGCAATAATTATTTTCCTTCATGTGATTTCATGCTTTTTTACCCCCTGGTTGCCCATGCAGGACAGACCGAGGAAGAGGACACAAAACAGTTTGGTGTAAAGAAGGGACGAGAACAGTCCTGTGGTACGCTGGAAATTGGACAGTATCCTGTCCACAATATCAAGCGTCCAGCCCATTTCGTGTAGCCAGCCGTAACAAAACCAATAGATGTGTATCGCCAAAAATAGAAAACTGACGGCCCGCATAAAGTCCGTGACTTTGGCAAGACCTCTTAAATCATCTTCATTCTGCATAATTGTAACTGTTAAAATTCGACTTTTTGTTCTATACCTTAATTATATTATAATTTGCGCCTGCGCTTCTTCTTTTTCCTGCGTCCGAAGCGGAAGGCCGGATCGATGTACTCGTGCGTATGGTCATCTTCCATGAGTAGGGAGAAAATGTCAATGGCACCGAGTGCGGACGTATCAATCAGACTGCCGGACAGTTCACTCTGATAGCCTTGATTTTCCTGCTGCCGGTATTCCTTCCTTTCCAGTCTTTCTTCCGTATCTTGTTCCGGCCGGGGTGTATCCTGCTCCGGCGGTGGTATCAGCCTTGTACGGTCCGCATCCGGATTGTTGAACAATTCGTTGAACACATTGGCTGAAAAGGCCTTGCCCAGACGCGAGCCGTTAAGCACTGTCCGGCTGGTATGGTCTATGAAAGTGATGCCGTACAGACGTCCTTCGGGATTGATACGGTAAACCGTCTCTATATCCGCCTCTTTCAGCTTTCGGGCGAAATCCTCTTTCGTGCCGATGTCCTGCATGGTTTTAATGACTTCCTGTCTTGTCCTTTCGGCAAGGCTGTTCCTTTTCACCTTTTCAGTAGAAGCGGCAAACTTCTTTTGCAGTGCTTCATAACCGAATGCCTTACCGAACTTGCTGGACTTGAAAGGTGTTCCCACCTGCTGTCCGTTATCATCCAAAGCTCCGTACATAATACCGTGGTATTCCTTCCCGTCCACACTTCCCCTGACTTCATAAACGGTTACGTTATACAGGTTCAGAAGAGTGCCATATTCGGCAAGCGAGTGACAGTTGTAACATTCCAGCAAGGTTCGGGCGGTATGCTTTACCTGTGCTTTCACGTCTCCTTTCGCATAGTCCACTTTTTGTAGGGATGACAGTTCCCTCTCACCGTGTTCTCCGAGTGTGGGATGAAGCCCGTACTTCACTTCCATTTCACGGCAGATGTTCTGTGCCCGGATAGCTTCCCGGTTATGGTCTATTTTTTCTCCGGTTTCATCAATACGTACCGATACGATGTGCATGTGCTTGCGGTCTATGTCTTCATGCAGCCATGCAATATAGGGCTGGTTCCCGTAACCGAAGTTTTCCATGAACTCCTGAGCCAATACGGTCATCTGCTCTTCCGAAAGAATGTCTTTCGGGGACGGGTTCAGGGAGATGTGGATAACCGGTTTCCGGACGTGCGAGTTGAGTGCGATGTAAGGCTCAAAAGCCTGCACGCAGTGTTCAATCGGCACATTGCCCGAAGTGTCAGCCGCAATTTTGGGATGTCACAATACCTTTGCCATACCTTCGTCCACCTTTATCTTATTATAGGCAATCACTCCATAGAATGAACTGCCGGATGTGATATTCGGCACCATGATGTTATTCCTTTTTAGTGAGATACTCTTTTTCGTACCGTTTTGTCAGTTCGATAATCTGTTTGCAGAGTTCCTCCAGTTTGCGGGTTTCTTCGGCCAGTTTATAAAGGAAGGCAAGCGATTTCTTTTCCCCATAAATGGTATGGATGGTCTTTACACATTGGTTGTAGTTGTTTCCGATACGGCGGAACTGCTGATAGAAAGCGGTCAGCCGGGCATAATATTCCTGCGCTTCCTTATCAATCCTCACTACCTTGAACTCTCAGCCGAAGATGCGGGCAAAGATAAATTCGGCCTTGTTCTTCATGCCGGACTGTTCAAACATCGTGAGAAACTTCTCGTTCTCACTGTCATTGAGACAGAGATAATAGCGGTGCGTACGCGGGTCCGCCAGCACCTTGCGCCCTGCGGCGCTACGGATTCTTGTTTCATCTTTCATAACATGAATAATTTAGGAAGTTCGACTTGGGAGAACTGACATCCCCGAAAGGCCTTTCGGGGCGGTACTTTCAGCGGTTGGAAATATTTTCAACCGCTGAAAGTACACCTCGCTATATGCTGACGCATATTAAAATCCGGCTGGGCCGGATTAAAGGTCTGAAGGATTTGTTTTACGTTCTCTTACCGAGAACGGGCTCCGCCCTCCCGGCGACAAAGGTAGATAGTTTTTTCTGTCCGTGCATCATGGCGTGTCACGCCAACACCCGCCAATGAATGACTTTGGAGCCGGGGGTACTTCATGGATGCTCTTTTTGAGGTTTATTTGTAGCCGGATAGCTATTTGAACGGATAAACAGATATGCAATCAGGCAGATATTCAAACAGGCATTTATCCGGATATATAGCTATACATATATATAAATGTATAGACGGATAAACAGCTATTCGGATAAATGGCTATGCAATCGGATATGTGAATAGTTATCCGAATATGTACATAGCCATATAGCTACATAGCCGAATAGACAGATAGCTGAATAGCTACATAATTAAATAGCCATGTAATGGGGTAGCCATATAAGTAGATAGCCGGATAGCCAAGTAGCCGCATAATTAAATAACTATATAGCTAACCGGATGAACAGATAACAGAATGAGTAACCGGACAGATAGCCCCAAAGACAGACGGCTGTTCATCCGGCTGTCTATAAATCAATTTATTCACTTAAATTAGTAACAATGGAAAAGAGAAAGAAAACCGTGTTCGTTTCGTTCGCCTCCCAGAAGGGCGGCGTGGGTAAATCAACCTTTGCGATTTATGCGGCGTCGTGACTGCATTATGTGAAAGGTCTGAATGTGGCGATAGTGGATTGTGACTATCCGCAGCATTCAATCATCAAACAGAAAAAACGGGATATGGAAGTGGTAAAGACCACACCCGTCTATCAGAATCTTCTGGTGGAACAGGCCGGGCGGTTGAAGAAGAAGGCTTACCCTGTTATCGGCAGTACCCCGGCGGATTGCATGACGGACTGAAGGGCGTTTGAGGAAAAGGCGGACGTGCATTATGATGTGGTGCTGTTCGACCTGCCCGGAACAATGGGCAGTGACGGGGTGATTGCCACAATCAGTGCGCTCGATTATCTGTTCGTACCGATAAAGGCAGACCGCCTTGTGCTGGAAAGTACGCTGAACTTTGCCACGACTGTCAATGACCGCCTGATAAAGACCGGCATCTCCAATCTGAAAGCCTTGTGCATGTTCTGGAATATGGTGGACCGCAGGGAACGTACCGTTTTGTATGACATTTACCAGCAAGGTTTCTCTCTCTTGGGACTGGACTGTCTCCAAACCCGTGTCCCCGTGCGCAGTAACTTCACCAAAGACCTCTCCACTACGGGCGGCCCGGTTTACCGGAGCACCCTGTTTGCACCGGATGCGGGCTTTACGAAGGAGTGCGGCTTTGATGCGCTTATGAATGAAATCATGCGGATAATCAAAATTGTATAGTCATGGCAAGGAAAACGAGTGGACAGAATCCGGTGGATGAAGCCTACCTGCGCAGCCTGATGGCGGGTAGCCCGCCGGAAAAGGTAACACCGTCCATTCCCCCCAAAGAGGAAACGGACAGGGAAACGGCTGAAAAGGCAAAGACGGAATCTGAAGCGGAAGAGATGCCGGAAAAGGCCGCATCCAAAACGTTGAAAGCCGCACAGACCGAATTTATGAGGAGATTCCTCACCCCTTACAAATGCGAAGGCAGGCAGGGTGTCTATATAGACAAGGAACTGCACCGGAAAATATCGGTCATCGTCGGCATTGCCGGTAAACGGCAGTTGACGGTGGGCAATTACATTGACAATGTATTGCGGGAACATTTCGAGAAACATTCGGATGAGGTGAAGACATACTGCCAGAAGAGTTACAACAAAATTTTTTAAGCTATGGATATGCGATTATGTTATGAAGCCGGAGCGGTTCTGTTCTGGCTGCTGTTTGCCTATCTGTTCATGGACAAGTTCCTGTTCAGGGGACAGCTTGGCGAGATATGTTTCGGGAAGGCACGCCGCCGCATGGCGAAAGCCCTGCGGGGTGCGGCAGGCTGGTTCGATCCGGTGAAAGAGGAACGGAAGAAAGGACGTGGACAGGCGAAAGGGAAAACGGGCAGGAAAGAGATTCCGGCAGTCGTGAAAAGACAGGAGAAAGAGCTTCCACCTGTCAAGGCGGAGATGAGGCCCACAGAAAAGACTGCGGAGAGAAGCAGTGAAAAAACGGTGGAAAAACAGTCGGAAACGGACAGCCTTGTCGTCACGAAAAGCTATGGGACACGCCAGCAGCCGCCAATGAACGCCACCGGTTCCGGGGCTATTGCAGGTAAGGAAAATGCCTCTACTTTTGCTGGCAGAAACGGGGACACGGCACCGCCAAAGGTTGCACAAGTGCCGCCGGAGCGCATCCCGGATCTGTTCCGGGACAAGCGTGTGGAAGAGTGGCGGGCTTCCCCGGACGGGAGTTCCGGCGGACATGAAGGCGATGACGGACAGAGAGGAAACGGTGACGGAGTGGATACCGACGAGTTGAACGAGGAACTGGAAGATCTGAACTGTGTCCGCGAAGATTATTCGGACGGGGCAACCGGCATAGGGCCGGAAGAGCTTGATTTAATCATCGACCTCTGCAACGGCAGGGAGATTCCGACAGACAGACGATTGTCCCTTTTAAGGGCGATCCACCATATCAGGGATACGCAGATTGAACGCTCGATACTGGAAAGTATCAATGGCAGCGACAGCCGTATCAGCAAATTTCTGGATGAAGCCGAGCAAATGGGCGGGGCTGCTCCGGACAGTGACTAACCGATTAAAAAAGGAGGTAACAATGGCAAGAGGCTATTTCGATACGGGTTGATGCCCGTATCACTGTAAAAAGAGAGAACCGGCAGGAATACCAACAACAAAACGTATCATCCATGTTTATGACGTATTTCGATTCAAGTTGACAAACGGCGGCTTCCCCTTATGGGGGAAACGTACCGACTCCCGGAGAGACAATCATTCCATTAACTTATCCATAAAACGACAGCGGCAATGACAAAAGTCCATTACGATTCGGGATGACAGACCGCTTGCGGCATTCACCCGGTAAGACAACAGGAACTATTCACCATTAAATTTTATTTGTATGAACATAGGACTGGTAGATGTGGACGGGCATAACTTCCCCAATTTCGCACTGATGCGCCTTTCGGCCTGTTACAAGGCAAAAGGGCACCGGGTGGAATGGGCGGCACCGCGACAGCGGTATGACAAGGTATTGGCAAGCAAGGTATTCACCTTCACGCCTGATTATGACTATGACCTGCTGGATGTGGGGGAAGTGGTAAGGGGCGGCACCGGGTATGACATAGCCGGCAGGCTTCCCGAAGCTGTGGAGAACAGCCGGATGATGGACTATTCCATTTACCCCGAATACCCTTTTTCGCTCCAGTTCTTTTCAAGAGGCTGCATCCGCAAGTGTCCTTTCTGCCTCGTCCGTGAGAAAGAAGGATACATTCAGACCGTGGAACCGGTGGAACTGAACCCGAAAGGGAAATGGATTGAGGTGCTGGACAACAATTTCTTTGCGAACCCGCAGTGAAGGAGTGCGGTAAGCTATCTGATGAAAGCGGGCCAGCCCGTGAAGCTGCACGGCGTGGACGTAAGGATTATGGACGAGGAACAGGCCTGGCACCTGAACAGGCTCAGGATGAAGCAGAACATCCATATCGCATGGGACCTGCCGCAGCTTGACCTGAGGGACCGCCTGAAAGAAATGGTAAAGCATGTGAAGCCCTACAAGATAACCTGTTACGTACTGATAGGATTCAATTCGACCATTGAGCAGGACCTGTTCCGGTTAAATGTACTCAGGGAACTGGGAATTACCCCCTTTGTCATCCCTTTCCGGGATTATGGAAATGAACGGACGCCTACGAGGTACGAGCGTGACCTTGCCCGGTGGGCGAACCGGATGTGGCTGTTCAAGTCCACCTCTTTTGAAAACTACGCACCCCGCAAGGGATTCAAGTGTGGGGAATATCTGAAAAAAACCGATAAAGACAGTTAAAGACAATGGGAACAAACGGCTATTACGATTCGGGATGATTCGCATCTCGCTTTCAAGAGAGAATTAACAATGAAGTTTCACCACCAAATCATGTAACAATGCAAATGGCATATTATGACTCCGGCTGATTACCTGCCGGCACTTACCCCCTGAACTATTAAACCATAAACGGCCACGGCTGCCTTATGGGGATAGTGAAAGGGGGCAGCCCGTGGATTTTTATTCACTTTAGAAATCTCGTAATTCAATGAAACAGAAAAGATTGATTATGATGCTGGCCGTACTGGCGGCAGCGGGTGCGGCAATGGCACAAGGAAACGGACAGGCGGGCATCACGGAAGCCACGCAGTTGGTGACGGGATATTTTGACCCGGGCACGAAACTGGTGTATGCGGTGGGGGCCATTATCGGCCTGATAGGCGGCGTCAAGGTCTACCAGAAATTCAGTTCGGGCGACCCCGACACCTCGAAAACCGCCAGCTCATGGTTCGGAGCCTGCATTTTCCTGATAGTGGCCGCCACTATCCTGAGGTCATTCTTCCTCTAAGAACAGATAAAAGACAACAGCTTATGTCTGACTTTGAGATAAACAAAGGCGTGGGCCGTGAGGTGGAGTTCAAAGGGCTCCGTGCCCAGTACCTTTTTATTTTTGCTTTCGGGCTGCTTGCCGTGTTCGTGGTGTTCGTCATCATGTACACGGCGGGCATCGGGCAATGGACGTGTATCGGCTTCGGGGTATCGGCTGCCACGGCAGTGGTCTGGCTGACCTTTTCGCTGAACCGGCGTTTCGGCAGCCACGGACTGATGAAGCTCCTTGCCGCCCGGCAGCATCCCAGGAGAATCCTCTCACGCAAACGTATCACACGTCTGATTAAAAAACAACAATCGTAAATCATGAGAAGTACATTGACAACATCCACACTGGAAAGCAAATTCCCCATCATGGCGGTGGAGCACGGCTGCATCGTCAGCAAGGACGCCGACATCACGGTGGCTTTCCGGGTGACACTGCCGGAAGTGTTTTCGGTATCATCCGCGGAATATGAGGCGATGCACGCCACATGAGCCAAGGCAATCAAGGTATTGCCGAACTATTCAATCATCCACAAACAGGATATTTTCATCACGGAGAAATACAGGCCCGACATCGGAAAAGACGGCCCGGGCTTCCTCTCCCGCAGTTTTGAACGCCACTTCAACGAACGGCCCTACCTCAACCACACCTGCTACCTGTTTCTCACCAAGACCACCAGGGAACGCTCGCGGCAGCAGAGCAACTGGAACACGCTGTGCCGGAAATTTCTGGTGCCGAAGGAGATACAGGACAGGGAGACGATGGAGCGTTTCATGGAGTCGGTGGGACAGTTCGAGAGTATCGTGAATGACAGCGGCCTTGCCAGGCTGGAGCGGCTGTCCACGGAAGAGATAACGGGAACGGAAGACGGACCGGGCATCATCGAGAGGTACCTGACCCTGTCTTCGGACGGAAGCGTCATGTTGCAGGACATGCAGCTGAACCCGGACGGGATGCGTATCGGCGACAAACGGCTCTGCCTGCATACCCTTTCCGACCTCGACGACCTGCCGGGCAGGGTACGGACCGACGGACGCTATGAGCGTCTTTCCACGGACCGCTCGGACTGCCGCCTGAGCTATGCCTCGCCCGTGGGTATCATGCTTCCCTGCGACCATATCTACAACCAGTGGATATTCATAGACGACAGCAGCGAGAACCTCGCCCGTTTCGAGAAGACGGCGAAGAACATGCAGTCGCTTTCACGCTACAGCCGGAGCAACCAGATAAACAAGGAATGGCTGGACGAATACCTGAACGTGGCACATACCAACGGGCTGCAATCCGTCCGCTGCCATTGCAACGTGATTGCATGGGCCGAAAACGGGGATGAGCTGCGGCGGGTGAAGAACGACGTGGGCAGCGCACTGGCGCTGATGGAATGTACACCCCGCCATAATACCACCGACCTGCCGGTCCTTTACTGGGCGGGCATACCGGGAAACGAGGCGGACTTCCCTTCGGAAGAGAGCTTCTACACGTTCACCGAACAGGCACTATGCTTCTTTACGGCAGAAACCTGCTACCGGAACTCGCTCTCCCCCTTCGGGCTGCGCATGGTGGACCGGCTGACGGGAAAGCCCGTCTTCCTCGACATATCCGACCTGCCCATGAAAAAGGGGGTGGTGACCAACCGGAACAAGTTCATCCTCGGCCCGTCGGGCAGCGGAAAGAGCTTTTTCACCAACCATATGGTGAGGCAGTATTGGGAACAGGGCACGCACATCCTGCTGGTGGATACCGGAAATTCATACAAGGGGCTGTGCGACCTGATCCGCCGGAAGACGAACGGGGATGACGGAGTTTATTTCACTTACCAGGAAAATGACCCGATTTCCTTCAATCCGTTCTTCACCGAGGATTACCGGTATGACATCGAGAAGCGGGACAGCATCAAGACGCTGATTCTGACCTTATGGAAAAGGGAGGACGAACCGCCCCGGCGCTCGGAAGAGGTGGCGCTCTCGAACGCAGTCAGCCTGTATATCGAGAAGATAAAGAAGAACCGGAAGATAAAGCCGAACTTCAACTCGTTCTATGACTTTGTAAGGAAAGACTACCGCAAGGTGCTGGCGGACAAGAACGTGCGCGAGAAGGACTTTGACGTGGACGGTTTTCTGAACGTGCTGGAACCCTATTACAAGAACGGCGAATACGGGTATCTGCTGAACTCGGACAAGGAACTGGATTTACTGAACAAGCGGTTCATCGTATTCGAACTGGATGTCGTGAAGGATAATCCCGTCCTTTTTCCGGTGGTGACTATCATTATCATGGAGACTTTCATTAATAAAATGAGACGCTTGCAGGGCATCCGCAAGATGATACTGATTGAGGAAGCATGAAAGGCAATCGCCAAGGAAGGTATGGCCTCTTATATTAAATATTTGTTTAAGACGGTCAGAAAATTTTTCGGCGAAGCGGTTGTGGTGACGCAGGAAGTGGACGACATCATATCGAGTCCGGTTGTAAAGGAGACAATCATCAACAATTCGGACTGCAAGATACTGCTTGACCAACGAAAGTACCAGAACAAGTTCGACCAGATACAGAACCTGCTCGGCCTGACGGACAAGGAACGCTCACAGATACTTTCCATCAATCTTGCCAATGCGGCCAACCGGCTTTATAAAGAGGTCTGGATAGGGCTTGGCGGTACACAAAGTGCGGTATATGCGACAGAAGTTTCGGCTGAAGAATACCTTTGCTACACCACAGAAGAGACTGAAAAACTGGAACTTACCAGGCTTACGGAAAAGCTGGATGGAAACATCGAGCTGGCTATCAGACAGCTTGCCGAAAACAAGCGGCAGGAAAACAAACAATCCTTTAATCCATAAAACACAATGAGTAAGAAAGATTTATTAAGCCAATGCAGGGAAGCGCTCGGAGACGCCACCCTGACCAATCTGGACCTGCTGAACCTGATTGGGGAGATGAGAAAGGAATTGGAACATGACCGCATCTGCGGGCACTGAATGAACAGGGAAGGCGGCTCGACGCTGACCATCCGTAAATCCAACCGGGTGACGGACGGCTTCAAGGGATACAAGGCCACGCTGTTCGCCGGAGAAAGGGCCTACGTTGAAATCAATATCCCGCTGCGCGGCGGTGACGACCTTTTCCTGCACGGGAACAGGGATGCCGGATGCATCGGGTATTTTTCAGGCAGCGAGGTGTTGCTGTTCGGCAGTTACGGTCTGTTTGCCCGTGACGACGACAGCCGGTATTTACTGACTAAAGAAAGGAGATAGGGCATGAAGAAGAGAACGATAATTTTGTTTATGGCATTGTCATCCCTTTCAGTGACAAGCAAGGCGCAATGGACGGTGATAGACCCCACGAACCTCGCACAGAGTATCGTGAACTCGGCCAATGAAATCGTACAGACTTCCACAACTGCACAGAACATGTGGAGCAATTTTCAGGAGACTGTAAAGATTTATAAGCAAGGGAAGGCTTATTATGATGCCTTGAAGTCGGTGCATGACCTGGTAAAGGGCGCCCGCAAGGTGCAGCAGACCATCCTTCTGGTGGGTGACATCAGCGACATCTACGTGACGAACTTCAACACGATGACGGGCGACCCCAACTTTACGGTGGAAGAGCTATCGGCCATCGCTTTCGGGTACAACAGACTGCTCAAGGAAAGCAGCGACCTGCTGCTGGACTTGAAGGAAGTGACCACGGCAACCGGACTCTCGATGACGGACAAGGAACGGCTGGACATCATCAACCGGATATACGGCGAGGTGCTGGAATACAAGAACCTGACATGGTACTATACCCGCAAGAACATCGGCGTGTCGTACCTGCGGAGCAAGGAAAAGGGGGATGCCGCACGGGTGCTCTCCCTGTACGGGACACACGGGCAGCGTTACTGGTAATCATTCATCCGTTAAATCAAGAAGACTATGTTATTATTATCAATAGACTGGACAAACCTTCACGAGCTTCTGCGCTCGCTGTATGATGAAATGATGCCGCTGTGTGAAGACATGGCTTCGGTAGCGAAGGGAGTGGCGGGCCTCGGTGCCTTGTTCTATGTGGCCTACCGGGTATGGCAGTCCCTTGCCCGGGCCGAGCCGATAGACGTGTTCCCCCTGTTCCGGCCCTTCGTGCTGGGCCTTTGCATCATGTTTTTTCCCACTATGGTACTGGGTACAATCAACGGGATTCTTTCTCCCGTATGCAAAGCGACTTCCTCTCTGGTCGAACAGCAGACCTTTGACATGAGGAAATACCAGGAAGAGAAAGACAGGCTGAAACGCGAGGCGATGCTGCGTGACCCGGCGAAGGCCTTCCTTGTGAGCGACGAGGCGTATGACAAGAGGCTGGACGAACTGGGCTGGTCGCTGGGGGACATGGACACGATGATAAACATGTACGGACAGAAGAAGATATACGAGCTCGGCGAGAAAATCCGGGGATGGTTCCGCGAACTGCTGGAACTCTTCTTCCAGGCGGCCTCGCTGCTGATAGACACGCTGAGGACCTTCTTCCTGATCGTACTGTCCATCCTGGGACCTGTCTCCTTCGCGCTGGCCGTCTATGACGGATTCCAGAGCACGCTGACCACCTGGCTGTCCCGGTATATCTGCATCTATCTGTGGCTGCCGGTGAGTGACCTGTTCGGAGCGATCCTCTCACGCATACAGATACTGATGTTGCAGCAGGACATAGAGAATATGCAGGACCCGGCATTCATACCGGACTCGTCGGGGAAAGTATACTGTATTTTCATGATTATAGGTATCATCGGTTACTTCTGTGTCCCCACCGTTTCATCGTGGATTATCCAGGCGGGCGGTGCCGGAGCTTACGGGCAGAAGGCAAACGGTGCCGGAAAGATGGCCGGTAACGGTGCCGCGGCGGTAGGCGGTGCAGCAGGCGGAGCGATAGCCGGACGTATCAGGAAAATGTTCTAACCTTACATCAATGATTGTATAACGACAACATTAAAAACAGAAGAAGAAAATGGAATTCAAATCATTAAAAAACATCGAGACATCGTTCCGGCAGCTACGGCTGTTCGGGATGATATTCCTGGGGGCGTGTACGCTGGTAACGGTATTTGCCGTATGAAAGGCTTATGATTTCGCCGAGGCGCAGCGACAGAAAATCTATGTGTTGGACAGCGGAAAATCACTGATGCTGGCCCTTTCGCAGGACGTGCAGCAGAACCGTCCGGTGGAAGCGAGGGAACATATCAGGCGTTTCCACGAGCTGTTCTTCTCCCTGTCACCGGACAAGAGCGCCATTGAAAGCAATGTGCAGCGTGCCCTTTACCTTTCGGATGAAAGCGCCATCGGCTACTACCGGAACTTGCAGGAAAAAGGCTATTTCAACCGGATGATAGCGGGAAACATCTCGCAGACGCTGACGGTGGACAGCATAAGGGGGAACTTCGACAGTTATCCCTACCGGATGAAGGCTTATTGCCGGCAGCACATCATCCGTTCGAGCAGCGTTACCGAAAGGTCGCTTGTCACCACCTGCCGTCTGAGGAACGTCACCCGGAGTGACAACAACCCGCAGGGCTTTCTGATAGAGAGTTTTACCATCATCGAAAACAGGGACATCGGACAGTATGAAAGATAAGGGGATAAAAAAGGTCTTCCACCCGTTCAGAACGGGGATAGACCGCCATATGGCCGGACTCCGCAGACGCTGGCTGCGGTTGAGCTGCCGGCAGCAAAAGGTTGTCATCCTTTACCTGCTCGGACTCTTCGCCGCCATCGACCTTGCCTGCATCGTGGGCGGTTTCTGCGGAACAGACAAATTTCCGATTGAGGTACGGCATCTCCAAAGGATTGCGTTTCCTCAGACGGACAGTACCCAACCATTAAAAAACAATATATCCAATGACACAATCCGATAAGAAAGAAAAGGAGAAGGAAATGCGGAAAGCGGAGTCCGTACCCGAAAAGGGGAAACAGTTAAGCCGCAAGGCTGCCGACAAGCTGAAATTCTATGGCGTGGCGGCTGTTCTGTCCCTGCTTTGCGCCGGGTTCATCTGGTTTATCTTCAAGCCGGACACAACGGAAACGGTGGAAGGGACGGCAGGCATCAATACAACGATACCCGACGCTATCGCACCGGAAACGATGACCGACAAACAGAAGGCTTACGAACTGGAGCGGATGAAGAAGCGCAGGCAGGAAAAGGTAAGAACCTTGCAGGACATGGCGGACGATTACCTGATACCGGACACGTCGGACGGGCTGAAGCCGGAAAAGGCGGCACCGGAACAGGACGCTATCCGGGAGTCACGGCAACAGCAACAACAAATATCAAGACAGATAGCCTCGTTCTATCAGAAACCGAAAGACAATCCCAGGGTAAGCGATCTGGAACGGCAGGTGAAGGAGCTTAATGAAAAGCTGGAACGGGAACGGAAGGGACAAGATCCGCTGGAACTGATGGAAAAGTCGTATGAGATGGCGGCACGCTATTTTCCCGGTCAGGCGGGCGGGCAGGTGAAAAGCATACAGTCGGGCGGTCCGTCCGGCAACCCTGCCGCCATAGCCGCCGGACGTGCCACGGAAAGCGTGGTCTCGTCGTTGGCTGCGCCACCGGCTCCCGACACGGTACCCCGCAATTACGGTTTTGCCACGGCGGTAGGTGCCGGACAGCCTGCCGGAACCAATACGATACGTGCCTGCGTGGCTGAAGACCAGACGGTGACCACCGGGGCATGACTGAAGTTCCGGCTGCTGGAACCGCTGCAAGTGGGCGGCGTGCCTGTGCCTGCCAATACTCCGCTATATGGCACGGTGCGTATCGAGGGGCAACGGATGGCGGTCACGGTAAACTCCATAGAGAGCGGCGGCAATATCCTGCCGGTGGAACTGGTGGCTTACGATATGGACGGGCAGGAAGGACTTTTCGTCCCGAACACAGCGGAACGTACCGCCATGAAGGAAGCCGCCGCCAATATCGGGGGCAGTTTCGGGACAAGCATCTCATTCGCACGCAGTGCCTCGCAGCAACTGGTCATGGACGTGACAAGGGGCGTGCTTGGCGGCGGGTCGCAATACCTGGCCACAAAGATGCGTGAGGTGAAGGTGGCCGTGAAAGCAAATTATCAACTTCTATTAATCTCAAAAAAACAGTAATCAGATGAAGACAAGAATTATTTTATCATTAGTAATGCTTTTGACCGTATTGTCGGTAAAGGCGCAGGAATCCGTGGAAACAAGGATTTTCCCCACCAATCAGATTATCGCACCGCACCTCATCGAGGTGACTTTCTCGAAGACCGTACATATCCTGTTCCCTTCGGAAGTGAAATATGTGGATTTGGGCTCCTACGACATCATTGCCGACAAAGCTACGGGGGCGGAGAATGTGGTACGTATCAAGTCTGCCGTAAAGGGCTTTGAGGGCGAGACGAACTTCTCGGTCATTACGGCTGACGGCTGCTTCTATTCCTTTAATGTGGTATATAAGAATGAACCGGCACAACTTTCCATTGAGATGGAAGACTGGCTGCGGAAGAACCCGATGGGCGGGGCGGCTGACGACCGCATGTTCGTGAAACTGAAGGAACTCGGCGGGGAGACACCGCTGGTGGTGAACCGCGTCATGTACACGCTGTATAAGAAGAACAAAAGGGACATCAGGCATATCGGCTGCAAGAAGTACGGCATACAGACCCTGCTCAAAGGAATCTATATCAACAATGACCTGCTGTACCTGCATACTTCCCTGCGCAACACCTCGGACATATCGTTCGACATTGACCATATCCGTTTCAAGGTGATCGACAAGAAGGTGGCCAGGCGCACGGCCATGCAGGAGAATATTATAGAGCCGGTAAGGACTTACAACCGTCTGACAACGGTGGACGGCAAGGCCACGGTACGCAACATCTTCGTGTTGCCCAAGCTGACACTGCCGGATGACAAGCTGCTGGTAGTGGAGATTTACGAAAAGGGTGGTGCCCGTCACCAGTCGTTCCGCATAGAGAATACAGACCTTGTGGCGGCAAAACCAATCAGTGAGCTGCACCTGAAATAATAACCTATATATAATATAATGTATATGCAAAGAATATTATTCATATTGACAGCTGCTGTACTGTCGCTCCTTGCGGGCGAAGCATACGCGCAGCGTGACTTGCCGGGGCAGACGGGCATACAGTTTACGACGGGCGGGGTGAATCATTTCCTTTCATGGAAGAGTGGCGGTGAACGCCACTACTTCACCTCGCTGGCCTTTACACATACCAACCGTAACCGTACCTATTGGCTGTATGGCCTGGATTATCAGATAAAGGAGTACACCTATGAAAATAAGGCGATACCCAAAGCGCAGTTCACGGGGGAACTCGGTTACTTTATTCCCGTATTGTGGGACAAGGGCCGGAATGTATGTCTGCGTATCGGACTCTCGGCATTGGGCGGTTTCGAGACGGTCAACCGGGGAACCTCCCTGCTTCCTGACGGGGCGACGGTGACAAACGGTGACTGCTTTATCTATGGCGGTGGGCTGACTGCGGCCTTTGAGACTTATCTGACCGACCGGGTGATGCTCCTGCTGCAAGTCAAGGAAAGGGCCCTGTTCGGAACCGATGCGGGTAATTTCCATACGCAGGTAGGACTGGGAGTCCGCCTTATCATTAACTAATGAAAAGAGAAAGGAGAAACTTAAAAATGAAAAATGTACTATATATATGTATAGGCGCACTCTTTGCGGTGCTGGCCTTCGGTTCCTGCAACGATGCTATAGACATCCGGCAGGATTATGATTTCAGCCTCTCGTCATGGTATCTGCAAGAACAGATTGAAACGGGTGAAACGGTGGAGATACGCTTTTATCTTGACCGTGAAGGGGACTATGAAAAGGCGGAGTATGAAATCGGTTATATCCAGATGGAAGGCAAGGGAGAGGTGACGGACAGTGAAGGCGTAAGACTCGTCAACCGGGAAGTGAGGCCGTTGGCGGAAGTGCCGGAACTGGATAGGGAAAATCCGGTCAGGCAGGTATTCACCCTCTTTTACCGTTCGACAAGTGCCAGACGCTCGGAACTGAAATTCTTTGTCCGGGACAATTTCGGACAGGAAAGGGAACTGACAGTAACATTTGACACTGCGAATGATATGGCTGGAGAATAGCCGTTGTCAGGCCGGTCAGGAAGAACGGTGGGGTATCCCGCCGTTCTTGATTTTATGAAATTTGCTTAATGAAAACAAAGGAATGAGTAATTGTTTCCTATTGCACGGAATTTGTTTCTATATTTAGCCGGAAGTTTATTAATCAATCAGATACGTATGAAAACAACACTCAGGATATTCCGCATTTTATTCAAATTGCTTCTGTTCTCTTATGTGGCGGTGGTAAACATTATTCTTATATCGGCCTTTTATGTCCTGCTGCTGGCTGTCGTGGAATGGGTGTCCCCTTCCTTCCTGCCGGGATTGTTTGCCCGATACGGCTTTGCGCATCATCTGGTCTGTTCATTGCCTTTCTATATGGTCTTGCTTTATATTCTGTACAGCCTTTCACCGCTGAACGTATGGCTGATGCGGATGAAAGAGGGTTACAGACCGCTGGGCGGTGAGGAACGGATACGGTTGGAACGCCTGCTTTCGGAAATGGGGATGGAGAGGAAGCTGAATATCTACTGCAACAGGGACGCACGCACGAATGCCGTGACTTTCGGCTTCCATACAATCGGGCTGACAGGCGGTATTCTTCAGACGGCATCGGACGAGGAACTCAAAGGGGTAATCAGCCATGAGGTGGGACACATCTCGCATTATGATTTTGTCTATCAGGTGCTTCTTTTCTCTATGCAGTCGCTGGGCTACCGCTGCCTGTACGGGCTGTTCCTGATTCCGGCCCTGTTTTTCGGATTGGCAGGCAATCTGGTAATCGCCGTGGTTCCGGCTGTCCGTTTTGCCGTAGCGGGGATGGCAAAGCTCTGGTGGAGCCTTTATAAACTGCTGCATCATACGATTTACGGTATCAGTCGGATAGCAGACGTGAATATCAACAAATATGCCGAATACCGTTGCGACACGTATGCGGTACGTTACGGTTGCGGGGAGGGCCTGCTCTCGTTCCTGCGTCGGCTGGAGGTGGCGGAAACGGGTGGGAAGCGGCCTTCGTTCACCGAATATATCATGAGCACGCATCCATCAACCGAAAAACGGATTGTCCGGCTGGAAAAGTTGTTGTAACCTGCGATAAAGAATAGATGCCTATATCATTTTGCGGATATTGGTACAAGGAGTGGCGGACATGCGTATCCGCTGCATTTCCAAAGAAAAGTCCTCGTAATAACAGATGATATGGCCTGCGGCAAACGCACCGGTGAGGCTGTCTTTCTCAGAAAGCGTCTCCTTGCTGTCCGCCTTCTTTATCAGGTCATCATATAAGGCGCAATACACTTTGTCGGTATCTGCCGGATAGCGTGTGCCGGTGATGACGGCTGAAAGATGTATCTCCGGGCATTTGTCCGCTTCACGGAGCATGATGGCCGTATCTGCCGCCAATAATCCGATATAGGTATTCAGATTGCAGGAGAACATGCGGTATCCTTCATCATAAAGTGCAAGAATAATACGGTAGAGTTCCATACGGATATTGTTTTCCCTGAACCGGTCGTATCGGCTTGTCTTTTCAATGGTACAGCCTGTAACGGCAACATTCCTGTCATACATATTTCCATGAGTTTTTTTGTTAATGCCTTGTCCGTAATTACTGTTAAGTACCGAAAAAAGCACGGAACTTAACAAGTCCGAACACAGGCACGACCAAGCGCCTCGCAGGAGACGAGTTAAGTCCGTGCCAATGGATATGACAAGGACTCCGCTCGTTTATTCTCCTGCATTAAAATTGGTCGTTTCGTGTTCGGGAATAAACAGCTAAAAGCTATTCTAATATGTTATCATTCAAATTCTTTAATCTTATAACCTTCTTTTTTTGATTCAACCCTGCAAAAATAGAAAAAAGCCGGGCAACCGCATAGGGATTGCCCGACTTTTTTGAGAGGAAGTATTCAGGTGTGGGGTGTGGCAGGTCATTCCACCGGCTCGCCGCCATAGCGAAGGCGGCAGATTTCCTTGTGGATTTCACACATGATATGCAGCTGCATCCGCTTGCTGATATGGCGGCTTTGGGAACGCATGAACAGACGGTTCTCTATCAGGCTGCAAAACTTCGTGCCCTCCCTGCTTACAATGCAGACAATCTGATTTTCAAGGAAAAAATCCCTGTCGGTGGAATATTCCACGTCCGGGAACATTCTTATATATTTCATTCGCTGATATTTTAAAAGGTTTTACGGTGGCGGTGTGGGTGGGGTCGTCCGGCCCTGCCCTCTGTTCTCTTGGGGCGGTGAAAAAGATGTGCCGGATGTTGTTTCCGGCACATGCTTTCCGCTTGGGATCAGGCGGCTTTTCCGCTTTCGGGCTTCTCTGTTTTCGGGGCGGTGGTCTTCTTTTCCGTCTTTTCTGTCGTCTGCTGTTTTTCGGCTTCCCTGGCAGCTTTCTTTTCCGCTTTCTTCATTTCCTTTATCCTTTCCTCCAAACGTTCATGCCGTTTCTGATATTCTTCCTCGTGGGTGGCTTTGACAAGTCCGTACAGGTCGGAAAAGTGCATGTTTGCGAAGTCCCTCAGCAGCTTGGATGCGTTGTTGTCTCCGTGGCCGTTCTCACAAAGGAAGTGGCTGATGAAGTCCCGTTTGATTACCGTCTTTTGTGCGTCCGTCAGTTTGGCAACGATTTTCATCCGCTGTTTCTCGTCCAATGCGAAAGGCTGGTCCTTGATGCCGAAAAGCGGGAAATGTCTCCTTTGAAGTTGGGCAAGCATGGCAAAATAAACCATACCGTCTTCGTACTGCGTGAACGGGCTTTCGGGATAGTCGTTCTCACGGACAATCTTTTTCGTATCGGCAACGGTCTTTTCGATGGAAAGCTGTTTGAAACGCTTGTCCCTTTCCTGCAATGTCCCGATAGTGACGGGGGCGGTTTCCTTCCTGTTTATCTCCACGTAGCAGAGTTCGGGTTCCGTCTGTCCTACCTTTACATAGGTCTTTATCCTGCCTTCCTCCTTCATGCGGTCAAGTTCCTCCACCTTTCGGGCATATTCCTCGTTTCTGCGCTCAAATGTCTGCACCGCCTGTTCGTACTCTTTCGTTTGGGTGAACTGCTCTTTCTTCGGTGCTTCGGGTGCTTTGGGGAATTCCCTTGCCGATACGTTGTAGTCAAGTTCCTTGATTTCATGCCCTTTCTTGTCCAATTTCTGTAGTGCCATATCGTTACGGCTTCCGTAGTAGGGGCGTGCGACAACCAGCTTCGGATCGGATTTCAAAAGTTTCTCCGTCTCTTTTGCCACATGGGCTGCGTTCTTGGCTTCCAGACATTTGCGGTTGGTGCAGTGTCCGCACCCGTTATGCTCGGCAAAAAGGTTGTAATTGGCTGCGTTGTGTACGCATGTATTGCATTCCGTCTTGTCGAACTTGTATTGCCCAAGGTCGGTGGTATAGTATTTTTCAAAGTACCTTTTGAAGAGGTTCAATGTATATCCCGTCCAATCCTCACCGTTCCCCTCTTTGAGGTGCTTCTCGTACACGTCCTTTTGTATATCGGGCTCATAGGTGCTTATCTCCTCGGCTATGCTGACAGTGATTGTTTCATTGTCCAACAGTTCACCGATAGGCGCATAGAGTTCGTTCAGTTTCAATCGGGTATAGATATATTTCTCGCTCCGTCCGAAACGGGCGGTCAGTGAATACATGTCATATCTGCCCTTTTCAAGCAACCGCTTGAACGCTTTTGCTTCTTCGGTGGGGCGTACCTGCTCACGCTGCAAGTTCTCGCTTAACGACATGTCTTCCGCTTCATCGTCCGTCACATTGTTATATATGGTTGCCTTTATGGTCTTTGCTCCTGCAAGCAATGAGGCACGGTAACGGCGTTCACCGTATATGATTTCATAACCGCCTTCCGTGCGTGGGCGTACTGCAATGGCCTGCAGGATTCCCACTTCCCGAATGCTTTCCGCAAGTTCCTGCAATGATGCGTCATTGAACGTCTTGCGGTGGTTGTCCCTACTTGGGTGTACGGTGGTGATGTCAAGGTCTGTTTCGGCTGTGGCCGTTGCAAGCGGTGTCTTGAACGTGGCCTGCTGCGGTGCTTCTTCCGTAACAGTGGGAACGGTTGCCGTTTCGGGTGTTTCTGTCACTTCGGTAGCCGTGGGCACGTCCTGCGGTGTGAGTAGTGTAATCGGTTTCGGGATGATTGCCAAAGCGGTCACCTTTACTGCATTTTCTTTCTCTGATTTCTGTACGCTGTTCGTCTGTACTTTCTTGTTCGTTTTCATAATGATAAGTTTTAAATGTTGATAATTAATTGAATAGTTTTCCGTCTGAAAGGTATTCCCAACCGTTGGCGTTGCTTTCTTCCGTGAAGTATTCCAAAGTCCGGGTGCTTTCCATATCATCCCGACAAGCACGGAAAAAACTGTCGAGACATTCGTTCATAAGGCAGTCAAACGTGATATTTTCGGTGGGGGATTTCAAGAACTGATAAATCGGATCAAGAATACAGTTATCTATATAATAGCCCGTAAGGGGACAACAGGCATCTACAAATATCCTGCTTTTTCGTCCTTTCGTCCCTTTCCAAAAATATTTTGGCGTGTACAGGTCGTTCCAATGGTTGTTCATCAGATAGGCCGCCAACCGCCAACCGTTTAGCCCGTCTATGCAGTCTTCCTGCCTGCTGCGGTAGTCATAGCTGTAATTGCATGCGTCATATCTCCAATTACGGCACACAATGCCGAAGCGTTCGCAAAAGGTATCAAGGGTCTGACGGTTCTCGTGTGTCCAACCGTAAAAATATCGGTTGCACAACCATTCGTTGTGTGCTTTCTCTTTGGCTTCCTCGGATAACTCGGTTATCCGATAGAGGGTGTATGTTCTTGTTTCCGTTCTCATGTCGTTACTTTTTTATGGGTTCGTTGATAGGCGGGCGGATTGTTCCGCCCTGCCGTTCATGCTGTCATACACGGATGCACGTGGCGAGTGCTTCCCTTACTTTCGTTTCCTGCTTCTTGGAATATATCCACCCTGCACGCCTTTCGCCCTTATAGGTGAGGTTCGCACGGAACAAACCGTTCAAGTTTTTCAGAATGTCCTTTATCGGCCTGGTGTCACCGAATACGGCAATCGCCTTCTCGCTGTATTCCACGATTTCAAGACTGAGGGTTGAAAGGTCTGCGGTTGCTGTGGATTGTTCTGCCGTATCGCTGTTTCTCTGCGGTGCTTTCATGCAAAGGTTGGCTTCATCCCCTGCGGTGTGCGCATACCGTTCTATGAATTTTTCAAGGTCGTGGATAGGCTCTTTCTCAACCGTCCAACCGCTGTACTTGTTCCTGCCCAAATACATACCGTCTCCCATGCTGTAATTTTCACGGTGTTCGTAATCTGCGTTATATTCCGCCAAATAGGCCGTTCCCTCAAAATTGGCGGCATGCTTGCGCATTTCTGAAAAGAGGTTGCGTGTATGTTTGGAAAAGCCTAAAATGACGGTTCTTGCTATACTGTAGCCATAATAGTCCGTATAGCTGTCGCACTCGTTTACCCGTAACGTGCCGATAATGACCGCCTTTGCATCCGTCGGGACAAGGGGGCGCAAACGCTCCGCACCGATTTTGGCGATACGTCCGTATTCCTCTCTTGTTTCCTTCGCTTTCTTTTCTTCTTCGGCTTTCTTCTCTTTTGCCTTGGTGAGTAAAGCGGCTGTTTCCAACGGATCTAAAAACCTGGGGTTCGCATCATCGTAATAGATTCCTATCCCGAATTTCTCCGATAACGGGCGGATAAGGTCGGATGTATGAAACTCGTATGTCCGCAAATTGATAAGATGATAGGTTATTCCCCACCCGTTGCGGCTTACTTCATACACAACATAGCTGTCATAGCTGTAGCCTTCCAATACTACCACTTGGTTGACTGAAACGGTCTGAACGCTTCTGTCGTAACTTCTGTTGGCTCCCAATAAATGTACTTTGTTCATAATGATTTGATTTTAAAATGATTCATATTCTGTCAGAGTATCACGCAAAGCGCAAGGATGAAAATGGCGAGCACGCAAAGAATGCGCCACACGACACGGATGAGGAAGATCACCACCGCCAAAACTGCCAACATGGGCAGAATACCACCCAAAAAGGCACACACGAAACGCACCGCCACATAGACCACGAAACCGACCGGCGACCACTTCACCAAATTTTTAATGCCGGTTGGAGCGGAGCCGAAGCCTCGTTTCCAATCCTGCCGTATTTCAATTCTCTTTTTCATAACATTGACTTTTTTTTTATGCCTTGTCGGTGGCTTCACCTTGCTCGTTTCAGGGGGCAGATACGGACGGGGAGAAAATATGCAAGGCTTTTGGTGAAAAATTTTCAACCGCCCGGCTGGACGGATTGAAAAATTTTCGCCAAAACCCGCAGGGCGCGAAGCGGCCTTGCAGATTTTTAGGGGTCCCGTCCGTAGCTTCGCACCCTGAACCACGCAAGGTGGAGCTACTGACGGGATAAATAAAAATGGGAAAATCGTTATATGGGAAAAAGAGAATTGAAATACGGCGGGATTCGGAAGATTTTGCCATGCAGCATATATAAAAAAGACATATATGGGTATGTATTCTTTGACAGGGTTATATATTAATTGCCAAATAGTTTCTAAGATTTACTGCTATTGATTAAGTTCGAAAGGTTAATTCATGTATTTTTCCCTGCTGCAAATGCCCATAACGTCTTCATGTCTATATTATCTTAGCTGAGTTTGTTATATGGATAGAAAGTAAAAAAGTTCTGATATTTTCCGTTTTTTCAAAATTATGTTTTTTATGGGTTTTAGATCGTCAGCCTGCCTATTTTTGTAAAACTGTGGTATATTTGCAGTTAATATGTACTTTTTAGAGCAAACACCTATGGAAATAATATCCCTGCGTCAATCACCGGAATACCTCGAAGCAGCAATTGCCTACTTTCAGGACAAGTGGGCCACGGAAGAATCCCGGATGGTATATGACGACTGCTTCCGCTGCTGCCTGAATGCCGAGAATCCATTGCCCCAATGGTATCTGTTGCTTGACTCCGGCACCATTGCAGGCTGTGCAGGACTGGTCACCAATGATTTCAATTCACGGATGGATCTATACCCCTGGTTGGCAGCCCTGTATATTGAAGAATCCCATCGAGGCAAAAATTTAGGCAAATGCCTCATTGAAAGAGCCATGCAGGATGCTGCCGGATATGGTTTCAGCCAACTGAACCTGTGTACAGACCATGTCGGCTATTATGAGAAGTTCGGTTTCCGGTACATTGGCTACTGTTATCATCCCTGGGGCGAGAGTACCCGGGTTTATCAGATTCAACTTTAACTTCATTCAATCACATTCAGATGGAAATACGGAATTTAGAACACACCGATTTTGATACGCTGTTTTACGCCTTTGAAAGAGCATTCGCTGACTATGAGATACTTTTCGAAAAGGAGGAGGTTCGCTCCATGCTCCAACGGCGCGGATATAACCCGAAACTCTCTTTTGCAGCCTTTGTGAATGACGAAATTGTGGCTTTTACGCTGAACGGAACCGGAACATTCAACGGCCTTCCTACGGCTTATGACACTGGAACTGGAACAGTGAAGGAATACAGAGGACAGAACCTTGCCGGAACCATTTTCACCCATTCTATACCATTTCTCCGAGAAGCAGGCATTCGCCAATACCTGCTTGAAGTTTTGCAGAACAATGAGAAGGCGATTACGGTTTACCGCCGGATGAACTTTGCCGTAACCCGGGAGTTTGACTGTTTCAGGCAATCCATCAAACAAATCAATCTTCGGAAAGCAAACACCGACTGTGTGGTAGAGCCTGTACATTTTGAAGCCGTCAGAAAGGCACAGCAGGTTTGCGACTTTACTCCTTCGTGGCAAAACAGCATCGAATCCATAGAAAGAGGCATCTCTGAACTGACTTGCCTCGGTGCTTTTCTGGATGCTAAGTTGGTTGGTTATTGTGTGTTTGACGTACATACGGGAGATTTGTCCCAGATAGCTGTTCAGAACGAACACCGACGGAAAGGCATCGGTTCCAGGTTGCTGCAGGAAGCAAGCCGACAGATGAAAACCAATTTCATCAAAGTCCTGAATGTTGATTCCGAAACATCGGCAATGCCAGCTTTCCTTCAAAGCAGGAACATCCCTTTGGCGAGCAAGCAGTTTGAAATGATATTGTCACTTTAAACTATAATGATATAGTCCATAAAAAAGAATAGTGACACAGATACCCTTACATCAGATTATACAAATTTCCGACTGCGGAGTGCAGATTCGGAAAATATCATTACAAATCAAGGATGCAGTGCATTATGCACACAGGGATGATTATTATATGTTTGGCATCATAATACAGGGTTCCTGTAAATTGCACGTAGACTTCAAAGATTGGCAACTGCAGGAAGGTGAAGTTATGTTTATCCAGCCCGGACAGGTCCATTCTTTTGTGGATGCAAGAGAACTGGAGGCATATGTTATGATAGTTGACAGTGTCCTGGTAAATGAGAATTGCAAAAAGATTTTTGACGAATATTCATTGTGCCCAAGCCAGATATTACTGGATGAAAGTCAACAGAAAGAACTTATATGTATATTTGATATATTGAGCCAACGGCTTCAGAGTAATTCAGATGGGCAGACAAAGTATATATCAGCTCATCTCGCTACAGCTGCAACTTGTATCATAGCCGAAGCCGTTGAACATTCAAGATCAAAGAACGTGATGAAGAATACAAGGCTAACAGAACTTATGCTGAAATTCAGGAGGGATTTGAAAGAACATGTCAATACTAACAGAAAGCCATCATTTTATGCCTCACGGTTACATGTATCAGTTGTTTATCTGAACGAAATAGTCAACAAGTCCGCAGGAATGAGTGCTACACAATATATCCTAAATGAGTGGGTTTTGGAGGCCAAAAGGCAACTGGTATATTCTCATGATACGATTCAGGAGATTGGAAACCGCCTGGGGGTTGCCGACAGTGCTTACTTTACCAAATTGTTTACCAAGCTTACTGGTGTTTCTCCTTCGTCTTTCAGAAATAGAAACCTTGAATAGTGCAAGACTTGCCTTGGATAAGCCATTTTCTTATTTAAATCGAAGTCCTAATTTTGCATCCGAATTAAAGACAATAAACAATGAATAAGAAACAGACTAAATTTATCTTGTTAGACCCGCATCGCTGCATTGCATGTTGGGAGTGCGTTGACGTATGTCCCAAACAAGTCATCGGTAAAGTACAAATTCTATGGCATAAACATATAGTATTTAAAGATGCTGATGCCTGCATCGGTTGCAAAAAATGTATTAAAACATGTAAGCAACAAGTGTTTGCTGAAAAATGATAGTCTAAAATGGAATTTCAGATTATGCGGTATTTTGCTCTAAATAATGAGGTGTATTGCCCTGATATCGCAGAGTCAAACTAAAATAAAACCGCAATCCTTAAAAAAGAAATGTTAACTTCGACAATAATAAAGAGTACACAATCTGTTCTCCATTATTATTGTCAAAGTTCTTAGCCAAAAACTAGTTTACACCTCCTCCCAACGCATGATACAGGTTGATAAAACCTTGTATATAATCAAAGCAGTATTGTGACTGCTTCTGTTGGGCATCGAGCAATGATTGTTGTGCTGTCAGCACCTCCAGATAGGTGCTGGAAGAATGGTGCATCAGCAACTCCGTTTTGCGTACAGCCTCGTGTAATGTCGTGATTTGCCGTTCTCCTAATTCGATCTGCCGTTTTGATGTCTGGCATTGCACAAGAGCGTCGTTTACTTCCTTTCCTGCATCCAACAAAGATTGCCGGAATTGCAGTTTGGCTTCTTCCTGGCGAGCTTCAGCGATTTTCAGATTGGCGATGTTAGTACCCTTATTGAACAGCGGTTGCGTCAACGAACCAATAGCATTTAACAGCCAATGGCCGGGATTCAGTATTGATCCTCCGCTGTTGTTTGTCCAACCGAGCATACCAGATAAGGAAATGTTCGGATAAAATGCCGCACAGGCAGCATTGGTAGCATAAAATGCTTGTGCCAGATTGCGCTCCGCTTGTCGCACATCAGGCCGGTTGGCAAGCAACTGTACCGGTATGCCCACAGAAACCGATTCAGGTAATGTCGTCTCCAACAATGTACCCCGTGCTATGTGTTGTGACGGCAGGGCAAGCAATGCCGTAAGACTATTTTCCGTATCGGCGATGCTTTTACGCAAAGCCAGTATTGAACTTTCAAGCGCTATACGATTGGCACATGCCTGTAGTACAGCGGCATCATTAGCTTTACCGGCACGTTTCAAGGCTTCAAGCGTGCGGATGCTTTTTTCCCAGCTTTCCAATGTCTGTTTGCCGATATTGAATTGTCTGTCAAGCATCAGCAGTGTATAATAACTGTCAGCAATCGTAGCAATCAACCGGGTCTGAACCGCTTGGACGTAATCTCGGCTTCCATCAAGAGCCGCACTTGCGCCTCGTCTGGCGTTGGTATTCTTCCCGAATATATCGAGTTCCCAACTGGCCGAAGCTGCGATACGGTAAGTCTTTGATGTGTTTCCGACGTAACGACCGACATCGGCTTCCGGTGAGAGAGACAACGCAGGCAGGTAGGAAAGTCGGGCGTTCATCAGCACCGCTTCGGCTTCCTCTACTTTCAGACGTGCAATCTGCAAATCCGTATTCCGCTGCAAGCCCTGTTCAATGAGGGCTTGCAGACAGGTATCGGTAAAGAACTCACGCCATGACAGCGAGGCTATCGTTGCCGTATCAGCCGTATTTTCCGCATGGCGGTATTTGGCCTCGATTTCCATGTCCGGACGTGTATATTTTCCGTATATTCCACAGCCCGTCAGAAGACAGGCTGCCATTGAAAGAAAAATCAGTCGTTTCATTTTTTCAATGTATTGTCTTTAACCACTCTTCAATCAATGTACGGCATTGATTGGTACGCGAACGCAATATCCATAAAGAAGGATTGAGGTATTTTCCTTTCGGGACAAGTCGTTTTACGTCGGCTTCAACACCTTCTATGCTACTTTCGCCGCTTGACACAATCAGTCCGATGTGTTTGCCTTCCATTTCAGCACCGTATTTGAACAGGAATGTTTGAAGCGGTGTGGCCATATTGTTCCACCACAACGGGGCTACGATAATCACATTGTCATAATCACCCAAATTACCGGATGTGGTTTTAATAGCCGGATAAGATGCCGGATCGTCCGGATGTGCCTTGATGAGATTCATCATGGGCAAACCGATGGAATAGTCATTGTAGTCCACGTTCTCATCAGCAGGCTCGACCCGGAGCATATCGGCTTCGGTCTGTTTTTGGAGTTCTGTGGCGATGACGTGGGAATTGTTGGTAAAACTATAATACACGATAAGAGTCTTCCCCATAATTCCGGAATCCGTATCTGAATCAGACGGTTCATCCGGTCGTTCCGTTTCTGACTTCTCTATTCTGCCATCATGGGTACTGCAAGCACTGACCGTAAGGCTCAGCCCGAATATGGCTGCTAAAATGAATATCAACTTTTTCATTTCCGTAAGAATTTTAATAATGATTATTGTATGTGCTTTTGAACTTTATTTCCCGTTATAATATTTTCCTCCATGTATCGGAACACGATAAACAGAAGCGGCACAAAAAGCAGTAGGGACACCGTACCCACCAGCATACCGCCTATCGTACCCACCGCCAGCGAGCGCGAGCCGTTGCAGCCAACTCCGGTGGAGAATATCATCGGAAGCAGTCCGAATATCATGGTCAGCGAGGTCATCAATATGGGACGGAGCCGGGCAACCGCTGCGGCGACAGCCGATGCCGTGATGCTCATGCCTCTGCTGCGGCATTCGGAAGCGTACTCCGTCTGGAGTATGGCGGTTTTGGCAAGCAGACCGATGAGCATGATGATACCGGTCTGCATATAGATGTTGTTCTCGATGCCGAACAGTTTGGCGAAAAGGAAGCTGCCGAACAGTCCGAAAGGAATGGCGAGAATGACGGCAAGCGGTATGAGCAGGCTCTCATAGAGAGCACACAGAATCAGATAGATGAAAACAATGCAGATGCCGAATACCCAAACCGATGTGTTGCCTGCCGAAGCCTCTTCTCGCGACATCGCCCCAAACTCGAAGCCGTATCCCGCCGGAAGTGTCTGTGCCGCTACTTCACGGATGGCATTTAAAGCCTGTCCGGAACTGTATCCGGCGGCGGGTGCACCATTGACCGCGATGGACGGAAAGAGGTTGAAACGCGACAGGGACTCCGAACCATAGACACGGGTCAGCGAGACATAGCGGCTGATAGGCGACATCTTGCCTGATGCGGTGCGCACGAACAGCCCGTCGAGCGAACGGACATCTGCCCGGTACTCCGGCGATGCCTGCATCATCACTCGGTAGAGTTTGGAAAAACGGTTGATGTTCGAGGAATAGACACCTCCGACATAGCCGGACAGAGCGTTAAGCACCTCTGAAGGCGACACGCCCGCCCGCTTGCACACGGCAGCATCCACCTCTACCCGGTACTGCGGATAGCGGCTGTCGAAAGAGGTCTGCGCCCGCGCTATTTCCGGTCGTCCGTTCAGAGCCTCGATAAATGCTTGTGCATGACGTTGCAGCTCTTCTACCGAACCTCCGCGTCTGTCTTGCACATGTACCTCGAAGCCGTTTGTTACACCATAACCGGCAATGATAGGTTGGGCAAAGATCATGATGCGTGCATCGGTGATGTCCGAGAGACGGCGGTACAGGTCATTGATCACTGAACGGTTGTCGTCCTGACTGCCTGTCCGCTGGTTCCACGGCTTCAGGCGGATGATGAACGTACCGTTGGAGGGACCCTGTCCGGCAAGCATCCCCATTCCTATCGATTTGGAATAGATCTGGAATTGCGGAGTGTCCTTTATCCGGTCTTCGATGTTTTTGAGGATGCATTCCGTCCGGGCAAGACTTGTTCCGGGAGCAGCCTGCACATCCACCACAATAGTTCCCGTATCTTCATCGGGCACAAGCCCCGTCTTTGTCTCATGTAACAAACAGAAAAAGCCAAAGGTGGCAGCTGACAGCAGTGTGGCGGAAAGCCATTTGCGGTGGAGAAGAAACACCACGGAGCTTTTGTATTTGCGCGTCATTCCCTGAAAGGCGGCATCGTAAGCGGCTGCGAAACGAGACGTTTTTTTCATGACGGCGGTCGGTTTCATCAGCAGTACACACAGCGCAGGACTGAACGTGAGTGCGTTGAACGTGGAAATCAAGACGGCAACTGCCATCGTCAGACCGAATTGCGTGTAGAACTTGCCCGTCGCACCACTGATAAAACAGACCGGGATGAATACGGCCATGAACACCAATGAAGTGGAAACCAACGGGCGACCGATACCCTGCATGGCTTCCACCGTTGCCTGATGGGGCGATCGGCAACCGCTGTCGAAGCGGCTCTGCACGGCTTCGACCACGACAATCGCATCATCCACCACCGTACCGATAACGAGAACCAACGCGAAAAGCGTCAGCATATTGATGGACATTCCAGCAAAATAGAGGAAAGCGAATGTCCCAATCAATGACACGACGATTGCTACGGCGGGAATCACTGTGGAACGCAAGTTGCGCAGGAAGAGCCACACGATGAAGATAACCAGCAGGACGGCCTCGATCAAGGTTTCTATCACATTGTGTACGGAAGCGTCCAAGAAACTCTTGATGCTCATCAAATCGACCAGTTCCATTCCTTTGGGCAGTTCGTCAGAGGCATCCCGTATCACTTCGTCTATCGCCTCTACGATTTCGTTGGCGTTCGAGCCGGGTGCTTGCGCTATCATGCAGTTCGTGCCCGGATGTCCGATCAATTCGTTTTTCGTTGCATAATTCAATGCACCGAGTTCCACTTCCGCCACGTCTTTCAGGTGCAGGACGCTTCCGTCGGACAGCGACTTGATAACGAGATTGCCGAAATCTTCCTCGTCTTCATAGCGTCCCCGGTATTTCAGTACATACTGGAAGGTATTGTCCATATCCGCTCCCAATGTTCCGGTGGGGGCTTCCACATTCTGCTCGTCTAATACAGCAGTTATATCAGCAGGGACAAGGCCGTAAGCCGTCATCTTTTCCGCATCCAGCCAGATGCGCAGCGAGTAGTCGGACCCGAACACCGTAATGTCGCCCACACCGGGAATACGCGCCAGACGGGGTTCGATGTTTATTTTGAAGTAGTTGTACAGGAATTTCTGGTCGAAGCTGTTGTCGGGGCTATACAGCGCCACAATCTTCGCCGTGCTGTTCTGACTCTTGCGCACTGTAATGCCGGAGCGGATTACTTCCGCAGGCAGTACACCCTGTGCCGAGGCGATGCGGTTCTGCACATTCACTGCTGCCATGTCGGGGTCTGTACCTTGACGGAAATAAACGTTGATGGAGGCCGTGCCGTTGTTGGTGGCAGAAGAGGTCATATAGTTGATATTCTCCACTCCGTTGATGGCTTCTTCCAACGGGGCAACGACGGCTTTCTGCAATGTTTCAGCATTGGCACCTGTGTAGGTGGCACTTACTCTGACTGTTGGCGGAGCTATTTCCGGGAACTGTTCGACTGGTAACTGCACTAATCCGATGATACCGAGGAGGACAACGAACACTGACAATACGCCTGACAATATCGGGCGGTTGATAAAGGTTTGCAAATTCATAGTGAAGCGTTTTTGGCGGTTATACTTTCTGAGATTTCCGTTCCTTCGCGCAACAGACCTGCACCTTCTGTCACAATCTTGTCGCCGGCTTTCAGACCGGACAGGACGATATATTCCTTGCCGTTACCGATGTCTTCCACTTCGACCGACGTGGAAACGGCACGTCCGTCCATGACCTTATAAACGAACATGCGGTTTTGAATCTCGTAGGTAGCCGTCTGGGGAATGACAATACAGTTAGTCTTTTTCGATGAAACGAGAACTGTACCCGTACTTCCGTCATACAGTATTTTGTCTTTATTTGGGATTCTCGCCCGGACGCTGATCGTTCCGGTTCGGGCATCCACAGTACCACTGAGGGCATCTATGATTCCGCTTATAATGGGGATTGCCTTATTGACGGAACGGAAAGAAATCTCTTGTGTCCCGAATCTCGTGCTCCTCGCCAGTTCATCGCTCTCCGAAACGGAAAAATAGGCGAACATCTCTTCCGTGTCCGACACGCACACCAACGGTTCGGTGATATTCCTGTCCACCAGTGCGCCCACCCGGTAAGGAATCATGCCTGCCACACCGTCCACCGGACTTTTCACTTCGGTATAGGATAATTCCGTCCGGGCATTGTCGCACTGCGCCTTCATCTGTTCAAGTGCCGCTTCGGCTGCTTTCAGGTCGTTACGGGCTGTCTGCAATTCATAATCGGAAATGACATTTTCATTGAACAACGTTTCCTTACTGTCTAGTGTTAGCCGTGCGGTCTCCAGTCGTGCCTCGGCCTGCGACAAATTGGCTGAAGCGGTTTTCAAGGCGGCAAGATAAGGAGCCTGGTCAATGACGAACAAGATTTGTCCTTTCTTTACACAAGCCCCTTCTTCTATGCAAATCCGTGTGATAAGTCCGCTGCATTGCGGGCGTATCTCCACACTCTGACGGCCTTTGAGAACTGCCGGATACTGCACTTGCCCCGTCCTGCTGACGGGAGCGAGAACCTCTGTCGGGTAAACTTTAGAAGCAGCATTTCCCTCTTTCCCTTTCTTACATGAGGAGAGCAGCAAGAGGAGTACGACCGCTCCAACAAATCTGAAATAGATACGATTCTTCATTGCCATAAACTTTATAATCAATTATTTGAATACAAAGATACAGCGGTATGATATACATTATATAGAAAACGGCATTAACGCGGAAAAGTGCCGTATGAAAACGAAAAACAGCTTCCCGAAAGAAGCTGTCATAATTTTAGGATAAGAAAACTTATTGTTCCTATACAACCCATGCTTTGAACTCTGGCGCCTTGTTCTTGCTGATATAGATAGGTTCGGGAGTTTCTACATTCAGTTTTACCAACAGACGGCTGTCAAACCATACAGTAATCTCCTTCACGCTGTCCCGTGCGATGATATACTGCTTGTTCGCCCGGGTAAAACAAGAAGGGTCAAGCATCGTCATGATTTGTTCCAACGTCTTGACATAAGCATATTGCATACCATTTTTCAGGCAGACAAGCGTCTGCTTGTTAGTCGTGTAGAAACAGGCTACATCGTCCAGTGCTACCGGCAAAAGTTTATCCCGTAAGGGAATCAATATTTTATCCTTGTATACCGGCTTGGGAGCCAACGCCATCAAACGGGACAGATAGCCGCCCATATCGGCGGGTATCCAGTGGCGAAACTTGTCCAATGCTCTTTGCAGTTCATCGGGTTTGATGGGTTTCAGCAGATAATCGATACTGTTTACCCGAAAAGCATCTATGGCATACTGGTCGTATGCCGTGGTAAAGACAATCGGTGTCTCAATTTTCATGCGGTCGAAAACCATAAAAGCCGAACCGTCGGACAATTGTATGTCCATGAATATCAAATCCGGTTGCGGATTGTTTTGCAACCACTCCACAGTCCGGCTCACACTTTCCGTATTACCGGCAATCTCAATCGTGGAATCTATTGTCTGCAAGGCGTTTACCATATTCTTGTAAGCCGCCGTTTCATCTTCTACTATCAATACTTTCATAGTTTCTTCTATTACCTTAATGGGAGATATACGTTAAATGTGTCACCGTCTGTTTCTACACGAATTTCTCTCTTCATCATCAGACCGAAACGGTTGCGCAGGTTCTGCAACCCGATACCGTTCGTGTCGGGCGGGGCGAGTTTGGGATATACCGGATTGGATATTTCCAGTTCGTCACCGTTCATCCGGATAGAGATGTTCATCCGGTGGTCGCTGTCTATTTGATTGTGTACGGTTACGTTTTCCAGAAGCGGCAGTAGCGATAGTACAGGCAACATCAGGCCGTAGTCTTGTTCTGGAACTTCAATCGAACAGGTCAGTTTACCTTCAAACCTTACTTCCATAACGTGCATGAAAGAGCGGATGAACATCAGTTCTTCACCCAATGATACAATCCCTTTCTTGTCGCTTTGCAGAATATATCGGAAAATGTCTGACAACCTCGTTACATAAAGCAAGGTATTGTCATTATTTTCTCTTCTTATCAACGAGGATATTCCGTTGAGCGAATTGAAAAAAAAATGCGGATTAATCTGGTTGGCTAGGGCATCGCAACGGCTTTGCAGATTCTCAAAGCGGAGTCGCTCTATCTCCTGTTCCTTCTCCCGCTGGCTGTCGTACAGCACTGAAATGTACCCGATGAACGTGCAAAGCAGGCACATCACAAAGAACTGGAACAGAAGAATGTTCCCCACATATCCGGTTTGAATACCCAGCAGCGGCAAGCCGTATGACAGTCCGACAAATGCGGCACATCCGACAAGTGTATAAATAAAGTTCCTCCCGAAACGTGCCATAAACGACATATTGCCAATCTTGCGCACGTTATATCTCAACTGAAAGTAAAACAAGCCGTAGAAATAAATCATGCGGAAGACAAAGAATACCCAAAATCCAAAGCTTTCACCGGCATTCATCCGTGCCAAATTCCATGGAATCCACACCACATTCGGATAGGTAACAAACAATGTGCAGATTAAGGCTATAATCGGTAATTTTTGTGGTATATAAGAATTCAATGCATTCATAATCTATGTTTTCTGCAAAATTACAACAATTATTCATTGGCAGGTAGTCTTTGGGCATTAAAACGAAATCTCAATGCTCTAAGAAGAAAAATAGAGATTGATACAATGGTGATGGTTATAGTTATTCCCGTCTGGTTATTATCATAATCATATTTGTAAGATCTATCCTTTATTAAACAGAAAGACTATTTTTTGATTGATTCTTTGATTACAGCAAAAAATATCCAATATCTATATTTGCATTGGTTTTAGAATATAAATTGTAACTTTATATTTATATAAAGTGTTCTTTTAATCTAATGCAAAACATAACGAATTTGAGAACTTCGCTCGTTTCTAAATCGTTACCTGTTAAAAAAAATACTGTAAACTATTGAATTTCAATAAGAAATAAAACAGGGAATGTCTTCTAGCATGAAGAGGTCAAAAGAAAAAGTCTTTCTATGACCGGTCAATTGACAGATGCCCAAATTCAATGCTCAGCGTCAGCAGCATCAGTCTTATAGACAGACAAAAAGCTCGGAAAAGTGAGTTATACGGGTGCTACGAACAATCTGGTTATGCACCATATACATAAACTCGGAGAACTGAAAGGCAAAGGGAATTTGGAAAAACTAATGATTGCCAGACATCGAAAGACTATAGGTATTTATGGTAGCTGTCATCAAAAGATACATCATGGAACGTTTTAGATTGACAATGTTAGTGGAGAGTTAGTGGAGAGCCAGATAGGCTGAAAGGTATACATCCAATTCGGAGGCGAGTATTGGGAAACTTATCATATATGACAAGGTATCGGGTGCTTCTTCCAGAAATTCGGGGAATTACTGTTCAACTTTCCCTCTTCAATATTGACACCAAATAAGTCAGGGGGAATACAGCGGTGTACCTTATACTAGCATTATTTATGTAACAACGGATGATACCAATAAGGTGGTCACTTCCCTACTCAAAAACTCTTGTCTTGGGAAACACTTTGGCAACAAATCGTTGGAAAAGAGGATGCTCCTTAACCTGAAAGCATTCAAGAACGGAATCGACCATAATCTTCTTCTGAATTAATTGCATTTTAATTCTAAATTAAGTCTTTCTCATCTTTCTTTTTAATATCTTCTCCCTTACTTTGTCCTCGAAACGAAATACTAGAAAACTCACTAAAAAATTAACGAATATGAAGAAAAGGTTTATTTTATTATGCAGCCTTTTGGCAAGTTTTACTATGCAGCCTACAAAAACGTATGCACAAATGCCAAAAGGAGCAAACAACGAAAAAGTGGTCTATCCTTACACATATGCCCCCTCTGAAGGCTTAGTGAACAAAACTGAAAAAGAGTATCGAAAAGAGATTTGCCTAAATGGTTATTGGGACTTTTTGCCGATAACACTACCTAAAGAATACGAACAAGGAAAAGGGAAAGCACCCGAATTGCCTCTCCCGGCAGAAGGATGTACATGGAGTACAACCCGTATCAAAATACCTTCACCTTGGAACATCAATTCCTTTGCATACCGTGACCTTGAAGGTCCCGATCACCGTAACTATCCCTCCTATCCCAAAGAATGGGAACAGGTAAAGATGGCATGGATGAAAAAAAACATCACAATTCCGGCAGACTGGGCAGGAGAACAAATCAAGTTATATTTTGAGGCTGTAGCTGGCTTCACCGAAATATATGTTAATAAGGAGAAAGTGGGTGAAAACTTCGATCTCTTCCTTCCGTTCTGCCTCGACATTACTGACAAGGTTCAGCCAGGACAAACTGCAGAAGTTTTGGTAGGTGTGCGCAGCCAGCAGTTGTTTGAAGATAATAGTACTATAGGCCGCCGTATCGTGCCTGCAGGTTCCATGTGGGGATATCACATCAACGGTATTTGGCAAGATGTATATCTGTTAGCTCTTCCTAAAATACATATAGAAGATGTATATGTAAAACCACTCGTTTCACAGAACAAATTGGAAGTGGAAGTAACAGTACAAAACCACACGGACCGAAAAACAGACCTGCAATTGCAAGGTAACATCCGTGAATGGATCAATCAGGCGGGGACAGATATTAATTCGGCTCCCGTACCAGCTTGGACATTAGGAACGGAAGCACTGCAAGTTGCCCCAATCAAAGTATCTATAGCAGCCGGAACGTCACAAAAGGTAATACTACAAGTACCTGTCAACGACAATGTATTGGCATATTGGACTCCGGAACATCCCAACCTCTATGCTTTGCTGCTTTCAATCAAAGATAAGAGACAGATACTGGATTTAAAATTTGAACGTTTTGGGTGGCGAGAATGGACATTACAAGGTACCACACAATGCCTGAATGGAAAGCCATACGCATTGCGCAGCGACTCTTGGCACTTCATGGGTGTTCCACAGTTAACACGCCGTTATGCTTGGGCATGGTTCACTGCCATCAAAGGTATGAACGGTAATGCAGTGCGTCCTCATGCACAAGTCTATCCCCGTTTTTATTTGGACATGGCCGATGAAATGGGTATCTGTGTATTGAATGAAACTGCTAATTGGGCTAGTGATGGTGGACCCAAACTTGATTCCGACCGTTTTTGGGATACTTCCAAAGAACATTTGAAGCGTTTCGTCTTGCGTGACCGCAATCATCCTTCTGTTTTTGGCTGGAGTATCAGTAACGAAAATAAACCGGTCATCCTGCACGTATATAACAAACCCGAATTGATGCCAATGCAAATGAAAGCATGGAAAGAATGGCGCGACATCGTCCGTCAATATGACCCGACTCGTCCTTGGATTTCATCCGATGGAGAAGATGACGGTGATGGCATTTTGCCTGTTACAGTAGGACATTATGGTGACATGAATTCCATGAAACATTGGATAGAAATCGGTAAACCTTGGGGCATAGGAGAACATAGCATGGCTTATTACGGCACACCCGAACAGGTGTCAAAATACAATGGTGAGCGTGCCTACGAATCGCAAGAAGGACGTATGGAAGGTTTAGCCAATGAATGTTATGACTTGATTGCCAATCAACGTCGTATGGGCGCTTCTTACAGCACTGTATTCAATATGGTATGGTATGCATTGAAACCTCTCCCTTTGGGCAAACGCAATATAGGAACAGCACCCACTCTGGAAGATGGCATCTTCTTTACCGATTATAAAGAAGGCGTACCGGGCATACAACCTGAACGAGTAGGTCCTTATTGTACCACTTTCAACCCTGGTTATGATCCCAGTCTGCCTCTCTTTGAAGAGTGGCCTTTATATGCTGCCATGCGTGCTGCTAATGCACCTGCAGGTCCGGCATACTGTGAATATGCTACAGTAGATAAAAAACTATATGAAGCCCCAAAAACGATAGCACCAGCCAAACAATATCAGGAAGTCATTTTCATAGGAGAACATACAAGCCGCGTAAAGCAATTGCTGGATGCACAAGGTGTGAAGTTTACAACTAAAATAAACAATCCCACCAAGGCACTTTACATTATAGATGGTAATCGCATACTGGACGAAAACATAAAGAAAGAGATAAAGAAACAAACTGCCAAAGGTGCTGACGTGTGGATTTGGGGACTCGTACCGACTACGGTAGAAAGCTACAACGAACTATTACCTCTTCCTATCGCCTTGGACGAATTGGAACGGTCTTCTTTCTTACCTGTACAGAAATCATGGATGCGTGGACTGAACAACTCTGACTTCTACTTCTGCGAGCTTCAGAAAGCCAATGCTTCCCAGTACTCCCTAAAAAATGCATTCGTAGAAGAAGGAGATGTACTGCTCAATGCATGTAAGACCGACTGGCGCCGTTGGAACAAACGTGCCGAGGAAATCAAGACAGCCGGAACACTCCGCAGCGAGAATGAATGTACCGCAGCGACACCGGTCTTTGTGAAGTGCCAGCGCGGCAATTCCGCTTTTTACGTTAGCACGTTGACCGAATTCGCCAACTCCGAAAAAGGCTACAATACACTGGCCGTTATTCTGACCAATGCCGGCATCCCCTATCAAAAACCGGAAACCAATATTGATGAAGTCTTTTTTCTGCGCGACGAACAAATGAATTTCCCTGTTGATACCCGAAACAAGATGGTGAAAGAAGGTGACCAATGGATATTAGAACTCTACGTATTCAGTCCCCGTCCATTGGATGATCTTCTGATAGAGCCCAATATGCCGAAGCTCTCGCTCTTCGTCAAAGCCAAGCAACGTCAGTTGCTTATCAACGACAAAGCGTATGACATCGTTTCACACAATGGACGTAACGAGGTAATCTACAAGGAACTTCCCTTGTTGCAAGGTTGGAACAAACTGGTGCTGAAAGTGGGCGATGGTGATTATCATAACAATGAATTTACCGCTTATTTCAAATGTGATAACCAAAAGGAATTCCTAACAATGTTGAAAGCAGGGTTTGTAAATCCAGAGGTTAAATAAGCAAGAGTGTGACATTCGATTATCACTAATTGTAATAACATGAAAAGAATACCTTTCTTAATTATATTTATACTGTTCACTGTTATTTCCACACTTCAAGCCGATGGCTTGAAGTTGTGGTATAGCCGTCCTGCCACCACTTGGACGGAAGCCCTTCCATTAGGCAATTCTAAATTAGGTGCAATGATTTATGGTGGGGTCACTTCCGAAGAAATACAGTTGAACGAAGAGACCCTATGGGGCGGAGGACCGCATCATAACAACAGCGAAAAAGCATTAACCGTACTGCCCGAAGTACGACAATTGATCTTCGCCGGAAAAGAGAAACAAGCGGAAGAATTACTAAAAGCAAACTTTTTCACCGGACAACACGGAATGCCGTATCAAACCATTGGAAGCCTACGGTTAGAATTTGCCGGACAAGAAAACTATACGGACTACCGCCGGGAACTTCAGTTAGAAAATGCTGTTTCCATCGTGACTTACAAAGTGAATGATGTGACCTATACCCGGACATCTTTCACGTCTTTTGCAAACAATGCCATCGTTATACGCATAGAAGCTGACCGTCCAGGTTCCGTTAGTTTTACGGCGCATTATAGCACTCCTCACCAAAATGCTTTAGTAAAACGTAAAGGCAAAAGTTTGGTATTAGGCGGACAGGGTTCCGATCATGAAGGAATACCTGGAGTTGTCCGCTTCGAAACACATACGCAGGTAAAGACTGAAAAAGGTCGAAGTGTTTTGAGTGACGACAAACTGGAAGTTAAAGGAGCTGATGCTGCAACTATCTATGTGACAGCAGCCACCAACTTCGTAAACTATCATGATGTAAGCGGCGATGAATCACGACGCGCCACCAACTTCATGAAACAAGCGCTCTATGTTCCCTACAAACAGGAACTGACTGCACATAAGAGCGCTTATCAACACTACTTCAATCGCGTGACCCTTAACTTAGGTATTTCATCCGAAGAAGAAACTCCGTTACGCATAAAGCATTTCCGTGAAGGGAACGACCCCGGACTGGCTGCGCTAATGTTCCAATTCGGACGCTACCTGCTTATCTGTTCATCGCAACCGGGTGGACAGCCGGGCGGATTGCAAGGTATATGGAATGAAAGCCTGCGTGCCCCATGGGATGGCAAATATACCATCAACATCAATACAGAAATGAACTATTGGCCTGCTGAAGTAACCAACCTATCAGAAATGCACCAACCATTGTTCCAAATGGTGAAAGAACTTTCCGAATCTGCCCGAAGTACAGCCCGCACACTCTACAATTGTAACGGTTGGGTCGTACACCACAATACAGACATTTGGCGTATGGCAGGTCCGGTGGATGCAGCACTTTACGTTTGGCCATTAGGAGGAGCTTGGTTGAGTCAACATCTATGGCAACATTACCTCTATACTGGAAACCGTGCATTCCTTGCCGAAGTTTATCCGGCACTGAAAGGTGTGGCTGATTTCTATCTTGACTTCTTAGTGGAAGATCCTCGTTACGGTTGGTTAGTCTGTGCTCCTTCCATGTCGCCCGAACATGGCCCGGCAGGCACAGGTACTACAATTACAGCCGGATGCACAATGGATAACCAGATTGTATTTGATGCATTGACATCTGTTATGCAAGCCACTGAATTGTTACATCCGGAAAAGAAATCATATATGGATAGCCTGCGCCATACCATCGACCGTTTGCCCCCCATGCAAATTGGCCACCACAACCAACTTCAAGAATGGCTTGCTGATGTAGATGACCCTAAAAACGAACATCGACATGTTTCCCACCTCTACGGGCTCTATCCAAGTAACCAAATTTCTCCTTATACTCATCCGCAACTTTTCCAAGCAGCCAAACGTTCGCTACTTTATCGGGGCGACATGGCTACTGGATGGTCTATTGGTTGGAAAATCAACTTTTGGGCACGGTTACTGGACGGAAATCATGCCTACCGTATCATTACAAACATGCTGAATCTGGTGGAGAAAGACAATACTGACGGACGTACCTATCCGAACCTATTCGATGCACACCCACCTTTTCAAATCGACGGAAACTTCGGTTTTACTGCCGGAATAGCCGAAATGCTGTTACAAAGCCACGACGGTGCCCTGCATCTGCTACCTGCCCTGCCTGATGCATGGCCCACAGGATGTGTGACAGGATTGATGGCACGTGGAGCCTTCGAAGTTGAGATAAAATGGAACGATGGTGAACTATCACGAGCCGTTATCAACTCACGCATTGGCGGTCCATTACGTTTACGTTCTTACACACCGTTACAAGGGAACGGGCTAAAACCAGCCAAAGGTGAAAGTACCAACCCCTTGATGCAATCAGCCGACATCAAAGAACCACTGGTAGCACCTGGACTAAAACCGCAACATCCTAAACTCTATCAAGTCTATGAATATGACCTTGAAACGACAGCAGGGCAACAGTATGTAGTCGAACGTGCTGTGTCGGATGCTCCCCAGATGTATAATTCTTACAAAGGATTGGTCATGGCCGGTTATCAGGGCTGGTTCAACGCCCCCAGCGACGGAGCCAACCGTCAATGGCATCATTATACTGGTCCGAAAGGCTTTCGCCCCGGCTCGTGCACCATCGACTTTTGGCCCGACGTGTCAGAATATGAAAAGACCTACGAAACGGAATTCCGCTTTGATGACGGAACGCCTGCCCGTGTCTTTTCTTCTTACGACGAATCGACCGTCGATACCCACTTCCGCTGGATGAAGGAATACGGATTGGACGGTGTGTTCATGCAACGCTTCGTTGCCGAAATAGCAGGTAAAAGCGGACTGGCACACTTCAACAAAGTACTGGACTCCGCCATGCGCGCCGCCAATAAATATGAACGTGCCATCTGCGTAATGTACGACCTAAGCGGCATGAAGCCGGGAGACGAACAAATTGTATTAAAGGATATAACAGAATTGTCCGAACGTCACGCACTGAAAGACCATCGAAAGAACCCTTCTTACCTCTATCATAACGGCAAACCATTGGTAAGTATTTGGGGAGTTGGCTTTGATGACAATCGACGTTATGGTTTTAACGAAGCGGAAACCATCATCCAAGAACTAAAAGCACAAGGTTTTAGTATCATGCTGGGGGTTCCTACCTACTGGCAAGAACTGACTGATGATACATTGGAAGATCCACGCCTGCACGACCTCATCCGTCAATGTGACATCGTTATGCCTTGGTTTGTGGCACGTTATGACGAAACGGGATATCCTGCTCATCGTAACCTAATAAAACGCAATATCAGCTGGTGTAAGGATAATGGCGTGGACTATGCTCCCCTCTGCTTTCCCGGCTTCTCATGGCGCAATATGCCTGGAAACGAACAAAGCAAGCAGATTCACCGTAATAAAGGAGTATTTCTTTGGCAGCAACTTTCCGGTGCCATCGGTTTGGGAGCAGAAATGCTCTATGTCGCCATGTTTGATGAAATTGACGAAGGAACAGCCATCTTTAAATGTGCCCGCCATGTACCGACTCCACATCCTGGTAGTACGTTCGTTCCCCTTGAGGAAGGGATAGGCAGTGACCACTACCTTTGGCTGGTAGGTCAGGCGGCGCAGATGCTACGGCGGGAAATCCCGTTAAGCGAAGAGATGCCCACACGAATCAATTGAAAACAAGTAATTCATTAAAATAGAAAGAACAATTATGAAACCTTTGAAATCCATTTTCGGCTATATTGCCTTAGCAACCACTCTGACGGCTTGCCACTCCTCCGGCAAATCAGCACAAACAACAGAGAGCGGCATTGACTCGCTCGCCCCCAACCCGTTTATCACTCACATCTACACTGCCGATCCTTCGGCACATGTATGGGAAGACGGACGACTCTACATCTATGCCTCACATGACGTGAATCCTCCACGAGGTTGCGACTTGATGGATCGTTACCACGTTTTCTCCACCGATGATATGGTACATTGGACTGACCATGGCGAAATCCTCAACTCCTCGCAAGTGTCTTGGGGACGTCAGGATGGAGGATTCATGTGGGCACCCGACTGCGCTTACAAGAACGGCACATATTACTTCTACTTTCCCCATCCCAGCGGTGATGACTGGAACAACACTTGGCGTGTAGGTATCGCTACCAGTCAGGAACCTGCTGCGAATTTCACCGTACTGGATACCTACCTCGAAATGAAGGGCATGGAAGATGACTGTTTCGCCATGATAGACCCCTGTGTTTTTATGGATGATGACGGACAAGCTTATTTCTATTACGGAGGTGGAGGCCGTCTGGTAGGTGCTCCGTTGAAAGATAACATGACAGAATTGGCAGAACCTCTGCGCCCGATGGAAGGACTGACCGACTTCCATGAAGCCGCCTGGGTACATAAATACAACGGGAAATACTATCTCTCGTATGCTGATAATCATGTAGATAAAACTGGACGAGGTGCCAATCGCCTGAACTATGCCATTAGTGATTCTCCGCTAGGTCCTTGGACTTACAAAGGCATCTACCTCCAACCTACGGGATGCGACACCAGTCACGGCTCCATCGTCGAGTACAAAGGCCAATGGTTTGCCTTCTACCACAATCAGTTCCTTTCAGGACAAGGTAATTTGCGCTCTATATGCGCAGACCGCCTCTTCTACGATGGGAATGGTAATATTCAAGAAGTAGCACAACGCAAATGTATATCAACTAATACCGTAGAATAACAATAACTGCGTATCTGCCACACAAAAAATCATAGCTATAGAACACACACGGATTATGCACATTTTTCTTTTGAAGAATTGCATAATCCGTGCTTGCATTTAAAAAGATTTCTCGATGCCGTTTCTAATTGTTTTTCTATCTCAATACAGACAAAAAAAGTAACAATACACAGAATATACTGCAATTAATCGAATTTTAATTCATGGTTAATCTGAATTTAAGCAGAAAAACAATCATACAGAATTATCTTTGCAGCAGAAAAAACAAATAACAGAATCATGAAAATAACACATTTAACACTTTCCGTAGCAATTGCTTGTACATTGGGGGCATGCGGAGTACAACAAGACATGCCGGACAAAGCACCAATAGACTACGTGGATCCCTACATAGGGAATATCAGCCACTTGCTTGTTCCAACATTTCCAACCATTCAGTTACCTAACAGTATGCTGCGAGTTTATCCCGAACGCGCAGACTATACATCCGAACTACTGAATGGTCTGCCCATTATCGTCACCAACCATCGCGAACGCTCGGCATTCAATCTAAGTCCTTATCAAGGAGACAGCCTGCGCCCCGTCATGGCATATACGTATGATAATGAACGCCTGACTCCCTACAGTTATAGCGTAGAACTGGATGACAACCGCATAAAAGCTGAATACGCCCTCTCACACCAATCAGCCCAATATCGGATTACCTTCGAACCAGACAAACCCGCTTATGTAATAGTCAACTCACGTAACGGAGCCATCCGTGTCGGACATAACTTTATTTGCGGGCAGCAACAGTTAAGCAACAATACAAATATCTACTTATATATCGAACCACAAGAAGAAGCCATAGAGGCAGGTGTCGTGGAAAACGGTGTCATCGATGGAAGTAAAGATCTGGCAGAAGGAACAAACGTCTGTGCCGCATGGCGTTTTGCCGAAGGCACTTACACCGTCAACCTGCGTTATGGTATTTCCTTCATCAGTGAGGAACAGGCTGAAAAGAACCTGCGTCGTGAACAAAAAGAGTACAACCTCGAAAAACTTGCCCAAACCGGACGGGACATTTGGAACGAAACGTTGGAACGCATTCAGGTAGAAGGTGGTACAGAAGACGAGAGGACTATTTTCTATTCTTCTTTCTACCGCACCTTTGAGCGCCCAGTCTGCATGAGCGAGGATGGACGTTACTTCAGTGCTTTCGACGGACAAGTACACAATGACAACGGTACACCTTTTTATACTGATGATTGGATTTGGGACACTTACCGTGCCGCCCATCCCTTACGTGTACTTATCGACCGACAGAAAGAAGAAAATATTATAGATTCTTACCTGCGTATGGCTGAACAAATGGGCAACCTATGGATGCCTACTTTCCCTGAAACTACGGGTGATACGCGGCGCATGAACTCTAACCATGCTGTAGCCACAGTGGCTGATGCACTGGTAAAAGGGCTTCATGTGGATACTGTCAAAGCCTATGAAGCTTGTCGCCGAGGTATGGAAGAAAAAACACTTGCACCTTGGTCGGGTAAACCAGCCGGATGGATTGACACTTTCTACCGCGACCACGGCTATATTCCTGCCCTTCGTCCGGATGAATCGGAAACAGACCCCAATGTGCATCCTTTCGAAAAACGTCAACCCGTAGCCGTCACACTAGGCACCAGCTACGACCAGTGGTGTTTGTCACGCATTGCCACGGCACTGGGCAAGGCAGAAGAAGCCGCACATTACCTACAATGTTCCTACAACTACCGCAATCTCTTCAATCCCACGACATCCTTTTTCCATCCCAAAGATAAGGATGGTCGCTGGATAGAACCTTTTGACTATCGATTCCCCGGTGGAATGGGCGCCCGTGAATATTACGGTGAAAATAACGGTTGGGTGTATCGCTGGGATGTTCCACATAACATTGCCGACCTCATCAACCTCATGGGCGGTAATGAAGCGTTTATAGCCAACCTCGACCAGATGTTCCGTGAACCGTTAGGACGTAGCAAGTATGAATTTTATGCCCAACTTCCCGACCACACCGGCAATGTAGGACAGTTCTCCATGGCTAACGAACCCTCATTGCACGTTCCCTATCTCTATAACTATGCCGGACAACCTTGGAAGACACAGAAACGCATCCGCCAAATGCTTCGTACTTGGTTCCGAAACGATTTGATGGGCATTCCTGGCGATGAAGACGGCGGTGGCATGACATCGTTCGTTGTCTTCTCTTCCTTGGGATTCTATCCCGTCACCCCTGGTTTCCCAGCCTATAACATAGGTAGTCCACTTTTCACCCGCGCCCAAATTACACTGAGCAACGGCAAAGTATTTGAAATCGAAGCACAAGGAGCATCTGACGAGAACAAATATATCCAATCAGCCACGATGAACGGGAAAGAATGGAACAAACCTTGGTTCAGTCACGATGACTTAAAAGAGGGCGGTAAACTTGTACTCGTCATGGGGAATCATCCGAACAAGGCATGGGGTATCAATGCAGACAACGTGCCGCCTTCGGCAAACAACAACTAATATTGTTTTCATGGTGTCCAATTAAAAATGACAGGTAAAAAGAAATCTCAATATAAATCAGGAAGACGACAGACCTTTTTAATAGGAGAGTCCTGGCTAAAATTAGGTTAATATCAGAAAAAGATTGTTTATCAGGATAATTGTCATACAGCTTGTATTTGTCCACAGAATACAAGCTGTTTTTTCATATAAAAAGTGCTTTCATACATTCTTAAAGAACAATTTATCTCAATATTATTTATACACTTAACGACTTGAAATATCTACATTTTTTTGTATTTTTGCACTGATTTTAATCTTGATTGCAAATAATACCATGAAATATCTGTTTTTCACATTCAGCCTTATTGCCGGGATTATCCTTGGTGGCAAAGTAAAAGCATCATCGTCATGCGATTACGGGCTTTATTTGCGTTCGCACTCTGTAGGAGGACCTGAACGGACTTGCCTTTTTCTGGATGACAATCATCCTTTTATAGTGCAACAAGAATTTTCCATCTCTTTTCAGATGTATATTCGTTCAAACGAACCTGATTATGGTTCTATCCTCCATCTGCGACTCAATAACGGACAGATTATCCACTTATCCCTCATTGGTGGTGAAGGAGAACACCAACCGGCATTAGTACTCAATGACGGTATTAATCATATAGACCATCCCATTGAACGTGAACGCTGGATTGATGTATCTGTGCAACTACGGCGAAAAGATAACATAGTAGAAGTTATTTATGACGGTACACATACTTCCGCCACGATCCCGCTACAAAGATTAGAAAATGTAATGGCACTCTTCGGAAGGATGGAAGGCTATCAAGCAGATGTGGCTCCCGTCAACATTAAGAACATTCGTATATCACAAGATGGCAAACATACCCGTGAATGGAAACTGCAAAAACATAACGATGACCTTTGCTATGATGAACAGATAGGAGCCATAGCCCGTGCACAATTCCCTTTTTGGTTGATAGACAATCATATCGAATGGAAGCCCATTTACCAGACACACATTTTCGGAAAACTAAATGTAGCTTTCGATGCTCGCGAAGCTCGATTTTTTTTGGTGGATGAACGAAAAATAAAAGAATTGGATGAAAACGGCATTGTCCAAAGGGAAATTTCCATAAATGGAGGTTATCCTGCCATTAACTATTCCAACCACATTGTATATGACACATTGAGAAACGAGTTGGTTTCCTATTCGCTACGGCAAGGAAAAAAATCTTCGTTCTCATTCAGTATAGGAATGTGGAGCAATCAGGAGCCGTGCACTGACGAGCCGCGATACAGCAATCATGCACGTACATTCAATCCGGCAGACTCCTCTTTCTACTTTTTTGGTGGCTATGGTTTCTACCAATACCGCAGTGACCTTTTCCGCATGAAATCCGGCTCCGAAAGAGTTGAACAAGTGGAATACGAACGTCCGTTCTATCCTCGCTTTTCATCGGCAATGGCCGTGGTGGGTGATGAACTGTATATTTTCGGCGGGCGTGGCAATAAATATGGCAAACAGGAACTAACCTCCGAATACTTCTACGGACTATGTGCATTAAACCTGCGAACTAAAGAGTCACGTTTGGTATGGAAACGTCTGCAAGCTCAAGAGAATACTATCATGGCCTCTTCCATGTACTTTAATCCGGCAGACAGTTCCTTCTATGCAGTTTCCTTGGAAAAAGGAGGTACATTATGGAAAGTCTCTATTAAAGATTCTATCTGTTCCGAAGTATCCAAGCCCATAAAAAACCTAACAGGTTATCAAGACATGGATTTCAGTTTATATGCTTCACCTGCACACAGCAAATTCTTTCTTGTCATGGACAAAATACAGAATGACCGTTCACATATGCTTTTTATTTATTCCATCAATATGCCTTTGTTGGACGAAGCTGACATTCGCCAGGCGACTCCTAATGAAACCTCTGGCAGTTTTCAACACATTTACATTTACTCGGTTTTAATAGTATTGTTGCTGACAGGGGCTATTTTCTACTTACGCCGTAAATCAGAAAAAGAGAATAAGAATATTCCCCAACAGAATGAAGAAGCTGTGGCTGTGACAGAAGAAACAACAAGCACCCTTCATTCCTGCGAATCCGACCAAGAAGAGCAACTAGGGGATATGCCATCGTTGGACTCCATCGTTCAATCAATACAAGAAAAAGAAACAGTTCTACCAGCACAAACGGTCGAACCGACTACGAATTACTATGACCGCAGCCAAGGAGCCATTTCATTGCTGGGGTGTTTTAATGTACGAGACAAGAAAGGCTGCGACATTACTGCTAACTTTACCCCCCGCCTTAAACAGCTGCTTATCCTGTTAGTCCTGTATTCTGAAAAATATTCGCAAGGCATTCTTGCCTCCAAAGCGACCGAAATACTCTGGCCTGACAAGGAAGAAACGGCCGCCCGCAACAACCGTAACGTTACTTTGCGCAAACTCCGCATCCTGTTGGAAAGCATAGGCGATGTGGAAATCATCACCGAAAACAATTTCCTGCATATCCGTTGGGGAGAAGACGTGTTCTGCGACTATCATACCACCCTTGCCTGCATCCGTGACTTCCACGGACAGGAAGATGAAGAGCTACTCAACCGTATTTTGGAATTGCTGCTTTACGGTCCGTTGCTCCCCAATACAATTCTCAATTGGTTGGACAACTTCAAAGATGCCTATTCCAGCAATGCCATTGACTTGCTGCGTAATCTGCTGGAACTGGAACTTCAGCACGGTCGTCAAGAAATAGTTCTCCGCTTGGCCGACATCATGTTCCTGCACGATCCATTGAACGAAGAAGCACTCACCGCTAAATGCGCCGTCCTTTCCGCACAAGGTAAAAAAGGTATTGCCCGCAATGTTTACGACCGCTTCTGTAAAGAGTATCACGAGTCGATGGGTGAAAAATACAAGGTTGAATTTGCAGATCTATAAACCAACAAAAGTTATACTTTGTACAGAGGCACATTTCTTGAAAAAGGAGATGTGCCTCTGTTACATAATGAATTACTCCCATATTAAGTAAAAATTAAGTTGCAATTAATTCATTCATTTCTTCCTTATTAACTGCCGCATACTACTTTTGCTTCATATTAATTAAACAAAAGAAAGTACCATGAAAAGAATGATGTTATTATTGTCATTAGGTGTCACTTTTAGCACTACTATAGTAACCGCTCAAAAGACATCTACACCACAAAACAAGTTGATTTATCCCGTCACAAAGAAAATGGGCAACCCGCTCTTTGTTGACTTCAGTTCACCGATGTACGGTATTGATTCCATCGGGCATCTCTATACCGCCGATCCTTCGGCTCATGTATGGACTGTAGATGGGAAAGAACGGCTTTACGTCTATGCCTCGCACGATATGGAACCTGCACGTGGATGTGACCGCATGGATTGTTATCACGTATTTTCCACTGACGACATGGTGAACTGGACCGACCATGGAGAGATACTCAATGCTGACGATGTCCGTCGTGAGGGTGGTTGGGGCATCGAAGGATTCATGTGGGCACCTGATTGCGCCTACAATCCGGCAAACCAAACTTACTATTTCTACTTTCCGCACCCGGAATATGCTGCTGATGGTAAAACGCATATCTGGCGTGTGGGGGTAGCCACCAGCCATTATCCTGACCGTGATTTTAAGTTGCAAGGCTATATAAAAGGAACTCCCTCGTTGATAGATCCTTGTATATTCGTAGATGATGACGGGCAACCTTATATCTATGTAGGCGGTGGCTCTCATCGATGTTTTGGAGGCAAACTACAGCGTAACGACTGGACACGGTTAGATGGAGAAATGGTGGAGATGACAGGCTTGGGTGACTTTCACGAAGCAACTTGGATTCACAAATACAAAGGAAAATATTACCTTTCACACTCGGATAACAACAATCATCACGATGGCAATCGGATGAAATATGCCATTTCAGACACTCCCCTCGGCCCATGGAAAGATATGGGCATTTATATGTATCCCACAGGCGTGGAAACCAACCACGGTTCCATCGTAGAGTTCAAAGGAAAATGGTATGCTTTCTACCATACAGGCAACTATTCCGGACGTGGTAATCTGCGTTCCGTCTGTGTGGATGAAATAGAATATAATGAAGACGGAACACTGAAAATCGTACAGAACTTTGGTATTCCCTACAAAGGCATTCCCTTGTCAATTATACCATCGGCAAACGGGCAAATCCTTGAAGCAGAGCACTACAACGAAGGTGGTTACCACTATGCATATTTCAAACACTCCAACACCCAAACCGAAAATAAACACACGTATCGTCCTGCAGACAAACTGATGGACATTTCTACCCAAAACGGCATTACATGCCTTGATGGAATGCAAAAAGGCGAATGGGCACGTTACACCATCCATGTAGAGCAAGCAGGTCAATATTATTTAGATTGTTTTGTAGCTTCTGTCAACGGAAAAGAAGCCCGCTTCCATATCTGTGCCAACGGAAACAACCTCACAGGAGAAGTAAAAGTGGATGGAGCGAACGCCGACTGGCAAACCATCCGTCTGGAAAAAATAGAATTACAGAAAGGAGAGCAATACTTGGATTTACGTATCGATGCAGGGACAATTAACGTAGATAAGATAGTACTCCGATACATTGCACGGCAAATTGCCAATAATACCGATTAATTTTTAAGGTTTATTGAATTAATTGTTTTTTAATTGCTATTTAATTATTATATTCTAACAAATTTAAGGTGAGTTCTATCAATTCAATTTATCCTCTTGTATCAGACAGCAGAACTCTTTAACTGCCCAATTTGTGAGCTTTAGTCTTTCAAATTTAGCGAATATTTTCTACCCCCCCCAATTTTTACAATAATTAACTTGTGTTTGTTGTAAAAATTGGATGTGCAGGCATAATTCACCCCAACAACTCAGGTTTCAGCCTGATTATTTGCGTGTAACGACTGATGTTATACACAAGACTGGTGAGTGCTACATTGGCTTTAGCACGAATAAGCCCTACTGTACGCACCACAAGTCCACGCATGGTTTGTTCCTCAAACCCGAATACATGCTCGACAAGGCAACGTGTCTTGGATTTTTTCCTATTGTCTGATTTCTGCTCCTTGGTAAGCGGACGGTTACGGTAGCCCTTTTCGCAAATTATCGGATTCATCTTATGCTGTTTTACAATCTCCTCTTGTCCGACATAACCGGCGTCCAAATACAAGTCCTTGCCTGCGTCTTTTTCATCCAGCAGTCCTTCAAAGCCTTTGGAATCATGCACTTCTGCCGACGTGGTATCATAAGAAAGTATGATCTTATTGCGTTTCTCATCTTTAGTATGCTGCTTGTAGCCGTAAAAAGTCTCATCACGCTTCTTTGTCCAGCGGGCATCTACATCCTTGTGGCACTTCTTGTGGGGATTGTCATTCCACAACTTATTACCCGCTCCCTGTTTTATCTGCTCATTTTCATCACGGGTGTTACGTTGGCGAGGGGCAATAACAAAACTGGCATCAATGATGCGTCCCTCATTGAATTGCAGACCCTTACTTTCCATGAAACTATGAAATTCCGAAAAAAGCTTGTCATAAACGCCTGTATTTGTCAGGAGTTCGCGATACTTCCACACCGTCTTCTCGTCAGGAACATCGTCAACACATTCAATACCAAGAAACTTGCGGAAACTCGTACGGTCAACTATCTGATACTCTATCTGATGGTCACTCAAACCATAATAACGCTGAAGAAACAAGACCTTGAACATCAGCACACAGTCTATCGGCGGACGACCGGCATTACTTTTGCGCTCTCCGGTAAAAAGGGCTGATTCAAGAGTAGGACGAAAGATCTCAAAATCAACATACTGAGACAACACTTCAAGAGGATTGCCCATTTCATTCAAACGCAATTCACGATTCTCTGACTCAAATAGTTGATTATAACGAAGCTTACGGTATCGGGATAACTTGTTCATTATAAAATTCTTATTTTCTGCAAATTTACGCTCTTGGAACCATATAAACAACTGTACTACAATATTTTAATTTATAGAACTCCTCTTAATAGACTATAGATTTCTTTGCAGGTGAAAAACAATCCTTAAAAAACTAATAAATTAATGGCTATGAATACCAGTTAAACACTACCTCGTAAATCCCCTACAAAAAAGAGAAGGAAAAGCATCATTTTATGTTCCTTAAAGACAAAAGAATTATCTAATAATCTAATATCTATCAAATTTATGACTACATTTAAAGAACAGAGAAAGTCTCTCGTACGGAATTCCGTTGCATGGTTTTGCATGCTGATGCTTCTCTCCGTCACTTCCGTCTATGCTCAGGAAAAGAGTATTTCCGGTACAGTGAAAGATGAGAATGGTGAAGCGATTATCGGAGCCAACGTCAAATTGACAGAAGGGAGCACCGGAACAATTACCGACCTTAATGGACGCTTTAAATTGAGTATACCAGCCAAAGGTACATTGGAAATCTCCTTTATAGGATATGTTACGAAAAAAGTGATTGTCACAAACGCTTCTACTTATGACATCGTGTTAAAAGAAGACAGCAAGACGTTGGATGAAGTGGTTGTGGTAGGATATGGTACACAAAAGAAAGCAACTTTGACTGGTGCCGTTTCGGCCATTGCCAGCGATGAGTTGATTGCCACTAAAAACCAGAATGCCCAAAATATGCTAACCGGTAAAGTACCGGGTGTGCGCGTCATACAAAGAACATCCGAACCGGGTGAATTCAACAACCAGTTTGATATCCGTGGTTTCGGTAGCCCGTTGATTGTGATTGACGGTGTACCCCGTAGCGACATGGAACGTATGGATCCGAACGAAATCGAGTCAATGACTGTATTGAAAGATGCTTCGGCTGCCATCTACGGTGTACGTGCTGCAAACGGTGTAGTGTTGATAACCACCAAAAAAGGTGAACGCAACAAAACCAAGATAGAATATAATATGTATTACGGTTTTCAGACTCCTGCCGAAGTATTGAAACCCGTAGGGGCAGTGGACCGTATGACCTTATTCAACGAGAAGCAAATGCGTGACCTTGTCAATCCGTCGCACAAATATTCGGACGAACAAATCAATGCCTTCTTGAATGGCGAACGCCAATCAACCGATTGGTATGATGCTATCATGAAGAACTCGGCTCCACAGCAATCTCACAACGTAACCATCAGCGGTGGCGGTGAGAAAGTCGATTACTTTGTAAGTTTCGGATATATGGACCAGAAAGGTTTCTTCACTTCCGATGCTTTGGATTACAATCGTTACAATATCCGTTCTAACATCAATGCGCAGGTTACCAAGAACCTGAAATTAGGCGTGAAGCTGTCCGGTATGATTGACGACCGCGAAGGCAACTCCAAAGATGCTTGGGAAGTGTTCAAAAACTTGTGGCGTTCGGCTCCCGACCAGCCTATTTATGCCAACAATACGGCTCCTTATTTTCAGAAGCCAGAAAGTGCCGATGACAACCCGATGGCATTGATTGACAAGGACGTTACCGGATACAAGAAACGTGGAAACAAATTGTTCCAATCTACATTCGAAGCCGAATATACGGTTCCTAAAGTAAAAGGATTGAAACTGAAAGCCCTGTTCAGTTATGACACAAAGATTAATGACGAATCCAAATGGACGAAAGAATATTCTTATTACGAATACAATGAAGCTGCTGACTCTTATACGGGAGCTACCCGTTTGGGACCGACCAATTTAGAGCGCACTTATAACAACTCATGGAGTACCCTGTGGCAGGCATCTATCAATTACGACAACACCTTTGCCGGTCATCATGTGTCAGGTCTGATGCTGTTTGAGGAAGCGCACGGTGTGGGCGACAATATCACAGCCTCACGCAACTTTTCCATTCCCCTGCCTTATCTGTTTGCCGGCGACTCAGACGGGCAGATTGGTACCGCCAATCCCAACAACATACGGGAAAATGCCTCACAAGGTCTGGTCGGACGCTTCAATTACGACTACAAAGGCAAATATCTAGCAGAGTTTTCATTCCGCTACGACGGCTCTTCCAAATTCCCGGCCGATAACCGTTGGGGCTTCTTCCCCGCAGCTTCCATCGGTTGGAGAATCTCCGAAGAAAGTTTCATCAAGGACAAACTTACGTTCATGGACAATCTGAAGTTACGCGCTTCCTACGGTAAGATGGGTGATGACAGTGCTTCCGATTATCAGTTTATTTCCGGTTACGACTATCCGAACACATCGGGTGGAACTAATAACAACTATCCTACAGGATATATGTTCGGTGGTGCTTATATCAACTCTTTAGGTTTCCGTGCCGTACCCAATCCGAACATCACTTGGTACACCGTAAAAACACTCAATATCGGTTTGGATGCAGATATGTGGAACGGCTTGTTGGGCTTTACTTTCGAGGTGTTCAAACGTGACCGGGACGGCTTGCTGGCCGACCGTCTGACCACTCTGCCCGGAACATTCGGTTCGAAGATGCCGCAGGAGAATCTGAACAGCGATCGTACCAAAGGTTTTGAATTGGAGGTACGTCATAACAATAAGATTGGTAATTTACGCTATAACGTAGCTGCCCAACTCTCCATGACCCGTGGAATGAGATGCTATTATGAGACAAATCCTGCCGGAAATTCGTACGACTACTGGAGAAACAGAAGCTTGAACCGCTACAATGACATCTGGTTCGGTTATGGTGCTGCCGGACGTTATACTAACTACGATCAAATCTACAATTCGTTCTATTCAAACAATGGTACATTGCCCGGTGACTATATTTATGAAGACTGGAACGGTGACGGTGTTATCGACGACATGGACAAACATCCCATCGCCACAACTACCAATCCGAATAGTAACTGGCAAGACAAAAACAACTATCCGCTGATGAACTTTGGCTTCACCATCGGTGCCAATTGGAAAGGGATTGACCTGAACCTGCTCTTCCAGGGAGCCGCCATGTCTTACATCTCATACGGCGAGCAACTGAAAGCTCCGTTGCAGTTCAATGGTAATGCCTTGGATATGTTCCTCGACCGCTGGCGTCCGGTGGATCCTAACGCACATCCTTATAATCCTGCAACCGAATGGATTGGCGGTTACTACTCTTACGGTGCTACAAATGCCGATGAAAATTCGGAATTCATGATTCAAAAAGGCAACTACCTGCGTCTGAAATCACTTGAAGTAGGCTATACATTGCCCAAGCAATGGTTGTCATCACTGGGTGTCAAGAATCTCAGGGTCTATTTCAACGCATACAACCTGCTGACTTTCACTGGTGTAAGAGGTGTAGATCCTGAAAAGCCGACACAGCAATACGGATATATGTACCCAATGAACAGGACATATAACTTTGGTGCAAACATCACATTTTAAGTAAAGGAGGAATTATTATGAAAATTTGGAAAAACATAATTACAGGTGTCGCACTGAGTGGCATTTTGGCCGCTTGCCAAGATTTGGACATCCCGCCCAAGAACATTCTTTCGGGATCAGACATCTACAACGAAGGTGGTATCACAGCATACATGGCAGGACTATACAACCACCTGCCGATGGAAGATTTCAACATGGGTGATGGTGGAGACCGGGGAGGCTTCTTCAACTGGAATTCTGAAAAGACGACATTGGGTTCTACCGGTGAATTTGCCAACAACCAATGTGGCAACAGTGTGATATACGGCGACAAAGGCTATTGGAAAGATGGCTATCAGATTATCCGCCAGGCCAATGTGCTTATTCAAGACCTATCGAACTATGTAGGAACCTTGCAAGGTGCCGAAAGCTGGATTGCTGAAGCTAAATTTATCCGTGCCTACACATACTTTGCCTTGGTGAAGCGCTATGGCGGCGTGCCTTTGTTGGAAGAACCGCAAGGGATTGATGATGACTTGATTATGCCACGTAGCAGCCATCAGGACTGTGTGGATTTCATCTTGAAAGACTTGGACGACGCCATTAACGGTATGACCAAAACAAAAACAAACGGACGTGCCAATAAATATGTAGCAGCTGCTTTCAAGTCGCGCGTGGCACTCTATGCAGGTTCTATTGCCCGTTATGGCGAGGCAGCCGTCTATACAGGCGAAAGCGGAACCATGCTGACCGGTATCCCGGTATCTTTGGCAAACGATTACTTCCGTCAGGCATACGATGCTGCTAAAATAGTGGAAGAAGGCGGTTATGCACTGCATAAAGGTTCGGATAAGAGACAAGCTTTCTATGAAGTATTCGACAAGGCTGTCAGCAGCGAAGAGTCGATATTCATTCGCGAATACGACATCAACAACTATGTGCACAGTTGGGACAAACTGATGTCACCCGAGGCATGGACAGGTGGTTACGGTGGACGCTACTTCGTTCCCCTAGACTGGGTAGAATTATTCGACGGGCTGCCGCTCGACCCGGCAACCGGCCATTTAAAAACTACTGATGACGACGGCTATTACAAAGTATATGACAGTTCGCACGGAATTTTTGACGGTGCCGAACCTCGACTGCTTGCCAGCATCATGATTCCGGGCGACCTTTATAAAGGCGGACACGAACTTGATATGCGTTGCGGCTTGTTGGTTGGCGTTACGCCTGACCAGAAGATTCTCAAAACAATCAAAGACGACGGTAAAACCACTTATAGCTGGGATAACGGCGTGAAGGAATTTAAGGTAAACGGACAAGTGGTAGCCGTTCGATCCACCAAAAAGCCTTCGGAAGGACAAACTTACGAAGATACCGGCATTGCCATCGCAGGATTTAACGGACCTTCAACTTCCGGCGGCAACCATTGTAACACGGGTATCTATGGTGTAAAATGGATTCAACGCGACCAGGCTCCCGTTGACCTGCATCGCAGCACACAACCTTGGATTGATATCCGCTATGCAGAAGTATTGCTGAACCGTGCCGAGGCTGCTATCGAATTAGCACAGAATGGTGCTTCGGATGCCGGAAGTTTATTGAGCGATGCCATGGCTTGCATCAATGATGTACGCGACCGTGCCGGTGCCGACTTGCTGACCTCCACAGACCAACTGGCCGACCTGACTGCCCCGACCAATGTACGTGGTACAGGCAAGAACTCCATGGTGTTCGCTCCCACCAAAGGCCTTCAAATCGTACGTGTGGAACGCTACAAAGAGTTGGCGGTAGAACATAAGCTTTACTGGGACTTGCGCCGCTGGTTCACAGCCGACACACAAATCAAGGAGTTCCGTTGGCGTATGCTTGCCCCGTATCTCTTCCTCAGCACAGCCGTGAAAGATGATGAAACAGGTATTCCTCACGGCAAATACATTTTCGATACCCGTGTCTGTGACAGTTACGGAGGCCAACACAACTTTGATTCCAAGTACTATTATGAGAAGATACCCGATTCAGAACGTAAAGTGAATTACTTGCTGGAACAGAACAACAGATATTAACCCATTAAACGTATAGAATAAGATGAAAAAGATATTGAACATATTGGCCTTATCTTTCCTGACTGTAGGATTTGCTGCTTGCGAAATGGATAACTATGACGCTCCGGACGCAACCCTTCAAGGAAAGTTCATCAACAAGGTGACAGGTGAAAACCTGGAGACATCGCAAGGCCAGGGAAACATGAAACTGCGCATCAAGGAAATCAGTTATGCACATGGCGATGAAAGTATCGTTGTGACAGAACAGAACTTGAACATCATGCAGGACGGTACTTTCCAAAACACCAAACTGTTTGCCGGAACATACGAGATGTGGCCCTACGAGAGTTGCTGTTATGAAAGTACACAAGTGATGCAGACTGTCGAGCTGAGAGGAGGCAAGAGCACAACAGTCAACTTTGAAGTAACCCCTTACTTCCAAGTGGAATGGGTGGATGAACCTTGGCAGGATGAAAACGGATATGTATGTGCCCGTTTTAAATTCACTTGCAACCCGCTGCCCGATGACAGTTATACGCAGGCTGTGCCCGAAAAGGCCAAACTGTTTATCTCCACCAGTGTGAAGGTGGGCGACAACTCAGACAGCCGCTACACGGACAATGACATGATCATCACAGCCAACGATGAAGGCAACATTCTATCGGTTAAAACCAAAGCAGCTATCGACTTCTCGCAGAAATTCTGGCTGCGTATCGGAGTAAAGCCCAAGAATGATACTTCACACGGTGTATTGGATAAATATTGTTACAGCAATGTAAAGACAATAGAAGCTAAAGGCAAACAATAAAAGTCTGATGCTCTTTCGGAGCAAAAAAGCAAGGACAATTTAAATGTGTGTGGGGGAGTGTTTCCTACAAGGGAAAAGACTTCCCCCTTCTTTTTATCAAGACTCTAAAATAACTATCCATGGAAAAGAAAAACAGATTATGCTGTCTTGCCCAATACGGATTAGCCGTATGCATGACATTACTGACTGGATGCTCAGACTCAGACAATCCGCTGCCCGATCCGGAGCCTATTGTCCCGGAGAACCCTACTCCCGATCCTACACCCGACCCGGAAATTCCTTCTCACGATTTTCTGATGGGTTCACTCTTTGGTTTTGAAAAAGACATCCGCAACGGGGTCAGTGCCGCCAAAGGAGGAAGCGCTGCCACTACTTATTACAACAAGCCCCTATTTGAGGCAGGTGCTTTTGAAGCTACCGATGCCGACTGGTGGGACAACTTGGTGGAAGAATTCCTGTATAGTGGCATGGACTATATGGTTCCCAACTGCCGGGGACGACTGCCCAAAGCCGATACCGATGCCCGTTACTATACCGACCACGGCGACCCTACCCGTATTGCCGAACTGATTGCCGCCCTGAAGCGTCGCGGTACGGAAGCAGAACGGCTGAAAATAGCCATCTTCGACGACGCACCGGCGTCATGGGCCGCAGCACGCAACTTGGACTTATACGGCAGCTACACAGCGAAAAGAGGAAATACTGCCGCCGACAGATATCCTATCGAAGATTTGGATGACATCTACAAATATATCTGGGACTATAACATCAAACTGGCTTTTGCCAATTTCTATGGCGAAAATCAAGAAAACAACAAATACTTGCTCCGTTTCCAAGACAAACCATTGCTCTACATTTGGAGTCCGAACAGTTTCCTGAACGTAGAATACGGCGGTCAGAAACCGGACTGCACAGGCCGGTTGAAAGCTATCTTCGACAAACTGCATCAGGACTTCAAAGACACATTCGGTGAAGAAGTCTTCATCTGTGTGGACAAGGCGTTTGCCGACCGCGACCCGCAGGTGGACCGCACGGTAGTCGATGCCATGAACGACTGGTTCACCGCTTCCGAACAGGCAAGCAACCGCAGTTCCTATACGATGCGTTCTTTCAATGGAGTAAATGTCGGCGTAGCCGTTCCTGGCTTTCTGACAAATGACAAACAAGGCAACAGGATGCTTTTCGACCCCCAACATGGCAAGACGCTGACCGATGCCTTGGACTACTTTGTAAAATACAAAGCCAACCTTGTTTTCCTCGAAGGATTCACCGATATGCTGGAAAATGCGGCCTACTGGCGCAGTACCGATACCAAATATTACGACTATCCCAACCAGCGGCTGAACATCCTGCGCCGATACAGCAGCACGCAGGCTTATCCCGAACGCCTGCGCGTGGAAACCGAGAGTTGCGACTACTATAAGGACAATTCGGTAGGCAACAGCGGAGCACAATATCGTGTGGGCGACTTGGACGTGAAACGCTGTACCGACGGATTCAACGGATGGTGCGTCACCGATACCGAAGCTGGCGAATGGCTCCGATGGGTTGAACTGCCCTTCCGTGCCGGGACAACGGTCATCAAGTTGCGCTATGCGGCACAAGAAGCCGCACAAGTACGGATAGACGTGGATGGTGAAAACGGAACGACCGTCACCCTGCCCGCCACCGGTGACAATTGGGCCGATGCGGATGGTCTTACCGTCTCCTTCGACACGAACAGATGGCGCGAAGTGGTGCTGAACATCATCAGCGGACATCCTGACTTGAATTGTCTTACCATAGAAAGCAAGTAGCAATCATTTCTTTTTACTCATCATTTAACTAGGGTGTCCAGTTTGATGTTCCAGTTTTTAGATCAAAATAGATATGATACAAGTTGCAAAGCACTGATAATCATATTTCTTCAAGATATATTAATCTAATGAATTAGCAACACTTTTTCGCATGTTAAAATTGCACCTAAATACAACACTGTTCTAGTTTATAATCAACGTATTAAGTTGTTAAATCAATGTCGAAAACGAGAACGTAGAACTGGACACCCTATCATTTAACTTTAAAACTATAAGAATTATGGCAACAGCAGACATTAAATATCGGCTGAACGCCCAATTGGCAGACAACACGGTGACAGTGGACAACAAGAACGAGAAGATTGCCGTTGTTGTTTCGGCAGGCACCGCCGACAAGCAGCGTCTCATCTCCGAAATCATGGAAGTAAACCCCGGCCTGGAACGCGAAACGGTGGAGGCTGTCATCAACCTTGAACAGCGTGTACTCAAGAAGCTCATCCTGACAGGCTTCCGTGTCAACACAGGCCTCTATAGCGTGGCTGCCAAGCTGACAGGCGTAGTAGAAGGCAACGTCTGGGATTCGTAGAAGAACGGCATCTATGCCTCTTTCACCCAAGGTGCCGACCTGCGCGAAGCCATCGGTCAGACCTCGGTAAACATCATCGGCGAGAAAGGCAGTGCTATGTACGTGGCAGGAGGCGAGGATGCCTCTACCTGTGCACCAGGTTTCACCGCTACTGCCGGACGCCCCTACACGCTGACGGGTGCCAAACTGAAACTGGCAGATACCGACCCCTCGGTGGGCATCACCCTAACTTCGCAGAGCGGCATCGTGACCCACGTGACAGACGAAATGATTGCCGTCAACACGCCAGCCAAGCTGGTGTTCATCATCCCCTCCGGACTGGCCGACGGTGCATACGAGCTGAAGGTGACAACGCAATTCAATGGCAGTGGTCTGCTGAAAGCGCCATGCAGCGTCACGCAGACTCTCTACATCGGTCAGAACAGCGGTGGCTTCACGGACGGTGGCGGTTCTACGGACGGTGATGGCGATCAAGGCGAAAATCCATTGGGCTGATACGTGCAAGGCGAATTCCGAACAGCGGAGTTGCTTAACGCTAAACTGGGTCGTGCGCGTGCCATGCAAATACAACGCAATGAATAATGAACTAACTAAAAATTTTCAGAAGCAATTAATCCATCATTAATTTGCATTTTAAACCATACAATGAAGATGTGTCATAACATAACCCAGCTTACTTTTTGTTTCTTTTTAGGCACGGATTACACGGAAAATCATAGAGTTTTCTTTATCCTCTCCGTGAAAATCCGTGTAATCCGTGCCAAAAGAAACCGATAAGTATGTTTTGACACACCTTCATTGATATTACCGAACCATATCATGAAACTGAAACATTTTATCGGAACTCTCTGCTTGAGTTCGCTCGCCTTAGTTGCCTGTACGCAGCAGGAGGCATACCGGAATCCTGACCTCATCCCCTCGGAACGAGCTTGGGATTTACTGAAACGCATGACGCTGGACGAAAAAATCAACCAGATGAAAAACGGTGCCGACCCTGTAGAAAGGCTGGGCATCCCGCAATATGACTGGTGGAACGAAGCCTTGCACGGCGTGGGACGTGCCGGACTCGCTACTGTCTTCCCGCAAGCTATCGGACTGGCTGCCACGTTCGACGAACAGGCGGTGTACGAAACATTTGACATGGTGTCCGACGAAGCCCGTGCCAAGTACAACGATTTCCAGCAAAAGGGGGAACGCACCGGCTACAAGGGACTGACTTTCTGGACACCGAACGTCAACATCTTCCGCGACCCACGTTGGGGACGAGGCCAAGAGACTTATGGTGAAGACCCCTATCTGACCACCCGGATGGGACTCGCCGTAGTCAGGGGATTACAAGGCGACGGAACGCAGAAGTATGACAAGACCCACGCCTGCGCCAAGCACTATGCCGTACACAGCGGTCCGGAATGGAACCGCCACAGCTTCGATGCCAAGAACATTGCCCCACGCGATCTGTACGAAACCTACCTGCCTGCTTTCAAGGCACTGGTGACAGAGGGAAAAGTGAAAGAGGTGATGTGTGCCTACAACCGTTTTGAGGGAGAGCCTTGCTGTTCCAACAAGGAACTGCTGATCCGTATCCTCCGTGAGGAGTGGAACTATGACGATATCGTCGTTTCCGATTGTGGAGCCATTTCCGACTTCTATCGTCCGCAACCCAAGAACCACGGTACCCATGCTTCAGCTGCCGAGGCTTCGGCCGATGCCGTCCTGTCGGGCACCGACCTGAATTGTGGCGGTTCGTATGGCTCGCTGAAAGAAGCGGTGGAGAAAGGCATCATCAGCGAGTCCAAGATTGACGAATCGGTATTTCGCCTGTTGCGTGCCCGCTTTCAACTGGGAATGTTCGACGACCCCGCCACAATTGTTTGGAACAAGATTCCTTACTCCGTGGTCAATTCTGCTGGACACCAGGCAAAAGCACTGGAGATGGCACGCAAAAGCATGACACTGCTTACCAACAAGAATCAAATACTTCCGCTTGGCAAGACGTTGAAAAAGATTGCCGTGGTGGGGCCTAATGCCGCCGATTCCGTAATGATGTGGGGCAACTACAACGGAACCCCTTCCCACACCGTAACCATCCTGGAGGGCATCCGAGACAAAGTGCCGCAAGCCGAAGTGGTGTACGAGAAAGGGTGCGACTACGTGGACGACCAGGTGATGTACAGTTTCTTCGACCAGTGTTCGCTGGATGGGAAGAAAGGCATGAAGGCAACCTTCTGGAACAATCGCGATATGGAGGGCGAACCGGTATTGGTGCAACAGTTTGCCGATCCGCTCCGGCTGAACACAGCGGGGGGCACTCCTTTTGCTGCCGGGGTGGAGCTGCACGATATCTCTGCCCGCTTTGAAACTCTCTTTGTGCCCGACCGTTCGGGCGAGGTGACCTTCTACCTCTCTGCCGACGACGGTTGCCGTCTGTCCGTTGGCGACGAGTCACTGATTTCCGATTGGAAGAATGGTCCTGCTTCTGAAAAGTGTTGCAAACTGACTGTCGAAAAAGGGAAAATCTATCCTATCCAAATAGATTATTACAATGCCGGAGGTGTTGGTGAACTGGCTTTCGACCTTGGCTACAAGCAACAGCTGGATTATCAGGCTGTGGCCGGGCGTGTGGCCGATGCAGACGTTATTCTGTTTGCAGGCGGTATCTCTCCCACCTTGGAAGGCGAAGAAATGCCGGTGGACCTACCGGGATTCAGGAAAGGCGACCGCACGAACATTGACCTGCCAAAGGTGCAGAAGGAGATGCTGAAAGCATTGAAGCAGATTGGAAAACCCGTGATATTCGTGCTTTGCTCCGGTAGTGCGATAGCCTTACCGCAGGAGGTGGAGCATACGGATGCCATATTGGAAGCGTGGTATCCGGGACAGGCGGGTGGTACTGCCGTTGCCGATGTACTCTTTGGCGACTACAATCCTGCCGGACGGTTGCCCGTCACTTTCTATGCCTCGACCGACGACTTGCCCGACTTTGAAGACTACAGCATGGCAAACCGCACTTACCGTTATTTTAAAGGAACACCTCTGTTTCCTTTCGGGCACGGATTAAGTTATACAACGTTTGAATATGGCAATGCCACTCTCGAAACAACTGAAATAAAAGCCGGAAAGGAAGTTATATTGACAATTCCCTTGCAGAATACCGGTAAATGTGACGGTGACGAGGTGATACAAATATATATCCGGCAATTATCTGACAGCGAAGGACCAGCCAAGTCATTGCGTGCCTTCCGTCGGGTTTCGGTAAAAGCCGGAAAGAGTGCAACGATACAAATACAACTCCCTGCACATACGTTTGAGTTTTACGATCCAGAGACAAAAGCAATGGCAATCCGTTCCGGGCAGTATGAACTGCTGTACGGTGGAACCTCTGATAATAACAAACTAAAACGAATGACCATTACGCTGTTATAAACTTCTGGCAAGCCATAAAAGCGGCATCTGTTCAATTACCTTTGATTAAGCGGAAATTAATTCTATATTAATCAAAATATTCACGCTATTTTTAGTAATACCGACTATTTTTGGGCTCAGAATTAAATTATAAATCATATCATGAATTTAGTGAATAAAAAACTACTGGCTTGTACCGTCCTCTCTATAAGTATGGCGGCACAAGCACAACAGAATGGCAAATGGAGCAATGATTTCTCCAATCCTACCGAAACATTCCGAACCGTAGGACAAGGGTCATGCAGTATCCGCGACGGGGTGTTCCGCTCGCAAGGTTCATACGCCCTGTTCGGTACATCCGAAATGAAAGACTATGCTTTTTCTTTCCGCGCCCGCGCTCCGAAAGATGCCGAGCAAGTACAAATTTGGGCAGGTTTCCGCACCCGCAACCGTTTCGACCGCTACGTGGTGGGCATCAAGGGAGGATTGCAAGACGATCTTTATCTGATGCGCACCGGATATATGGGCACAGACGAGTTCATGGGGGTTCGTCCGTTGGGCTTTCATCCCGTGCCGGGTGAGTGGTATAAGTTGCGCGTGGAAGTATGTGGCAATCGTATCCGCGTCTTTGTAGGCGACGAACAGTTGCCTCACATCGATGTGACGGATAAAAACGGCGGTGACCTTGTTCCGACAGGTGAAATCTCGTTGGGAGGAGGATGGATTGAAACGGAATACGATGATCTTGTTGTTACTCCATTGTCAAGCAATGCCTTTGCCAACATCAAAGACACTGAATACAAGCAACAACTTACCCCCCAGCAAAAGGAGGAGAAACGCCGCCGGGAACGTTCTGCCTATACGCCCGTCAGACTGACAACCCTGACAGGAAGCCGTACGGAGATTTCGCTGGACGGCAACTGGCTCTTCATGCCCGAATACCAGCAGGGCGACAAGACCGTTGCCACCTCTCCACAGGCCGATGACCAAGATTGGCACGTGATGTCCGTCCCCAATTTCTGGACGCCCATCCGCATTTGGCTGCACGGCGAGACGATGCCTTCGCCCAAAGGGCCACAACCCAAAGGTGTGAGCGACACTTACTACCAGCAGGAAACCAGCCGTTGCGAAAATTACACCTTCGACTATCGCAAGACGAGTGCCGCCTGGTACAGGCAATGGCTGGAACTGCCAGCTGAAGTAAAAGGCAAACACCTGACTTTGACTTTTGACGCTGTATCCAAGATGGCCGAAATATACATTAACGGCAAACAGGTAGCTACACACATCGGGATGTTCGGCGAATGGCAGGTGGACGCCACTCCCTACCTCCGGGCAGGCCGCAACCTCATCACCTTGAAAGTGACACGCGACATCAAAGGAACTGCCGCACAGACCAGCGACGCAATGGAAAACTATTACGGTTCTGTACGTCGGGACATAAACGATAATAAGGAAGACAAGGAGGCCAACAAAGCTGTGCTGACCGATATTCCCCACGGTTTCTATGGTGATAATCCTGCCGGCATCTGGCAACCAGTAAAGCTGACCGTCAGCGACCCGCTGAAGGTGGAGGATGTCTTCATCAAACCCAGCCTGCAAGGAGCAGTTTTTGACATTACTGTAAAAAACAAAGACAGCAAAAAACGGACTTTTACCATCCATGCCGATATCACCGACAAACAGACGGGCGAAAATCTCTATAGCGGTACGCTGGCTGTGAAAAATCTGCTTGCAGCCGGACAGCAACAGACTTATACGTGCAGTGTGGATGGCCTGAAACCCAAACTGTGGGAGCCAGCCACTCCAAACTTATATGATTTCACGTTCCGTCTGATTGAAGGCAAGAAGAAAGAAGCGGACTGCACGATCATCACTTCGGGATTCCGCACTTTCGAAGCTCGTGAAGACGGCTTCTTCTATCTGAACGGACGTCGCTACTGGCTGCGCGGAGGCAATCACATTCCGTTTGCCCTTCGTCCCAACGACAAGGAACTGGCAGATAAGTTCATGCAACTGATGCGGGCTGGCAATGTCAACTCCACCCGTACCCATACGACTCCTTGGAACGAACTGTGGATGTCTGCCGCCGACCGCAACGGCATTGCCATCAGTTTTGAAGGCACTTGGTCATGGCTGATGATTCACTCCACACCGATACCAGACAAAGGGGTACTCGACCTTTGGGCGAACGAGTGGTTGCAGGTGATGAACAAGTTCAAGAACCACCCTTCGCTCTTCTTCTGGACCATTAACAATGAAATGAAGTTCTACGACCTCGATGCCGACAAGGAACGTGCCATGCAGAAGTTCCGCATCATCTCCGATGTCGTGAAGCGGATGCGCGGATTAGACCCCACACGTCCCATTAGCTTTGATTCCAACTATATGCGCCGCAACGGTCTGAACCGTTTCGGAGCAGAGTTTATGGCGACAGTGGATGATGGGGATATAGATGACAATCATGCTTACTACAATTGGTATGATTTCTCCTTGTTCCGCTTTTTCAACGGTGAATTTCAAAAGCAGTTCAAGACACCGGGACGTCCGCTCATCAGCCAAGAAATGAGTACCGGTTATCCCAACGGTGAAACCGGGCACCCGACACGCTCTTACCAGTTGATCCATCAGAACCCATATACGCTGATAGGCTACGAAGCCTACGACTGGGCAGACCCAGCCTCGTTTCTGAAAGTACAATCATTCATTACCGGCGAACTCGCTGAAACTTTACGCCGCACAGGTGACCAAACATCGGGTATCATGCACTTTGCTTATATGACCTGGTTCCGCCAGTGCTACGACTCCAAGAATATCCAGCCTTGGCCCACTTACTATGCCCTACAACGTGCCTTGCAGCCAGTACTGGTCAGTGCCGAGCTATGGGGACGCAATCTCTATGCCGGTGAGAAACTGCCCGTTCGCATCTATGTAGTAAATGATGACGAACAAGGACGCGACCTTGCCGACATGACTTTAGGCTGGAGCGTCACAGACGAAAACGGTAAAGTACTGGCATCGGGCAGTACCGCCTTCCCGGCTGTTCCATATTATGGCCGTAAATATATAGAACCGGACATACAGCTGCCAGCGTTCCTGCCTGCCGATAAGACAAATGCCAAGCTGAAACTGACACTTACCGAAAATGGTACTGTCCGTTCGCAGAACGAGTATGAGCTGTTGCTTGCTCGCAAGGAATGGAACATCGGAAAAATCTCCTTTGCCCAAAGCAATAAAGTACTTATACTGGACAAAGATGGAGAGAAATCGGTGCTCGACTTCTTGAATATACCTACTATTCCGGTAGCTTCCGTCCAAGAGTTGGTAAACCCGAAACAAAAAGCCGCACTTTGCATAGTTTCCGGTCTGGACGATTGCAGCGATGAAGAAGTCGCTCTGCTTCGTGGTTACCAAGCCAAAGGAGGCAAACTCCTTTTCCTCAATTGCAAAGATGTCATTCTGAAAGTGTATCCCGAATACATCATCGGACGGTTTATTCCCACAGAAGGAGACATCGTTGTTCCGGAACGCCTTGAAGCACCGATATTCGACGGTATCGGCACACTGGAATTGCGTTACTTCAACAACAACCGCCGTGAAATACCGTTAGCGTGCAATGCCGTCCTGAAAGCTATCCGACACGAAAATGTTACTGAGCTGGCAAGTCAGATGAAAATTCATGCCTACATTGACGGAGGCAAACCGGAAGACCGTATCGCTCGTATTGAATCCATGCGCGGGTTAACACTGCTCGGCATCCGTGACGGCAAAGGGGAAGCGATTGTTTCCACAATGTGTACGGAAAAGGCACACACCGACCCCGTAGCAGGCCACTTGTTGGCAAATATGCTGAAAGAATTGATAAAATAATAACATTTGTCCAATAAGGAAAAGAGGAAGGGCATTGGAACAGCAAATGTCTCTTCCTCTTTTTTTATAGATTAATTAATCATAGTAGTATGAATAGGAAAATAAGTATGTTTTTTCTGCTTGGAACTGTTTTAAACTTACAAGCACACAAATCGGAAGACATCTACCGAAAAGGATGGATAGACTTCAACAAAAACGGTGTAATGGATATTTATGAAAATCCCCATGCGCCCATTGAAACCCGTATTGACAATCTGCTTGCGCAAATGACCTTAGAGGAGAAAACCTGCCAGCTTGTTACCCTCTACGGCTCGGGACGTGTACTGAAAGACTCGTTACCCACTCCACAGTGGAAAAATGAGATTTGGAAAGACGGCATTGCCAACATTGATGAACAAGCAAACGGGCTGGGGACTTTCGGCTCTTCTCTTTCGTTTCCATATATCCACAGCATAGAAAACCGACAGGTCATTCAGCGATGGTTCGTGGAAGAAACGCGTCTTGGTATTCCCGTGGACTTCACGAACGAGGGCATCCGCGGATTGAATCATGATCGTGCCACGATGTTCCCGGCACAATGTGGACAAGGAAGCACATGGGACAAGGACCTTATCCGAGAAATAGCCCGGGTTACCGCCGAAGAGGCCAATGCCTTGGGATACACCAATATCTATGCTCCACTGCTGGACATTGCGCAAGATCCACGCTGGGGACGCGTTGTGGAATGTTACGGTGAAGATCCCTATTTGGTGGGCGAACTTGGCAAACAGATGATTTTAGGATTGCAAGAGCACGGATTGGTTTCTACCCCCAAGCATTTTGCCGTCTATAGTGTCCCCGTAGGAGGTCGAGACGGACAGACTCGCACCGACCCACACGTGGCACCACGTGAGATGCGTACACTTTATCTGGAGCCATTTCGTAAAGCGGTATGTGAGGCCAGAGTAAAGGGTATCATGAGTTCTTATAATGACTATGACGGCATACCTATTACTGGTAGTTATCACTTCCTGACCGAAATTTTGCGACACGAATGGGGCTTTCGAGGTTATGTTGTATCAGACAGCGAAGCGGTGGAATTTATGTACAGCAAGCATAAGGTGGCAGCTGATGCAGTAGAAGGTGCCGCAATGGTCATCAATGCCGGACTCAATGTGCGTACCAACTTCACCGCACCAGAAAATTTTATCTTGCCTCTGCGAGAAGCTATCCGTAGAGGATGGGTGTCAGAACAGACCTTGAACAGCCGTGTTAGAGATGTGTTGCGTGTCAAATTCGAGTTGGGGCTTTTCGATAATCCCTATAAAGGTAATCCCCAAACGGTGACAAAGATTGTACACAGCCAAGAGCATCAGGAGGTTTCTCTACGTGCCGCATTGGAATCAATTGTCCTACTGAAAAACCAAGATAATCTGTTGCCGCTTTCCAAAGAGATAAGACGGGTGGCGGTCATTGGTCCCAACGCAGATGAAACCAACAATTTGATTTGTCGTTACGGTCCTGCCAACGCTCCAATCAAGAGTATTTACAAAAGCATTCAAGAGTATCTCCCTCAAGCGGAAGTGCGTTATGCCAAAGGAGCCGACATTATTGACCCCTATTTTCCTGAAAGCGAACTGTATGATATTCCGTTGGACTTTAACGAACAACGGATGCAGGACGAGGCTGTTGTATTGGCACAGAAATCGGATGTTGTAATCATAGTGTTGGGTGGTAACGAAAAAACGGTACGTGAGGAGTATTCTCGTACTAATCTTGACCTTTGCGGCCGCCAACAACAACTATTACAAGCTGTCTATGCCACAGGCAAACCGATAGTCTTAGTCATGGTTGATGGCCGTGCCGCTTCTATCAACTGGGCGGAGAAGCATGTACCTGCCATCGTTCATGCTTGGTTTCCGGGCGAGTTTATGGGAGATGCTGTTGCAAAAGTTCTTTTTGGCGATTATAATCCCGGTGGGAAACTGTCGGTTACATTCCCAAAATCCGTCGGTCAGATACCTTTTGCTTTCCCCTTCAAGCCCGGTTCCGACACGGGTGGCTTTATCCGTGTGGCGCACGCCTTATATCCTTTCGGCTATGGTCTGAGCTACACTACCTTTGCCTACTCCGACCTGAAGATTTCTTCGCCTGTCATCGGGGGGCAGGGCAATACAGAAGTGAGTTGCAAAATAAAGAATACAGGCACTATGGCAGGTGACGAAGTGGTGCAACTCTATCTTCATGACGAGCAAAGTTCTGTCACTACTTATGTCAAAGTATTGCGTGGTTTCGAACGCATCCATTTGCAACCCGGCGAGGAGAAAGAAGTATATTTCAGACTGACACCGCAAGATTTGGGAATCTGGAACAAAGATAACCATTTTGTAGTGGAACCAGGTATATTTACTGTGATGGCAGGTAGCTCATCAGAAGATATTCGATTATGTGGAAAATTTGAAGTAAAATAAGTGTAAGGAGTATAGGTTCGTTAAAAATATTTACCACACCATAGTATAAAGCATTTGAATATGCTTATCAGACACCAATATGCTTAAAACATTAAAATAACTTTAGCACAAAAGGAACGATTGATAGCATAATTCCACTTCTTTTGGGATGACAAACGAATTGTTTTGTACCGCCATTTTACTAATACTCTCATCTGTTGTCATTCAATGATACATTAAACAGCAATCAAAAAGGTTGGATATTACTGTAACAAATTAATATGCAGAACAAAGAAATTCTGAAAATACGAAAAAATGATTTTAACCATATCTTATGACATACGAGACCCATTGACAATTATTGATGGTAATGCTGAATTAGTATTAGAATTATTGCCCCAAAAAAGAATAGATTATATATAGAAAATATCATAGCATCTGGTAAACATATTCTTCGATTGGGTGAATCTAAAGAGATGGCAGATAATGTTCCATTCAAACTATATAGACCTATCAATTACATTATTATAGAGTTTACTTCAATTATTAATAACAAAGGACTAATATTCTTTAGAGAAAAAACTCAAACGGATTTCTATCTTTATGGTGACATAAATCGAATAAAGCAAGTAATAAACAATCTATTGTCAAATGCTATAAAATTCACGGATACAAGAATAATTGAATTTACACAAAATGCGATGACAATAAGTTGATTCTTATTATTCATGATATCGGTATAGGTATGGACACAGAAAACACACATAATATTTTTATTCCTTTTGAAAAAGCTTCCAATACAACAAATATGGAAGGCTTTAGATTAGGACTTTCTATAACAAAAGGATTGGTAAATTTACTATGTGGAACAATAATAGTTGAAAGTAAGTTAAAGGAAGGTAGTATTTTTACTGTTCAATTGCCTATATCACAAACAAATAAGACAATCGTGGAAGAAATAGAAAATACTACTGATAGCATTTCTTGCCTCTCACAAAAAATAATTATTGATGATGATTCAATACGATTGGAAATAGTCAAAGAAATGTTGGAATGGAATGTTTGATATGTAATATTTAAAATATGACATATAGGCAATGCGTCATGAAAGTTTCAACTTAATATTAACTGATATATAGATGCTTAGAAACGTGGGGTTAAAGTTAAAAATATTTTTCGGTTATGTCATCTTGGTCCTGCTGTCGGTCTTCATTGTCTATCAGTACCGTCAGGAACAGATGCAAAGACATATGTTGCGTAAGGAGGAAAAGGAACTGGTGGCTATACACCGTCTGACGGAAAAGAGTTACATCGGTCTGCTGGACCTCTCCACCCATGCGGAGATTGCCATCACATGGGATGATGACGCCCTGAGGGAATACAGCCGTAAACGCCACAGAGTCTGTGACAGTCTGCAACTTCTAAAGGAATATGTCCATACTCCGTTACAGAAAAGCCATATCGACTCGTTGTGCTTTCTGCTTTGGAACAAAGAAATCCTTCTTTCCAAGACGATGCATACCTTTGATGAATTACAAGGTATAGGTGGTATTGTACAGGAAAGCATCCCGCCCATTATCTTGACAGTGCAGAAACAAATTGTACAGCAAGAGGAAAAGATGACTTCCCCGAGACCCGGTACGGAAGATACTCCTAAAAAGAAAAGAAATATCTGGAGCATTTTCCGTAGAAGAGCGAACAAGTCCATTTACCTGCAACAGAGAGAAGAGGCCGAACGTAAACGGCAGTCCTTGTCTTCCGCTTCTCCAGCTGGAATGACAACACGCATGCTTCACTCCCTGGATGAGAAGGTCACTCTGGAACAGGCCGAAAGACAGGCCCGGCTGCTGGCACAGATGGACAGCTTATACGTTGGCGGCATGGAACTGAACGAAAGGATGAACAGCATAGTCTCTGAATTTGAACGGGAGAATAACGAATGTTTTACTGCACGCTACAGAACCTTTGTCCTTGAACGGAATAACTCCTACTATGTGGTAGCCGGCTTGGCTTTGTCTATCTCTTTACTGGCAATTGTATTGTATATCCTCATCCACCGGGATTTGAACCGTCATCTCCGGTATGAGAGGGAATTTGAACAGTCCAACAATCGGAATAGAGAATTACTCCGTTCACGTAAGGAGCTGATGGCCTCGGTGGCCCATGACCTGCGTGCTCCGCTGGTAGCTATCAGAGGCTGTGCGGAACAGTTATCTTCGGAAAGCGATGGTAGTTGCAGGGCCGGTTATCTGAACAATATCCTGCATTCGTCCGATTATATGCTCTCTCTGGTAGACACGCTGATGGAATATCACCGGATGGATGAAGGTGAGGTGTACTCCAAAAACACACTCTTCAGCTTGAAAACTCTGTTTGAAGAAATAGCGGACAGCCACCGTCTTGCCGCCCGGCAGAAAAAACTTGCGTTCACCGTATCTTTCTCCGGTCTGGATGTTATGGTCAACTGTGACAGCTCGCATATCCGGCAGATAGTCGGCAACCTGCTGTCCAATGCCTTGAAGTTCACATTCCACGGGAAGGTGCTCCTTGAGGTGGAATACCGGCCGGGAAATCTCCACATTTCTGTTCTGGATACGGGTATGGGAATAGGCCTTGAGGAGAAAAAACGGATATTCGGAGCTTTCGAAAGGCTCGACAATGCGCGTAATATTCCCGGTTTCGGGTTGGGGTTGGCAATCACGGCCCGGCTCGTATCCTTGATGCAGGGGTATGTGGAAGTGGAGAGTGTACCCGGTGAGGGCAGCCGTTTTTCTGTTTTCCTGCCTATGCTACCGGCCGGACACCCCGTCTGTCCGGAAGAGAAGTTTTCTCCTGTTTGTGAATTGCCTGTTGATATCCGTGTGCTGGTCATTGATGACAACCGTATCCAGCTGGAAGTCATCAGTAAAATGCTTTCCCGCAGTCAGATTCACTGTGACTGCTGCACGGATGTCCGGGAGCTGATGAATTGTTTGAACAAACAGAAATACGACCTTCTGCTGACCGACATACAGATGCCTGGTGCGAATGGCTTCTCGGTCCTTGAACTGTTGAGGACCTCGAACATTCCCCGGGCATGGGAGATTCCCGTCATAGCCATCACGGCACGTTCCGATAAAAAGGGAGAGTATCTTACCGCAGGTTTTGCCGACTGTCTGTATAAGCCTTTCTCTGAGAAAGAGTTGCTGGCGGCAGTTTCACAGATGGATCGATCTGATTTTGCTGCCATCATGGAAGGAGAGGAAAACGTAGAAGAGATGCTGGACCTGTTCATAAAGGATACCATGGATGAACTTGCCGGAATAAGGGACGCTTTTTCCACGGGAGATTATAAGAAGTTGGGGAGTATCATACACAAAGCCGCACCGCTTTGGGAAATGATCCGTATAAACATTCCCCAAAGTGAACTGAGGGAAATGGCTTCCATGCCTTTCGAAAAATGGGGTGGCTTATCGGATAAAAGGATAGAGGAACTGATTAAAGCTGTGGAACATGCTGTAGAGAAAGCAAAAAGAATAAAGAAAAGAGTATATGGAAACTGTATTGATAGTAGAGGATGACCGTGTGTATGCACGTGCTACCACAAACTGGCTGGTGAAAAACGGTATCAATGCCCGTTATGTATTATCCGTGAACAATGCAAAGGAGTTTTTGGACAATCATGATGTGGATCTGGTATTGTCGGATTTTCGTCTCGACAACGGCAATGGCATGGAACTGCTGGAATGGATGAATACACATGGCTATCGTATTCCTTTCCTCATCATGACAGGTTACGGGGATATACCCGGTGCCGTGGAAGCGGTTAAAAAAGGTGCCGTGGACTATCTGCCCAAACCTGTACAGACAGAAAAGGTACTCGGTATTATCCGGAAAGCATTGGAACGTAAGAGAAGGGACGGCAATACAAAACAAAGATTCTATACAAGCAAAAGCCCTTTGGCATTGAGATTGCAGGAGCATATCCGGCTGGTGGCTCCGGTGGATACGCTAGCCGTGCTGATACGTGGCGCATCAGGGACAGGCAAGGAGTATGTGGCCCGGCAGATACATGTGTTGAGCGGTCGGTCGGATGCATCTTTCATCGCAGTGGATTGCGGGGTACTTCCGAAGGAACTGGCGGCATCGGAACTGTTCGGTCATGTGAAGGGTGCCTTTACCGGAGCGACGGAAAACAAGACGGGCATGTTTGCCGCCGCCAACCATGGGACACTGTTTTTGGACGAAGTGGGCAATCTGAATGCCGAGGTACAAAGGGCACTGTTGCGTGCCTTGCAGGAAAAACGCTACCGTCCCGTAGGCGGTAAAGAAGAGATTCAGACGGACATCCGTCTGGTAGCCGCTACCAATGAGGACCTGGAGAAGGCGATAACCGAAGGACGTTTCAGGGAAGACCTGTTCCATCGTCTGAATGAATTTCCGTTGCATGTACCATTGCTGGCAGAGTGCATTGAGGATATTATCCCGTTGGCGGAATTCATGCTGGATGCCGCCAATCAAGAGTTCTCAAGGAAAGTGAAAGGCTTTGACCGCGAAGTACAGAAACGGTTGAAATCTTATTCGTGGCCGGGAAACATACGGGAACTGAGGATGGTTGTCAGACGGGCCACCTTATTGGCGAAAGATGATTGGATAACCACCGGGGAGATAGACATTCCCGATAAAGGCAGGCACCCGGGAGAGTATTCACTTAATGACGAGCGGACGGAACGGACAACCATTCTGAAAGCATTGGAGGCAACGGGCAATGACAGGAAAGCTGCCGCACGGTTATTGGGCATCAGCCGGAGCACGCTTTATCTGAAATTGAGGAAGTATCGTCTGGATTAGAATATGTCCGAAATTCGGACACATCATGTCCAATCCACAATGCTTTTATGTACACATCATTTTTACTGCTTTCTATATGGTTTATTTACAATGTTTTATCTGTGTACTGTTTCAGGCATGGCACTTGTCCTTATTCCGGCAGGATGAGTGGAGAGTTGAATTGTGGAACCTAAAAACATGATACGATGAAGACATTGGTGGAAACCTCTCTTTTTAATCTGTTCGCCTCTTATACAAACGGTGCCGGACCTGCGGCAGGTGAGTTGCCGGCCGCCTATAACGATTTCGTGAACTGCCTTGCCACGCTTTCATCGGCAGGGGACCTGACGGGACAGCTACGTCGTCTGAACTACACAAAAATAGAGCTGGCCTTTATGCGGCAGGCCTGCAACGGAATGGCTGAAGATTGCCGCAATATCCTGTATGACGTGTTCATCGACAAGACGCTGGCATTGCTGGATGCGGAAGCGGAAATACTGAAGGAGATGCTTCGTCATGGTACCGTGTCTGCCGGATTCCATGCGGAAGCGGTGCGTGGAAGCGGAAGGAAAACTTCCGTCACACTGACATGGAACGGTACGGACAGCGACCTGATTGAACTGGTGGCTGCACTGATGGCAGCCGGTGCGATAGGTACGGCCGAAGGTCGGGATTTGAAAATTGTGGATGTTATCCGCGTTTTCGAGGAAGTGTTCCATCTGAAAATCAATGCGCTGTACACCAAGCGTGGCAAAGTGTTCGACCGTTGTACGGACACCACTCCGTTCATCGACTCCCTGCGCAAAAGTTATAACCGGATGCTGGACGCACGACTGGCGTAAAGGTTGTACGCCAACAGCCGCCAACGGATGACTCGTATGTATGAGGTATTGCAGATTGGCGGCTGAATGTTTTTCTTTGTCGCCGGTTATCATGTCTAAAAATACAAGCTATGTCAATCTTGAATGATATTTGGAACCGCATTGCCCGGAAACCGGACAGGCGGAAAGCGGCGGCAACGGAAACTTCCGGGACGGAAAACCGGGTATATGCGGTGGTTACGGAAGAGGGCGTGATGCTGTTTTCCGACACCCCCAAGGGTATGAAGGCACGGAACAGCTATCTGCAACATCTGGCCGACGGCTTCTTCAACGTGACCAAAGTACCCGAAACTTTGCGGATATATGAGATTGACCTGCCTACCAAACGGGTGGCCGGGATGGCGGACAACTGTATCGAAAAGCTGTCCAAAGCGGATTTGCGAAGCACAGACGCACAATTGCGCAGGTCGGTGGTGAACTTCACCTCCGACAAGTTTGCGGATAGAAGTGTGCTGGACGGCGGGGTGTGCAGGGCAAAGTTCGACCTGCGGCCCGATTTCCATAACTTCGACCGGCTGACAAAAGAATTCGGTTTGGGTATCTCGCCCCGGAACTATGATGTAGCGTCATTGCTGTATATTTCGGAAAACGGGTACGCCGGGATTGTTGCGGCAGACAAGGTGCATCCGTTCAGCTATGAGTATGAGTTCAGGGAACTGGCGGAGAAGCTGGGAGACAGCATGAGGGCACGGATGAACGCGCCTTTGTCGGCACACGACTTCGGCTATGCGGCCTTACAGAAAGAGGCAAAGGAGATGGCGGTGGATTTGTTACAATCGGAGTTCCATATTACGGATGGAGAGTTCAGGTTGGGCGCACGGATAAGCCGAATAGAAAGGATGGAAATGTCACATCCGGTGTCGTATCCGCATTCGGAAGAGGAACAGACCGGCGGGTTACCGGAAACACACTACAGGCAGGAAGCTCCTGAACAGCGGATGTCTGACAGCCAACGGCAGGTGAAGCATGCAGCTTCCATTACCCCACAGAAGAAGGAGAAGAAACAATTAATCCTATAAAATCTATGGAAGAAAAGAAAAAGCAAGCGGTGGAAAGCGGCAGTCTGTATATGACATTGGACGCCTTTTACAGACCCGTGTATCTGAGTATGCGCGGACAGGGGGAAGAGGGATTTTCCCGTTATATCAGTAACAACGTGCGGTCTCATACGACCGGTCGGGAATTTATTCCCGACCACTGAATGTTCCGTTTCGACTTTAAAGACAAAAGTCTGATTCCTCCCATATTCGGTACGGACAATGCGGATTATCTGGAACGGCTCTGTCCTGTACTGGAACGGGAGAATATATATCCGTCGGGGGTGGTGAGACTCCGGGATGCGGCATTCTGTGAGGAACGGGGGATTGTACATCTGTCATTATCAGCGGAACATACGGCTTTGCTGGAAAATGAGGATTACAGGCGGCTGCGACATCGTTTCGGAATGGACGGGGATGTGATACGCAGTGGGCTGGCTGCTTTTCCCACCTACATGGCGGTGGAACACGGGCGGAAGGTATTGCTGTTTGACAAGACAGACGGTGGGGACAGGATGCTGGATGAGTTTCTGAGTGGGCTGGCCGAACGTTTTTTTGACGGCAAGCGGAAACCTGAGAGCTTGAGGTTTTATGAGGTGGCTCCGCTGAATGCCGCATTCCGGGCAAAAATAGGTGACGGGCAGACGGTTTCTTCGGATATGGTGAGATATGGGATTTGTGTGGCATGTTGCGACATGGCACCTACGCTGAGGAACTTTAACAGGCTGAGAAAATTGCAACGGCAGCCTATGCCGCTGACCGGAGAACAGGAACGGATAGTCTCGTCACTGGTGGCACGACCGGATAATGTACGGTTCCCGAACGTGGAAATGAGGGTGCGGATTCCGGCAAAGAGAAAAGGACAAGGAATGAACATTTAATTTTTTGATGAATGGAAAAAGAGAATACGAACAGTGGCAGTGTGTATGTCACAGTGGACGGACATCTCAACCCGGTGCATGTCAGTATGAAAGGTACGGGTGAGGAAGGTTTTCTGGAGTTTATGCTGGAAGATGTGGAGAAGGCGCTCAAGGAAACGGAAATGCCTACCATGGGCATGATGTACTATAATGTGCCTGATATGAGGATTATTCCGCGTTTGCGGGAAGGGAATAATGATGATTATCTGCGAAGACTGGAAAAGGCGATGGACGGACATGGGATTAAGCCGCATAGATACCTGGCTCTGTCGGAAGTGGTGTATTGCCTGTGAAAGTACATGGACCCGCTTTCAAGGGACGAGAACTATCCCCGACAACTTACACCGGAGATGTGGCGGGAGATAAAGTCCGCACCACCCGAAGTGATAGCGGAGATGCAGGATGATTTGAAGCATGGGAACACGTATTATACAGGTGTTGAGACGGGTAAAGGGGTGCTGCTGTTCGGTAGGGATTATGTAGGAAACCGTCAATACGGGGATTTTATGGCAACGAATATAGAGAAGCGTTTTTTTGAACCGGACTTTGAGGAAAAGTATCTGAATGTGTATGAGTTACGGGGATGGCCTTCATTGATGGAAGGGAAAGTAAACCGCTGTTGCGATGATTACGGCTGTTTGTTGCCGTTGGAGAAGATTCCGGCAGATGCTTTTGTGGACAAATCGGCATTGAAAAGTATAACGGACAGTGAGCGTTATGATCTTGCTCCTACATGGGAGAACTATTATAGGCTGACTGATTCCGGAAAGGGGTTGGGCCTTACTCGGAGTCCGTATAATTATGACCGGATGACACTGCTGTATATCATGGATAAAGGCTATCCGAGAGACGGACTGATAGATGAATACCCGGACAACTTCAGTTTTTACGATAAATTCGAGAAGATAGAAAACAAACTGCTGGGCCGCAACAGATGGGATGTGTATGATGTGATGCAGGAGAAGGCGAAGAAACTGGCAGGGAAATTGTTGAAAGAGCACTTTCCGGAAACACGGCAGAAAGCGGACATGAAGGAAAAGGCGGCTGTGCGGAAAAGCAAAGGCATGAAGATGTAGGATTATGGAAAACAAGTAAGGGGATGGAAGGCCTGTTGCCGCATAGATGCAGGTGACGGGCCCTTCTCTTTTATCGTTGGATACGCCAATGCACGCCAACGGAAGACTCTGATACGATCTGTTTGGATAGGATATAGGATATGCTTTACTTTGCCGCATATTCAGAAACTTAAAAAGAATTTTAGTATGGAACTGACGATTATTGAAACAAGCGCGTATCAGGAGTTGAGAAAACTGGTCAGTACGCTGGCCGTACAAATGAGTGACTTCCAGAAAAAGATTGCACCGCCTGCGCCGGACAAGTGAATGGATGCGCAGGACGTATGTCTGGCTTTGGGCATATCGAAACGGTGCCTGCAAAACTACCGGGACAACGGGCTAATCCCCCACTCGAACGTAGGGGGAAAATTCTTCTACCGGGAAACGGATATTCAGGAGATACTGGAAAACGGACTGTTCAAAAGGAAGTAAGATATGGCGGAGATTATCACAAGGGATTCGGAAGAGTTCAAGGAACTGGCCGGATGGATAAAAAAAGCGGGGAAAGCGGTGGAAGAGGCTACGGCACGGATACGCCCGACGGTTGCGGACGAGCATTACATGACGGGGGATGAGATATGCACCCTATTGCATATCTCACGACGGACGTTGCAGACGTTGAGAGATGAAAGGCTGGTGCCTTATACCACTATCGGGGGGAAACTGCTCTACCCGGAGAGTGCCCTATACGAAGTGTTGAAAAAGAATTACAGGGATTTCAGACGGTTCAGAAAATAGACAAGTAGGTAATAAAAAAGCGTCCTTCGGCCTATCGGCTTCCGGACGCTTTTTTTATTGTCGTGTTACATGGCAAGTTTGTAAACGTGACCGATTTTCTCGCAAATCCTGTCGGTGTCCTCGCCTACCTTCGGGTTAATCAGTTCGGCATAAACCTGCGTGGAGAGGATGGACTTATGCCCCAACACTTTCTGAAGGGTTTCCAACGGCATCCCCTTGAGTATGGCCAGAACGGCAAACGTGTGGCGTCCGATGTGCGGGGTGACCTCGACCCGGCAGTTGCATTTCCTGCCTATGATTCCAAGACTGAGCCGCATGGCATTGTATTCGCCTACCGGAAAGACACATTCGGGAGAGTCTTTCTTTTCATCCGTACCCCGGTATTTTTCAATCAGCTCGATGGCAATGGGCAACAATTTTACGACATACGCCACTCCCGTTTTTATACGGTTGCCCATCAGCCATGTACCGCCATCGGAGTCAGTATGAATATTATCGTAGGTTATAGTTTTCAGGTCTGCGTAGGAAAGACCGGTGAAACACATGAACAGGAACATGTCGCGCATGGCACGCTGGCGTTTGTATCTCAGTTCCAGACGGATTATCCTTTGCAGTTCCTCTTCGGAAAGGAAGGATCGCCTCTTGTATTCGGGCATACACTCGAATGATGCGAACGGATGAACTCGTATCCAGCCTTTTTCCTGCGCGATATACATCAGCCATTTCAAGGTATTGACGCGCCCGAAGGCAGTGGAGTTTGCCAAAGCACAGGTACCGAGCATCCAGTTGTAGTAATCCTCAATGAATGATTTTTCAAGTTCTTCGATAACAATATCCTCTGTATTCTTTTTGCTTTTCATAAAAAGCAGAAGGTTCTTGTAATCGGCAACCAGACCGCGATAAGTGCTTTCTGCTTTCTCTATGCCGATTTTCTTTTTATACGATTCCAACTGTTCCCTGAAAAGGTTCATAAGGGTATGGCATTCCTCTGAGAAACCGGCATAGCGGTTGTAGACTTTCTTAGCCGTGACAAAACTGTCGTGGTCGCAAATGTACTGGTAGTGTCTGGTAATTTGCGCCTTGATATTATCAAGCTCCTGATTGAGTGCACGGGCTTCTTCGGACTTGCCTCTGGCCCGGTTGGTTTTAACGTCCCACAAAGCGAGGGACACTTCTTTCTTACAACTGAAACCGGCTTGGGTTCCATTGATGGTGATACGGCCCATAATCGGTGCCTTTCCGTTTTTTACAGACTGTTTCTTTACGTAAAATAATACTTTGAATGTACTTTTCATAACTCAACTTTTTTAGTTACAAATTTAATTACTGCTGAGTTATTTATAGTTATGCAGAAGTGTGCAAATGATTGTAATATAATCCATTACGATTCCATTTGAGGCATTTGGAGTGAGTTACGATTTGGTAACGTAACTCCCGTCCAAATATGCTTTTTCTTGCTTCCTTTTCCGGCCTCGCTAAAAAAAGATGTTTTATAACCACTTGATTTTTAGCATGGTTACATTATCTTTGCGCATCGTATTGAAATATTGTGTTTTTCTATTAGAAACTAAAGGTTTCCCTCAATGAAACCAATTATTTTCCCAATCAAAACTTCTCGTATTTAGTCTCAAAACTAAAAGTTTCATGCTGAGAACTAAGACAATAGCCACTTTTAGATTCACCCAATAAATAGGAGGCATCATCTTTTAGAAAGATTGGAAAGCGTGATAGATGGTTGTAACGTTTTTTATCTGTCACGGGTATCTATCACGCTTTAATTGATTTATAATCAAAACAATACACCCATTTGCGTGATAGCATGACAGATGTTTTGCCAAAACAAACTTTGTGAAGGAACAAAAAATCCCCGATATTATTCACAAGGAAATACCGGGGACTCTTCAGAAAAAAACAATCAAAACTTATAACCAGCCAGGGTTCTGTGTCAAGCCACCTTTAGCTCTATCCATTTCCGACTGGTCAATCGGGAAGTACCTGAACTTCTCCGTCCAACCTTTATTACCTAAAATCTCTGTTCCTTTATCGAAACGCAGAATGTCAAACCAACGCTGCATTTCATCCATAAACTCATACCCACGCTCTTCAAAAAGAATATCCAACAACTCCTGCTTGCTCTTTCCCGCCAAGTTGATACGATGCTCTTTGTCTTTGAAAGCGCGGTCTCTGACCTGGTCGAACCAGCCTTGCGCATCGGCACTGGCAGTTCCGTTGATGCGTACATCAAGCTCCACAGCCAGCAGCAAAACATCGGCATAACGGTAAATACGCCAAGAGTTATAATAGTTATCCGTAGGGTTCACCGTAGACGTCGTCTCCTTTCTCGGATGAATCTTATAGTGCCCCAGGCCTTCGTAATTTTCCTGCTGGTCACTGACTTGGAAAGCACTTCCTGCCGGTAGTTCACCTTTGGCCACCATTTCTGCCACTTTTTTAGCCTCGTCCGCATAGACAATGACTGTTCCCTCACGGCGCGTATCACCTTCCTTAAACATGTTGTAAACAGTACTCGGCATGGTATTCTGCCCATAACCTTCGCCCAAGCCGCCCTGCTCGGCACTTCTCGGGTCAACAATGTTACGACCACCCAAAGAACGTGCAAGACCAAACCCTTCACCGGAGTTATTGCCGGCATAACATACCTCAAAGATAGATTCCGCACACCATTCTCCGTCTTTCACCCATAAGTTTTGATAATCAGGGTTCAACCGGTATCTTCCACTGGTGATTATTTCTTTCATGTCATTCAATGCCACCTGATATTTAGTCTCATCACGATGGAACAAAATAATTTTGGCACGAAGCAGCTTGGCAGCATCCCGGCAAACGCGTCCCTGCTGTGTAGCACTGCGCTGGGGCAGATACTTAGTCACTTCGTCATCCAAGTCACCCATCATAAACTCATAAATTTCTTCACGGGTTCCTTTGGCAACGCTATACATTTCACTGGCTGCCAGATAATGTTTGATAAGCGGGAATTGCTCATACCCCATAAACAGATGGTAATAGAAAATGGCACGGTAAAAGCGCGCTTCGGCAGAAATGGAATTGACAAAGTCTGCACTGAGGTTGCATCCGGCCAATTTGTCAATCAACAGATTGGCAGCAATGACTCCATTGAACAAGCCAAAATCCCACTCATTCCACCAAGAACCATATCCCCATGCACCGAAACAAGAAGTCGCGTCATAGGTAAAAGTATCCCATTTCGTCTTGTAAGACCCCTCACCGATACCACCACCGGTTTCGGACTCATCACCCAGCAAAGAAGAGTAAGACCAAACCTCCGGCATACGGGTCTGCATTTCATTCATCACGGCATACAAGCCCTTCATCATATCGTCTTCCGTCTTATAGAATTCGGTTTCTGACACCTGAGTTCTCGGATTCACTTCCAGAAAATCTGAACAAGCTGTGGTCGACAAAGCCATCGCACCCAAAGCCAATACCTTTAATATCTTATTCATTGTATCTAATTTTTAGGTTAATCAAAATGTAATATTCGCACCGATAGTATAAGTACGTGCTTGCGGATATGTTCCACCGTCGAATCCGTCGCGAGTACCCACTTCCGGATCATAACCGCTATAATTGGTGATTGTAAACAGATTCTCGCCCTGCACAAAGAAACGCAGTCCCTTGATGCCGACACGCTGCAACATCTGGCCGGGCAGACTGTAACCTATCTGCAACACTTTCAAACGCATATACGATCCATCTTCTACAAAGAAGTTTGAAACCTGATAGTTATTGTTGTCACCATCTATGATACGTGGTACCCAATTGGAAGTTCCTTCACCGTGCCAACGGTTCAACCAGGATTTGTCGTAGTTACCAAAAGTCACGTTGGAACGTCTGTACAGTTTATAAATATCGTTTCCGATACTTCCTTGAAAGAATGCACTGAAATCCAGCCCCTTCCAATCGGCAGAGAGCGTAAATCCATATGTCCAGTCGGGATTCGGCTTACCTATCATAGTACGGTCATCGCCATTAAGACCATTTTTACCGTCCAAATCTTTAAAACGGATATCTCCGGGCTTGGCATTCGGTTGTATCAACTGAGTCTTTCCGTTAGAATCTACGTAAGTATAGCTGTCTATCTCCTGCTGATTCTGGAAAATGCCATCATGCAAGTAACCGTAGAAGAAGCCGTACGGACGCCCGTTCTCTCTCCAACTGACCTGACCGCCCATACCACCACCGATATTATTGAGACCGACGCGGTCGGGGCCTTGGTCTGTTACGGTATTCTTCACATAAGAAGCATTTCCATTGATACCCAGATTCACTTCACCCACCTTAAAGCGATAGGACGCTTCGAACTCGATACCTTCGTTCTTCACTGTACCCGAATTGACCGTCATACTGCCATAACTGGTATAAAGAGGAATCGGCATGGAAAGCAGCATGTCCTTCGTCTTCTTCACGAAATAGTCGGCAGAGAATGTCAATGCACTGTTGAAGAAACGCAAGTCAATACCCAAGTCGGTCTGTTCGGAGGTCTCCCATTTCAAATCAGCATTGGCATAGCCACTGGGCAGCATGCCCGTATATACCTTTCCATTTATGACTGCATTCTTACCCTGACTCATCATACTTGTATAGGCAAAGGAGCCGATGCGTTCGTTACCGTTCTGTCCCCAGCTCAGACGTATCTTGGCAAAATCCAACCAGGAAGGTCTGTTCTCCATGAACTTCTCACGGGTCAACACCCAACCCAAAGAAACCGAAGGGAATGTAGCATACTGGTGGTCACGACTGAAGTTTGACGAACCGTCCCGTCTCACTACCGCTTCGAACAAATACTTTTCATCATAATTATAATTGATACGTCCGAATACGGATGCAATGCGGTGGTCTTCCGCCCCACCCCATACTTTGGACTGTTCTTCGGGTGCTGTGGCCGTGTCTATATATCCCTTGTCTATATCCACCACCAGCAGATTATAATCTTCCGCTTCCAAATTGGAGTAATGGTAGGAAGACATACTCGTACCGAACAGTGCACCTATATTATGACGGCCGAAAGACTTTGTATACGACAGTACATTTTCCCACTGCCAATAGGAAGACTCCCTTTTCTTATCCTCTACCTTGGAAGTGGCATTCTTACTGGTAGCATTCAGCTCGTAGACTGGAGTCACATTCTTAATGGAATTGAACACCCATTCCGCACCATAGGTAGTCTTGAACTTCAAACCCGGTAACAAGTCCACATCAAGGTTAAAGTTCGCACCGAAATTCTGAGGCATAGTCCTCTGGTTATGACTGACCTGCATGGCTGCCAGCGGATTGGTTATTTCACGCATCTCGATGATATTGTATGCCAGGCCGTTGGGAGCAATGACATGATTTGGATAAGTTACGGCATATTGCTCCAGTATAGCAGGGTCGGTCTGATAAACCGGTTCGGTAGGAGGCAACATATTCATGGAAGTAATCAAGCCTGCTGCTTCACTGTTGCCAATAGTATTACCTGTCTGGATTGACTTGGAATAGCTTGCAATTGCACCAAAACTAATCTTATTCAACCAATTTCGTGATTTCGTGTCCAGTAATACATTATTGTAATTCAAGCGTACATTGTAGCGTTCATAATCAGCATGTCCTTTAGCATAAATACCTTCTTGCTTTACATAACCGAAAGAAGCATAATAGGTAGAGTTGTCCGTACCGCCACTCAACGAAACCTTGTGGTTCATAATAGGAGCATTCTTGTTCTGCAGTTCCTTTTGCCAGTCGGTATTGACGCTGGAAACAGTCGGGAAATAAGGATCCTTACCTGCATTGGCAGCCATTTCATTCATCAACATCTGATAATCCGCACTACCCAGCAAATCCACCTTCTTGGAAGGATTCTGAATACCGTACGTAAATTCATAGTTCAAAGTAGCCTTTCCTTTAGTACCCTTCTTCGTAGTAATCAGTACAACACCATTAGCACCACGGGCTCCGTAAATAGCGGCGGAAGCTGCGTCTTTCAACACTTCAATAGACTCAATATCAGAAGGATTCAAATGACTGATACCACTTTCAGACGGCATGCCGTCTACTATATAAAGCGGATCGGAGTTGTTGACCGTACCGGTACCCCGAATACGAATCTTTGATTCCGCACCGGGCTGACCTGAATTAGAGATAATCTGTACACCGGAAACTTTACCTTTCAAAGCATTCTGAATATTTGTAGGATTACCTTTATCCAACTCTTCACTGGTAACACGGCTCACAGCAGACGAAAGTACACTCTTCTTTTGTACACCATAGCCTACTACAACTACCTCGTCCAGCAACTCAGAAGAATCAGTAAAACGGACTTTCAGATTTGTATCTGCAGCAGTCAGTTTATACTCAATAGGCTCATAACCGATAAAGGTGAAGACCAACACATCACCCACAGAAGCTTTCAGACTGAAATTCCCATCAATATCCGTCACAGTACCCACAGCCGGATTACTTTTCATACTGACATTAGCACCCGGAACCGTTTCTCCGGAAGGGTCATAAACGACACCCTGCACATTAATTTGTTGTGCGAAGAGCTGCAAAGTGCAACTGAGAATGCAAAGCAGCAAAAGGACTCTTTTTCTTTTCATGATAATAGTATTAGTTTATAAAATAGGAAGTTATTCATATTGTATTGATACAAATTCCAATACTTCGATAAGCGAAATTACGTACTAAACAAGAAATGGAAGTTGAATATTTCTCATAAGGAGTTCATTTACTAACACATCCATAAAAAACGTTTTATTTTAAACTTAAAGTGATAAAGTTTAAACCCATAAAAAAACGGATACGTTTCTGTACGTACCCGTTTTCTTCCAAATCCATTGATTATAAAAAGTATTACCTTTCTAAAGTCCAGTTAATGGCATTTCTGAACATGGTCGTAAACCCTTCCGTTTCGTACAACTTACTACTATGCCCTATCTGGAAATAAACATTGCGTGCCTTTTTGTTTTCATTGACCCAAACCACCGGATGATCGCCCATCTTGATGTCCGACGCAGGCGTGTAGCTCGACTCATCCACATTGGCCAGTACATGTACATTGGGACGCGGACTCTTGTCATAAATATACCACTCGTCATCGGGCACAACGAAAGAGGCCGGAACACCCTTCATTACCGGATGCTGCTCATCTTCTACAATCAGCGTACCGTCGGCCAGCGGAGCTATGTAATTCTTGAAACGCACGCCACCCATAAAATCAGAGAACCATTGCCACATGGGATAACCGTCAAACTCGCCCAGCAAAGTGGCATGATGGAAACCAATCCAGCCGCCATGCCCTTCTTCTATATACTTGACGAACGCATCTTCCGCTTCCTTCGGCCAAGTATAAGGCGGGAAATCCAATTGAATAACCAGGCTGAACTGCGACAAGTAAGCCTCCGTTATGTTCCTGGCATTGTTTATCTCGGTAATACTGAAATTCCCCTTTGCACCTTCGGCCGCCAACCACCTCAAACCGGCATCCGTAAATCCTCCGTGCTGTCCGCCACGTTCCGTCAACACCAGTACCTTCGCCTTGTGCGGCTTGCCCAACAGGTTTTCTGCTACTGTACGGCGCAAATCACCCTGCTCATTGTCTCCGCTATAATCCCAATACATGCCTCCCAGCAAATCTTTATCCAGAATATACTGACACTTGATGGCAAGTGAACGGGGATTCTCAAAACCAAATACCAACGTATCATTCTTATCGGCCAGATAAGGCACTTGAGCCACCTCATCCCACTTTTCAGTATATTGGGTATCCGTATTCCCTACCTTATTATAGTCTTGGAAGCTGGGATAACCGTCACCTCCACGACCATAGAAGGGCATACCCATCACCAGCTTGGAAGGCGGTACGCCCGCTTTCAAGTGTGCAGTAACGGCACCGTCCGAAGTAATGTCACCGCTATGTCCCGACGGATAAAGCGCCGAATGGTGCTTGGGAGCAGAAGCCATGTCATAAGCCATGATATTCACAAAATCGACGGAAGGCAAGATAGCCTTGAAGTCAATGTAACGGGCAGAAGCTACGGTGGCAAGTGTCAGTTCCTTTTCATTGCCGATGGCAGCTCTGATATCCTGCATCAGAAGTGTAAAATTCTCCGTATCGTCCGGTGACGAAGATATATTTGCCATAGAGCTGGTGGGATATTCCCAATCGATGTCAATGCCATCCAAAGCGAACTCCTTCACCACACGGGCACAGTCCGCGGCAAAAGCACGGCGATATTCATCATTGGCAGCCATCTCACTGAAACGTCCGCTTCCCCAGCCACCGATGGAAAGCAGCACTTTCAGTTCCGGCTTCTGTTTCCTCAAATCAACAATCTGTCTCAAACGTTCCTCATTATCAATCTTGACACCGTTAAAGCTCTCGTTTACATGACCGAACGCATAGTTGATATGCGTCATGTACTGCGGGTCGGGCATCACCTCACTCCACGAAGTAACATAAGCAACCACAACCTTCGAATCGCGGGAAGCCGCAACGACCTCTTCTCCCGGCTTAACGCTACCGCATGAAACCAATACGCCCAAAGCGGCAGCCATCATCATTCTAATTTTTTTCATAAGTACTATCTTTAATTACAAATTATCGCAGGTCTGACGGACCCGTGAACCTATCAATGCATAATACAGCATAAACGCTTCTCCAAAAAGAACGATGAACCATGACCATCTCCAGCCTCCAAGAACATCGGCAAGCACTCCTTGCAACAAGGGCAATATGGCACCGCCTACCACTCCAATCATGAACACACCCGAAGCCACCGAAGTGTATTTTCCCAAATGGGCAACGGACAAAGTAAAGATAGCTCCCCACATGATGGAATGGAACAGACCTACTGCCGTGAGCAGCCACGGATTATTCAGAAGAATGGCCAGTAGGGCGAGTAGTCCTGCCGATACCGTAGTAACCGTCAACTGCACGCGGGGAGAAATTCTGCTCAGGCTGCTCCCCACCAGGCGGCCCACAAGCATACCACCCCAATAGAGCGTAGCCATCAGTGCCGGAGAAGCATAATCCATCTCAATGGCGTACAGATTGATATTGGCTCCGATACAGACTTCCACTCCCACATAAAAGAAGATAGCCACTACCCCCAATGTCAGATGACGGAAGGACCATACACTTTTTTCCAGCTTCTCTCCCTTCTCTACCCTGGTTCCTTGGATATCGGGCAAAGACAATTTCATCAACAACAATACAATCAAAGAAATAACAGCCATCAAGGCAAGGAACGGAACCATCAGCTGGTCAATCTGAATGTCCTCCATAGACAGACCGCCAAACACGACACCAGTCACGAAATAAGGAGCAAGCGTAGTTCCCACAGAATTGGCAGAACCGCCTATAGCCAAACGCTGAATGGACTGGGTACCCTTGACATGGCAAGCCGTCAGATAAGGATTTATAACCACTTGCAGAATGGTAGCCGAAGCCCCTACCACGAAAGAACCCAGTAAGAAAATCAAGAACCCTCCAGGGATAACATTATTTCCTGCATGCCAATTCGCTTCAGGAAAGTGTACTGTGAAATAGGAAGAGGCAAAGAACAAACCAAGTCCCACAATCATCACCAGCAATCCACGCATCAATGTTCCTTTATATCCGTATTTGCTAATCCACGACGAGCCTACCCCTCCACAAACCGGATAAGCAAGGAACCAGGAGAAAGTAATCAAAGTAGCAAAAGTATTTTTCAACCCGCCCACTTCCGAAAGAAAAGTTTCTTTCAGAGGACCCTGAAACTGAGTATTGGCAGTCGTAAGGAAACCTACAATAAAGAACAAGAACACCATCGTGATGAAGGGCCCCATATAGTTTATTTGTTTTTCTTGTTGTGTCATAGTATTTTGATTATTAATTCAAATAATTAGTTATCAGTCGCCTGCAAGGCGACTTAGCAGTTAAGCATGCTTGCCGCCGCCTCATCCAGCAGAAATTCACAGTTGGGATGAAGCTGAAGGATGGAAGCAGGAACATCTGTTGTCACAGGCCCTTCAAGCATCCGCTTGACAATATCCGCTTTATTAGTCCCTTTGGCAACCAGTACAATCCGGCGTGCCTGCATAATGTTCTTTATTCCCAAAGTAGCCCCTCCCAACTCTTTATCGGGAGGAGTACCCGTTTCTCTACGGATGCGTTCTTCCAGTTCCACATTCATCCGGGTCACCCATGCTTCACCGCCAAAGGGAGATTCCGGCTGGTTGAACCCCAGGTGTCCATTCTCACCCAACCCTAAAATCAGCAAATCAATACCGCCACGGTTCGCAATTTTCTGCTGGAAATCCCTGCATGACTGTTCAAAATCACCAGAAATGGTAGGCAGCATCAAAAAATTCTCTTCCTTGATGCCCAATGTATCCATCAACTCCGTTTTCAGCATCGTGTAGCATGCTCCGGCATATTCGCGCGGCACATTCGTTACCTCATCCAATCCGAAGAAAGTAACGGTATCCACCTTAAACGGATATTTAGTATAGATTTCTCCCACCAACCGATGAAGATTGCCGGTAGTACGTCCCGTCGAAAGTCCTATCACACTCTCCGGTTCATTCAACATCTGCCCGATGATGCGCCATGCAGCCGTGCAGTCAAACTCCTTTTCATTCTTTGTTATTGTTATTTTCATATTCTTAATCATTAATTCCTAATCACATATTCATCGCCACCGCGCCGGCCCCCAGAAGCCCGATAAATCCGGGATTCAGTTTCGTAATGACAACCCCGTTGCTGACAAAACGCATGGTCGTAGGATGAAGTTTCTCCAGAATCTTCTCGTGCATATACCCGTCGGCCACAATGCCTCCACCCAACACCACCGTGTCCGGGTCAATCACACGTACCAGATTCATGATAAGATTGGCAAGCGCCTCAGCTGCATTCTCCACCAGCACCGTACAGAGAGGGTCACCTTTCTGACTAAGTGCAAACACCTCACTCACAATCACCCGTTCCCCTTTTTCAGCCGGAATATGCAGGCTGGTCTCATACTGGTTGCGGAGCAGACGGGCACAATTGTCAAAACCTATGCCGGCAGCAATCGCCTCCACACAGTCCATCCGTCCACAACCGCATTTAATGCCTATGTTCACACCTACACGCACGTGTCCCACTTCGCCGGCATTGAAATGGCTGCCACGGATTTGTCTCCCATTTATCACCGTACCCACGGCAATGCCTGTACCTACATTTATGTATATGAAGTTTTTGGAAATTTGTCCGAATCCCCAGACGCGTTCGGCTCTTGTAGCGCTCTTCACATCATTGTCTATATGGCAAGGCATGCCATATATATCCGACAGTTCCTTTGCCAACTCAATCCGCTGTGTCCTGCTCGGGTCAATCTGCAGCCAGACACCTTCGTTGGGATCTACACGCCCTATCAGCCCAACACCCATCGCTACCGGTTTCTGGTCATACCAGCCCACGGTACGGATATAATCATCGAGCGACGACTTGATGATTTCCAGCGCAGCCTGCTGATTAAAGTAACCGGAGTCATATTTCTTATACCTCAAAATGTTGCCACGGCTATCCATTTCGCCAATCAGCAACTTCGTGCCTCCTAAATCAAGACCTAAATACGTTTCCATTTTTTATATGCGTTTTTTAATATTGTTTACTGTCCACAATATTACGCACTATCAGGGAGACAAGGGTTTATTCTCTGACAAAAAAGGTTTAATACTTGTCAGCAGTGGTTCAAAAGCAGTCTTCATGGCTCTAAATTTTGCTGGGACTGGTACCAAACTGCTTTTTGAAGCATGTACTGAAATATTTCGGGTCAGAAAATCCGACCATATTCGCCACTTCCCCTATCGAATATTTCCGGGAAACCAGCAGCTCTTTTGCCTTGTTCAAACGGACAATGCGGATGAAGTCATTCGGTCCCTGCCCGGTCAGCGTCTTTATCTTATTGTAGACAGAAGTGCGGCTCATGCCCAGCATCCGGCAGAAGTCATTGATGGAGAATTCCGAATCGGACAACTCCTCCTCAATCACTTTCATAACCTTGTCCAGAAACTCCTTGTCCAACTGGCTGGTATAGTCTGTCTCTTCGGGCTGCGCATCCATCGCCAACACGGTTTCGCGCAAATGCTGCCTATTCTGAAGAATATTCCTAATACGCACTTTCAGCACAGACAAGTCGAAAGGCTTGATGATGTAGTCATTGGCACCGGCTTCCAGTCCGAAGATGATATTTTCCCTCTCACTCAGTGCGGTCAGTAATATAATAGGTATATGGCTTGTATCTACCGATGACTTCAGAATCCGGCACAATTCATCACCTTCCAGTACCGGCATCACAATGTCCGAGATAATAATATCAGGATTGATTTCCCTTGCCGTCTCCAATGCCTTTCCGCCGTCGGGCACGGCAACTACCTTATATTCGGAAGACAAGCTGTCCACCAGATACTCCCTCATATCCGCATCGTCCTCCGCCAGAAGAAGGACATTCTTCCCGGCACGTTCCGTTTCTTCATGCACAGCCCCGGTAGCGGCCTGAGCTTCTTCCTGGCCGTCTGCCTTCGCTTCCACCGCCACGCTCGCCTTTATCCTCTGCGGGAAAGTTACCGTAAACGTAGTTCCCTGCCCTTCCACGCTACTGAAAGAGATGGTGCCGTGATGCTGTTTCACAATGCGGCGCGTAATCATCAGACCGATGCCCGAACCGGTTTCCTCAAAGTTCATGGCATTCTGGGCTCTATAATATTCGTGGAAGATATTGCCCTGCTCCTCTTTCGGAATGCCGATACCCGTATCCTTTACTTCAATAGTCCACTTCTTTCTTGCAGTCTTCACCAGTATGTGAATGACTCCCTTCTCTGTATACTTCAAGGCATTGGAGAGCAGATTGTCTATGATATGATCCATCTTCTCCCGGTCAATCCAAACCTTGGACATATCCGGCTCCACCTCCAACTCTATCCCGACGCTCTTCTGCATGGCGGCTAAGTGAAACTCCGCCATTTTTTCCTCCAGATAAGCCTTAATGTCGTATGGAGAAACCTTCAGACACTCCTCGGCATGCAGTTCCGTTTTCTGCAACTCAAGCAGTTGAGTAATCATTCCCATCAGTTTTTCCACATTCTTCATTGCCACCGCAACGGTTTTCTTACCCTGCTCCGGAAGTCCCTCCTGCGCTTCGAGCTCGCTCAGCGGAGCCTTTATTAAAGTAACCGGTGTACGGATATCATGGGCTATACTGATAAAGGAACGTATCTTGTCCCTTATACGCCCTTCGTTCACCTTATGCCTCCTATACTGCACAAATATGTAGACAAAGACAGACAACAAGATGAAATAGATGAACAGCGCCCACCACGAAACCCAGTAAGGGTTATGAATGACAATGTCCAGACTTCTTTCTCCCACCTGCTGCCCGGTGTATTTATCAAATGCCCGCAAGCGGAATACATACTTACCGGACGAGAGATTCATATAGCTCACGTTCCGCACTGAATTGGAGTGTTCCCACTCTTCATTGTGATTTTCGAGCCTATACTCATACCTAATACGATGCGGGACTGCAAAGTTGATGGCAGAGAAGGAAATTGAGAAGGAGTTTTGATTATACTTCAAATCTATTTTCCGGGTATCATTGATATTCGTTTGCAAAAGAGAGCCTTTCATTCCCGCTTTGACTGATTCATAAAGCAGTTTAAAGTCTGTCAGAATCAGCTCAACGGGTGCATGAGTCCCCAAGTTCAAAGACGGAAGGAAGGAAAGAACCCCTTCTGCGGTACCGAAAGCAAGACATCCATTCTTCAACTTAAGGGCAGCATTCGGGTTGTAATATCCCCAGCTGACATCCAAAAAATCATTGGCACTGATGATAATATCCCGGGAACAATCCAAGCAATACAATTCCTTCTCCGTACTGAACCAGATACGCCCTTCGTTATCCTCCAGCAGACTATTGATGGAATTGGAAACCAGATTGTCATCTACGGTATAGGCATGCACCTCTTTCCCATCCGGACCAACACGTATAAGGCCTTCCCCGTCTGTAGCCAGCCAGGTATCGCCGGATGAGGACTGCATCAGGCAACGGACAGGATAATGCAGAGAGATGTCTCCAAACGTCTGATGCCACTGCGTGTCTCCCGACTTCTTATCAAAGACGGCCAACCCGCTGCAACCGGCAATCAGTAATGAGCCCCCCTTACCCGGCTTTATGTCACCTATGCAATCAATCGGGTAATATGTATAAGTATCCGTCCGTATATCGTAACGGGTAAACTCTCCTTCAATACCACCGAACCAGATATAATCCCCTTCCGCATAAATGGCATAAACATAGTCGGTGGCTATTCCCTTCTCCGGATGTACATTTCTTTTCTCTTTCTTCTGTACCCGTCCGGTCTGTTTATGAATACAATAGACACCGATACCATAGCCACCTACCCAGATGTTTCCCCCGGAGTCTTCGGCAAGCGCCAATACCACTTTGCCACTATATTCCGTACTGTCCAGATAGTGGGTCCATTTGCGTGACCGAGGTTGATAGAGGCTGACGCCGTTGTTTGTACCATACCAATAATCTCCCTCCGAGTCCTGAAACATTACATTTACATGGTCCGACTTCAGGGAATTATCATTATTGCGTTCGTGTCTGATTCTATAGACATCCGGCATCTCCGGATCCAGATAGCTGATACCATTCGTAGAAGTGCTAATCCACACAACTCCGGATTCATCCACACAAATATCGGATACCGTATTACCACTCAAGCTTTTGTCATCATCCCCGTTATTCATGTAATGGTTCAAAAGTTTTCCGGTAGCGACATCCATGCAAAAAACACCTGCACCGTCGGCTCCCACCAGCAGCAAATTATCCTTTGTCCTTGCAAACGAACGGATAGGTACATGAGGAATCCGGTCATTCAAGGGATGTATCCGCCCGTCGGGACCGTCAAGCACAAATACCCCGTTTGAAAAGGTACCGATGAACAGCTTCGCTCCGAAGACATAGAGCGATTCCACATGCATCTCTGTATGCAGGCCAACCGGCCTCGTCTCAAAAGACGAAGAACCTGCCGCTCCTGCCTTCGTCAGCCGGAAGACACCCTTGTCGGTGCCTGCAAAAAACACTTCATCTTCCATTTGGACCATGCAACGGACAGATTGCCCCTTCAATCCGGCAAAAGACAGCCCTGCACTTTCTTCCCAAGAATAAAGCCCCTTCGACATACACAACCACAAACGGTTTTCGTCATCAAACAGAATATTATACAATACCGGAGAAGGCAGGTAATCGGCCAAGTCCACACGCAATTGGAAAGAGTCCGTCAGTTTGTTGTATGCATAGATTTTTCCATTCTTCAATGCAACCCAGACAATACCCTCCTTATCACACATCATGGTAGTGGAAGACTGGATATTGTCCCTGGAATCAACCATTCTGTCCAACTTGTAATGCTTGATTTCATTCCCGTCATAACGATCTATCCCGACATGAGTATACACCCAGACAAATCCGGCTGAATCCTTGTTTATCTGGAATACTTGCCGACTGCCCAATCCCTCCTTGATACCCAAGGTGCGGAATGAACCGGCAAACAAGTCAGCGGACAAAAAAACGGACACCCATAACAGCAGAAATGTACATGCAACGGATTTATATGGAAACGGATATGGAGCAGACATAGGTCATATATTGTTTTTTTGGATGCAATATTACGCATAAATATAAAAAAAACGGTCGAAAAACTATCCGAATAGGTTCGATTTCTATTACTTTTGCCTTCCGAAACCAACAAATCATGAGAAGCCATGCTCAGTAAGTTCAAATTAAACCAGCTCTATTTCAAGGACACACAGTTTGCCAACCTCATGACACGGCGCATTTTCAACGTCCTTCTGATAGCCAATCCTTACGATGCTTTCATGCTGGAAGATGACGGCCGCATCGACGAAAAGATATTCAATGAATACACTTCGCTCTCCTTGCGCTACCCTCCCCGTTTCACGCAGGTTTCCACTTGCGAGGAGGCGCTGACACAGCTGTCCTCCATCTCTTTCGACCTCATCATCTGCATGCCGGGCACGGGAGACAACGACAGCTTCGACGTGGCACGATACATCAAAAACCTGTATGAACAGATTCCGATGGTGATACTTACCCCTTTCAGCCACGGCATCACCAAGCGTATTGCCAATGAAGACCTCAGTCCCTTTGAGTATGTGTTCTGCTGGCTGGGAAACACCGACTTGCTGGTTTCCATCATCAAGCTGATAGAGGACAAGATGAACCTGGAGCACGACGTCAACGAAGTGGGTGTGCAGCTCATCCTGCTGGTGGAAGACGGCATCCGCTTTTACTCCTCCATCCTGCCCAATCTGTATAAATTCGTATTGAAGCAGAGCCAGGAATTCTCTACCGAAGCACTGAATGCCCATCAGCGCACACTGCGCATGAGGGGACGTCCCAAAATTGTACTGGCACGTACCTATGAAGAAGCCTTTGGCATCTACCAAAAATATAAGAATAATATATTAGGTGTCATCACCGACGTACGCTTCCCCCGCGTAGAACGGGGCGAGAAGGACGGACTGGCCGGTATCAAGCTCTGTGCCGCCATCCGCAAGGAAGACCCGTTTGTACCCCTTATCATACAGTCCAGCGAATCGGACAACGTAGCGTATGCAGCCAAATACGATGCCGCCTTCATCGACAAGAATTCCAAAAAGATGGATGTGGACCTGCGCCGTATTGTATCAGACAATTTCGGCTTCGGCGACTTTATCTTCCGCAACCCGGACACGCTGGAAGAGATTGCCCGCGTAAAGAATCTCAAAGAGCTGCAGAACATTCTTTTTGCTGTTCCGGCAGAATCATTCCTTTACCACATCAGCCGCAACCACGTCAGCCGCTGGCTCTACTCGCGTGCCATGTTTCCCGTGGCAGAGTTTCTGCGGCCCATCACCTGGAATAGCTTGCAAGACGTGGATGCCCACCGTAAAATTATCTTCGAGGCTATCGTGAAATACCGCAAGATGAAAAACCAAGGAGTGGTGGCAGTCTTCAAGCGCGACCGCTTCGACCGCTATTCCAACTTTGCCCGCATCGGCGACGGTTCGCTGGGAGGCAAGGGGCGCGGACTGGCTTTCATCGACAACCTGGTGAAGCATCACCCCGAGTTCGAAGAGTTTGAGAATGCCCGTGTTGCCATCCCCAAGACCATCGTGCTCTGTACCGATGTGTTCGACGAGTTTATGGATACCAACAATCTGTATCAGATAGCCTTGTCCGATGCCGATGATGACGTCATCCTGCGCTACTTCCTCAAAGCCAAGTTGCCCGACCGTCTGGTGGAAGACTTCTTCACCTTCTTCGACGTGGTGAAGTCGCCGCTTGCCATCCGTTCGTCTTCATTGCTGGAAGACTCGCACTACCAGCCCTTCGCCGGTATCTACAACACCTATATGATTCCCTATCTGGACGACAAGTACGAGATGCTGCGCATGCTGAGCGATGCCATCAAGGGAGTATATGCTTCGGTCTACTTCCGCGACTCGAAGGCATACATGCAGGCAACGAGCAACGTTATCGACCAGGAAAAGATGGCTGTCATCCTGCAAGAGGTGGTAGGCAACCAGTATGGCGACCGCTATTACCCCAGCATGTCCGGCGTGGCACGTTCGCTCAACTACTACCCCATCGGCGACGAGAAGGCGGAAGAAGGTATCGTCAATCTGGCACTCGGCTTGGGCAAATATATTGTGGACGGCGGCATGACGCTCCGCTTCTCGCCCTATCACCCCAACCAGGTGCTGCAAACCAGCGAAATGGAGATTGCCCTCAAAGAGACTCAGACCCGCTTCTATGCCCTCGACCTGCGCAATGCCGGTCACGACTTCTCCATCGACGACGGCTTCAACCTGCTGAAACTGCACGTCAAAGAAGCGGAAAAGGACGGAGCACTGAACTACATAGCCTCCACCTACGACCCTTACGACCAGATTATCCGCGACGGGCTTTATCCCGGTGGACGCAAAGTCATCACCTTTGCCAACATTCTGCAACACGACGTATTCCCCCTGCCACGCATCCTGCAACTGGCTTTGAAATACGGAGAGCAGGAGATGCGCCGTCCCGTAGAGATAGAGTTTGCCGCCACCATGAGCCGTGAGAAGGACAAAACCGGCACCTTCTACCTGCTGCAAATCCGCCCGATAGTCGACACCAAGGAGATGCTGGATGAAGACCTTACCGCCATTCCGGACGACCAGGTACTGCTCCGTTCCTACAACTCATTGGGACATGGCATCATGAACGAGATACATGACATTATCTATGTGAAGACAGACGACTATAGTGCCTCCCACAACCAGGAGATTGCCTGGGAGATAGAGAAGCTGAACCAGCAGTTCCTGGACGAAGGCCGCAACTATGTCCTTGTAGGTCCCGGACGCTGGGGTAGCAGTGACACCTGGCTCGGCATCCCCGTGAAGTGGCCGCACATCAGCGCTGCCCGCGTGATAGTGGAAGCCGGACTGACCAACTACCGGGTAGACCCCAGCCAGGGAACCCACTTCTTCCAGAACCTGACCTCCTTTGGAGTGGGATACTTTACCATCAACGCCTTTATGAATGACGGCGTATACAACCAGGAATTCTTGAATGCACAGCCTGCCGTACACGAGACGAAGTACCTGCGGCATGTACATTTCCGCCAGCCAATGGTGGTAAAGATGGATGGCAAGAAGAAACTGGGAGTGGTGCTGATGCCCGAAGAATAAATCAGTCCGTCAGCCGATGCAGCACAATCATCACCACCTCTGCGGGGGCAAACATGCGGATGGCCTTCTGCGAAGTGCCGATGCCGTTGGTGACAATCATCGGGATATTTTTTGAGTTGTACTTCAGCCCGGAGAGGAACCGCTGCCCGTAGTGCGAGGGGACTATCGGTGCATAAAGCCCGAACAGCGTCACCTGCCCGCCATGCGTGTGTCCGGCCAGGATGAGGTCGGAGTTTGTCACCGGGACGTCCTCGGCATAGTCCGGCGTATGCGTCAGCAGGATTACGAAATCGTCGGGCGAAAGGCCGAGTGTGGGCGATGTGCCGTTCTTGGCCAAGTCGAAGGGATTGCGCACACCCGCCACAAGAATCCGCTCACCGCCACGCCGCAGGGTATCCACCTTATGTTCCAACAGATGCATGCCATAATGCTTCATCTCGCGCACGATGTCGTCATAGCAAGCCTCGTAGTCGTTGTTGCCAAGCACGGCATAGGTTCCCAACGGCGTCTTCACTTGCGCCAGGGCAGCCATGACGGGCGGCACGTACTGGCAGCCTTCGTGAAAGTCGCCGCCAATCAGTAGCACGTCGGCTTTCTGGTCTATGAGCAAGCGGACCAGGTCCTTCAATCCCTCCTCCTTCAGCAGGCTTTTGTAGTGCAGGTCGGAGACAAAGGCGATGCGGAAGCCCTCGAAGGCGGCAGGCACGTCGCGATGCGTGAAGTCGTACGTCTTAATGCGGCTGACGCCCTTATAGGCCGAGCCTACGTGGGTGGTTTTCGATGTGATTCTTGTACCTCGCTGCACAATTACCTTTTGTACCGGTGCCGTTTTCTTTATCTGCTGTTTCTTTACCCTGCCCTTCGCCGGCTGGCGGCGGACATTACGCAAATCAGACTGGTCAAAGGTGAACATCGGCGAAAGGCGGGCAGGCAACCCGATAGTATCGCCAAGCTGCGCGCTGTCTGCCTGCATGACTGGCTGCGGCAACGACACGGTAATCACCCGCTTGGAACGGCAGGAAGACAAGAGCAGCAGAGAAAGAATGGATATGTAGACTAACTTCTTCATCATAAGTGGGTGCAAATATAGGGATTTTGTTCACAAGTGAAAAGTTTTGTTCTAGCATATTCTCAAAGGGCTATAAGTCAATCAGATTCGTTGCTGAGTGCTTTAAAAGAACGGGATTAAAGAACGTAAAAAAAGAACGAACTTAAAGAACCGCCTTATGAATGCACAGTTTTTCATCAACGAGATCGGATGCAAATTCAACCTTAGAAAACCCAAGTCCGAAAAACCGACGAACGTTTATTTTGTAGCACGCGTCAGGAACAAGCAGATAAAACTTTCTACTGGAGTAAGGGTATATCCGGACCAGTGGAACGTCAAGAAACAGGAGGCTTATATCAGTTGCCGGTTGACTGAGCTGGATAACAAGAACAATACCATCGTCAATGAAAAGATTGGCAAGCTGAAACTTTATTTTTCGGAATACAAGCAGTACCTTTGCGACCACCCTGAGGAGATAGAACGCAGGGCCATCATTTTACTTAAACAATATATCTATAAGGATACTATGAAGAAAAAAACGGAGAAACCAGCTACCTTCATCATGAAACAGATCGTAGAGGAAAAGGACACTAAAGAAAGCTCAAAGGACCAGTACCGATTCAACATCGACAAGTTCAAAAGGTTTCTGGATGAGAACTCCATACCCGACATTTGGGAAAGTATGAACCTGGATACATTCACCAAATACCAGCAACACTTGATTGAAGAGGGTAAGGAGGACAATAAGGAAGGTAAGAAAGCTTCTACCATAAAGAATATTATAGGAGGTACACTTTTCTCTATTCTTAGAAAGGCTTCCAAACGACTTGATATTCCTTTCAAGTGGAATGAGAGCAATCTTGAAAGTTTCGAGTTGATGAAAGACAAGTCCAACAAGGAACTTGCGCGTAATAAGGAGGTCGCACTGACAGAAGAACAGATTAAGCAGTTTTACGAGTATCAACCAAGCGGCACCGAGAAGCAAATCAAAAAAAAGACAGAGATAAGAGACTTGTTCATACTTCAATGCCTCGTTGGCCAACGCGTCAGTGACATGCAGAAGTTTTTCAACGGTGATAACGAGAGGGATGAGGAGAACGGTACAATATCTATCGTCCAGCAGAAGACCGGAGCCAGGGCTATCATTCCTCTAGTTCCGATGGCAGAAGAAATCATAGACAAGTATACCGGTGCAGAAATCAAATATTATAAGGAAAGACGATCTAAATTAAATAAGGAACTAAAAGTTATAGCCCAGGAAGCAGGCCTTAACGAACTTGTGACCTATGAGGAGAACGGTACCAAATATACCAAGCCCCTCTATGAACTGCTTCACACCCATTCTGCAAGACATACTTTTTCTACCATAATGTGTCGCAAGGGCATTCCAAGAGAGGATATAATTATAGCGACCGGCCATGAAGACACCCAGATGTTGGATAAGATATACGCCCATCTGACTACCAAGGACAAGTCCAGGAAGGTGACGGACGCTTTCAAGAAGAAGCTCGGTGACGGCATTTTCGATATGGGAGGCCAGACAGAACCGGATGAAAATGAACAGAGGTCAGTTCCGACCGCTCCAGTCAAGCCCAAGCAAAAGGCAGACGTATTCAACCACGTCTTTGCCGGTGACCTGCTGCTGAAACTCTCCAGGCTGAAGAATAAAGGTATAGACATCACAAAACTAGCTGACACTGAGGAAGCCGTGAAAATACTCAAGGACATCGGCAGGATAGATGAGATAGACAAGGATAAATACAAGGACAATACACGATTGCGTGACAAGGTAGCCAGGATTGCCTCTGTCGTATGGTTCATCGCATTCAAACGGAATGACGCGGTACTGATACAGATGTTCCAGAACAATATCACGGAGCTGGGCCTTAGGAACATCTTTCTCAACGGGGAGATTATGAGGGAGGCCAGGCTCGAATCCCTGATGAACGGCGATGAAAAGGTTCTGAAATTCGTGGAGGTGCTGAATATCAGAAGTATGGAGGAACTGGAGGAGTATAAGAAGCGGTATAAGGAGTGACTTGTTTATCCTTCTCAATTGATGATTCCGCGTTCCAGGTACCGGTTTGTTGCCCGGGCGTATCTTTTCTTAGACAGTGCAGTATGAGGCTGATAGTATAAAGAGAGGGAACATGGAATCTCCACTTCCCTCCCGATTGGTTGTGCCACTATTTTTCCCCATGGACAAGATAGCTAACAAGCCCTTCATTTTTTTTGCTTCCTGTCTTCATGCGTTGCAATTCCCTCTTGGCCGTTTCCGGATTGATTATTGAGCCATCCCTGAGACGAAAGAAGACGCCTGACTTTACCCAGATTTTACCGTCATCCGGCACCAGCTCTTTCAAAAACATATACAGCAGGATATTGGACTTGCACCATTGGAGGAGAACAGTGATAAAAAGGTTCCCTTTCTTTCTGCCGGTCAACCTGAAACAGAAAGTTTCCCTTCCCCACTCCTGATCCATAAGGCATCCCTTCTCCACCAGCCGGTCATAGACAGCCCCGGCTTTTTCCCAGGTGTAGTTTGTATATTCATGGGCATAGGCCAAGTTCTCCTCCGCCAATCTGGCGATATGAACCTCCTTCTGTTCAAAGCAGCCTTGCAGCTCGGTCATTTTTTTCCGGAGCAACCGGAGCAATGCAACAAAGACCCCAAAATTATCCGCGTCATCCCTGGAACGGTAATATTGGAAGACCGGATTGTCTTCATCCATGAAATCGTATCCCTCCCTGTCGAACACGTCTGCCGGATATTGGTCCATAACCTTCTGGAGTTGCTCCTGATAATGCGTGAAATACCCCTTGAAAGAATAGTACTCGGAGTTCTCGCTCATTTCCTGCAACAAATCAAACCAGTTGATATCCTTCAACTGCTCATACAATCCTTCCGCATTCATGACTCTTTCCATGTCCCTACTCTCCGGATTGTTGATGTCGGCCAAACGGATTGCCCTGTCCATAATCTTTTGGTACTGATTTAAAATGTCTGTTTTCATTGTTACTCTATTTATTTTATATTTTTCATTGTATCATGTACACTTCCACAACATCCGTGCCAATCTTACCAAGTTTTATCCTTAGTGGAAATAAAAACCGCTAAATTCCGTATTCCCTCCCTTCTCTTACAAAAATGCTGTACCGCACATGTACCATACTGTATATTAGCGATTTATGTAATTGGAAAGACTTTGTGTCTCAAAAAATACTATTTACATTTGCCGCCGCTTAAAGCTTCGGCACGCTCTTTGAATTTTTGTACAATATATAATATGTGCAGGCGTATGAGTCTGCACTTTATGGCCGCGACTCTTTAAGGAGGAGTCCGGCAATGCTCTCCAATACTCCTCCCGGTACATTTGTAAGTCCGGGATCAGTGTTGCCTAATGATTGTAACAAGGATACAGTTGCAGGATATAAAAATACACCATTCAAAAGTAATGGTGGATAATCTTAAAAAAATAGACATGAAATTACCAATTTTAGAATTAGCCCAGCTGAAAACGAAAGCTGAGCGCAAACCGTTTTGTGAAGAATACGGTCTCAGCCATAAACAATTGAAACGGATCATCGATGACTATAACCAAGGAAAGTATAAAGTTGAAAACGAATACATCGAGGTTGCTCCTCCGTCCGGTGAGGCTCGGGAACTCCCCAATGTACCTCAGACAACCATCGGGCAGGAACCGGCAGTAAGAAAGGTTCCCCAGGCTCCGTCCCAGGGAGGATGGTGTTATGAGATCCAGAACGATAAGTCCCACCAGAAAATAAGTGGAACAGATGGGAAGATACCGGAAAAAGTCGTGAACGCATTCATGTTCAACCAGATCGTTTCCGGGCTGAAAGCTTTTGCGGAAGCGGTCTGTTTATTCAAGGAGCTGTTCTTTCCCAATAAATGAGTTCATTAACAGGGCGTGGAGGAGATACACCGAAGTGCTCCTTTTTTAACTTTTAAACAGAATGACAAAAATAAATTTAGGTCTGACATCAGACCGAGAGAAATATGTTTCTGATATGATACAACTTATAATCACAGTATGTAACGCTTGCCATAACAGATTACATGATACCGATGCCATCCATATCGTATCGGAGAAGCATGTGGACAGTATGGGTGGTCCCCAGGAGGAATTCCGGGCCTATATGCATTCCCAGGCCGGTATTCTTAATCCGGTGGGTGTTGTCTTCCAGCTCCGCGCTCCATGGCCGCAGTTCCGTGACATGCAGTCCCCATATGAAGAGAACCATGCGCCTCTTTTCGATCCGGACAGATACGGTTACAGCCATGCTGCAATTGACCACGCCGCGCTCATGCTAAAGAATACTTTTCCGGATATGAACCTTTGGGTAAAACATTGGGGCCGGATTATACTGACATTTATAACCTGGACAGAGTAAAAACATTATAAAATATTGAATTATGGATATTATTAAAAGTCTGCCGGTGGCTTCCCTGTTAAGCCCCGGCCTTGCAGACGATCTGGAAGTGTTTTTCCCGGAGTGGCTGTCAACCCTTCTCCCTTTTTACAACGAGGCCAGAAACGGCGGTGATTTTGCCTTCCATATGATGAACACCTGTGGTAGCGGTTCATCTTATACTGTCGGAGTATATGACTTTTGCAGGACCAGACATTATTACGGTAACGGATACCATACGCTGCTTTCCTTCTACGGTGGGAACAGACTCTTCGGACTTGACTGGGAGGAGATGTTCCGGGCGCGTTATGGTTATGACCCATCCCTCTATGACAAGATCAGCCTGTTGGACTATGTATCGAGGATGGACAACAAGAGAGCCCCCTACGATGCCCTGAACAACAATCTTTCCGGCTGCTTCCGGGCTTTGACCGGTAATCCGGATGTGTTCATCTCGCTCGGTTCGTGGGGAACCTATATAGCACTTGATTCCGGAATATTCTGGAAGCACGAGGAACATGAGGAGAAGTGGCGAATGCATTTCTAAAAAGTGAAAACAAACGGGGTGGTATCCTCACCGGTACCACCCTATATTATCAAACGACAATTAAATCTTAACTGAAATATGGAGAAGAAAAATATGCCTACAGAAAAGACTATGGACAGGATGGAACAGATCCTGAAAAAGATAGAGGATGGAAGAACCGTAACACTTGAGGAACTCCGGTCAGCCGGATTCATACTGGTTGTTGATAAGGATTTCGGAAGGGTGGTCAACAGGCCCCACCTGAAAAAGCTGAAAGGCAGCCTGACAAAAGACGGCTGTATAGAACCTGTTTCCATATTCTTTGGAGCGGAATATTTTGAAGCTTATCCTGAACGTGAACTGACTGACCTCAACGACGGAGATAAAAAATATACCAAGGACTCTCCCGAAGTTCCCGAGGTTATCTTTGTTGCAGACGGAGTTCACAGGGTACAGGCACACGTAGAATTACTTTCAGAGGATGAGAGCTACAAGCACACCCTGAGATTCAGACACGTGGAGACTGTTCTTCCCATAGACCGCTGGATCTATGTCAGGAACACCAACAACCGTAACTGGGACTCGAAGGACTGCTCACGTTACATAGCAGCGCAGACCGGTTATGAAAAAAGCAATCTTACCACCGCCGTCAAGTGGCAGGAGGAACTGAAGCTGGGTGAGAAATACGCGTACACCATCCTCAACCTTTCCGACACCTATAAGAAAAAAATGCTGTCGGAGTATATGGAAGCCCCCGACAAGGGACTCCCCATGGTATTGAAAGGTGTGGAGGAGAACATCGACCGTGGCGGGCGTATCCTCCATGCCTTCAGGGTGTGCTGGCGTGATATTCCGAAGATGGTAAGGAACAGCGCGTCGATCAATATGTTCATCGAGGTCTATAACGCGTGCGGTGACAGCATGAAGGAAGCCGTGGTGAGCCTGCTGGTCCTGTTCTTCACCACCCTGGACAAGACCGATGCTGAAAGCGTTGCAGGTGAGAAGGACAATGACGGGAAGGTCAGGCTGTTGAAGGAATGCTGGGACAAGTTCAGCAAGGATATTGAAGACGGGAACCTGAAAGCGGAATATGAACGGAGGGCTTCTGAGGCGGAGAAGGAGTTCGATGACTTGTTCGGAGAGAAGGAGGAGGCTACCGTAAGTGAGGCTGTTCCTGAAAATAACAAATATCATGGAAAAGCTATATACCAGCCTAATGGAAAAGCTGGAGAATATAGTGGATGGGCCTGCAATTTCTATAACGGATGCAGCAACCAGTGCTCCTATTGTTACCTGCAAAAAGGAAGGAACGCCAAAATCTATACCCCGACACCAACTCTTCAGAAAGCTTTCAAGGACGGGGATGATCCTATAAACCGGTTCAGGAAGGAGCTGACGGCAAATCTTTCCGAGATACAGAAGCACGGGCTGTTCTTCAGCTTCACCACCGACCCGCTGCTTCCCGAGACGATGGGACTGACCGCCAAGGCTGTGAGGATATGTATGGAAAACGACGTGAACGTGAAGCTGCTGACCAAACATGCGGATTTCGTGGTACCTTTCTTTGATTACCTTTCAGCCGGTGGAGGATTTGATGAGGAGGTCTGCAAGAAACACGTGGCCTTTGGATTCACCCTTACCGGACATGACGAACTGGAAGGAAACTCGTCACCCAACCTGGATCGTATCAGCACGATGAAACAGTTGCATGACAGAGGCTACCGGACCTTCGTGAGTGCCGAACCGGTGATAGAGCCCGAGATTTCACTGCTGATAATCAGGGAGACACTGGACTTCTGTGACCTCTATATGGTCGGTCTGCTGTCCGGTGAGAAGGATTATGGGAAGGATGATGTGCGTAATCTGGTGGACGGGCTTCTGGGGTTGCCGGGAGAACCTAAGATCTACCTGAAGGATTCCGTAGTGAAGATGCTGAAACTCGACCGTAGCACTCTTCCTGAGAATTTCGTGGGGAGTGGCTATAATATGTTCGGATGAGGGAAATGAAAATTGCACCTTGAATACCGTATCGGATATAAACGGATAACAATCCGGACAATAAAAAGGGAGGTTGCAAAGCTTCATATTCTTATAATAGGAGAGACACACCCTACTGGATACTGTACTGGACATGAAGAATTTCACCACTTCCTGAGAGTGTGCTTTCTTGGGAACAATAACTTAATTAATAATTTGATATGAAAGAGAAAATCAAGAATCAGAGAAGTGCCGGGAAGGTTATTCCACTGCACTCAAAATTTACAGAGCCGGCGAATGATGTCAGCAGAGATTCCGAAGTTTTATATGGTCAAAAAGGAAAGGAGGTACGCCGTGCCTAATTGGTGTGATGTGGAATACAAGTGCGTTGGTGACCCGAAGGAAGTAAGGTCACTGCACAGGGTGTTGAAGTATATGGACAAGAGAAAGACCACCATCATAAAGAACGGTTTTGGCAAATGGTGGCTGGGGAATCTGGTTGAAAGGCTTGACGGGGACTGGACGGCGTTCAACTGCCGAGGGGAGATAACCGGTTATAGGCTGGACGGCAACATGCTCACGATCAATCATTATACGGCATGGTGCGAGCAGTCCGGACTCAGAGAAAACATTGAACGGGCATTTCCGTCCGTCAAGGTGTATTACCGTGACTGTGAGCCCGCAAATTGTGTCTGTTCTACCAATGATACGACCGGCATGTATTTTCCGGAACCTTACTGCCTGGCCTCTTTTGACAACCAACCGGAGTTTTTCATGACTATCGAAGAGGCTGCCCGATATGTCTCCGAGATAGTGAGGAAAAGGGTGCCCTCTAAGATGAAGGCTATACACAATGCCTTGAAGAGATATATGAGATTGCCGGAGAATCGGGACATGTCATATTCCTTACATGAAGTCAGGATAGTGACATAGGGACTGATAAGACAACAAGAGAAATTGGGTTTAATGCCCGGTTTCTCTTATTTTTCTTTGGTTGTGAAGCTGTATTTTGGGGTGTCATGTATTCTGACAGACCGATATGCAAATTTATATCTTTGATTATAAGACATATATGATGGTAGGTGGAATCTTTAAAGGGGATTTCATATTCCCTTATTCCCTCGCCTGTTCGGAGGACAGCTATAAAAAAAAATTAAATTAATATCGTTTTTTGATAATATATTATTATGCTATTTTTTATTTTGTTGTTATTTTTGGGGCAGCAGTAATACTTTATTAATACAATGAACGGTTCCTGACAAAGACTTCTATCAACCAGATAGGACCTTGGGATGCACTATAAAAGTTTGTTGGAAAAACAGGAGTAATGAAACCAATATTGAAGACAAGAATGACACGTATGATTTTATTTCTATTGCTGTTGGCCGGATTCCAGACCACCGATGCGCAGGACATTGTACTGAAGACCAACGGATTGTACTGGATGACCACCACTCCCAACGCTGCATTGGAAGCTGCATTGGGTCCGAAGGTTACATTGGAGCTTGCGGCCGCTTACAATCCGTGGACTTTTAAGGATGACAAGAAAATGCGATTCTGGCTGGCACAGCCGGAAGTGAGATACTGGCTCTGCGAAAAGTTCGAAGGTCATTTCGTAGGATTGCACCTGCATGGGGCACAATTTTTCGGAGGCTTCAAAAACAAACGTTATGACGGCTATCTGGCCGGAGGCGGTTTCACCTACGGTTACGACTGGATTCTCTCTCCACGCTGGAACCTGGAAGCCGCCATCGGCATCGGTTATGCCCGGCTTTGGTATAAGGAAAGTCCCCGTATCCCTTGTGAAAAGTGTTATGAGAACAAGTATAAGAACTACCTCGGACCAACAAAAGCGGCCGTGTCCCTGATTTATGTATTCTAAAACAGCCCCCGTAGTATGAAAAGAAACAATATACATTATATTATATGGCTTGGTGTGTCTCTCGGCTTGCTTACCGGATGCGCCACGAGTCGGCAAGAGGGGAAAAAACTCTCGGTCACTCCCTCCTCCTATGTGCTGATACCCGATAGTGCAAACCGTGTGAAGATGGATTTGTGTTTCGATATCTCCCAGGACTACTTCTCGAAAAGGAGTCGTCTGGTGATTGCGCCCCAGTTGTGGGCAAACGATTCGGTAAAGGACGAATACATACCACTGGTATTGGACACACCTATCTATCACAAGAAGAAAAAGCGACAGGAAAAACTTACCGGTTATTCTGATCCTTACGGTGAACAAGCTATGACACTAGGCTCCTCCAGTGTTTCCCGTTACGGAAATAGCATCCGTTTGCCTTACCATGAGACCGTGGAACTCCCCGAAGGAACCGACAACGCCCGTATCGTAGCGGTTGTATCCACAGATGGGTGTGGCGAATGCACGGGTATCGACACAATTGATGTCGCGACTATCCAAGCGCCCGAACTGCCGACATTGCTCGTCCGTTGGATAGAGCCGCAATTCGTGATCCGTCCCAAAGTGATGGAGGGTAAAGGCGTGGCGCATCTGCAATTCACCATCAATAAATATGATATTGATCTGGCATTGGGTAATAATCGAAAAGAATTGGAAAACATGGAACAGGCGCTTTCTCCCATCCTGCAGGACACGCTTGCCACATTGACCACCTTTAGCATTTACGGCATGGCGTCGGCCGATGGTTCATTGGCTTTCAACACCCGGTTGTCGGAAAAACGTGCCAATGCCGCCAAGCAATGGCTTGTCACCCGATTAAGCGTTCCCACGAGTGTACAACGCCTGATCGTCACCGGCTCCCGTCCTGAGGGATGGCAACCGGTATTGGACGCGATGGTCGCTGATGGCAATCCTGATACCGCCTCCGTGCGTACCATTCTGGAGAAATACGACGACAGCAACGATGACGTGCAGGAGCGTTACATCCGTCGTCTCCCTTGCTGGAACCGGATCAAGGAGAGGTATTTACAGAAAGACCGGAAGGTGGAATACACCTATGCCTATATAATCAAGAGCTTCACAACCGATGCAGAGTTGCTGGATATGTACCGCAAGCGTCCCGATGCGTTCAACGAGGACGAACTGTTGCGGGTAGCTACATTGATGACTACCGACCGGGAGAAGATGGAGGTCTATCGCACGGTATTGGGCTACTTCCCCCAATCGGAGTCCGCCCTCAATAACCTCGCCGTACTCTATCTACGCACCGGTAATGACGAGAAAGCCCGTGAGTTGCTTCGTCAGCTACCCGGACGTTATCCCAACTTGGACGGTTCACAACTAAAAACGGAGGAATGAATATGTATAGAATGAGAATCGTATCCTATTTCCTATTTTCCCTGCTGGTTCTCTCTTCTTGTGTGAGAGACGATATACAACCGTGCCCGCCGTTGCAGGTGCATATTGTGGTGAAAGACAAGAACTATTTCAATGTGGATAAGGTGGAACTGGAGGAGCGCAAGAGCGAGGACCTGGCTTTCCGGGAATATGTCCCTACATTGTACTATATGCTGCGCGACGCCGCCACGGGTGAGATCGTGGAGGAGCAGGGCGTTTTTGAGGTGACCAGCGACGGGCAGACATTCCCCGTTACTTTCTGCAACTGTCTGCCCCATGGACGTTACATACTGACCGTATGGGGGGGACTGAAAGACTTGAAACCATTTGACGAGAACGGTGGCCATACGACTATCACCTTCCATCCCGGACATACCGAAGGCAACGACATCTATATGACCAACGACACTCTGCTGTATGACGCTTGGAACTATGACTACACTGTGGAGATGGAACGTACGAAAGGTAAACTGATCATTCAGGCAGTCAACCTGCCCGATGGAATACGCTGGTCTGACAAGACCGTCTCCGGATTGTACGGGGCATTGGATTATAGCTTCCACTATTCAGACATGACTTCCGTCTATACCCGGGCAGGCTGGGAAACGGGGGAGGCAGTTGTCACCAGGACCGTGCTGACACCCTCTATTAGAAAAGACGGCTCGGTACTCGATGTTAATTTCTATGATTCGGAGCAACGGGAAACTCCCACATTAATACCGAAAGACGTGAATATCACGATGAAGCGGAATGAACTGACGGTACTGAGGTATGTATATGGGGGAAACGGAGATTTCACCATATATATACTGGTAAACGATAACTGGGAAGAGATACATGGCATGATTATAGAATAAAAAACCGATAGACAATTTATTTAATTTAATTTAATTTAATTTTTATCAAAATGAGAAAGAGAAATCTTTTTTACGCGTTGGCAGCCGGAATGGTCCTGTTCAGCGCATGTAGCAACGATGCTGACATTATCAATGAGGGCAACAACAGTTTGAACGAGGAAGTTCAGCAACTCGTATTGCAGGTGGCAAGCTCGGGCGACGGATTGCAGACACGTGCCGGACGTCCGCTGTTGAGTTCGGAAGCAAAGCAGAACATTGAAAACGTAAAGGTAATCATTTGTGCTTCTGATGGTACTGTTAAGTATGCAACCTCTGTTGCTGACTGGAAGGCGTCTGGTTCGACTCCGTACACAACAGGCGGTCATGGCCGTCAGACCACTATTGAGATTCCCAAAGCAGATAAGCTGGAAGTCGGAACCTATACGGTTTATGCTATCGGTTACAGCACTGACAGCGATTATGATTTGACTGCTATTACCAATGCTGCAAAAGATGGTAGTTTCAATGAGAACACTACATTGGCGTTTAAAGCAGATGCAGGTAATAAAATCGGTGAAGAAATCTTTGCCGGCAACTTGGAATTGACGGTAGAAGATGGAAAAGGGTTTAAAGAATCGGTTGTTTTGAACCGCCAGGTAGCAGGTACTTTTGCTTACTTGAAGGATATTCCCTATATCGCTGAGGCCGCAAAACTGCAATTGGTGGCTTCAAGCAGAAACAGCAAACTGGTGCTGGGCAAGTTCGGTAACCACGACTTGCCAGGAAACGGTACCAGCAATGATGGTCATATCAACTATGTAGTCAATGGTACAGAAGCTGCACAAGACAAAGTCATCTACACAATTAATTTGACTGATTGGTTCGGAACAGTAAAAGACGATGAAAACAATGGTCTTATTGATGTCGAAAACAACTGGACAGGCGCACAAGCTGATGGCACAAAATATGCCGAAGGTTCTGTATTCGGTGGGAACTTCCTGATTCCTTTCAAGAAAGTTAATAACAATGCTACTTTCACACTCCGTTTGGCAAAATCGGACGGTACAAGTTTGAGAGAATGGAGCGTAAAACTTCCTGCAAGTGACAAACAGCTTACCAAACATACTCTTTTCTCTTGGAGCGATGGCAGCTTTGGTGATGGCGCAGATAATACCGATAACGCTACTAATTACAATGTAGTACGCAATCACCTCTACGGAATCGGTACAAGAGCATTGGATGAGCCGACTAATCCGGGTACAAATCCCGATGAGCCGGAATCCCTGAATACCAAGCAGGAGCTGGTATTGCGTGTGAATGACAACTGGGAAGTAATCCATAATATGGAAATCGAGTAATTTTCCCTTCTATATTGAAGCATTCATATCAATTGGGAAATAAGGTATCCTTATCCAAGGACTTCCGGAGGTTATATGCTTCTGGAAGTTCTTGGAATTATCCGGTCGTAAAGGGGGAAGAACTGCCTCCTCACATTCAAGAGTTCCAGATGTAAACAAAAGATCCCGTTGGAGCAGGCATATTCCATTGCCAAATGACTGTATTTTTCGGTTCAGACAATTTGATTGAAATCGCCACAACATGTATCGCTGAGAAAAGACGAGTACAGGCTGGTATGGACAAACGGGCACTAAAAGACATAACTTTCAAAACTTATAAGAACATGAAGCGATTCAGAACATGGGTATTTTTACTGTCCCTCCCACTGCTATTGGCTACCGGGTGTTCGCAAGGCTTACTTTCGGAGAGAGATGAAAAACCGCAGACTACCGAAGTATCGTTTAATATCGGTATCTCCACCCGGAACGATGCGGCAGGAGCATCTGACGACATCCGCCCGGAATTGCATCAACACGTGGAGCATGTCTCCCTCTATCTGTTCAAGGGAGAAGCGTTTATGGCTGCGGAAAGCGTGGACTGGCAGCAGGAAACCGGAAAAACCGTAGAGCAAAACTATACATTGCAAAACAAGTTGGAAATCGGTGAGACATATACCTTGTTTGCCGTAGGCATGAACGAGAAAGACATTTACCAAATATCGACGGACGAAAGCTTGACCCCTTCTACCATTTATGCGAAATTGGTGGATGGCAAAACTGCCGAAGAACGGAGAAAAGCGGAAATCTTTGCTGGCTCTATCGAATATACGCCTACGGAATCCCACGAGACGATGAGTATAAATCTGTATCGCCGCATGGCAGGCATCGAGGCCACATTTACAAGCATACCGGAAAATGCCACCATTCAGGTAGTGGCGCATCAAAAACAGAATTCAGCAATCGCTTTACAGAAGAAAGAGACGGACGATTACGGCACTGATCCTTTTGAGGAAGAAGGTGCCAGCGTCTTATTGACGATAACCCCGGATACGGATGGCAAGGGAGAAGCCTATGGTTATGTGCTTCCCATCTGTCCGCCGAAGTCCGGTTCTACGTTGTCTGTGGTTCTTCTCGGTCAAGATGGTAGTGAAGAAGGTAAATTCCCGGTCGTTCTCTGCGATCCGGCAGACGGAATGGACAGTAAACGCTTTCCATTGAATGCAAACCGGCTCTACCGGTTGAAAGGGGACTTGGCTACCGGATTCCGTTTCTATGTGACCATTGAAGATTTAGAGGAAGGAGGAGATTATTATTATGAATACGATTAATCGATACATTTCATTGCTTGGCATCATGGTGTGCATTTTCCTATCGTGTACAGACGAAACACTGCCTGCCGGGAACGAGGAGGCACAAGAGGGCTTCCGCTTTGTGATAGACAAGCCGGCAAGTACACGGGTAAGCTACGATGGGAACAAGTCCACGTTCGAAAATGGGGAATTGATAGGGTGCGTGCTCGGATTTCGCCTGGAAGACGGTGAAGTTACAGGAGACCAGTCCCATTACTTCATGGCGAATACCAAATGGGAATATAAAGACGGTGTATTGATTTATAAAGGAAGCATGGATAATACCTATAACTGGCTGGCATGTGATGAGACCGGCTTGATTACACTACAGGAAACCTCACAAGTGGAGCAAGGGCGGGTGATGAAGTACAGCTTCTTCTTTTATTATCCGTATGTGGATGGGACAGTATTGGAAGAGGATATCACAAAAGCAGTCAATACATATAAGGGAGACCAGTCCAAAGCCTTCTTTAAACTGCTGAATTATCCCAACTGGGCAACAAATACAGCCGAAAGGGCTCCTGATCCCAACAGTTCTTGGGGCGAGCAATTCGAGATAGAACAGGCAAAGCCCCGGTTCAATAATCTATACGTCTTCACCGGTGCGCCAGCTATCAATGGAATATCTACGGGAGATAATACCTTTCATACATACACTTGGACAGAATACCCTTGTTTCATCAACCATGTGCAGGAGACGAAAGAGCAACTGAACAACAGCGACTTCCTTTGGACCTGCTACACCAACAACGGGCAAGGCATCACGGCAAAAGCCGCCACACGTCCTGTTCACCTGACATTCGAGAAAAAAACAGTAACAGTTGATATAGTTGCCGATACGCCACTTAGAGATGTCCGTTTCGTCAGTACTATCGGCGTACTCCGGGGAAAAGGAATCAATCTGATAAACGGTTCTTTCAAAGACTACAATGCATCGAGCGGTGACGAATATCCCATGCAGACCACCCGTGTGCGGGTGACAGACCCTCTCTATCCTTGTAATATGAACAACGACGGGAAGTTGTGGCGCATCCATCTTGCTGAGCAAAAGGATTTCATCTGTAACCTTGAGTTCAAGATGGGAGATGCGGACAGACTTTACACCATCGAGTTGGAAGGCGAGATGGAGAATCTGGATGCCGGTAAACGCTATGTCATCCATATCGACAAGCGAGGAAACAGTCGCTTCGAGATTCACGACTGGGTGAACGACCATTACGAGATTCTGGATTCCAACGGAGACTCGGTTTAACAACAGACATTTCTAAAGACAGCAGTATCTATGAAACTGAAAACATACTTTTTCTCATGGCTAAGTGTCGCCCTGCTGGCGGTTTCTTGTACGGACGAGCTGCAAGAGGCTTCCGCCGGGAAGGAAGATTCCACTTTGAATGATTACTTCTTCGTAATTGCAAGCGACGGACCGCAAACCCGCGTGGCTTACGACGATATTTACCATTCCACTTTCGAGAGTGACGACCGGCTGGGTATCTTCGCCTACAATCCGGAAGGAAGTCCCGCCGGGACTTCCAATACCGAATACCGTGTCATTAACATTGAGAATGTATCCGATAATACCTACCGCCAAGTTCTTGAAAAAGTCAATCCGTCGGATGAGATGCCGGAAGGAGCAGTGGCGATAGGATATAAATTTGTCATCTACTATCCTTACGATAAGAACATGACAAAGGAGAGACTGGAGAACCTTGCCTATTCAGTACAGACCGATCAGGCCAGCGCAGCCACCTCCACTACCCTCAGTGGTTACGAGGCATCCGACCTGCTTTGGGCTGTGGAGACAGGCGGTGAGGACGGGGCAGATAAAGTGACGGTTCACTTCGACCACGTGATGGCAAACATAGTGCTGGAAGTGGACGAGAACCTGATAGACAGGGATGATACCGGGTCTGGATACGAACCGGTATATGTACTGAATGTACCCGTGGAGGCATCAGACATCAATCTGACTACGGAAATAACCAATAGCGATAATTCACACAAGAAAGAACTGGTTTATACAGCTTCTGGAAACCGAAATAGTACAGTCCGTATGTGGGACTTTGATTACATATCAAGCGGTAGCAGAGTGTTCCGTGCCGCCATTCCCGCCTGCTGGACGGTTTCTGCCGGAACGTCTTTCCTTCAAATTAGGCAAAATGGAAAGAATAAGACTTTCAGCCTGAAAGCAAACTTGGAATTGAAACCGGGCAGGAACTACGTCTTCACCCTCACCAAGAGCAAACCCGAACAACCGGAATTGAGCGACGACGACTCTTGGGTGCTGGATGTCATCGACCCCGAGACCGGAGAGAAGGTAGGTCTGCTCTGCCGGGAGTATTTGCGGTATCAGCCGGAAGACATATCTCACCATACCGGAACGGAAGGGACAAATGCGGATAATACACCTACCAAGTGGATCAACTCACAGGCATGGGTGTTTTATAATCTGAAGGAAAACAGCGACATCCCTTACTTGCCCGACTTGAATAAGGGAACAGTGTTACGGCTTATTTATGATATAGATGAACGGTATACAGGAATTTCGATACCAGGAATAGAACAAAAAGGTATCGCACGCTGGCCTAAGCCACATTACCAAAAAGACCAGCATGGTGTGTTTACAGCCGACCACGGGATGTATTGGGCAGGGGCATCAGAATCCTCCTCATGGGATTATGGTGGAAATTCAATAGTAGAAGGCAAGCATGAATATCATATGCACGGTGGAACCATTTACTGGGATGGTGATGCCAATAAAATTTCCAAGTTCGAACTTCCCGCGGTTAATATAACCAATGAGCAGGCCAAGCAAGGGTATATTTCCATCGATCGGGCGACAAATGAGGTAAAAGTCTCATACGACAGTTTTGATGAAAACAGAAGCAAAAAGGCATTGATTATTCCCCATAACTTGATCGACAAGCGTGAAACGGCAAGCGGACAGCTTGAAATACAAAAATATCCATTGGTGAAAATCGGCTATAACCAGTTCTGGATGTCGCAATCACTCCGGACAAAGACTATGACCAATGGCACGGCGCTTACGCCCTATAACGCAACAGGTACTCCGGGAGTTACATTTGCCCCAGACAAAATATTGACTGCTCCCGGTTACATCTATGCTTTTGAAACATTTGATGACGGGAATGTTTATGATCCCTATAATAGCCCGGAACAGCAGAAACCGGCAGGCGGTAAATACGAAGCTGTATTACTCTATAATAAACTGGCTGTACAGAGTGAAAATTTCACACCTCGTTCGGAAGAGGTGCGAACTATATATACGATGCCTACGGAGCAAGACATGGTACGTCTGGATACTTATTTCGGCCCCCATTTGGCAGGAAAGCTATGTACAAGAGAGATTGCTCCCTATCGGGGAAACAGTTTTGCCGTTTCTAAATATGAAGCCGTATTGAATGGACAGACGTATGGAAACGATGGAACTTTGGCAAATACCTACGTCTCAAATATCAGTGGGTTCAATTTAAGAGCTATCGGAGCTTTCGAACCGAGCGGACATAAGGTTACCAGTGGTTCGGCAGTCTTGATATTGAAGACGGGCAATACTGGGGTGGATTATTTCTCCTTGCATATATGGGCTCCGTTTGCTCAGGATAATGATGACCTCTTAAGGACAAATCAATATTCTTGGTCACAAGCCCAGACAAGCCATTACTTTGCCCAAGTCCGCTTTGTCATATCTTTCAAGGGTCAGAACCCTGTCAGTAACAATGGCAATAGCGGTTCAACGAGAACGACCAAGAGCGTTGCCGGTTTGCATTCCTCTAATAAAGAAAACAGAACCGTTTACATTAGACTGGAATAAGAAAGTAGAAAAAGGAAATGTGAGGCAGCACCGCTTAAAAGCGGTTGTTGCCTCATTTTTTATAAATATGCCTCATATGACAGGTAAGAGGAAGGGAATATGTAAAATGATATCTAACACTACCTCCGATAAAATTTAGCAGTTTGATGTTCAACAGTCTTTTGCAAATAATACACGTTCTCTTATGCATCAGCGAATAAAAAGCCGTAATACATTCTCTGTACTACGACTTCTCTATCCTGTCAATCAGTGTTTCTTTCAATCCTCCGCTCATAGACTCTGTACCCTCAGCACAATGGACTGAGGGGCTATATCCAAGGAAGCACTCCTTATCCTGCTTGCCCCAAGAATTTTGGCACTCTTCCGGTATGCGTCCAGGAAATCGGTCTGCTTTATCCGGTAGAGATAGCCGAAACCAGGGAGTGGAAGTGCAGGGAAAGGAACAGGCATCTCAAAACCGTCATATTCGTGGGCGGTCATCATGAAGGCGTCGGCATCCATGATATCCTTCACCGGGTCAGCATTATAGGCACTGTAGTCAAGTCCCCGGTGAAAGGACATGGCGGTCATATTTCCGACTGTGCACAGCTCGAACCTTACCCTGTCCTTGTCTATTGCACTGTCCAGATACGCCTGCACCGATGCCTCGACCTCATCCTTGTCCATTACTTGCAGGTCATACACCTTGCCTGCTATAAATATTTTCTTATCCATTATTAGACTGTTATTGGCTATATTCTTGTTCATACATTAATTTTTTATTTCGTTAATTATTACCCTTTATCCGGCAGGGGCACATCGCATCCGCTATTACCCGACATCAGGAGACGGTATTGCTGCCGGATTCCTACAGAGTCTATTCCAGGAAGGAGTAGCGGTAGGTTCCATCCTCTGAAGGCCTGACACTGCCGGTTCCGGATACCACACCCGGATAGTTCCCGGCGAAAGTATAACATTTCCGGGCTGACGATGTCGTACTTCCGGGAGATATCGTGAAAGCGTAGTTCTCCTCACCCGCCCCAAGGGAGGAACCGTAGGTGAGCCTGCATTCCACGATGACAGTGGAGGCGACTTTATAACTGGCGGAGGCATATACGCTGTAAATGTCATAGGCACCATCCCTGCTTTGCCAGCTGTAACTCAGATGTATGAAGTTGACGGACTTGATATCTGCACCCATCTGCTCCAAAGGGACGTTTATGCTGGCAGAGTCTGACTTATAACTACTAGTAGAACCACTATAATTAGATGTTTGTGTTTGAGTCAATTCCAAATTACCATCTCGACTTGATGTACTACTATTTGCACCTGCTGTTACAGAAGTTCCTGAAACAGAAAATCCAGTTCCACTACTTATTCTTCCGGAATAACTTGACCAAGTAGACCAGGAACCTGCACTTTCATCAGTCAAACTCCCATTGGTATAAGTCAATGTAACCGGTCGTCTCCTGGAAGTAACTGTTACAGACTGTGTTCCACCGTCTGCGCTAAAACTTAATGAGGCAGGACTTACAGAAAATTCATACTGATATTCAGTTTTTGTAGTTATATCCACATACTTATCTTGAGTCAGACTGGCGGATGCTGATGGTTTTGTTCCGGTAAGATCGGAAGTATAGTCACAGGTAACTGTCAGGGTTCCGCTTCTTCCGGATGTAGTGCTTGTATTGGAAGTTACATTGACAGTGACTGTATCTCCACTTTGTGATCTGGAAAATCCTGTCCCACTAATGGAAGAACTGTAATTATTTCCTATTGTACTCCAAGAACCCCAAGAAGAAGATGTTACCGGTTTGGACCTTTGTTCAACAGTTACAGTAAAATCGTGGGAACCTGCACTGGATGAGAAATTATGGGAACTTGGAGAAATTGATATTCTGTAATCATAATCAGCCGGTGCACCATCCTGACTTAATGAGACGTAAGCTGTATCTCCGGCATTGGAAACTGTAACAGTACCGGTATTTGCACTGAATGTCGTGTTGCTTCCTTCAGGAGTCACTGTATTACCTGAGATGGAGAAATAAGAGCTTCCTGAAGTTATTGATGAATTATAGGATGCAGAATATGAACTTCCATTATTCTGCCAATTTCCCCAATCTCCCCAGGTACTACCTCCATCATATGAATATCTATATCTTATTTGATCCTGGGCTCTTGACGTTACCGAGAAGGACTTTCCGGACGTACTGTCATAATCCCAATTCAATGATGTAGGAGTTGTAGAAATGCTATAACCTGTCTGAGTATCACTTTGACTAAGAACACCTACTTCCTGATCAATTTCAACCCAATCACTAGCTCCTCCATAGGATGCCGTAATTCTGGTGCTTCTTTCCGCACCATTGTTAACTGATACCGTTAATGTTACAGAAGTTCCAGAGCCGGATGATAAGGAGAATCCGGAAGTATTAGATAAACTCAGTGAAGGGGTTCCGGAATCACTGGCTGAAGATGTCGAACCCGAACTCCAAGTATGTGTACCGGTTCTTGTCGCACTTGCCCTTACTGTTGTAGTACCTCCTTCTCTAGGGAAATTTGTTCTATCAGCGCTGACAGATACGTTCCAAGGGTTCCAGGATGTTTCTTCAATCTTATTCTCAGCTTGATAAACATTAGCGCTAGATGCTGGACTGGATTTACCGTTCATTGTAATGGTTAATGAAACAACAGCCACAGTAGTTTGTCCGGATCGGGTTGTACCTTTAGATCCAATATCAGCCAAACCACTTGAGGAATTTACGGTTGCTGTTCCTGAAGTTCTATTAAAGGTTGGAGTTCCACCGGATGTGAGTGTTGTTGTTTTTCCGGACACCCAATATACAGTCTGTTCATAGGAGTAACTAGGCGTCGAACTACCTCCGGTGGCCGGGATAACTGTAGGATAGCTGAAAGCTGTGATTCTTGGATTGCCATAACCATCTCCATCCGGTTTGATAGAGTCTGCATTTTGTTTATGAGTTGCAGTAGCTGTTTTCTTAGAATCAGAGCCGAAAGATTCAGACTGAGTCCATGTAATAATACCATTTTTCTCCGCTCCACCGGGATTGGAGGAATAACTGACAGTATCACTCGCGGCGGTCCATGTTCCGGAGCCTGAATTTTCTGAGGTATAAGCTACATTAGTCTGTGACCCCTCCACATAGATACGGTTTCCCGCATTGCTGTAACTGTACTGTCTCTTATACGAGGTCACCGTGAATTTCCGTGAACCTCCCGCCGCGGATATGGTAGCTGTCGCAGGAGTCACGGAGAAAGTATATTCCCAGTCAAGACGCTCGATATGGTCTTCGGGAACAAGCTGGTCGGCCGCATAGGTGTAACCCTTCTTTATATGCAACCCGGCCGATTCTATTTGACTTCTTGTAGGGCACATCATCGTATCTCCCGTGAAAGAGCCGGGTTTGAGTGTGTTGCAGAAGTCCTTTGTCGCTATTCTGAAATATTGTGCCATTTTGTTATCTGTTCTTGTTTTGATCCATACATTATAGTGTAATTATGCCGCCATTTTTCCTCCCCACTGGAGAACCATCGCATCCGCTATCCCGGGAAAGGTCTTGCTTCTCAGCTTTCTTCTCTCTTCACATGCTACCAAGACATTCATAAGGATTAAAAGATTATCTGCATTAAGATTCGGTCCGAATAGCATCTCAGGCCTATATGCTCCACTGTCTGCCCCGTCTCTTCAAACAGCTGGAATTTATAGAACCTGATGAAAGCCGTTACATCCGTGTAGAAATTCTTCCCGGCAAAACTCAAGGGATAAATCATCGGGTATCCTCCGACTTGTTGTGGCTGGAAGGCGCCTATTCCCACTCCGGTTATCAAGGCCATGTCAGCGTCAAAAATGATCGGTTTGTTTGGATCATAGTCGAAGTCCCTGACAAAGAACATTCTGAGCTCCTTCTCGCTGATTTCCTTTATTCTGAATTGCGCCATTCCGGAAGTGTTCTCATCTAATGTTTCCTGCACCCGTGATTCCATTTCTTTAATGCTCATATTGGTGTTCAGAATCTCACCGTTTGCTATAAAATAGTTCTTCATAATGATTTAGTTTTAGTTTTTTGTGATGTGATTGTTAGTGTGATATTCCATTCTTTTTTCAGATAAGAGACAAGACCGGAATAGGAGTCAATACGTCTCCTTTCTCTATGCATGATTGATAAAGCCTCTTGAAGTGTAAGATTAATACAGAGACCGGTTTTAAAAGCGTCTCCATATTTCTGTCGGAGCGCTTCTATGTCTCTTTGGTATTTTTCAGAGATAGGTTCGGATGATACCGCTTTTTCGGTGACATCAGGTGCAGTAAAAGTATCCTGACGATTGGGAATAGGCTCCCGCTCAAGTCCCAATAACTGATTTATGAACTCTTTAAACATAGGGTTTATGCTATTTTATTATTCAGTTATTAGGTTCTGGCAGGCTGTGAATGGTGTTTTAGCGATTTGGAAGAGAAAAAAAATAAGAAGAGCGCCGTTCATTTCCCCGGTCATTCCCTTTGCCTTTTCCCGGCTATGGCAATTTATATTCAGGTATTTGTTTCTTCGGTAATAAGGCTTTGGGAGGATGCTGGACGTTGGGCAATTATACCTTATATATATAATAGCGCTCCAAATATGAAAAACGCGCGCCATTTCCAGTCATGCCCTAATCTGTGTAATAAGGGCATGTTCCAGTGAGCATGTCCAATCGATTAATCAAACTAATTTTTTTAAACAATGAAGACTGACAAGAAAGAAATTGTGAGGAAATCAGAACTCCTCGCACAGATCAGAGCCGACCTCAAGGCATGGGAGGAGGCGGAACCCGACTTTGACGACAACTACTTCGACGAGTCGGACGTGATATCATACTATGAGTTCCTGGTCAATAAGTACCGGGACGAGTGGGTCATAATCGACGATACCAGGGAAGGAGGCGGCGATGAGGGAGCTGTTTGACATCACTCCCCATTCCACGGGCCCCGGTTTCAGGATGAGGCTCAAGACCGGGGAGATAGATGTTCCCGATGGGCGTGGCGGATACATCGTCAGCTCGGGGATGGGTTCGGGAAAGACCGAGAGCATCAAGAGCCTGATCCGTCACAAACATGATGAGGGTATTCTATATTGTGTCGATACCAAAGACGAGCTGGAAAAGATGTTCGGCTGGATAGTGGAGAACCTTGTGGTGGAAGGGGTATTGAGGATGGAGGATGTGATGATCATATCCAGTGACCCCGGGAGAGCCGATTTCCTGGGGCAATACAGGGACAACCCCGGAGTGCTCATGGAAAAGAAGGTGATTCTGATAACTCATGTACGCTTCTGGACAGACCTGATAAACCATTTCCTCATCTATAAGCCACAGAAGGAGGTGGCACCGTTCGACGGTGACTTCAGGACGTTGATGGGAAGGGATGACCTGAGGGGATATGTCATCTTTGACGAGACGCCGACCTTCATCAATCCCTTTGTGGAGTTCGACAGGAGCATGCTGGGGATATTCGGAAAGACCGATGAGAAAGGCAATATCGTCTGCAAGCCCCCTGAAGAGCTGGGCCGGTATTATGACCTTTTCATCAGGGGCGGAAAGAACGATCTCTTCAACCAGGCCTACAGGATCAACCGTATGAAGCGTGACGTGGTGCTGGGGCTCATTCCAAAGTATTATGGTTCATGGGTGATGTCCGATACCGACAAGGTAGGCATTACATTCTACCCGGTTGACCTCTGTCCCGGGAGCATGACAATCTCCACGCATATCCTCATCTTCGAGGGGGCGGGCAATATCCTTTTCAGAGGCTCCACCCGCTTCACCCTTCTGGATACGGAAAGCAAGTACAACACCGTAACGGATTTCAAGAGGATGGATTTCGGACTGTCCAGAAAGTGTTTTGATGAGGCGGGGTTCGGCACATTCGTAAAGAGGATAGGCAGGCTGATAGACAAACCTTCCTTGATTGTATGCTGGAAGGATATAAACGGTGACGATGACGGCCCGGGAAAATCCGGATATGCGGAACGTTTCAGGAGGTTACTGGTTGCCGAAGGTGTCGATCCCGGGTTGTTCACCGTCACCTATTATGGAGCGACCGACAACAAGAGCACCAACTCATACAGGGATGTTGAACAGATTCTCCTGTGTGGTGACTGGAACCTTCCGAACACCGAATCGGCAAAGATCCGGAGGGCCTATGGTACCTCCACTGACCCGCACAGTCAGAAGGACTGGTATTTCTCACAGCTCATAACGAGGATAGGCATCAGGAAGCATATCGAGGGTGAGGTATATACGGTCTGGCATACTGATGATTTTGATGAAAGGTTCATAGAGAGAATGGACGCCTACTTCAATGAGAACAGGGTCATAGGCAAGGCTTCCGTTTCTCATAATGACTGGGAAAAGAGGCTGGACGGGATGAAGATCAGGAGCAACATTAAAGAGGAGATCAGACTGTTGGCCAGGTATGACAAGGATATGCAGAGGGCTATAACCATGGATAGTGAATATACGAAGGAGGTTACTTTCTGTTATCTGGAGATGATTGGTATAAAAAGAGGCAAAAGAGAAAGGGGAAGATATAAAGCCCTGATTGATGTTCTGAAGACTATGGGGATAAATCTGGTGATAGCATAGCATATTCCGGATTCCTTTTTTACAGTGAAGGAGCTAAGATAAGATTTATTGTGACACCCCCTATTTTTTGATGGACATTCTAATATATATAGAGAAGTAAAAAAAAGGGGGGGGGTAATATATTAAATGAAAGGAGTATAGAATAGAGAGTGAGGAAAGAGACCTGCTTCGCGGTCTACCAAAGTGAGAGGAAAAGAATAAACAAAACAAAAAACATCCTTCTTCTCTCTCACTCTGGAAGGGTACGAAGTAGCCTCTCTCTTCAATCTTTCATCAACCGTTTCCATAGCTCCTTTACTGAAAAATAGTGGTTCTTCCTGAGAGACGAAGATACTGAGAGGACCGGCTTTCTTCCAAAGTAAAGCCTGGTCGGTCTCTTGGGGAGGTTCACGATACAATAAAGCAAATAACAATCTAAAATACAATAACGATATGATAAACAAAACAATCAGCTACTACTTTAATTCAAGTGATTCAAGAAGCAGGATCTATTATAACTTCGACCATATCCTTGAACTTATAGCATCCGACACTAAACTTTCCAAGCAGACAGACATGGTTAGAAAACAGACAACAGAGAAGGCTTACAAGGAAGAGAAACACAGACTCCCCATGATAGCACCTTCCGGAATATTCGACTATAGGAACGATGACCCGACCAACCTGCGCCAGTATTCCAATATCCTTGTGCTTGACTTTGACGATTTCGGATCACATGAGGCGGCAGGAGAATTCAAGGAAAGACTCATTCAATATGCCAATCCTCTCCATCTTTACGCAGTATGGTTCTCTCCAAGCAACAAGGGTGTGAAGGCGGCTATGGTTCACGACAACACCGACCCGGAGCATCATTACAATCTTTTCCGGCAGGTGAAGCAAAGGTTATACCCAAGGACTGATGAATTCGATAAGAGTTGTCATAATCTAAGCCGCACGTTCTTCCTGAGTTATGATCCTGATGTCTATGTCAACCCGGAGAAAGATACGTTGCTTCCTTACCACTTTGAATATGACCCATCCATTCTTGAACCTGCTGCAAAGAGTTATAATCATGGTGGTTCCGGCGGTTGTTTCATTCATACGCCGGAAGAGATTGAGAGGAATACAGGTTTTCAGAGGTTATGGAAGGACAAGACACTGATTAACTACGTGGACAGGAAATGGAGAAAAGAGTATCCGGACAGTTATGAAGATGGAAATAGGCACAGTTCCATACTCTCAAGAGCAAAATGGTTATGTCGGTACGGTGTCTTATACGATGCTGCCCTGGAATATCTCATCGGTACATTCGGCAGGCATAGTATCTCTGAGGATGACATTGAAGGGATGGCAATCAACAACTATAATGCCAACCGTGAAAGTTTTGGTGTCTCAAGGATGGAACTGTATTCAAGGAAGGAACGGGGAGTGGTGTACAGGAATCGGATGTTGAGGGAAAATTCACCGTTTCAGTAAGGGTCAAGGCAGTGTACAAGAGGTAAGTTTATGATGGCTTGCCTCTTATTTTTCTATAAAAAGTATGAATCAGAAAAGATACACCGATGACATGCCAGACTTTGATCCTAATCCTGAAAAAGCACTTGTTTCTTACTTTTCATCAGGAATGAGTCCTTTTCCTTTAATTTTAAATTGGGACTGGCAAACAACCGTTCATCACGGATTTCCTGCCATTCATCCTATTTATTTGATTACTATCTTCCTCATATCTACTTTCGTGCAGAAAACAAATGGATATGATGATGAAACGAATTCCAATTCTTTTGTGGGGACTGCTATTGCCTTTCTCCATACTTCAAGCACAAGCGGTACAAGGTGAAATAACCGACAGTAAGCAACTACCCATAGAAGGAGCTACCGTGGTGGGACTGGATGCAAAGGATTCTTCCTTTGTACAAGGCACTGTCACCGGAGAGCAAGGCCAGTTCACCCTACCCCTGCGACATAATGGCAGTTATTTGTTAAAGACATCGGCCGTAGGATACAAAACCCGCTACATCCCTTTCAATATCGCCGACAAAGAAACCGCCAAACTAAGCAGGATTCTTATGGAGGAAAATTCTTATGTATTGTCCGGCATCACCGTTACTGCACAAAAAGTACCGGTAGAGATGAAGGCCGGGAAAACGGTCTACAACCTTTCGGCTACCATTTCAGGTGCACAAAGCAATCTGTACGACGCATTGAGACAGATGCCAGGCGTACAGATTCAAAGTAACGGTAATATTCTGCTAGACGGACAAGGAGGCATCAACGTACTGATGAATGGAAAGACAACCTATCTGAGCGGAGAAACACTGATAAACTACTTACGAAGTATACCAGCATCGACAGTGGAGAAAATAGAACTGATAAACAATCCGTCCTCCCATCTCGATGCAGCCGGGAAAACGGGAGTGATAAACATTGAAACAAAAAGGATAAATATAAAAGGACTGGTTGCCGGCGGGAATACCGGTTACAATCAGGCACATATTTACGGTTCCGGCTATGGCAACATTTATCTAAACCTGCGCAAGCACAAGTTCAATCTATATACCGATTATGCCTATTATGAGGGAATCAACCTTAATGAAACCACCATGTCCCGTGAATACATAGACTTGGCCACCCAACAAATCCTTGATTTCCATATGGGGCAACAAGCCCATCGTACCTACGCATATAAATCCCATAACTTCAGGATTGCAGCCGACTATGAGCTGACTCCGCATGCCAATCTGAACGGCTATCTCAACGGTAACTGGTTCAGCCAATCAGGAAAAGAAAAGCTTGGTTCAGATTTCTATTCACTCGCAGCAGCCCCGGATTCCTCCTCCATCACCCAGAACTGCCTGAAAGCAAGCCAGCACAACCTGATTGGCGGAATCAGTATCGGCTATCAATCCCCCAACAAACTGAAATGGGATGCTTCCTTTGATTTCCAACTGTTCGGCAATGCCAACAAACAAGACCAGCGAAGTAGTTTCTCACTCATAGAATCCTCGGAAGTATATAGGAACAGCCTACTCAAGGGAGACATGAAAGGGGATATTCAAATCTATTGCGGACAAACGAACCTTGTTGCACCGCTCTCTGAGAAAACAACACTGGGTATCGGTGGCAAGACTACCTTTGTATCCATCGACAACTCCGCTATCTATTATAATAAGATATATGACAACTGGCAAGAAATACTGTCACTGAACAATCACTTCATCTACAATGAGAATATCAACGCCGGATATATAACATTGAATACATCTTTCGGAAAATCCTGGAAGATGGAAGCAGGAATACGCGTAGAAAATACCAATATAAAAGGAGAACTGGCAGGGAATGCCCTGCGTGCAGACTCTTCCTTCACCAATCACTACACCCATATCTTCCCTTTCCTGCAAATGCAATACCAGTGGAAGGATATGCACCAGCTCTCCTTTCTGTACAGCAAACGGATTGTACGTCCGCAATACCGGGACCTGAACCCGTTTGTCACCATTAACGACAATTATCTGTACGAACAAGGCAATACCCACCTGGAACCGGAACTTGCCCATAACGCTGAATTTTCCTATATCCTAAAGAACCGCTATCGGATGAGTCTCTTGGCTTCCTATACCCGGCATCCAATAACTAAAAGTTACGTGGCCGAAGAAAACAAACGCATATTGGTACTGCCCATGAATCTTTCTTCCGACTATTCAGCAGGCATACGGCTGAGTGCCGCCAACCTGAAACCGTTCCCGTGGTGGCAGATTAATACAAACCTGCTCCTCATCTACCGGAAGTATGCCTGGCAAATGGATGGAGACGAATACCGGAACAAGAAGTTTACTCCCATGCTCTACATAGGCCATCAACTGCATCTGCCCCAAGGATGGACAGCCGAGCTGAACGGCTATTGGAACGGAAAGACACCCCAGGGGCAAGCAATCATCTCCCCCATGTGGTCTGTATCCGGCGGTATCAGCAAAAGTATATTCGATGACCGGGGAACACTGCGTATCTTTGCCGAAAATCTATTCTCCTCACGCTACATGCACATAGCCCTATTCAGCGCCACCCAGCAAGGATGGTATAAAGAGAAAATACGAATGAAACTGGGCGTAGGCTTTTCTTTCCGCTTCCACAAAGGAGAGACACCGAAAGAATTTACCCATAAAAGTGGTATAAGTGAAAGTAAACGAATAAATTTGTAACCAGTTAAAACAATTCCGAATGAAGCATTTCCTGCGTTGGATATCTCCTTTAATCCTAGGAGTAATCGAGTTCTATTTCCTGAGGCTGGCAACGGACCCTTCGCGGGGAACTGAATGGTGGCCTGACTTCAACAACCAGCTACATGCCCTATTATTGAGCATATTATTTTGTTATATAGTGGACTACTGCCTCCGGAACATCTTTCATAAATACATATTCAGAAAAGAAATATCCATAAGCAAAGAGTATTCGTACATAACGCTCGGACTGTTCACAACCATCAACATTGCCTTGTCAGCCACCTATGCATTAGGATTCATAGAATTGGGAAAACCGATAAGCGACTATATTCTAATTAATATTATCTATGTTCCTCTCAACCTCCTATACTATACAATCATCCGTAACAAGGAAATATCCGAATACTACCAGCGTCAGACCTTGCTGTTGGAAAAGCTCCGAAACGAGCAATTGGATACAGAACTCAAACTACTGAAATCACAATATCATCCGCATTTCCTTTTCAATGCGCTGAACACCATCTACTTCCAGATAGAAGACTCCAACATGCAGGCCAAGCACTCCATTGAGCTGCTTTCCGAACTGCTGCGCTACCAACTGTATGACATCAAGCAGAAGGTAACTGTAAAGCAGGAACTCGACTATCTGGAGGCATACATCCAATTCCAGCGATTACGGATGAGTGAACGACTTGTACTTACAGAGGAATACGACGAACACCTCCACACGCAGGAGATTCATCCTCTCCTATTCCAGCCTCTAGTAGAAAATGCCTTCAAATATGTCGGCGGAGCCTATTGGATTCACTTTTCCTTGAAAGCTATTGAAAATAAGCTTGTTTTTACAGCATGGAACTCTGTAGACCAACCGGCAATCGCCCACCGTAAAAAGAGCAGTGGCCTGGGAATTGAAAATATGAAGAAGCGCCTGCAGATTCTATATCCCGGCAGACACCTATTAAAGATATGTCCCGAAGAAAACACTTTCTTTGCAGAACTCACCATTGAACTGACACCCTATGAAAATAAAATGTGTGATAACCGACGATGAACCGATTGCACGCAAAGGATTGCGCGGTTACATTGAAAAAACAGATTTCCTGACTTTGGCAGGAGAATGCGAGAACGCCCTGCAACTGAACGAGCTGTTGCAAAAAGAACAGCCAGAGTTGCTGTTTATGGACATAGAAATGCCCTACATCAACGGCATTGATTTTCTAAGCGGTATCCGTAATCCGCCCAAAGTCATCATCACGTCAGCCTACGAGCAGTATGCATTGAAAGGATATGAGCTGAATGTAACCGATTATCTGCTCAAGCCCATTTCCTTCGACCGCTTTCTGAAAGCGGTGAACAGAGTGCATGAACTGCTACAGAAAGAGCAAGAATCCACTCCCGAGCCTTACCTCTTCGTAAAGACAGACAAACTGCTCAAGAAGGTGACCATCCAGGATATTCTGTTCATAGAAAGTATGGGCAACTACGTATTGATACATACTTCCTCTTCAAAGGAAATCACCTATTCTCCCCTAAAGAGTTTATTGGAATTCCTGCCTGGTAACCAGTTTATGCAAGTACACCGCTCCTACATTGTGCAGACAAGCAAAGTACAAGCCATAGAAGGGAATATGCTCATCATAGGGACACACAAGATACCGATAGCCCGCAACCTACGCGATGAGGTACTGAATGCCCTATTGAAGGACAAGTTGATATCCAGATAGCCTATAAGCGGTCGGCCAACCGGTACCGCCCCTTCTTCCAGGTCGTTTTCCGTACTGCATTACCTCCTGGATTCAAGCATGCTCACCAACTTCGTTCAGTCGGTCTTCGCCATAGGAACGGACAGCAGCAATCCCTCGACGGGCAGATACGTGAAGCAACTCAAGAGCAGGAACGGCAGGCACAATCCTTCCGGCAAGGCATCAGCCCGGCTTCAGGCGGTAGCGGGGAGCTTATCAGCGGTTTATTGGGACTGCTGGACCTCACCCCTTCATCCTGCACCGAGACTCCGGAGGAAGCCGAGTTCCGCCGGCTGATGCAACGGAAGAAGAAGAACAAGGGATTCAGAATTTAACAACAACCTAAAAAACAATCAAGATGAAAGAAAATACAGGAACCATCATCGCCATGCTGGAAGAGTTGCTGCCCCTCAGCAAGAGCCGGCAGGCATCACAAAGCGGCAGTACCAATGCCGCCAACATGGATATTGCTCCCATCAGGGCTTTAATCGAGAAAAGTAACAGGCAGAACCGCAAGTATACAGAGGCAAAACTGGCGAAGTTCGCCCAAACCCTTGTGAATAAACTGCATGCCATCAACAACCGGATAGGCTGTATCGCCTGGAGGGAGCAGCCCGATTTTGGGGAGATCAGACAACTGCTGGAAGAAACCGTCAAAAAGACGGGTGGAGCGGATGTCCGGCGCACCGTCAACGAGATCCGACACTCGTTCGCGCTTGAGAACAGATGGGACTGGGCGATCCTGACCAGCATCGTCCTTCTGACAGCCTTGTTAGGCTCAGCACTCTATTTTGAAAGAAGGCAGAATTACGACCGCATCGACAACGACCTGAAGTACCGCTACATCAGGATGAAGGGCGAGGTATCGCCCGAAAGCATCGCCGGACTGGAGAACCTCTTCGAGCTCAACCGGAACAACGGGAAGATCAACCGGATGCGTAAGGACGTGAAAACCTACGAGGAGGCGGTACGCAGGTAAGCCGCCCTCGCAAAACAGGCACGGCTCAAGGAGCAAGCGGCAAAAGAGCAGGAAAACAAAGTCCGGTCCATTAAAGATAAACCTACAGAATAAAATGCAAATAATCATTCAAATGCACCGGGTAATTTCCTCGGTGCATCTGGATGAGGAAATGACCATTAATTAATGGAGAGATTACGAATAATTTTTCAGCATTTCGTCAATTATTTCTTTACACTCTTGACGCACCCACTTCGGAGAAAGCACTTCTATTTCCGCACCATGCGAGAGCACTTCCTGAAAGAAATCATAAGTGGGATACAGGCGATAAGTAAAGATGGAATAATCCTTGTACTTCTCCACTTCTTCTTGCGAATGATGCAGGGGGAGCTTCCGCAAATACTGCCGTTTATGATTGTGATCGGTCACCTTGATGCGTATGGTTTCCACATCCAGTTCATCGGGTGTCACCATAATGCCGTAGCTGTCGTGGAAATAAGCAGCGGCATCAAAACTGTCGGGGAAATCGAAAGTCACATCCGTCATTTCCAGTTGCAGGATGCGGTCAAGGGCATAGATGAAGACGCAGTCCTTTTCCGGACTGCGGGCCACCATATACCAACGCTGTTTGAACACCTTGACGCAATAAGGCTCAGCTAAGAACGTGACCGAGTGGCTGTGGTGGAAACCCTGGTAGGTCAGCCTGAGGGTCTTGCTTTCCTGCATGGCCTCGATGATGTACATCAGCAACTCATTGCCCGACGGAATCTGCTCAAACAGAATTCTCCGCTTCAGCTTGCGGCTCTCCAAAATACTGTTGTTCACGGCAAACGAGCTGAGCAACCAGCTTTTCACCGTGTCTTTCTGCAGACCCTCGGCATCGCACAGTTTATATTTATACCCATCCGAAGCATCACATAGGATGTTGATGTCGAAAGTCTCCTCTATCGCATTCCGGTAGTCATCGAATGTACGCTTGGGCAGGGGCGTGCCTTCGTCATTCAGCACACTGCATTCCCACGCCTTCACCAAATCCTTGTAAGAGATACCTCCGGTAGTGTAGAGCTTATTCACTATCCAAAGGTACTTTTTAAATCTGTCTTTAGCCATAATTCTTATTAAGGAAACGAGTTTCTCTGCAAAGTTAATATTCCATCTGAATAGTCAGTTTAAAATGTTGGATTTTCTGTACATCCTGCCAAGCCACACCATATTTCTTTTTTAAGCATTCGAGTGTTTTGAAAGAAGATTCTTCCTTTTTACCAGGCTGTATCATCCTCGTTAAATTCTTCCGCCAGTCCGGTCTCGAGTCCTCTTCTTCCCGCACTTCCACAGAATTATACGACACTCCCCACGACCACAAGGTGCAATTTTCTGAGAACAGATAATCCCAAAGTTCCACCTCTTCCGTGTTATATGGTTCTCCTTCTTCGAGAGCGCGGTTATCAATTTCCAAATGATAAGCTATACGTTTGGCCGAGCGTAGCCCTTGTGCCTTCTTTTCCAGTTCACGTTGCTTCAAACGCTCCAGGCGCACTTCGCAATTTTCGATTTCATCCGATAGTTTTTGTTCCTGCATAGCCAGCAACTTCCGGTTCTCTTCTGTCATTTCATACTGCGCATCCAAGTAACGCTGGCGCTCAGTGCGATATTGACAGAGCAAATACCCCTTATCTCCGTCAGAAAGCCGCTTGTCCCACATCAAGGAAAGCAACATACGGTTTACGTCGTGCACGGTCGTTTCCACGCCGTCTATCACAACCTCATCCGGATAACCATTATATATTTTCATACACCATTTCCACATTAAGTCTAAACTGCTTTATCTTCAAAATATCCTGCATCGAAAATCCGCAAAAATCATACAGATTATGAAACGGGCGGACGAAACAGATATCCTTCACCTTCTCCCTGTCCGATTCTTCCCTGAAACTTATCCAACTATACCTGTCAACTTCCCCATTTTCGAGAAACCCATACAGTGCTTCTACAATCATCCGCTCTACATCACAGCTTACCGTAGTGAAAGTAGCATCAGATTCAGCAAGTAGCCTAAAAGAATCAAGCATCCAGTTGATGCCCCGAGAGCCTAACATGCCCCATAACATCTCGTCACACTCAGTGTCCAAGCCTGCCACACTTTCCTCTTCCGCACCATATTCATTATAAGGTATCAGCAGTTCTGCCCGTACTTCCAGATGATTATAGCCGTCCGGAGTCTGCCGCCGTACTTCCATTTCATCCAGAAAGATTTGATGCGCCAGATGCATCACTTCGGCGGTTTGTTTCTCAAAAAGCTTATTCATCTCGTTCATCCGCCGCACATTCTCCTCTGTAAAGACAAACTCCCTGTCCAGCTTCCATTTGCGCTCGTCTAGGTACATCTTCACCAGCTCCCTCTTAGCATCCTCGCTGAGATAGACATCATCGGCGATACGCATCAGCGTATCTTCCAGCTCTTTTACGGTCATTTGACCCAACATTTCGTAATCCGCAATATAGCCATCTTTGTACTTCATACTTTTTCATTTTTTAAGTTCTAACGTTCCACGTCCCTCCCTTGCTCTTTCTTGTCATAGCTGACATTCGGTAATGCGATATGCTCCGCCCATTCGGAATATGCAGTATGCGCTTATGCCCTTGCTGAATATGCACCATGCTCCAAAACGCCTCTGTCCAAATCATACTATGAATGAGTTCTCCTTCAGCCCAGTTCCTGATACAAATCGTTTAGGTCTTCGGCAGGCTCATCACCCTCCTGTACATTCGAACTGTCTTTCAGCCTCACTTTCGTTGGCTACTCTCTTCTGTAAATCAGCGCACAGACTGAGAGCTTCTGCAAGTTTCATAGTTCTGTTGTTTTAAGTTTACAATTACATTTCCCTCTGTTTTCAAGATAGCTATCCTTGTAATAAGTCACCTCCCACAAGATTCCGGCCAGCAATTCCTTCTCCGTCATCCTCAGCCTTCTCAAGCAATAGACAGGCATACTCATCAGCTCCGGCCACGAGTCACAGATTGCAACCGGTGAAAGTATTTCTCCGCTTCGGGTACGTATATGGCAGTTCATGTCTATCATCGGCGAACAATATTCCCATCGTTCCACCACCTGTACGGTGCGGTCTGTCGTTTCAGGAATCACTGCCTTCAACTGGACATAAGCATCCTGCATCAGCGGCAACAGAGCGTCCTTCTTACACAAGCATCCTAATTCCTCCTGTAGTTCGGAATATTCATAGCGGTCTATCAAATCCTTGATGGTACCGAATAGAATCAAGTTCCGAATACGCCCTTTCTTCTTTTTCATAACAGCAACTATTAATCATTCCACATATTAAACAAAGAATCAAACAAGGCTCCTCCATTCCGATCAATCAATCGAAGCAGATGCTTTTCCGATTTCTCACGCAGACAGGTATCTCCATAATTCACTTCCTTCAAAACGGATTGGTTACTCAACGCAATATGGGACAAAGAACCGCAAAGCCAGCAATTCAGTCGTTCCAGGCGATTGCACGAAGTCAGATCCAAAGAAACCAGTTTGGGGCAATAATGGCAATCCAGCATTCTGAGTTCCGTATTCTGCGACAAGTCGAGTGTAGCGAAGCTTCCTTCGTCACAAACCAGCCTTTCCAAATGCAGATTGCGGCTGACATCCAATTTCTCCAAATACGAAAACTCAAGAAACCGCAAGGAAGGGCAACTGCTACAATCAAAATCCAACACATTGACTTCGTGCATGGCATCCTGAAAGCCCCATAGGGCATCATCCTCTTCCGTTGAGATGCGAATCACGTAAGGCAATATAGGCTTGGGGTATTCATGGGTGACGTATATCCATTCGGAAGATCCCGTCACTTTGTGTAATTTTCCGTCTCCCCACTCCACAGTCGCCTTGCCCCCTTCTCGTATCAGAAGGCTGCATCCGCACCAATTGCCCATCGTCCAATCTTTCGTCCGGATATAAATAGAAATACTGCAACTCATAACTGTTTTTCTTTCGTTTGATGAGTACAAAGGTAGAGGGGAGGTGCGCGAAAAGAGTGCAGAGCTAAAATCAAAATTGCATAAAGTTTATCTCAAAGAACAACTTCATGCAATTTTGACTTTCAGAACTATTGCCACAAGAAATATTCTAGGCCTTCCGGCAACAAAACAACACTTACTACTATTAGCATAATTCTAACAATGGGTTCCTAAAAGCATAGAGAGAGGAATACCAAATGGACGATACAAGTAATACATAAAATCAGAAGCTTTTCTGCTATGACATAGGAAAAAGATCGATTCTATGAATACAATAACACCAGTCACGATAAACCATACTTGCAAAATCTACTTCCTTACTAATATATAGATGCCCTATAAATAACAATATCTCATAAATGATGATAATTGGCAACAACATTACTCCACCATATTGCTATAATCCAAGCCAAAAGAGTTTCCATTCCACATTTGAATAATAACTAATAATAATTTTTACTTAAGCTCATTGAGCCATTTTTTCCAAATCTCTACCTCTTGCTTCTGAAATGCCGAGCGACTTACGTAATCTATCTAATAACCGTCGTTCTCTATCAGAAATTCTACCATCCTTCAGAATATCTTTTAATTCTTCAAGATATTCCTGTTCTTCATCTGCAAGAGAAGGACTTAATGATTTTTCTAGCTCCAAAGCTCTTGTTACCGAAATGCCGAGCGATTTACGCAGTCTGTCTAGCAATCTGTGTTCTCTATCAGTAATCCCATTTTTCAGACATTCTCTCAATTCCTCCAAATACTCCTTTTCCGCATCAGAAGAGGAAGGAGTATCAGTGTTTTCTTTTAAAGAAACTGTATTTTCTTGTCCAACACCTTCTTTCAATTTGGCTACTATTTCGTTATACTGTTCCTTTAACAGATTTAAAGAATGAATATCTTCTTCATCATCACCCTCGTATAAATTTTCAGCTCGTTTTATGCAATATAAAGCATCTGAGATGTATTTATCCAACTCTTCAGGTTTTAACAAATTTCTCTCTGATGGAATCTTTATGAATGCAGCAAACAAGGTGTTATAGATACTGCCCCTTTTATAGAAATAGAACCAGTTTTTCACTTCTCCCATTTCATCATATAAATTTGATAATATAGAAAAAGCCTTTTCGCAGTCCGTTTTTTTAGAACCTGTATATAGGGCTTCTAAATCACAATATTTTTCTATTTCACCCAATGCTTTTTCCCATAAGCCCAGATATTTCTTTTGGTTGTTTACTTCGTTAAAATCTTCTTGCAAAGATACTGCAAGATCTTTCTGCTCGGTATTTTCTGCCAATTTGATACATTTCTTAATATCTTTACTTGACTGTATAATCAAGGGGACTTCATCTTCTTCGGACAAACCTAATTCTTCGGAATTATTCCACTGTTGAATTAAAGTGCAAGCTCGCAGATAATAATAGTTGAATTTTTTTTCATATCCATATTGCTCAAAATAAAAATCAAGCAACTCTACAGCTTCTTCATACTGATTATCATCTAAACATGCCTGATACTTAGCAAGAAAATCATCCCAAGCATTGTCTCCAGCATCACCTTCAAACTTTTTGTCAAGTTTTTCACTAAACATATTAATCACCTCGCCTCCTTTTTGAGTCAGCTTTGTGATATCCTCAATAGTACCTTCTACACCTCTTGCAGATACATAATCTTTGGCTAAATCGCCTAAAATTTTACTCCATCCCATATATTTTTATTTTAATAATTCCACATTCCATTAGTTTACAATGCCGGTGCATGCGCCCCCTTATTGCTTCCCTTCGGATGATAGGGACACGTGCCTCCCACCATCACTTGGATGGAAGGACACTACTTGCCACAATACTTACATGTGTACTTTGTCTTTTCGCTGCCCTCGTAAAGCTTGTGGCGACCTTTGTTGCTGCCATCTGGATGACGCGGGCAACTGCCTGAGACTAACAAGCGGACATTAGGGAACTTGTGTCCGCAATACTCGCAATAAAATTCTTCTTTTCCCATATCTTTTTCTGTTTTAGATTGAATACTCAATCCATTTAAAAGAATCAGTATCAGCAAACTGATTAATTTCAAATCCATATTGTTGTTTCTTATGGAATTCGGTTGAGAAATGTTTGTATCACTTCGTGCCAATAGCTTGGAACGAATGCTGCTGAAGGGTGTGTGATAGGTAGCACTTCCACGATTTGCCCATCGGAAGTTTCGTATGCCCATGTCTCCATGCTGTCACCATTCGGCAGAGCCAAATCAGGAAACTGGTATCCTCTGCGGGGCAGGTTGTTATAAAGCCGCTTGCCCCATGCGATGATGCAACCGGGACGATAAGTTTCGAGTACTTCAAAGAATGCCGTTTCTGATTGGGCAAATTCTTGTGTAGTGGGAGAGATGCGTGCTCCAGACATGGGTACTTGCACGTAGTTGTAGAACAGGACAGAATGCCACAGACGTTTTCGTTCATCGAAAGAAAGGAATTTTCCTGCCAAAGCATTAGCAAACTTCGTATAGGTATTCTTATAACCTTCGTGTTCGCTGTCTGCATCCATCAAATCGGTTATTATCCGATTGGTTATTTGTGGCACGGCCTCCTCGGAAGAAGCACAATAATGGCTTTCTCCCAACACCATCATCCGTTTCCCGTTCCATCCGGTATGATAGTGCTTGCCCACCCAAGGTGAAAAAATCACGTGTTTCATAATTGTTCTTGTAAAGATGACAATATTCAATGAGATTATCCTCTTTGTTTAAGGTTCATATCAGTTCGCGACAACAAACATTAACCTTTTAACCCACAACACATTTGAAAAACAAGAAAAACCGGAAAGGTAGAAATACGAATAAAAGAAAGGAGCACGTACCCACTCTTCCCTTATTCATCTGGTAGGGTTCTGGAAAAACCGCGGAGTCTAAATAAGTTAAAGTCAGTCCATGCCCCTTGTCGGGGTACAGAACATGCTTTGACTAAATCATTATAGGCTCCTAAATTCAAATTTTCCAGATTTAACCAGGTCTAATAATCCGTCAGTACAAGTTTTGCAATATGTTTAGAACTATTTCTGTTTCGTTATCGTACTTTTCTGTTTTACTATTCACAAAGAAAGACGAATTATTGGAAAACAGCAAATAAATTCCGCTATTTTGTATCATGGACTGTTTTTTAAACACAAAAATAGAAGAAAGGTACGCAAAAAAGCTGCACAGGTAGAAAGAAAATGCCACTTCAAAAGGAGACTTTGTAACTATAACATCCATACATTACCGCTTGGAATGCTTACACTGCCGCTTTTGCAGATAGTTATAATTGTTCTTTCCATCACATCGCTATTGAAATCTCATGGAACGACTGGTTAAGACGATCACCGAACACCGTCAGGTCCTTGTCGATTTTCTCGGTGGTGATCTTACAATATTTCTGCGTAGTGACTATGTTCGTGTGTCCCAGAACCCGGCTTACACTCTCGATCGGAACGCCCTTGCTCAAAGCCAGCGTAGCGAACCCATGGCGGCTTGAATGGAACGAGATGTTCTTGCTTATCCCACATTCCCTTATCATCTGTTTCAACGGCTTGCAGATTGACCAGTAGTTCAGATTGGGGAACACGAGCCCATTCTTCTGGAACCTCTCGTAACGCCGGATGACCTGCAAGGGGATATCCAGCAGCTTCACCTGGAAATTCACTTTCGTTTTGTGGCGTTTCGATAATATCCACTTCTCACCGTTCACTTCCGCAATGTCATCGGTGGTCAGTTCCTTTATATCCACGAAAGAGAGGGCGGTGAAACTGGCGAACACGAACAGATCGCGGATATAAGCCAGCTTCCTGTTTGCAAACTCGTGCGTCATAACCGTCTTGATCTCATCCTCGGTCAGGTATTCTCGTTCTTTGACGTTCTGGCTGACGCGGTACTGGGCAAACGGGGTTCTCGGTGTCAGCCCGTTGTAATGGGGCTTCGCCACGATTGTTTTCAGCCACATGCAGTTTGACCACACACTGGCGTTATGAAGTCCGGCATCAGTGGAAAGAAAAATCTCATACTCCTTGATGAAGTCGGGGGTAAGCTCAAGCATGGAAATGTCACTCTGCCTGTAGCATTTCTTTATGAACGCCGCCAGATGTTTTCTTGACCTTACCCGCACCCGATATGAACCTTCTGCCCGGTCTATACCGATACGCTTCTTGAAACTCTCATTGTCCTTGTCGAACGCACCGAGCAGTGTCTCGTATTCCGTATCGAGTCCCTGAAAGGCGTTGCGTGCCATTTCAGCAGTAACGAACGCTTCCCTGTCCGAAAGGCGTTGATAGTGCTTGATGATTTGTGCCTTGATGTTGTCAAGGGCGAGGTTGACATCCCGCGCTTCCTTGCTCTTTCCCTTTGCCCGGTTGCCTTTCGCGTCCCAAAGTCCTTTGGCAATAGTCCGCTTGCAACTGAACTGGGCTACAGAACCGTTGATTGTCACCCGTCCCATAATTGGGACAATACCGTTTTTCTCCTTGCTGCCGTTCACGTAGAACAGCACTTTGAATGTACTTCTCACGATCCAATTCGTTTCTGATACAAAATTAGTTATCAATAAGTTATACATCGCAACGCAAAATAAGGTAGGCTGTGGAAACAATCTCCAGCTCTCCATGAATTAATCCAGTTACCGGGTAATAATTTGAAAACCGTTCGCCCTCGTTACCTTTCATTTCCCTGCACTTTGGCATCGGCGAGGCTTTCATCGGATTTCCTTATAAGTCATTGAACATCAGTTACGCCATCATCAATTTTTCGTTTCTGATTGATTATTCCAGAGATAATATATATTCTTTTCCTTAGCTGACACAGTTCAAATTACGGCCTCGATGAGATAAGCAAATACCCGTCCTATCATCATTGACCAGACGGGAGATGAATTTAATATGCTATGCGTACGTTACATGTTGAGCGTAAAGTTAATGATTATTGTTTGAATTCCTGCTGTGTCCTGAAATAAATATGCCCCATCCATCACCGGACAGAGCATATCGACAGTAGTTCTATCTAAAAGTATGAATTTGTGTAGACACTACAAATATATCTTTTCCTATTATAATATCCCAACATACTGCCGCCGTACATTTTCCCCCACTGATATCTCTCCTTTGGCTACATAATAGAAAACGGAGTGATGGATATTCTAGTTGTCTGTGGGGGGATAAAAAACGGCGGCAATACATAATGTTTTATCGGTTTGTCCTTGAGAGTCATATGTATTATTTGTATTTTTGCCGATGGATTATGACCTTAATATTTATATATTTATTCTGAAGGAGCTTTCTGTCTGTAATAGGATGGGAAGCTCTTATTTCTATTTTGATTGGAAGATAACAAATGAAAAATTGTTACCCCCTATTTTTCGATGCACATGCTAATATATATAGAGAAGTAAAAAAAAGGGGGTGAAATAATAATTAAATGAGGATATAGAAGAGTAGACCGGCTTCGCAGTCTACCAAAGTGAGAAGAAGAAAAAATAGAACAAAACCAATCTTCTTCTCTCCACTCTGGCAGGATACGAAGTAGCCTCTCTTATTCAACCTCTCATCAACACCAGTCATAGCCCCTTCATCCAATTCCGGTACCTCTTTTCTCTTCGGGTCATTCCTTATTCACACAGACCGGAAAGAAGAAAAAAAGTAGAAGGGAAACCATACACAGCTTCCCTTCCGATTTATAATACATCTACAGCCCGAACTCCTTTTTCAATCTCCGGACCGTACTGACACTCACTCCCTTCAGTTCCGGCTATCATCTTCATTGAATAACCCTTGCCGAGTAACCTGAAAACACCGGCATATTGCTTACGTTTGTCTTCCTCCGGCTTTCTGTATCCCGTCTTTCTGCCTACCTTGCCTCCCTTGGCGATATACTGTGCTTTCCCCGATTGCAGACGGAAGCTGATATTCTCTCTCTCCATCGCAGCCACAGTTCCAAGGATAGCGATGAAGATGGTAAGGAAGGGATGCTCTTTACCCGTGGAGTCGAATATGCTGAGGTTCTCTTTCTGGAAATGGACGTTCAGCCTCTTCTCCTTACACAGCATCACATTCTTAAGCACCTCATCAACATTTCTGCCCAGTCTTGAGAGTTCGCTGATGAGTAGTGTCCCTATACCCTCGGAGAAACAGTATTCAAGGCACTCTGTAAGAACCGCTCTCTCTGAATTTTTCTTCGCGCCTGATATTTTCTCCTCGTATATTTTCTCGATTCTCATATTTCTCGATTTTACCAGCACTTCTAGATCCGATACCTGACGCTCCGTGGATTGTCGCTCGGTGGTGGAACTTACTCTGGCATAAATCACCGCTCTATTGTTATTTTCCATGTCAATTAATACTTTGAATTAAATGAATGACGGTTCATGGTGGGGTACGGTCATTTTTCCTTAGTTAAAAGAATTATTTGACCACCCTTCCCAAATGACCATAAAACAATGAACGGGTGACTCTTTCCAAAACTTTTCGTTTCTGGAATTCCTGATTTCCCAGAGATACATACTTACAGTCAAAGAAATAAAAAAAAGAAACCAAGCATTACCCCGGTTTCTCTTCCTTATTTGGCTATAACAGATTGGGTTCTGTCTCTTCCCCGTTCTGATAGCAATGGATGTCCAGATTTTCTGTAACCATCCATTGACAACTATTAAGTCTGAATCCGTATTTCTCCTCGATGGTTAAGAGAAAATCTTCAAAGTCCTCATATTCCTCTGATTCTCTCAGCTCTTCGTCCGTCAGCTTTATGATATTCAGGCAGCCGACAAAAAAGTCTAGAATCAATACATACTTGGGTTCCATAATTTCAATCCTCTTTTAAGTTATACCTTTTAATCAGTTTATATACAGTTGATTTGGAGAAGCAGCATCCTTGGGAAGTAACGAATCCCTCCCTGTTCAGAATATCAGCCATCTCCTTTAGTGTATGGTTCTCCCTGATTAATGTACGGAGCATTGCGACAGCTCTCGTATTATTAGGGTTATTGTCCGCTTTCCGCTTACAAGTCCTGATACTGTTTTGGATAGCCTGTTCATGTCTCTTCATCAAGTGTTCCGGATTGCCAAGTCTGAATCCTCTTGCTTTCTTGGCCTGCAATGATGCTTTCGTCCTGGCTGCTATCAATTCAGCTTCGTATTGAGATATTGCGGACAGGATATGCAGCATCATCTTGTTTGCTTGTGGGAAATCGCAAAATACTATATCCACATCACTTTCTAACAGGTTGGACAGAAATGAAACCGACCTTGCCAGTCTATCCAGTTTTGCTACAATCAACGTTGCTCCATCTTTTCTACATAGGGTCAACGCTTCCTTAAGTTTGGGTCTGTCCTTTTTCCGGCCCGATTCAATTTCGATATATTCAGCAACCGGAGTTTTTCCACAGAGGTATTTCTGTATTATCTCCCTCTGTGCGTCAAGTCCCAGTCCTGAGTATCCTTGTTTTTGTGTGCTTACCCGAAGATAAGCCACATATTGGTTTTCATTCTTCATCGTCTTTTTTTTAATAGTTTTAACAGTGGTTCCACAAGTTAGATGTTCGTCTAATCTATGGAACCATTCACGTTGGTTCATAAAAAAGGCTTTCCATGAGATTTCGAGTTCTTATAAAATCTACTCCCTCACAGAAAGCCCGTTATCACATTTCCCGATTTCTCAGAGAACCGCTAATACCTTATAATATTATATGTTTCAGCAATCCTCTTTTCATAATCGTCGGTTTTCTCTACAAGTTCATCCACCTCAGAAACAAGCATATCAAAGTAGATGTCTTCTCTCTTATCCCTGATTTCTCCATCTTCACCAATCAGATAAGCTTCAAATAAATCCAAGCCTTCATTCAATACAATCTGAACTTTTCCAGTATGCTTGAATCCGTTGACCTTGAATTCAATACCACACTTTATCACTTTCACCGTCTCAATCTCAACTCCCCAGGACATAAGGACGGGGAGATCGGATTTCAGGATTGACCAGATATACCTGGCCAGTTCCAAATCGTAATTCATGTCTCTTTCCATACTTCCAAAGTTTTTAAGTCCATACTTTTTTCTTCATATATATCTTCTTCATATATATCTTCTTCTTCATCACACCAGAACATCCGATAGTCATTACATATCCTTCGATAATCCTCCAGCCCGAAATGAGGAAAATTGGTGGAATACATGTCATAAAGGTCTTCAGGGGTTAATGTCGGGTCATGGTTCAGCATATCGTAAACCTCGTCCTCAAACTCATAGGGGCTGAAATATGAATCATCCTGAACATGGGGATAGACACCGGTACAGTCCTCTATGATATGCCCTATAAACATCAGGCATTTCAGCAGGTCTTTCTTCATTGTTATCTCCTCGTCAGAATGGGCATTGTAGTAACCGCATGAGACATTGATGCAGGAGACCCCAAGTCCGTTTTCTTTCAATGCCAGAACATCGGTCATCAAGCCGCTTTCTTCCTTATAGTTCCATTTCTCAGGTTCTATCGCTTCAATGAACTCGTCTGAACACAACCCGGAATATCCGATACTTGTAATCAGATCCGAATTACCTTTCCGGTCAGGCTGGATAACGAACCTTACGTCATCGAAGAAGGACATCACCACTTCAGAACTTCCCCTGCATCCGGTCTCCTCCTCTCTGAAAAACACTACTTTAATAGAATCATACTTCTTCAGGCATTCAAGGCAGATGAACACTCCGTTCTTGTCATCGGCTCCCAGATTCTCAAACCTCCTGTTCTTTGGCGAATAACCGAATATGATTTCCCTGGTCTCCACCGCCTTGAAATCCTTTGAGTGGTTGCAGTGTGAAACCTGGTCGATATGGCTCACCAGGCAGGGATAAGTTTCAGCTTTACCCTTTACTACATACAGGTTCCCGAATTCATCCTTTGACACGGATATGTTTCCGGGAAGTTGTCTTATGTAGGAACAGAGGAACTTCACCATCTTCTGTTCCTTTCCGCTGGGGCTGTAGATACTATACAGCTTCTTCAATAATTGTATATTCATGATTCATTTCTTTTTTTAGTTTATAACCATACGGGAGATTGGTACTCGGATTTACCTTGTCAAATACATCCTCACCGAACTCCCATACATCTTCATTCTCAATCAATCCATCCAAAGTGTCTATACCAATGGATTTCTCTTCATATACTCCTTCCGAGTCATTCCAAATATTGATCCGGGTTATATCATCAAGGTTCTCATACCATGCTTCATCATACTCGGAATAATACCAGTTCTTCCGCTTGAATTCATCTTCCGCTTTCTCCATACACTCCTTGCAGCAATAATGCTCTTCTGTCACCTCGGAGTATTCCGCATTATCTTTCAGCAGGTTCTCTCCACAATTGTCACAGCATACACAATCGTTCTCATGGTGATACTCCCGTTTTGATTCTATCCATACAAAATCATCCAGGTTGTCTGAATCCACCCAGATTTCTATTCCATTCCGATAACAGAGCCTTGTATCATCGCAATAGTATTGGTGGTAAGCATCCCATTCCCCATCATCTTCATCATCATCCCCGTAAAGATTAAGGTCTGTTGTATCAAGGTTGTATGAGGTCCCGGAGTTCTCGTAGTTATAGGCCTTGTTCTGATTATAACTATACCATTTGAAAGAATCCTGATAGGAAAGCGTGTCTTCCAGTTCCAGTTCACAATCTATTTCAAATTTTCTGTCAGACAACGAGTTGCCACAAACATCCACAAATGCGTTCGCCTCATGACAGGAAGCACCGATCACCTTGTAGCCGTCAATATAATCTTCCTGAATAAGTTTATCCACAAGCAGGCGTTTCAATACATCATCACCTTCCGAGGAATACTGCCTTTCAAGCAGCCTCCATTTCTTGCCGTCCTGATCCGTAACATCGGTAAAAAGAATGGCTCTGGCTACAATCAGCCCCGTCTTGTCTATTATGTATGCAGCCTTGGCTTTTACCGAATCATGATAGAACGAAGTCCTGTTCTCATCCACCATGCATGAACCGAAACTCCCTTTACAATAGTTACTGTCATAGATTCTCCCAAAATCATTGTTGACATGAAGTTCCATATCAGGTGATTTCCCATGAGTATAAGTACACCATTGCTGAGTGAAAACATCTCCTGCAATCCAGTTTACGACACAGGGAGAAATAAGTTTCCCTATCCCTGTTTCAAGTATAAGCTCCCTCATGAACTTTCCGGCCCTCATCTTGAAGACTCGGTTACGTTCAATGTTGACATAGCGGACTGAACTTTTATCCAGATCCTCACATACACCCTTGCTTTCGTCAGTCTGATATCGGGAGGAATAATATGTCTTGCCTATCAGTTCCACCCTATAAGGCAGCTTTTCATCATTCTCTCCTGATTTCAAGACGGCTTCAACCACTCTTTTCTGTAGGTCAGCCATATCATATATATGCAGCAGAGTATAGTCGTTATGTTCCCTGCAATATCTGAGCAATGCAGGATTTTTCAGGTGGCTCAGCAATATCTTGTTCTTTCTTACCGCCACACCATTGTCTCTCTTCTCAAGTCCGAAACGGGCCTTGAATTCTTCATAACCGTAAAAATTATAGTATAACATAGTCTTCTGAATTTTAAATTGTCGGTAAATAAAAAAGGAGGGATACTTCCTTTTGATCGGAAATACCCCTCCTCGGAATATTATCTCGGTATGTCTCAACCGTCTTAGATAAATGGTATCGTCTCGTCCTCCAAGACTCCGGATTCCACAATCTTCTTACATATCTCATGGGAAGCCTTGTTCCTCAGGTCATATCCGTAACCTTCGCTTCCCATGACTCTTATTACTTCAACCATACTTCTGAATAAGGTCTGTTGTAGGGTCCTGTGGAATGTGGTAACTGCAATAGCGAACCTTTTCTCATTCCACCCATAGTCGTTCAGGGCATGTTCAAGTTCTTTTGCAGCCTTGAATTCCCTGCTGTTTTCCAATTCATATCTTTCCATAATATTCATTATTGTTTATATATTATTCCTATTGCAATGATTTAGAATAAGCACCTTTCTTACATTCATCTATACGTGACTGACATTCCTCCATTACTTCCTTTAGAATCTCAGCACATCTTTTATCAGAACAGCCTTGCAGCAATCTGTCTATGTATGTCATAATATCATTCACTTCCATATCATATATCTGTCAAAGGGTTCAACAAAAAAGGGAGAAGGACCATATTTGTTATTTCAGCTCTTTCTCCCTTGTGAGCTAATTATTTTTCAGGTCTAGCTCAAAAACCACTCATAATTCTCAGTATCTTCACCATTCAAGGCTCTCTGGATACCTACAGAAAAATCAGTGCAGTTCTGATTTCTCTCCAGGAACTTGTCTATGTAGGATTGCTTTGCGGCATCATTGAGTAGCTGCATCAAATCCCAACAAGTAATATTCTCTCTGCCACGTAACCCGAAATTAGGGTTTTCTATATAGCCTTTCGTAGCCGCATTGACATTGGAATCACCCAGAATTACCTTCGGCAGTTCTCTGAGTTGTGAAGCAGGCAAGGCTTGATACAATCTGAGCCTGCCTATTATCTGACAGAACTGTTCTTGTGAAATCTTGGTTCTTCCCAGGTTTTCAAGAAGTCTCAAATTTTGCTCCGGTTTGAAATCTTGAAATAGTCTGAGTGCTGAACTATAAATATCTGCATCACTCATTACTTCCAGTCGTCCGGTCAAGCCATCGTTGGTCAGCATCAGATTTGAACACACACGAACCCTCCACCCGATAAAGATCTTGAATTTCTCGGGGGATTTTCGGGCGTATAAGTTTTCCTCGTTCAGGCTTCTTACACCTCCAATACATAAATGTACTTCCTCGCCGTTCATCATTCTGCTCATGGAACGGATATGAAAACAGAAGGCCATTCTCTGGTAGTAGATGGTCTCGTCCTCCGGTTTAAGTTCCTCCTTCCTCTTGGTCAATGCACTTGGCACTCTGCCCAGGATTTTATGTGATACTCTGATTTCTGTGTTTCCAAAGTTCTCTCCGGTAAAATATACTCTCGCAGCATCTTCTACCTGGTGGATAAATTTCTGGTGGCTGATTGTTAGCTGGTTGTCTCCGAAGCTGGGTACAATACAGTTCCTTTCAAGTTCTTCAAGTGTTATTCCCGAAGTGTTGCTCTCAATAAAATTAGGATGCTCTTTCTGTTCTTCTTCAGATACGATTACAGCATCTTCGATATTAACTGCATCCATCATTCTTGTTACCATTCCGATTGTTCTTGGAATGACAGTAAGTTCATTAGTCATTGTTTCCATACTCTTGTTATTTTTTTAGTCGGTTAATAAAATGCGGTGAAAAAACAAAAAGCCAAGAGGTGTCATTTCTTTGCTTTTATGAATATACCTCTTAGCTTCTTTATTCCTTTGAGTATTGAAGTTGCTACCTCCAATACGGTTATTATCACGTCCGCTTTCTTGTCATAATCCATTCACAGACGTTCTATCAGTTTTCAGTCGCAGCATCAACGGCCTTGACTTCACCCGTGGCAATCTTCTTTTTTCCGAATTTGCCACTATACTTTTCTGCAAGCTCGATTACTACGGAACCTGCCACGATAATCTCGGCCACATAAGCTGCGACCTTCAATCCTTTAATTAAATTTCCCATGTCTCTTAGTTGTTTTAAATTGTTAGTTATTATTTCTCTTATATACTTTTCTCATATATAAGGCTTTGAGGGGAAATAAAGGAAGGGGGAGAAGAAAAAAGATAGACCGGTCTTTCGACTGGTTGTGACAGTTGAACCGTTGTAAACAGCTCCTCGCATTTACTTGGCCTATCATGCGGCATACATTCTTTCGTGGGGAACTTTATGTCTTGTCCACATACTGGAATTGCTACGCATCATCGAATCTCCATCTTATCCATCGTCTGAAAATAAGCGTGACCCGGTAATTGTTTTTATCATTAATGCTTGAAGCTCGCACCTTATTTCAATGGTGCTTAATAATGCTCCAAGTTTTTTCTCATATATAAGGATTTGAGGGCTTTGGAAATGGAGAGAAATAATACCCTGCCAAGTTCAAAAAATGGCAGGGTAAAATGTCTTTAGATAAAAAAGAATCCCTATCTTTGTGGTGTTCTACTTAAAGCATATAAGTACGAAAAAAGAGAAATTTAGTTCTTAAATTCCTGATTTTCAGTATATGAATCAAAAATAGGGATTTTCAGTATTTTTGCTGGCAGATGCCGAACTAAATTGGAACTACGATGAACGAGATTAAACAGAATTCACCCTACGCATGGTTTCTCGCCGCCCGCCCCAAGACGTTGACGGGAGCCATCATCCCGGTATTGCTGGGCAGTGCCCTTGCCTTCAGCGACGGACAGTTCAAGACCGCACCCGCCCTGCTGTGCGCCCTCTTTGCCTGCGGCATGCAGATTGCCGCCAACTTTATCAACGACCTCTTCGACTTCCAGAAAGGGACCGACCGTCGGGAAGACCGGCTGGGGCCGCAGCGCGCCTGCGCCGAAGGTTGGATTACGCCGGCAGCCATGAAAACCGGCATCGGCATCGCACTGACACTGTCGTGCCTGGCAGGGCTGGCAGTGCTGTTCACCGTCTGGGGGCAGCTGCCCCACGGAGGCTGGGAACTGGTGGTGCTGGGCGTGGTGTGCATACTGTTTGCTTTCCTCTATACCACGCTGCTCTCCTATCGGGGCTGGGGCGACGTACTGGTGCTGGTGTTCTTCGGCTTCGTGCCCGTATGCGGCACCTACTACGTGCAGGCCTATACGCTGAATATGGATGTGGTGGTGCTGTCGCTCGTCAGTGGCCTCGCCATAGACACCTTGCTGATGGTGAACAACTATCGCGACCGCGAGCAGGACGTAGTGAGCGGCAAGTGTACGCTGGTGGTGCGCTACGGCAAGAAATTCGGTGAGAATATGTATCTGGCACTGGGCATCGCCGCCGTGCTGCTCTGCTTCTGGTTTGTCTACACGGGCAAGCTGACTCCGCTGGAATTTATCTGGGCTCCCTGCGTCTACCTCTACATGCACGCGCTGACGTGGCGCAAGATGGTACAGATAGGCAGCGGTAAAAAGCTGAACAGCATACTGGGCGAGACGTCGCGCAATATGCTGTTCTTAGGATTGCTGTTAGCGGTGGCGCTGAATTGAGGGTTTAGGGGTTAAGGATTAGCGGTTAGACCCTAATCCTTAATCCCTAAACCTTACCCCCTATCTCTATACATCTGTTCGTAATACTTCTGATAGTCACCGCTGGTCACTTCTTCCACCCACGGCTGGTTGTTCAGGTACCATTCAATGGTCTTGACGATGCCGACCTCGAACTTCGTCTCCGGATACCAGCCCAGGGCATTGGTAATCTTTGTGGGGTCGATGGCATAACGCTGGTCGTGACCTAGGCGGTCTTTGACGAAGGTGATGAGGCCTTCGTTTATCCAGCTGATGTCAATCGTACCGTCGGCGGCCTTTACTTGTTTCTTCAGCACTGCGCGGTAACGGGGTTCTTCCTCCATCAAGCGGCGGACGGTGGCAATAGTCAGCTTCACGATTTCAAGATTGGTCTTTTCGTTGTGACCGCCTACGTTGTAAACTTCACCTTCCACACCCTCGCGGACAACCAGGTCGATAGCTTTGCAGTGGTCTTCCACGTAGAGCCAGTCACGCACGTTACTGCCGTCGCCATAGACGGGGAGGTTCTTGCCTTCGAGAATATTCTTGATGATAAGCGGAATCAGCTTTTCGGGGAAGTGATAAGGACCGTAGTTGTTGGAACAGCGGGTGATAGTGACGGGCATCTTATAGGTGTCGTGATAGGCCATCACTACCATATCGGCACTCGTCTTGCTGGCGCTGTAAGGGCTGTGCGGGCAGAGCGGGGTTTGCTCTGTGAAGTAGCCTTCGGCACCAAGTGAGCCGTAAACTTCGTCGGTAGACACCTGATGGTAACGGACGCCTTTGCGCCAAGTGGGATAACCGGACTCGTCCTTACCCGTGACCCAGGCACGGCGGGCGGCATCGAGCAGGTTTTGTGTACCCAGGATGTTGGTCATCAAGAAAAGCTGGGGATTCTCTATGCTACGGTCTACGTGGCTCTCGGCAGCAAAATTCACTACGTAATCGAATTTATACTTGGCAAACAGTTCGTCGGCAAGCACGCGGTCGCAGATGTCACCTTTTACAAAAAAGCAACGTTCATCGTCAATGTCATTGGCAATGGTGCCCAAATTGCCTGCGTAGGTCAAGGCATCCAGTATCACCACTTTAATATCATTATGTTTTGCCAAGATATATTTAATATAGTTGGCGCCGATAAAGCCGGCAGCACCGGTTACGAGATAAGTCTTCATGAGAATTAAAAATTATAAATTAAAAAATTAAAGTCAGCGGGCCTTTATAGGAGAACTATTCTCCTTCTCTTTTTGGGGAACAAAGAGTTCATCGCTTCGATTCAGCCAGTTCCATCAGGTATTTGCCATATTCGGTCTTGCCAAGCTGTTCACCCAAGCGATACAGGCGGTCTACATCTATCCAGCCCTTGCGCCAGGCAATCTCTTCGATACAGCTCACGCGGAAGCCTTGACGGTTCTGGATGGTGGCGACAAAATTGCTGGCTTCCAGCAGGCTGTCGCAGTTGCCGGTGTCGAGCCAGGCAAAACCGCGACCGAAAAGCTCCACTTTCAGCGTGCCCTCGTCCAGATAGAGACGGTTGAGGTCGGTAATTTCGTATTCGCCGCGGGCAGAGGGCTTCAAGGAGGCAGCTTTCTCTGTCACGGTGGAGTCGTAGAAGTACAGTCCGGGGACGGCATAGTTGCTTTTAGGGTTGGCAGGCTTTTCTTCCAGCGAGACGGCTTTGCCGTTGGCATCAAACTCCACTACACCGTAGGCACGGGGGTCCTTGACGTAATAACCGAAGATGCAGGCACCCTTGTCTATGGAAGCGGCACGCTTCAGCATGGCGGAGAAGCCTTGACCGTAGAACATGTTGTCGCCCAGGATGAGGCAGCCCGGTCCGCCGTCCAAGAACTCTGCACCCAGCACAAAGGCTTGTGCCAATCCGTTGGGATTCTCTTGTATCTTATAGGAAAAGGACATGCCGAGTTCTTCGCCGGTTCCCAGCAGTTCGCGGAACATGGGTAAGTCACGTGGAGTAGAGATAATAAGCACTTCGCGAATTCCCGCCAACATCAGTGTAGAGAGCGGGTAGTATATCATCGGCTTGTCGTAGACGGGCATTATCTGCTTGGAGATAGCCTTGGACAACGGATAGAGACGAGTGGCACTGCCACCTGCAAGAATAATTCCTTTCATATTTCAGTTCTTTTTCGGTGATACTTCAAAATGGAGAATAAAATAAGAAGGAGGACGATGCCCCACGGCTCTACTTGCTATTCGGGCACAAAGATAATGGAAAAATTCGATTAAGTGAAGGCTTGGTTTCATCTTTTTACTTCATTGCTTTGCTTACTCCGGTACATTGTTTTGCTTACTTCAGTGCGTAACGGCCGTCACCCCTTGATGAAACGGTCTTTACCTCAGCGTGTAACGACCTTTACCAAATAGTGTAACGGCCTTTACCCAATAGCGTAACGACCTTTACATTAGCATGTAACGGCTTTTACACTATAGCGTAAACAATCGGTAAATACAATCCATTGTAAATAAACAAACTACATCATCGGTCAGCAAGTTCTATCACCTCCAAATCTTTAAACGTTCCCCCATCAACCGCAAAGCGTACCATCGTACGCACCTTATGGAAACCTTGAATGCCCGCAGCGCCCGGATTGATGTGGAGTACATCCAACGTCTTGTCATACTTCACCTTCAGTATATGCGAGTGCCCGCTGATGAACAGCTTTGGGGGACGCACCAGAATGCTGCCCTTGATGGAAGGGTCGTAGTTGCCGGGATAACCGCCGATATGTTTCATCAGCACCTCTGCCCCATCCACCGTAAAACGGAGAATCTGCGGATAGAGCTGCCGTATCTCCTGCCCGTCAATATTGCCATACACGGCACGGAAGGGACGGAAAGCCGCCAGCTTCTGTGCCACTTCCAGCGAACCGATGTCACCGGCATGCCATATTTCGTCACAGCCCTCAAAATATTGCAGGTACTTTTCATCCCAGTAGCCATGCGTATCCGATAATAAACCAACTTTTGTCATCTTTCCTTTGTTTATTAAGACAAAGGTAATTATATTTGGGAAGAATACAATGTGGTAATGTGCTAATATGCCACATTAACACCTTAACACCATGGACAACAGATATTTCAAACGTGACATCAGCTGGCTTTCCTTCAACTACCGCGTACTGCTGGAAGCGGAAGACGAGACATTGCCGCTATACGAACGCATCAACTTTATTTCTATATACTCTTCCAATCTGGAAGAATTCTACAAGATACGCGTAGCCGACCATAAGGCCATAGCCACCGGAGCCTCGCAAAGCGATGAAGAGACTATGCAGTCTGCCGCCGAACTGGTAGATGAAATCAACCAAGAAGTCAACCGCCAACTGGAGGAGCGTATCCGCATCTACGAACAGAAGATACTGCCCGCCCTGCGGAAACATCACATCATATTCTATCAAAGCCGCAACGTAGAACCGTTTCACCGCGACTTTGTGCGCAGCTTCTTCCGCGAAGAGATATTCCCCTATCTGGCCCCGGTGCCCGTAAGCAAGGACAAGGTGATTTCATTCCTGCGCGACAACCGTCTCTATCTAGCCGTACGGCTTCATCTGAAAGGAGCTCCCGCCAGTTCTCCAAACCGTATCCAGTATTTCGTGATGAAACTGCCGTACAGCAAAGTGCCGCGCTTCATCCAGCTGCCCAAGGTGGGGAAAGACTATTATCTGATGTTCATTGAAGACATCATCAAGGCCAATCTGGATACCATCTTCCCCGGTTATGAAGTGGACAGCAGTTATTGCATCAAGATTTCACGCGATGCGGATATTCTGATAGACGATGCCGCCAATACCTCCGAAATCATCGAGCAGGTGAAGAAGAAGGTAAAGAAACGCAAGATAGGCGCCGTGTGCCGTTTTGTATACGACCGCGCCATGCCCCAGGACTTCCTCGACTTTCTGGTAGATGCCTACCGCATAGACCGCCGGGAGCTGGTGCCGGGAGACAAGCACCTCAACATGGAGGATTTGCGGCATCTGCCCAATCCCAACCAAAGCGTACGTCCCATCAAAAAACCCCAGCCCATGAAGCTGACCTGCCTGGACGAACGCGAATCCATCTTCCGCTATGTGGAGAAGAAGGACCTGCTGCTGCATTATCCCTACCACTCCTTCGACCACTTCATCCATTTCCTATATGAAGCCGTCCATGAACCCACCGTGCGCGAAATCATGGTGACTCAGTATCGCGTGGCAGAGAACTCCACCGTCATCAACACCTTGATAGCCGCTGCACAGAACGGAAAGAGAGTCACCGTCTTTGTGGAACTGAAAGCCCGCTTCGACGAAGAAAACAACCTCGCCACCGCCGAGATGATGAAAGCCGCCGGCATCAACATCATTTTCAGCATACCAGGACTAAAGGTACATGCCAAAGTAGCCCTCGTGCTACGCCGCGACAAAGAAGGGCGCAAACTGACAAGCTACGCCTACATCAGTACCGGCAACTTCAACGAAAAGACCGCCACCCTCTATGCGGACAGCGGACTATTCACCTGCAACCCGGTGATTGTAAACGACCTGCACAACTTGTTCCGTACTCTGCAGGGAAAGGAAAATCCGGTGTTCCACCGCCTGCTTGTGGCCCGCTTCAACTTGATTCCTGAACTGAACCGCCTCATCAATCACGAAATAGAACTGGCCCGGCAAGGCAAGCAAGGACGGATTATCCTAAAAATGAATGCCCTGCAGGACCCCGCCATGATAGACCGCCTCTACGAAGCCTCGCAAGCCGGTGTAGAGATAGACCTCATTGTCCGCGGCATCTGCTGCCTCATCCCCGGGCAGGAGTACAGCCGCAACATCCGCGTGACACGCATCGTGGATACCTTTCTGGAACATGCCCGTGTGTGGTACTTCGGCAACGGCGGCGCACCCAAGCTCTTCCTCGGCTCGCCGGACTGGATGCGGCGTAACTTGTACCGCCGTATCGAAGCCGTCACCCCCATTCTGGACCCGGACTTGAAGCAAGAGCTCATCGATATGCTATCCATACAACTGTCAGACAAACGGAAAGCCTGCTTTGTGGACGACCGGTTGCGAAACTGCTGGAAGTCGTCGCGACCGCAAAAGGAGAAGGTACGGTCGCAATATAGCTTTTACGAATACTTGAAACAAGGGATCAAGGATTAGCGATTAACGATAATTATCAATCGTCAATTATCAATCGTCAATTGCTTTGTAACATTTCTGTAACATGTATGACATTTCTAACATATACTGTTTTACAAGCAATTACAGAGATATTATTAAATATTTGGCTTAAAACACCCCATCTAGAATTGTACAAAAATAACTTATAAAATTGAATAAACTACTATTAGGGATAGAAAAAGTTATAAGTACAATAAACAAAAAAGCCAGCTATCATCTCGATAACCGGCTTTTAATTTTACTCATCAGTAGAAGCACTTTGAGATTGTGTGAACTGCTCGTAGAAATTGTTAAGAAGACGATTTATAATGGTCTCTTTGGTATCGCCACCTCGCTGTCCTTTAGTTTTCTCAATTAATTCAGCTTTATCCCGACCTAAGCTTTCTAGGAATTTAGCCAGTTGGTTAACGGTAGCCGTTTTATTATCATCATTAGCTTTGTCATATTGGGCTATGAGCCAATCAATGATGTTCCGGCTTTTAAGGAATTTGACCGAAAAGCTTTTCTTGGCAGCTTCCAATAATTTACGTCCTCGTTCTATACCACTGGTATTCCTTAGCTTCTCGCTAATTTTATTATCTGCCGCATCCGCTAGTATCTCTTTAGTAATGTCACTTTTAAAAGTTGCCCATTTGGAAGCGGCTGCTAAAGACCAATCATCATTTGTAAGCTCGTCAATGAAATCAAGTAGTGGCAGATTCTCTTTATTTGCCATTTTAACACTTTTAGGAAAATCATTACCTCGCCATGGATTTGTACAAATGTTGATTTCTGATAACAGCTTTGAGATGGCAAGCTTGTCATTCAAAGCATAAATAAGATAAAACTCACCTTTATACTGTTCTTCTTCTTTCAAACCTTCATTCTCTTTAAGAAGATTCAGGTGAGCTTGGTAGCGATGGTTAGCGTCAACCAATACAACATAATATTCAGCATCAGCTGCGCTAATGATTTCTCCCGTTCCAAAGTCCACAATCTCCAATCCGGCTTTAATGGCTTCCTTTGCATCTACAATGATAGCAGGGACTAACATGCCATTCTTCTTCATGGACTTCATTTTGGATTTGACCACCTTTTCATCAAACTTGCGGTTACCCGATAGCCTAGCTATCTTGAGTCCTTTACTGGCTAGCACTGCTAGTGTTAAAACTTGAAGTGCTAGCTCATTTTTTTTGTTCATAATAAAAATAGGACATCCCAGTAGAAACATTTCTACTCTCGTTCCTTTCTGGTGGCAAAGGTCGATAAAAAACGGGACATAAGAATTTGTCCTAGGGGGGGATAGAATGAGATGTTGTGTTAATGATTCCCCCAATTTTAAATGGATTGGATAACCTTCATTTTGTGAATATTATAATCTCTTTTATACGGTCTCTCTTAGCCTTATTGATTCGATATTTGTTATTCATAATGGAATAATCATTAGAGAAATACCCCAAAAACATCAAAGTATCATAAATGAAACATGCAGGTTTAGTCTTTAGTTTTGTACGTGATGGAGAAGGAAGAACAAATCCTTTTTGTATCAATCTTTTATATAAGTGGTTAGTAATATAAGTTTGCGATTTTAAAATTTCAGCCTCTTTATTCTTCATTTGCTTAAGAGCACTTTTGTCAATAGAAATAGGTCGTGGATTACTAGCAGCATAGGTGTATATACCCTCCTTTTTCTCATAAATAAAACTGGTGGGAGGATTGGAACGGTTCCAGACTATTAATGGGGCATATTCTTCCAACTTATGGCTTATCTTCAAGTGCTCAAATAATTCGTTCTGTATAGCTGTTTCTATAATTTTCTGCTCGTCAGCTTCTAAGGTTTTACGCTCATTGGTATCAGATACGAGTTTAATCTCTTGTGCCTTTTTAAATAACAACAATAAATTACAGAGACGAATTAGTTTATGGTCACAAATAAGGAAATCAAAACAATTAATTAAGTCCTCAATTTTTTTAGAAGTAAACTCTTCTATGATTTCATATTCTTGAGCACATTTACAAATATATGATCTCACATCTTCAATCGTCTCAAAAATGGTTGAATAGTCCGCTTGCGTTTGCAATAAATTGGGGGATTCATTAGTAATCTTAATGATAGCCAATAAATGCTAAATCAGATAGGTAGGAACATTTAAATCTTCTTTTGACGACATTCTAACCATACACTTGCATCTTATCTTTTTGGCAAATATAGTAATCTTACTGCATTATTACAAATTCACGAAATTATTTAACAAAACAAAAAGATATTCAATAATTAGTTTCTTTCTCATATATCTCATTGTTTTACCTATTTATCAGTCTAACATGAGAAAAACATTTTTATATTCTCCGTTCCTTATCATATCCCAGATTGTAGAACTTCTTAAAGCCTTTCCATATACAGCATGGAAATTCCACCATAACACCTATGATGATAAATGGAAGTATGGGAAAAAATAGGCTGCTCCAACCATAGCACAAACACAACCCTACAATTACGCCTATAACATATAAGGCTGTCATAATTCCGCAACCTATCATTACTCCTCTTCCTCCTGCCATTGCGTATTTAATTGGAGCATTGGGAGTGAAGCACTCCGGTTGTTTATTTGGCATTAGTTTACCAGCCATATTAATTCATTTAAGGTTTATAATTATTAATCCTGTATCTCCATTGCTATTAACAATAGCCACTTTAACTTCTCATCTTCTAGTTTATTTATAAACCCATAAGGGTCTTTGATAAACTCTTCCTCGGATAAGTCATACTCCTCAAATATGTTATTTAACATTCTTAGTGAACTCATAATCATTAGTTTTATTAGTTATAATTAACGGAGTTGCTATCATAAAAGACCATTCAGACAACCATTGGGCAGCTTCTTTCCAGTCTGTAATTGACTTAAAGATTACGTTCCTTATCTACAATGTGAAATATATCTTTAAATGTAATTCCTATTGCAGACATATCATAGCTTTTTATAACTCCTTCATTGGAAATTACTCTTACTTGTAATACATCTTCATTTGACCTATAAGATGTCATATGGTGAGTACGCTTTTTATCAAATTCTGGGGTAAATATATCCAATTCATTTCTGAAATGGGAATTATTAATATAATCCACAATACAGCCATAGTCATTAATGGAACGGACTACTTCTACAACTTCTTGATTGCAGTATATAGACCTCTGATATTCAAAAAATATCATTTTAAAGTTTTCTACAGTATATTCCTTATTAGCATTATAAAACTTTATTCTTGCTATAACTCCGTCTGATAAATCAGATAATTTAGTTATTCTTCTTTGTGGTTTGCTTATCCACATTTCCTCTATTAAGTCCATAAGGCGTTCCTCCTATGGATGAATATATTAATAACTAGAAACTCATATCTGTAACTCCATCTGTAACTTCCCATTCTCCTTTACAATTAAACAATTCTTTTATCTCTTCGTCAGTACGTATAATGTTAGCTTCATTAAGAACTTGGAATTTACCATAATCCTCATAAATTGGTTCTGATAATTCATTATCCATATTAATTCATTTAATGTTGAATTCTCGTTTTATTTCTTCAATCTCCTCAATAGTCTTCTCTGGCAAGTTACGTCTGGGCGGACCAGAGAATACAACGCCTTCTACCTTATTTAATTCTGCGTATACTTCCTCTGCTGTCATTTCCCCTGCCTTAAATTTGGCAAATAAATCTCCACTAAAGTTAGTATATTCTTCATTTGTCATTATCATTGTTTGTTCCTCCTATTATTTTTTTAGATTTATAGTTATTCATCTACTGTTCTTCAATCTCCTTAAACTTATCATCTATCCAGTCTTCACACATAGGCTTATCCAATTTCACTGGTTTACTGCAATCAATATCCTTCCATAACTGCTCATATATCCATTCTGGAATATGCCTGCCCTCAGGATAATCTACACGTACATCATTACTATATACTCTGACCTTTGGCTTTGGTTTTAACTTACGTATAATCCATTGATATATCTCATATGTAATCATAATTTATCTCCATTTTTATATCCTAATTTTCCTAGTTCATTAGGAATGAATACCTCCTAACCATTCTCATCATATTCTACATAACAATCAGTAAGTCCTTCTATGATGTAATCTCTTTTTTGAGTATTTTATTGGATTGGCTTTATATCAATAAACCAATAGTTTGTGATTACAGAACCTATTATTTCTTCTATTTTGTTTTCCGTTAATTCTCCTGCTTCTTGTTTAACTAGAAGTTCTTCTAATAAATTATCATAATCTTCGTCAGTCATATACATTAAGCTTCCTTCCTCCCATAGTCCTAATTCAAATATTCTTATTGGAATACATATAGACAATATATCTTTATCTGGACATAAACCTTTGTAAAAAGAATACAAGTTGATATTCTCATCTGTTTTTATACATAAAGCACGATGTTTTATTACAATGGCATTACCATGTTGCTTTATCAACACATTTATTTTATGGAAAAATTCTTGTTTATCAAGAGTATAGTATATTTCCTTAAAATCTTTAGGAATCCAATTATATAAACAGTTTCCATATATATCTTCTTCCAATTCTTCTATAGAGTTATATTGGTTTATATATGGCTTATCCTTAGCAGTTCTATTCCTAAATATTTCAAGATAATAGGTTAGCATATCATCATCAGATAAGCTGAAATTATGAGGAAAACCGTTTGGGGGACAAATAGCTTTTACCCATGTTGGTTTGGGCATTCCATCATAGGAATATGTAGAATATGGTATTTGGCTGAATTTTATCATACTATTGTGTTTATTAATGACCGTGTTTACTATATTTTTCAAGTTCTTTAATTTGTATATCTGGTTGGCAAGAAACATCGAACCCTAAAAAGTACTCTATATCATATTGGATTGCATTTATATTCTCCTTCACAAATTCAATACAAAAACGGTAACTTTTATCAATCCCATAAAAATAATTCCAACTTCCTGCCAAATCCAATCCATGACTATTTCCCCAACATCTCACATCACCAATTCCTAATCGAACCACCGCCATATTGTTTAAACCTAATAAATGAACTTCTTCTGCCACTCCATTACCTGCGTATCCTATACTTAGAAGCAAAGTTCTCTTACTAGGAGTAAAATCAATATCCTTATCTCTAATAATATATAAAGCTCCACACTGTAATAGTGCTTTTGACGATTTGTTTTTTTGCCAATTTACCCTAACTTCATCCAAGCTCTTGGAAGTATGGACTATAGCTGTTAGAGTTGCAGTATCTTTCCATAATTCATTATAAAAAGCTTCAAACCCGTTAATATTATGCATCTTTACAAATTCACGGGAAAGTTTTTGAGGATTAACCACAATAAGAAAGTCAAATAATGGAGACAGAATACTCATGCGCTCATTAGCTAATTCTATTTGTTTTCGTCTTTCAAATTTAGGTGGCAGCAATATGATACATCCTCTTACAACTCCAGTATTATTGAAATTGGAGATGATTGTAGGCAAAGTAAGCGGTAAGGCATTGCTACATAAATCTGCCATAACTAAAAAAAGTCTATCCCCTTTCATCATTTACAGACCTCCTTCATAATCCGTATTTGCCGAGGTTAGATAATCAATAGGTGGATTGTATTCACAAAAGAAGCCATTTCCCGTTTTTAGGTTCGTACCTATACAAGTTCCCATTTGTGGGTACTCATACTTCCAATCTCCTATAATTTCTGTAAACGGGAAATATGGTGGATTTCCAATAGAATATGGTGACTTATCCATGTCTTTTATACGCATAATTACAAACTTTGCTTTATAAACATAATAACTATATACCAATAAACTTAGATTATTAGGATGTAATAATAATATCAACAAATTCTTTTGGCAAACTTATATTAGATAGATTTATGGCATTCTCAAACAATGGTGCAATGTCTTCATCCCTAAAGCCTGCAATGCCACAGCCAATCCTTGTTACCAAAAAATGAAATTCTGTATGAATTTGAGCAAACTTTATAAATTCATCAACATACGGTTTTATTGTTTTCACTCCACCTTGCATAGTAGGTATGGCATAAGACTGTCCTTGTAGCCCTACACCTTGCCCCATGATTGCGCCAAAACATTCTCTGGCAATTCGTGCTGCACCGCCACCGTGTATGCCTTGCAAGTTACTTCCAAATACAAATACCTCGTTTTCCTTTAGAACTTTTATGTATGTAGGGGTAATGCCACATTTAATAATGGTATGTGGCTTTTCACTTTTAAGAACTTCTGCTTTCTTCTTATTAAACCATTTGAGCATAATCCAAACATGTTAATTGGTCTCTATAAAGATAGAGAACTTTTTTCTATTTCCCCTATAAAATATACTTTCTCTGATAACTCTTCGTATCTCTCTAAAACCTTCTCCAAGAAGTTATAAAAATCATTGCTTGTCATTCTTATCATAGTTCATTCCTCCTTCTTCCCTTTATTCCCCAGAATCACATTTAGCACAAAGCTCATCTATAAGCTCTATATATTCATTCATCGTTAGTTTCTTTATAGATATATAGACCTTTCTCTGTTTCATTATTGTTTATAGCAATAAATACATCTATCTCTCCGCGCTTATATGGTCTTTCATCTATCATACGTATTCCATCGGGAAATATGACAAATTTAAAAGCAAGAGTAACATACTCTCCTAAATATTTAAAACTTAGATTTATTCTCTTCCCTTCTATTATTTGAGGTAACATATTATCATATATATTCTCAATAACCTTTGCTATCTTGTATGCTTTGTATTCATTGATTAATTTGTTTGTACAAATAGCCACAGATATTAGTAGTGGAATATATTGATAACCTCCCTCTAAAATAGCAACACCGTCCATAACTAGAAAGGTATAATGAATAATCATAACTGCCATTGCTATACACAAGACTATATTTGTAAATATATACTTCTTGGAACTTGTCAATTCATACCTATCAAACCTATACCAATGGTAATCATGCTCCCTTTGTTGGTAATCCCTATTCTTGTTTTGTCCAACAAATAGTTTGTACACATCATAAGGGCTTAGTATATGTACACCACGAATGAGTAGTATATGTACACCAGAAAAGCTTAGTTTATTATAACTGTTTGGGTCATGTTCATAATAACCGTGCATAAATCTAGACCGCTGCTTATACTTTCTTCTCAAATATCCTATTATACTTGCTATACACGAAATAAGGCAAATAATAAACACTATTACGCTCATACTTCCCAGTCATTAATATAATCAGCTATCTTCTTAAAAACATCACCTGCCATCACCCCACCACTAGCAGGCAAACCAGTCTTGTTAATAGATACAACAACACTATACTTGGGATTGTCAGTAGGGAAGTAACCACAGAACTCCACTGCATACATTGTATTGCCATTATCTGTAGAGACTATGATAGTGCCTTGTTTTCCTGCTACGGTAGTCTTATCTGACTTGGCAGGTTGCCCCAGTCCGTCTGTTACATTATATGCCAGTGCCAGTTTCAAGCTGTCGATATTAGCCTTATTTGCTATCTGGGGATTGATAACCACTACACTGTCCTTGTATAGTTGAGGCTGCACCATTTTCCCGTTATTGGCGATAGCATTGTAGAATGTAAGGACTTGAATAGGAGAAATAAGCTGTTCATATCCTATACAGTTCCAAGTGATATTTTTTTCTGTAATCCTATAGGGTTGCAGAATGCCATTGATACTGTCTGGCTTGCCATAGCTCATTTTTGACAATACATCAAAGTATGCTTGTGCATTGTTACCAAAAGCATTCTCCATAGTCTTGACTGTAGCAATGTTTGAGCCGCTAGCCAGTCCTTGCTTTACTGTAATTTCACCATAGCCGCCTCTATGACAGTTATGGTCGAAAACTGTATCTCCCTTGCAGACATAAATGCCATTGCCAGCATTCACCCTATCACTCATTTTCACCTTTCCAGTCTCCAGTGCAGCCAACAGTGAAACACCCTGCATCAAGCCAGTAGGCTGTTGTACAGAGAAGTTCTCGCATGGTTGGTAGTCTGCACTGTCTTTCCTTTCAAGTCCAACCAGAGCCTTTATTTGCCCAGTCTGGACTTCCATAACAATTACCTGCCCAGATTGGGCATTAAGTTCAGCCAACTTGCTTTCCAGTATGGCAGTAGCACTGGTCTGTAATGTACTGTCAATGGCATTATCTCTAGTTTCGTTTTCTTTATTTACACAAGCATAAAATCCAGAAGCCAATACCATCAATACTATTAATATTCTAAATATTTTCATTCTCCATTTATTAAAATGATTTTATAGACGGGTATGTTATTCCAAACAAGTCTTAAAGTGATTCTAATTGTTGATTTCACCTCATTTAATTCAATCACTTCAAAAGCATTTTATTAAGCCACCTCGTAATTTTATAATTTTTTCTTCTCATTCTTTTTTCTTGTCTTTCTCTTTCCATTCTATGCTTTTCAATTTGTTCAAAATCTCTTTGGTCTCTCTGCTTTATATACTTTCCCCATTCTTCTTTTCTCTTTCTATCTTCCTTTTCTTTTTTCTTCTTTTTAGTTTGTAAATGATTAGATATTATTCTTCTCCGTAGCCATGAAATAATTGCTTTATGAAGATAATATGATATACAGAAAACTATAAGAGGAACAATAACCCAAACCCCGTCAGTGGCGCTATTATATGTTAAAATTGTGAGTGTTACAGTAATAATTCCTATTAAATTATAGCCTAAAACTTTTGCAGCCAAAAATAATTTGTATTGTTTTAATATATCATTCTCTTTCTTGATTTCTGCAAGTTTTTCTTCTTCTCTTCTTCGCTCCTCCTCTGCTCTTCTAGCTTCCTCTTGTCGTTGTCTTTCCTGCTCTATACGATATTGTTGCTGTCTTTTATTCTCTTCCTCTATTCGTTGCTGCTCTTTCTGTTGCTGTTCAATCAGCCATCTTTTCTCTTGTTCTTTCGCTTCGTTTCTTTTACGTTCTATTCCTTCAAAATAGTTATTCAGCTCTTTAAGAGATTTAGGATAAAAAGATTCACTTTGCTCTTCACTTATCATAAAGGCAAACCTTTCTGTGCCATCTTGCTGTAAAGCGAATATGACGTTATTAATAAACGAAGGATGAAACATATATGATTGTTCCTTGAAAGAAACAACAAGAGATTTATTGGCAGGTATATATTGCCATTTAGCATTGGTAACATTACCATTTACTGATGCAATGAGAGAACCGTCTTCTTGAAAAACATATAATTCCTTGTCCCCACAATCATTGAATATCAGCCAAGGCTTATTACACAATATAGTCCTAACATCCAATTCCTCACTAAATCTTTTATATCTGTTAAAGCTGTCCAGTAAGAATGTTTTCATATTACTCTATCATGCTCTTGCTTAAAATAATCGCATAAAAAATTCCACATTCCAGACCAACCTATATTGAGGATAATCATGGAAGCAATACCATCAATATGTTGTTGAGTCAATAAATCTGGCAACCATTGTTTCATTGCCCCTGCTATAATTTTTGCTTCTGCCATATATTTATAGTTCAGAGGAACCAAGTCATATACTTCGTCTTTATCAGCAGTTTGTACAATATCCTTGTAATGGGACAAGAGGTAGTGACATCCAACATTCACTATATCAGAGATAGTATCATTTCCTCTGACCGTTCCTCCATGCCTGTTACATAAGTCATTATAAGAAGAAACGGTTATTTGTTGAGCTTCTGCCCGTGTTATCATAATGTCAAGTCTACTGGATAATATTCAATATTTGTTCTTTGAAATATCTGCTGGGCAATATCCACTCTATTTACAAAATTGCCTCCCATTTTACAAATTTGCAGTAATATGGTCTTAACCATATTTTTCACACCCCTATCAAGTTCTGATACTATTTGGAATGCTTCAAATGGGTTGAATTCAGTAGCACGATTCCATAATAAATTGCCGTCCGTTGCCCCAGAGCTAGTGTTTGTATCATATCCTAACTCTTTCAGAACATAATCTACCACACAATCGTCCCTTTCTTCTATCATACCGCCATCCGCAGAAATAATCAATTGGCATACAAGCTGTAAAATTGCAGCTTTATCCTCAATTCTTAACGCTCCCATCATTTTGGCGTTTCTTTCCTTTTCAGAATTGATACTGTTCATTAAATTCTTATAAAAGTCTGTCATTGTATTAAAAATAAAGATTTATACTTACATTTGTTTAAAATCACTTAGCTTTACCCAATCATTACTAATATTAATCCATAATATACAAATTGAATATTACAATCTGCAAATCAAAATATTAGAAAGGAATAAAAATTTATCATATTATAGGTATACACACTTTAATAAGGAGCTAGCACTACATCCACATAAGGAGACATTCCTTCTTTGTCTATGGAAACTTCTGCAACACTTAAACCAAAACAGTTCATAGATGCTTGTATTTTTTTTAGATGGTCAGGTAGTCCAACGCCATATATGGCTATTGAACCAATTTTACCATTCAGAGTGGGACAAAACATATATTTAGAACAAAAGCGTCCCATGTGATAAACATCAACATGAAATGTTCCAGTACTCCAATTATCATCAGTTGTTACAATATGATAATTCTCAAATCTTCTAAAGCCATTACAGATATTCTCAATCATTTGCAGGCTTTCTGGACTTAAACGAAAAGTTGGTGCCATATAACTATATATTCATTAGATAAATTATATTTCTACTTTAGTATAGAATTCTCATTTACAGATTAGTTAAATAACCTCTTCCCTCTAAATGTTAATTTCTACTTCCTTGTCCCCTTTCAGAAGTTGTTTCACATAGTATTCAAGACACTGGAGGACTGAAATAGCCTCTATGAAAAAGGCTAATACAATGCCTTCTTATTTGCTTTCAAAGATATTAATTAATCCGCATTCCTGCACAAAGATTTTTAGATAAAAATGCCTAATCTATGAATTTGTAAAGGATTTAACATTTCACCTGCCATGCAAAGCACAAACAAGGTTGGGGACAACTGTAATGATATGTGTTTCATAATTCTTGCATTTAATTGTGCATCCAGTTCCCAAAGATGCAATTTCTACATACAAGAAAGGTGTGGGAACTATCAGCATATCTGTCTCTAGGTATCGCCAAACACCCACACTACAAATACACACAAGTTGCCCACACCTAGACTATGTATACTGCCAGAAAGCAGGTATATAGCCAAGTATGGGCGTTGTGCATATCCTCGTAGTGTAAAATTTTGGCGAACTTTAGAGACAAGGATAATGCAAAACGCCTTTCGTTAAATAAATATGTTATTCCATTACTGGAACGGCACAAATATACGAAAAGCGTTTGTATTAGAACTAAACTTGTGTGTTAAAAACTAAGACAGTCATAGGTATTAAGTAGTTCTTCCTGCCTCAAACCTAAGTATCTTTTAGTAATGGTTACAGAACTATGATTGAACAGTTCCATGAGTTTTACTAGGGCAAGCTCTGAATTATCACTGTTCATATTATAAACTTGTCTGCCAAAAGTCTTTCTAAGTGAATGACAACTAAAGTTCTTAACCTTTAATTTATACTTCTTTTTCACCTCTTTCAGTATCACATTGATTCTTTGGATAGTGAAAACAGTCCCTTTCTGGCTCACTAAAATAGGTGCGTTAATCCCTATAGGCTTTATCTGTTCATAGCACTCTTTAATGTGCTGCCCAAGTTGGGCGTTTATCCTAATAGTTCTTACCTTATCTGTCTTTTTCTCTATCACTGTAAATTCACTGGTATTTAGTATCTGCTTCCAGTGTAAAGCCAGAATGTCAGATATTCTTAAGCCAGTAAAACAGCCCAGAGCAACAAGAAGGGAAATTCTGTAATTTCCATCTTTAGCCAGTTTTCTTATCAAGTTCATTGCCTCGCTCCATTGCAGATAATCTGCTGTAGTGCTTGAATATTTTAAACTCATAATGTTCAGTTTTGTATGTAAATGAATAAAAGTGAATGTCATTTTTAAGTTGGAATATACAACTTATTGATAATCAAAGAAACATTCACTTTGTAAAGAAGTGAATATAATAAAAAAGGACACCAAGTTAATGATGTCCTTTGTTACGTTCAAGCCTATATGAACGGCAAATAGGCTTCATCCAATGCACCGCTCTCAATAATCTTTTTGCAAAGTTCATGTGAGGCCTGATTTCTAAGGTCTGTACCATAGTTTTCATCACCAACCATTTGAATGATTGCCACAATGGTTCTCATAAGCTCCTGCTGTAGTGTACGGTGATAATACCTCGTACTCTCTGCAAACCTTTTAGGATTCCAACTATAATCGTTCAAGGCTCTTTCAAGTTCTTGCGCTGCCTTGTATTCGCGACTGTCTTCTATTACCATATCTTTTAATATTTAAGAAGTTTATAAATAAAAAGAGCACCTATACCTTATTATATAGATGCCCTCCATACCAAGCTATCCTTTGATAATGGCGTAGCCCAGCAGCAGGATATATCCCACCGCTATAAATGGAAACAATGCCATTGCAATGAAGAATACCAAAGTCGCCAGTAACACATAGAATAAATTCCGTAGCATAATCTCCAGTTTTGAGAAACCAGTAATAGGATATAATTCCAGATACAGCTAAGAAAGAAACCAACTGTATCTTTCATCACCATGCAGAGCGGATGCAATACCCGTTGCCAGTTCTGTAGCGTTGTAGGCTCTATCCAGAAAGCTGTCTATGTAGCTGCTCTTGTTGCTGCCAGTAAGCAGGTTGTAGAACTTCCACATGGATAGGTCACTGCCAAGACTGCCAAAGTTATCATCATTAATGTAGGCTTTAGCCACACTGTTTACTTGTGTATCAGTAAGCAGCATTCTGGGGATAGCCTTCTGCTGCCCTTGCGGTAACAGTGGGTAAAGTCGCATCCTGCCAAGTAAGGTCACAAACTGGTGCTCATTTAGGCAGGTATCGCCTAAACTCTGCATCATGTGGATATTCTTGGCTGCATTGAAATTATTAAGCAGTTCCAATGTAGCCTTGAACAGTTCCTTTGTGCCCATTACCTTTATATCATCCTTATATCCGTCTGTAAACACGCACATGTTACAGCATACGGTATTCTTGAACGATACCGCCAGTCTGAATAATTCTGGACTTTTCTTGGTAGCAAGGTTCTCCCTATTCAATGCACGTACCCCCACAATGGAAAGGTTGAGCCTATTCCCAGACACTTCCTCATAGATGGATGGTATGTCTATGGCAAAAGCGCACCTTTCATAATACTGGGTCGTGTCAGCTTCCGTCAGCAGGTTCTTGGGCTTGTTGATGGCTTCTGGACGTCTCCCTTTTATCACATGGCTGCACCTTATGTCTGGTTGCTCTATCCGTTCACCGCTATAGAATGAACTGGCAGCTTCCCAGACCGTTTCAATGAATGCGTTGTGTGAAATGGTAAGTTCATTATCCTTGCTGAATACTGGTATCACACAGTCATTCTTCAAGTGCTCCAAACTCACCTCCACGGAATTAGCCTCAATGAAATGGTTCACCTTCCTGGGCTTTGTAATCTCTTCCACAACTACCGTTGCATCCTCTGCAAATTCGCCTAAATTGCCGTTCCTTCTCTGTGCCATGACTGGCATAATCTGTAATGCTTCCATAATCTGTAAATTATTAAGTTGATAATTAGAAATTTCTCCATCTGAATGCCATATAAATGATAATGTACAGCACTATGGCAAACATTGCTTGCGGTGCTGCAATGAACGGTACAACGAGTATTGCACCAACCGTCAGAATTGCCTTCAAATCTTCCATAAACGATAATTTATTGGTTAGTAATGATTGAATTGAAAGGGAATGATAGCCAGAAACAAAAAGCCTCCCAGCCTTGCACGCATGTGTATTTCTGTAATAAATCTGTATCTGCCCGTAATGGCTGTTACAGAATTTCAAGCGTTCGGGGCTGGAAGGTGATTTCGCATCTGGTGTTCATTTCCCCTAAAGATACGGTGAGGGTAGTTAGGGGTAACACAACAGAAGCGCTTGAGACATGCACCAGATATGGATATATATGCCAGCCATTTTTCTCTACTGCCAGTAATTCCACCCTATATGGCTCTGTACCTTATATGGAAACACTTCCCAGAACTAAAGGGGGAGGGGTATGATTTTAAGTACCTATATTTTTGAGTTGGGCATTTGGCTTGCCAATTCCAGATGAATTGACTACATTTGCATAAACTCATGATTATGCGGTTATGGACTATATCAATGAATTTCACAAGCAATGGATAGAGCGAACACGCCAATCAATAGCCTCTTGGAGCAGGCAGCCTGCATCATTGGAAGATGTAAGGAGGCAGCAGGAGAAACTGAACCAACAGAGGGCTATAAGGGAAGGCAAACGGAAGAACTGATAAAATTTGCCAATGACAACGGTCTATGGATTGACTTGTCACACCTCAACATTACTTATATGGATAGAGGCGGTGAGAATGACACAAAAAAGCCCCAGACCTTATCTGCCAGTCTGGAGCTTTCCCCTATAATATGATTTCAAATTTTTCTGGTTGGGGATATGGTTTAATCTCCTTCTTATATAGACCTAGTGCAGTTAATAAATACTGATAATTCCCTTGCTCTATATGCTCGCATTTCTTAATTAGTGTTTGTTTGAAGTCTTGACGGTTGCTTTTGCCAACAGTAGTGTATTTGGTAAGAATAAGATTTATTTTCTTTCTGTCATAGGCTGGTGGTATAACTCCGTGTTCTATACAGAAGTCCTCTATTGTCTGGTAGATATTGGCTCTTTCCAAGTCTCTGGATAATGGCATGTCTTTGCATCTGGCAATATAATATCCATTAATAAGAACTATATACCCTTTATTGATGAGGCTGTCAATTACAGTGCTGTTTTTACCTACTCCTATTTTATCTTTAATGTCTTGTTTGCTTGCTTTTAAGTAATGTGTATTATTAGTACAAATAGCCATGAACTTTAGCAAGAAGTCTTTTTCTTTAGGGGTTAGATTCTTATCCAGAATAAAGTCATTCCTCAATATGAAATAGTTCTCTGGCTTGGTATTCATTTTATATCTGATATGGGTTTTACTGTTAACATAGAAATATTCCCAGCCTAGAAATAGTGGATTGTCCTTAAAAACAAACTTCCCCTTCTCATCTTTCTCACTTAGATGTGCCTTTATAATGCCCTCTGATATATCTGACAGTCCAGCTATTTTAGGATAGGTGATTTCTGACATCCCGTTATAATAATTGCTGTTCATTTTTATAATGGAGTAGATATAAGCGTTCAGTGTCTTCTTGAAACTGATAATATCCTTACTTATCAATGTCTGTCTGATTGCCCCCATCAGTAGCTATGGATTTGTGGTCGTCTATAAATATTATATCTTTCTTCTCCCGTTCAATCTTGTAATATTTATTAGTTCCAAAATACTTCTTGGCTTCCTTCCTGTTCTTAAAAATAATGTTGTCTGGTTTATACCATATCATACTGCTTTAGCGTTAGAATTGATTGGTTGTCATTCATCTGATTAGTGGAATTATCTGTAACTCCCGTTCCAGAAAATTGTAGTTCCGTAGGAACTTCATTTTTCATATATAAGGTATGTTATATAATAGGTATGTTACTAGGGTATCATTTTAGGGAGTGTACCGGTATTAAAATCGGGAATACTTATTGGAGTCTCAAAATAGGGAATAGGTAAATTCCAGACTAGATGTACATCTGTATTTATCACTTCTGTTCTTGGCTCGCATGGCGGCAGGGTATTGGACTTGGTTACATATACAGTTGGGGATATATGTCTGGTGGGTATGAACACGAAAAGGGAGAACCGTTTGCACAGTCCTCCCTTATACATTTTATTGTCATCTCTTATACAATACCTTATCCATACATTCGTCGAAAGCGTTTGAGTCAACTACATATCCCTCGTTGGGACTATCCTTTATCAATTTTGGTAACGCATTCAAAATGTCATACTGTCTGAGTTCGTTCAGTTCGTGACAGATGTCCTGCAATTTGTTTAAAATAAAAGATTCATCTCCACATTCTGCATAGCGTGAATTTTCGTTGATATAGAAGTACATTGTGTTTAGGTTTCCATAAACTTTATTATTTGAGACATAAAACATGTCCTCGTTCAATCCTTCATGAATGAAGAATCTGAAATCTGTATTTCGCATGCACAGTTTAATGCGATTGAAATGCACCTTTAATTGGCTAGCCTCTTTCTTGTAGCTCTCAACATCCAGACCGTCTGGTCGTGCAGAAAGTTCATTCAAGATTCTTTCTGATATGATACTGAAATATTTGTTACACATGGCTTCAGAATCATTCCTTAACTCTTTAAGCAGTTTAATTGTTACAGAAATTCCCCACTTGGGAAATATACTAAAGAAGTCGTTCAGTTTGTCTAGATTTGCCTTAAATTCAATCATTGATTTGTTAACGCCTCTAACGTCAATGTACTTGATTAATTGTGGTAGTCTATGCGTTCTCATAGTTGTTAGTTTTATTGGATTTATCATTGCTCATCTTGATGTAAACGGTGTAAACCTTGTTATCTTTCTGCTTGCGTCTCTTGGAATAGCCGTTCAGCTTAGCCCATATTCCAATAACAGTCTTGCTGTCCTTTACCTGGTGGGCTAGTGCAAGCTCACGTAGTTGCTTGAATGTAAGTTCTGTTTCTCCATTCATTCTTAGTCCCATAAATAATTATTAAATAGATAATCTGGCAAGATAAGGTGGATTGAAATGGCAGGTAAATTCAGACAATTCAATTTCAGATGTGCCTCAAGTCGGTAATTCAGTGGTTTCAGTGATACCGCCCTTATCTCATGTTGATGTTGCAAAGATACTGCACTTTGGTGAGGTGCCAAAACACTTTGACAACTTTCTTAAAACTTCGTGTAGGGAGCTTCATGGAGTGAGGGTATGTCCTCTTCTGATAGCTTGGAAGTAAGTTTGGAACTTGAAAACTATTCCTGCTCCGGTTTGTGATACGGCAGGTAAACCATGTACATCTTGCCTTGAATCATTTTTCGTTTCTTGATGTATCGGTCAGAAGCCCAAAGCCCAATGTGCAGCCTTGTGTCCTTGATACCGTGCTCCAGTGCCATTTTACGAATGTCAGCGTAGGTCAGTTCTTTCATTTGAAGTGGATTTAGGTTTGTAGTGGTGAATCTGGGTGACGAGGAACTCGGTCATTTCTGACTTTCAATCACAGTGCAAAGGTATAAAGTCCCGACTGCATCACCAAACGACAAGTAGAAATTGTGGAATATTTGGGTTGAGGGGGCAATAAAGCAAAAATTCTCCCCATAATCGTAGCTGTTCGGGGAGAATATGCTGTTCAGCCTTACCAGAAATCCTAATTTCATAAAAAACTTGTCAGTCTTGATTTCTTTTATCCAATAAGGCTGTAGTGATTTCTTTTATATTGGTGAATCTTGCATTATCCAACAAGCCTATTTCCAAAGCCTTATTGATAAACTGCATAATTGCATCCCTACTGATACCAATCTTAACGCACTTGATAATCATTTCCCTAAAACAGTCATACAAGTCTGACAGCTTCCCAACAGATAACTGTTTCACATATTGCTTTGCCACATCAGAATCAGAAGTGGAAGATTGGGAGAACTTTTCTATCTCGCTTATAAGGGACGCAATTTCATTGTCATAGCTACATAGTTTCCCATCTTTCAAGTGACCTACTTGTGATTGTAGTTCAACAGCCTTATTGATTTTGGATGCAAAAAATTGAGTGTCCAGCAAGGTTTCAAAAGTAATTCCTATTGGAACATTCATAGTATGCTCTACTTTATTGATTGGAAATGTTTCACCAGTATTAAAAATACTACCTCTGGCTTTCTCCTCAATGGCAGCAGCTAATTTCATCGCATTGTCTTGGGCAGATTGATGTAAATAAACCTCATCTATCATTTTGGTGTCTTCGTGGGCTGTTGCAATAATAACAGTCTCTTTAGGAATGCCCATATTACACATTATTGTTATAAAAGTATGCCTTGCAATATGGGTATGAATTAATTCATACAATTTCTTTGTCAAAGTTAGTTTCTCAGTTCCCCTTTGCTCTTTATAAGTGACACCACTATCAAAGCCTGCATCTTTACAAATCTTCTTTATTATACTATTTAGGACATCTACCATTCTACTTTTTTTGCATTCTTCCTCTGTTGCTGGAATTTGTAAATGTCTAAAGCCCCTTTCACGATATTTACTCAATAATTCTTTTGCTATTGGGAATAAATAAATAGTAGCATCCTCATTGGTTTTCTGTACTGGAATAGTAACTGTATTATTGTCAATTATAGTATAATCCCCCCTAAATAATCTAGGCATATCACCAATGCGTTGCCCCAATAAGCATTGACACACAAACACATCTCTAACCTCTTCTTCTATGCCAGATAACTTTAATTTATACAAAATCTCTACTTGCTCTTCTGTTAACGGTACTTGTTTGCTCTTCTTTTCTTTCCTACTCAATTCACTTTGTATAATCTTAAATTTATCTATCTCATTTTTATAATAGTCAAACGTAATATTAGCATCTTCATGTGCCATTTTAAGCAAAGTTCTTAGCTTCATCAACGTATCCTTTATTGTATTATACGTTCTTACCACATTCCCTTTAGTTGGAGTATTACACAAATATTCTTGGTAATCTTCCAATAATTTTTTATTTATATTCTCCAAAGTATCACTTCTTTCTTTCTCTTTTAGATACTTCTTTAAATTACTAACTGCTCCATCATACCCTCGTCCTTTTTTTTCAGCATATCTAGAAAGTATAACAGTACCAACTTCTTCTATTTTCATTTTAACACTTCTATCTTTCATATTAGGATTAATATACCGTTTCAATATATAATATAAACAGCCAATCTGTTCTACATTGTCACAAAGGTATAATTTACTTTGCTCAAAACGATATAAAATCTCTTGAAGTTTACTATTCACAATGCTATTATTACGATTATCCAACTTTGTAAAACCAGTACTAACCATTGCAATCTGCTTTCGTTTGTTCCATTGATTTGGATATACTTTCACACCAGTACTAATCTTATATTGTTTACCCCTAAAATAAACAACTGCATAAACAAGAGTTGGTCTATCTAGCTTTGAGCTACACAAATTAAAATTCAACTTAAAATCTAAAAATATCTGCTCATCCATACCCTTTATTATTAAACTTTATGATTAGAATTAATGATTACTTTTTCTGGTTAAATAGAGTATTTCAGTCTAATATGGTCACTTACAAGCCATCTCAGAAACATTTGTAACACTTCTGTAACATGTATGACATTTCCCTGCAACACCAAACTCTTTCCTTTGCAGCCGGAAATAAAATACATGTTTATGGAAACAATTTATCTGGGTATCGTCATCTTTCTGTTCGTACTCGCGATTTTCGACCTCGTGGTAGGTGTCAGTAATGATGCGGTCAATTTTCTTCAGTCGGCTGTCGGAGCAAAGGCAGCATCTTTCAAAACCATACTGTTCATTGCAGGCATTGGCGTCTTCATCGGTGCGGCACTCAGCAATGGCATGATGGACATTGCACGACACGGCATCTATCAACCGGAGCACTTCTACTTTGCCGAAATCATGTGCATTCTGCTTGCCGTCATGTTGACGGACGTCGTGCTATTAGATGTCTTCAACACTATGGGAATGCCTACCTCCACCACTGTATCCATGGTGTTCGAACTGTTGGGAGGTACGTTCGCACTGGCGCTCATCAAGGTCTATAACAACGATACATTGGGACTGGGCGACCTCATCAATACAGACAAGGCGCTGTCTGTCATCATGGCCATTTTTGTATCCGTAGCCATTGCCTTCTTCTTCGGTATGCTGGTACAGTGGCTGGCACGTATCGTGTTCACCTTCAACTACAAGAAGAACATGAAATACAGCATCGCGCTGTTCGGTGGTATAGCTGCCACCAGCATCATCTACTTCATGCTGATAAAGGGGCTGAAAGACAGCTCATTCATGACCCCTGAAAATAAGCAATGGATACACGACAATACCGCATTGCTGATAACCGGTTTCTTTGTATTCTTCACCATACTGATGCAGATACTGCATTGGTGCAAGATAAATGTCTTCAAAGTAGTGGTTCTGATGGGTACTTTCGCCCTCGCCCTTGCCTTTGCCGGCAATGACTTGGTGAACTTTATCGGTGTCCCCCTCGCAGGATATTCCTCATTTATTGACTATACAGCCAATGGTACGGCCGCCGGCCCCGACGGATTCCTGATGTCCTCACTCCTCGGTGCAGCCAAAACCCCGTGGTATTTCCTTATCGGTGCAGGCGCTATCATGGTCTATGCACTCTGCACATCCAAGAAAGCCCACAACGTCATCAAGACTTCCGTGGACCTTGCTCGCCAGGATGACGGTGAAGAGAACTTCGGAAGTACCCCGATAGCCCGCACGCTGGTACGCTTCAGCATGACCCTGGCTAACGGAATATCCAAAACGATGCCCGAAAGCAGCAAGCGGTGGATGAACACACGCTTCCAGAAGGATGAAGCCATCATAGCCGACGGCGCCGCTTTTGACTTGGTTCGCGCTTCCATCAATCTCGTATTGGCTGGTCTGCTCATCGCCTTGGGAACTTCCTTGAAACTCCCCCTTTCCACCACTTATGTCACCTTTATGGTAGCCATGGGTACATCGCTTGCCGACCGTGCCTGGGGACGTGATTCGGCGGTATTCCGCATTACGGGTGTGCTCAGCGTTATCGGCGGCTGGTTCATCACTGCCGGAGCAGCGTTCACCATCTGTTTCTTCGTAGCACTGATTATCCATTTCGGCGGTACGGTTGCCATCCTGGCACTGATTGGTCTGGCAGTCTTCATGCTGATTCGTAGCCAAGTGATGTACAAAAAGCGCAAGGAGAAAGAAAAAGGCAACGAGACCCTGAAACAATTGATGAAGAGTACGGACAACAACGAAGTCATCGAATTACTCCGTAAGCATACCCGTGAAGAACTGGTGAAGATTATGGAATTCACAGAAGAGAATTTTGAACGTACCGTCACTTCCTTCCTACACGAGAATCTACGCGGACTGCGTCGTGCCATGGGCTCAGTAAAATTCGAAAAACAACTCATCAAGCAGATGAAGCGTACCGGAACACTTGCCATGTGCCGCCTCGACAACAATACCGTACTGGAAAAAGGACTCTATTACTATCAAGGCAACGACTTTGCCAGCGAACTGGTGTACAGCATAGGCCGTCTTTGCGAACCGTGTCTGGAACATATAGACAACAACTTCAAACCGCTGGATGCCATTCAGAAAGGAGAATTTACAGACGTAGCCGAGGACATCTGCTATCTGTTACAAGTATGCCGCCATAAGTTAGAAACGAACAATTATGGTGAACTGGAAACAGAGATTCGCAAAGCCAACGATCTCAACGGCCAGTTGTCTCACCTGAAACGCGAAGAGCTGCAACGCATTCAAAGTCAGAGTGGCAGTATCAAAGTCAGCATGGTATATCTGACTATGATACAAGAAGCCCAGAACGTAGTGACCTACACCATCAACCTGATGAAAGTAAGCCGCAAGTTCCAGGCCGAAGAATAAGTTATGTGTTATAACTCATAACTTCTTAAGTCCCATCTTCTCCGCCCGTTGCAACATAAACGCACGGGCGGCTTCGTATTCATTGGGAATAATGCCGTCCAAAATGGCATCCTTAATGGCACTCTTCAAGGCACCTACCTGCTGGCAAGGAGAAAGGCCAAAAGTCTTCATGATTTCTTCACCACTGACCGGAGGCTGGAAATTACGGATACGGTCGCGTTCCTCCAAATCCTTCAGCTTCTGGCGTACCAACTGAAAATTATTAAGGAAGCGTTTCTTACGCTCCATATTCTTGGAAGTAATATCAGCTTCGCACAGTGTCATCAGGTCGTCTATATCATCACCTGCCTCAAACAAGAGGCGACGCACTGCCGAGTCGGTCACTACATCATCCGCTATCACAATGGGACGCATGTGCAGGCTCACCATTTTCTGCACATATTTCATCTTCTCATTCATAGGGAGCTTCATCTTGCGGAAAATATCGGGTATCATCTTCTCGCCGATGAAATTATGGTTATGGAACGTCCAACCCGCACGGGGTTCCCAACGCTTGGTGGCAGGCTTGGCTATATCGTGCAGAAGAGCTGCCCAGCGTAGCCAAAGATTATCAGTCTTCTTACTGATGTTGTCGAGTACTTCGAGCGTATGGTAGAAATTGTCCTTATGGGCGCGTCCATTGCGCGTCTCCACGCCTTGCAGCCTGACAAGTTCCGGGAATATCAGTTCCAGCAGACCACAGCGGTCCAGCTCAATGAATCCCTTAGACGGAATAGGTGACAAGATGATTTTGTTCAGTTCGTCTGCAATGCGTTCTTTGGAGATAATGGAGATGCGTTCGCGATTACGCTCCAAAGAATCGAATGTCCCATCGTCAATATAGAATCCCAGCTGGGTGGCAAAACGGACACAGCGCATCATGCGCAAAGGGTCGTCACTGAAAGTTATATCAGGGTCGAGGGGAGTCCGGATGGTCCTTTCCTTCAAGTCTCCAATACCGCCAAAGGGGTCGACCAACTCGCCATAACGCGCCCGGTTCAGACAAACAGCCAGTGCATTGATAGTAAAATCACGGCGGTTTTGGTCATCCTCCAATGTACCGTCCTCTACAATAGGCTTGCGGGAATCGTGTGTATACGATTCTTTTCTTGCACCCACAAACTCAACTTCCGTACCATAGTACTTCAATTGTGCCGTACCGAAATTCTTGAAGACGGAAACATGCGCCCCACGCCCCAGACGCTTACCCAGCGCCTCGGCCATGGCAATGCCACTGCCTACCACCACCACATCAATATCCTTGGAAGGACGTTGCAAGAAAATATCACGTACATATCCACCGACTGCGTAACATTCCAATCCCAATTCATCAGCCGTTTCGGATATCCGCTTGAATATATCATCACTAAAATATTGCTTCAGTTCTTCTGCCGTCAAATCTATCATAAATAATGCGCTAATGTAATGAATACGCAAATGTGTTAATGGCCTATTAGCACATTTGCACATTAAAATGCTGCAAAGATAAAGATATTATTTCTATTTTTGTGGACTCTAACTCCAAGAACAACAAATATGAAAAAAGTAATACTCCTTGCATGCCTATGCTATACACTCTTCTCTTGCGAAGATGTGGAGAAGAAAGCCGGTGAAAAACTACAAGCTGCCCGCGAAGCGTTTGAACTCGGCAACTACAATGAAGCGAAGATTCTGATTGACAGCATCAAGATGCTCTATCCCAAAGCGTTTGAAACTCGCCGTGCAGGCATCGGCCTGATGCAGGAAGTGGAACTGAAAGAGCAGGAAAAGAGCCTGGTCTACTTGGACAGTATGCTTCAAGCCAAGCAAAAGGAATTCGACGCAATCAAAGGGAAATACACCTTTGAAAAAGATGCCGAATACCAGAATATTGGCAATTACCTGCATCCCTCCCAAGTGATAGAAAAAAATCTGCACCGTTCTTTCCTCCGCTTCCAAGTAGACGAAAACGGAGTCATGAGTATGACTTCCATTTATTGCGGAGCCCATAATATCCACCATGTGGCCGTCAAAGTTACTGCTCCCGACGGCAGTTTTGCCGAAACACCCGCCGCCAAAGACAGCTACGAAACCACTGACCTCGGTGAAAAGATTGAAAAGGCAGACTTCAAACTGGGAGAAGACGGAAACGTCATGGGGTTCCTTTATCTGAACAAGGACAAGAATATCAAAGTCAACTATCAAGGGGAACGTCCCTATTCCATCACCATGACTCCCGCCGACCGCCAGGCCCTTGCCAGCGTCTACGAACTGGCACAACTGCTGTCATCCATGACGGAAATAAAGAAGAATATGGAAGAAGCCAATCTCAAAATCGAATTTGTAAAAAAGAAGATGGAAGAGAGAAAAGACAATGCACAAGAATAAAAAGAAGGAAACCGGATGATATATTCATTACTTAGTCATCCGGTTCCCTTTTTATTATCAGTAAAGCCTTACCAAACTAATTTAGGTAAATAACGGCTCAGACATGTACGCAAAGCAGACAGAGTGATGGGTTTTACCAGCACTTCCGAGGCTCCGCACTCCAAGGCTTTTTCGCGGTCGGCAGTAAAGGCGTAAGCGGTCTGCATGATGATGGGAAGTTCCTTATCCTTCTTGCGAATAATCACCGTAGCATCCAGCCCGTTCATAATAGGCATTTTTATATCCATCAGAATAGCTTCCGCCTTGTTGCGATTCTCTTCGAACAAATTTACAATATCCTCACCATTCTTTGCCCATAGTATCTCGCATTTCTTGCCGATAATAGCCTTTATCAGTTTAAAGTTACTATCATCATCTTCCGCAACCAGAATAAGCGGACGGTAATCTCCTGACACTTTTTCTATTTCCATGACCTATGCGTTTTGTTTATATAGGGGCAAAGATATAAAAAATAATAGATTTGCACTATCTTTGCAGCTCATTAAAAAAATATATAATGATTTCTATAGACGGACTGGCCGTAGAATTCGGCGGAACTACTTTATTCAGTGACATATCTTTCGTTATCAACGAAAAAGACCGTATCGCCCTAATGGGTAAAAATGGAGCGGGGAAAAGTACATTGTTGAAAATCCTGGCAGGTGTAAGACAGCCTACCCGTGGAAAAATCTCAGCCCCCAAAGACAGTGTCATAGCTTACCTTCCGCAGCACCTTATGACGGAAGACGGCCGTACCGTATTCCAGGAAGCAGCACAGGCCTTTGCCCACCTGCATGAAATGGAAGCCGAGATAGAGCGCCTCAACAAGGAACTGGAAACGCGTACCGACTACGAAAGCGACAGTTACATGGAACTTATCGAGAACGTCTCCGCCTTGAGCGAAAAGTTCTATGCCATCGACTCCACCAATTACGAGGAGGATGTGGAAAAAGCACTGCTCGGACTGGGGTTCGTACGCGAAGACTTCAACCGCCAGACCAGTGACTTCAGCGGTGGATGGCGCATGCGCATCGAGCTTGCCAAACTGTTGCTGCAAAAGCCCGACGTACTGTTGCTGGACGAGCCTACCAACCATCTGGACATAGAATCCATACAATGGCTGGAAGATTTTCTTATCAGCAACGGAAAGGCTGTCATCGTCATCAGCCACGACCGCAAGTTCGTGGACAACATCACCACCCGTACCATCGAAGTGACCATGGGCCGGATATACGATTATAAAGTAAACTATTCCAAATACCTGGAACTCCGCAAGGAACGCCGTGAACAGCAACAGAAAGCCTACGACGACCAGCAGAAGTTCATTGCCGAAACCAAGGAATTCATCGAACGGTTCAAAGGTACCTACTCCAAGACCCTGCAAGTGCAGAGCCGCGTAAAGATGCTGGAAAAACTGGAGCTGCTGGAAGTGGACGAAGAAGACACTTCAGCGTTGCGCCTCAAATTCCCTCCCTCCCCCCGTTCGGGCAATTATCCCGTCATCATGGAAGGAGTAGGGAAAAGTTACGGTGACCATGTGGTCTTCAAGAACGCCAATCTCACCATAGAACGGGGAGACAAGGTTGCTTTCGTCGGCAAGAATGGTGAAGGAAAGTCAACGTTGGTAAAATGCATTATGAAGGAAATAGAGCATGAAGGTACACTCACCATAGGACATAACGTGCAGATTGGATATTTTGCACAGAACCAGGCCTCACTGCTGGATGAGAACCTAACCGTGTTCCAGACCATAGACGACGTTGCCAAAGGGGAAATCCGCAACAAGATACGCGACCTGCTGGGCGCCTTCATGTTCGGCGGCCCCGAAGAATCCATGAAGAAGGTCAAGGTGCTTTCCGGTGGAGAGCGTACACGCCTTGCCATGATAAAGCTCCTGCTCGAACCGGTGAATCTGTTGATACTGGACGAACCGACCAACCATCTGGACATGAAAACCAAAGATATCCTGAAGCAGGCTCTGCTGGATTTTGACGGCACCCTGATTCTCGTCAGCCACGACCGTGACTTCCTGGACGGACTGGTGAGCAAGGTATATGAATTCGGGAACAAGCAAGTGAAAGAGCATTTGAGCGGCATCTACGAATTCCTTGAAAAGAAGAAAATGGACTCCCTCCGCGAACTGGAACGATAAGCATCCGCTAAACCCGGCGTCCGAACAAATGGCCGATACATATTGTTTTCATTTTACTAAACACTTAACTAAGAGATATTAAAATGAAACAATATGATGCCATCATAATAGGATTCGGCAAAGGCGGGAAGTTATTGGCTGCTGAACTGTCCGAACGGAACTGGAAAGTAGCCATAGTGGAACGCTCCCCCCAGATGTACGGAGGGACATGTGTTAATGTAGGATGTATCCCCACCAAAGCCCTGATTCACGAATCGGAATATGCGGAAAGGAGATACTATGACGATTATAAGAACCAGTCCAAACTGTATGCACTTGCCGTGGCGCGGAAAGACAAGCTTGTATCCTTCCTGCGTGAGAAAAATTATGAAAATGTAAAAAACAAGCCTAACATAACCCTCTATGACGGAACTGCTTCTTTCTTGTCCGAAAATACAATCCGTATAATTTCCGGCAAGGACGAAACGATTCTTGAGGGGAAAGAAATATTCATCAACACCGGGTCCTCCCCTATCCTGCCTGCCATCGACGGACTCAAGGAGAGCAAGTATGTATATACCAGTGAGACCTTGCTGCAATCGGACAAACTGCCCGCACACCTGCTCGTCATCGGCGGCGGTGCTGTCGGATTGGAGTTTGCCACTATGTATGCAGGCTTTGGAAGCCACGTCACACTGCTGGAAGCGGGAAACCGCTTTCTGCCTAAAGTGGACCGCGACATTGCCGCCTCCATGCTGGAAGCATTGGACCGAAAACGTATCAATGTCCGGTTGAACGCCCGTGTCCAATCCGTGTACGACACAGCCGAAGGAATAACACTGACCTATACGGACAGTGCAAACGGCACTCCCTACTACCTGAAAGGAGATGCCTTGCTGGTAGCCATCGGCCGTAAGCCCATGACTGCAGAGCTGAATCTGGAAAAAGCGAGTATACAAACAGACAAGCGGGGAGCCATCGTTGTCGACGACCAATTACGGACTACAGCCCCACACGTATGGGCCCTGGGGGACGTAAGAGGAGACGAACAGTTCGACTACTTGTCCATCGATGATTTCCGTATCATCCGTAACCAACTCTTTGAAAACAAAAAAAGGAGTACAAAAGACCGGTATCCAATCCCCTTTGCCATTTTCACCGACCCACCGCTGGCACATATAGGACTGACGGAAGAGGAAGCGATGAAGAACGGTTATTCCATACATGTGGCACGTATCCCTGCTGCCATGATTCCACGTGCCCGTACGCTACACAGCATAGACGGTATGCTCAAAGCCATTGTAGACATCCATACCGGACGGATTCTGGGTTGTACCCTACTTTGTGCCGATGCACCGGAAGTAATCAATACCGTAGCATCAATCATGAAAACGGGACAGCGTTACCATTTCCTGCGGGACTTCATTTTCACCCACCCCAGCATGAATGAGGGATTGAATATGTTATTCAAACCTTTTTAGCATTTTCTATTTGGTAATTAAGTCCTTAACCTCTATCTTTGCATCCGTCCAAAGATAGAGGAATGAAAAAGAAACAGTACATAACCTATATTCTTTTTTTCATCAGCTTGATAATGCTGGTGATACCCGTCATTCCCCACCATCATCATGCCGACGGAATGATATGCATGAAGAATGATATCACCGCCGATTGCTGCGGACACCGTCATAGCCCGGGCAACGAGCACTGCTGTTGCGACACGGGATGCATGACAACCCACTTTGTACAACAGACGCCCAGCTCTTCCAATGATGTGTGTTCACATCCGGATGCCTTGTGGACAGTCACCCTACTCATTGAACCTTTTTCCAAGTTACTCATCCTACCCGAGTTTGATATAAGCAGGCAGGAGTGTATCTATTTGGAATCTCTTCATAGCACATTTATCATATGTGCTACGGGACTTCGTGCCCCTCCGTCTCTTCTTGCTTAACTGTTACCGGAACATCACCGGGACAGATTTCTATCCGGCATAAGGAACAATGCAATTTGGTTGCACGCCCTATGCCCTAACTTTGTATTCAAAATCAAAAAGTAAGAACAAATATCATCATGAAAAAAGTTATTTTCATGGGAGTCTTGGGATTATTCCTTTTAGGCTCCTGCAACAGTAAGTCCGGAGACAGCCACGAAGGACATAATCACGAAACAGAAGAGCACAATCATGACAGACATGACCACGAAGGACATGACCACGAACATGAGGGACACAACCATGAGCACGAAGAGCAGGAAAACCATGCCGGAGGAAGCGATGAAATCATCCTGCCACCGGCAAAGGCACAAGCTGCCGGCGTAGCAGTCAGCACTGTTAAACCGGGTAGTTTCCACCAAGTCATCAAGACCAGCGGCCAGGTGATGGCAGCCCAGGGAGACGAGAGCGTAGCCGTAGCTACAGTAGCAGGCGTGGTTTCCTTCAAGGGAAAAGTTATCGAAGGAATGAGCGTCAGCAAAGGTACTCCTTTGGTGGTATTGTCATCCAAAAACATGGCCGACGGAGACCCGGTGCAGAAAGCCCGGATAGCCTATGAGGTTTCCCAAAAAGAATACGAGCGTATGAAAGCGCTCGTAGGCAACAAAATCGTATCTGAAAAGGAATTCGCGCAAGCCGAACAGATTTATGAAAATGCCCGTATCAGTTACGAGGCAGTCGCAAAGAACCATTCGGCAAGCGGCCAGGCGGTTGTTTCTCCCATCAGCGGTTATGTGAAGAATCTGTTGGTGAAAGAAGGGGACTACGTCAGCGTCGGCCAGCCGTTGGTAAGCGTCACCCAGAACCGTAAGCTTTTCCTGCGTGCGGATGTATCCGAAAAGTACTATCCTTACCTGAACAGCATCGGTTCCGCCAACTTCTGTACTCCTTATAATAATAAGGTATATACATTGAAAGAACTGGGCGGGCGCATGCTTTCTTATGGAAAGGCTTCGGGTGAGAACGGATATTATGTACCCGTAACTTTTGAATTCGACAATAAGGGAGACGTTATTCCCGGCTCGTTTGTAGAAGTATTCCTATTATCCTCACCAATGGAGAACGTGTTGTCTCTTCCTCACAGTGCGCTGACCGAGGAACAAGGCAGCTTCTTTGTCTACCTGCAACTGGATGAAGAGGGCTACAAAAAACAGCTTGTCACCCTGGGTGCCGACAATGGCGAGAGTGTACAAATCCTTTCCGGCATAAAAGCAGGCGATCGCGTCGTAACCCAAGGAGCCTATCAAGTGAAGCTGGCATCGGCAACGAATGCTATTCCGGCACATAGCCATGAACACTAATCTCATGTACAATTTGACAATTTACAAAGTACCATTTCGCTATGCAGTATAAGGGTTACGTGACGAATGGGAGTGTAAAGTCAGATAAACAAGAAATATTAGATAAAACAGCAAGTGCGGCTGACATTGCGCAGCCCAATTGTACATTGTAAATAGTAAATAGAAAGATGTTAAACAAAATAATTGGTTTTTCTCTTCAGAACCGCATCCTGGTGCTGGTAGCATCGGTGCTGTTGCTGATTGGCGGTACTTATACCGCCATGCATACGGAAGTGGATGTGTTCCCTGACCTCAATGCGCCGACCGTGGTCATCATGACCGAAGCAAACGGTATGGCAGCAGAGGAAGTGGAACAACTGGTCACTTTTCCCGTAGAAACGGCTGTAAACGGTGCAACGGGTGTGCGCCGTGTACGCTCTTCCTCAACGAACGGTTTTTCTGTAGTCTGGGTAGAATTCGACTGGGATACAGATATCTATCTTGCCCGGCAAATTGTCAGTGAGAAACTGGCAGTCGTCAGCGAATCCTTACCGGCCAACGTAGGCAAGCCGACACTGGGCCCACAATCGTCCATTTTGGGCGAGATGCTGATTGTAGGTCTGACAGCAGATTCGACCTCTATGCTGGATTTGCGTACCATTGCCGACTGGACCATACGTCCCCGCCTGCTCTCTACGGGCGGTGTGGCACAAGTTGCCGTACTGGGCGGCGACATCAAGGAATATCAAGTGCAGCTGGACCCGGAACGGATGCGCCATTACGGCGTGACATTGAGCGAAGTGATGAACATCACCCGCGAAATGAACCTGAATGCCAATGGTGGAGTGCTCTATGAATATGGCAATGAATATATCGTACGCGGCGTACTTTCTACCGACAAGGTAGACCAGATAGCCAAGGCCGTGGTGCGGAGCAACGGAGTCTCCGGCACCCCTATCCTGCTGGAAGATATTGCCGACGTTCAAATCGGAGCCAAACTTCCTAAACTGGGTACCGCCTCGGAACGCGGTAAGCATGCCGTACTGCTGACAGTCACCAAGCAACCCGCCACAAGCACGCTGGAGCTTACAGACAAACTGGAAGCTTCCCTGCAAGACCTGCAGAAGAATCTACCGGCGGACGTAAAGGTTTCCACAGACATCTTCCGTCAAAGCCGTTTCATCGAAAGTTCCATCGGAAACGTTCAGAAGTCGTTGTTGGAGGGAGGTATTTTCGTTGTCATCGTGCTTTTCCTGTTCCTTGCCAACGTACGTACCACAGTCATCTCGCTGGTGACACTGCCGTTGTCACTGATTGCCTCCATCCTTGCCCTGCACTATATGGGCTTTACGATAAATACCATGAGCCTGGGAGGTATGGCTATCGCCATCGGTTCGCTGGTGGATGATGCCATCGTGGACGTGGAGAATGTCTACAAGCGTTTGCACGAAAACCGACTGAAACCTGCCGGCGAGCGACTTCCTATTCTGGAAGTGGTGTTCAATGCTTCGAAAGAAGTGCGTATGCCTATCCTCAATTCAACGCTGATCATCATTGTCAGCTTCGTACCACTGTTCTTCCTTAGTGGTATGGAAGGTAGGATGTTGGTACCACTAGGCATTGCATTCATCGTGGCATTGGCGGCTTCAACCGTTGTGGCACTGACCGTAACGCCGGTACTTTGCTCCTATCTATTGGGAAAAGAGAAAACGAAAAAACAAAATAACGAAAACAGCGATTCTGCCGTAGCACGCAAGATGAAGCAATGGTATGGTTCAGCACTGACTTTTGTATTGGGGCATAAGAAAGGGGTACTTGGAGGTATTATCGGACTATTTGTAGTGGCACTCGGCTGTTTCTTCACCCTGGGCCGCTCGTTCCTGCCGCCTTTCAATGAAGGTTCGTTCACCATCAATATCTCCTCGCTTCCGGGTATCTCCCTGGAAGAAAGCGACAAGATGGGGCACCGTGCCGAGGAGCTGCTGCTCTCCATCCCCGAAATACAGACCGTGGCCCGTAAAACGGGACGTGCAGAACTGGACGAACACGCTCTGGGAGTAAACGTCTCTGAGATTGAGGCACCGTTTGAGTTGAAAGACCGCTCACGCAGCGAGCTCGTGGCAGAAGTCCGCGAAAAACTGGGTACCATTGTAGGGGCAAACGTGGAAATAGGCCAGCCTATCAGCCACCGTATAGACGCCATGCTATCCGGTACAAAGGCGAACATCGCCATCAAACTGTTCGGCGACGATCTGAACCGCATGTTCACTCTGGGCAATGAAATCAAGAGTGCCATCCAGGGTATTCCCGGTATTGCTGACCTAAACGTGGAACAGCAGATTGAGCGTCCGCAACTTGTCATTTCGCCCAAACGGGAAATGCTTGCCAAATACGGCATTTCACTGCCCGAATTTTCGGAATTTGTCAATGTCTGTCTGGCCGGTGAAGCCGTTTCCCAAGTTTACGAAAAGGGAAAGAGCTTCGACCTAACCGTACGCGTGAAAGACGACCTGCGCGACAAAATGGAAAAAATACGCAACTTGATGATTGATACGGGCGACGGACAGAAAATTCCACTGAACTATGTAGCGGAAATCCGCTCGGCCATGGGTCCGAACACCATCAGCCGCGAGAATGTAAAGCGTAAAATCGTCATCTCCGCCAACGTGGCCGACCGCGACCTGCGAAGTGTAGTCAATGATATACAAGCCCAGGTAGACGCACAAATCAAACTGCCGGAAGGATACCACATCGAATACGGCGGACAATTCGAAAGCGAGCAGGCAGCAAGCCGCACTCTGGCACTTACTTCGTTCATGTCCATCGTGGTGATATTCCTGCTCCTCTACCATGAATTCCGCAGTGTGAAGGAGAGCGCCATCATCCTTATCAATCTGCCGCTGGCATTGATAGGCGGTGTATTCGCCCTGCTCATCACAACGGGAGAAGTGAGTATCCCCGCCATCATCGGTTTCATCTCACTGTTCGGTATCGCCACCCGAAACGGAATGCTGCTCATCAGCCATTACAACCACTTGCAGCAGGAAGAAGGCTATGGCGTCTACGACAGCGTTATCCGCGGTTCGCTCGACCGTCTGAATCCAATCCTGATGACCGCCCTATCCAGTGCACTGGCACTTATCCCGCTGGCTCTCAGTGGCGACCTGCCGGGCAACGAGATACAAAGCCCGATGGCAAAGGTTATCTTAGGCGGCCTTTTAACATCCACGTTCCTGAACGGTTTCATCATTCCGATTGTTTATCTGATGATGCACCGTAACCAACAACCTAAAACGTCAGACAATGAATAAAAGATTTTTCATATTCAGCGCCGCCATCCTCGCTTTTGTGGGGATGAGCGCACAAACGTCCGGCATTGATGCCGTGCTCCAGCAGATAGAGGCCAACAACAAGGAGTTGCAGGCTAACTCCCACCTCATTTCCTCACAAAAACTGGAGAACAAGACAAACAACAACCTCCCCGACCCTACACTGTCATACGCCCACCTTTGGGACTCCAAGAACAGTGACGAAACAGTCGGCGAAATGGTCATCTCACAAAGCTTCGACTTCCCCACGCTTTACGCCACCCGAGGGAAGATGAACCGACTCAAGACAAATGCACTGGATGCACAAGCCACCGCCTTCCGCCAGCAGATATTGCTGCAAGCGAAGGAAGTATGCCTGGACATCATCATGCTGCAACGCCAGCAAGCCCTGCTCGACGAACGGTTAAAGAATGCGGAGGAGCTGTCGGCCATGTACACCCGACGTTTGGAAACGGGAGATGCCAATGCACTGGAAACCAACAAGATTAATCTGGAGTTGCTGAATGTACGCACGGAAGCCCGCATGAACCAGACGGCACTTAACAACAAACTGAAAGAGCTGCTTGTCCTCAACGGAAACCAGCCGCTCACACCGGGACGTCCCATGCCCGGTACCACACCCGACGCCCAAACACTCGGATTGACAGAGTACCCGGCAGTGCCGTTGCCGGCCGACTTCCGCTCGCTAGCCGACGAACTGCTGGCTTCAGACCCCACCCTGCAATCCTTGCAGGGTGAAAGTTCTGCCGCCCGGAAACAGATTTCGGCAAGCAAGCAAGGCTGGCTACCCAAACTGGAACTGGGTTACCGTAGAAATACCGAATCGGGGCATCCGCTGAACGGCGTAGTAGTAGGCTTCTCTTTCCCGCTTTTCGAAAACCGCAATAAGGTCAAGATAGCCAAGACACAAGCGCTCAACATAGACTATCAAAAGGAGAACGCCGCACTGCAAGCCAGCTCTGCCTTGTGGCAACTCTATGAAGAGGCCAAGAACCTGCACGCTTCCATGGAGGAATACGAGCGCACCTTCCATCAACAGCAAGACCTTTCTTTACTGAAACAAGCACTTATGGGAGGACAAATCAGTATGATTGAATACTTCGTTGAAATATCGGTTGTCTATCAAAGCAAGACAAACCTTCTGCAACTGGAAAACCAGTATCAGAAGGCAATGGCACAGATATACAAGAGCCGGTTATAAATAGAAAGAGCTGTCTGCGGTTGGCAGACAGCTCTTTCTATTTCAATATATTGTAGTTATAGTTTTGTGACTTTACCCATAAACAGAATAACCCCCGTACTCTTCTCCTTTATCAGGAAGATGAAAGGACGGTCCACATAGAACGGAATTACCGTACTTGGTCCGGGAACGGCCAGGTCCATTCCTCCGACAGTTACAGCCGCAGCTTCCGTCCCCTCTTCATTCACATTCACATAAGTGAACTGTTGCAGCAAACTGATAAACAAATCCTCATCCGCCATTCCGGAAAAATCGGCCAATGGAGTAAAAGCCTCCTGCATTCCCATTGCCATCATATCGTCAATGAGTTCTTTATCATATTCCATTTCAAACCGGGGTAACTTAAGGTTCAAGGCAGAGCTTGATAAACTACTGTTCCATTCCCCCCAACGCTCGTCATTCAGCTTCGGCAGGCACTCATCCAACGATTTTCCCTCTGCCGGCAAGAACACCACCATACTGAAAGCCTCATTGCCGTAAGGCAACTCTGCCATTGAGAAATACTCATTCTCGGCATAGTTGAATCTCTCGTCACGAAGATTCATCATGTGTACAGTCGATTTGCTTCCGTCAGCATTCGTAAAAGCCTCTTCTGCCGTATCCGATTTTTTGAATTGATTCTTCCAAATCCCCTTGAAATAAAGCGCATTCAACAGATAAAGACGCGCCGTCTCCGGAATCTCATTCAAGACTTTGGGGATGCAATTATTCGTTTTCCCGGCACACCAGCCGTTTATAATGTCCGGAGCCTTGGGAGAGGCAAAATCCAGCTCCTGCACTTGCGCGTCATACATCTTTTTGTTTACGCTTACAAAGTCGTCATGAACACCGAACCCTTTCTTTATCCAGATGGAATTGGCAATTCCCAACTGTGTGGTATTGTCCAAATCGAGCAACGCCTCCACCAGCTTCTTATTATAGTTGTTCATTTCTTCCAACGAATAGCCCGAAAAGCCCAGGACATCTGTCATCTCAGATAGTGTGTTTCCCAACGCTCCATTGGCAATCATAGACAGACAGAGCGAAGCGCTCAAAGGAGAGATGAACAGATTGGGCTTTTCCACCTCAGTTTTACAAACCTGATTAAAGAAACGGAAAGCGAAATCCGTTCCTAAATCCGTCATCTCCTGCTCGGCACGGGTCAAGGCAATGTCTTTGCGGGGCTTGGGTTGTGGTGAAGAGTTGTCGTCACTCTGGCAGGCTGCAAGGATACAAAGTAGGCTTAAGGCAGTAATCGTTTTTTTAAGCATAAGCAAATAGTATTAGTTTTAAAACAGTTATCTATATATAGAAAATGCTTGAACAAACAAAATACTGCATTGAAGAAACAATAAAAAATAGTACATTCCTACTCTATTATTATACTGCAAAGTTCTGCATATTTTTTGCAGTCGCACTGCATATGTGTTGCAGCACCACTGCATATGTGTTGCAGTCGCGCTGCATATATATTTGCAGTGTCACTGCAACAGCTCTGCAGTGCTACTGCAAAATATATACAGCAGCTTTGCAGTAACGTGATTGATTTCACCCGGTTATTGTTGCCAATTCCAGCACCCCTTCCGGCAAATATCCGCTGCGTATGCGCCATTCCTGGGGATAAAGATTATTGGCACGGTTACCTATATTCTTGACAAATCCTAGAGGTATCTGTTTGTAGGTGAGCAAGACAATGCCGCGCGGAGCAGTCTCCGAAAGGACAACAGCCTCCTTGCGCAGATAACTGATGGCCTGCTCGCGGCCTATCTCTTCATGGGCAAAGGCATCCGGATTCAGTGCTATACTCATGGCGAGCCCATGAACAGGCATCCAGTCTTTTCCTTTCAACTCGGCAACATCTACCCCAGCCTGCACGATACGGAGTGACGAACGCAAAGCCGACAGTTCGGAGAGATACGCTTTAGGGAAAGCGCTGACGTTGTTGCCATTGACGATAAATTCGTAATTATCCGGAACCGCAAACCACTCATGCAGTGCCGAAAGCTGTTCTTTGGAAACACCCGGAGTTTTCGCTCCTTTTCCTTGGGGTTTTCTTCCTTTTTCCCGGGATTTCACCTGCCCGGCCCAGGTATTCCCATCGCTCACGCCTGGTTTGCGGAGAACTGCCAAAAAGAATCCTTCCCCCTTCGTCCGATGGGGCAGGAAACGATAGGCGGGAAAGTCCTCTCCCGACAATAGATTACCCGTAATATTCCAGTCAGTAGAAATTTCCAATGGCAATACCTCCGCCCCGAATTCATCCCGTATCCAACGGATGTTCTCTTCGTTTTCCTTTGTATTATAGGTACAAGTACTGTAGATGAGAATGCCTCCGGGCTTCAAGCAAGGCCAGATATCCGTAACGATGCGACGCTGGCGCTGCCAGCAGATTTCCACATTCTCCCCACTCCACTCACTTACCGCAACGGGGTCTTTACGGAACATCCCCTCGCCAGAGCAGGGGACATCCGTCAATATGACGTCGAAGAAGTCCGTCAAGGAAGAAAAATCCGCCGGGTCATTATTAGTGACCACCACACCGGAATGCCCCCACTTCGTAAGATTCTCCGCCAATACCTGCGAGCGGTTGCGGATTACCTCATTGGCCACCAGCAGACTGCCTGCGGGCAACACGCTACGGGCATGCGTGGATTTCCCGCCGGGAGCCGCACAGAGGTCAAGCATCACCACCGGTCCTTCGCCCACATACCGCCTCAAAGCCTGCTCCACAAACATGGACGAAGCCTCCTGCACATAGTAGCAGCCTGCATGAAACAGCGGGTCGAAAGTGAATGTCAGCCGCTTGTCCAGATAGTATCCGGCAGCAGACCAGGGAACATGCTCCAAAGAGGAACGAAAAAGACTGAATGAAGATTCCGGTAATTTATCTTCATTCAGTCGGATACTGACCGGCTGCTCCCCTTCCAGGGCGGCAGCCAGCTTTTCATATTCTTCCACACCCAAGAGGGCGCGTGTATAATCGGTGAAAGATGAGGGTAGCTTCATGCTTTGAACTGTTTTATGGCAGCAAAGATAGTGCAAAATACGTTTCACCAATCTACGGGGCTAAACAAAAAGCACGGTTCAATACTCTTTTTAAAAACTGAGTTTCACCCCTGCAAAATAGGAACGCGGTGCACCCGGTCCGTAGATATAACCGGAATCGCGGCTCGCTCCTTTATCAAAATCTTTCTGATAAGAATTGAATATATTCTGTACACCGGCATTGAGCTGCAAACAGAACCCTTGAAAATCAAAGTCGTAAGCTATCTTTGTTCCAAGTTCAAAGAAGTCCGGACTCTTTACCAATACATCCGCCTCACCGTTCACCTCCGAAAGCAAATGGGGAACGTACATCCGCCCGGTATAATTGCCGTTCAAAGCTATTGAGAAGGCTTTAACCGGCATATAGGTAGCTGTAAAGTAGCCGTAGACGTCGGGAGTACGCAGTATCTTGTCACTGTAACGTTCTTTCTCCGACAAGTGCTCCTCATCCGCACTCCATTCTTCGGGAGAGTCATAGATACTTCGTTGAAGTGTCAACCCTGCCTGCAACTGAACCTTATCCTTATAGGCAACCTTTCCTTCCAATGTGCCGCCATACACTTTAGCTCCCGAACCATTGATGCGGGTCTGTATCAGATAAGCACTACCGTCCGGGTCTTTCACCGGAGGCGTCAGGACAAACGGGTCGGAAAGTTTCGTGTAGAAGCCTTCCACCAATAGGTTTGCCTGGAAATCTCCGAAGTAATGATACCAGTCTACCGAAGCATTGAAGCTGCGCGAACGCTCTTCCTTCAATCCTTTGGCGCGGACAATGGAAACCAATTCTCCACCCACATTACTGATATGCAGATCTTCATCAAACGCTTGTGGAGCACGGAATCCCTCAGCATAACTGAAACGGATATTCACATCCTGAGTAGGATTATAACGGATATTGGCACGGGGACTGAAAACAGCCTTGTCCATGATGCTGTTTTTATCCACGCGCCCGCCAATCAGGAAACTCCACTGTTCGTTCTTCCACTCATTCTGGGCATAGGCGCTTGCTATATTCACCATTTGGTTCAACGGGGCGGGGGTATATTTCTCAATCAGTTGTTGCAAGCGGTCACCCGTTGCCGTAGGATCTTCGGCCAAAGCAGCATCACGATACTTCTGTACGTCCGTTGCCTTGTCATGCAGATTGTCGTGATTGAACTCAATGCCTCCGGTCAAATCGGCAGGCATAAACAGGCACTTGTCAAAATGATAAATATACTGGGCACCCAGCACACCGGTAAAGTCCGTAGTCATTCCATAAGCGCTATAATAACTATTGCGCACGATGTGCTGAGCCGAAGCATAGGTACTGAACGTATGTTTCTGGTTTTTGGAGAAAGCCGTAAACTTGAGCCCACCCGTGTTGATGGAATGTTTCAGCTGTTCCACCAGTCCGGGCGCCCCGGTACCGTTCAATCCGGCATCCTCGGCTATATGAGGGGGAAGGCTGAAGCCACTTCCACCACGGCGGAATTCCTCCATATGATGGTATTCAAGGCTCAGCTTGGAATAGGCACTTGTCCGGTAGTAAGCATTCAGACCGACAGTCTGGTTCTTCAGCTTCGGTAATTCGGAGAAACCGTCTCCATTGGAGTCCCATGCCGAACGATGCCTGCTCTGGCCATACACATAAGCCCCCATCTTACTGTCCGAAGAAACCAAGGAAAGATTCAGGGTCGTGTTGTTGTCGAACGAGCCGGAACCGTCGAAATTGGAAATGGTATGCGAGAAAGAACCGGAATTGCGAATCGGTTCCTTCGTAATGATATTCACCGTCCCGGCAATGGCTGAAGAACCGAACAAGGCTGAACCACCTCCACGCACCACTTCCACACGCTCTATCATGTTGGCGGGAATCTGTTCCAACCCATACACACCGGCCAGAGAGGAAAAGATGGGACGTGAGTCTATCAATATTTGGGTATATTTCCCATCCAGCCCGTTGATGCGCACTTGTGAATAACCGCAATTCTGGCAATCGGTCTCCACCCGCACACCTGGCTGAAAGGCCAGTCCTTGCGACAAAGTATGCGAATTTGTCTGCTCAAACAGTTTAGGAGTAACCACTTTGACCAAAGTGGGTGCCAAACGCCGGGCAGTCTCGTTGCGGTTGGCTGTAACTACCACCCCGTCCAGTGCCACCATGTCTTCTTCCAACTCAAAGTTCTCTTCCAAGGTCTTACCACGTTTCAGAACGACTTTGCGCTCCTGCGACTTATAACCTACGGCACTGACGGACAACGTGAACTCACCTTCAGGCAGATTCTTTAGGAAATAGTGACCGGTGGCATCGGTCATGGTCCCGATGGTGGTGCCTTTCAGCGAAACTGTCATATAAGGCAAATGTTCCCTTGTACTTTTTTCTATTACATGACCGACAATATTGGCATCGGTACTCTTCAAATCTTCGGCATAAACGGTTGATGAGAGTAACAGACATATTGCTCCCACCACAAAAAATATATATTTTTTCATGTACTTCTAAAATAATATGTTAATCAATGAGGTTGACGCAATCCCACAACGGAATTGCCTTAATCTATCGGATTTGAAAAAAAGAAGGGGGAGCACGCAGGCAAATACCGCCACGAAGCTTTACACACTTGATGCATTCCGTGGCAAGAATGCTCAGTACACACAACAAAACAAGGAAAACCGTCGCGGCAACCGGAAGCAACGGAAGGGAAGAGGAGACGAAAGAGGCAAGATAGAAAATGGTTTCTAACTGCACCTCTGTATGCTCATGCTGTCCCTTGAATGGATGGGAATGCACAATGATAACACCATTCACCACATGCGAGTGGGTAAACAGCGTAATTCCTCCCAGATAGGCAATGAACAGCAGAGGGAGGAAACACTTCATTATATTCCTCAACTTCATCAAGACTTCCCAATAAAAACAGATGTGCGAAGATAACAGTATTTACAATAAGAAACAACCCGGTTTGTATATTTACCTCTATTTACAGTCGCAAATACCTACTTCTTGTTATTCCAGGAAAAAGACAATAAGACATTTTCCGGAAAAATATCGTCTTATTTCCGGTTTTCTAAAAAAAATATCTTCTCTTTGCAACTTTATAAAGGTGACGATACGTCTAACCAACAAAGAAACAAATTAAAAAACCATAGATTATGAAACGTATCATTTTAGGATTAATGCTCGCCATGATGTTCTGCACACTGGTGCAAGGCGCAAACAGAACCGTAACAGAGAACGACGGTCAGGGGAACAAGAAAAGAGTCATCGAATTGAGGGACACTGTCATCAATGGAGAAACCGTAACAGACACACTCAGCATCATGACTTATGAAAACGGTACCGGCAGTAGCGATGCTCCGGAAAAATGGAGAACCCACCACAACAGCAGTATGGACTGGAACGGGTTCGACCTCGGAAGCAAGACTTCGGAGACCGTGATTGCCGTAACAGCCATCGTCTTTGTATTCGGACTGCCGCTACTCATCATATTCGTAGTATTCTTCTTCCGCTATAAAAACCGGAAGGCCAAGTACCGCCTGGCAGAACAAGCTCTGGCCAGCGGACAGCAACTGCCTGAAAACTTCTTCAAAGAAGCCGCAGCAACAGACATCCGTAGCAAAGGCATCAACAACATATTCGTCGGCATCGGCCTGTTCATCTTCCTTTGGGCCATTACCGGAGAATTCGGTCTCGGATGTATCGGCTTACTCGTCATGTTCACCGGCTTCGGACAATTGGTGATTTTCTACAGCCAACAGAAGAAGAACGAAGAAAAATGAGTCAACTCAATGACATATCGTTAGTCGCACAGGTCGTGGTATTTCAAAACACCAAGGCCTTCGACCGGTTGGTGAAGAAGTACCAGTCGTCCGTACGGCGGTTCTTCCTGCACCAGACCTGCGGCGACAGCGAGTTGAGTGACGACTTGGCACAAGATACGTTTATCAAAGCCTATACAAACATCGCTTCGTTCAAGAATCTATCCAATTTCTCGACCTGGCTCTACCGTATTGCCTATAATGTTTTTTATGACTATATTCGCAGCCGGAAGGAAACAGACGGTTTGGATACGTACCAAGTGGATGCTCAATGCAGCACACTGCAGCAGGACGTGGGGCAGCACATAGACATTTACCGTGCCCTCGCCACACTGAAGGAAATGGAACGCACCTGCATCACGCTCTTCTACATGGAAGACCAAAGCATCGAAAAGATTGCAGGTATCACCGGATGTCCGGCGGGAACGGTAAAAAGCCACCTCTCGCGGGCGAAAGATAAAATGGCTTCCTACTTAAAACAAAATGGTTATGATGGAAAATAATGATAAACTCCTGACTTCATTCTTTGCCGAACACCGGCAGGAAATAGCCGATAACAGATTCAGCCGCCGCGTACTGCGACACTTGCCCGACCGTAGCCACCACTTGGCACAAATATGGGCAGCATTCTGCTTCACATTGTGCCTCGTACTATTCGTTGCCCTTGACGGAGTGCAGCTGATACTAGACACCTTGCGCGAGACCTTTGATTCTGCCATCCGGAGCGGAGCGTCAGAGCTTGATCCCAAGTCGTTAATCATTGCCGGAGTAGTATTGCTCTATTTCGGTTACCGAAAGATTGTATCCATGGCATAAATACATATCCGTGCCCGGAGAAAGAGGACATGCACTACTCCAACAAAGTCTTGGCTCTTATCTTATCCAATAAGGTAAGGGCTAATTTTTTTTTTAAACGGACAGACATATATCAACAAGAAATTGTATCTTTGCCCACTCAGAAAACTAAATAAGAGGAGAAAGTTTTGAGAAAGATTCTATTCATCACATTATTCGTTTTTTCTATTGGGAATATCGAAGCGCAAACAACAAGCGATTCCATCGTCATGAATTACTTGAAGGAAATGGGCGCTCCCGTTACTTACAACAATGAAGTGAAATTACTGATGACCGGTCATGACAAGTTCGTCGACCTCTTCGAGAATATCCGCCATGCCCGGCATCATATCCATCTGGAATATTTCAATTTCCGCAACGACTCCATAGCCAATGCCTTGTTCAGCCTTCTGGCAGAGAAGGTCAAGGAAGGGGTTGAAGTCCGCGCCATGTTCGATGCCTTCGGTAACTGGTCCAACAACCAACCATTGAAGGAACACCATCTGAAATCCATCCATGCCCAAGGCATCGAAATCGTCAAGTTCGACCCTATCACTTTTCCCTGGGTAAACCACGCCATACACCGCGACCATCGGAAAATAGTAGTAATTGACGGAAAGATAGGTTATACCGGTGGCATGAACATCGCCGACTACTACATCAACGGATTGCCTAAAATCGGTAAATGGCACGATATGCACATACATCTTGAAGGAGATGCCGTGCGCTATCTGCAAGGCATCTTCCTGACCATGTGGAACCGGGAGACGGGACAACACGTTGGAGGTCCCGCCTATTTTCCGGACACTCCGCAACTGCCCGACAGTATTGCCGAAGAAATAGCCATCGTAGACCGCACGCCACGCGAAACACCACGCTCCATCAGCCATGCCTATGCAGCTTCCATACAAGCCGCACAGAAGAATATCCGAATCGTGAATCCCTATTTCGTTCCGACCAAATCAATCCGCAAGGCAATCAAGAACGCACTGAAAAAAGGTACTGAAGTGGAAATCATGATACCTGCCGTGTCAGACATAGCCTTTACACCGGATGCCTCATTCTATATAGCACATAAGCTGATGAAGAAAGGAGCCAAGATATACCTCTTCAACGGCGGCTTCCACCATTCCAAGATAATGATGGTAGACAGCACTTTTTGCACAGTAGGTACCGCCAATCTCAACAGCCGCAGCCTGCGCTACGACTACGAGACAAACGCTTTCATCTTCGACCCCAAGACCACCAATGAACTGAATGCCATGTTCGAACGAGACATGCAAAACAGTACGCTGCTCACTCCTGAAGTCTGGAAAAAGCGTTCCGGATGGAAGAAATTCGTAGGCTGGGTGGGAAACTTGATGACCCCCTTCCTCTAAGTTTTTAATTTTTAATTATTAATCTTTAATTAATTCCCCTACCTTTGCGTTCGGATAAAAACAGAGCATTACATCATGAAACAATATTTAGACCTGCTGAACCGCGTACTGACCGAAGGCGTAGAGAAAAGCGACCGTACGGGTACCGGCACCATCAGCGTATTCGGCCACCAAATGCGTTTCAACATGGATGAAGGCTTCCCCTGCCTTACTACCAAGAAGCTGCATCTTAAATCAATCATATACGAACTGCTATGGTTCCTCCGGGGAGACACCAATGTGAAATATCTCCAGAACAACGGTGTACGTATCTGGAACGAATGGGCGAACGAAAACGGCGACCTAGGACATATCTACGGGTATCAATGGCGCTCCTGGCCGAACTATAAAGGCGGATCCATCGACCAGATCAGCGAAGCTGTAGAAACCATCAAGCACAATCCCGACTCACGCCGGATTATAGTCAGCGCATGGAATGTAGGCGATTTGGACAACATGAACCTCCCTCCCTGCCACGCTTTCTTCCAGTTCTATGTCGCCAACGGACGACTGAGTCTGCAACTGTACCAGCGTAGTGCGGACATTTTTTTAGGAGTGCCCTTCAACATCGCTTCCTATGCCCTGCTCCTGCAGATGATGGCACAAGTCACCGGACTGAAAGCCGGGGATTTCATCCATACCTTAGGAGACGCCCATATCTATCTGAACCATTTGGAGCAGGTAAAGCTCCAACTATCTCGTGAACCGCGGGATTTGCCGCAGATGAGAATCAATCCTGATGTGAAAAGCATCTTCGACTTCAAGTTCGAGGATTTCGAGCTGATCAACTATAACCCGCATCCGCATATTGCAGGGAAAGTGTCAGTATAAATCCTATAATAAAAAGATAGAAAGAGAAAAGAATTTTACACACATATGATTAGTATTATCGCCGCAGTAGATAGAAAGAGAGGTATCGGTTATCAGAACCGATTGCTATTTTGGCTTCCCAATGATTTAAAGCGTTTCAAAGCCCTCACCACGGGAAATACCATCATCATGGGCCGAAAGACCTTTGAATCTCTCCCCAAAGGCGCGCTTCCCAACCGCCGCAACGTTGTTCTGTCCACTCAAAAAGATTTGCTCTGTCCCGGTGCAGAAGTTTTTCCCTCACTGGAAGAAGCACTGAACAGTTGCCAACCCAACGAACACGTCTATATCATCGGCGGTGCAAGTGTTTATCGCCAGGCATTCCCCTTTGCGGATGCCCTCTGCCTGACCGAAGTGGATGCAGAAGCCACTCAGGTGGACGCCTACTTTCCCGAAGTCGCTCCGACTGTATGGCAAGAAAAAAGCAGGGAGTCTCACCCCGCAGATGAGAAGCATCCCTGCCCTTATGCATTCGTCGATTATATCCGTCGGTAGAATCAATCTTCCTCTTCTTCTACCGTTATAGGCATCTGCCGCTTGATGGCTTCGTGAAAAGAAATCAAGGTTTCCGTACGCGCCAGTCCCAGCGGCTGCAACTTATCATGTATGATGCTCAGCAAATGATGGTTGTTGCGGGCATAAAGCTTTATGAACATATCATACTTGCCCGTTGTAAAATGGCATTCCACAATCTCGGGAATAGCTTCCAATGCTCTCGTTACAGCATCGAAGGAAGCAGGATCCTTTAGGTAGATACCGATATAGGCGCATGTTTCATATCCTATCTTCTCCGGATCAATCACATATTCAGAACCTTTCAATATACCTAAGTTTGTCAGCTTTTGAATGCGCTGATGAATGGCTGCTCCCGATACATTACAAGCTCTAGCCACTTCAAGGAAAGGAATGCGTGCATTATCGGCTATAAGTTTTAAAATCTGTTCGTCTAAAGTATCCAACTGATGATGTCCCATTTCAAATTCTAATGATTAATAAATTACTATATCTCCCGCATATCTATACGGCAACATGCAAAGTTAGCTATTTTTTCGCCAATAAAAATACGGTTTATAACTTTTCTTACAAAAAAAAGAATAATACCGCATATCAGGCATTTCAAAGCGTATACGCAAATTCCATCTCGCACGACTGGAAAATTGCAGATGAGCTTTAAAGATATTATCCTTCTGTCTGATAGCCTAACTTTATTTCAATATGTTGTGTAAGGGGTTGTAATACAAGGATACTTTCTAAAATATTCCATTGATAACCAAATGTGATAACCGATTTTAATAACGTTTGGTGATAACAAGGAATGAGCGAACAGTTATTTCTGGATTTCAGTCTGAATTTCAATTTACGGCAGACGAGGAGGAATGTGCCGACCATTATTTACGCTCTGTTTACCTTTCAAGGGAGACGGTGCAAGGTCAATATCGGCGCGAAGGTTTATCCGGCACAATGGAACAAGCGGAGGCAGATAGCCACCATCAGCAACGGGCAGACAAGGTTGGATAACCGCAATAATGAGATAGTCAATAAAAGAATAAGGGCCGTACTTGCCGCCTTTGAAGAGAAGAAGAGCTATCTTTGCGAGAACTTGGAGAGAATGGACTTCCTTCTTGAAGAACTGAGGCAGGCCATCAATCCTAACCTTAAAACCCGTCATGCAGCCATGAAAGAGAACAACGAATTATCCGCAACGCTTATATTAAGTCGGATGGCAGAGAGCAACATCGCTTCGGAGATCATTAAAAAAATTTATCTGGTATATGTTTCGGCTTTCAAGGAATATCTGGAAGCCAAAGGCATAAGCGACAGATTATCCGCCATAAATAGGGACGTGCTGGAAGACTACCAGCAATATTTGCAGGAAAGTCAGCCTGCTGCGACAGTCAAGACCCTTCTGAACAAGGTCAAGGGCATTGTAACGCTGATTAACCATTCCAACAAGGACAAGACTGTAAGGTCGAACATAAACACCAACGGCATAGCATACCTGGAAGACAACCGGAGCAGGGAGCAGAGGAAGAGCAAGCAGGTTCCGTTGACGGAAAGCCAGCTGTTAGCCATATACAACTACACGGACTTGAACGCCAAGGAAAGGGAAACCAGGGACTTGTTCATCTGCCAGTGCCTGCTGGGGCAACGCATATCGGATTTGCCCAAAATTCTTAAGGGTGACTACCGGATAACGAAGCTGGAGGACGGCAACGAGGTGATTTCATTCATGGCCCAGAAGACTTCGCAGGAAGCCACATTGTATCTCTTTCCGGTAGTAAAGGAAATTTTAGATCGGTATAGGCAGACTGGCTTTGAGCACATAGACCTGCTTGCGGAGGACAAGAAGGTAATCGCCAGGAATGAAGTCAAACTGAACAAGACCATAAAAGAGGTGTGCAGGAAAGCCGGGCTGGACAAAGATATAGACTATGTCGAACAGATAGGCAGTAAGAGAATCGCACGGAGAAAGAAGCTGTTCGAGCTAATTCATACCCACACGGCGCGGCATACCTTCATCACTCTGATGTGCCGTTATGGTGTGCCTAAAGAGGATGTCATAGTGGCAACCGCGCATACGGACATCAAAATGATAGACGAGGTTTATCTGCACGAGACCGTAAATGACAAGGGAACGAGGTACGTCAATTCCATGAAGAGAATCAAGGGTAGTGCATTCTTCAAGGTCGAAGGGGCAGACAATACGGCAGATACAGTTGTAGACAAGGAAAGGACGGCCAGGCAACCGATTTCAACTGCGGGCAACATAACCTTTGAAACCTTGCTGGACACCCAGTTTCTTGCATCCCGAATCAATGAAGCCAGTGACATGGCAGAACGGATGGGGTATGTAAAGGACGGCAAACTGTATGACTACAATGACGAGATAAACGGCATTGTAAAAGAAGTGGAGGCTTTCATGCAGTCTCCTGCCCCCGGCTTTGAGGTAGCTTGTAAATATGTGGAGCGGTTGTCTGTCGGTAATCTATCCAATTTGAGAGATGAGCTGAAATTGCTAATAGTCAGATGTATGAGGATAGAAGCGAATACAGAAACCGTCATGCAGATTATTGACAAGGCTTTCAGAATGGGTATTCTGGATAATGACAGCCTTAATGACATGAAAGAGATTGTATCTGCAATATTGAAGGTTAAAGAGAAGGAAAGCGGAAAGTAATTCTGGAATGAAATGCTATCCTCCGGACAGATGTGGCTGTAAGGAGAGTTCAGACATGATAGAAAGCCATTAACTGACGTTAACTGATTATCCGGATACAAGGAGAGTTCGAGCATGATAATATTTCATTAACTGACGTTAACTGATTATCCGGCTGTAAGGTCCGTACATGATAAAACTCATTAACTGACGTTAACTGATTGTCCGGACTTGTGCTCCAATCCGGACTAAATCAAGTGATTACAAATAAAAGACCGTAAATTCTTGGAATTTATCAGTAGAATGGTTTACCTTTGCAGCAGTTAAATGATTAACTCATGTTGTTGATGAGTTAAGTATTGAGCAACATGTTCTTTGAAATCATGTACAATCCGACACCAGCACCTCGGTGCTATAAGCTACCACCGGATGGTACGCTGTAACAATTAAAGAATATATTCATAATTGTTAATATTATTAATTAGGCAATTTTCGGATTGCCGGGTATATATGAAGGTATAAGTATGCCTGCTCTTATATACCATTTAATAAATTATATATTATGGTATATATAGAAAAATTCGGGAGTGAAGAAGCTCCCAAGTGGTACTTTGTTACCAAAGTAATAATAAATGGTAAGGAACAAGAAATCATTCCTGCCTTCACTGATTATTCTATCAAACGTAAAGACTTTGAGAAGGATAAAGTGTGCGAATTTATAGATAAGAGCAAGTTCTTGCCGACTGTGGTTTGCTTCACAGAAGCAAAACCATTCTACGCAGAGAATGTTCCTCTATATGATTATGATGGCAGGAAGATTGAAGCCCTTCCCGATAATGCTCCGGCTGTAATGGTCTATCTGGATAAAGCCGACAATGTTAACTTGCTTGGTTTGATAGATGAGCCATTGCCTGCCGAATTGGTAAAATGTGATAGCGTTTCTGACGCTTACCGCAGAGTGGCAACAACCGCATATCTCTCCCAATGCCCCTCAAAAGATGAATGGATAGGATATGCTGGAATTGTAACGGGAGATGAATTATTTCAGAATATCCGCAAGTTCGGCATAAGGTACTCTATGCCCGGCACTGCCGTACAGGGATATTTTGGTATGAGCACTACTGTTTCTTTATTACAAAGCAAAGCTCTTGCAGCAAGTTCTTCCCCTTACAATGGGAAACACAGAAGCTATGAGGAGGCAGAGCGGTTAATGAAAGCAACGGTACAAGCCTTTGGCGTGAAAGCTGCAAAACAGACCAGATACATTAAAGCCATTAATTATTGTATCTCGCAATATGACTTTGAGACGGTCTGTAAAGTGCTTGACAACATCGGCGCAACAGAGAAGTTGCAGGTTGAAACAGTCAAGTGCGAAGATAAAATCAGTTGTATTCAGCAATTAATCATAGAACATGTTGTTGCGATGCGTGAGGCTCAACAGCAATAAGAATAACCGGATTGTACATGATACATAAAATAAGAGGCTGTCTCAAATTGATTTTGAGTTCAGCCTCTTTTGTTTTATAGTGTTCTCCGGTCTCAAAGAATCAGTGCTTTCGGTAAATCTGAACATCACATTCTCCCCGAACAGCTACGGTTATGGGAAAAATTTTTGCTTTATCGACCCCTCAACTCAAGATGTTAAAGAATCGGACATACCCTTTGGCATGCTCCCTTGAAGTCCGTATCTTTGTACCAGCCCATGAATTTGGAGCGAGATTACCTATTCCACCAGATTGTTCCAACCAACTACAAACCCCAGTCAAATGCAGGAATTAACTTATGAGGACATACGGAAACTGGCAATAAAAGAGGGTGTCAAGGACACCAAACTCCATATAGGACTTTGGGCTTCTGACCGATACGTCAAGACAAGGAAAGGGATTAAGGGTAAAAGATGTACCGTCTATTATCCTTTCAATAAAGCCGTTCCACTAAAAGATTTATTTTAGAAACAGATACAGTTCAATTATTATATCCCAGACCCGTTGCGGGAAACTGGAGGTATAAAGTTGTGGGGAACTGGAGGGATGACTTGCGGTAAACTGGAGGCCTATTCACTACCTATAACAATACCTTATATCATTACCTACCATAGTATCGCAACGCTTCGCATTGCTTTACAAATGATGGAATGGCGATAGCAGGTAGTAGGGATGCTGACAAGTCGTGTTATCCCATGCAGGCAAGCAGATACAACCATTACTAATTAATAAATCCAAATAACGGTATGATAATACATGTACCAACAAAGACAGCTTTCAATAACAGACGTGAAGCCAAGGAGTTCTTTGGAACGGCATACTTCTGTAAGATGCTGAAAGAAGGTAAAGATATTCTATTCATTAATGACGCACACATTGCTTTCAATGGAACAATATACAGTACTGACAAAGGGAATAACGGAGATAGACGGTAATAATAAATTTACGGCTACACTGGTATATGCCTATATAAAGTCAAGAGAAAACTATGAATCAAATGTTACCGGCAGGCTCACTTATCCTAATATTGCCAAGAATATAAAGGTGGCAGAAGGAACAGTCGAGAATATTGTACCTGCATTAATCTCCAAGAGGGCGCTATTCACTAAAGTAGACGGGAGGACTATGCCAGATGAGAAAGGAGAGATACATACGCATAATACATACTACTTTGCCCCAAGCTATCCCAATTACTTCTACATCAATAATGCCTTTTTTAGTGAAGACATAAGCAGTGGCATTGCAAGCATCAAGGAAGCCAACAAGGTCAAAGGTCTGTTACTCCAATTAAAAGCCGTATGTATAAATGAGACCAATAAATATATCAGCAGACAACCTTATAAGGGTGGAGTAAATATCAGTGAACTGTCAAGACTGCTTAATACTGACAGAGATACTCTGACCAGGTTACTGAAACTTGCTGTAGAACTTAAACAAGTGAAGTATATACCCAAAGGCATACTGATTACCAACAGACATATCATACCGGATTATATAGTGGCACATAATAATAGGCAAGGCAAGCCTCTATTGACATCGGTATATCATACAATTTATAACTGGTGTCTTGATAATGGGATTATTCCTCCGGATAGGAATGACACAATACATAAAGTGGGCAATAAAGTGAAAAGGAGCAATGAGATACTATCCAGAATAGCCGCCAAGTTTAATGTGACCAATGAGGATATTGTAAGGTTGGCAGATGCCAGTCATGTAAGTGTCAATGTGTATCTACAGAATGCAATAGAGACCGAACAGCCTTTCATCCATTGTTACCTCCCTTATGTGCTAAGCCGGAGACTTGTTACCAAACCGGAATACATTACGTTGGAATATATAGCAAGTACATTGAATATACCGCCAATTGACAGTGAGGATGAAGATAACCCCATAATCATGTTATAAGTATTGTCACGATACGACCTTTTAATAGGATATATTTTCATTATATACCCCAACTCAAATTAGGCAGTCTCTAAATAATACCCCCTCCCTTCCAGATACGGGAAGTGCTTCCATATAAGGTACAGAGCCATATAGGGTGGAATTACTGGCAGTAGAGAAAAATGGCTGGCATGTATATCCGTATCTGGTGCATATCTCAAGCGCTTCTTTACTGTTACCTCTAACTCCCCTCACCGTATCTTTAGGGGAAATGAACACCAGATGCGAAATCACCTTCCAGCCCCGAACGCTTGAAATTCTGTAACAGCCATTACGGATAAATACAGATTTATTACAGAGATGCACATGCGTGCAAGGCTGGGAGGCTTTTTGTTTCCGGTTCTCATTCCCTTTAATTCACTTATTACTAACCAATAAATTATCGCTTATGGAAGATTTAAAGGCAATTCTGACGGTTGGTGCAATATTTATTGTACCGTTCATTGCAGCCCCAAAGGTAATGTTTGCCATAGTGCTGTACATTATCATTTATATGGCATTCAGATGGAGAAATTTCTAATTATCAACTTAATAATTTACAGATTATGGAAGCATTACAGATTATGCCAGTCATGGCACAGAGAAGGAACAGCAATTTAGGCGAATTTGCAGAGGATGCAACGGTAGTTGTGGAAGAGATTACAAAGCCCAAGAAGGTGAACCATTTCATTGAGGCTAATTCCGTGGAGGTGAGTTTGGAGCACTTGAAGAATGACTGTGTGATACCAGTATTCAGCAAGGATAATGAACTTACCATTTCACACAACGCATTCATTGAAACGGTCTGGGAAGCTGCCAGTTCATTCTATAGCGGTGAACGGATAGAGCAACCAGACATAAGGTGCAGCCATGTGATAAAGGGAAGAAAGCCGGAAGCCATCAACAAACCCAAGAACCTGCTGACGGAAGCTGACACGACCCAGTATTATGAAAGGTGCGCTTTCGCCATAGACATACCATCCATCTATGAGGAAGTGTCTGGGAATAGGCTCAACCTTTCCATAGTGGGGGTACGTGCATTGAATAGGGAGAACCTTGCTACCAAGAAAAGCCCAGAACTGTTCAGACTGGCTGTATCGTTCAAGAATTCCGTATGCTGTAACATGTGCGAGTTTACAGACGGATATAAGGATGATATAAAGCTAATGGGCACAAAGGAACTGTTCAAGGCTACATTGGAACTGCTTAATAATTTCAATGCAGCCAAGAATATCCACATGATGCAGAGTTTAGGCGATACCTGCCTAAATGAGCACCAGTTTGTGACCTTACTTGGCAGGATGCGACTTTACCCACTGTTACCGCAAGGGCAGCAGAAGGCTATCCCCAGAATGCTGCTTACTGATACACAAGTAAACAGTGTGGCTAAAGCCTACATTAATGATGATAACTTTGGCAGTCTTGGCAGTGACCTATCCATGTGGAAGTTCTACAACCTGCTTACTGGCAGCAACAAGAGCAGCTACATAGACAGCTTTCTGGATAGAGCCTACAACGCTACAGAACTGGCAACGGGTATTGCATCCGCTCTGCATGGTGATGAAAGATACAGTTGGTTTCTTTCTTAGCTGTATCTGGAATTATATCCTATTACTGGTTTCTCAAAACTGGAGATTATGCTACGGAATTTATTCTATGTGTTACTGGCGACTTTGGTATTCTTCATTGCAATGGCATTGTTTCCATTTATAGCGGTGGGATATATCCTGCTGCTGGGCTACGCCATTATCAAAGGATAGCTTGGTATGGAGGGCATCTATATAATAAGGTATAGGTGCTCTTTTTATTTATAAACCTCTTAAATATTAAAAGATATGGTAATAGAAGACAGTCGCGAATACAAGGCAGCGCAAGAACTTGAAAGAGCCTTGAACGATTATAGTTGGAATCCTAAAAGGTTTGCAGAGAGTACGAGGTATTATCACCGTACACTACAGCAGGAGCTTATGAGAACCATTGTGGCAATCATTCAGATGGTTGGTGATGAAAGCTATGGTACAGACCTTAGAAATCAAGCCTCACATGAACTTTGCAAAAAGATTATTGAGAGCGGTGCATTGGATGAAGCCTATTTGCCGTTTATATAGGCTTGAACGTAACAAAGGACATCATTAACTTGGTGTCCTTTATTTATTATATTCACTTCTGTTATTAGTGAATGTTTCTTTGATTATCAATAAGTTGTATATTCCAACTTAAAAATGACATTCACTTTTATTCATTTACATACAAAACTGAACATTATGAGTTTAAAATATTCAAGCACTACAGCAGATTATCTGCAATGGAGCGAGGCAATGAACTTGATAAGGAAGTTAGCCAAAGACGGGAATTATAAAATCTCGCTTCTTGTTGCTCTGGGCTGTTTTACTGGCTTAAGAATATCTGATATTCTGGCTTTACGCTGGAAGCAGATATTAAATGCGGAGGAATTTACCGTTATCGAAATCAAGACGGGAAAGCAAAGGACTGTGAGAATTAACATGCAGCTACAGAAGCATATCTGTGACTGCTACAAGCATATCGGTCCTATAGGCATAGACGCGCCTATATTGGTAAGCCGGAAAGGTACGGTCTATTCCATACAGAGGATAAATGTAATCCTCAAAGAGGTTAAAAGGAAATATAGGCTGCATATAGGCAACTTCTCATGCCACAGCCTTAGAAAGACTTTCGGCAGGCAGGTCTATAACATGAACAGCGAAAGTTCGGAGCTTGCACTTGTCAAACTCATGGAGCTATTCAATCATTCCAGTGTATCAATTACTAAGAGATACTTGGGATTAAGGCAGGAAGAACTACTTAATACCTATGACTGCCTTAGTTTTTGATTACTGGTGGTTGCGCTCACCAATTATTAAGAATGGAGTGGAACAGCCTTTTAAGCCAATAATTCAAGTTGGGAGTAAATTTATAAATTTCTACTTATATAGACCTTTTACAAATTTGCTCCTAACCTTGATTTATGGAGTAGGAATGCCTTTCTGCATTTAATAAACAATAAGTTCTTGCCAATCAAACGTAAATTCGTAACTTTGCAGCAATTCTAACAGCCTAATGCGTTGGGAAGTTGGAAGGACATATTAGTTAACGAAGAGCGTTTAAGATATTATCCTACGTTGAAATCTGGACAATTTCATAAGTCAAGGATAATAGGCAAGGACGCTCACGTCAATGCTATATACCCACTTAGTCAAGTGGACTATATAACGTTTGGCGTGGGCTATTGTTTATTACTTGACTTAGGGCAGTCCAGAGCCTCAACGTAGTAATATTCAATGTTCCCACGCTTCTTTATTGTATAACAGTTAGTTAGGGAACACTGACTATAATACATGAATTAACCGTAAAGATACAGACTACTACTTATTAATTGACAACTCATTTATGAAGTGTGCAGCTATCGCTGTGTTCCTCACACTGATACAACTATTTATTATTAACTGCCACCTATTAGGGACGTAGAGGCATAAACAGATTTATAGCAATGAAGACATTAAGATTGATTGGAATGGCTATCGTAGCAGTAATTATGAGTGTTAACTTCGCAGCATGTAGTGATGATGATGATGAAGATAATAATGGTAATAATGGTAATAATCCGTTGGTAGGTACTTGGATAGATAGCTATGGAGAAGATTATTATTTTATATGGAAATTTAATGCAGACGGTACGGGAATGAACCAAGAATATTATCATGGAGACCTTGAATATCCGGTTTCATTTACTTATACTTATGATGCTAAGACTACCGTTCTAACCGTTACATATAAAGATGACGTGAGTTTGATTCCAGAAGTTGATACTTATTATGTCACATTTAATGGTAATACCATGATTGCTAAAGAATTTGGGGAGTGGGGTGAAGATGAGCCAAACACTTGGACCAAGCAATAATTAAATAGATTGAAGTATAAAGGCAGCATGGAATTAACTCCCTTGCTGCCTTAACTGTTTACGCTTCTTGACTAACTTAGGCTTTCGCTTACTTGCCGCATCTTTGAAAAACTGTTCCAGCCTCTCCCTGGTAATAGGCAGGTATGTGACCTCTGTAACCATAGTTTCCCTAATCTCTTGTGGTAAATAATGAATTGTGTTGTGCCTCTTGGGTATTGCTTGCATTTGTGTGGAAATAAAAGGTTGATAATTGATTTATCTGGCACAAAGGTACTGATAAGAATCTGTCCAATCTAATGCAAGAGATACATTCTGGGCTATCGGAATATATATGCGTATTGGACGGAAAGGACAAGGCTGTGGATGGCAATAAAATGGAATTTTACTTCTGTGAGCGGAATAATGGACAAGGGTGCCTGGGCACAAATTACCTTAAGCCTAAAAGGGGGTTGGGAGCATTCCAAGAATTTCTCATTCGATTTCGTTCATTGTATGGAGAGAATGCCTATCTTTGTGACGGTTGGAATGAGTATTTTAGCACAGTATATGACAACTATTCTTCTAATATATTGATAATCAGACGGGGTAATAAAGATATTATCTTTGTCGTAGCAATAATAATGAACCGTTATGAAAAAGTATTCCTTATTCCTATTATGCCTGATGGCAGCAATATCCTTGCATGCCCAAAGCTTTGCCGATTATTTTGCCGATAAGACCCTACGTATCGACTATATCTTTACCGGAAATGCAGCCAAACAAGAGATATGCCTGGACGGACTGTCTTGTCTCCCCTCTTGGGCAGGAAGGAAGCATCACTTGTCTGAACTGCCCCTGCAAGGAAACGGACAAATCATTATGCGGGATGCTGCCAATGGCAACGTAATCTACAAAACATCCTTTTCTTCGCTCTTTCAGGAGTGGCTGGAAACAGATGAAGCCAAAGCAGTAACCAAAGGATTCGAAAACACCTTCCTCCTTCCCTATCCCCTTCGTCCTGCAGAAATAGAAATAACACTCCTTGACCCGCGTAGAAATGTACGGGCAAGCATGAAACATACGGTCAGTCCCGACGATATCCTAATACAGCAGAAAGGTACTGCCCACATCACACCACATAAATATCTGCTGCAAAGCGGCAATACAGACAAATGCATCGACGTAGCCATCCTTGCAGAAGGATATACTCCCGAAGAGATGCCGGTATTCTACAAAGATGCAGCCATTGCCTGCGAAAGTCTGTTTGCCCACGAACCCTTCCGGTCCATGAAAAAGTACTTCAACATTGTAGCAGTGGCCAGCCCCTCCGAAGACAGCGGAGTAAGTGTACCACGCCTCGGAGAATGGAAACGGACAGCATTCAGTTCTCATTTCAGCACATTCTATTCAGACCGGTATCTGACAACCTCCCGTGTCAAATCCATACACGATGCGCTGGCTGGAATACCGTATGAACACATCATCATCCTTGCCAATACGGAAGAATATGGCGGCGGTGGAATCTATAATTCCTATACCCTTACTACCGCCCACCATCCAATGTTCCGCCCCGTTGTGGTACATGAGTTCGGGCATAGCTTTGGCGGACTGGCCGATGAATATTTCTATGACAATGACGTGATGACAGATACCTATCCATTAGATGTGGAACCCTGGGAACAGAATATCAGCACGAGAATCAATTTCACCTCCAAGTGGGAAGACATGCTTGCACAAGGAATTCCCGTTCCTACTCCCTCTTCTGAAAGTGGAACATATCCCGTAGGTGTATATGAAGGAGCCGGCTATTCTGCCAAAGGCATCTACCGTCCGGCAGACAATTGCCGCATGCGTACCAATGAATATCCCACTTTCTGTCCTATCTGCCAACGAGCTATCCGCCGCATCATTGAATTTTATACAGAATAAGAACAAACTAAACTTAAAGAACTTATGATCAGACTTCAACGTATTACAACAGCTGACACAGACTTGTACAGCTATATGGAGAAATTAATGACTCAATCGTTCCCTTCAGAGGAGTACCGGGAACTGGAGGAATTGCGCAAGTATACAGATACCAAAACGCACTTCTATAACAATATCATCTTCCATAACAACACCCCGGTAGGCCTCATCACTTACTGGGATTTCGGACATTTCTACTATATAGAGCATTTTGCCATTGACCCCGCACAGCGTAACGGCGGGTATGGAAAGAGTGTACTGAACCATTTGTGCCAACTCTTAAAACATCCCATCGTCTTGGAAGTGGAAATACCCCAAGAAGAAATGGCTAAACGCCGCATTAACTTCTATCAACGGCAAGGATTCTCCTTATGGGAAAAGCCCTACCAACAACCACCCTACAAAGCAGGAGACAACTACCTACCTATGCTCATCATGGCCTATGGAGATATAGAATGTGGAAAGGATTTTGACTCTGTAAAGGAACACATCTACTGCGAAGTATATAATGTGAAATCTTAAAAATCCAATATACTTAAAACAATAAAGGTCGTTTCATTTGTTGAAACGACCTTTATTATATCTTAAATCAACTCTTACTGACGCGGTTGCGCAGAATAGTTAATCTTCAAAGCATAAGCTTGACGAAGAGCTTCCTTGATATCTGTTACGATACCCATTTTCGTATCTTGGTCAACTTTCAAAGACACTGTCATCTGTGGCTGATCTTCTTCTTTCATACTGGCACGTTCACCAATAATATAATCTTGAATTTCAGCAACTTCAGCATAACTGTCGTTCAACTGGATACGGCTCTCATTACCTAACTTCTTACGAAATTCGGCAGTAGGTTTTCCTACGTAGATAAACGTAACCAACGACTTCTTCTCCAGTTTCTCCAATTCCGTAGCTTGCGGAACCTTAAACTCAACCTTTAATGTTACCTCACGCATCGTTGTCACAATCATGAAAAAGAACAACAAGGTGAAGATAAGGTCAGGCAGAGAAGAAGTGTTCAACGCCGGCATCTCACGTTTACCAGTCTTATTAAATTTTCCCATTACTTCTTTTCTCCGTACTTTTTAGGTTCTGCCTCAGAAATTCTCTGAGGATAAATTTCACGAATTGCATCTTGCTGTTCTTGATCCAACTCAGCATAATTTTTCTGCCACTTCTCTTGAGCCAATTCATCACGCAACTCATTATAAGCTGCTACCAACTCATTCTGTACAGCCATATATGCCTTATAGGAAGAACCGCGGTCACAACGCAAAGAAACCACATGATTTTCCGTTACTTGAACCGTACCGAAGAAAGCAACATTCTTTGAAATCTTTTCCGGCTTCGTTTCATCATTGTACGGATTGGCAATGAATTCTTTTGTTTTCGCACGCAATTGGTCAACTGTAATATAATCATTCCCACACATTAACTGGTCCTGCATATTTAAGAAGACTTGCAGAACATTACGTTCTTTCTTCTTCTGGTCCTCAATCTTCTGGTCTTTTTCCGGTGGAGGCGGCAAACGTCTTGCCAAACCACGGTCAGTATCCATAGATGTCGTGATCAAGAAGAAAATCAGCAACAAGAATGCAATATCCGCTGTAGAACTTGAGTTAATATCAGGAACTTTTCTTTTTCCTTTTGCCATTGTAATTACTCTTTAGATTGATTTACCTCAATCGGTTATGATAATTTCTTCTTAATGCTACTAAAAATGATTGCCAAGATTGTACCAGCAAACAAGATATAGATAGAATAGAGGAACATATCAGTAAGCTTCAACCAGAAAGGAACATTTTCAGTTCCGCTATAACCCGGAATAACGAGTGGCTCTTCACTACCCATAGCCCAAGAAATAACAACAACTGCAACCAATATAACCAAACCGATCAAAGATTTCAACGCTGCTCCCGGATTATCTTTCAGTGCAGATCCAAATTGGAACACAACACCAACCACGGTAGCAATAATAGCTATAAAGAACAAGACATACATCAAATAAATCAATGCGTCTGTCTGAGCCGGTTGCCACATTTCTGCGTCAACACTCATCAATACTGCATCGCCCTGAGCATCTCCACCGAAGTAGAACAAGCCTAACACTACCAAGATGATAGCGAACATGACATACAGTACGTAGTATGATACTTTATATGATAACTTAGCCATCTTAATTATTTTTTGTATTTCAAGTCATATTTGATAACCATATCCAACAGTGAGATAGAAGAATCTTCCATTTCACTTGTCAAAGCTTCAATCTTAGACAAGATATAGTTGTAGAATACCTGCAGAATCAAAGCAACGATCAAACCGAAGATAGTAGTGATCAAGGCAACCTTCATACCACCTGCTACAACCGTCGGAGAGATATCACCTACCTGCTGAATCTTATCAAATGCCTGCACCATACCGATTACAGTACCCAAGAATCCCAAAGACGGAGCCATAGCGATGAACAGTGTAATCCAAGAGCAACCTTTTTCCAAGTAACCAGCTTGTACACCACCATAAGATACTACAGACTTTTCTACTACGTCAATACCTTGGTCAATTCTCATCAGACCTTGATAGTAGATAGAAGCAATAGGACCTCTTGTGTTACGTGCGATGTCTTTAGCAGCTTCAACGTCACCTTTTTCCAAAGCAGCTTCGATAGCAGACAAGAACTTCTTTGTATTGATTTCAGCCAAACTCAAATAAATGATACGTTCAATACAGAATGCAAGACCGATAACCAATGCGATAGCTACCAAACTCATGAAAGATGCAGTACCTTCAATGAACTTTGTTTTAATCTCTTTGTGGATACCACCTTCTGCAGCTTCCATAGCGGCAGGAGCAGCAGCGTCAGCAGCAGGTGCTACAGCTGCTTGTTCAGTTTGTTCAGCTGCAGGAGCATCTTGAGCCTGAGCAAGTTGAGTTGAGCCAAATGTTAAGACTCCCATCACAGCAACAATTGCAAATAACTTTTTCATTGTGTGTCTAATTTTTAAGATTAATTAATTAATTTATTTATTATAATTTGTTGTTTTATCTCCATTTTATCACATTGCGGAGAGACGGGGATTCGAACCCCGGATACCCTTTAGGGGTATACACGCTTTCCAGGCGTGCCTCTTCAACCACTCGAGCATCTCTCCAATAGACGCCTTTTCTGAAATCGGGTGCAAATTACAAAAAAAATGCGAACCACAAGCGTTTTCAGCTACAAATGTATTCTTTTTTTTGTTGTTCTGCCTCATTCTCCCCGTTTTATATTAAATAAAATCTCAAAATTAATAAACTTTAAAATCTTAAAGAGCTTATTTGAGCATTCCGAACACTTTTAAAGCGTTATCAGAAGTAACCTGAGCCACCTTTTCAGGAGAATTCCCATAGATTCCGGCCACCTTTACCAAAGTATCCTTAACATATGCGGTTTCGTTCCTCTTGCCTCGATTGGGAACCGGAGTCAGATAAGGGGAATCGGTTTCCAGCACGATACGTTCCAAAGGAATATTCTTCAAGACTTCGGGCAAAGTTGATTTCTTGAAAGTCACCACACCATTTATTCCTATCATGAAATCCGCAAATTCCATAATCCTGCAGGCCTCTTCCGAGGTCCCCGTAAAACTATGGAAAATTCCTTTCAAAGGAGTCTGCCGATAAAGTTTCAACACATTATATATATGGTCGAACGCTTCCCTACAATGCAGCACTACCGGCAAATCGTATTCCAAAGCCCACTCAATCTGCCTGCCCAACGCCCTTTGCTGTTCTCTGAGAAAAGTCTTATCCCAATACAAATCCATACCAATTTCACCAACTGCAACAAATTCGTTCGATGAGGCCAGCTCCCGGGCCACTATATCCAACTCCTTTTCATAATCCGCATCCACAGACGTGGGATGCAACCCAATCATTGGATAGCAATACCCCTTATATTCACGACACACCCGAAGCATAGGCTTTATGGTGGTACTATCGATATTGGGCATAAAAATATGCGTGACTCCTGCCTCACGGGCACGGGCCATCACTTGGGGCAAATCCCCTGCAAACTCTTCTAAAAAAAGATGGGAATGTGAATCAATCAATCTCATTCTTCAACTTACTCTTTGCGTTTTTCACCAGTACGATAATAATAGATTATTCCATAATCACGGCATAAATCCAACCGTTTCTCATTAGGAGTAACCTCCTCAAATTTTTTTTCCACCTGGTTCCATATATGCAGAATCAACTCATCCGCTTCTGCACGCATCGAAGCCAAGGTGTCCAAACTGCGGGCTGTTAAAAATTGAAGATTCTTTTGTTTCTCATAACTATCCATGAAAATATCATAATGCACCCTCACTTTTGCAATCGTAGGGTTATAAATGGGAATTCCTCCCTGAGATATACGCTTGTTTTCCCCATCCACGATTTTACGCCCCCACTCTGCCAAAGCAGGCTCTGTCGATAAATCAGGCACATTATTGTTGCTTGTGTCCAAACCGTAATATTCCTTATGAGCAATACGCACTTCAGAACGGATGACAGCTAAATTCAACACCTGGATAAAATGAGAAATATACAGACGGGCAGTCTTTACATTAGCCTGATGCTTACGTCCCGCCCGAGCCTGCCGCTCAAAACAGTCGGCATAATAAGCTTGCGCAGCTTCAAACTTTGTAAGAAAATTCCGCGCATCAGTCAATACCTTCAAAGATACGGCCAAATCATACACATTACATATATCACCCTTGACGACCACTGCTTTCAGCGCCCGTATTCTCGCTTGATCTGTATTAGGCAATCTTCTATAAGGCATTTCTCCCGGATTTAAGTTACACTTCCCGATGCATCAAGTTAGCCATCAAGCTCTTCAATTCTTCCTTCTTTTCATCCGCCACGTTCACCGCCAATAAACTTTCCATTGCGCGCTCACAATACTCTTCCATTTTTTTCTCACACAACTCCTTGACACCAATCTGGTTATACAGTTCCGTCACCGCAGCAACCTTCTCCTCCGGATTGAATGAAACAGCATCCACCCAAGCATTCAAATAAGTCAACTGGCCTTCATCCGCATGTTCAAAAGCCTTTATCAGCATGTAGGTCTTTTTATTGCACAGAATGTCACCTCCAATATTCTTTCCAAAGACGGCAGCATCGCCATAAACATCCAGGAAGTCATCTTTCAACTGAAAAGCGACACCCAAGTTCATGCCAAAATCATACAACAGCTCCGCATCTTCAGAAGAAGCCCCTCCCAAAAGAGCACCAATCTTCAGACTTGCAGCCAACAATACCGAAGTTTTCAGACGAATCATTTCCAGATACTCCTCTGCCTTCACATCTTTCCGATGTTCAAACTCCATATCCAGCTGTTGCCCTTCACAGATTTCAAGTGCGGTCAAGCTAAATATATCCATCACTTCTTTCAAATGTTCAACCGGGCATTGAGCCATAAACTGATAAGCCAATACAAGCATTGCATCCCCCGAAAGAATGGCAGCATTGTCATCCCAGACTTTATGTACTGTATCCTTGCCACGGCGACGGTCTGCACGGTCCATCAAGTCGTCGTGCAAAAGAGTATAATTATGATACACTTCAATACCCATTGCAGGATTAAAAATACGGGTAATATCCTCCTGATACAGATTGTAGGCCATCAACATCAATACCGGACGGATTCTTTTTCCACCCATGGACAGCACATAGGTAATGGGAGCATATAAACCTTGAGGAGTACGGGTAAACTGCAATTCTGCAATATGAGAATTTATTCTTTCTAAAAGCTCGGAAGCTGTAAACATGACATTTTCAGAATTTAGGAAATAGCGGATAATGAAAAGAGGCTGCATTCCGGCAGCCTCTCCCACTTATAGATATTTTATTACTGCAATCTAAACATTACAGGTACAGTATACTTAACGCGAACGGGTTTACCACGCTGCATACCAGGCTTCCACTTCGGCATACCCATAATCACGCGGACAGCTTCTTTGTCCAAATACGGATCAACACCTCTCAAAACTTTAGCATCTACAATACTACCATCCTTATTAACCACGAACTGTACAGTTACACGACCTTGAGTTCCGTTTTCCTGTGCAATAGTAGGATATTTGATGTTCTTGCTCAGATACTGCATCAGACCAGCCATACCACCATTCGGAAATTCAGGCATCTGTTCTACCACTTCGAAAATAGTCTGTTCTTCCGGTTCTTCTTCTTCCACTGCTACGGGAACATATTTAATTTCCACAGCCTGGTTCAATTCTTCAGAAGATACGATAGCAGTTTCTTCCACGTCAGCATCGTCCTCAACAATAGTCAAGGTTTCTGCAATTGCAGGAGCTTCGGGGGGCGGAGGAGTAACCTGCTCCGGTTGTTCCGTAATAGGAATAATTTCCTCTTCAAATACTAAGTCGGCAACAGCCTGGCTCGTATCAATCTTGATGTCACGCTTTGTCCACTCGAACGCAACAAACATGAAAGCGAGCACAATCACATAACCGACAAGCAGCCAAGTCGACTTCTTACTCTCCAAGTCTGCCTTAGGTGATTTCTTAATTTCCATAATTTATAATATAATTTTAGTGTTTCTCATTTGGGGCAAATATAGCACTTTTCCCAAGAATGTTCACGCACTGCTGTTTTTTTTTACACAATAGGCGCTCCATTTTCATTTTTTTAATCCTTCAAAAGCCTCCATGTGCTTTTGTGCCACAAATGTAACGAGATATTTTAAAAATACCGTATCTTTGGCAAGAATTTTAAATGAAATATTGAAATTTTCTGTTTTGCAGGTGTTATACCTATATAACTATAGTATAAAAGTCATGAGAAAGATAACAATAGCAATCGACGGCTTTTCCTCTTGCGGAAAAAGCACTATGGCCAAAGACCTCGCCCGCGAAATCGGCTACATATATATAGATAGCGGTGCCATGTATCGGGCAGTAACATTATATAGTATGGAGAATGGTATTTTCCAGGGTGACCGCATAGATACCGAAAAACTTAAAAGTCTAATAAAGGATATACATATTTTTTTCCGCCTGAACCCCGAAACCGGACGCCCGGACACCTACCTGAACGGAATAAATGTAGAAAACAAAATCCGTACCATGGAAGTGTCTTCACGTGTCAGTCCCATTGCAGCATTGGATTTCGTACGCGAAGCTATGGTGGCACAGCAACAAGAGATGGGCAAGGCCAAAGGCATCGTTATGGACGGGCGCGACATCGGCACTACCGTTTTCCCGGATGCCGAGCTGAAAATTTTTGTAACTGCCAGCCCCGAAATACGGGCACAACGCCGCTATGATGAACTGAAGGCCAAAGGGGAAGAAGCCAGCTTTGACGAAATTCTGGAAAATGTGAAACAACGGGACTATATTGACCAAAACCGGGAAGTAAGTCCGCTGCGCAAAGCTTCTGACGCTTTATTGTTGGACAACAGCCACCTGACCATTTCCCAACAAAAGGAATGGCTGGCCAAACAATTCGAACGGGTTATAAAGGAGAAGAACTGAACCGGATATGGCAAAAGTAGAAATAGACGAAGGCTCCGGCTTCTGTTTCGGAGTTGTCACCGCAATAAACAAGGCAGAAGAGGAACTGGCGAAAGGAGGAACCCTTTATTGTCTGGGAGATATCGTGCACAACAGCCGTGAAGTGGAACGCCTGAAAGCAATGGGACTGATTACCATCAACCATGAGGAATTCAACCACCTCCACAACGCCAAGGTGTTGCTTCGCGCTCATGGAGAACCCCCCGAAACTTATGACATTGCCCGCCGCAACAATATAGAAATCATTGACGCAACCTGCCCGGTCGTACTCCGCCTGCAAAAGAAGATAAAGCAAGAGTATGTCCAGGAAGACGGCCAAGACAAACAAATTGTCATCTATGGCAAAAATGGACACGCCGAAGTACTGGGACTGGTAGGTCAAACTACGGGAAAGGCCATCGTTATTGAAAAGCAGGAAGAGGCAAGGAAACTGGATTTCAGCAAAGACATCCGGCTCTATTCCCAGACCACAAAATCTCTGGACGGATTTCAAAACATTGTAAAATACATAGAGGGACACATCTCACCGGAAGTTACTTTTGAATCATACGACACTATCTGTCGACAAGTAGCAAACCGGATACCCAATATCCGAAAATTTGCCGCTTCCCATGATTTAATATTCTTTGTTAGCGGTAAAAAAAGTTCCAACGGCAAGATGCTGTTCAGTGAGTGTAAAAAAGTCAATGCCAATTCACATTTGATAGACAGTGCCGAAGAAATAGATAGTTCTCTGTTAGCCGGTGCCAATTCCATCGGTGTCTGCGGAGCCACTTCCACCCCTAAATGGCTGATGGAAGAAATTTCAGAAGCCATAAAGTCAAAACTTAAATAACAGTTTGTCATCCTTTTGGAACAGCAAATTAACGTAATTTATTAGTCACGGCCTCAGCTTTTTCCTTATCTTTGCGGCATGAAAAAATAGTCCAAATCTATTTTTCATCATGATTATTAATACTAAACAAAAAGATTGTTATGGGAACAGTTAAGTGCATTGGTATCTTGACATCAGGAGGTGATGCTCCGGGAATGAACGCAGCCATACGTGCCGTGACACGTTCGGCTATTTACAACGGACTTTCAGTTAAAGGTATATATAGAGGTTACAAAGGTCTGGTAACCGGCGAAATCAAAGAATTCAAAAGCCAAAATGTCAGCAACATCATCCAGCTGGGTGGTACAATCCTGAAGACAGCCCGCTGCAAAGAGTTCACGACTCCCGAGGGCCGCCAGATTGCTTACGACAACATGAAGAAAGAAGGCATTGACGCCTTAGTGATTATCGGAGGCGACGGTTCGCTGACCGGTGCTCGTATCTTTGCACAAGAGTTTGACGTGCCTTGTATCGGGCTGCCGGGAACTATCGACAATGACCTTTATGGAACAGATACCACTATCGGCTACGACACCGCGCTGAACACGATCCTGGATGCTGTGGACAAAATCCGTGATACAGCCACTTCCCATGAGCGCTTGTTTTTCGTAGAAGTCATGGGACGCGATGCCGGTTTCCTCGCTCTGAACGGCGCCATCGCCTCCGGAGCAGAAGCAGCCATTATCCCGGAATTCAGTACGGAAGTAGACCAACTGGAAGAATTCATCAAGAACGGTTTCCGGAAATCCAAGAACAGCAGTATCGTACTGGTAGCCGAGAGTGAACTGACCGGCGGTGCCATGCACTATGCAGAGCGTGTAAAGAACGAATACCCCCAATATGACGTACGCGTAACCATCCTCGGTCACTTGCAACGCGGTGGTAGTCCTACGGCACACGACCGTATCCTTGCCAGCCGTCTGGGCGCAGCCGCCATCGACGCCATCATGGAAGGACAGCGCAATGTCATGATAGGCATTGACCACGATGAAGTGGTATACGTTCCTTTCACGAAAGCCATCAAAAATGATAAACCCATCAAAAAAGACCTTGTAAATGTATTGAGAGAACTGTCGATCTGATGACAGACAGTTCAGATACCCCATAAACAGAGAAGGCGACATATGCGCCTTCTCTGTTTTTTACAACCATTTCTTCACTATATTTTCCGTCCTCTCCCACAGTTCTTCCATCTGTACATGCCGGGTATACTTCTCCGAAAGAGACTTGGGACGGCAACTGGCATTCAATGTACCCGTACGTTTACCGGCATCCTCATCCAGCAATAAGCCGACAGCCGTTGCAGCTCCCTTACGGGGAGTACGGATAAAAGGTCTGAAAAGCATATCTGTCAGCGGGTCGAACCACATATGCATGGTGATGATATTGGTAGACACAATCCCCGGGTCGGCCGCATTCACAACAATACCTTTGTGCTTGACGCGACTGGCCAAGTCGATGGTGAACAGAGTCAATGCCAGCTTCGTGTTGCTATATATAGGAATGCGCCAAAAGCCACCCTTCTTTCCCCGGAGGAAAAAATCCGGAAAGTCAAGATGACCGATGGCATACGTACAAGATACCATATTCACAATACGGCTCCCCTCTCCCATCAATGGCAGCAGCTTGCGGGTCAGCAGGTAAGGCCCTACATAATTGACACTCACCGTCCGTTCCAGTCCGTCTTCGGTAATGCGGCGTTCCGTTTCCATGGTTCCGGCATTGTTCATCAACAACGCCAACGGCTCTCCCCGCTTCAACAGATGCTCTGCAAATGCGGCCACTGAAGCCAGAGATGCCAAATCAATGGGAGCAGTCTCAATACGCGGATTACCGGTTTCACGCATCAGCAGTTGCCGCTTGGGTTCGGCAGCTTGGGGGTCACGGCATGCCATGATGACCTGATAGCCGGCAGTTGCCACTGCGCGGGTAATTTCCATGCCCATGCCACCGTCTGCCCCGGTTATAACAGCTAAATTCACTTTAATAATTAAAAATTGAAAATTAAAAACTAAAAATCAGCCTTTCGCTTCGATTTTCTCTATCTCCCTTTTCAGACAAGGTGGAAGCTCCTCCTTCAAATGCTGATGGCATGCCATCTCGATGGAATACATCCGGGCAATGCAATAATTACTATGCTGGCAGTTGCAACGTGCATTCTCTTCGGCACGCATGCGGTTGACGAACCCCGGCTCATTGAGCAGAGCACGTGCCATTTGCACAGCCTCGAAGCCGTCATCCAGCACCTCATCTATCTTGTCCCTGGAAACCAGGCCACCCACATAAACCAACGGTATCTTCAAGGCGGCACGGAATTTCAAGGCATCTTCCAGGAAATAGGCTTCCTTAAACGGTACGCTCGGTATCATCCATTTGCCTACCATGCGTACACCGTATTTCAACCACCAGCAGGTCATGTAATGCGTCATGCTGCGGATAGGCATTTCGCCCCGCATGACATACATCGGCGCCTTACTGACGAACCCACCGCTCAAGACCAGCGCATGTGCTCCCGACTGCTCCAGCCTCCGGGCCACCTGCATCGTCTCGTCCAGCTCCATCCCTCCACGGAAACCGTCGCGCATGTTCATCTTCACCAGCACAGCCATATCACTGCCGGCAGCCTTCATCACTTCTTCCATCACCATATCCATAAAACGCATACGGTTCTGCAACGAGCCTCCGAACTCGTCTTTCCGATGGTTGGTGGACGGGGACAAGAACTGGCTGATGAGATAGCCATGCCCTGCATGAATCTCTACAGAATCAAATCCGGCCTCCCGTGCCAGATTCACCGAACGTCCATAAGCGCGCGCCATCTCCGGCAGCTCATCGGCACGAAGTCCGCGCACAAAAGTAGGAGAATAAAGATTGAAACCGGAAGATGCACCGACAGGCATACAACCGCAAATACTCTTATGGGACATATTGCCACAGTGTCCCAACTGGATGCCTGCCGCAGCCCCCTCCGCATGTATGGCATCAGTCAGCCTACGGAGTCCGGGGATAATCTCAGGACGCATCCACAACTGGCGGTCAAAAGACAAGCCGCTCTGAGTAACTGCCGCATAAGCAACAGTAGTCATACCTATACCTCCCGCCGCTACCGACCGATGATAGTCGAGCAACATGTCCGACGGAGCGTTTCCGGGACACATGCTCTCGAAAGCAGCCGAACGGATGGTACGGTTACGCAAAGTCAACGGTCCGAAAGTGACGGGGGTGAATAACTTGGATTCCATCGTTATGAGTTATGAGTTATAAGTTATGAATTATTCATTTTCCATTTTCAACTCTCCATTTTCCATTAATAAAGAAATGGAATGATGCGTTTGCGCTTTCCTACCGCCTCATCACCAAACTCCTCCCGATAACGGCGGTGAATGGCATCGGCACGGGGAACAAGGTTGGCAAACGTCCACCAGACGAACACCCAGGCGGCGGGAGAAGCTGTGAGTATGGCAAACCCCGTCCATTCCACCAGTTCACCGAAGTAATTGGCAGAAGTGACGTATCGGTAAAGTCCTTTTCCGGGAAGATAATGCTTCGTATCACCCGGCCTGCGCAGATGACGTATCACATAGTCGGAATGCAAATTGACGAACATACCCGCAAAAAACAGAATGACTCCCAACAAGGCATGAGGTTTCAACAAATAGGCCCAGCCATCGGCATACAAGCCTTCGGGAGCGAAATAGAACAAACCGCCCGCCTGCATCATCCCGTTCAAAAGGTTGAAGACGATACCCATCGCCATAATAGCTACCGGCATCCGGCTTTTACCTTTCAGCAGGAACGGAAAAATAAAGGCCCGCTGAAGATAGTGCAACTGAAACAGCAGGAAGAAGAAATATACCGGCACGGCAAATCCCGCTCCACTCTTCCCCCACAACCCAAACATGACGATGAATACCGGCGCTTCCATAAGCACCCACGCCAATTTATTATTGATGGAGATTCCCCACGAGGCAGTACGGAACATGCCATAACCCGCTTTGACAAAATAGAGTGCAATAAAGACAACCAATGCCACAGCACTCATTACCCACAGAAATATCTGAAAAGTTTCCTGATTCATAGTTCTTTATTTATGCGAAGCAAAGATAAAGAAAACTCACAACAAACAAATCGTTTTCCCCGGATAATTGTTTTTTCATGCAAAAACCAGTGTTTTTTACTGAGAAGATTAAGCAGTAGAGATACGAAAATCTAATCGTTCCATCATGGAGTAAATTTCATTCCACCATGGAGAAAAAATCGTTCCACCATGGTGGAACGATTTTTCCCCCGTGATGGAACGATTTAAAAGATACAAGTCTAATACTTACCGTTTCTTAATGGGCACATAAGCCACCTCATCCAAAACATTCTTATAGGCAGGACGGATAATACGCTTACCTTCAAAGTTCAATTCTTCATTGCGATGTGCACACCAACCGACAATACGTGCCATGGCAAACAAAGGCGTGAAGATTTCCTGCGGCAGCCCAATCATCTCGTAGACAAAGCCCGAATAGAAATCCACATTGCTCGAAACCGTCTTTCCATTATTCTTCACACGGCCAAACACATCAATGGCGCGCTCCTCGAGCAGTTCAAGGAAAGCGAACTCACGTTCTTTCCCTTTTTCGCGGGCAAGGTCGCGGGCAAGCTCCTTCAGCAGAATGGCGCGCGGGTCGGAAATGGTATAGACGGCATGTCCGATACCATATATCAAACCGGTCTTGTTATAGACTTCCTTGTTGAGCATGCGGGTGAAGTAAGTATCAATCTCATCCACGTTCGTCCAGTCCTGAATGTTTTCCTGCAGATGGTGGAACATATCGGCAACCTGAATATTGGCACCTCCATGAAGCGGCCCTTTCAAGGAACCGATACCTGCCGCTATCGAAGAGTAAGTATCCGTCCCGGTAGAAGAAGTGACACGTACGGTAAAAGTGGAGTTGTTACCACCACCGTGCTCGGCCTGAAGAACCAACAGCAGGTCGAGTGTGCGGGCATCCAGCTCCGTGTAGTCCTTCTTCAGCATATAGAGGAAATTCTCGGCAATGGAAAGGTTTTCCTGCGGATGGCGGATATGCAATGAACGGCCATGGGTGGCATGGCGAAGCATGTTATAGGCATACGCAATGATGGTCGGGAATTTCGAAATAAGCTCAATGCTCTGCCGCATCAGATTATCGCGGGAAGTGTCATCTGCATCAGGGTCAAAACGATACATCTCGAGCACGCTGCGCGCCAGGATGTTCATAATGTTGTTTCCTTCAAGTTCAATGATATTCATCTTGGTCTTCTGTTCCAGCGGCATGTTGTCGTTGATGAGCTCACGGAAAGAAGAGAGTTCTTCCTTGTCGGGCAGGCGACCGGAAAGCAACAAGTAGGCAATTTCCTCAAAACCGAAACGCTTCTCTTTGATGATGGCGTGTGCCAAGTCATCCACATCATAACCGCGGTAGAACAATTTGCCGGGAATAGGCTTCAGCCCTCCACCGGGGATGCGTTCATAGCCGACCACATTGCCTATTTTGGTCAACCCCACCAAGACTCCCGTGCCGTCCTCATTACGCAAACCGCGCTTCACATCAAACTTCCTGAACAGTTCATTCTCAATCCGGGTAGCTTCCTTCAAATCTTCGGAAAGCTTGTAAATCAGATACTCCTTCTTCATAATCGTTTCGTTTTATTCGTTATTCCCATTTTCTATTCTCCTTACAATCTCCCGGGTGAAAGCCGAAGTGGACAGCGAGACGCCACCCGGCATAAAACGGGCCAAGTCGGCAGTAGCACGGGCTTCTGTGAAACTTTGCTCCAAGGCGTTCTCTATAAGAGAGGCTGCTTCCTTCCAACCCAGATATTCAAGCATCATCACAGCGGAAAGGATGATGGAACAGGGATTCACAATGTCTTTCCCGGCAATGTTCGGAGCCGTCCCGTGAGTAGCCTCAAAAATGGCATGCCCCGTTTTATAGTTGATATTCGCACCCGGTGCAATGCCGATGCCGCCTACCATGGCAGCCAGTTGGTCGGACACATAATCGCCGTTCAGATTCAACGTGGCAATCACGGAATATTCTTCAGGGATAAGCAACGTGTTCTGCAAGAATGCATCGGCAATGCAGTCCTTGATGACCAGACGCCCTTCTGCCAGCTCTTTACCAAACTCACGTTCTGCCAGTTCGTACCCCCACTTCTTGAAGCCGCCTTCCGTAAATTTCATGATGTTTCCTTTGTGTACCAACGTCACGGAAGGCAGATGATGCTCAAGGGCGTATTGGCAGGCGGCACGCACCAAGCGCTCTGTTCCTTCTCTTGAAACGGGCTTCACGCCAAACGAGGAGGTTTCGGGAAAACGGACTTTTGTCACCCCCATGTCATCATGGAGAAAACGATAGAACTTTTCAGCCTCCGGAGTTCCGGCTTCCCATTCGATGCCTGCATAAATATCCTCGGTATTCTCACGGAATACGTACATATCCACCTTCTGCGGCTCTTTGAGTGGAGAAACAATGCCCTTATACCAACGTACCGGACGTTGGCAGACATACAAATCGAGCGTCTGACGCAAGGCTACGTTCAAGGAACGGATACCTCCGCCGACGGGAGTTGTCAAAGGACCTTTGATGCCCACCTTATAGGTACGGAAGGCTTCCATGGTTTCGTCCGGCAACCAGGAACCGGTTTCGTGGAAGGCACGTTCTCCTGCCAGCACTTCTTTCCATTCAATGCCACGCCGGTCACCATAGGATTTCTTGACAGCGGCATTCACGACAGCCTGCATGGATGGGGTCACTTCTGCTCCCACCCCATCGCCGGTAATAAAAGGTACAGTAATTTTTTCCATATTCTATCTTGCATTAAGTGCAGAACCGGCCCGGAACCAGGCTATCTGCTGTTCGTTATACGTATGTTGTACTTCAAAACTTTCTTTACTCCCGTCCTCGTGATGAAGAACCACCTTCAACGTGCGTCCCGGAGCAAAATCTTTCAAACCCATGACAGAAATCAGGTCGCGTTCCCGAATCTTGTCATAATCGGCCTTATCCGTAAAGGTCAACGCCAACATGCCTTGTTTCTTTAAATTCGTCTCATGGATACGGGCAAAGCTTTTCGCCAAAATGACGCGTACATTCAGGAAACGTGGTTCCATGGCAGCATGCTCACGGCTGGAACCTTCACCATAATTCTCTTCGGCAACGACAATGGAAGGGATGCCTTCGGATTTATACAATTTCGCCGTGCCTGACACCGTTCCATAGGTATTGGTAGAGCGATTCCAGACACTATTCGTCTCTCCATTGAAAGCATTGACAGCTCCCATCAGCATATTATCCGAAATATTCTCCAGATGTCCCCGGAAACGGAGCCATGGCCCTGCCATGGAAATGTGGTCGGTGGTACATTTCCCCTGCACTTTAATCAATAAAGGCATATTCAGCAAATCCATGCTATCCCAGGCAGGGAAGGGAGTCAGCAGTTGCAAGCGCTGTGAATGAGGATTGACCGTAATTTCCGTCTGTCCTTTGCCTGGAGCAATGTATCCTTCCTTTCCTCCTATAAACCCGTGTGCCGGCAGTTCTTCACCGACCGGTTCGGACAGTTTCACAACCTCTCCTTTGGCATTGACCAGCGTATCCCTCAACGGGTCGAAACAAAGGTCACCGGCAATGGTCAGCGCCATCGTTATCTCCGGGGAAGCGACGTAAGCAAAAGTGTTGGGATTTCCATCGGCACGTTTGGCAAAATTACGGTTAAAAGAGGTGACGATGGAATTTTTGCGTTCGGGGTCATCAGTATCGCGCTTCCACTGGCCAATACAAGGTCCGCAGGCATTCGCCATTATCGTTGCGCCAATATCTTCGAAAGCGGCAATCATGCCGTCGCGTTCAGCAGTGGCACGTATCTGCTCCGAACCGGGGTTGACAATCAGCGGAGAAGCAACCTTCAAATTCTTTTCCTTTACCTGCCGGGCAAGGGAGGCTGCGCGGCTCAAATCCTGATAGGACGAATTGGTGCACGACCCTATCAGGCCGACTTCCATCCGGCGGGGATAGTTATTGGTTATCACTACCTCGGCAAATTTCGATATCGGTGTTGCTGCATCCGGCGTAAAGGGCCCGTTGATATACGGTTCCAATAGCGAGAGGTCTATTTCAATGATGCGGTCGTAATATTTTTCCGGATTTGCCAGCACTTCGTCGTCGGCGCGAAGGTCGGCAGCTACGGAAGCAGCCATTTTTGCCACTTCTTCACGTCCGGTAGCCTTCAAGTAGGTACCCATACGCTCATCGTAAGGGAAAAGGGAGGTAGTCGCCCCCACCTCTGCCCCCATATTGCAGATGGTAGCCTTTCCAGTGGCAGACAATGAAGCGGTTCCCGGTCCAAAATATTCAATGATGGCATTGGTTCCCCCTTTTACAGTAAGAATACCCGCCAACTTCAGAATAACATCTTTGGGAGCTACCCAGCCACTCAATTTACCCTTCAAGTGTACGCCTATCAGACGCGGCATTTTCAGTTCCCATTCCATGCCGGTCATCACATCCACCGCATCGGCACCACCCACACCAATGGCCACCATGCCCAAACCTCCGGCATTGGGCGTATGAGAGTCCGTGCCTACCATCATTCCACCCGGAAATGCGTAGTTCTCCAATACCACCTGGTGAATAATGCCTGCTCCCGGCTGCCAAAAACCTATGCCATAGCGGGAAGAAACATCACGGAGAAAATTATAGACCTCCTCGTTGGTCTTCGTAGCAGTCGCAACATCTTCTTTTGCACCTTTATATGCTTGAATCAAATGGTCACAATGCACAGTGGAAGGCACGGCAACCTGCTCACGGCCTGCATTCATAAATTGCAATAAGGCCATTTGAGCCGTTGCATCCTGCATGGCCACACGGTCGGGACGGAAATTCACATAGTCTTCTCCCCGTCTGTAGTTCTTCACTTTATCCCCATCATACAAATGAGCATACAAAATTTTCTCCGCTAAAGTCATCGGACGCCGCAGTACGTTCCGTACGCGTTCTATCTTCTCCGAATAAGCGGCATAAAACGTTTTGAGCATCGTTAAATCATATACCATAACCACTATTTTTTAGTTTTTCATTATTGTAAAGATTACAAATTAATATCATAAACAAATAAAAAGGCTGAATAGTTTAACAAAATAAAGCATTTTTTCCGTCGGAAGCGAAGAATGATTACCTTTGCAACCATGAAGGAACAAGATTCAAATAGTCCTATTATTCACCTCCAGCAGCAACAACTTTTGCTGCGCATGGAATACGAATACGAAAAAGAGGAATTCAAACGCCAAACCGAAAACATGGGAGTTGCCCGGAAAGTGAAACGGGGACTTTGCTGGTATCCTGCCACTCCGGGACGAAGTTACTATAATTCACTGAATCAATTAGTAATAGAAATTACACACACAGAAAATACCTATATAGAACATAATTTTGAGTTCGGCCGTCCCGTATGTTTTTTCCGCCAGTCTGCCGATGGGAAAATAACCTATATGAACTTCACCGCTACCGTAAGCTATGCCGACGAGACACGGATGGTAGCGATAATGCCCGGAGCCGGTGCCGTTATGGAAGTGCAGGAAACGGACAACCTCGGCGTGCAACTTTATTTCGACGAAACATCCTATCGGACCATGTTCGAAGCCTTGGAAGATACGTTACGCTCCAAAGGCAACCGCCTGGCCGAATTGCGGGACATATTGCTGGGAACCTCGAAAGCCGGTTTCCGAGAGCTCTACCCCGTACGGTTTCCCTGGCTGAACTCCACGCAGGAGACAGCTGTAAACAAAGTGCTGTGTGCCCGCGACGTGGCCATTGTACATGGTCCTCCGGGAACCGGAAAAACGACCACCTTAGTGGAAGCCATCTACGAAACCCTGCATCGGGAACCGCAGGTACTGGTATGTGCCCAAAGCAATACCGCCGTCGACTGGATTTCGGAAAAACTTGTGGACCGTGGCGTCAATGTCCTGCGTATCGGCAATCCGACCCGTGTCAACGACAAGATGCTTTCCTTTACCTACGAGCGTCGTTTCGAGAACCATCCACTTTATCCGGAACTGTGGAGCATCCGGAAAAATCTCCGTGAACTGGGCAGCCGTGCCCGCCGTGGCAGCTATGACGAACGCGAAGGAGTACGCAGCCGTATGAGCCGCCTGCGCGACCGCGCCACCGCATTGGAAATACAAATCAATTCAGAGCTTTTTGATGGGGCACATGTCATAGCCTCCACGCTGGTAAGCAGCAATCACCGGCTGCTGAACGGACGCCGTTTCGGCACCCTTTTCATTGATGAAGCAGCCCAGGCCTTAGAGGCTGCCTGCTGGATAGCCATCCGAAAGGCAGACCGCGTGGTGTTGGCGGGTGACCACTGCCAACTTCCGCCCACCATAAAATGCTACGAAGCCGCCCGTGGAGGTCTGGAACGAACATTGATGGAGAAAGTGGTGTCCAACAAACCTGCCGTTGTCTCTTTGCTGAAAGTGCAATACCGCATGCACGAGGAAATCATGAAATTTCCTTCCCAATGGTTTTATAATAGCGAGTTGGAAGCCGCTCCCGAAGTGCGTTACCGGGGCATCCTGGACTGGGATACCCCCATCCACTGGATTGACACCTCCGAAATGGATTTCAAAGAAGAATTTGTGGGAGAGACTTTCGGGCGCATTAATAAGGCGGAAGCGGACCTGCTCCTATCAGAACTGAAAATCTACATCAACCGTATCGGTGGCAACCGCATTCTGGAAGAAAAAATAGACATCGGCATCATCTCCCCTTACAAGGCACAAGTGCAATATCTCCGCAGCAAGATAAAGGCAGACGCTTCACTCAAGCCTTATCGCAGCTTGTTCACTGTAAATACGGTGGATGGCTTCCAAGGGCAAGAGCGCGATGTTATCTTCATTAGCCTTGTCCGTGCCAACGAAGAAGGACAGATAGGATTCCTGAATGATTTAAGGAGAATGAATGTAGCCATCACCCGGGCACGTATGAAGCTGGTAATATTGGGAGAGGCAGAGACGCTGAAACATCACGGTTTTTACCGGAAGCTATTGGAGTTTATTCAAAATATAGGGAATCAATAATAAAGAAATACCCCCTCCGGTAACACCGAAGAGGGTATTTCACCTATTTATATAAAGCTGATTAATTGTTTTCCGGACGAAGTTTACGAACTGTAACAGCTGTCTGCCACATTTCGCTTTCACGCAAGGCTTTCAATTCTGCATTCAGCTTCTCACGATAATCGGGTTTGGAGTTACTGTCGATAGAAATCTGGGCTTCGTTGCCCGACTTCACACTTGCATACAATTTCTGTACAACCGGCTTGATGGCATCATGGAACGGGGTCATCCAATCCAGCGCACCACGCTGTGCCGTAGTAGAACAGTTGGCATACATCCAGTCCATACCGTTCTTGGCAAACAATGGCATCAAAGATTGAGTCAACTCTTCCACTGTTTCATTGAATGCTTCAGAAGGAGTATGGCCGTTTTCGCGCAATACTTCATACTGAGCCAACAGCAATCCCTGGATAGCACCCATCAATGAACCGCGTTCACCGGTCAAGTCGGAAGTGGCTTCGCGGATGAAAGTTGTCTCGAACAAATATCCCGAACCGATGCCGATACCCAGTGCAATCGTCTTGTCAAAAGCTTTACCCGTAGCATCCTGATAGACGGCATATGATGAGTTCAAGCCACGACCCTCGAGGAACATGGTACGAAGTGAAGTACCGGAACCTTTGGGAGCAACCATAATAACATCAATATCTTTAGGAGGAACCACGCCGGTACGGTCGTTCCAGGTAATAGCAAAACCATGAGAGAAGTAAAGAGCCTTTCCGGGAGTCAAGTAAGGTTTGATAGTCGGCCATACAGACATTACAGCTGCGTCAGACAACAGACACATGACGATAGTACCTTTCTGACAAGCCTCTTCGATGCCGAACAAAGTCTCACCCGGTACCCATCCGTCAGCCACAGCCTTTTCGTATGTCTTGCCCGGACGTTGTCCTACAATCACATTGAAACCGTTATCACGCAAGTTGCAAGCCTGGCCCGGGCCTTGTACGCCATAACCGATTACTGCAATTGTTTCATCTTTCAAAATCTCACGTGCTTTTTCCAAAGGAAATTCTTCGCGGGTCATTACATTCTCAATAACACCACCAAAATTCAATTGTGCCATTTTTTGTTTTAATTTTTATTTGTGGCTACGCCAACGTTGATAAATTTATTTATTTCTCTGTAAATATCACTTTAGAGCGACAGACCACTTCGCTGCCATTCTTTTTCACCTCCACATCGTAAACGCCCTCACCGGCATCATCCATGAACAAAGTCAACTCATCCCCATAATAGCTTTCGGCTACATATGCCATTTCAAAACGACGGATGCGCTTCTCCTTATACATCTCTATCGGGAACAAATCAAGGATATGCTCGATGTAACGGATGCTGTTCACATGCCCGTTAATGTCAATATCACTGTATTTGGCTACCAAAGCAGCAACCGGTTCCTTTGAGGCCACCTTTATCCGCGAAGGTTTTTCTATCGGGCAAGGCTCATCGCAAACATAATCTACAATGCTGCCACTATGAAGAGCCAGCAAATCTGCCGGCTTACGGGTATTCATGCTAATCATCGCCCAAACGGAACGTGCATACCCAATCTTCTTGCCCTCCTTATCGATGACAGCGAAATTACGGTCTGTAAAAAGGCGATAGACATTCTCCACCCAAGTCTGAATGGAGAAATCTTCGTACTGATAAGGCATTTCATCCAGTTCGACAGCCAGACGGGACAATACCCAAGTATAATTGTCCTCGTTTAGAGTCGCGATGCCAAAACCGCGGTCGCTGGCATGGAAACCCGCACAATTCAACAAATGGTTGCCCAATACTCCCATTGTCAGCCGTCCGGTAAAGTCGACATGAAACGGTTCGGCAACAAACTTGTAGGTACCTATTTTATTGTTCTCGCTCATCATGATTCCTGGTGTTTACTTTGACGATATTTTGCTTCACGGTCCGCCAGATATTCATTGACACGCTCAAAGCAGCTGGTCGTAATGGCTACGCGACCCGAACGGACGAACTGAAGTACGCAATCCAACTGGCGCAACTCCTCATAAAGATTAGTTATTTCCTCACTCATGCCATTCTTCTCAACAATGGCAAATACAGCATTCACCTCCACAATACGGGCATTGTACTTACGGATTACTTTGGACACCTCCGGTTTTTCTTCCAGCGTAGGGGTCGTTATTTTATAAAGGGCAATCTCGTGCTGATAGATTTCATCATCCGTGAAATAATGGGCTTGCAGCACATCTATTTTCTTGGTAATCTGCTTGGTCACCTTTTCAATGGTATCCTTGTCCGTCCAAGCGGTAATGGTATATTTATGTACCCCCTTGATGGAGGAGGCCGATACATTCAAACTCTCGATGTTTATCTGCCGGCGGGTAAACACAGCCGTCACCTGATTCAGCAAACCGGCAAAGTTTTCCGAATGAACAATGATTGTATATAGTTTTTTATCCATAGATAGAGTAAATTCTTTAATTTCGCATGACTTCAGCATTCCAACAACATCTGATTGACCGCCCCCCCCGGAGGTGTCATCGGCATTACATTTCCTTCTTCCTCCACACAAGCTTCGAGCAGGAACGGTCCGTCAGTTACTATCATCTCTTCAATCGCTTTTGCCAACTCCTCACGGGTCATTACCCTGCGTGCAGGAATATCATATGCCGAAGCAATCTTCATATAATCCGGATTCATCATCGGAGTAAACGAATAGCGACGATTGAAGAACATCGCCTGCCATTGACGAACATTACCCAAGAAGTTATTGTTCAACAGAATCATCTTCACCGGAGCCTTTTGTTCCATGATGGTACCCAGCTCCTGCAGGTTCATCTGCAAGCCGCCGTCTCCCATGAATACGCATACCGTGCGGTCCGGACGTCCAAAAGTGGCACCGATAGCTGCCGGAAGGCCGAAGCCCATAGTACCCAGGCCACCGGAAGTAACAATGCTACGTTCCTTGCTGTATTTGAAATAACGGGCGGACATCATCTGATTCTGGCCGACATCAGTCACCAATATCGCCTCGTTATGGGTAGCCTCACTCACAGCACGCACCACCTCACCCATGCTTAGCGCTTTTCCTGCCGGATGTAATTCCGGACGGATTACCTTTTCCTCTTCCACTTCCTCGTATTGCCGGAAACTGTCAATCCATTCCTGATGGTTGGCGGGTTCCAGCAATTGGGTAACGGCAGCCAGTGTCTCTTTGCAATCTCCCAGGACAGCAACATCGGTCTTTACATTCTTATCTATTTCGGCAGGGTCAATATCAAAGTGGATAATCTTCGCCTGCTTGGCATATGTTTCCAATTTACCCGTCACACGGTCATCAAAGCGCATGCCTACGGCGATAAGGACATCACATTTATTGGTATTGATATTGGGCCCCAGGTTACCGTGCATACCAAGCATTCCTTTGTTCAACGGATGGTTCGTAGGTAATGCGGAAAGTCCCAATAAAGTGCATCCGGCAGGCATTCCGGCTTTCTCAATGAAAGCACGAAGCTCTTGCTGGGCTTCTCCCAGCTCCACGCCTTGTCCTACCAGCACCAAAGGCCGTTCCGCACCATTTATTAATTCAGCAGCCTGCCGTATGGCCTCCGGCTTCATTTCGGGAACGGGAAGATAGCTACGGACATAGTCCACCTTAGTAGGCGCATATTCTGTTTTCTCCACTTGGGCGTTTTTAGCAAAATCCAGCACGACCGGTCCCGGACGTCCGCTCTTTGCCACATAGAAAGCACGTGCCACTGCCCAGGCCACATCTTCTGCACGACGAATCTGGTAACTCCATTTCGTGATAGGCTGAGTAATGCCTACCAAGTCCACTTCCTGAAATGCATCCGTACCCAAGAAGTTCGTCCCTACCTGGCCGGCAATGACAACGATAGGCGTACTGTCAATCATGGCATCTGCAATGCCCGTGATAGTATTGGTAGCACCTGGTCCACTGGTAACCAGACAAACGCCAACCTCGCCCGACACACGTGCAAAGCCTTGCGCCGCATGGGTGGCTCCTTGTTCATGGCGAACCAGGATATGGTTCAATTCCTTCCGGTGGTCGTATAAGGCATCGAATACCGGCATGATGCTCCCTCCCGGATAACCGAAAATAGTCTTTACTCCCTGATGCTCCAGAGAGCGCATCAATGCTTCTGCGCCTGTTATTAGAGCCTCACCCCGACCCTCTCCTTGGGAGAGGGAGGAAAAGTTACTCTTTTTATTATTATCAGCCATACTTTATCTTTTTATTAAAAACTTCGGAAATTTGTATCATTCCCTCCTCCCCTCTCTTTCGGAGAGGGGTCGGGGGTGAGGCCTTTAATCAATCAACCTCACAGCCCCTTTGTCAGCGGAACTCACCATACTGGCATATGCTTTCAATGCTTTGGAGACTTCACGGTTGCGGGTTACCGGAGTCATAGGGCGTGCTGCAAGCTCTTCATCCGTCAACTTCACATTGATAGAACGGTTCGGTATATCAATTTCGATAATATCCCCATCCTTAATCTTACCGATATTACCACCGGCAGCCGCTTCGGGAGAAACATGTCCGATACTCAGTCCGGAAGTACCACCACTAAAACGCCCGTCAGTAATCAATGCACACTCCTTACCCAGATGGCGGGATTTGATATAAGAAGTAGGATAAAGCATCTCCTGCATACCCGGTCCACCTTTCGGTCCTTCGTGAGTAATGACGACGACGTCTCCACTGACTACCTTTCCACCCAAAATACCATCGCAAGCCGCATCTTGTGAGTCGAAAACTTTCGCCGGCCCCGTAAATTTCCAGATACTCTCGTCTACACCGGCAGTCTTAACAACGCAACCGTCCTGAGCTATATTTCCTTTCAAAACCGCCAGACCGCCATCCTTGCTGTATGCATGTTCCAAATCACGGATACAACCGGTCGCACGGTCCGTATCGAGTTCCTTATAAGACGCATTTTGTGAGCCGAGTACCAGATTGAACTTTCCGGCTGCCGCACTGGAGTATTTCTTGATTGCCTCTTTACATACATTAGAGCTGGTAATACTATACCGGTCGATTGCCTCTGCCAACGTCATTCCATCCACACGATGGACATTCGTATCGACCAATCCGCCCTTGGCAAGCTCATCCATGATGGCAATGATGCCACCGGCACGGTTAACGTCTTGTACATGATACTTTTGGGTATTGGGAGCCACCTTGCATAAGCAGGGGGTCTTGCGGGAGAGCATGTCAATGTCGTCCATCTTAAAATCCGCTCCGGCTTCGTGAGCCACAGCCAACAAATGAAGTACCGTATTAGTGGAACCGCCCATCGCAATATCCAGCGTCATGGCATTCAAAAATGCCTCACGGGTAGCAATACTGCGCGGGAGTACACTCTCATCCCCTTCTTCATAATATCTAAAGGCATTCTCTACAATCAACCTGGCTGCATCCTCAAATAGTTTCTTGCGATTCTCGTGAGTGGCTACAATCGTGCCGTTACCGGGCAGTGCCAATCCAATCGCTTCATTCAGGCAATTCATGGAATTAGCGGTAAACATGCCTGAACAGCATCCGCAAGTGGGGCAGGCATGTTGCTCAATCTGTGCCACCTCTTTATCGCCCACACTTTCATCAGCAGATTTAATCATGGCATCAATCAAATCCAAATGCTGTCCGTTCCATTCCCCGGCTTCCATCGGACCGCCTGAAACAAACACAGTCGGTATATTCAGCCTCATAGCTGCCATCAGCATCCCCGGAGTAATCTTGTCACAGTTACTGATGCAAACCATAGCATCTGCCTTATGAGCATTTACCATATACTCCACACTATCGGCAATGATATCCCTTGAAGGCAGGGAATAAAGCATTCCGTCGTGCCCCATAGCGATACCGTCGTCAATGGCAATCGTATTGAACTCCGCAGCAAAACATCCCCGCTTTTCAATCTCTTCCTTTACAAACTGGCCTATTTCGTGCAGGTGTACATGCCCGGGGACGAATTGTGTAAAGGAATTGACTATAGCGATAATGGGCTTACCCATCTGTTCTTTCTTCATACCATTCGCCGTCCACAATGCACGGGCTCCCGCCATGCGACGACCTTGTGTGCTGAACGAGCTGCGTAACTGATGCTTCATTTTCAAATCTCCTTTTAATGAAAAAGCCTCTCCCACTATAGTGAGAAAGGCTTAATAAATTATCTTCTAACATACGAATACATACATAACCTTTCTCACGCTCTTGATGCCACCACCACGACGCGAATAATATGCAGGAATGCCAGGTTAATAGATGTATGTAAATTCATAACTTAATTCTTCTTTTTTGTTTCAAATGTGCTGCAAAGGTAAGGGCTTTTTTATAATCTCCAAACAAATTGAATAAAAAAATAAGATAAATATGAATAATCGTAAGAAAATATCGCCCTAAAATCCTATTTTATCACTTAACAGTTCTAAATAGAACCATTCGGACAGCCAATGTAAATGTATTGCCAATCATTGAAACCATTTAATAATCTGAAAATTACCAAAGGCTCTCTACATCCCGAAACAAATAATTCGTATCTTTGTCTCTTCAAATACTCAAAAAAAGTATTTACTAATTAAATAAAGATAGAAAATTAATGGAAACAGTAGAAAACAAGTACATCACCGTAGCATATAAGCTGTACTCAATCGAAAACGGAGAAAAAGATTTCGAAGAAGAAGCACCCGTAGAGCATCCTTTTCAGTTTATCTCAGGGCTGGGAATGACACTCGAACCCTTTGAAGCCCAGATAAAAGACTTGCAGATAGGCGATAAATTCGACTTTACCATTCCGGCATCAGAAGCTTATGGTGAATATGACGACGACCATGTTATTGACCTCCCCAAAGAAATCTTTATGATAGAAGGGAAATTCGACAGCGATCGTGTAGTAGAAGGTGCCGTTATCCCCTTGATGACTTCTGAAGGTCAACGCATCAACGGAAGTGTGGTAGAAGTGAAGGAAGATATCGTCGTAATGGATATGAACCATCCGCTCGCAGGTTGTGACTTGAACTTCACTGGAGAAGTAGTGGAAAGCCGCCTAGCTACAAACGAAGAACTTGCCGAAGTCGCCCGTATGATGGGTGGCGGTTGCGGCAGCTGCGGTTGTGGTGACTGTGGCGACGGATGCGGCGACCATGAATGTGGAGGCGGATGCTGCCACTAGAAGAATTAAAAATGAAGAATTAAAAATGAAAGAATCAAACTACGCAATATAAGTATGCTGCATGATAATTCTTTCATTTTTAATTCTTCATTTTTTTAATTATTTACTTGTCATTATCTCCAATACCAATTTATCCGTTTCATTCATTCCTTTAGAACCGATTTTTGTCAGATTACGGATACTCTGATCCACATCCTCATCAATAATACCTTCTACGGAAGTTACACAACGGTTTTCCATGGCCATGATGGCTGAAAGTACTGCGGTTGAAACTCCGGTAGTCACTTTCAATGCACAACTAGGTTTGGCACCATCACAAATCATTCCGGTAAGATTGGCAATCATGTTCTGTACAGCATATGCCACCTGCTCATAAGTACCCCCCATTAGCCAAGTTATACCGCAACTGGAACCAGTGGCAGCAACCACACAACCGCATAAGGCGGATAACCGTCCCAAACTCTGCTTGATATAGATTACTGTCAAATGGCTCAACATCAAGGCACGAATCAATTCTTCTTCTGATTTCCCGTTTTCTTCGGCATAAATCAAAACCGGCAACGTAGCGGATATACCTTGATTACCGCTTCCTGAATTACTCATGACCGGAATCATGGCTCCTGCCATACGGGCATCGCAAGCACCGGAAGTATAAGAAAGAATATGGGAAAAAACACTGTCCCCCATAACCTTATGCTCGTAAGTACCACGAAGGATTTTTCCCAAGCCATGTCCGTAATCACCCTCAAAAGAGCTTTCTGCGGCAGCCTTATTCAGACGGGCCGTTTCGAGGATAAAACGAATTTCGTCCAACGGAGCCGTCAAAGCAAAATCATAGACTTTCCGCAAGCTTAAATCCAGCGCACCTTCCTCCTTTTCTGTGCTTGCAACAGCCTGCTTGTTCAACAGCACTTCCCCATTGCGTGCCATGTATACAAAGGAAGTGTGTCCACCTGCAATGATAGCAGTGGACTTTTCATCCCCGACCTCACAACAAACTTCAACATAAAGCTTCTCTTTAATGCCATCTTTCAGTGCTATATGGATGCGCTTTTCATCTATAAAACGTCTTCCTTCTTCCACGGCATCGGGATTACAATCCTTCAATACCTCCAGTTGATATTCCGATTTACCGATTAAGGCACCAAGCGCTACTGCAATAGGCAGCCCAATCATTCCTGTACCGGGAATTCCTACGCCCATCGCGTTCTTCAAGATATTGGCACTTAAAAGAACCGTTATCTTTTCCGGATGTCTGCCCAATACTTCCGCAGCTTTTGCCACACACAATGCCACAGCTATAGGTTCTGTGCAACCTATAGCAGGAACGACCTCGGATTTAACCAAATCAATAATCTGTTGTCTTTCCGTTTTTGTCATATTTATTCAATTTAGATGCAGACAAAGGTAATGTATTTTATTCTATAATAGAAGGAATAGAAGGAATAAAATAAATCCCACTATTAAGACATTGCTTAATAGTGGGATTCCCTATCTTAAGTTGTTATCTTCCTGTCTAAATTAGATTACTTTTTCAAATTCAAACCCAATTCAAACTTTGTAGTTTTTGACATTGCAGTCGGAAGGTCTCCCAATATAGCTTTTATCATAGGACCAAAACTACCTAATGCATCCGGATCATCAGGAATCAATTCTGCAATTGCCGGTCCCATAGCAGCAATAGTAGTCATAAGTTCTTTATCAATAAAGATTTTCACTTCTTCATTATTATTAGACAACGCATAATTCACAGGGATTCCATTCTTCACAAGTTCCAACAATTGAGATATAACAGTAGTTATATCAGCTTTAGTATTAGCATCGGCTATTATTTTTTCCAGATTCAGGAAAAGCAACATTTTACCATTCCCCTGCAATTTAAAGGTTGCATAATCTGCCGGTGAAGTCTCCCATACCGGAGTTATTGGCTTCTCACCTGAAAGATCTATCCCTGCAGAAGAATAAGTGGCCACTATATTACCGTCAGCACTCAAAGTAACATCCTGCAATACCTGCGGCAATATCACAGACCCCATCTGTATAGCTAACGACGGAATAGCACTTACCGGCAAAAATGATAGATATGTGTCCTCAGGTGCCTCCCATGTCATAAAAACACTACCTCCGATCACCGAATTATTTTCATCCAATTCAACAGCCGGAACTTTCCAAGTACCAATAACCGGGTCTTTAATCTTATCATCGTCGTCATCACTACAAGCAGTGAACAAACTCATAGAGCAAATCAACGCAAATAAAAAAAACAAATTCTTTTTCATACTTAAAAAAACATATTTAGTTAATAAAAAAATCTCCCAAGAGATAATTGTCTCCATTTTAAAGAGAAAACGCAAAGGAACACTTTTTAGAAATACTGAGCAAGGTCTTTTCTAAAAAAAGGATGTTCCATTTTTAAGATATCCCTTATTAATCCAAGTAGAAGGATTCCACAAAAAACAATTGTTCGCTTCTTATCAATCATAAGTTGATCTTATATCAATGTAGAGTTTTCAAGTATTGACACTGAAGGTACCAATACATTGAACTGCATTAGGACCGATATACAAATGATATTCAACAACTTAACACAGCTCATCTTTAATATGATTAGTACCGAACCGCTTCTTTTGCCTCTCTACACTGCAAAATAGCCACCACAAGGAACCTATTGTTTGCAAAAAAATACATTCTATTCAAACGAATCCCAAAAAAAGTTGTTATCTTTATTACCCCATCTGATTATCAGTATATTAGAAGAGAGGTTGTCATATACTGTGCTAAAATACTCATTCCAACCGTCACAAAGATAGACATTCTCGCCATACAATGAACGAAATCGGATGAGAAATTCTTGGAATACTCCCAACCCCCTTTTAGGCTTAGGGTAATTTGTGCCCAGGCACCCTTGTCCATTATTCCGCTCACAGAAGTAAAATTCCATTTTATTGCTATCCACAGCCTTGTCCTTCCCGTCCAATACACACATATATTCCGATAGCCCAGAATGCGTCTCTTGCATTAGATTGGACGGATTCTTATCAGTACCTTTGTGGCAGATAAATCAATTACCAACCTTTTATTTCCACACAAATGCAAGCAATACCCAAGAGGCATAACACAATTCATTATTTACCACAAGAGATTAGGGAAACCATATTGACAGAGGTCACATACCTGCCTATTACCAGAGAGAGGCTGGAACAGTTTTTCAAAGATGCGGCAAGTAAACGAAAGCCTAAGTTAGTCAAGAAGCGTAAACAGTTAAGGCAGCAAGGGAGTTAATTCCATGCTGCCTTTATACTTCAATCTATTTAATTATTGCTTGGTCCAAGTGTTTGGCTCATCTTCACCCCACTCCCCAAATTCTTTAGCAATCATGGTATTACCATTAAATGTGACATAATAAGTATCAACTTCTGGAATCAAACTCACGTCATCTTTATATGTAACGGTTAGAACGGTAGTCTTAGCATCATAAGTATAAGTAAATGAAACCGGATATTCAAGGTCTCCATGATAATATTCTTGGTTCATTCCCGTACCGTCTGCATTAAATTTCCATATAAAATAATAATCTTCTCCATAGCTATCTATCCAAGTACCTACCAACGGATTATTACCATTATTATCTTCATCATCATCATCACTACATGCTGCGAAGTTAACACTCATAATTACTGCTACGATAGCCATTCCAATCAATCTTAATGTCTTCATTGCTATAAATCTGTTTATGCCTCTACGTCCCTAATAGGTGGCAGTTAATAATAAATAGTTGTATCAGTGTGAGGAACACAGCGATAGCTGCACACTTCATAAATGAGTTGTCAATTAATAAGTAGTAGTCTGTATCTTTACGGTTAATTCATGTATTATAGTCAGTGTCCCCTAACTAACTGTTATACAATAAAGAAGCGTGGGAACATTGAATATTACCTAATCTGAGGCTCTGGACTGCCCTAAGTCAAGTAATAAACAATAGCCCACGCCAAACGTTATATAGTCCACTTGAGTAAGTGGGTATATAGCATTGACGTGAGCGTTCTTGCCTATTATCCTTGACTTATGAAATTGTCCAGATTTCAGATTAAGGATAATATCTCAAACGCTCTTCGTTAACTAATATGTCCTTCCAACTTCCCAACGCATTAGGCTGTTAGAATTGCTGCAAAGTTACGAATTTACGTTTGATTGGCAAGAACTTATTGTTTATTAAATGCAGAAAGGCATTCCTACTCCATAAATCAAGGTTAGGAGCAAATTTGTAAAAGGTCTATATGAGTAGAAATTTAGAAATTTACTCCCAACTTGAATTATTGGCTTAAAAGGCTGTTCCACTCCATTCTTAATAATTGGTGAGCGCAACCGCCAGTAATCAAAAACTAAGGCAGTCATAGGTATTCAGCAGTTCTTCCTGCCTTAATCCCAAGTATCTCTTAGTAATGGATACAGAACTGTGATTGAATAGCTCCATGAGTTTGACCAGTGCAAGCTCCGAACTTTCGCTGTTCATGTTATAGACCTGCCTGCCGAAAGTCTTTCTAAGGCTGTGGCATGAGAAGTTGCCTATATGCAGCCTATACTTCCTTTTAACCTCTTTGAGGACTACATTTATCCTCTGTATGGAATAGACCGTACCTTTCCGGCTTACCAATATAGGCGCGTCTATGCCTATAGGACTGATATGCTTGTAGCAGTCACAGATATGCTTCTGTAGCTGCATGTTAATTCTCACAGTCCTTTGCTTTCCCGTCTTGATTTCGATAACGGTAAATTCCTCCACATTTAATATCTGCTTCCAGCGTAAAGCCAGAATGTCAGATATTCTTAAGCCAGTAAAACAGCCCAGAGCAACAAGAAGCGAGATTTTATAATTCCCGTCTTTGGCTAACTTCCTTATCAAGTTCATTGCCTCGCTCCATTGCAGATAATCTGCGGTTGTACTTGAATATTTAAGTGACATAACGTTCAGTCTTATAATGAAATGAATAAAAGTGAATATCATTTTCAAGTTGGAATATCCAACTTGCTGATAATCAAAGATACATTCACTAATAATGAAAGTGAACATTTCTCCCATTAACAGTAAGAGGACACCTATACCTTATTATATAGATGTCCTTCATACTAAGCTATCCTTTAACAATGGCATAGCCCAATAGCAGGATATATCCCACCGCTATAAATGGAAACAATGCCATTGCAATGAAGAATACCAAAGTCGCCAGTAACACATAGAATAAATTCCGTAGCATAATCTCCAGTTTTGAGAAATCAGTAATAGAGTATAATTCCAGATACAACTAAGAGAGAAACCAACTGTATCTCTCATCACCATGCAGAGCGGATGCAATGCCCGTTGCCAGTTCTGTAGCGTTGTAGGCTCTATCCAGAAAACTGTCTATGTAGCTGCTCTTGTTACTGCCAGTAAGCAGGTTATAGAACTTCCACATGGATAGGTCACTGCCAAGACTGCCAAAGTTATCATCATGAATATATGCTTTGGCTACACTGTTTATCTGCGTATCAGTAAGCAGCATTCTGGGGATAGCCTTCTGCTGTCCTTGCGGTAACAGTGGATAAAGTCGCATTCTCCCAAGTAACTGGCAGAACTGGTGTTCAGTCAGATATGAGCCGCCAAGTGTCTGCATCAGATGTATGTGCTTGGCAGGGTCGTACTTGTTGAACATTTCCAATACGGCACGATATAATTCGTTGGTATTGGTTACTTCCAAACAAGTAAGATAACCGTCTGTTGATACACATAAATTGGTGCAGACATTACAAATGAAGCCTATGAATACCTTAAAACGCTCTGCACCCTTTTTACTGTACAGATTGGTATGGTTATAAGCCCTAACCCCACCTACAGTAAGGGTCAGCCTATTACCGTTCACCGTCTCGTAGATGGTAGGTATTTCAATCACGAAAGCGCAACGCTCGTAATAAATGGTCTTGTCACTCTCTAATAACTGATTGGCAGGCTTATGTATTGCTTCTGGAATACGACCTTTGATAACGTGTGACACCCTTATATCCGGCTGCCCTATCCGTTCACCGTTAAAGAATGTATTAGCTGCATCCTGCACCGTTTCAATGAACGAGACGTGCGACAGTGTAGCCTCGTTGTCTTTGGCGAATACTGGAATTATACAGTCGTCCCTCAAATGCTGTAAAGTCGCTTCAACTGTATTAGCCTCTATGAACAGAGGTCGTTTCCCCTTTGTATCGTCCGTTACAACCGTTGCATCCTCTGCAAATTCTCCTAAATTACTGTTCCTTCTCTGTGCCATGACTGGCATAATCTGTAATGCTTCCATAATCTGTAAATTATTAAGTTGATAATTAGAAATTTCTCCATCTGAATGCCATATAAATGATAATGTACAGCACTATGGCAAACATTGCCTTTGGTGCTGCAATGAACGGTACAACGAGTATTGCACCAACCGTCAGAATTGCCTTTAAATCTTCCATAAGCGATAATTTATTGGTTAGTAATGAATGAATTGAAAGGGAATGATAGCCAGAAAGCAGAAAGCCTCCCAGCCTTGCACGCATGTGTATTTCTGTAATAAATCTGTATCTGCCCGTAATGGCTGTTACAGAATTTCAAGCGTTCGGGGCTGGAAGGTGATTTCGCATCTGGTGTTCATTTCCCCTAAAGATACGGTGAGGGTAGTTAGGAGTAACAGTAAAGAAGCGCTTGAAACATGCACCAGATACGGATATACATGCCAGCCATTTTTCTCTACTGCCAGTAATTCCACTCTATATGGCTCTGTACCTTATATGGAAGCATTTCCCGTATCTGGAAGGGAGGGGGTGTTGTTTGGAAACTACCTAATTTGAGTTGGGGTATATAATGGAAATATATCCTATTAAAAGGTTGTATTGTGACAATACTTATAGCATGATTATGGAGTTATCTTCATCCTCACTGTCAATTGGCGGTATATTCAATGTACTTGCTATATATTCCAACGTAATGTATTCCGGTTTGGTAACAAGTCTCCGGCTTAGCACATAAGGGAGGTAACAATGGATGAAAGGCTGTTCGGTCTCTATTGCATTCTGTAGATACACATTGACACTTACATGACTGGCATCTGCCAACCTTACAATATCCTCATCGGTCACATTAAATTTGGCGGCTATTCTGGATAGTATCTCATTGCTCCTTTTCACTTTATTGCCCGCTTTATGTATCGTGTCATTCCTATCCGGAGGAATAATCCCATTATCAAGACACCAGTTATAGATTGTATGATATACCGCTGTCAATAGAGGCTTGCCTTGCCTATTATTATGTGCCACTATATAATCCGGTATGATATGTCTGTTGGTAATCAGTATGCCTTTGGGTATATACTTCACTTGTTTAAGTTCTACAGCAAGTTTCAGTAACCTGGTCAGAGTATCTCTGTCAGTATTAAGCAGTCTTGACAGTTCACTGATATTTACTCCACCCTTATAAGGTTGTCTGCTGATATATTTATTGGTCTCATTTATACATACGGCTTTTAATTGGAGCAACAGACCTTTGACCTTGTTGGCTTCCTTGATGCTTGCAATGCCACTGCTTATGTCTTCACTAAAGAAGGCATTATTGATGTAGAAGTAATTGGGATAGCTTGGGGCAAAGTAGTATGTATTATGTGTATGTATCTCTCCTTTCTCATCCGGCATAGTCCTCCCGTCTACTTTAGTGAATAGCGCCCTCCTGGAGATTAATGCAGGTACAATATTCTCGACTGTTCCTTCTGCCACCTTTATATTCTTGGCAATATTAGGATAAGTGAGCCTGCCGGTAACATTTGATTCATAGTTTTCTCTTGACTTTATATAGGCATATACCAGTGTAGCCGTAAATTTATTATTACCGTCTATCTCCGTTATTTCCTTTGTCAGTACTGTATATTGTTCCATTGAAAGCAATGTGTGCGTCATTAATGAATAGAATATCTTTACCTTCTCTCAGCATCTTACAGAAGTATGCCGCTCCAAAGAACTCCTTGGCTTCACGTCTGTTATTAAAAGCTGTCTTTGTTGGTACATGTATTATCATACCGTTATTTGGATTTATTAGTTGGTAATGGTTGTATCTGCTTGCCTGCATGGGATAACACGACTTGTCAGCATCCCTACTACCCGCTGTCGCCATTCCGTCATTTGTAAAGCAATGCGGAGCGTTGCGATACTATGGTAGGTAATGATATAAGGTATTGTTATAGGTAGTGAATAGGTCTCCAGTTTACCGCAAGTCATCCCTCCAGTTCCCCACAACTTTATACCTCCAGTTTCCCGCAACGGGTCTGGGATATAATAATTGGACTGTATCTGTTTCTAAAATAAATCTTTTAGTGGAACGGCTTTATTGAAAGGATAATAGACGGTACATCTTTTACCCTTAATCCCTTTCCTTGTCTTGACGTATCGGTCAGAAGCCCAAAGTCCTATATGGAGTTTGGTGTCCTTGACACCCTCTTTTATTGCCAGTTTCCGTATGTCCTCATAAGTTAATTCCTGCATTTGACTGGGGTTTGTAGTTGGTTGGAACAATCTGGTGGAATAGGTAATCTCGCTCCAAATTCATGGGCTGGTACAAAGATACGGACTTCAAGGGAGCATGCCAAAGGGTATGTCCGATTCTTTAACATCTTGAGTTGAGGGGTCGATAAAGCAAAAATTTTTCCCATAACCGTAGCTGTTCGGGGAGAATGTGATGTTCAGATTTACCGAAAGCACTGATTCTTTGAGACCGGAGAACACTATAAAACAAAAGAGGCTGAACTCAAAATCAATTTGAGACAGCCTCTTATTTTATGTATCATGTACAATCCGGTTATTCTTATTGCTGTTGAGCCTCACGCATCGCAACAACATGTTCTATGATTAATTGCTGAATACAACTGATTTTATCTTCGCACTTGACTGTTTCAACCTGCAACTTCTCTGTTGCGCCGATGTTGTCAAGCACTTTACAGACCGTCTCAAAGTCATATTGCGAGATACAATAATTAATGGCTTTAATGTATCTGGTCTGTTTTGCAGCTTTCACGCCAAAGGCTTGTACCGTTGCTTTCATTAACCGCTCTGCCTCCTCATAGCTTCTGTGTTTCCCATTGTAAGGGGAAGAACTTGCTGCAAGAGCTTTGCTTTGTAATAAAGAAACAGTAGTGCTCATACCAAAATATCCCTGTACGGCAGTGCCGGGCATAGAGTACCTTATGCCGAACTTGCGGATATTCTGAAATAATTCATCTCCCGTTACAATTCCAGCATATCCTATCCATTCATCTTTTGAGGGGCATTGGGAGAGATATGCGGTTGTTGCCACTCTGCGGTAAGCGTCAGAAACGCTATCACATTTTACCAATTCGGCAGGCAATGGCTCATCTATCAAACCAAGCAAGTTAACATTGTCGGCTTTATCCAGATAGACCATTACAGCCGGAGCATTATCGGGAAGGGCTTCAATCTTCCTGCCATCATAATCATATAGAGGAACATTCTCTGCGTAGAATGGTTTTGCTTCTGTGAAGCAAACCACAGTCGGCAAGAACTTGCTCTTATCTATAAATTCGCACACTTTATCCTTCTCAAAGTCTTTACGTTTGATAGAATAATCAGTGAAGGCAGGAATGATTTCTTGTTCCTTACCATTTATTATTACTTTGGTAACAAAGTACCACTTGGGAGCTTCTTCACTCCCGAATTTTTCTATATATACCATAATATATAATTTATTAAATGGTATATAAGAGCAGGCATACTTATACCTTCATATATACCCGGCAATCCGAAAATTGCCTAATTAATAATATTAACAATTATGAATATATTCTTTAATTGTTACAGCGTACCATCCGGTGGTAGCTTATAGCACCGAGGTGCTGGTGTCGGATTGTACATGATTTCAAAGAACATGTTGCTCAATACTTAACTCATCAACAACATGAGTTAATCATTTAACTGCTGCAAAGGTAAACCATTCTACTGATAAATTCCAAGAATTTACGGTCTTTTATTTGTAATCACTTGATTTAGTCCGGATTGGAGCACAAGTCCGGACAATCAGTTAACGTCAGTTAATGAGTTTTATCATGTACGGACCTTACAGCCGGATAATCAGTTAACGTCAGTTAATGAAATATTATCATGCTCGAACTCTCCTTGTATCCGGATAATCAGTTAACGTCAGTTAATGGCTTTCTATCATGTCTGAACTCTCCTTACAGCCACATCTGTCCGGAGGATAGCATTTCATTCCAGAATTACTTTCCGCTTTCCTTCTCTTTAACCTTCAATATTGCAGATACAATCTCTTTCATGTCATTAAGGCTGTCATTATCCAGAATACCCATTCTGAAAGCCTTGTCAATAATCTGCATGACGGTTTCTGTATTCGCTTCTATCCTCATACATCTGACTATTAGCAATTTCAGCTCATCTCTCAAATTGGATAGATTACCGACAGACAACCGCTCCACATATTTACAAGCTACCTCAAAGCCGGGGGCAGGAGACTGCATGAAAGCCTCCACTTCTTTTACAATGCCGTTTATCTCGTCATTGTAGTCATACAGTTTGCCGTCCTTTACATACCCCATCCGTTCTGCCATGTCACTGGCTTCATTGATTCGGGATGCAAGAAACTGGGTGTCCAGCAAGGTTTCAAAGGTTATGTTGCCCGCAGTTGAAATCGGTTGCCTGGCCGTCCTTTCCTTGTCTACAACTGTATCTGCCGTATTGTCTGCCCCTTCGACCTTGAAGAATGCACTACCCTTGATTCTCTTCATGGAATTGACGTACCTCGTTCCCTTGTCATTTACGGTCTCGTGCAGATAAACCTCGTCTATCATTTTGATGTCCGTATGCGCGGTTGCCACTATGACATCCTCTTTAGGCACACCATAACGGCACATCAGAGTGATGAAGGTATGCCGCGCCGTGTGGGTATGAATTAGCTCGAACAGCTTCTTTCTCCGTGCGATTCTCTTACTGCCTATCTGTTCGACATAGTCTATATCTTTGTCCAGCCCGGCTTTCCTGCACACCTCTTTTATGGTCTTGTTCAGTTTGACTTCATTCCTGGCGATTACCTTCTTGTCCTCCGCAAGCAGGTCTATGTGCTCAAAGCCAGTCTGCCTATACCGATCTAAAATTTCCTTTACTACCGGAAAGAGATACAATGTGGCTTCCTGCGAAGTCTTCTGGGCCATGAATGAAATCACCTCGTTGCCGTCCTCCAGCTTCGTTATCCGGTAGTCACCCTTAAGAATTTTGGGCAAATCCGATATGCGTTGCCCCAGCAGGCACTGGCAGATGAACAAGTCCCTGGTTTCCCTTTCCTTGGCGTTCAAGTCCGTGTAGTTGTATATGGCTAACAGCTGGCTTTCCGTCAACGGAACCTGCTTGCTCTTCCTCTGCTCCCTGCTCCGGTTGTCTTCCAGGTATGCTATGCCGTTGGTGTTTATGTTCGACCTTACAGTCTTGTCCTTGTTGGCATGGTTAATCAGCGTTACAATGCCCTTGACCTTGTTCAGAAGGGTCTTGACTGTCGCAGGCCGACTTCCCTGCAAATATTGCTGGTAGTCTTCCAGCACGTCCCTATTTATAGAGGATAATCTGTCGCTTATGCCTTTGGCTTCCAGATATTCCTTGAATGCCGACACATATCCCAGATAAATTTTTTTACTGCTCTCCGAAGCGATGTTGCTCTCTGCCATCCGACTTAATATAAGCGTTGCGGATAATTCGTTGTTCTCTTTCATGGCTGCATGACGGGTTTTAAGGTTAGGATTGATGGCCTGCCTCAGTTCTTCAAGAAGGAAGTCCATTCTCTCCAAGTTCTCGCAAAGATAGCTCTTCTTCTCTTCAAAGGCGGCAAGTACGGCCCTTATTCTTTTATTGACTATCTCATTATTGCGGTTATCCAACCTTGTCTGCCCGTTGCTGACGGTGGCTATCTGCCTCCGCTTGTTCCATTGTGCCGGATAAACCTTCGCACCGATATTGACCTTGCACCGTTTCCCCTGGAAGGTAAACAGAGCGTAAATGATGGTCGGCACATTCCTCCTCGTCTGCCGTAAATTGAAATTCAGACTGAAATCCAAAAATAACTGTTCGCTCATTCCTTGTTATCACCAAACGTTATTAAAATCGGTTATCACATTTGGTTATCAATGGAATATTTTAGAAAGTATCCTTGTATTACAACCCCTTACACAACATATTGCAATAAAGTTTGGTTATCAGACAGAAAGTTGTTATCTTTATAAAGTCAAAAGCATTTCCTATAAAGCGTATTGGCACATTAACCTCATATATAAACCTTTAAAGCATTTGATATGTTCAACTCATTTGGAAATATTCTCCGTCTTACCAGTTTTGGGGAATCACACGGTAAGGGTGTGGGAGGAGTGATAGACGGATTCCCTGCAGGAATAGTCATTGATATGGATTTCGTCCAGGCAGAGCTCGACCGACGCCGCCCCGGACAGTCACGTATCACTACTGCCCGGAAAGAAGGTGATAAAGTGGAGTTTCTCTCCGGCATCTTCGAAGGAAAATCCACGGGCTGCCCCATAGGATTCATTGTATGGAACCAAAACCAGCATTCTGACGATTACAATAACCTGAAAGAGGTCTACCGTCCGTCACATGCCGACTATACTTATAAGGTAAAATACGGCATCCGAGACCATCGCGGAGGCGGACGTTCATCGGCCCGTGAAACAATCTCGCGTGTAGTGGCGGGCGCCTTGGCCAAATTGGCACTAAAGCAGTTGGGTATACACATCACGGCATACACTTCACAAGTAGGCTCTATCCGCCTTGAAGAGAACTATACCGCATACGACCTCGACCTGATAGAGACCAATCCGGTCCGCTGCCCCGACCCGGCGAAGGCGAAAGAAATGGAAGAACTCATCTTCAAGATAAAGGGAGAAGGAGATACTATCGGAGGAGTGGTGACCTGTGTCATCAAAGGATGCCCCATCGGACTGGGACAACCCGTATTCGGCAAGCTCCATGCGGCACTCGGAGCAGCCATGCTCAGCATCAATGCAGCAAAAGCATTCGAGTATGGAGACGGTTTCAAGGGATTAAAGCAAAAAGGCTCAGAGCAGAATGACGTGTTCTACAACAACAACGGACGTATCGAGACCCGCACCAATCATTCGGGCGGTATACAAGGTGGAATCAGCAACGGACAAGACATCTATTTCCGTGTAGCCTTCAAACCCGTGGCAACCGTACTGATGGAGCAACACACCGTGAACATTGACGGTGTAGACACCACCCTGAAAGCCCGCGGACGCCATGATCCGTGCGTATTGCCACGCGCAGTACCCATCGTGGAAGCAATGACAGCAATGACATTGCTGGATTATTACCTGATTGACAGAACAACTCAGCTATAATATTCACCTATGGAAATAAAGAAATATATTACAGAGAACGAGTCTAAAATGCTGGAAGACTTGTTCAGCCTCATCCGTATTCCAAGCATCAGTGCCAAACCCGAGTATCACGACGATATGCTTGCCTGCGCCAAACGCTGGGCACAACTGTTGCTCGAAGCCGGAGCAGACGAAGCTCTGGTAATGCCTTCAAAAGGAAATCCAATTGTTTTTGGACAGAAAATCGTAGACCCGGACGCCAAGACCGTATTGGTATATGCCCACTACGACGTGATGCCGGCCGAGCCTCTCGAACTTTGGAAAAGCGAACCCTTTGAGCCTGAAATACGCGACGGACATATCTGGGCACGTGGTGCTGATGATGACAAAGGGCAGTCTTTCATACAAGTGAAAGCATTTGAATACCTCGTCAGAAACGGACTGCTGCAAACCAACGTGAAATTCATCTTCGAAGGAGAAGAAGAAATCGGCTCGCCCAGTCTGGAAAGCTTCTGCCAAGAGCACAAAGAACTGCTAAAAGCAGATGTCATACTGGTTTCGGACACCAGCATGCTTGGCGCCGACCTGCCTTCACTGACCACTGGATTGCGCGGACTTGCCTATTGGGAAATAGAAGTGACCGGCCCTAATCGCGACCTGCACAGCGGACACTTCGGCGGTGCCGTCGCCAATCCCATCAACGTGCTTTGCCAGATTATCAGCAAAGTAACGGATGCGGGGGGACGTATCACCATACCGAGTTTCTATGACGATGTGGAAGAAGTTCCCCAAGCTGAGCGCGACATGATAGCCCGCATTCCTTTCGACGAAGAGAAATACAAAAAGGCTATCAATGTAAAAGCGCTTTTCGGAGAGAAAGGTTACAGTACGCTGGAACGTAACAGTTGCCGTCCATCTTTCGACGTATGCGGCATCTGGGGCGGATATACGGGTGAAGGGTCCAAGACCGTGCTCCCATCCAAGGCATACGCCAAGGTATCCTGCCGGTTAGTTCCCCACCAGGACCACCATAAAATATCCAAACTGTTTGCCGACTATATCTTAGACATAGCACCGGATTCGGTGCAGGTAAAAGTCACTCCGATGCACGGCGGACAAGGATATGTATGCCCCATCAGCCTGCCCGCCTATCAAGCCGCCGAAAAAGGTTTTGAAAAAGCATTCGGAAAGAAACCGCTGGCAGTGCGTCGAGGTGGAAGTATCCCCATCATTTCCACCTTCGAGCAAGTGCTGGGTATCAAAACCGTATTGATGGGCTTCGGGCTCGAATCCAACGCCATCCACTCACCTAATGAGAATATACCATTGGACATCTTCCGTAAAGGAATAGAAGCCGTTGTCGAATTCTACCTCAATTATAAATAAAACAAGAAAATCAGGATGAAAGACTTCCAAATTCAAGCCATCGGCCTGATGTCCGGCACCTCTCTTGACGGACTGGACGTATGTTGTTGCACTTTCCGACGACAAGCTGGAAAATGGTCTTTCCACATAGACTGTGCGAAAGGCTATAGCTACCCTGACGCCATGAAGCAGATATTGGGTACCGGTGCACAGACAATGAGTGCTTTGGAGTTCATCACTTTCCACAGCTCCTATGGAAAGTTTCTCGGTGAACGTGTCAACGAGTTCATGCAAGAATTTGGAGTCCACCCCGATATTATCGCCTCCCACGGGCATACTATCTTCCATGAGCCTCAAAAGAGAATCATGTACCAAATAGGTGATGGAGCCGCCATTGCCGCTGAAACCCATATACCTACCGTTTCGGATTTCCGGCGGCTGGACATCATGCTAGGTGGGCAGGGCGCTCCACTCGTACCTATTGGCGACCGGTTGCTTTTTGCTGACTACGACTTCTGTTTGAATATCGGCGACTTCTCCAACATCTCATTCGAGCAGGACGGGCGGCGCATCGCTTTTGACATCAGTCCGGTGAATTACATCATCAACCATTACTGCCGGCAAATAGGATTGGAATTTGACCGTGACGGCGAGATAGCACGGCAAGGCAACATTTGCCAAGAACTGCTGGACGAACTGAACGGAATGGATTTCTACCATCAGTCCGGACCGAAATCATTGGGACGAGAGTGGGTGGAAACACTGGTATATCCCATGCTCGAGCGTTATGGCTTGAGTATGGAAAATATGCTACGTACCTTTTACGAGCATGCCGCCTGGCAAATATCACGCATCATCACCGCCCACCCCTTGCCCGATGGCAATGGAAAGCTGCTGATTACCGGTGGAGGTGCATTCAACAAGTTCCTCATAGAACGTATCGACGCTTTGTGTCCGTGTGAAATCGTGATTCCCAGCCGGCAAATCATAGAGTACAAGGAAGCCCTAATCTTTGCTTTCCTGGGTGCCCTCTATATGGCGGACACACCCGGATGCCTCGCCTCGGTAACGGGAGCCACGGCAGATAATATCGGAGGGATGCTGTTTAAAATATAGTCAATTCTACCATTATGGAAAAATCAAAAGACACCTGGACCGTCTTATCCAGCGAATACCTTCATCGGGCCCCGTGGCTCACTGTGCGTAAGGACCATGTAGTGCTACCCAACGGCAACCACATCCCCTCCTATTATATATTGGAATATCCCAACTGGGTGAATACCATTGCCATCACCCGTGATGGACAATTTGTCTTTATCCGCCAATACCGGCATGGCATACAAGAAACGTCCTATGAGCTCTGTGCAGGGGTATGCGAAGAAGAGGACGGCTCTCCGATGGTTTCCGCACAACGGGAACTTTTGGAAGAAACCGGCTATGGAAACGGAGTATGGAAAGAGTTCATGCAAATCTCTCCCAATCCAAGTACCCACACCAACATTACCTACTGTTTCCTGGCTACGGACGTGGAGAAAATCTCCGAGCAACAGTTGGAAGATACAGAAAACCTGACCGTACACCTGCTTTCCTTGCAAGAGGTCAAGGAATTGCTGCAGCAAGGAAGCATCCGCCAGGCGCTGATGGCTGCTCCCCTCTGGAAATACATGGCGGAGAGAATTATTTAATGTGATTACCCTTATTCAAACGGCTTGCGGAATGTGCATCCGGATTTCCATTCAGAACAACCGTAAGCTGTTTTCCCCTTGATAACGGTACCTTTTCCGCAAAGCGGACAAGACTGACCGACGAAATCGTCAGCTTGTACGGGAACCTCCACACTTGAAGCTGCCACAGCGCCCAAAGCCTGTTTCGTCTTTTTACCTGCGGCGGCAGACTTTCTCGGTGCTCTTTTCTTCGGCTCCTTTTTTGGCTTATCGGCAGCCTCTGTCTTGGCAGAAGCCTTACTGCCCTTTTCGGGAGCAGACGCTTGGATGGTGATGTGGCGGTTGCTGTTATCAGAAAGTACACTCATCACGATTTCCGATACCATCTGCTTCAATTCTTCCAAGAATTGTCCGGCATTATATGTCCGCCTTTCTATCTCACGTAGTTTTTTCTCCCAAATACCGGTCAGTTCCGCCGACTTCAACAGCTCCTCATGAATAATCTGTATCAGCTCCACACCGGTAGGAGTGGCTATCAGATTCTTCTTTTCCTTGCGGATATAATTCCGCTTGAACAGCGTCTCGATGATGGCTGCACGGGTAGACGGACGACCGATACCGTTTTCCTTCAGCGCATCACGCAGTTCGTCGTTATCCACCAGCTTGCCCGCCGTTTCCATAGCACGCAGCAGGGTGGCTTCCGTATAAGGCCGGGGCGGTTGCGTCCACTTCTCATATAAATCAGGAACGTGCGGTCCGCTTTCTCCTTTCACAAAAGCCGGAAGCACATTCTCCTCTTCTCCCTTTTCCTCTTTCTCCTCCTGCGATTGTACCGAGGGGGTGCCGAAGATAACACGCCAACCCGATTCCAGAATCTGCTTGCCGGTGGCCTTGAACTCTATACTCTCTACCTCGCCCAATACGGTGGTAGTGGCAAACTTACAATCGGGATAGAATACAGCAATGAAACGGCGTGCTATCAAATCGAATACGCGACGTTCCATATCCGTCAGATTCTGCGGATGCTGGCCGGTAGGAATAATGGCGTGGTGGTCTGTTACCTTCGAGTTATCGAAAACCTTTTTGGACTTCAACAATGCAGTTCCTGTCAAAGGGGCTGTAAATGTCTCGTAATCACGCAGACCTTTCAAGATGCCGGGGCATTTGGGATAGATGTCATCACTCAAATAGGTAGTGTCTACACGTGGATAGGTAGCCACTTTCTTCTCATACAAAGACTGGATGATTTTCAGCGTCTCATCAGCGGAATAGGCAAACTTCTTGTTACATTCCACTTGCAAAGAAGTCAAGTCAAACAAGCGAAGTGGCGCCTCCCTCCCCTCTTTCTTGGTGACATCCGTCACAGTAAAAGGAAAATTCTTAACCTGATCCAATAGAGCAAGCCCACGTTCGCGGTCGGTAATGGGGTCGATACCTCGATTCTCTTCTTCTTTTTTAGGTTTCTTCCCAGCAGCTATGGCCTCTTTCTGCTTCTCGGCTTCCAGTACCAGTTCCTCCTCACTTTTCCGGAGGATGGCGGAGAAAGTGGTATCACGATAGACGGTCTTCAGCTCCCAGTATTGCTTGGGAACAAAATTCTGTATTTCCAACTGACGGTTTACAATCAGCGCCAGTGTCGGCGTCTGCACACGGCCGATAGAAAGTACCTGCCGGTTCTGCCCATACTTCATGGTGTAGAGGCGGGTGGCATTCATCCCGAGCAGCCAGTCGCCAATGGCACGCGACAAGCCTGCTTCGTACAAAGGCTGGAAATCCGACGCATCACGCAGCTTGGCAAACCCCTCACGAATAGCTTCCTCTGTCAATGAAGATATCCAAAGACGTTTCACCGGACAACGTGCCCCGGCCTTCTGCATCACCCAACGCTGTATCAATTCTCCCTCCTGCCCGGCATCACCACAGTTTATAATCATATCGGCATGTTGCATGAGGTTCTCTATCGTATGGAACTGGCGCTCGTATGTGGGATTACTAATCAGCTTAATGCCGAAACGGGGAGGTATCATGGGCAGGCTTCCCAAGCTCCATGACTTCCAATTAGGGGTATATTCATGCGGCTCTTTCAGCGTACAAAGATGACCGAATGTCCAGGTCACCTGGTATCCATTTCCTTCGATGTATCCGTCTTTCTTTTCTCTCGCTCCCAATACATCGGCTATGTCACGCGCCACAGAGGGCTTTTCGGCAATACAAACTATCATTCGCTATTTTATTTAGTGGGACAAAGGTAATAAAAAGGGGGCAAGAACGAAACGATAAGCAAGGAACGATAACATAGACCTGGTAATTTTTTCTCCCCAAAAGCTGACATATGAACATAAAAAAAGGAGTACCGCTGTACTCCAACCTTTGTTAACCTTAAATCTAATACTATGAAAAACACATTGCAAAGATACGGACTTCTGATAAATCTGCAAATTATCCAACTAAAAAATATGTTCTATAACACAGATTAAGAAAAAGGGACGGATATGTAAACATATGCCGTCCCTCTTTTAACATTTAACGTGTCGGATTATTCTTCATCCAACAAGATTTCCAATATCTGGCAAGCAGCCTTGGCAACCGGAGTACCGGGGCCGAAGATGGCAGCTACGCCTGCCTTGTAAAGGAAGTCATAGTCTTGTGCGGGGATTACACCACCGGCAATCACTACGATGTCCTCACGTCCCAACTTCTTGAGTTCTTCGATAATCTGCGGAACCAATGTCTTGTGTCCGGCAGCCAATGAAGAAACCCCCACTACATGAACGTCGTTCTCAACTGCTTCGCGGGCAGCCTCGGCCGGTGTTTGGAACAAGGGTCCCATGTCCACATCGAAGCCACAGTCGGCATATCCGGTTGCAACAACTTTGGCACCGCGGTCGTGACCGTCCTGCCCCATCTTTGCTACCATGATACGAGGCTGACGTCCCTCTTTCTTCGCAAACTTCTCAGCTAATTCACAAGCACGGTGGAAGTCGCTGTCATTCTTACTTTCTGATGAATACACGCCTGATATAGTTCTAATTACTGCTTTATAACGTCCTACAATCTTTTCGCAAGCATAAGAGATTTCCCCCAAAGTGGCACGGACACGGGCTGCCTCGACTGCCAGTTCCAGCAAGTTACCCTTACCTGTCTTTACACATTCAGTAATAGCCTCCAATGCCTTGTCCACTTCTGCCTGGTTACGTCCTTCCTTCAGACGCTTCAGGTTTTCAATCTGTTCCTGACGGACAGCCGTATTGTCGATTTCAAGAATATCAATCGGAGCTTCTTTCTCCAGACGATACTTGTTCACGCCGACAATGGTCTGTGAACCGCTATCAATACGGGCTTGTGTACGTGCAGCAGCCTCTTCGATACGCATCTTGGGAATACCGGTTTCGATGGCTTTTGCCATACCGCCCAGCTTCTCTACTTCCTGAATCAATTCCCAAGCCTTGTGAGCCAACTCATTGGTCAAACTTTCCACATAATAAGAGCCACCCCATGGGTCTACATTCTTGCAAATGTAAGTTTCTTCCTGAATATAAATCTGCGTATTACGTGCAATACGTGCAGAGAAATCCGTCGGCAAGGCAATAGCCTCGTCAAGAGCATTGGTATGCAGTGACTGAGTATGTCCCAATGCAGCAGCCATCGCCTCGATACAAGTACGGCCCACATTGTTGAACGGGTCTTGCTCTGTCAGCGACCAGCCGGAAGTCTGGGAGTGCGTACGCAAAGCCAGCGACTTCGGATTCTTCGGGTTGAACTGCTTCACAATCTTTGCCCACAACATACGTGCGGCACGCATTTTGGCAATTTCCATAAAGTGGTTCGTTCCGATGGCCCAGAAGAAAGAGAGACGCGGTGCGAAAGCATCGATGTCAATACCCGCAGCCGTTCCGGCACGCAGATATTCCAAACCGTCTGCCAGGGTGTAAGCCAACTCGATGTCTGCCGTAGCACCCGCTTCCTGCATGTGGTAGCCGGAGATGGAGATAGAGTTAAACTTAGGCATTTTCTGAGAAGTATATTCAAAGATATCAGAAATAATCTTCATAGAGAATGCAGGCGGGTAGATATAGGTATTACGCACCATGAATTCCTTCAAGATATCGTTCTGGATAGTACCAGCCATTTCTTCTAACTTGGCACCCTGCTCCAGACCTGCGTTGATGTAGAATGCCATAACAGGAAGTACGGCACCGTTCATGGTCATGGAGACGGACATCTTGTTCAAAGGAATTCCATCGAACAGCACCTTCATATTCTCCAAGGAACAGATAGACACACCTGCCTTACCTACGTCACCCACTACACGTTCGTGGTCGGGGTCGTAGCCACGGTGAGTGGCCAAGTCGAAAGCTACGGACAGACCTTTCTGTCCGGAAGCCAAATTACGACGGTAAAAGGCATTTGACTCTTCCGCTGTAGAAAAACCTGCATACTGACGGATAGTCCAGGGACGCAATGTATACATTACAGAGTACGGACCACGCAAATAAGGAGGAAGTCCGGCAGCATAACCCAAATGTTCCATTCCCTCAAGGTCTTCTTTTGTATAAACAGGCTTCACCTCAATGTGTTCCGGCGTTTTCCAATCAGCATGGATGCCGTTAGCCTTTTGCCACTCAGCACCATTGACGGGTTGAAAAGCGGCATATATATCTAAGTTTTTAAAATCTTTTCTCATCTTACTTCAAAAGTTTAGCGTTGTATTCCTTTAATGTTTCCAGCACGTTGACACGGACATGGATAAAGTTCTCGATACCGGCAGCCTTCAAGTCGTCCATGCAAGCAGGAGCACCGGCTACGATAAACATGGCACGACCATTCAGAGCCTTGAAGGCGGGAACAGCATATTCTGCATATTCATCATCACTTGAACACAATACCACGATGTCGGCCTTGGCAGCCATTGCAGCTTCTATACCTTCTTCTACAGTGGAGAAACCGAGGTTGTCTACAACTTCATATCCGGCACAAGCCAAGAAATTGCAAGAGTACTGTGCACGTGCTTGGCGCATGGCCAAATTACCGATAGTCAGCATAAACGCTTTCGGACGTTTGCCGGAAGCCTCTGTTTCGAGACGCAACGCTTCAAATTCACTGGCAGCACGGTCAAAGTTCAGTGTCGGAACATCTTTTTCGCACGTATGTCCGCCGCCGCAACAGCAAGTAGCCTCAACCGGTTTCTTATCCCCGGCCTTTTCATTGAAGTTGGGGAACTGGTTAGTACCCAGCAACACTTCCTTACGCTTGGCGACTGCAGCATGACGTGCCTTGTTGCTCTCGTTTACGGCAGCCTGCACTTTTCCGGCTTTCACGGAAGCATAGAAACCACCGTCTTCTTCTACAGCGAGGAAGAGGTCCCAAGCCTGCTTGGCAATAGAGACGGTCAAGTTCTCGATATAGTAAGAACCTGCAGCCGGGTCTATAACCTTATCGAAGTGCGATTCTTCTTTCAACAGCAATTGTTGGTTACGCGCCATACGCTCAGAGAATTCGTTAGGAGCATCATAAGTCTTGTCGAACGGAGTAACCGTCATTGAGTCAACACCGGCAAGGGCGGCACTCATCGCCTCAGTCTGCGTACGCAACAAGTTTACGTGTGCATCAAACAAAGTCAGGTTGAATGAAGAAGTTTCCGCATGAATCTTCATCTTGGCTGCACAGCGACACTCGTTATCCTTACCCTTGTTTTCGCAGTCGCGCAGACACTCAGGACTGTAAGAAGCCACAATATTAGCCCACAGCATACGTGCAGCGCGGAATTTGGCTATTTCAAGGAAGTAGTTGGAACTGATACCGAAATTAAACTTAATCTTCTTGGCTACCATTGCAGCCGGCAGACCGGCATCAACCAACTGATTCATATATTCATTACCCCAAGCCAAAGCGTAACCCAACTCCTGGAAAATATAAGAACCTGCATTGTTTAATGTCAACGCATTCACATTCAACACACGGTATTTCGGAAGGGAAGCGGTAGCCTCGAGCAGTGCCTTGGCTGTTGCCACCATATCACCTTTTTCTTTACCTTTGGCCAGCATCTTGTTGAAGTAGTCATAGTTGATGGAACCCTGCAACTTCGTCAAATCATAATCCTTTTTCTGGAAATAAGCGACAAGAAGTTCCGCAAGTTCCACCACATGCCCTTGGCAGGTAGAGAAATTCAACTCAACACATTCTGCGCAGATATCTTTCAACAAAGTTTCAATATACTCTGCGTTCAATTCCTTGGCCTTTACATGGAAAGAGAGTGAATCTACACCTTTATTCAAGATATCCAACGCCTTGGCATTGGCCTCTTTGGGGCATTCCACTTTGATTTCCTGACGCACAAGCCATTCATTGTTATCTTTCTTGGTACCTCTGAGATAAGGGAACTCGCCGGGAAGAGCATCTGTCGTCTTCAAACCTTCCAGGTCCTCCATACGGTAGAAAGGTTTCACTTTAAATCCTTCGTTTGTCTTCCAAACGAGTTTCTTCTCGAAATCCGCCCCTTTCAGGTCTGCGGTAACTTTCTCCATCCACTGCTCAGTGGAAACGGGAGAGAAGTCGGAGAAGAGTTTTTCTTTACTGTCTGCCATAGTTTATTTAAAATTAAAATAGATGAATACTATTCATTTTTGTCATCAAGAGACTTGCAAATATAAGGAAATACTTAGAACAAAATCTTTTTTTAGAGAAAATTGCACTTACAGATGACTCCGCATCCATACGGATTCAGCGTATTCACCGGAAACACACCCTATTTTTGCAAAGTTGATATAGCAAAAAGTACCACAAAGCTTTTGTCACCTCCTTTTTATTAAGTAATTTTGCGCGAAATTTAAAAAAACGACATATTAAAAGGTACTATGAATTGGTTAGAAAGCTTGTTATGGGACCCTTCATCTGTCGCTCACATCGTTTGTTTGTATGCATTCGTAATATCTGTGGGCGTATTGCTGGGTAAGATTAAGATTTTCGGGGTATCGTTGGGGGTTACATTCGTCCTCTTTGCGGGTATCCTGATGGGGCATTTTGGCTTCACGGGCGAAACACACATTTTGCATTTCATCCGCGAATTCGGTTTGATTTTATTTGTATTCTGTATCGGTCTGCAAGTCGGGCCTTCCTTCTTCTCTTCCTTTAAGAAAGGGGGGATGCGGCTGAACATGCTTGCTGTCGGTATCGTGTTGCTGAATATCGCAGTAGCATTGAGCATCTACTTCATTGACGGAGGGATAGACTTGCCAATGATAGTAGGTATTCTCTATGGTGCCGTAACCAATACTCCGGGTCTGGGTGCCGCACAAGAAGCCCTGAACCAAATAAACTATACGGGAGACCCCATCGCATTGGGATATGCCTGCGCCTATCCGCTTGGTGTGGTAGGTATCATAGGTTCCATCATAGCCATCCGTTATATCTGCCGGGTGAACCTCAAGAAAGAGGAGCAGGAACTCAATACGCAGGAAGCAGATGTAAAGCATCAGCCGCACATGCTTCACCTCGAAGTACGCAACGAATCAATTTCCGGAAAGACCCTGCTCCAGATAAAGGATTTCCTGGGACGTCCGTTTGTCTGTTCACGCATACGCCATGAGGGGCACGTCAGTATCCCCAACCATGAAACGGTATTCCACGTAGGAGACCAGCTCTTCATCGTATGCTCCGAAGAAGATGCCGAAGCGGTAGCTGCCTTTATCGGAAAAGAAATACATGTAGACTGGGAAAAGCAGGACACCCCAATGGTTTCCCGTCGTATCCTCGTCACTAAGTCCGAAATCAACGGTAAGAAGCTGGGAAGCCTCCACTTCCGCAGTATGTACGGTGTAAATGTAACCCGTATCAACCGCTCAGGTATGGACTTGTTTGCTGATCCCAATCTGGTACTTCAAGTAGGTGACCGCGTAATGGTGGTTGGCCAGCAAGATGCCGTAGAGCGTGTAGCCGGTGTATTGGGCAACCAGTTGAAACGTTTGGACACTCCGAATATCGTTACTATTTTCGTGGGAATCTTCCTAGGAATCCTGCTGGGAAGCCTCCCCATCGCATTCCCGGGTATGCCGACACCGGTTAAGTTAGGTCTCGCAGGTGGTCCGCTGGTAGTGGCAATCCTTATCGGACGTTTTGGTCACAAAATGCATCTTGTGACGTACACCACCATGAGCGCTAACTTGATGTTGCGTGAAATCGGTATTGTACTCTTCCTTGCCAGTGTAGGTATAGAAGCCGGTGAGCATTTTGTACAAACAGTAGTAGAAGGCAGCGGATTACTGTATGTAGGCTATGGATTCCTGATAACCGTCATCCCTTTGTTGATAATCGGCATGATAGCCCGTTTCTATTGCAAAGTGAACTACTTCACCCTGATGGGTTTAATAGCAGGTAGCAACACAGACCCTCCTGCATTGGCATACGCCAATCAGACATCAGGCAATGATGCTCCGGCAGTAGGTTACTCCACGGTATATCCATTGACAATGTTCCTGCGAATTCTGGCGGGACAGATGATACTGCTGACAATGATGTAGGAGGAAATTAAGGAATTAAAATTAAAGGCTGCGCAATGTTGGTTTAACCCAACTACGCAGCCTTTAATTTTAATTCCTTAAAGTCTTAGCTTCTTCTTGACGAACTCTTCTATAAAGTCCACCGTAGCCTCAATACCTAATACGGAAGAATCGATACACAAGTGGTATGTTTCGGCAGCTCCCCATTTTTTGTAGCTGTAGTAGTTATAGTATTCGGCACGCTTCTTGTCCGCTTTGTTCATCATCTCCTCCGCTTCACGCTCAGAAATGGAATACATTCGGCAAATACGCTTGATGCGCTCCTCATTGGAGCAGGAAATGAAGACATTGGCACAGCGTGGATGTTCTCGCAGAATGTAATCGGCACAACGCCCCACAAACAAGCAGGACTTCTCCTCCGCCAATCTGCGTATCACGTCACTCTGCACTTTGAACAGAGCATCATTACTCAGGCAATTCGTGGCCGGGATAGCCCCGTCACTGACAAAAGGGAAACGCATGCCGAAGAGCCCTCCAATAATACCTTGTGAAGCTTTCTCATCAGCTTTCTCAAAGAACTCACAACACAGTCCACTCTCTTCAGAAGCCAACCTAATCAGTTCCTTATCATAAAAGTCAATACCCAGACGGGCAGCCAGTTTCTCGCCTATCTCCCGTCCGCCACTGCCCAGTTGACGGCCTATATTGATTATAAAATTATTGCCCATACGCTTATTCATCTATTGGTTTGCAGATAGCAAATATAAATATTCTTACGGAATATCTGCAGAAAGTAGGAAGAAAAATTCAGAGCCTCTCCCCCGACCTATCCCTACAAGGGAGAGGTTCTGAATTTGCGGAATTGACAAACCAACATCACCAATGCTATCAAACTTGCAAGCAAATCGGATACCGGCATGCTGTACCACACTCCTGCCACTCCGAAGAACTGCGGCAGGATAAGCAGGCAAGGAAGCAGAATCAGCATCTGTCGGGTAAGGGAAAGGAATATCGCTTTGCCTGCCATGCCTATGCTCTGGAAAAAGTTGGAAGTCACCATCTGGAAACCGATAATCGGGAAGAACATTACCGTAATGCGCAGTCCCGTGACCGAAAGCTCTGTCAGTTCCGCATCCGATGTAAAGATGCCCACTACCAGGTCCGGCACCAGCATACCGACCAAAAAGCCGAAAGTGGTCACTGCCGTGGCATAGATTATCGTCAGTTTCAGCACCTTGTTCACCCGTCCGTACAGCTTCGCCCCGAAGTTATATCCGGCAATAGGCTGCATACCCTGATTCAGCCCCATCACAATCATCACTACAATGAAAACCAGACGATTCACGATGCCGAAAGCCCCAATAGCCAAGTCGCCACCATACTTCTTCAACCCCTGATTGATAATGATAACGATGAAGCAGGCTGCCAGGTTCATCAGGAAAGGAGACATGCCGATAGCGAGCGAATCGAATACAATCTTACGTTTCAGACGGAATATCCCCCGGTGGAAATGCAACAGCTCATCCTTATTGCTGAAAAGCTTGAACTGCCACGTCAAAGAGATGATTTGCGCCACAATGGTAGCGACGGCAGCACCACGTATGCCCCAGCCAAAAACATAGATAAACACCGGGTCGAGTATGGTATTGATAACCACCGTGGCTATAGTGGCGTACATCGCCTTCTGTGGATGCCCTGAAGAGCGCAGCACTGCATTCAGCCCCAGATAGAGGTGCGTAACGGCATTTCCCAAAAGGATAATCTGCATATAATCCCTCGCGTAGCCCACCGTCTGGTCACTGCCTCCGAAGAAATAGAGAATCGGGTCGAGAAAGAGCATGACAATGATGGTAAAGGCAATTCCCAGTACCATGTTCAGCACAAAAACATTGCCCAGCACACACTGTGCCGTGTCATAATCCTTCTGCCCCAGCTTGACGGAAATCAGTGTAGAAGCCCCCACTCCTACCAACGAACCGAACGCCGCAGCCAGATTCATCAACGGGAAAGTCAACGCCAATCCCGAAATAGCCATCGTCCCAACGCCGTGACCGATGAAGATACTGTCTACCATATTATATAAAGAGGATGCCGTCATTGCGATGATTGCCGGAACGGCATATTGCATCAAGAGTTTACCTATACTTTCCGTTCCCAACGCCGTGGGAGTCTTTTGTCCTGCCATATTATATACCTATTTCTTTTTAGCGGGTGCAAAGGTACTCTTTTTTTAAAACAGAACAGCAGAAAAAACACCTTAAACCTGCACACTATGCGGATGATTTATGCTATCTTTGCGGTTCAATGATAAATCATAAGATATGATTACCATAATCATACCGTATGATTGATATAATCATACCGTATGATTGGCACATTCATACCGTATGAATCATGCCTGACCTACCGGTTGAGCCGGACACATAATAACAACAAGCCCCCATGGCATTCTATAAGAAAGTAAAACAGAAAGGCGACGACAAATGGCACCCAAGAGCCGTCACCAAAGGACATCCCTATACAACGGATGAAATAGCCCGATTATTGTCGGAAATGTCTACGGTAACCCCGGGAGATACCTATGCAGTATTAATGAACCTTGGTGAAGTGCTGGGCAAGCTGATGAGCTCGGGACACTCCGTAAAGCTCAAGGGCATCGGGACGTTCTACTACACCTGCCGTTCGGAAGGCACCGGAGTAGACACCCCAGAAGAAGTGAGTCCGGCGCAAATCACTGCGGTGCAGATACGCTTCATCCCCGAATACTACCGCGGGCAATGCGGACAAGTGACGGAACGCACCCTCCTCTCCCCGCACATCGAATGGGTGGATGCCGAAGGAGAGGGTTAATGTCACCCCCGTTCCCTATATTTCAAGGAAAAAGGTTCTCTATCTGAAAAATGTTTCGTACTTTTGTACCCAAATTGAGTGAAATATAGCGAAATGAACGTATTAGAACTAAGTGAACAAGAAATCATTCGTCGCAACAGCATGAATGAACTTCGCGCGATGGGCATCGAGCCTTATCCCGCAGCAGAGTATGTAACAAATGCTTTCTCTACCGATATTAAAGCTGAATTCAACGACGATGCAGAGCCTCGCCAAGTGTCCGTTGCCGGACGTATCATGAGCCGCCGTATCATGGGTAAAGCATCTTTCATCGAATTGCAGGACTCCAAAGGACGCATCCAGGTATATATCACCCGCGATGACATCTGCCCGGACGAGGACAAGGAGATGTACAACACCGTGTTCAAACGTTTGCTCGATTTAGGCGACTTCATCGGCATCGAAGGATTCGTATTCCGTACTCAGATGGGCGAAATCAGCATCCATGCCAAGAAGCTGACCGTACTTGCAAAGAGCATCAAGCCCCTGCCTATCGTGAAATATAAGGACGGCGTGGCTTACGACTCTTTCGAAGACCCCGAACTCCGCTACCGCCAGCGTTATGTAGACCTTATCGTGAACGACGGCGTGAAAGAAAAATTCCTGAAGCGCGCCACCGTCATCAAGACCATGCGTGCCGTGCTGGATGAAGCCGGCTACACGGAAGTGGAGACGCCGATTCTTCAATCCATCCCCGGTGGAGCAAGCGCCCGTCCGTTCATCACCCACCATAACTCTCTGGATATGGACCTCTACCTGCGTATCGCCACCGAGCTTTACTTGAAGCGACTGATTGTGGGCGGATTTGAAGGTGTATATGAAATAGGCAAGAACTTCCGTAACGAGGGTATGGACAAGAACCATAACCCGGAATTCACTTGTATGGAGCTGTACGTGCAGTACAAGGACTACAACTGGATGATGAGCTTTACGGAGAAATTGCTGGAACGCATCTGTATCGTCGTAAATGGCTGCACAGAAACCGAAATAGACGGCAAGACCATCAGCTTCAAAGCTCCCTACCGCCGTCTGCCCATCCTGGAAGCCATCAAGGAAAAGACCGGATACGACCTCGAAGGCAAGAGCGAGGACGAAATCCGCCAGGTGTGCAAGGAACTGAATATGGAGATTGACGACACCATGGGCAAGGGTAAGCTGATTGATGAAATCTTCGGAGAATTCTGCGAAGGAACTTTCATACAGCCCACTTTCATCACCGACTATCCCGTAGAGATGAGCCCGCTGACCAAGATGCACCGCAGCAAGCCGGGACTGACCGAACGCTTCGAACTGATGGTGAACGGCAAGGAACTTGCCAACGCTTACAGCGAGCTGAACGACCCGATAGACCAGGAAGAACGCTTCAAAGACCAGCTTCGCTTGAGCGAAAAGGGAGACGACGAAGCGATGTTCATCGACCAGGACTTCCTGAAAGCATTGCAATATGGTATGCCTCCCACATCGGGCATCGGTATTGGTATCGATCGTCTGACAATGTTGATGACGGGCGAATCCTTCATCCAGGAAGTGCTTTTCTTCCCGCAGATGCGTCCGGAAAAGGTTGTCCCCAAAGATGCTCCTGCACGATACACGGAACTGGGCATCCCCGAAGATTGGGTGGCTGTAATCCAGAAGGCCGGCTACAACCTGGTGAGTGACATGAAAGATGTGAATCCGCAAAAACTCCACATGGACATTTGCGGTATCAACAAGAAATATAAATTGGAACTGGCAAACCCGACCGTAAACGAAGTTGCTGACTGGGTCGGAAGAATTAAGAATTAAAAATTAAAGAATTAAATAGGCAAAATTAAAGATAGGAGGAAGGTGAAGGCGCGCTCCTTCACCCCCTTTTAATTTTTAGTTTTTAATTATTAATTTCGATATGAAACTACCCGGTAAGATAGCCATCATGGGCGGAGGAAGTTGGGCAACTGCCATTGCCAAAATGGTACTGGCCCAAGCGGAGTCGATAAACTGGTATATGCGGCGAGACGACCGTATTGCCGACTTCAAACGGCTTGGCCATAACCCTGCCTACCTGACGGGCGTCAAGTTTGATACCAAGCGTATCAACTTCAACTCCAACATCAATGATGTCGTGAAAGAATCTGATACGCTCATCTTCGTTACACCTTCCCCTTATCTGAAGGTTCACTTGAAGAAACTGAAGACTAAGATTAAGGATAAATTCATCATAACTGCCATCAAAGGTATTGTACCCGATGACAACTTGATTGTCTCGGAATATTTCACTAAGGAATATGGCGTCCCGGCTGAGAATATTGCTGTATTGGCAGGTCCCTGCCATGCGGAAGAAGTGGCTCTGGAACGCCTTTCTTACTTGACCATTGCTTGTCCCGACACCGACAAGGCTTGCACCATTGCCCGCAAACTGGCCAGTTCATTCATCAAGACCTCTGTCAGTAATGACGTTGCCGGCATTGAATACAGTTCGGTGCTGAAAAATGTATATGCCATTGCAGCCGGTATTTGCAGCGGTCTGAAATATGGCGACAACTTTCAGGCTGTGCTTATGTCCAATGCCATACAGGAAATGAACAGATTCCTGCAAACGGTACATCCACTGAACAGAAACGTAAATGATTCCGTTTATTTAGGTGACCTGCTGGTGACGGGATATTCCAATTTCAGCCGTAACCGCACATTCGGCACGATGATTGGCAAGGGATACTCCGTGAAAAGCGCGCAGATTGAGATGGAAATGATTGCTGAAGGATATTACGGTACAAAATGTATCAAGGAAATCAACAAGCATTATCATGTCAACATGCCTATTGTAGATGCAGTATACAACATTCTGTATGAGCGTATCTCGCCGACGATTGAAATCAAGCTGCTTACCGATTCATTCCGGTAAGCGCGAAAAAAGATAAAACGAAATACTGAATTTAAAACCTAGAATATTATGATTAGTTTGAACATTGAAAAGACTCTTGGATTCATCTCCAAAGAAAACGTTTTCGCCTATGAAGCCCAAGTAAAGGCTGCACAGGAAGCATTAGAGAATGGTACCGGTAAGGGCAACGACTTCTTAGGCTGGCTGCACCTCCCCTCTTCCATCACTAAAGAGCACCTGGCTGACCTAAAGGCTACCGCACAGACGTTGCGTGACAACTGCGAAGTAGTAGTAGTTGCCGGTATTGGCGGAAGTTATCTCGGTGCACGTGCGGTGATAGAGGCTTTGTCAAACAGCTTCACCTGGTTGCAAGACAAGAAAACGGCTCCGGTCATTCTGTATGCAGGACACAATATCGGTGAAGATTATCTATATGAGCTTACCGAATACTTGAAAGACAAGAAATTCGGTGTTATCAACATCTCCAAATCCGGTACTACTACTGAAACAGCCCTGGCGTTCCGTCTGCTGAAAAAGCAATGCGAAGACCAACGCGGCAAGGATATGGCAAAGAAGGTTATCGTTGCCATCACCGATGCCAAGAAAGGCGCTGCCCGCGTAACGGCCGACAAGGAAGGATACAAGTCCTTTATCATCCCCGATAACGTAGGCGGACGTTTCTCTGTATTGACTCCGGTAGGCTTGCTGCCCATCGCAATAGCAGGTTTCGACATTGAGAAACTGGTTGCAGGTGCAGTTGCCATGGAAAAGGCTTGTGGAAAAGATGTTCCGTTTGCAGAAAATCCCGCTGCCATCTATGCAGCTACACGTAACGAGCTCTACAAGAACGGCAAGAAGATTGAAATCCTCGTAAACTACAATCCCAAACTGCACTACGTAAGCGAATGGTGGAAACAGCTTTATGGTGAATCCGAAGGTAAGGAAAACAAGGGTATCTTCCCTGCTGCCGTAGATTTCTCCACCGACCTGCACTCCATGGGACAATGGATTCAGGAAGGCGAACGTACCATCTACGAAACTGTCATCTCCGTGGAAAAGACACAGCACTCCCTGCAGGTACCTTCGGACGAAGCGAATCTCGACGGACTGAACTTCCTGGCAGGCAAGCACGTGGACGAAGTGAACAAGATGGCCGAATTGGGAACACAGCTTGCCCACGTTGACGGCGGCGTACCCAACATGCGCATCGTTATCCCTGCACTGAATGAAGAAAGCATCGGAGGTCTGCTCTACTTCTTTGAAATAGCTTGCGGCATCAGCGGTTACATTCTGGGAGTCAATCCATTCAACCAACCGGGTGTGGAAGCATACAAGAAGAATATGTTTGCACTGCTGAACAAGCCGGGCTACGAAGAAGAGTCCAAAGCCATCCAGGCAAGACTTTGATAAATCAGGAATTGAGAGTTGAGAATTGAGAAATGACTGTGCAATAAGCGCAATGAAAAGCCGTTTCCCGATTTTCAACTCTCAATTTATTTACCCTGCATTTCTTAATTTTTAATCCTCAATCTACCAAGTGTTCGAAAACTCTATCGCCCGTTATCTGGAAAAGCACGGGCATTCCAACATCCAATTGAAAGCAGTTCTTTTTGACATGGACGGCGTACTGTTCAACTCCATGCCCTACCATGCCGATGCCTGGCATAAAGTAATGAAACGCCATGGCCTGCACTTGAGCCGTGAAGAGGCATACATGCACGAGGGACGTACCGGAGCCTCCACCATCAATATCGTTTATCAACGCCAGTATGGCAAGGATGCCACTCCCGAGATGATAGAAAGCATCTATGCAGAGAAAAGTGCCGAATTCAGTACCCACCCGGAACCGGAACGTATGCCGGGTGCTTGGGAAGTACTGCAAAAGGTAAAAGCGGCAGGACTTACTCCGGTACTTGTCACCGGTTCGGGCCAACACTCCCTGCTGAACCGCCTTGCCCATAACTTCCCCGGTATGTTTCAGCGCGACCACATGGTGACCGCCTTTGATGTGAAATACGGGAAGCCCCATCCTGAGCCTTATTTGATGGGACTGGAAAAAGCCGGAGTACAAGCCAATGAAGCTATAGTTGTAGAAAATGCACCTATCGGAGTACAAGCCGGAACAGCAGCAGGCATATTCACTGTAGCAGTCAATACAGGTCCACTGGACAAGCAGGTATTACTGGATGCCGGAGCTGATTTATTGTTTCCTTCCATGCAGGCGCTTTGTGACGACTGGGAAAGGTTGCAAACCGCATTAGATGCCAGTAATAGCCTTCGCCACAAAGATTGACGGCGACCCAAACAATAACAGTTGATTCGAGTTTATATAACAAAGTACTACTGCATACTTTATCGGTATACAGTAGTACTTTACTGATTTTTATAGTTTAATCAATATCTAACATTCTGCCGTATCGCTCTAAATGTCATTACTTGATGTACAGAAGGCATCTATTGTCTTTCTTCTTAAAGCGCTCCAATCTACCCATTTTCTCCTTCTCGGTTTCTTTAATAGGGAACGTTATTCTACAGGTATCTTTATCATAATCGTACAATTCTCTGGCAGGAACTACATAAACAGATTCCGGACCATCACCACACCATCCAAAGCCAAAAACATAAAACAAGTTTTTTACCGGACGGCTCAACAGATTAGAATTCATATACCTCTCGTACTTTTCAATGTCTCTTATATCGAGATAAAAACCTATCTTACTTCGCCATTTACATTCTACAGCTATAATATCTCCAACTTCATGAATGGTACTCGCTGTGGTAACACACTCCATCAACAAATCCGGAGATGATGAAGACAGAGGCCTATAACCCTCAATGTATTTATCACCTCTCCAATCTAAAAGCCGCCAAAATATTTTCTTATCACATAGATCCGAATAACCATCTTTACTAATATTGGAGTTCTTCACAACCCATTCCTCAAATCTATCTCCTAAATATTCACTTTTCTTCCTTTCTTTAAAATATTGAAAGGTATCCATAAACCGATATTGGAAAACACCTACAAAATCATCGATAAACTGATTTAATATTTTCATAGCCATAATAGTCTATTGTGTCTTTAAATAATATTCATTGCAAACAAAAATTCATAGGTGAAGAGCCACAACACCCATTTTCAAAATAGATTTTTTTTTTTCATTTCCAAAAATAGAGTTTTTTTCCCAATTCTTTCCAGATTTCCTTCTCATCTTTGCAATACAAAAAACAAATAAAGTATTAATTATTAAAAAATAGAGAAGTATGAAAAAGTTAGTTATGATGTTGGTTTGTATGTTTGCAGTGCATACAATGGTAATGGCGGATAATGATAAGCCGATAGAGGTGAGCCAGTTGCCCGCGAAGGCGCAGACATTTATTAAGACTTACTTTAAAGACCATAAGGTGGCAATGGCTAAATTAGAGTCGGGAATGTTTTATAAAAGCTATGATGTGGTGTTCACGAATGGGGAGAAGGTAGAATTTGATAAATCGGGAGAATGGAAGGAGGTACGATGCAGACAAAGTGAAGTTCCTGCACAGATTGTACCGGAAGCGATACGTAACTATGTAAAGACCAATTATCCGGATGCAAGAATTCTTCAGATTGAGTACGATGACAATGAGTATGAGATAAAGTTGTCTAATCGTTGGGAAATTACATTTGACTCTAAAATGAGGGTGATTGACATTGACGATTGATGACAAGAAAGATTTTTATAAAGTATCAAGAAGCTGAAAAGAGTTGCTTGGAGAGGGTTTCTCCAGGCAACTCTTTTTTTTATACACTTCCGTACGGTAGCAGGGCATATGGTGCTGCGCTCATTGTACAACAGTGGTTGTACTACTATTCCAATTGCCCGGAGTCAACGAAGCCCCGGCTGCACTTTTGCAGTTTTTTAATCAGTGTGTCCGGAGAAGGACACTCAACCTTCTCCGGAGCTGAAAATACTGATTTATAAGGAAACGGCGCTTCTCGGCGCTTTCTGCCGGAAGGCAACTCAGGCTATGACGCTTTCAGGATTTTGGCAGACCTCACCATCGTATAGGTAGTCCCCTTAGTACAATGGCCATATCATTCAGCTTACTGAAAAATAGAGTTTTTTTCAGAGAGGTTTGTTCGGCAGAGAAATTCCAACCGCAGAACGGAAGAACAACGTTTTCAGTCCGTCATAAAATCCCGGAAGAGCAACCGTTCCATGCGTCTCTTCCGGGAACTTTTTTAATACCACCCGCAAATGCCGCTTCTCCATACGAGGAACTGCACTCCCTATAAAATCATCTGTCAGAGGAAAGTGGATCAGCTTCCTATCAGGACGCGGCTGAGTGGCAAACGCAACATACAGTTGCTTTCCTGAAAAGTCAACCTTATCTACCTGCCGTTCTACCTGTTTCTGAAAATATCCTTTATCCCACCATAAACTGGGGTCTATGGCGATGTATGTATCAAATGCACCGGGATAATTCAGCAAAACATGCAGCGTGAACAACCCGGCATAAGAATGTCCGGCCAACAAGTGTTGTCCATTCACCGGCAAGTCTTGTTCTACTGCGGGGCGTAGCTCCTCCGTCAGAAAACGGCAAAATTGTCCTGCCCCACCCCCTTCCGGTTTATCGCCCGGACGGACAGTTCCGTCACGCCGGGCAGCGGAACAGGTTGGCGTAAAGTCTCTGGTTCTGTCTGTATTCAGGACAGCCACAACGATACAGGGCGGTAAGGAAGAAACTTTGGAGGTGGAAAACAAGCGAGTAAAACCTACCACCGAATGAAAAAAAGAATCACCGTCCAGCAAATAAAGAACCGGATAACTTTCCTCTTTTTCACCCGGGCGGATTGCAGGTACATACACCCAATACTCCCTAACCTCATTCAAGACATGCGAAAACAAAGTGTGGCGAGTCCCGATAGAAATAGCTTCTTGCGCTCTCAGCAGAAAACCGAGCCAAGTGACAACTACCAATATGAACAGAATATGCAGGCTTCTCATTTCAATTCTTTTTTCAGTCTGCAAAGTTCGCAGAAAATAAGTTGACTACCTATCCCTATTTTTAGGGTATTCTCACGGTTGAAAGCTTTCCGCAGAAATCAAAGGCTGATTAAGAAGGTTTGATGGGCAACTGAATTTCCGTCATCCATTCATCCACCGTTTCTTTGTTCCAAATGCCGTCAATATGGCAAAACCGGGGACGGTCAATAACCTCGTATCCATTTGCCTCGGCATACGCAAAAAGCTCGGCGAAAGTTTCGGGCATATGCTCATAAGCACCGTAATGGTTGACACAGAGCGCAACCGGTACTTCCGGAAGTTCCTTGAATTTAATCAGCTCCGAATCTTCCTTGCGTTCAGCCACCGCTTCAAAAAACTCGATATCAATATCAACCCCATATTCCTCATTATATTCCACCGTGAAACAATATTCCGGGGCAGGACATTCACAACCCAAACGGTACATTTCAGGCCCGATGATATTCGGACAAAGATTGAACAGCTCCTGATAAGAGTCTATTTTACGGCGATGGGTAGCAAAAATTCTTGAAGGGAGGGATTTCTTAAACACTTTTTCCATAACATTCTCTTGTTTATGGAGTAAATTTTCCAATTTGGCAAGTTCGGTCTGCCGCCATATCAAGTGTTCAATCTCGTTTTTGCAACGTTCTATTTTAACCTTCAACAATTCAGCATCCGGAAATTCCTTGCCATCGGCAAACAACTCGGATATCTCTTCGAGGCTGAACCCTAATTGCTTAAGGTAAACAATACGGCTCATACACCGGAGCTGGCTGATGTCGTAATAGCGATACCCCGTCCACTCATCCACTTCAACGGGTATCATCAATCCTATCTCTTCATAATGACGAAGCGTCTTAACGGTCACTTGGCAAAGTTTGGAAAACTCTCCGATTTTAAACTTCATTTTATTCTTCATAAACTCATGCGCATTTTGTTTATGATGCAAAGATAGGTCCTGCCCTTAGGTACGAGTCAAGAGATTGCTTCAAAAAAAAACACATATTTCACTATTCGCAACGGCAATAGGTATTTGCACCGCACGTACAACGAGGCAACAGCTGCTCGCTCAGTTCATTACGGTAAAATTCATACAGCCGCCGGTACATGATTTCATAGAGTGCGGCAACTTGTTGCTCCTGCTCACTTTCATTTTGAAAACGATTTTTAAAGGGATCTTCAAAATCAAAATGCACCTGCTGCTTGGCATCCAGAGTGATAAATTTCAGTTCTTCTCCGGCTTCTTTACATAGGGTAATCACGTAGTCCCATGACCGGTGCGTATAGGTCCCGACACCAGAGGGTTTCTTGCGAGATACGCTGAAACCATTCTGTTCCATCACATTGCACACGGCATCGGGAACGCAGTTCCCCTCCATAATTCCTGCCGTAGAGATATTCATCCCCCTGCCAAATGCATGCAGGAGTTCCTGCGCGATACGGCTGCGGCACGTATCTTCATTACTTATTAACAGTATATCCATTATCCGTTACTTTTCCTGATTTAAATACTCGCCATCTCCTTCTTTCTTCATCTTCGCTTTACGCGCCAAGTCGAACAAGGCGGGGTTAATGTGGCAATATCCACCCGGATTTTTGTCCAGATAGTCTTGATGATAATCTTCGGCGGGATAGAAGTTCTTCAAAGGCTCTATCTCTACCACCAACGGACGGGAGTAGTTGGCAGCCAGCCGGTCAACAGTTTCACGAATAACGGGCAGGTCGGCGGTATCCGTATAATAGATACCCGTGCGATATTGTGTACCTCTATCACCTCCTTGCTTATTGAGGCTGGTAGGGTCAATCGTTTTGAAATAAAGGTCGATAAGGAAAGGCAAGTCCACCTTATCGGCGTCATACTGTACTTTTACGGTTTCGGCAAAGTCCGTGGTGCCGGTACATACCTGCTGATAGGTAGGATTGGCTATATTTCCATTGGCATATCCCACCTGGGTAGCCTCCACACCTTCTATTTGTTTCAGGAAATGTTCGGTACCCCAAAAACATCCTCCTGCCAGATAAATCTCTTTCATTGGTTTCATGTCTGTTCTCCTTTCTGACCGTCCTTCCGGCTTACCGGCATAGGACAGACCAATCATTAACATTGCAAAAATAAATATTATTTGTTTCATACCTCTGCCTCTATGGAAATTATAACAAGAAAGAGAACCGTATGGTTGACTTTTCTGGATGTATTGTATAAAAAAGGACTCCCTTTGCAAAGTATTCATGCAAAGGGAGTTCCTTTCTTTGTGACCCCGGTGCGATTCAAACGCACGACCTTCAGAACCGGAATCTGACGCTCTATTCACTAAGCTACGGAGCCAAATGTGGATGCAAAAGTATAAAAAAATTAGCAGATTCCTAACATTCAAACGCTTTTTATATCAAACCGAGGAATATTTTTATTATTACTTTGAGAAGACTAACCGCAATTATACAAACATTTTGCTATTTTTTTTCACAAAACAGAAGCAAGTATCAATATTATTCCTATCTTTGCCGAGCAATTTAATAGAAGTTATACTGAATAGATTTATGAGCTACCTGATAACACCTGAAGGTTACAAACCTTTATTGGACCTAAAACAGACTGAATTAGGGATTAAACAAATTAAAGAGTTTTTCCAATTAAACCTCTCTTCCGAACTGCGCCTGCGACGTGTGACAGCTCCACTGTTCGTATTGAAAGGAATGGGTATCAATGACGACCTCAATGGAGTGGAACGTGCCGTGACTTTCCCTATCAAAGATTTGGGTGACGCCAAAGCTGAAGTGGTACACTCCCTCGCCAAATGGAAACGCCTCACGCTTGCCGAATATCATATCGAACCAGGATATGGCATCTACACAGACATGAATGCCATCCGTGCCGATGAAGAGCTGGGTAATCTGCATTCCCTTTATGTAGACCAGTGGGACTGGGAACGCGTCATTACTGCCGAAGACCGCAATGTGGAATTCCTCAAGGAGATAGTAACCCGTATCTATGCAGCCATGGTGCGCACAGAATATATGGTATATGAGATGTATCCGCAAATCAAGCCTTGCCTGCCCCAGAAACTTCACTTTATTCATGCCGAAGAATTGCGCCAACTATATCCGGACTTGGAACCCAAATGCCGCGAACATGCCATTTGCAAGAAATACGGTGCGGTGTTCATCATCGGTATCGGATGCAAGCTGAGCGACGGAAAGAAACATGACGGACGTGCTCCGGACTATGATGACTATACCAGCAAAGGACTGAACGACCTCCCCGGACTGAACGGTGACCTCTTGCTATGGGACCACATCCTGCAACGCAGCATCGAACTTTCCTCCATGGGTATCCGTGTAGACAAGGAAGCCCTGCTTCACCAGCTCAAAGAGGAAGGCGAAGAGGAACGTCTGGAACTTTACTTCCACAAACGCTTGATGAATGATACACTGCCGCTTTCCATCGGCGGCGGTATAGGACAGTCCCGTCTCTGTATGTTCTATCTGCGCAAGGCGCATATCGGTGAGATACAAGCCAGTATCTGGCCAGAAGATATGCGCAAAGAGTGTAAGGAACACAATATACACCTGATTTGATATACATTTATCCCGTCATATAATATAAAGTTCAACCCTCAAAAGGTTGGACTTTATTTTTTATTTTGTACTTTAGCATCCGAAACTACTAACAGATCCAATTATGAATGTTCAAATAGAAGAAAGCTGGAAAGCACATCTGCAACCTGAATTTGAGAAAGATTATTTCCGTACATTGACTGATTTTGTACGGGACGAATATGGGAAATATGCCATATATCCTCCGGGAAAGCTGATATTCAATGCATTCAACCTATGCCCTTTTGACAAAGTAAAAGTCGTGATAATCGGTCAAGACCCCTATCATGGTCCGGGACAAGCACACGGACTTTGCTTCTCCGTAAATGATGGTGTTCCCTTCCCTCCTTCCCTACTTAATATTTTCAAGGAAATAAAAAATGACATTGGCACTGATGCCCCCACTACCGGAAATCTGACACGCTGGGCAGAGCAAGGCATATTGCTGCTCAATGCTACCCTCACCGTACGTGCACACCAAGCCGGTTCTCACCAAAACCGCGGTTGGGAAACATTTACAGATGCGGCCATCCGCATTCTCGCCGAAGAAAAAGAGCATCTTGTATTTATTCTTTGGGGAGCCTATGCCCAACGCAAAGGGGCATTCATCGACCGTAACCGACATTTGGTACTTACCTCGGCACATCCATCTCCCCTATCCGCCTATAACGGCTTCTTCGGGAACAAGCATTTCAGCAAAACGAATGATTACCTGAGAGAGCACGGGGAAAAGGAAATCGTTTGGTAAACATCAATACCACTGAATATTACTCTGAGTCTGGCTTCTCTGTTCCCATTTCAAGTCCTGCAGGATACTTGCATTGGCACGAATGGTAAAGTTATAGTATTTCCATCGTCCGAAAGGTGATATGGCAGCCGTCATGCTGAAACAGTGTAGGTCACGTGTGATGTTAAAAGCGGTCTGCGTTATCTCCTTCGCATTGAAGTCATAACCGGAATTGAAGCTGACAGCCCATTTATTGGTAAGCTTGACGTTACCGTTTATATTAAGGGAATTCAGGCTGAATTTGTACGGATAGCGCATGTTCTTACGATTAATGGGCTTACTGGTGTCTTCCGTAATATTAAAACCAGTACTAAAATTGATTGACCAAGGCATCTTGAATACCTGATAACCGTCAGCGTCAGCAGCAGCTTTCTCAGTCTTCTTCTTCGGAGCACCGCCCTCAGTGGCTTCCCCCTCCATATCACCGTCTTCCTCCGTCGAAGCATTCTGATCCTGGTCCTGCTCCTCATCATCCTTCTGACCGGTGAAGAAGTTCCTTATCTTCTTCCACGAATCATTGTTCACAGTCCAACTGAAGGATGTACCATATCCAGACCAACGGCCAAAACGACCATAAGACCATTCTGTACGGTTACCGGGCACCACCCTTCCGTTCTCGTCAAACTCGTAGGCATAAGTGGCAAAGGTAGAGTTCATACTCAAAGTATAACTCTTACTCAACTTCAGACGAAGATTAAAGGTCAAGTCACTCCAAGGACGCACCTGGGCAGCTGTGTTGTAACTGATACCCATAGTCAAATCGTCAATCAGGCTCACCTTGCGGATAGAGTCATTCTTATCCTTGAACTTCATTTCAAGGTTGTTAGAGATATTGAAACTGATAAGTCCCTGCTTTCCCCCACTTGGCGGAGTGAATACCTGACCAGCATAATAAGAATACTGCACAGTATCACGGACACCATTCTGATCCTTTATATAAGAATCGTAATAGCCATAACGGGATGAAGTAAAATCGGGCGCAGCGCTGAAACTGATAGAGGGGGTAATGACATGACGGATCTGTATCTCCTTCTTCTTCATGAACAGCGGCTTGTACATACCATAAAGTTTAGTGTTGATACCCAAACTGGCACTGTAGTCATACACACGGTGAAAACCGTAAGTCGTATCGTTTACCTCCTTGCCTTGCTCATCGTCCCAGTCCTTCTTCACCTTGCGGGTGTACCAACGCTCTGTATAATTCACAGAAGGTGTAACATTGAAGTATTTGAATAAAGTAAACGTGGCACTTACAGGAATCTCATGCTGCATACCGTTCTCCCAATCGCGTATCAAGTTCTTTTTGAACAACAGATTGTCTTTCGTCTTGATGCTGTTCTTCAGACGACCGGTATAACGTACTGAAATCTTCTCATACCACCTTTCATCTCCAACAGCATGTTTACGTTTAAAAGGGAAAATAGTACTCAAGGAAATGGTCATGTCAGGCAAAGTCACAGCAATAGAAGAGTCTTTCATACTTTGTGCAATATTACTTGACATGGAAATATTCAAATGCTGATCAGGAAAGTTGCGCGAATAGCTGACACTGGAAGTCTTGGTATTCTGAGACATAGCCTGCGAATTGTACATATTGTCAATATTGGTACGCTCATAACTACTAGTAGCAAAGTTCACACTGGCAGAAAAAGTAGAATTAGGATTTGCTTTAGGATCCTGCCGATGAGACCACACCACTTTGAAGTCTTTGGCAACTGAGTAGTCGGGCAAGCCTTTGTCACCGGTCTTAGTCACCTGATAGCTCGCCTGAAGCAAACCGGAATATTTATAACGCTTCACATAGTTCGACTCCATATTAAGCGCCCAAGAGCCTTTCGTAAAGATATCCGCCCTCAGCTTCAAATCCATTTGATCACTGATGGCAAAATAGTATCCACCGTCAGTAAGACCAAAACCACGATTAGAGTCATCCATATAGGTAGGCATCAGAAAACCAGACTGGTAACTGCTTGAGAACGGAAAAAAGAAAAACGGAACGGCAAGAGGGAGCGGTACATCCTCTACAACCAGATAGGCAGGTCCCGTCACTACATTCTTTTTCGGACGCACTTTGGCATAGGTCATCTGCATATAAAAGTGAGGATGATCATGATGATCACAAGTCGTGTAACGCCCACTTTTCATATAAAGCTCATCATTATTTCCTTTTTTTGCATTGTTACCGGTCACATACCCTTCACCCTGCTGGCTAACAACATTACTGATAAGCCCTCTTTTACTCTTGAAGTTATAACGGATAGTGTCAGTTTCGTAAGAGGTGTCTCCATCTTTAAAAACCGGACGTCCTTTAGCTGTCCCTACAGAATCGACTACACCACGAGCAAAAACCGTGCTATTATCCATATCCATAGAAATAATCTCAGCTTCCAAATCAGCTCCTGGATAACTCACTTTCCCTTGACCGTAAAGATGAGCAAAACCACTCTGTGTAAACACAATGGAGTCATTGGCTTCATAAGCGACGGGAGCATCCAGCGCATCCTTCTTGGGAGGAGGGGGAGCTATCGTATCTTGTCGCAACGAGTCATTGGGCAATCCCGCCCCATGTTGTAAAGTGTCTCCCACCTGCAAGGTGTCGCCACGTTGCAATGAATCCGTCCGTTGGGTATCCGGAGGTACAACCTTCCCTCTACGATGCTGAGAAGCAGCTCCACCAGAGAGAAGAAGCAAGACGAATAGTAGTATGAATGATATGAATGTATTTGCTTTCAATGGCGTCATTAACTAATAGTTTACGCTTGGAGGGGCAAAAGTACATAATTTATACGGATAATCTCCCTTTTTAAAGAAATTTAGATTGCTACAAGAACTGTTCGCACCAATTATCAAAGCGCCGTACCCCTTCTTCACCATAACGTTCCAAACTTTTACGGGCTTTTTCTACACTTTTCTCCTTTTCCAAATGAGTTTTTGAATAAAACTTATCGGCAAAACAGATAACTTGTTCTTCCAAGCTGACCGGAACCATTTCACGATGAGGCACAGGCAAATCCTGCGCAATGATTTCCTTCAATGAAAGTCCGGCACCCGTATGGCGTTCACAAACCAAAGCATGGCGGGGATATCCTTCGCCACGCATCAAGTCGGCTCCCAAATAACCGTGACAGATATAAGGCTTGTCACCAAAACAATGGATACCTGCCGCATCTGTAAGAAAAATGCCTATATCGTGCAGCATGGCAGCCTCGTACAGAAAATCCTTATCCAATGAAAGTTCCGGATGGCGGTCGGCAATCCATAACGACTTGTCGGCTACGGAACGGCTGTGCGTCAACAGTATATGCCGCAACTCATTCTCTTCCGGATAATATTTGTTAATGATATCTATCGGATTCATTTTAAGTTATGAGTTATGAGTTATAAGTTATGGGTTATGAATTGTCAATCACCCTGAATTTATACATACAGATTTCATTACGCATATCACAACTGCGTCTGTCTGTACGGAATATCTTTTCCAGATGATACGTCTGTTCCAGCTCTCCCAACATATTCTCCTCCTCCTTTACAGGAACCAACAAATATCCCTCCCCGCCGGACGGACGTTCCTTTTCAATGTGCCGCATGCGGTCTTTCAGATAGAAGTTAACACCATAAAAGCTCATTTTCGAGTAAGAATAGACCATACCTTCCGGAACATACATATTGATCCTTTCAGCCAGATGTTTATCAGATTTCACAGCCAGCACCGTCGGTTGATAAACAGAATCCAATGATACGAAAAGACAAAGCATACATCCTGCTATACCATATAATAATGACCGGCTATCCGCACGCTTAACCACCATGCGTGATGTGCAGACAGCAGCTACTACGGGAAGCGCCACCAGGAGCCACTTGGGAACAGACAAAGCCACATCCTCCAACGCATGCATAAAGGCTACATTCTCAGCGGCATGACGTCCGCTTCCAAAAACGCTGTCGGGAACCAGGCCGAGACGAACTACGACAAAAACAAGCGTAAGCAACAAGCCCAAAGAAGCAAAGATGATTGCACAAATCCTGAAAACTCGTGCCCCCTTTTGTACCAAAGCCAACAGATACTCAGCTATCAGCACTGCCATAAACGGATAGATGGGAAGCAGATAAACGCTCCGCTTACTCTTGGGGATGCAGTAGAAGACAAAGATTATCAGAATGACCAGCCACGTGAACAATTGTACCGGAGACTGGTTGCGGAAAGCAGTCCAGCCCTTCTTCAACCGCAACAGCAGGGTCTCCCCTTCCGGCAGACAACGCATATTTTTCCACTTCAAGCCAAACAAGGAAATTACCAGAACCAACGTCCAGGGGATCCACCCCCAAATCAAAGTCAGGAAATTATACCATATAGGATTTTCATGGGACTCGTAGGACATTTTGCCCATAAACCGCCCGGTATTCTCCTCCAGAACCAAATCGAGGAACGGTTGTCCACCTTGTCTGTAAGCTACGTATACCCAAGCTAAATAAGGAACAAAAGAAAGCAAGCCGATACCTGCCAACGAGAAAAACGCTTTCCAGAAAGAACGTCCGCGCAACAACTGATACACACCGATACATGCGCAAGGGAATATGGAGCCTACCGGCCCTTTGGTCAACGTGGCACATCCCATCAGCAACACCGCAAGCCAGGGCACTCCGCTGCATCCCTTCTCATCCCAGCGGAACAGCAGACAAAGGGAAATAACGATAAAGGCAACCTGAACCATATCGACCCGACAAGCGACAGCCGCCCGATGCACCTCGAAAGAAGACAAAAGAAGAATAGAGGCCAGAAACGCCGTTTGAACGTTTTTACGTTTTGCCACAAAGGCAAAGAACATCAACTGCATGGCTAAAAAAGCCAATGCAGACGGGAAACGGGCGGAAAACTCCGTCACCTCTCCAAAAAGGGAAGAGACGGCAGCTATTGACCAGTAGAAGAAAGGGGGTTTATAAGCAATATCAGTACCATAGTTCACCGGAAGTATCCAGTTTCCACTTTCCAGCATAGAAAGGGCAACAATCGCCTCCCGCGGTTCCCCCTTGGAATAAAAAATGGTTTCTCCCAGAAAGGGAACAACCACAAGCACACTCAGCAGCGCAATAAACCAGAACGCCTTCTTTCTGTCCGACATACCTTATTTGTTTTTTATGTTTTCTGGACGCAAAGATAGCGCAAACCGAAAGCAGATGCAAATTTATTTGCAATTTGCTGAGATGCAGCTTAATTTCGCAAAGCAAAATTACAAATAATTCTGAAACAATGCCTAACTTTGCCGCCCCAATGATAATGGCAACAGAGAGTAGATATTTAATGTTAAGATGAAGCGGCTGAAACAACTACCGGAATTTGTACGCTTCGTAATGGTGGGCATCTTTGCGACAGCTCTGCACTACGGATTGTATTTTGTATTACAACGGGTTATCAATGTAAACATAGCCTATACACTGGGATATGCTCTCAGCTTCATCGCCAATTTCTATCTGACTGCTTACTTTACCTTCGGCCGAAAGCCCTCATGGAGAAAAGCCTTCGGATTTGGAGGGGCACACTTATGCAGCTATCTGCTACACATGGGGTTGCTGAACCTCTCTCTCTGGATGGGCATCCCCAAACCTCTGGCCCCCATTCCGGTTTTCGCCATCGCCATTCCGGTCAACTTCTTACTCGTACGTTTCGTTTTCAAAAGAAAAGAGTGATAATTTGTTTTTCTCCCGATTTCTTACGAATATTGCAAAAAGATTTGTTCTATGATGGAAAACTCTCCCATACTCGCCGTTGTCGTACCTTGCTACAAAGAAGAGGCAGTGCTGCATGAAACCCATAAACGATTGAGCCAATTATTCGACCGGCTGATACAAGCCCGACAAATTTCCCCGGAAAGCTATATATTATATGTAAACGACGGAAGCACCGACCAGACATGGGCTATCATCAAAGAACTGCACCAGCATACGGCCTATGCCTGCGGACTGAACCTGGCAGGAAACGTAGGACACCAGAATGCCCTGCTGGCAGGACTCAATGCAGTAAAAGACCGTTGCGAGATAGCCATCTCCATTGATGCAGACTTGCAAGATGACATCCAGGTGATTCCGGACATGATAAACAGCTATAAAGCGGGCAATGACATCGTTTATGGCGTACGTAAAGAACGGAAGACCGACACTTTCTTCAAACGTAACACCGCTTTAGTCTTTTATCGGCTGATGAAAGCAATGGGGGTAAAATCCGTCTACAACCATGCTGACTACCGCCTGATGAGCCAAAGAGCCGTACAGCACCTATGCTGTTTCCGGGAACGCAACCTTTTTCTTCGCGGATTGGTTCCTCTCATCGGCTACCGGACGGACTGCGTGTATTACAACCGTGAAAAACGCTTTGCCGGAGAATCAAAGTATCCTTTCCGGAAGATGCTCAACTTTGCCATTGACGGCATCACTTCTTTTTCCGTCAAACCGGTCCGTATGATTTTTTGGATAGGCTGCATCTTTATTCTTGTGGCACTATGTGTCACCGGATGGACACTTCACTCCTACACACAGCATAACACCGTTCCCGGATGGTCATCACTGATGATTTCCGTCTGGTTGGTAGGAGGCGTGATACTTGTGTCCTTGGGAATTGTGGGCGAATACATCGGCAAAATATACATTGAGGTGAAGGATCGACCGCGCTACAATGAAGAAGAGCTTCTGATGCCATCCGGCAAAACAGAATAAAAGAAGCCCATCATCATTCTACACAAAAGTTTAAAAAAGGAAAAACACTTATCACGCTATCACACTATAATAAAGGTATAGGGAACAGTATGTGTCTTTCTTGCCGACAAGTTGGCAAGATTTTGCCACCCTATTGGCAAGACTTTGCCATAGGCATGGCAATGGGTTGGCAAAATTACTCTCTGGCAGACAATGAGTTAACATAACCATCAAAATCGTATCGTCACATCAGTTTATATCAAAAAAACACCAAATCGCTTGCGAAAGCGACATAAATGCCGTATCTTAGTACACGTGCAAGCAAACCATTTTGCTTACACATGATAAAAATCTGCTTATGGGAACATTAGGCTGCATCAATGACATGCTACAAAGGGATAAAGAGAACCGTGCTCTTCGCAAGCTGAGCAGAGGACGGATGCGGGAACACTACGAATACCTTGTAGACAGAAAAGGTCCTGAGAGAGCCGATGTAACCATTGAGGAAATAGAAAAAATCCGAAGAAATACTACTGAAAAGGAATTGTCAGATAAAGAACATCTATTCAGGGCAAAGACGATTCTTGCAGCATGTGCTTTAGTCTTGCTTTTATTGGGAGTACTTTGTTATAAATTGTTCTTATAAGCAGGTCTGAAACCAATTGGCAAGAAATCTACCCGGTTAAACTCATCAGCCATTGGCTGGCGATTGAAAGCAGATTTCCATGCTTCATAAAATATTCGCATGCTTTTTATATTCGAAGCAGAGAATCAACAACTTGATTTTCCTAAACCAATAAATTAGAAATGAAAAGATTATCTTTGCAAACACAATAAATACATTGAAAGACTTTCTGTTAGAACATGGAACATCTAAAAGCATACATTTTAGCACTTAAAAACATGAATACAGATTTTACAATTAGAATTGCCCAACGGTCTGATGCCCTTGAACTTATGAGTTTGTTTCAAGAGACAGTCCTCCATATAAACAAGCATGACTATTCAGAAGCAGAAGTGGCAGATTGGGCATCGTGCGGAAACGACCTCTCCCGCATAAAAGACATGATTAAGACACATTATTTTATTGTGGCAACCAATCAACAGTCACAGATTGTCGGCTTTTCATCCATTACCCACCAAGGATATTTGCATTCTATGTTTGTTCATAAAGATTTTCAAGGTAAAGGCATTGCTACCATACTTCTAAATGAGATAGAACGGTATGCAACCACAAGAGGAATCATGCGAATTACATCAGAAGTAAGCCTGACAGCCCGTCCATTCTTTGAGAAAAGAGGCTATATAGTAGAAGTGGAACAGAAACGCAAAGCCAACCAACTTTATCTCACCAATTTTTGGATGGAGAAAAAGCTGGCTGAATGAAATCGTATAACGGACGTATTCCTGCTTGTGGTGTCTTTTGTGGTGGTTGTCCCATATACACAAGAGAAAAAAGTCCCTGCAAAGGAGCAGAACAGAATGGCTCTCGCTGTGAAAAATGTAAAACATTCCATTTATGTTGCTTGGAAAAAGGAATAACACATTGTTTCCAATGTTCTGATTTCCCATGTACTAAATTCAAAAGATTTACCAAACGTTGGCTAAAATACGGACAAAACTTCATTGAAAACCAAAAGCTTTTAAAAAACGTAGGTGAAGTTAAATTTTTAAAGTATTATAATGAGAGAGTCCACGACCAGCTTACCAACAATGACAGAAAATCAGGAATAAAACAATAATTTTGTACCTTTCGAAAAACATGTGTTGTAAATGACAGATTTTAATTCATACATGGGCAATATAGACACTGATTTTTTTAGGGAACTGTGTTTAAGAAACGGAGAACTACGGTATTATAAAAGAAATGAGTTTATCCTCCGAGAGGGAGAAGTCGGTTCTTTCTTCGGGCTTATTGTATCCGGTGTAATCAAATATACCTGCATCAACCAAACTGAAAACAAAACATATAATGTAGGTTTTTCTTTTGCCAATGAATTTATCTCTGATTATCCCAATTGTTTATATAACATAAAATCTGAATTGAATATACAAGCAATAACCCCATGTAGAATCTACATCTGTTCTTCCGAATTACTTCTACAAGAATTTGAAGAGAACAAAGAAAATCAACGAATAGCCCGTATTGCAGCCGAACAATTATTTTTTCAGTCGTATTCACGTTACTTGGATTTGTTCAGATTTACATCGGAAGAACGCTATCTCCAACTTCTTAAAAAATGTCCAGAAATCCTACAAATGGTACCCCTAAAAGAAATTGCGTCTTACTTGAAAATAACCCCTATTCACATGAGCCGCATCAGACACAAACTGAGTTTTGACAGCAAAGAATAAACATAGGTTTAGAAATTCAACCTTTTAACAATATTCCAAGATAATATTGATTCTGTCAGGAAGTTCTCTTTTATTTTTGCCCTATCCTTTGGCTGATTCAGCGAAAGGCAAGAATGAAAGGAGTTAAAACATAGAGTCCTATATATGAGAACAAGAAAAGTATTTAGAATGCCACTTGATAAAATTCTTTGTTTATCAGCCAATGCAATATTAACCATTATTGCACTATGGAGTATTGCATCAGTCTTTTTCGAAAACGTCACAATTGATTCTATAATAGCCCGTTTCAGCGTGGCTTCTGCCTGCATGGCCAACCTATTTTCAAAACATCGTCTTATCCGGATAATATTCCTCATTATGGCATTTGTACTGATAATTGTTGCAACCACCCTCTATGTCCATAAAGCAAATAAGATGTAAAATACTCAGTAGTTATTCCGTCTCATTTTTCCTTTTCTTCCATAACTGCCAACTATTGATTATATTCTGCCACAGCACATACGATCCCGGACCGACGGAAGATAACGGATTAAGATAAGTATATGCCATCCAGATGGCAAGCACCGTATTCTTTTGCCCCAGCGCCTGCCCTCCGCTGATACGCTCACCATAATGGCCGCCGATTCTCTTTCCTAAATAGAATTGTATACAGCAGGTTATCAGTCCCGCCAGGGCTATCAGCAGTTCAACAAATATCGGTGCATCACTATTGACCAATGAACGTACCGTCTGCCCTGAGACAATGGCAAGAGCTACCGCCCACAAATAGAAGGCTGCATCATGGAAACCCAACAGAAAATGATGCATCTTCGGCACAAACGCACGCAGAAACCATGCCAGCAAGAAAGGACAAAGCAGCAATGGAAAGACTTTACTCAGAATTTTCAGGAATGCAACAAAAAAAGTAATGTCAGCATGAGGCTCCACCAACGGGAAAACCAAAGGAACAGCCACAGCCGCCAGAAGATTGGACAACAACGTATAGGTCGTCAAGCTGGATGCACTTCCACCCAGTTTACCGGTAATGACAGCCGCAGCGGTTGCAGTGGGACAAATGAGACAAACCATTGCACCTTCAAACACTTCCCGGTAGACCTCCTCCATAGGGCAACACACCAACAATACCGCAACAATCAAGCAAGAAACCGTCTGGAACAGCAGTAGCCATCCATGCCACGATTTGGGTTTCAGTTCATGCACCTCCACCTTGCAGAAAGTGAGCAGAAGTTGGGAAAAAATCAAAAGCGGAGTCAGGAAAGCCACCACCCCATTCACATAAGGTTTGGCAGGCGCCACAAAAGGAATGTCTGCAAAAAAGAAATATCCCAAAGTACCGGCAAGCATTGCCAAAGGCAACGTCCAGTTCTTTATAAAACGAACCAGCATACTTGATTTGCTATTTTAATTATCTGCCGCAAAGTTACGCATATTATCAATACATTGAGTCACTAATTACTCAAACACAGACATTAATTACACTAAAAATGAGAAGAAGAACAATAAAACTGAACATAATCCATTAGTTTTCTATAAAATTCCACTACATTTGCCAAGCGAAAAGGAAGCATTGTCTTTGCTACAATTATATGAAACTATACAGACGATACATATTATATATAAGTATATGCTTAGGGCTGCTTATCTCCCCCTTTTGCAGTGGCAGCGCTGAAGCGAAAGACTTTGTTGTCGTTATAGACCCCGGACACGGTGGACACGACCCGGGTGCAGTGGGAAAAATTTCCAAAGAGAAGAATATCAACCTGAATGTAGCACTCAAACTTGGCAAACAAATCAAGAAGAACTGCCCTGATGTAAAAGTTATCTATACGCGGGACCGGGACATATTCATCCCCCTGGACCGACGCGCTGAAATTGCCAATAACGCCAAAGCTGATTTGTTCATCTCCATACATACCAATGCCCTGGCCAAAAACCGGACGGCCAAAGGAGCCTCCACCTGGACACTGGGTCTGGCAAAATCGGATGCCAATCTGGAAGTAGCCAAGCGCGAAAATGCCGTTATCCTCTACGAAAGCGACTACAAGACGCGGTATGCCGGCTTCAATCCCAACTCAGCGGAGTCCTACATCATCTTCGAATTCATGCAGGACAAATACATGTCACAGAGTGTGCACCTCGCCTCCCTCGTACAAAAGCATTTCCGCCAAACCTGCAAACGTACAGACCGGGGCGTGCATCAGGCAGGTTTTCTGGTATTGAAGGCCAGTGCCATGCCAAGCATACTCGTAGAACTCGGATTCATCTCCACACCGGAAGAGGAACGGTACCTGAACACTGAAGCAGGAACTACCTCACTTGCCAACGGTATCTTCCGCGCTTTCCTCACCTATAAGCGCGAGCAGGAAATCCGATTGAACGGAAGCAGCAATACCATTCTTCCGGAGGATGTACCCGAGCCCGTTCAAGAAGAAGGCAACGCAGCTACAGCGACACCGGAAAAAAATAATGCACCTCAAGCGGAGAGTAACCAAGCTGCCCAACGCCCACAAAGATCAGAAAATGCAGCCGTTTCCCAAACAGAACAGAGCGGCATCGTGTTTAAGATACAGATACTCACTTCTTCACGTCCTCTGGCCAAGAATGACAAAAGACTGAAAGGAGTGAAAGACGTGGATTATTATAAAGAAGGCGGAATCTACAAATATACGTACGGCGCATCACCCGATTACAACAAGGTGCTGCGCAGCAAACGTAGCATTACGGACAAATTCAAGGACGCATTCATCATTGCGTTCAAGAATGGAGAAAAGATAAACGTCAACACAGCCATCAGCGAATTTAAAAAAAACAGAAATAAATAACAAAAGATACATCATGAAGTATATTACAAAAGAAGTTAGAATAGGAATAGCAGGCATAGCTGCACTTTGCATATTGGTATACGGCATCAACTACCTGAAAGGGATAAATATGTTCAAGCCCTCCAGCTATTTCTACGTGAAATTCCAGAATGTCAATGGGCTGACAAAATCCAGCCCGGTCTTTGCCGACGGCTTCCGCGTGGGTATTGTCCGCGACTTGTACTACGACTATACCCAACCGGGCAAAGTCGTTGCCGAAATAGATGTTGACCCAGAGCTGCGCATTCCCAAAGGAAGTACGGCAGAACTGGCAGCCGAAATGCTTGGCGGCGTAAAGATGAACCTGCTGCTTGCCAATAACCCACGGGAGAAATACCAGATTGGAGACACAATCCCCGGCGTGCTGAACAACGGAATGATGGAAAAAGTTGCCACCATGATGCCGCAAGTAGAGAAGATGCTGCCCAAGCTGGATTCCATCCTCGCATCCTTAAATGTCATACTGACCGACCCCGCCATCCCTGCAACCTTGCATAACGTACAAGATTTAACAGCAAGTATGGCCGTCACAAGCCGCCAGTTGCAAACTCTAATGAAGGATGATATTCCACAACTGACCGGCAAACTCAATACCATTGGAGACAACTTTGCACTCATTTCCAACAACTTAAAGGAGATAGATTATGCTGCCGCCATGCAAAAGGTAGACGCAACTTTGAATAATGTAAAAATGATTACAGACAAATTGAACCAGAAAGACAATACCATCGGACTTTTGCTAAACGATCCTTCTCTATATAATAATCTGAATGCCACAACTGCCAACGCAGCAAGTTTATTGGAAGACTTAAAATCGCATCCGAAACGATACGTCCATTTCTCCCTATTCGGCAAGAAAGATAAGTAAAAGATTGGCATTATATAGATTTTGTCTAAATAGTAAGTCCATAAAGGAATTAAAAGGAAAGCCCTCATTTGCTCTATACAAGGAGCGAAAAAGGGCTTTTTCCTGCTCTGGACACAGAAGGAAAACAAGAGACGCAAAGCTACATAAATCACTATATGACAAAGTATTAGATAAATGCAATACACCCTATATAAGGAATATACTCATAGTAGTCGATAAGTAGCTGAAAGTAAAGAGCTTATTACTTTTCCTAAAAACGCAAGAAAAAAAGGATTTGTTTTTCTCGAATAAGATTGCCAATTTTGCAATCGTAGAAGTTATGCTTAATTAATAAATGTATTTATAGCCGTTATGAGTGAAATAGATCATGTCGGGCTGTGGAATCGCTGTCTTGAAATCATCAGAGACAATGTTCCGGAGCAGACATACAAAACATGGTTTCTTCCCATCATACCTTTAAAATATGAAGACAAAACGCTGGTCGTACAAGTGCCCAGCCAGTTCTTCTATGAGTTTTTGGAGGACAAATTTGTTGATTTGTTGCGCAAGACTCTCTATAAGGTCATTGGTGAGGGAACTAAATTGATGTATAATGTAATGGTAGACAAGAGTTCGCGGAAAACCGTCGACCTGGAGTCTACACAACGTACCATCATACCGCAAAAACAAGTGATGGACAAAAGGATCCCACAGATTCCCGTCCCCGAACTTGACCCGCACCTTAATCCAGAATACAACTTTGAAACCTTCATCGAAGGCTACAGCAACAAGCTGTCGCGCAGCGTTGCAGAAGCTGTCGCTCTCAATCCGGCTAAAACAATCTTCAATCCGCTGTTCCTATACGGAGCATCAGGTGTAGGCAAAACCCATCTTGCCAATGCTATCGGAACCAAAATCAAGGAACTATACCCGGAGAAAAGGGTATTGTATGTATCTGCACACCTATTCCAAGTGCAATACACCGATTCCGTACGTAACAATACGACTAACGACTTCATCAACTTCTACCAGACCATTGATGTTCTAATCATTGATGATATTCAGGAATTTGCCGGTGTAACCAAAACGCAGAATACATTCTTCCATATCTTCAACCATCTGCATCAAAACGGCAAGCAGCTTATCCTTACCTCCGACCGTGCACCGGTATTGCTACAAGGCATGGAAGAGCGTCTGATCACACGTTTTAAATGGGGAATGGTAGCTGAGCTGGAGAAACCTACCGTAGAGCTCCGCAAGAACATTCTGCGCAACAAAATACACCGTGACGGCCTGCAGTTCCCCCAAGAAGTGATTGACTATATTGCAGAAAACGTGGGCGACAGTGTACGTGACCTGGAGGGCATCGTCATTTCCATTATGGCACATTCCACCATATACAATAAAGAAATAGACCTGGAACTGACGCAACGTATCGTACGCAAGGTGGTGAACAGTGAAAGCAAAGCAGTAACTGTCGATGAAATCATCAACACCGTATGCAAGCATTTCGGATTGGAAACAGCCACCATCCACACAAAATCCAGAAAGCGGGAAGTGGTGCAAGCACGACAAATAGCCATGTATTTAGCCAAAAACTATACAGAGTTCTCTACTGCAAAAATTGGTGCGCTAATTGGACATAAAGACCATGCCACTGTATTGCATGCATGCAAAACCATCAAAGAGCTGAAAGAGGTAGACAAATCATTCCGTGCGGAAATCGACGAGATTCAAGCCGCACTGAAAAAAGGATAAGAATAAAGGATTAGGGATTAAGGATAAAGGATTAAATGCAGCTAAGTATGCATTAGCTTAACCCCTTATCCCTAATCTTCCCTAATCCTTAATTTTCAAAATCCCTGCTTTTTCATTATCTTCCAAAGATTCTCCGACATTGTCTCACTGTCTTTCTTCGTATAACGCACATCTGTAAAAACCTGCGCCAGCGTTTCCTTATTGTTCTCCAAGATGAACTGCTTGTTCTCAGGAAGCGATTCTTTATAGGCATACAACCGATCAATGTCCTGAGGAGTATAATCATGATAAAACTCTTCGTGTACAATGGCCTCCAGCGGTAAACGGTCCACTTGTTCCGGCTGTTCGGCAGGCCATCCCACTGTGACTGTCGTGATGGGAAACACCAATTCCGGTAACTTCAACGCTTCGACAATCATCTGAGGGTTGTAAGTGGTAGTTCCCAGATAGCAAATGCCCAACCCCTTCTTCTCGGCAGCCACGCAAAAAGTCTGTGCCACCAGCAAGGTATCGACAGCCCCCGTCACAAACCACTCAAAGTTGTTGTATCCCGGCTCAGCCTTACGTTGCTCACACCACTTGCTGAAACGGCGCAAATCTATGCAGAAAGTAAGCACTACCGGCGCCGTCTGAACCATCGGCTGATTGAAATGTGCAGGCGCCAGTTTGGCTTTACGCTCTGCATCACGCGTCACAATCACACTATAAACCTGCATGTTTCCAACTGTAGAAGCCCGGAAAGAGGTTTCAAGCAAATCATTTAACAAATCAGCAGAAATATCCTTCTGCTGGTATTTTCGGATTGTTCTCCTTTGTTTCAAGCTTTCCATTCTTTCTTTTTTTTGCAAAGATAATGTAATCCACGAACAATTCATTCAAGAGTTCACACTTTTTTCATCATCATATATCCGGAATAAAATACATCTTTTCAACAAGAAATGAACAATTATTATCTTTACGAGCAGATAAAAGTAACCTTATGTTCGACTAAACCGAGAACCTTTCAGCCCAACAAGTTGTTAATAAATTCCATTTTGGAAAACTTATTCGTTTACTCAAAGCATTAAAACATTATAAACCAACAAATTAACACCAATCAACAGAAAACTATCCACCGGTTAATAAAAACATTCATTTTAATTTTGCCAAATTGAAAAACATTCATAGCTTTGCAAATGCATTTGTTAACAATAAGTACAACTTCTACAATTTTACTTATTTGTAACTAATCCTAAGAGATACAACACTGTGGAAAAGAAAAATTATTCTTATGACGAAGCCTACGGAGAATCTTTAAAATACTTCCAAGGCGACGAGTTGGCTGCCAGAGTTTGGGTAAACAAATATGCAGTCAAAGATTCTTTCGGAAATATTTACGAAAAGTCTCCGGAAGACATGCATTGGCGAATAGCCAATGAGATAGCCCGCATTGAGGCCAAATATCCCAATCCATTAAGTTCAGAGGAACTTTTCGGCTTGCTCGACCACTTCAAGTACATTGTTCCGCAAGGAAGCCCGATGACCGGAATTGGAAACAACTATCAGGTAGCTTCTCTGTCCAACTGCTTTGTTATCGGTGTGGACGGTGAAGCGGATTCTTATGGTGCTATCTTCAAGATAGACGAAGAACAAGTACAGCTGATGAAACGCCGTGGCGGCGTGGGACACGACTTATCCCATATCCGTCCGAAAGGTTCACCGGTAAAGAACTCGGCACTGACCTCCACCGGCTTGGTTCCCTTCATGGAACGCTATTCAAACTCTACGCGCGAAGTAGCTCAAGATGGACGCCGCGGCGCACTGATGCTCAGTGTATCCATCAAACACCCCGACTCGGAAGCCTTCATCGATGCCAAGATGACCGAAGGCAAAGTGACCGGAGCCAACGTCTCCGTAAAACTGACCGACGACTTCATGCAGGCCGCCATCGAAGGCAAACCATATACACAGCAATATCCGATTGACGCCACAGAGCCGGCATTCCAAAAAGACATTGACGCATCCGCATTATGGAAAAAGATTGTGCACAATGCATGGAAATCGGCAGAACCCGGTGTATTGTTCTGGGATACCATATTAAAGGAATCCGTGCCCGACTGCTATGCAGACCTGGGCTACCGTACCGTATCCACCAATCCATGCGGTGAAATTCCACTGTGCCCATACGACTCCTGCCGTCTGCTCGCCATCAACCTTTACTCATACGTAGTCAATCCGTTCAAGCCGGACGCCTATTTTGACTTTGAGCTATTCAAGAAGCATGTAGCTTTGGCCCAACGCATCATGGACGACATCATCGACCTTGAACTGGAGAAGATAGAGCGCATCATGAGCAAGATAGATGCCGACCCCGAAAGCGAAGACGTGAAACATACAGAACGCGTTTTGTGGCAGAAAATTTACAAGAAAAGCGCCCAAGGCCGCCGTACCGGTGTAGGTATCACGGCAGAAGGCGACATGCTTGCCGCCCTGGGATTGCGTTATGGTACTGAAGAGGCAACCGAGTTCTCGGAGAAAGTACACAAGACGGTGGCACTCAACGCCTATCGCTCCTCCGTAGAAATGGCCAAAGAGCGCGGCGCATTCGAGGTATACGATACAGAACGCGAAAAGAACAATCCGTTCATCAACCGTCTGCGCGAAGCCGACCCGGAAATGTACGAGGAGATGAAGAAGTACGGACGCCGCAACATTGCTTGTCTGACCATCGCCCCGACCGGCACCACCAGCCTGATGACTCAAACCACCTCCGGTATCGAGCCCGTATTCCTGCCCGTGTACAAGCGCCGCCGCAAAGTGAATCCCAACGATACGAACGTCCATGTGGACTTCATCGACGAAACCGGGGATGCCTTTGAAGAATATATCGTGTTCCACCCCAAGTTCGTGACTTGGATGGAAGCACAAGGATACAACCCCGCCAAACGCTACACGCAGGAAGAAGTGGATGCCCTGGTAGAGAAATCACCTTATTATAAAGCAACCTCCAACGACGTGGACTGGCTGATGAAAGTCAAGATGCAGGGACGTATCCAAAAATGGGTGGATCACTCTATCAGCGTAACCATCAACCTGCCGAATAACGTAGACGAAGACCTCGTGAACCGTCTGTATGTAGAAGCATGGAAATCCGGCTGCAAGGGCTGTACGGTTTACCGCGACGGTTCGCGTTCCGGTGTACTCATCTCTACCAAGAGCGACAAAAAGTCTGAGCTTCCCCCGTGCAAACCGCCTACGGTCGTTGAAACACGTCCCAGAATATTGGATGCAGACGTTGTCCGCTTCCAGAACAACAAGGAGAAATGGGTGGCATTCGTCGGCTTGCTGGACAATCATCCCTACGAGATATTCACCGGTGTGCTGGACGATGACGAAGGCATCATCCTGCCGAAGAATGTGGTGTCGGGCCACATCATCAAGAATGTGGATGAGCACGGAAACAAGCGTTACGACTTCCAGTTCGAGAACAAGCGCGGATACAAAGTTACCATCGAGGGTCTGTCCGAGAAGTTCAACAAAGAGTATTGGAACTATGCCAAGCTGATTTCCGGTGTATTGCGCTACCGCATGCCTATCGAGCAGGTCATCAAGCTGGTAGGTTCACTGCAACTGGACAGCGAAAACATCAACACCTGGAAGAACGGTGTGGAACGCGCCCTGAAGAAATACATCCAGGACGGCACGGAAGCCAAAGGCAAGAAATGCCCCAACTGCGGCAACGAAACACTGGTTTACCAAGAAGGTTGCCTCATCTGCAAGACGTGCGGAGCTTCCCGCTGTGGATAATCCCACGGCAAGCACAAACGTTTGCATAGGAATTTAAATGACTTAGATAACGGTAGCTGCATGATTATGAGGAATAATTTCTATACTTGCATAATCATTGCAGCTATTGCTATTTCTAAATCTAATATAATATGACACTAATATTCAATATCGAGTATCGCACCAGCTGGGGTGAAGAAGTCAAAGTCCTGGGTTCCATCCCGGAACTTGGCAACAACCAGCCCGACAAAGCCACCCCCCTGCACACTGTAGACGGCATTCACTGGACCGCGGAAGTGGATATCCAGATTCCCTGCAATGGAAACGTCGAATACAGTTACCACATCTATCGAGATGGCAGAACCATACGGACAGAGTGGAACAGCCTGCCGCGCATCCTGCACGTTGCAGACAATCCGAAGAAAGTTTACCGCATAGAAGATTGTTGGAAGAATCTGCCCGAACAGCAGTATTTTTATACATCCGCTTTCACAGAATCCCTGCTGGCGCATCGCGAACGCAGTGCCGCCCCGAAAAGCTACAAAAAGAGGTTGCTGATAAAGGCGTACGCCCCTTGCATAGACAATGACCACTGCCTGGCACTCTGCGGAAACCAGAAGGCGCTGGGTGACTGGAACCCGGACAAAGCTGCCCTTATGAGCGACATCGACTTCCCCGAATGGCAGGTAGAAGTGGATGCCGGTAAAATCAGCTTCCCGCTGGAGTATAAATTCGTCCTTTACAACAAGAAAGAGCGCCGTGCCGTGGCCTGGGAGAACAATCCCAACCGCTATATGGCCGACCCGCAGATAGCCGCCAACGAAACGCTGGCTGTCGGCGACCGTTATGTATACTTCAATCTTCCTGCATGGAAAGGTTCCGGAGTAGCCGTACCCGTATTCTCCCTGCGCTCCGAGAAAAGCTTCGGTGTAGGCGATTTCGGCGACTTGAAGCGCATGATTGACTGGGCAGTTGCCACCAATCAGAAGGCGGTGCAGATTCTGCCCATCAACGACACTACCATGACGCATACCTGGACAGACTCCTACCCTTACAGTAGCATCTCCATCTATGCCTTCCATCCCATGTACGCCGACCTGAAGCAGTTGGGCAGCTTGAAGGACAAGAAGGTGATGGCCGAATTCAACAAACGCCAGAAGGAACTGAATGCCCTGCCCACCGTGGACTACGAAGCTGTGAACAAGACAAAGTGGGAATACTTCCACCTCATCTTCAAGCAGGAAGGGGAAAAGGTGCTGGCATCGGATGCTTTCCGTAATTTCTACGAAGCCAACAAAGAATGGTTGCAGCCATATGCCGTCTTCAGCTACCTGCGTGATGCCTACAAGACCCCGAATTTCCGCGAGTGGCCCAAGTATGCCACCTACGATGCCAAGGAGATAGAGACATTGTGCCGGCCGGACTCTGCCGACTATCCGCATATCGCCATCTACTACTACATCCAGTTCAATCTGCACCTGCAACTGCTTGCCGCCACCGAACATGCGCGCGCCAACGGCGTAGTGCTGAAAGGCGACATCCCCATCGGCATCAGCCGCAACAGTGTGGAAGCCTGGAAGGAACCCCACTACTTCAACCTGAACGGCCAAGCCGGCGCACCGCCCGATGATTTCTCCGTGAACGGGCAGAACTGGGGCTTTCCCACCTACAACTGGGATGTCATGGAGAAAGACGGCTATGCCTGGTGGATGAAGCGTTTCCACAAAATGGCGGAATACTTCGATGCCTACCGCATAGACCACATCCTCGGCTTCTTCCGCATTTGGGAGATACCGATGCACGCCGTACACGGGCTGTTGGGACAATTCGTCCCCGCCCTGCCCATGACGCGCGAGGAGATAGAAAGCTACGGGCTGGCATTCCGCGAAGACTTCTTCCTGAAGCCCTATATCCATGAGTACTTCCTCGGACAAATCTTCGGCCCGCATACAGACTATGTGAAGCAGACCTTCATAGAGCCGACAGACACGTGGGAGGTTTACCGCATGCGTCCCGAGTTCGACACCCAGCGCAAAGTGGAAGCCTACTTTGCCGGAAAAACGGACGATGACAGCATCTGGATTCGTGACGGGCTTTACGCCCTTATCAGCGATGTGCTGTTCGTGCCCGACCACAACAATCCGCACGAATACCATCCGCGCATCGGCGTGCAACACGACTACATCTACCGCGCACTGAACGATTGGGAAAAGGCTGCCTTCAACCGGCTGTATGACCAGTACTACTATCATCGCCACAATGACTTCTGGGGACAGCAAGCCATGAAGAAACTGCCGCAACTGACGCAGTCCACGCGCATGCTGGTATGCGGTGAGGACTTAGGCATGATTCCCGATTGCGTGGCATGGGTGATGAACGACCTGCGTATCCTTTCCCTGGAGATACAACGTATGCCGAAAGACCCGAAACAAGAATTCGGCCACACTGACTGGTATCCGTACCGTTCGGTCTGCACCATCTCCACGCACGACATGTCTACCCTGCGCGGCTGGTGGGAAGAAGACTTCCAACAGACGCAGCGTTACTACAACACCATGCTCGGACACTATGGTGCCGCACCGGTAACGGCCACGCCGGAGCTCTGCGAAGAAGTGGTTCGCAATCACCTCCATAGCAACTCCATCCTCTGCATCCTCTCCCTGCAAGACTGGATGTCCATGGACGGCAAATGGCGCAACCCGAACGTACAGGAAGAACGCATCAATATTCCTGCCAACCCGCGGCACTACTGGCGCTGGCGCATGCACCTGACACTGGAACAACTGATGAAGGCAGAAAGCCTGAACGAGAAAATAAGGAGCATGATAGAAAGCACCGGAAGATAAGAAAGGATTCTTAGCAAAGCATTATTTTAGGCACGGATTACATGGACAATCACGGATAATATTGAAAGCAACCGTGATAACCCGTATAATTCCGTGTCTAAAATAATTCGATAAGTTTATTCCGACCCTCACATAATTGTATTCTATAAAAAACAATTTCGCGCTATTTTTATATTTTACAGAATACAATCCGCAACCTGAATCGTAATAACCGGATACCGATTTGCCCGTACCACAAAATATCAGTAAGTTTGCAGAAAACAATCTACAAGTAATGACCAGTTATATTTTCCTTGACACCCTTCGCTTCTTCGCCCATCACGGCGTGGACGAACAAGAAACCGTGGTAGGCAATGAGTTTACCGTCAGCCTGCGCCTGCAAGTTGATATCCGGCGTGCGGCAGAAACGGACGACGTAGCCGACACCGTGAGCTATGCCGATGTACATACAGCTGTGAAGGCAGAGATGGACATTCCTTCCAAACTATTGGAACATGTATGCGGGCGAATTATAAACCGATTGTTCCGCGACTTCCCACAGATAGAAGAGATAACGCTCAAGCTGGCAAAGCGCAATCCACCGATGGGCGCGGATATAGAGGCTGCAGGAGTGGAAATATGCCAACGCCGCGGAGAATGACAGATTGCCGAATCACCCCATTCACTATTGATACACAGACACTTCCCACTGCAAAGACACTGCATGCTTTTTGCAGTGGCACTGCAAACGGTTTGCAGTAACACTGCACATATATTTGCAGTAGTACTGCAACAGCTTTACAGTGACGCTGCAACAGATATGCAGTAGCACTGCAAAATGTATACAGAAGTTCTGCAGTGAGCATGCAGCAACTTTTCTGCCGTAGAATACCACCATTGATACCAATATTCCGTACCTTTGCCCCATCATCAACAAAAAGTCAATGAGAAACGCTATACAACGACTGGCATTACTCCCCATCGTCGCTCTCTTCCTGCTACCGGCCGCTTGCCACCGGACGGACGGGCAGAAGCTTTATTGAACAACGCCGACTCATTGCTGACAGCAAATCCGGACAGTGCTCTGCGACTGCTGGAGGCACTGCCTGCAACCACCAAACTTACACGTCGGGAGTCTGCCCGATACGCCCTGCTGCTGGCACAAGCCACAGACAAATGCGAAAAACCTCTGCTACCCTGCGACTCGCTACTGGACGTGGCACTGGATTATTATGACGATGACGAGCGCGAACGAGCCGTGGCACTTCTCTATAAAGGAAGACTGGAAGTGGAAATGGAACAAAGCGAACGGGCCATCGGCTTCTTGCTAGAAGGACTGGAAATCATAAAGAAATTCCCCCAAGATATTGAAACCAGAAAATATCTATTCAGCTCATTGGGAAACGAATACTTTGATGCACGGCTGTACGAGAAAGCAGGAAAGGCGTATCAAGAACTTTACAAATGTTGCACCACGGATAAAGACAAGTCGATAGCATTGAACAGCCTTGCCTCTTTTTATGCTGTAACAGAAAAAGAAGACTCTGCACTTATACTTCAATGCAAGGCTTTGGAATACGCCCAAATATCGAAAGATTCTGCCATGATTGCAACAACAGCCCTTAATCTCAGTGTAGAATATTCCAGTAAAGAAGCGAATGATACAGCCTTATATTATGCGCGAATGTCCTTACAATGGCTTCCCGGAAACAAAAATAGAAGTGATTATCACGCCAATATTGGCAATATATTCTTGGATAAAGAAGAAAGAGATTCTGCCATATATTATATAAACAAAAAAATAGAAGATAGCACAAATATAAAAGGACGGGCAAATGCTCTATTAAACTTATCTTATATAAAAGAAGAGCAAGGGGATTATCAAGCAACCACAGAATTACTATATCAGTTTGTAGACATCATTGACTCAATATATTTCACCGAGCAATCCAATAAGATACAGCAACTTATCCATAAATATGACTCTCAAACAAAAGTAAAGGAAGAACAGTTTAAAGGACAAAAAAAACTAAGGACAGCGATCGCATGTTTCACATTCTGCTGCTTCCTCATTGCCCTCTTCTATCAACATCGCATAAACAAAAGAAAAAGGCTGCAACTCATCAATGAGCAAAACCTGAAACAAGCCCAAGAAAAGCTCACTTCTTTGGAAACCACCATCGAAGAGAGTCACCGCATTGTAGTTCTATTGCAGAGGGAGCATTCTACATTAATACAAGAAAAAGAAAAAAACAATCAAGAGATACAAGAGCGGGAAAACCAAATAAAGAAACTGAAAGAAGAAAAACTGGCTTTGCGCAACTGGCTGTTCAAACAAAGCGACATATACAAGAAGATAATAAAACTCTCCAAACAAAACGTGTCAAGTAAAAAAGAACGAAGTGTACTGACAGATGCAGAACTGAAAAAACTAAAGGAAACCGTATTGGATATTTATACTGATTACATAGCTGGCATAAAAGTCCAATATCCCAAATTGACAGATGAAGACTTATTATTTCTCTGCTTAGATGAAATTGGGTTCTCTTCTCAAACAATATCCCTTTGTTTTGGCAATATCGACACACATGCCCTTGCCCAACGAAAATACCGCATGAAAAAGGAACGGATGTAGCCAAAGAATAAGTAAGTGTGATTATTCTAAACACAATACATCTGCAAATCAACACCTTACAAAAAAAACAAGTGTGATTGATTTCATGCTTCCATTTTAGTTTTTCCCTCTAACTTTGCCGCCATAAATCGATAAAACAACGAATAATGAAAGCAAAGTTATTTATGATTCTTTTAGTGGTACTCTTTATTGTACCGATAAGTGGAGCAGTTAATAAGCCAAGAAAACGTCCAGTCCTTTTGAGGAAACATGAAACACGCAAAAATGTGCTTCCACGCATCCCTATAGACTATACTATAGATGTAAGCAATAACGATAACTGTCCGCAAATACTATTTCAGTTTCCATTGCATGAATCCGACATCACCGTAGCAGATAAAAATGGGAACATCGTAATCAACGAACAACAAACCTCCATTTACGAAAGTAAAGCATTGTATATCTATACGCCTGAAGATTATCCTTATACAATAGAAATAACCTCCCCTGCTGTAGACATCACGGGAGAAATCACATTAGAGGAAGAGGATTAACCAACATATTATTTACATTTTAAACAATTAATCATGAAGAAAATTTTATTTCTTGCAACCATCCTATTGGCTAATATTTCATGCCAAGAGGAAGAAATCAACACACAAATCGAGCCTTCTGTACCCCAATCTAAAAACCTTCAAATTGTGCAAATCACCAACCAAGGGGAAATTATTCCAATCAATGGAACTACAACCAGAAGTTCTGTAGAAGGAGAACTTGCACTACGATTCATTTCCGAGTCCGATTACCAATCGACTATAACAGAAATCAGCCACATGACTGCTAAAGAAAGATTGGAATACGTAGACAACTTTATCTCTCTGCAGAAACTTGCCAACGAAGCAGACATGGAATTAGATGAAATAGGCGCGGTAGCAACCAGCGAAGCCGACTTCAGAAAGAGATATGCCCAATACGTAGAAAAGTACAGTGAAAAACTGATTACGAACAAATATGATGTAGAAGACTTGACACTGTACGTTCCCGATGGCGACAACCTCTCTACCTACCTTATCAATGAAAACAAAAAAGTAGTAATAGGCAATGAAGTCAAAGAAATTTCACTAAACAATGACATGAGTAGTTCTGAGAAAGCAGTATTTGCTGCTGATACGAGAGCCGGTGCAACCAACAGATTTGATTTCAAAGAAACAGTAGGTAAAAAGAAAACAACCGGAAATATAGAAATTGACAGCAGAGCATACATCAATGTACATGTAGGCTGTCAAAAGAAAATGTGGTACAGATGGAAAAGAGACGACAATAGAGATATCTATTATCAAGTCGCTGCAAGTCCTATGGCATATAGATATATAGGTCCTTATGGACAAGAACTTTACACCAATAACATACAATACTTTGCTTACCATAATGATGGCGACAAGCATGTAACTGTTGGCAGCTTACAGCCCGGAGGAAAATATCTTTCTGGAACGTTACGAGTTTGGACTGACAACTCTGTTAGTAATGTCAAAGATTCTGTAGAATATAACAACGTGTATGCACTCTATGAAAATAAGCTGGGAAAATTCAAACTTCCCAAACTTAACAATAGTGAATCTTATGGGGGAGACTTTTATATTGTAAAAACAAACTAAGTCAAAAAAGACATCGATACTTAATTTTATCTTACACTATCTGCCATTTTTCTTTATACAGAATGACAGATAGTAAGTGCTATAAACCAACTATAATTACCGATTTACATAATCAATGAAAGCAATCATAACTTTTATCTTAGGAGGAGTCTTCTGCTGTATGCAAGCCTCTGCCCAACAAGTCAAATTCGGCGTTGAAGCCGGCGGCAACTGGTCGCACTACAAAAACGATAAATCGAAAGCCGAACAAGTGGGAAGCATGGGAGGCGGTTTCCAACTGGGCGGAACCGTGGACTATGAGTTCAAGCACCATTGGATGTTGATGTCGGGACTTACCTGGATGCAAACCCGAAGCAGTATGAAGCTGTTCAATGCCAGCGTGCCTTACTTCCCCGATACGGAAATAAAGATGAACCACTTGAACATCCCCATAAAAATAGGCTACAACATCCGTATCAACAAAAACCTCAGCCTAATACCCTACATCGGTGTCTACGGCTCCATCAACTTCAATGCAGGTAAATGCGACGTAAAGAACCCTTATTATACAGGAGAAACCAATCATTGGAAGCCTATGGACGGGTATTCATACATCGTGCCGACAGAAGCAGACATCCCGTATGAATATGAAGCTACCATAGACGCTTTCCACCGTTGGAATTATGGTGCGGTGGGAGGCATGAAAGCAGTAATAGCAGGCAGATACACCGTTTCACTCCAATACTACGAATCCATAAAGAAAGTACAGAAACAATGCAACCTACACAACTATGGTTATCAGCTCAGCGTAGGCTATCAATTCTAACACAAAAACTAAAGTCTATAAGAAAGTTGCACATCCCTTGTGTCGGGTATGTGCAACTTTTATAATCGGTTTAAATTTATCAGCTTCAGCATCATTCACCTTATCTGTTTTTCGTTCAAACATCTTTCACCAGAAAGCTCTGTCAATCAATTACTTCCTTGTAAAGGTGAAGGTTATGAAGCACAATGAATGCCTATTTTTTCCGTTTCCGCTTCTTTGCCGATTCCACCGCTTCGGCCACCACCGGCTTATTTGCAAACCGCTTGGTGTAGTTGCTGTAATCGGGAACAGTGCGTTCATACGTCGGGTCGACAAACAACGGGCTGGAAATGATATGGTCTGCCGTACTGCGGTTGCAGCAGAACACGATGTTCTCCACACCGGCAAGGCGAGTCAACGCCTTCACATCCGTATCGTGCGGCTGAAGGGTCATGGGGTCGGTGAAAAAGAAAAGATAGTCAATCTCTCCGTCCACAATGCGCGAGCCCATCTGCTGGTCACCGCCCAAAGGACCGGATTTAAGGATAGTGAAATCCCACTCCACATCAGGATGTTTCTCCCGGAGGGCTTCGAGGATAAGGGTACCCGTGGTGCCCGTACAATAGAATTTATGCCCCATCAGCAATTCCGAGTTCCACAGTACCCACTCGATGAGGTCTTTCTTCATGGCGTCGTGTGCCACTAATCCGATTTTTCTAATTAGTTTTTCCATAATTCAAAACCTTTAATAGATTGAACAATTATAAAAGGCAACAGTTCCTACAATTGGGAAAAGAATTTCTTTCCATGCAGATAAAACTGCGCCAATATACTGCTTTTTGTCCGTTCCGGTATTACGGCAAGCGTAGTTTTTTTCAGATTCTCTTTGCGGGACGCTGCCAATGAAGCGCGGAAGGAGTGGTAGGCACGGCGCGCACGGAATACGGCCAAAGCATTGGGAAACTGGCCTTTCAGCATGAAACTGAACGCAGCCACATAATCGAGCACCACACGTACACGCATCACGGACGCCAAGTCCTCCTGCGGCAGATTCTTATAAAGCATGACAAGGTTATTACGAAAATTGAGGAAGGTCTTGCGCGGATTCTCCTTCTTCAAAGTGGCCCCTCCCACATGAAATACCACACTCTGCGGTATACATGCCAACTGTCTGCCACGGGCACGAAGCCGCCAACATAAATCTATCTCCTCCATGTGGGCAAAAAAACGTCCGTCCAGCCCACCCGCTTCCCGGTAATCCGCCAGACGGATGAACAGAGCCGCCCCCGTAGCCCAGAAAATGGGTATCACCGTGTCGTATTGCCCCTTGTCCTCTTCTACCACGCCCATAATACGGCCGCGGCAGAAGGGATAGCCATAGCGGTCGATGAAACCTCCCGCAGCTCCGGCATATTCAAACTGCCCCTTGTTACGCCAACTGCGTATCTTCGGCTGGCAAGCGGCCGTCTCCGGATAGGCATCCATATACTCTGCCAACGGGACAAGCCAGTGCTCGGTGACCTCTACATCGGAGTTGAGCAGCACTACATATTCTGCCTCCACCTGCTTCAATGCCAGATTGTATCCGTCGGCAAAACCGTGGTTCTCTTCCAGCAGAATCAAGTGCACAGAAGGAAACTCACGACGGAGCATTGCCACGGAGGCATCCGTAGAGCCATTGTCTGCCACATACACCACAGCACCATCCGCCTCCGAAAAATGCACAACAGAGGGAAGGAAGGAACGGAGCATATCACATCCGTTCCAATTCAATATGACAACAGCAATCTTATCCATGTTGCACAGATTCTTTTCGTTTCTTTTTCCAACGTTTATGAGACCAGAACCAATAAGCCGGTTCACGCCGGATGGTCTGCTCCAGACGACGGGCGAAGCACTCGGTTATCTCGCCATCCGCCGTCTGCTTGGGAGTTTCGGTAACCAAGTCGAAAAGCACTTTGCAATATCCTCTGGATGTCCGTTCCAATTCACAATAAAAGACGGGGAAGTCCATCAGCTTGGCAATGCGCTCGGCGCCATCCATGAACACGGTGTCCTGATTCAAGAAAGTAGTCCAATAATGGGCCTCGCTGCGGTTGGGCGACTGGTCTGTAATCAGGCCGATGGCTATCCGCCTGCCTTCACGGCGAAGCTTTATCACTTCGCGTGCCGTGGAATGTTTCGCCACATTATATCCTCCGAACCGGGCGCGGATATGCTTGAACATCTCGTCCAGATACTTATTGCTTAGCGGTTTGTACACCTGCACCGGGATGTCGCCCGGATGCATGATGGCCCCCATGCCTATAATCCACTCAAAATTGGCATAATGGGGAATCAGCAGTACAATGCCTCCATGCTTCTCTATCATGGCAAGGTATTCTTCCTTATTATCATACTTCATCCGGCGGCAGAGCTCCTCGAAAGACATGCGCAGCATCTTCACCTCTTCCAGCATATAATCGCAGATATAATGATAGAATTTGCGCTCTATCTCCATCAATTCGGTTTCCGACTTCTCCGGAAAGGAATTGCGAAGGTTGCGGCGAACGACTTTCTTCCGATAATGCACGACGTGGCGCATCAGGAAGTACAGCCCGTCAGACAACGCATAAAGCACCCGGAAAGGCAGAAGTGCCACAAGCCACATGCCCGCATAAGTCAGCCAATAGACAATTTTTGATTTCACTTCGTCAGTTATGAGTTATAAGTTATGAGTTATTTGTTGCAAAGGCGGCATTCCTCATTCCATTGCTCCCAAGAGTGCGGTGCCGTCGGCATTGAAATCGCCCAGGCGCACAGACACAAGCTGGTTGTCCAAGGCAGCATCATGAGGGACTTCCACACGGATATAATTGGGAGTGAAGCCGTGCATCGGCAGTCCGGGTTTGGGACGTTCCAGCAACACCGGCATCGTCTGCCCGATATGGCGCGCATAAAAAGCACGGGTCTTTTCGTCCGAAAGCTCCAGCAACTGCTGGCTCCTGCGGTGCTTTTCTTCGGGTGCCACCACGTGGTCTATCTTTAAGGCCTGCGTGCCGGGACGCTCCGAATAGCTGAAGACATGGAGCTGCGTCACGTCCAGGCTCTTGATGAACTCATAAGCCTGCCCGAAATACTCCTCCGTCTCTCCACGGGTACCCACAATCACGTCTACCCCTATAAAGGAATCGGGCATCACTTTCTTTATCTTCTTTATCTTCGAGGCAAACAAGGCGGTATCGTAACGGCGTCGCATCAGCTTCAGCACCTCGTCACTGCCCGACTGCAGCGGTATATGGAAATGAGGCATGAAATGCCGGGAACGGGACACGTATTCTATGATTTCATCTGTCAGCAGATTCGGCTCGATGGAGGATATGCGGTAACGCTCAATGCCTTCCACCTCGTCCAGCGCCTTCACCAAATCGAAGAAAGTCTCACCGGTAGACTTGCCGAAGTCTCCGATATTGACGCCAGTCAATACAATTTCCTTTCCACCTTCGGCAGCCGCCTGGCTGGCCTGCTCCACCATAGAAGCAATGCTGCCGTTACGGCTACGTCCGCGGGCAAAGGGAATGGTGCAATAGGAACAATAATAATCGCAGCCGTCCTGCACTTTCAGGAAGAAACGGGTCCGGTCGCCACGCGAACAAGACGGGGCAAACGAACGTATATCCTTCAAAGCGGAAGTGTAGGCCTCGCCGGTCTCGTGCTTCTGCAGATTGCCCAAGTAGTGAAGCAAGTCCTTCTTCTGCTCGGCTCCCAGCACGACGTCCACACCTTCTATCTTTGCCACCGTCTCCGGTTTCAGCTGGGCATAGCAACCGGTCACCACGACAAATGCACCCGGATGTTGCTTCACCAGTTTGTGGATGGCCTGGCGGCACTTCTTGTCCGCCACTTCCGTCACCGAGCAGGTATTCACTACACAAATATCCGCTTTCTCACCCTTGCGCGCCGTACGTACGCCCGCTTCCCGCAAAATTTTACCGATAGTAGAGGTCTCCGAGAAGTTCAGTTTGCACCCCAACGTATAGTAAACCGCCGTCTTATCTTGAAATATATTGGTATCTATCATGAGCTTATAAACACATTTATGCTGCAAATATATACATTATTAATCTATTTTTCCTACTTTTGCACACTCAACTAAAATTTGTGCAATGATACAAGAGAACTTTATCAAACTATACGAGCATAGTTTCCGCGAGAATTGGGACCTCCCCTGCTATACCAACTATGGAGAAAACGAGAGCTATACTTATGGCGAAGTGGCACAAGAAATAGCCAGACTGCACCTTATTTTCAAGTACTGCCAACTGCGCCGCGGCGACAAGATAGCCGTCATCGGCAAGAACAATGCCCGCTGGTGCATCGCCTATATGGCCACCATCACCTACGGCGGTATCGTAGTCCCCATTCTGCAAGACTTCAACCCCAATGATGTCCATCATATCGTAAACCACTCCGAATCGACGTTCCTCTTCACCAGCGATGCCATTTGGGAACATCTGGAAGAAGAACGGCTTACCGGAATTCGCGGTGTGTTCTCGCTGAGCGACTTCCGCTGTCTGTATCAGCGGGACGGCGAAACCATCCAGCGTTTCCTCAAGCATCTGGGCGATGAAATGGAAGCGACCTACCCGAACGGATTCCGTAAGGAAGACATCGTTTACACGGACCTTTCCAACGACAAGGTCATGCTGCTGAATTATACCTCGGGCACCACCGGATTCAGTAAGGGCGTCATGCTGACGGGAAACAACCTGGCCGGCAACGTCACCTTCGGCATACGTACCGAGCTGTTGAAGAAAGGGGACAAAGTGCTCTCTTTCCTGCCTTTGGCACATGCATACGGCTGCGCATTCGATTTCCTTACCGCCACGGCCGTCGGCACACACGTCACACTGTTGGGAAAAGTGCCTTCCCCAAAGATTCTGATGAAAGCTTTCGAGGAAGTGAAACCCAACCTGATTATCACCGTCCCCCTTGTCATTGAAAAGATATACAAGAATGTCATACAGCCCATCATCAACAAAAAGACCATGAAATGGGCGCTTAGCATTCCCTTGCTCGACGGACAGATATACGGGCAAATCCGCAAGAAACTGATTGACGCACTGGGCGGACGTTTCAAGGAAGTCATCATAGGAGGCGCGGCCATGAACCCGGAAGTGGAAGAATTCTTCCACCGCATCAAGTTCCCCTTCACCATCGGCTACGGCATGACTGAATGTGCCCCTCTCATCAGTTACGCTCCCTGGAATGAATTCGTCCCGACTTCCTCCGGACGGGTACTCGACATCATGGAAGCCCGTATCTACAAGGAAAACCCCGACGACAAACTCGGCGAAATACAAGTACGCGGCGAGAACGTGATGACCGGCTATTATAAAAATCCGGAAGCCACCAAAGAAGTCTTCACCGAAGACGGATGGCTCCGCACCGGCGACCTAGGCACACTGGACGAGAACAACAACCTCTATATCCGCGGACGCAGCAAGACCATGATTCTCAGTTCCAGCGGACAGAATATCTTCCCCGAAGAAATAGAAGCGCGGCTCAATAACATGCCTTTCGTCCTGGAAAGCCTTATCATCGAACGGAACAAAAAACTGGTAGCATTGGTGTATGCCGACTATGAAGCCCTGGATTCTTTAGGGTTGAACCAGCCGGACAATCTCAAAACTATCATGGATGAGAATCTCAAAAATCTGAATAACAGCGTGGCAACCTACGAAAAGGTAAGCCAAATCCAACTTTATCCGACAGAATTTGAGAAAACGCCCAAAAGAAGTATCAAAAGATACTTATACAATAGCATTGCCGAAGATTAATATGTTGTAGAACATATAGATAGGGATAAAAACAGCCGAAGCTCCAAAAAAAATATAAAAAAAGTTGGGGTTTCGAGAACAACATATTCAAAAAGTACATACCTTTGCAACGTTTTAATAAAGCAATTGATTGTATTACGTTTTAAAAGTAAAGAAAATGAAAAAATTAGTTTTGATGGCTGCAGCTATCGTAGCAGTATCTTTCGCATCTTGTGGCAACAAAGCAGCTAACGCTGAACAAGCAACTGCAGATTCTATCCGTATCGCTGACTCAATCGCAGCTGTAGAAGCAGCAGCAGCTGAAGCAGCAGCAGCCGCAGCAGCAGCTGACACTGTAGCAGTAGATAGCGCAGCTGTTGTAGCTGAATAATTTCAGTACAACACTCGAGAGAATTGAAAGTCTGACGTGCATACAAGCACACCAGACTTTTTTTATGCCCTATCCTCTCATTCTTTTCCCTTCCAATTGTTAAGTCTTGGTCTTATTTCACAAAAAAGGGTATAATATGGCAGATAAATGATAAAGTATAGTGCATATACCAAATAAAAAACGTTACTTTGCATCAACAAAACAATAAGAGGTTTATTACGATCTGCGTTTCATTATGTCTCTCCTCGATTAACCACATTGAGAATTTTCATTTCTGACTACAACTTCCTAAGACTCCTTTATTGAATTATTAATTTTTTATTTTTGTATTTTATGAATATGTACATTGGAAACCTTAACTACAACGTTAGGGAATCAGATTTGAGACAAGTAATGGAAGAGTATGGAACAGTAGAATCAGTAAAACTGATTATGGACCGTAATACAAACAGATCAAAAGGTTTTGCCTTCGTGGAGATGCCCGAAGCTGCTGAAGCCCAACAAGCAATCAACAAACTGAATGGAGCAGAATATGTAGGCCGCCAGATGGTAGTAAAAGAAGCATTGCCAAGAAACTAAAAATTATTGACTGACAATAAGCAAGGGCATATCTTAATAATAAGATATGCCCCTTCTTTGTTATTTGCATTTTTCCTTTATCTTTGATAAAACATACGTTCAAAAAAACATGAAAACAAAACTGATAGAAAAAGCAAAACAAATAAGCACTGAATATAAATTTGGAGACTTCTTCCGTAACTTTCTTGCTGTCATATTGGGTATTATCATCACCTTTGCAGGAAGCGACTGGATTACAGAACACAATGCCCAAAAAGAAGTGAAGGAATCCATACTATTGGTAAAAAGTGAATTGCAAACGAACCGTGAAGATATAGCATATATAAAAGAATTAGTAGAACTGGAACAAAAAGGCGCCTTATATCTATTGGAATACAAAGGTAGAATACAGGAGGCCGACCCGGATTCTTTACAAAAATATGATAGATTACCCTTCCAAAGCATTTCTTTTAATGCAATGTACGACGCATTGGAAATGCTCAAAGCTTCCGGCCTCATTCCCAAAATCAAAAACAAAGAACTGACTGTGCAAATTTTGACCGCCTACGCTATAGTCAGGAACAGCCAAAGCGCTTTCGATTCATACGGCAACATAAAACAGCGTTGCCTGGAAGAGTTGATGAAAGTCCCCGATGTCAAAAAAAGAATGAATTCCACCAACTATATTGATTGGAATTTCTACTTCAAATATCCAGAAGGAGTCGCTCTCATACAGCAAATCCCCCAAATACAAAGTACTGATATTTACCAAAATCATTTGAAAGCAATAGACAAAGTCATTGCAGCCATTGATGAAGAATACAACCAATAAAATCTCAATCACATACTTATGAAAAACAAGCTGAAAAAAATCTTTGTCTGCCCCACCGTTAAAAGGCGATTGGGAGATTTTATCTGTAACTTCACAGCAGTTGTATTAGGCATCTTACTGACCTTTGCCGGCAGTAACCTCATTGAAGAACATAAAAAACAGAAAGGACTTAAGGATGCACTATTACTGGTCAAAAATGAGATGTTACTCAACCGGGGATACATGACACAGATGATGGAAAGAGAAGAATTTGAAAAACAAGGAGCTTCATATCTGCTTCAGCACAAGGAAAACATTGCAAAGGCAGCACCCGACTCTTTAGAGAAATATGGGAATTTACCCTTTCAGACACAGACCTTCATTTACATTAACGATGCAATGGAAATGCTTAAAACGTCCTCGCTCATGTCTGCCATCAGAGACAAGGAACTTGCGACTCAAATCATTAAAACATACAATGCAATAAAAGGCTCCTATGAAACCTTTAATTCATTTATGGAAATAAAGCAAAAGAAGGTTGATAAATTAATCAATAAACCGGAGGTACAAAAATTCTTGACCAATGATGCAGATTACTCAACAGCAGAAGAATGGACTTTTTTTCTTTAAATTTCCGGAAGGAATCCAGTTAATTCAGCAGATATATTTCACCCATGACAGTCCAACCCGTATGTACAACAGATTTATCAAGCAGATTGATGAAACGGCATCTGCCATTGACGAGTTCTACAAATAGTGGCCAATTTGCGATTCAAACAAACAAAAAGCCCCATTTCTTATACAAAGAAATCGGGCTTTCTATTTATAGCGTACTTATTTATGCTTCTTCAGCAACCACCTCAAAAGGAACTTCTACAGAAACTTCCTTGTGCAACTTAACGATAGCCTTGTAGTTGCCAACTTCTTTCACAGCATCCTTCACAACGATAATCTTACGATCGATATTGTGACCCAATTTAGCCAGCTCTTCAGCAATCTGGATGTTACCAACAGAACCGAAAATAGTACCAGTGGAGCTAACCTTAGTAGCAATCTTCAATGATACACCTTCCAGCTTAGCAGCCAGTTCTTCAGCATCCTTTTTGATTTTCTCCAGCTTGTGAGCACGTTGTTTCAACTCTTCAGCCAACATTTTCTTTGCAGCCGGTGAAGCGATAACAGCTTTACCGGTCGGGATGAGGTAGTTACGACCGTAGCCAGACTTTACTGTTACGATGTCGTTCTTATAACCCAAGTTTACGATGTCTTCTTTCAATATAATTTCCATACTTTCCTCCTCCTATTATTTCATCATGTCAGTTACATAGGGCAGCAACGCCAAGTGACGTGCTCTCTTCACAGCTTGAGCTACACGACGTTGGAACTTCAAAGAAGTACCGGTAATACGACGCGGAAGGATTTTACCTTGCTCATTCAAGAATTTCTTCAAGAATTCAGGATCTTTGTAGTCAATGTACTTAATACCGCTCTTCTTGAAACGGCAGTATTTTTTCTTCTTAACGTCTACTGAGGGTGGAGTTAAATATCTGATTTCTGATTGAACTTGTTGTGCCATGATTAATCCTCCTTTTTAGTTGATTTAACACTTCTTCTCTTCGCAGCATATTCAGCAGCGTACTTGTCTTGTTTGAAAGTCAAGAAACGGATAACGCGCTCGTCACGACGGAAGTTTACTTCCAATTTTTCAATGACAGTAGGTTCTGCATTGAACTCAATCAGCTGATAGAAACCGGTTGACTTCTTCTGGATAGGATATGCCAGCTTCTTCAGTCCCCAGTTTTCTTCATTTACAATCTCAGCACCTTCAGCAGTAAGGATGCCTTTGAATTTCTCTACCGCTTCCTTCATCTGAACATCAGACAAAACGGGAGTCAAAATGAAAACGGTTTCGTATTGATTCATACTCGTTTAATTAAATAAATAAATTATTCGTTTTAAAAATGCGGTGCAAAGGTAGACATTTTATTTTGAACTACAAACATTTAATGTTTTTTTGTGTAGGGATATAGGAATTGTCTTCAGCTTGCCTTATCTTTGCAAAGTTGTTTAAACAATAATTTCATGATAGAGCAATTTAACTTTGATATCCGCCTTATCTTTGCCATACTGAACGGCAAAGTGTCGGCTGCCATTAACCGCAAACTGTCCCGTAACTTCCGTCAGAACGGTCTGGAGATTACTCCGGAACAGTGGACTGTCCTCATCTTCTTATGGGAAAAGGACGGGGTGACACAACAAGAGTTGTGTAATGCAACTTTCAAAGACAAGCCCAGCATGACGCGCTTAATAGACAATATGGAGCGTCAGCATCTCGTCGTGCGCATATCGGACAAGAAAGATCGCCGCACCAATCTGATACATTTGACCAAGGACGGCAAGGAACTGGAAGAACGTGCGCGCGTCATTGCCAACCAGACCCTCAAAGAAGCCTTGAAAGGCATCACCATCGAAGAGCTCAGTGTGAGCCAGGAGGTACTGAGAAAGATTTTCTTCAATACCAAGGACTAAGATATAGGGATTAGGGCTTAAGGATTAGAGATTAAGGGAGGAGAAAAAAGGGGATGAAGCTTCATTTTTCATTCCTCATTCTCCATTCTTTATTAAAATATGGATTTTTTGCAAAAATAATTTCGCTTGTTAAAGAATTATGCTTTTCTTTGTGACAAGAATACGAAAGAATATAATAATCTAATTAAAATACACACACATGAAAGGTTTATTAAAAAATCTGGGATTGATATTAGTCGTAATAGGAGCTGTAATCCTGGTTGCATGTTCTTTTACCGGCAATGTTAACAACAATGCCATCTTGGGCAGTTCTGCCGTTTTGGTTGTAGTGGGATTGATTTCCTACATTGTCATCAACAAGAGAATTGCCGACTAATATCAAAAGGAAAGAAATAAAGAAGGCGGTTTGCATATACATGCAAGACCGCCTTCTTTATTTTCTCTTCTTCTCTTCCTCCCAAGCCAAGTCTCATCAAGACTCAGCCTCCGGAGTAATCAGTTTATATCCCTTTCCGTGAATATTGATGATTTCAATTGAATCATCTTCTTTCAGATGCTTACGCAACTTCGTGATATATACATCCATACTACGTGCATTGAAATAGTTGTCATCAATCCAGATAGTCTTCAATGCAAAATCACGCTGCAAGATTTCATTGGCATGTGCACAAAGCAAACCCAGCAGTTCAGATTCCTTGGTGGTCAGTTTGGTCTGCTTCTCAGCAGTCGCCAGAATCTGTTTCTGCGTATCGAATGTAAACTTACCAATCTTATAGATGTTGCTCTCCTTGTTCTTCTTTCCGCGAACGCGTCTTAGAATAGCTTCAATTCTGAAAGTCAGTTCTTCCATACTGAAGGGCTTGGTGATGTAGTCATCGGCACCAATCTTGAAACCTTCCAAAATATCTTCCTTCAACGTCTTTGCCGTCAAGAAGATAATTGGAATTTCGGCGTTGGCCGCACGCACTTCCTGCGCCAGTGTGAATCCGTCTTTCTTCGGCATCATCACATCAAATACACACAAGTCATATTTATTCTTCAGGAAAGCCTTGTATCCTGCCTCTCCATCGGGATATAACTCGGCGGCGTAACCTTTTGCCTGTAAATATTCTCTCAAAAGCATGCCAAGATTTTCATCATCTTCGCACAATAAAATACGCAGTTTCTCGTCCATATCAATCAATTTTTTAATAAAGGTAATGCAATAATAAATTTAGTTCCTACGTTCAGTTCACTTTCTGCTCGGATAGTTCCCTTATGATCCATGATAATCTTCTTCACATAAGCCAGTCCCAAGCCGAAGCCTTTCACATCGTGCAGATTACCTGTATGCACGCGATAGAACTTCTCGAATATCTTTTTCAAATTCTCCTTTTTGATGCCGATGCCGTTATCTTGGATGGAAATCATCAGTTTGCCCGGCTCATTCCAGGTCTTCACCGTCAATTGCAAATCCGCATCCGGACGTTTATACTTCACCGCATTATCCATGAGGTTGAAAATCACATTAGTGATATGCATCTCATCAGCAAAGATCACGGGATCTGTAGCTTCAAGCTCCGATTCAATCTTTCCATTATAACGCTCCACTTTCAGCGTAAACGTATTGATAACACCTGTTATCAGTTCATTAGCATCCAGTTCCTTCATCTTCAATGTAGCCTTCTGGCGGTCAAACATTGACATCTGAAGCACTTTCTCAACCTGGAATCTCAAACGCTTCGTCTCATCGTTTATAACACCCGATATATGCTGGAACATGGCCGGAGACTTGCCCACAGCCGGATCTTTCAACATTTGCGCCGCCAACGAAATCGTTGAAATCGGTGTTTTGAATTCATGCGTCATATTGTTGATGAAATCATTCTTCATCTCCGTCAGTTTTTTCTGGCGGAATACGATGTAAATCGTAAAGATGAACGTCACCAGCAGTACAAAAGTAAATATCATCGACGGTATCATAAACCTGACCGAATCAAAGATATAATCCTTCTTTCCCGGAAAATGTATCTTGACGATACTCATACGGGCAGGCGGATCATTCAAAAACAATGGCTGCGAATAAGAACTTTCACTCCCAACATCGCTATAATCCGAACAACGGTATACTTCTCTACCCTCCCGGTCTATCACCTTAAAATGATAGTCCATATCACCGAGACCATTTTCTATCAGACCAGCTTTAAGATACTGGTCCAGACTTTTGAAATTAACACGCTCTTCAATCGGCTTGTCACTGGCATTATATACCATCTGCAACACAACCTCATCTACCAATGCACGCTGGTAAAGATAGCGATTTTTAAGCATCTCTATCTGCGAGCGTGAAGTCTGGGGAATTGTTTTTACCCCATGTTTGCGTGAAATCATTGCTCTTGGCAATTCAGAAGGCTCATTGCTGAAAGTCTTCAATTCCACCGAAGAACGGACACTGCCATCCGGAGCTGTCATCACAAACCGCTGGGTCCGCATCACTCCGCTACTGCTTTGCGATTGCTCCCATGCTTTCTTTTCCGCCTCGGAGATATCCTCATTCAGCCAACGCACAACCTCCGCGGACTCCGCCTCTTTCGAAGCAGCCATCAACGCACGTTTCACCGCCTCCTCAAATTGTCCGTTACGCATCTTCACCATCTCCTCAATATAGCCAATCTGCAAATACAGCAAACTGAGGAAGGAAAGACCCATAACAACACCTAATATCCATATAGTTGACTTTTTCATAGTCACAAAATTAACACTCCCTAATTAACACTCCTAACCAATTAACCTGATTTAACCGGACGTTCTCGTAAATTAACCGAAGACCATTTTTTAGGTTGTATTATGAGCATTATAACAAAAACACAAGTCTTTGGTTTGCAAATTTAATAAAAAATTAATCATTCAATTCACAATTCCACATGTTCTTAATCTACGTTAATGAAAAAAGCCGTCATTACTTGCCATGAAGTAACAACGGCTTTAACAATTGTTATATTAGCAGCCGGTAGTTACAACAGCCAAACTACCAACTCCTGAAAGTCATTCTTCAGCTTGCTTAGCCTCAAATTCCTTAATCAGTTTATCCTGCACATCACTCGGGACGAGTTCATAGCTGGCAAACTTCATGATGAACGAAGCACGTCCACCGGTCAGTGAACTAAGTGCCGTAGAGTAGGATGACATTTCCTTCAAAGGTACTTTGGCACTCAATTTTTCGTAACCGGCCTCGCTGCTCATACCCATAATCATGGCACGGCGTCCCTGCAAGTCACCCATCACATCACCCATCTTGTCCGACGGAACAAATACCTCCACGTCATAAATGGGTTCCAGAATCTTCGGGCCTGCATTCTTGAACGCTTCGCTGAACGCGTTCCGTCCTGCCAGCATAAAGGAAATTTCATTGGAGTCAACCGGGTGCATCTTTCCGTCATATACGATGACACGTACATCACGGGCATACGAACCGGTCAACGGTCCCTGCTCCATACGTGACATGATACCCTTCAAGATGGCCGGCATGAAACGTGCGTCAATGGAACCACCCACAATACTATTGACAAATACCAGCTTGCCACCCCATTCCAATGGAACTTCTTCGGTACCCTTGACGTTCATCTTGAACTCCTGACCATTGAATTTATAGGTTTCGGGCAACGGCATACCTTCGTAGTAAGGCTCAACAATCAGGTGGACCTCACCGAACTGGCCTGCACCACCCGACTGTTTCTTATGACGATAATCCGCACGGGCAGCTTTCGTAATCGTTTCACGATACGGTATTCTCGGTTCTTCAAACTTGACTTGTAGTTTCTCGTTGTTTTCCAGACGCCACTTCAAGGTACGCAAATGGAATTCACCTTGCCCGTGTACAATAGTCTGACGCAATTCTTTAGACTGGTCTATCACCCACGTCGGGTCTTCCTCGCGCATACGGTTCAAAGCAACCATCATCTTTTCCGTATCCGACTCGTTCAGCGGCTTGATAGCACGTGAATATTTGGAGTTCGGATATTTAATGAAGTTGAAACGGTTTTCAGAGCCCTTACCGTTCAATGTATTACCGGTATGTACGTCCTTCAGTTTCACCGTACAGCCGATGTCACCGGCTACCATTTCCTCTACCTTGATACGGTTGGCACCGGCACAAGCATAAATCTGCGCAATGCGTTCTTTGGAACCACGGTCTGCATTGGTGAAGTCATCACCTTCGTGCACCTTGCCACTCATAACCTTGAAATACTGGACATCACCGATATGCGGTTCAACGGCAGTCTTGAAGAAATACAAGGAAGTCGGTCCGTCAGAATCCGGCTTCACCACCTCACCGCGTGTATTGTGCACCGGTGGCATTTCGTCCACAAACGGCACCACATTACCCAGGAATTCCATCAGACGGCGTACACCCATATCCTTACCGGCACAGACACAGAATACTGGGAACATACCGCGTGAAGCCAGTCCCTTGCGGATACCTTCGCGCATTTCGTCTTCTGTCAAAGAGTCCTGCTCAAAGAATTTTTCCATAAGGCCTTCGTCATGTTCGGCTGCAGCTTCTACCAAAGCCTTGTGCATCTCTGTAGCCTTTTCCATTTCTTCGGCCGGAATCTCTTCAATAGTGGGAGCGCCACCTTCGGGTCCCCACGAATATTTTTTCATCAAAAGTACATCAATCAACGAATTAAAATTCGGTCCGGTAGCCAGCGGATATTGCACGGGCACCACCTTCGGACCGTATATGGTTTGCAACTGCTCAAGTACCATGTCATAATCGCACTTTTCATTATCGAGCTGGTTTACCAGGAAAATAACCGGTTTGCCCAGTTTCTCGGTATAGCGGAAATGGTTCTGCGTACCTACCTCAGGACCGTATTGTCCGTTCAGCAGCAGTATGGCAGTATCAGTAACGTTGAGCGCCGTCATGGCAGCTCCTACAAAGTCATCACTACCCGGACAGTCAATGATATTCAGTTTCTTACCGTTCCACTCCACATGGAAAACGGTGGAAAACACAGAATAACCGTATTCCTGTTCCACCGGGAAGTAATCGCTGACTGTATTCTTGGCAGTAATTCTGCCGCGACGTTTTATAATACCACTCTCAAAGAGCAGCGCTTCTGTGAGAGTGGTTTTACCCGAGCCGTCATTGCCAAGGAGGGCAATGTTCTTAATTTCATTCGTCTGATATACTTTCATGATATATTAAGATTTTAAGTGAATAACCTGACATACGATGATGCCGTTAACTTTTTGTGAGGCGCAAATTAGGCATTAATTCAAAGAAAAGCAACATCGGGAAGCATGTTATAAAACACAATACCCCCTACCTATAACTTAAGAAACAAGTGCAAACCAAATAGAAAAGACAGAAAAACATCACAAAAAGAGGTTGTGTCAAAACGTTGGCACAACCTCTTTTATATTTTAAGTTCTGCTATATTTTCTTTTGGCTATGCTACTTTTTCCTCATGCATTTGGCAGCAAGTTGCTATATTCCAATTATATCGGGTTATAAATAGTCCCATAAACAAATATTTGGCAACTGTAATGAGCCCCTTTCCTTCTTTTATCAGTTTAGCGCACATTTTTTTGATATTAAAGGCTATAGCAAAGAAAGCAAAGTCCATTGTAACCTTGTCTTCTCCCACATGCCGGAATCTTCTGTATGCCATGTTGTATTTCATTTGTCCAAACACAGCTTCTGGTTCTATACACCTCCTGCCTCTATGCTTGATACCTTCTTCTGAGAGCAACCTTTCCCGTGCCTGCCGTTTGTATTGATTTAATCGGTGGTTGACTTCTATAATACGGTTCCCCCGAGCTTTAAAACAACTGCCACGCAAAGGGCAACCTTCGCATCTTTTTGCTTTATACCGGGCACTTTCGGTGATGTATCCGCTCGCTGTCTTGTCACGTTTGGTTCCTATACGGTTCATGTGCTGTCCCATAGGACAAACGTAATAATCCTCTTGGGCATTGTAATGGAGACTTTCGGCATGGAACGGGTTGGGAGTATAACGGGGACGCTGTTCTTTATGGAAGTAATTGTACTTGATGAAGGCTTCTATCCCATTCTCCTGCATGAACCGGTAATTTTCTTCCGAACCGTAACCGGAGTCTGCCACGCAGATATTCGGTAAACGGTTATAGCGGTACTGGAAAGAGTGGAAAAAAGGTATGAGGGTCAGTGTATCGGTAGGGTTGGGAAACAGACGGAAGTCTGTGATAAATTGGTTTTCAGTACCTATTTGCAGATTATATCCGGGTTTGGTCTGCCCGTTCTTCATGGCATCTTCTTTCATGCGCATGAATGTGGCACCAGGATCGGTCTTGGAATAGGAGTTACGTTCTCCAAGGGTATCAAGGTGATTGTCATATTCTATCAGCTTGTCACGATACCCTTCAAGTTCCCTGACCTGCTTCTTCTTTTTGCGCAGGGCTTTCTTTTCTTCCTTATCCTTTGTTGCAGGCTGGCGTTCCAGGGCTTCTTTAAGTTCATCCACTATGTCAGAGAGCCTGCAGGAAGTAAACTCCACGGATGTGTCTTTTATAGAGTTCTCCTGTGCAATGGTTTCATCCACCTGCTCCAAGAGAATACGGATTTTATCCATTAGTCTCGTACGGTTCCGTTCGACTGTCTTGCGCCAGACAAAAGCATATTTGTTGGCTTTGGATTCAATCTTGGTGCCGTCAATATACTCCACATCAAGGCTGATGAAACCTTTATCGGCAAGGACAAAAATCAACTGGGTAAATACATTATTTATTTCCTCCTTTACACGGTTACGAAAACGGTTGATCGTGATAAAATCCGGATGCTCATTACCGGCAAGCCAAATATAATGAATGTCACGAAGGAGGTGCTTCTCTATTTTACGGCAAGAATAATAATTATTCATGTAGGCGTAGATTATCACCTTAAGCATCATTTTAGGATGATAAGGACAACGGCCCGTTTCCTTATAAAGCTTCTTGAAACTCTCAAGATTGAGGTTGTCAATAACAGCATTCACGATGCGGACCGGGTCGTTCGCAGCTATGTTTTCATCAATTCTTTGTGGAAAAAGAACGGTTTGGTTGGGAATGTAAGGACGAAAATGTAACTTTGCCATAACGAAAAACTTTATGCCTAAAGATACGAAAACTTTGGGTAATAACAAAGCCCGGGCTTGAGAAAGTCTGGGCTTTGCGCATAAAAAAAGGCTGTGTCAGCATTTTGACACAACCTCTTTTTGACACATTTACATACCCTCCATTTCTCAACTTTCGCATATCTTTGCCCAAAACATAAACGATTTATTAATTATCTAATACCGAATTCTTAAATGAAAAGGAAAATTATTTGGAGTTTTGCATTGCTGGCCTGCCTTTGCTGCCTGCCATCTGCAAAAACAAAAGCACAAACGAAAAATGCCGCAATCATACCAGGGGAAGTATGGAAAGACACCGACGGCAATCCCATCAATGCCCATGGCGGCGGCCTTCTTTACCACGAAGGAACCTACTATTGGTATGGCGAATACAAAAAAGGAGAAACCATCCTGCCCGAATGGGCTACGTGGGAATGCTACCGCACCGACGTAACCGGTGTCAGCTGCTACTCTTCGAAAGACCTGCTGAACTGGAAGTTCGAGGGTATTGTACTTCCTGCCGTGAAAGACGACGAGAAACACGACCTGCACCCCAGCAAGGTGCTGGAACGTCCCAAAGTGATTTACAACGAGAAGACAAAGAAATTCGTCATGTGGGCGCATGTGGAAAGTGCTGACTACAGTAAGGCATGTGCCGGCGTAGCGGTCAGCGATTCTCCTACCGGAACATTCACCTATGTAGGCAGCTTCCGTCCCAACGGTGCGATGAGCCGCGACCAAACAGTGTTCATTGATGATAACGGCAAGGCATATCAGTTCTACTCTTCGGAAAACAACGCTACCTTATATATAAGCGAGCTAACGGATGACTACCTGAAGCCCACTGGTCGCTATACACGCAATTTCGTGAAGCAAAGCCGCGAAGCACCCGCCGTATTCAAGTATAACGGCAAATACTATATGCTCTCTTCCGGTTGTACCGGCTGGGATCCCAATGTTGCCGAGCTGGCTGTAGCCGACTCCATCATGGGGCAATGGACTACCATCGGCAATCCATGTACCGGTCCTGATGCAGACAAGACCTTCTATGCACAAAGCACTTACGTGCAGCAAATATACGGAAAAGGAAATGCCTACATTGCCATGTTCGACCGCTGGAAAAAGAAAGACCTTGAGGACTCGCGCTACGTATGGCTCCCGCTTGAATTCGGCAAGGACGGAACAATCACGATACCCTGGCGCGACAGCTGGGACCCGCGTACCCAATGGGAAGGACAAGGCGACTTCTCTGCCGGCAAAGGAACATTCCTATTGAACGGCAAGCCGTTTGTCTCAAAGTCGCAGAACTGCACTATCCACGCATCCCCAAGGCCTATTGGGACCAACGCATCAAAATGTGCAAAGCACTGGGCATGAACACAGTCTGCCTCTACGTCTTCTGGAACTCTCATGAGTCTCAGCCGGGTGTATTCGACTTCACCGGGCAGAATGACTTGGCAGAATTCTGCCGCTTGTGCCAGCAGAACGATATGTATGTCATCCTGCGCCCAGGGCCCTATGTCTGTGCCGAATGGGAAATGGGCGGACTGCCCTGGTGGTTGCTCAAGAAGAAGGACATACGCCTGCGCGAATCCGACCCTTACTTCATAGAACGTGTAGGCATCTTTGAAAAAGCCGTTGCCGAGCAGGTAGCCGACATGACCATACAGAACGGAGGTCCCATCATCATGGTACAAGTAGAGAACGAATACGGCTCCTACGGGGAAGACAAAAGTTACGTATCGCAAATCCGCGACATCGTACGCGCCAATTACCCCGGCGTAGCACTGTTTCAATGCGACTGGGCGTCCAACTTCACCAAGAACGGACTCCACGACCTGGTATGGACCATGAACTTCGGTACAGGAGCCAACATCGACCAACAGTTTGCACCGCTGAAGAAACTCCGTCCTGATAGCCCGCTGATGTGCTCCGAATTCTGGAGCGGCTGGTTCGACAAGTGGGGAGCCAACCACGAAACCCGTCCGGCTGCCGACATGATTGCCGGCATTGACGAGATGTTGTCCAAAGGCATCTCCTTCAGCCTCTACATGACCCACGGAGGGACCAACTGGGGACACTGGGCAGGAGCCAACTCACCCGGATTCGCCCCTGACGTAACCTCTTACGACTACGACGCCCCATCAGCGAATCGGGACAGACCACTCCCAAATACTGGGAATTGCGAAAAGCATTGTCCAAATACATGAACGGCGAGAAGCAGGCTAAAGTTCCCGCTTTAATCAAGCCCATCCGTATTCCGTCTTTCCAATTTACAGAGATGGCTCCTTTGTTCGACAATCTTCCTGCTGCCAAGAAAGACTGCAATATCCGTACCATGGAGGAATATAACCAGGGATTCGGAAGTATTCTCTACCGCACCACACTGCCCGAGATGAAAACCCCGTCCCTGCTCACTGTGAACGATGCGCACGATTATGCCCAAGTTTTCCTAGATGGCAAATACATCGGCAAACTGGACCGCCGCAACGGTGAAAAGCAACTGGAATTCCCCGCCTGCCCCAAAGGTGCACGCCTCGACATTCTGGTAGAAGCCATGGGCCGCATCAACTTTGGACGTGCCATCAAGGACTTCAAGGGTATCACCCAAAGCGTAGAACTTACCGTAGACATCGACGGCCGTCCTTTCACCTGCAACCTGAAGGATTGGGAAGTCTATAATCTCGAAGATACATACGATTTCTATAAGAACATGAAGTTCCAGCCCATCGGCTCACTGAAAGATGAGTTAGGACAACACATTCCGGGTTGCTACCGTGCCACCTTTAAGGTGAACAAGCCCAGCGACACATTCCTAAACTTCGAGACTTGGGGCAAGGGACTTGTCTACGTCAACGGGCACGCCATGGGACGCATTTGGGAAATCGGCCCGCAACAGACCCTCTACATCCCGGGATGCTGGTTGAAGAAAGGCGAGAATGAAGTGATTGTCTTCGACATCATCGGTCCCAAAGAAGTTAAGTCCGAAGGACTGAGCGAGCCATTGCTGGACCAACTACTCGTTACCAAACCGCTGACACACCGCAATGAGGGTGAAAATCTCGACTTGTCCGGTGAGCAGCCCGTCCTCTCCGGCAGCTTCAATCCCGGCAACGGTTGGCAGGAGCGCAAATTCGACCAACCCGTCACCGGACGTTATGTCTGCCTGGAAGCCTTGAGTGCACAAGATGGAAAAGACCTGGCTTGCATTGCCGAAATGTATCTGCTGGATGAGAATGGGGAACGTCTGTCACGCGAACCCTGGATTGTCAATTATGCCGACAGCGAAGACGTATCCCACGTCAACTGTTCTGCGGACAAAATCTTCGACCTCCAGGAATCAACCTATTGGAGCACAACAAAAGACACTCCATACCCGCATTCTGTCGTGATTGACTTGGGTAGTACCCGCACCCTGACCGGCATACAATATCTACCCAGAATGGAAAGCGAGGTACCGGGTGGAATCAAAGACTTCAAGGTTTACGTAAAATCCAAGGCTTTCAACTATTAAGTCGGACTTACATACGCTAATAGATTATTTAGACATGGATTACACGAAAAATCAATCAAACAGATTTTCCGTACAATTCATCGTCTACCACAGCCGGCATTGCCTTCGTACTGCGCAAATGCACAAAGTGGGTACGCTTGGCAAACTTCCTTGCCAGTTCACGGGTATCATTCTGTTCACCGGTACCCAATGAACCGGCATAAAAAGTCAGGCCATTATGAGGATTGTCCACTGCCCTCAATATCGAGGTAATATCCGCCTCGTCTGTCACAATACGCGGCCCACAATATCTGAAAAGGAGGGTCATTAGGGTGTATCACATATTCATCCCATATTCTTCGCACACCTGCATGATGACAGACAAGAAATAACGCATATTTCGCGTAAAACCTCCCAGTCTATCCCTTTGTATAGCGCCAGCAAACGCTTGAATAGGAAATGTCTCATCTTCCTAGGAATGTTGCAAGTCCGTGCGAATCCAGTCAATCACCGGCATTAGGTTGTAACATACCGTCTGGATGCCTGCCTTGCCGAGATTGGCAAGAGTTATCTTGTCCTTCTTGCCAAACCACCTTTTTGCAAAAGTAAGAAAGAATATGGAAACTGTCCATTCTGAATAGATAGATTTGTTTATTCACAATGAAAACAATATCTTAGCATCTCATTACAAAAATAACTCTTATGCAAGACATTATAAACGGACGTTGCGGCTGGTGCGGAACCGACGAGCTGTATGTGAAATACCACGATGAAGAGTGGGGAAAACCGGTAACAGACGACAAGACACTATTCGAGTTCCTTGTATTGGAAAGTGCCCAGGCCGGACTGAGCTGGATAACCATCCTCAAAAAGCGGGAAGGCTACCGCAAAGCCTTTTGCAATTTCGATGCCTCACAAGTGGCGCAAATGACTGACGAAGACGTGGAACGGCTGATGCATTTTGACGGCATCGTGAAAAACCGTCTGAAAATTAAGTCGACCATCACCAATGCACGGCTGTTTCTTGCCATACAGAAAGAATTCGGCAGCTTTTACAACTACACGTTATCCTTCTTTCCCGATCGGACACCGATTATCAACCACTTCCAGTCATTGAGTGAGATTCCGGTATCGTCTCCCGAATCAGATACCATGAGCAAAGACATGAAAAAACGGGGATTCAAGTTCTTCGGCTCTACCATCTGCTATGCCCATCTGCAAGCTTCGGGATTTATCAACGATCATCTGACAGATTGCATTTGCCGGAAAAGGTAAGTTGTATCATGATATAAACGAAGAAATATACAAAAGCAAACAAAGCATCAATAGCAAAGCGGTCGCCTTTCCAATGGGGAGGGCGACCGCTGCTGTGTTATGAAACCAGTGGTTTAGTACGCAGTAAATGTTATTCTATTCCGATGCTGTGGCGCACGGGAGAAAGGATGAACGTAAACTCATAATCAGCGTATGGCACCAGGTACTCCGGACGCGCAATACGTCCCCAGCTGTCCTCACAACCCAGACCAGCTTGTACCTTGTCGATACAGAGATTAGTCAAATCAGCCTCTTCCACTTCTTGCGAGTGTCCCTGCTGCTTGTCCAAACCCTCGTCCAAAGACTCGATGGTATAGTGCAAGGCCGATGCGGAGAAGGGGGCTTCGGCCACAATCTTAATGCCACTGCCAGACTGATTCAACATCTTCCACCAGCGGATATCGGTCTTTGTTCCGTTTTCCTGCGGACGGATATAAGGATAGAACTGCTCTGTCACGCTCTGGCGATAGATGCCTAAATCTGTGCAATGGTTACGGTCGCTATAGTTCTCAACCGGACCGCGTCCGTAGTATTCGACTGTTTCGAAACTGCGGGGCATGGGCATCTGCAAACCGAAACGGAACATGTTCGAAACTTTGGCGTTCTTGTCGGCTATCAGCTTCTGGGTTATCTTGATGGCACCGGCATTGTTGATGACATACGTCAAGGCCAGCTTAGCGGAAACACCTGGCATATCGTAAGCTGATTCTACTATGACCTGATTGTTCTCCGTACGCTGGTTGAAAGAAGTCAACTTGATTTCCGGATTCTTCCAAACGATGTACTTGCGTTGCAGGCCCGCACCGAAATCATTGTCGGTCGGAGCACGCCAGAAGTTGGGCGTCAAGGCCTCACCGTCCTTAATCATATTCTGTCCGTTCACTTCGTACTTGGTCAGGTAACCGTTGTGCTTGTTGATTTCTACCCGGAACGCATCACCTGAAACGATGAGATACTTCCAATCGTTATCCTGCACTTGGGGAGCCACCACCTCTACATTGCTCTGCACGCAGTTCTTCAGTTCCATGGAAGGAGCCTTGTAGGGATTGAGTGCCAGCTGGTCCTTGGCCACCACATGGCCGGCGGGAAGCAGACCCTCGCGGTTCTTCAGCTTATAGGAAACGTTCAGCAGCCATTCGGTACATTGGCAGGTCTTGCCCAAATCCAGTTTAATCTTGGCTGTCTGCCGAGGAGCTATATTCAGATTATCCACGCGACCGGTACGAATTGCCTTGCCGCCTTTCAGCACCTCCCACTCCATGTAATAGGCAGAGAGGTCGCGGAAAAAGTACTCGTTGAACACATTGATTTCACCGTTCTCCAAGTCGGCCGGAGTAGTCCAGATGTCCTGATAGATACGCCCCACTTCGTACATGTGAGGATTGGGCACACGGTCGGGGCTGATAAGACCGTTATCGCAGAAGTTCACATCACTGGCATCGAAGCGGTTGAAGTCGCCGCCGTAGGCATAAATCATCTTGCCGTTCTTGCCCGTCCAACGGGGAGACTGGTCAACGAAATCCCAGATAAAGCCGCCTTGGTATTTGGGATACTTGCGAACCAAATCCCAATACTCCTTGAAGCCTCCTTCAGAATTGCCCATGGCGTGAGCGTATTCGCACTGAATGAGAGGTTTCGTCATGGAGGCATCCTCACAATACTTCCGGCAGCCCTCATAACCATAGTACATAGGGCAGTAAATGTCAGTCTTGCCTGTCTTACCGGCTTGCTCGTACTGGCAGGCACGGCTGGGGTCTTCGGCTTTCACCCAATCGTAGGCGGCCTCGAAGTTAGGACCATAGCCGGCTTCGTTGCCGAGCGACCAGAAGATGATGCTGGGATGGTTGAAACTGCGCTGCACGTTGCGCTGATTGCGTTCCAAGTGCGCTTTTCTATAATCATCACGCTTGGCAAGGGTCTGCTCGCCGTAGCCCATGCCGTGAGACTCGATATTCGCCTCTGCCACTACATAGATACCGTACTGGTCGCAAAGGTCATACCAAAGATTGTTGTCGGGATAATGGCAGGTGCGCACGGCGTTCAAGTTGAACTGCTTCATCACCTGGATGTCCTGCAGCATACGTTCGCGAGAGATGACATAACCGCCGTCCGGGTCCATCTCATGACGGTTGGCGCCCTTGAAGAGGACGGGTTGGCCGTTGACAAGTATCTGTTCTCCCTTCAGTTCTATCTTGCGGAAACCTACCTTTACGGGAATCACTTCACTGCTGCCTTGCAGGGTGGCACGCAGAGTATACAAGTAGGGTGTTTCTGCCGTCCATTTATGAGGATTCTCCACATTTATCAGGGCAGTGCCACTGCCTTTGGCAGCAGCTGTAGCCACCTGCTTTCCGGCAGCGTCCAGCAGTTCAAGGCTGACGTTACCGCCACCCTTCACATCGAGCTGCACTCTCAAGGAACCGTTGCGGTAGTCGGCATCCAGGTCGGGAGTGACGCGGATATCCTGGATGCGTTTCTTGTCGCGGGCATAGAGATAGCAATCACGCCCTACACCGCTGTAGCGGAAGAAGTCCTGGTCTTCGAGATAGGTACCGTCGCACCAGCGGAATACCTGGAAGGCAATCAGATTCTTCTGGCCGGGCTTCAAGTAAGGGGTCAAGTCGAATTCGGCTTCGAGCTTGCTGTCTTCACTATAACCTACATAACGGCCGTTCACCCACAGATACATATTGGAGGTGACAGAGCCGAAATGGGCGATGATGTCCTTATTCTTCCAGTCGGCGGGCACGGTAATCTCACGGCGGTAAGAACCTACATGATTGTTCTCGACGGGCACCTGCGGCGGGTTGTTCTGGAACTGGTTGCGCCAGGCGTAGCCAATATTCACATAGATAGGGTCGCCAAAGCCGTTCAGTTCCCACACGCCGGGGACGGGGATGTCGTTCCAACCTTTGTCATTGTAGCCCACACGCCAGAAGTCGGTAGGGCGAGCATCGGCATCCTTCACCCAGAAGAACTTCCAGATGCCGTTCAGTGTCATGAAACGGGACGATTGTTCTTTCAAGCCCCGGGTGGCGACATCGGCCGACTCGTAGGCGAAGTAGTTGGTGTGCATGGGGGCACGGTTCACGGCGTTGACCTCAGGGTCGAGCCATTCTTTGAAAGACTGTGCGCTGGCAGACAAGGCCAAGGCTGCAAACAGTCCGGTAATAAGATGTTTCTTCATGATGATTAGTTTAAAAATAGTAATAACAGCATAGGGAATGCTCCGAATGCTGTTACAAAAATAAGGCGAATCGGGCTATTTCAAGAGGAGAATCGGCCCAAAAAGGATGAATATTTGCTCACGAAAGCAATTTTCCACGGCTCATGCCCCGGAAAGGGGAGGGAAAACTAACTGTATGCCATCTCCCTCCACCTTTCGGAAAGGGATGTCAATGCAGGCGGTAGACGCTGAATGAACGGGGCTGCAGCTCCAAGTCGAGGGATTGCACGCCGACTTGCACCGGGCGGATACGGGGAACGAGAGCTTCTTGTTCCAAGGTATTCACCGTACGCCAGTCACAGTTCTGCAGATACGTGCACGAACCGCCGATGAGTTGGCGTTTCCTCAAACCGTTGAAGTTAACTTGCACTTGGGCCGGGGTACTGCCTGCGTTGACCAGCTTCAGGATAATTTCTCCCGTAGGGGTATCGAGGGAGGCCGTAGCATAGAGGCTGTCTTGCCCAGCCACCGGCTTGCCGTCCATCTGCAGACGGAGAACGTCGGTACCGGCATTCATTCCATACATCTGCTGGACGTAATAGTTCGGGGTGCGCATCATGCGGAGGTTGTCGAACCAGATAAGGTCCGGATTCCACTGCCAGGCATCCACATGGGCAAAGAGCGGGGCGTAGGTGGCAAGGTGCACCACGTCGGCGTTGCGTTCCAGCCCGGTCATGAAGGCTGCTTCGGAGAGGGCGGCAAGGAAATTGTTGGCCTTGCCCGTGGGGTGGTCGTGGGAGGCATACTCGCCGGCAAAGACTTTGGGGCCGCGGCGGTCGTAACTGTCATAGCGGGCGGCATTGGCAAAGAACCAGTCGGGGGCCATGTAGTAGTGCTCGTCCACCAGGTCCACACCGATGCGTTTCATCTCGGGCCAGAGGTAGTCGAACTTGTCACCATCGGCGTTGGGGCCGGAGGAGCCAACAATCTTGATGTCGGGATAGTGGGCGCGGATGGCTTTGGTAAAGACTTCCAGACGCTCGGTATAGACCTTATCCCACTGTTCGTTACCGATGCCAATCATTTTGAGGTGGAACGGCTCCGGATGTCCCATCTCGGCACGCAGCTTTCCCCAGGTGGAAGTAACGGGGCCATTGGCGAATTCGATAAGGTCGAGGGCATCCTGCACGTAGAGGTCGAGCTCGTCGAGGGGCACCACTTCGTTGCTCTCGTACTGGCAGGAGAGGCCGCAACTGAGAACGGGAAGCGGTTCGGCTCCGAGATCCTCACTCAGCAGGAAGTATTCGTAGTAGCCCAGGCCCAGACTTTGGAAATAGTCGGGGAAGGCCTTGTGCTTGAAGGTGTAGTTCCAGCGGTTCTCATTCAGCGGACGGTTCTCCACCGGGCCCACGGAGTTCTTCCACTGGTAGCGGGTGGCAAGGGTGTTGCCCTCGATGATGCAGCCGCCGGGGAAGCGGAAGACGCCGGGGTTGAGGTCATAGAGCGCTTGGGCGAGGTCGGCACGCAGACCGTTCTCTCGGTTCTTCCAGGTCTTGACGGGGAAGAGCGAGATGTGGTCCATGTCCACCGTACCCTCCGTCAGCAACACCACACGCAGACGCGAGTGGGCATCGGTGAAGGGGGAGCGGAGGAGGACGGTCTGCTTCTGCCAGCTGTTGCCGCTGATTTCGATTTCCTTGGTCAACAGATTCTCGCCGCGGGAGTTCAGCAACTCAACGGAGAGCTTCATGGGGCGGGCATCGGGAGTGCGGGCATAGGCAGTGAAACGGTATTCCTCGCCTTGCTTGAGGCCGATGCCACGGAAACCTTCGTTGTCGAGCCCGGCACGCAGCCGACGGCCGTCGTTGACGATGCGCACGTAGTGGGGATTGCGGTCGAAGCAGGGCTCGGCGTCCTGCACCGTGACGTTACCAAAGGGTACCCAGCCAACGAAGGGCTGCGGGAACTCGAAGGAGCGGTTCTTCACCAGTTCAGCGTAGAGTCCGCCGTCGGCACCGAAGTTGATGTCTTCGAAGAAGATGCCGTACATCGTGGGCTGTATCTTGGCTGTCGGCCGGGATACGTCAACGGTCATTACATGTTGTGCCTGCGCACTCAAGGCGCAAGACAATAAAAGGGTGGTAATCAGTTGTTTCATATAAGTAATGTCAAATGTTATAGTAATACGGAAACAGTTTACAAAAATAATAAAATCTTTAGATACAGATACATAGTTTATTCCTGCAGTTCTGCCGAAGCGGCTCCCACTTCTATCGGCAGCCACACTTCCATCCGGCCTTCACCACGATGCGCCCAAGCATAATAAGGAATCAACGTCAACTTCACATCCTTCGCGGCAAGGCGGCCCGTGGCGTCATAGCTCAAGGCTTGCGCACGGGTGGTAATTTCGTTGATACCGCCCAGCAGGTCGGGGCGCTCCACCACTTGGAACTTCGGATGCCGGTTCAGCAGCAGGGTGGAGATATCGAAATCATTGTCCGGCCACTCGGCGCAATACACCAGCGGACCATGCTCTATGGCCACACGGCCACGGTTGGCGGCAACCTTGTCATTGGCCTTCACCACACGCGGCTGCATATCAAAATGAATTTCCACTACATCCCCTTTCTTCCAGTGGCGGTCGATGCTGAGGTAACCCTTCTGCAGTGCTCCCTTCACCTCCTGACCGTTGACAGACACGCGGTAGGCAAGCTCCTCTCCGTCGGCATACGAATACAAGCCACCCGGTAGCACACTGCCGCGTACCCAGCCCGGAATACGGACATTCATGACGAACGGCTGGTTGCCCTTTGCCACTGTCAAGCGGATATCACCGTTCCAGGGATAAGAGGTTTCCTGCTCCAGCACCACATTCTTCCCGTTCACCTTCAGCTTGGCCCGGTTGGAGAGGAACAGATTGACATACACCTTGTCATCCTTCACCGCATAGACATAGCCCGGCAGCGAAGGGATGAAGCGGCTGATGTTGCTGGGGCAGCAGGCGCAACCGAACCACGGCTGGCGCGTAATCGTGTGGTCGGCATTGAAACGGTACTTCCCGTCGCAAGCCAGCGGATTGGGATAGAAGAACCGTCCGCCGTCCAGCGAAACACCGGAAATCAGACCGTTGTAGAGCGTACGTTCCAGCACGTCGAAGTATTTGGCATCACCGTGCAGCAGGAACAGACGGTAGTTGGTATAAACATTGCCGATGGCGGCGCACGTCTCGTTATAGGCCGTCAGGTTGGGCAGTTCATAGTTGTCGCCGAAGGCTTCACCCTCATGGCGCGCACCGATGCCACCGGTAATGTATATCTTCTTGCCCACAATGTTCTCCCAAATGCGATCGATGGCACGGACATAAGAGCTGTCGCCCGTGATGGCGGCCACGTCAGCCATGCCCGAGTACATGTAGCCTGCGCGCACGGCATGTCCCACAGCCTCATCCTGCTCCAGCACGGGCTTGTGCGACTGCAAATAGATATTCTTGCGCGCCGTAGTACCGCGTGCATCGAGGAAGAACTTGGCCTGGTCGAGGTATTTCTTATCGCCCGTCACCATATAGAGGCGCACCAATGCCATTTCAGCAATCTGGTGTCCGGGAATCACACGCTTCTGTCCGGGACCTTCGCCGATATTCTTGCATACACAATCGGCATAACGGATGGCTATATCCAGAAAATTCCGCTTGCCAGTAGCTTGGTAATAGGCCACAGCCCCTTCCACCATGTGTCCCAGATTATAGAACTCGTGGCTCAGATTCTCCACCTCCGACCAGCGCTCCGGCCCCGACCAGTTGTGCGGATGTTTCGGGTTCATCGTGCGGGCCGTATAGAGGTATCCGTCCGGCTCTTGGGCAGCGGCAACGATGACGAGCACGCTGTCGATATATTTTTCCAGTTTCTTGTCCGGGTAAGTCTGCAAGGAATAGCTTGCCCCTTCAATCGTCTTATAGACATCCGTATCATCGAAGGAGAAGCCCTCCACTTTATATTCGTCACTGGGATGAGCCGCTTTCACAAAGTTCTCATAGCGTCCCGTCTCCTCGCATTTGCCGAAAGCCAGCGGAATGGTTACCTCACGGTTTGCCTTCAAGCGTTGTCCCCAGAAACTGTCGGTCACCTTGACCGAAGTGAAAGGCACCGGGTCGATGGGATAACCCGAATGCAAAGACTGCTGCTTTTGTGCCGATGCATTGCCGGCTATGGCTGCAACAAATGCCAATGTCAATAATTGCTTCATATCTTTTAAGGTATTGAGTTATTATGTTTTCAAGCACGGAATTACACGGATTTTTAATTTCAACACAGAGCCACAAAAGCACAGAGTTTCTAATCTCTAATCCTTAATCCCTAATCCTTTATCCTTACTTTCCCTAATAGTCCTGGTTGTGAATCATCCAACCCGAGTCCACGTAATAGTGTTCGTCTACCATGGGCACACCCAGTTCCTCCTCCCCACACGGTGCGGCGCGCATCGCCATTGGCATACTCTATCAGATCCAGCCCCCAGGGACCGAAGTCGGAGTTGACAAAGGAGTTGCCGTCTGCCACACTGAACCATCGGTTGCCATCGGGACTCCAGGCTAGTTTCAAACCGCCACTGCCGTCGGCATGGGAGTAGGAAAAGAGGTAGACTGAATCGGGTTCATTCGCCACTCCGTTCATCACAGCCCACAAAGGAACGGTCAGTGTCAAGAACAGACACAAGGACAATAATTTCAAGAATCTATTCATGGTATTAAGTCGGTATTAATCATTTACATTTAGTTCGATAGTCACAATCAGCCGTATTCTGAATGCCATTCAGTCGTATAGTGAATAGGGTTCAGTCGTATAGTGAATGCCATTCAGTATACGGCTGAATTAGGCCAATTATAGACACTTGATAATCAAATATTTAAAAAATAAGTAATCCGTCATAATATATCATTACAAAACAAGGGTTGCTCCATGCCTTCTTTATTTCACGATTACCGCCCCTCCCTGCGGCCGAACCGTGAGTTGCAGAGAACCATCAGTCTTTATCTTCTGCAGCTTTAATTGAGGCTGCATCTTCTTGTTATCACTATACAGAGATACCTCTTGTCCTGCCAGCATAAGAAGGTCAAGTTTCAGTTTCAGAGGTTCCGTCGTTGCATTGACAGCGGCTATGTACCACGTGTTGCCATGACAACGGGCAAGAACAATATGTCTCCCTGGATAGCCGTCAATGAAACGGATCTCGTCCCAAGTAGTGGGCACTTGTTTCATAAAGTCGAGGCAGATTTGCGGAGCATCCGTCAGGTTATTGGGCGCCAAAGCAAAGTTCTGAATGGGGTTTTGTATAGAAAGTCTTGCCATCCTCGCAACGGAAGATATGCGGGTCGCGGACTCCCCCGGTGGAGCTGATGACTTTCGAATCGATTACCGGTTCATTATCATTTAATGCCCAGTAGGTATAACCGTCCATGCTTACAGCATAGCGGACAGCTTCTTCATCGCCACTATTCCCAGTGAAATAAGCTACATAATCTTTTTGGGGAAAGGATTTTTGCCAGGAATATCCCGGAAGTGCAAACAACGACAATAGCATTGCCGCCAAAAGCATCCGGAAAGTGTTTTTCATCCGTACAATCATAATCTTTTTATATTAAACCTTTTAACGGGTGTAAAATTAACACTATATACATTATAATACAAAGAAAGTGTATATGTTGTGTAACATATACACTTATTTACTCTCTCAAATCAGTCGGCATTCAAAAAACGCACCATCTCACAAGCTGCCAGCAGAAATACCCCTACCCCAAAGTTAGCAGTAGAGTGGGCATCAACCACTTGTCCGTGAATGGCTTTCTCGCCAATCGGCTGTACATACCCTATGCGACCATCGGGCTGCAAGGCTACAGTAGTCAGATAATTCCACGCCTTTTTCTAGGTCCATGCCTGCGGAGCATCTGTCCAGAACGGATGGTCAGCGGACAAGCCCAGGGGCAAGGCACCTACATACCACTCTTCCACCTTGCGCAGAGCGGAGACAATACGGTAAGCCTCACTCTTAGCCCCAGCCTTGCGCAGGAAGCATTCTACCGTAGACGAGAACAGCAGCCAGTTGGTATAAGGAGGGTTCACACGGCGCAACCGGGTGAACTCTTCAATGTAACGCCGTTTAGTCAAACTATCCAGAGGCACCCACAAAGCATCGTATCCTCGCAGGAAGCTTTCAGCAATATAAGCGGCATCGACCAGCAGCTGCCCCTCTTTCCACCAAAGCAGGTAATCCTGGCTTTCAGGGTCTACCGCCTGCGCATAACTTTTCAATGCCCACTCGCGAAGTTGCCTGCGCTGTTTGCCTTCGGCAGTGTCATCGTCCGGCAAAGAGAACCAGGGCGCCAACCCCGCCATCAAACGGCCGAAGCATTCCATATAGGTCACCCGTTTGTCGCGTCCATCCCAAGTGGGGCTAAGCTCCACCTGCATATTTTCCTAGAGCTTCCCTTCACTCATATTGCTCAGTCCGGAGCAGCCATTTGATACAACACCCCGACCCAAAGTTCGCGGTCTGTCACTTCCTTCTCTTTTTTCTTCTTGGCAGCCATTTCCTGAACGGGCAGCAATAAAACTGCCACCAGCAGCAGCCATAAGTAGTTACTTTTTCTCATGATATTATTTAAGTTTGTTTTTCAATACTGCAAATTACCCCATCCCCGGTAATTTCGGGGGCACTATTGTTTCAAAAAGGGGTAAATATCGGTCATTAGTGCCCCAGAAACTCAGAAATCACAAGAAAAAAGCCCAAGATTAAATCATTCCACGACGGAAATGACTAAAGTATTTACCGTTATATTTGTTTCTGCATGAACTGCACCAGTACAAAGGCAATACAATAAGCTATAATCTGTTCAAACCAAAAGTCAAGTCCTTCAAACATATTACCCATTATTTTAATAGACACCTATTCCTTTTTCTGATAACAAAGAAAAGGAATTTATTCGGAATAATGAATTTCCATACGACTCAAAAAATGTTCTATTTTTCCGGATTACAGACAAAACTGAGAATACACACCAAGACACTGACTCCTTCCATATTACATTAAATGTCCCGAAAACCGATATATTCTCCTGCCAAAAGACTATTTTTGCAATAAATATCCATAAGCATACCATGGCAGGCATCTATATTCATATACCTTTTTGCAAGACACGCTGTATCTATTGCGATTTCTATTCCACCACTCGCAGCGAATTGAAGCTGCAGTACATCCATGCCTTGTGCACTGAACTGAAAACCCGCAAGGGTTATCTGAAGGAAGAACCGATAGAGACCATCTACTTTGGCGGAGGAACTCCCTCACAGCTCGCCCACGAAGATTTCGAGCAGATATTCCGGACTATCAAAGAGGTGTATGGAACAGAACATGCCGAAGAAATTACCCTCGAGGCCAATCCCGACGACCTGACGGAAGAATATGTGTCCATGCTGCGTACCCTCCCCTTCAACCGCATAAGCATGGGAATACAGACATTCGACGACCCCACCCTGAAACTGTTGAACCGCCGGCATAATGCCACGCAAGCCATCGCAGCCGTACACCGCCTCCGCCAAGCCGGCTTCCGGAATATCAGCATCGACCTTATCTATGGACTGCCGGATGAAACAGACCAACGGTGGGAATGCGACCTGCAACAAGCCGTCGGCCTTGATGTGGAGCATATCTCCGCTTATCATCTGACTTACGAAAAAGGTACCCGCATCTACGAAATGCTGCAAAGCCACCGCATCAGCGAAGTAGATGAAGAGAGTAGCCTGCGCTTCTTCTCGGCGCTCATGGACACCCTGGGAGCCGCGGGGTATGAGCATTATGAAATATCCAACTTCTGCAAGCCCGGCATGTACTCACGCCACAACACCGCTTACTGGAAAGGCATTCCGTATTTGGGCTGCGGCCCTTCCGCCCACTCCTTCAATGCGGAGACAAGGGAATGGAACACAGCTTCTCTGGAAAGATACATAAAGTCCATTGAAGAGGGACAGCGTTCCTCCGAAACAGAAATCCTGGATAAAGTGACCCGTTACAATGAATACATCATGACTTCCCTGCGTACCATGTGGGGAGCCTCCCTGACATATACGGAAGAAGCCTTCGGCACGGAATTATGCCAATATTGCATGAAAATAGCGGCTCCATACCTCCAAAGCCACAAACTGGAGATGCAGGCAGACCGCCTGCGCCTGACCCGGGAAGGCATCTTTGTTTCGGACGGCATAATAAGCGACCTGATGTTCATTGATTAACAGCAAAACCGGGAGACTGCATGACCGAACAAGAAGTCAGACGCTACTTGCGCCAAATGAAGGAAGAAGACTCGGAACGGGCTTTTCACAGTTTCTACAATCTGTGCTACGACCGTTTGTTCCGTATTGCCTGCTATTTCGTGAAGTACGAAGAGTGGGCGCAAGAAATTGTGCTCGACGTCTTCATGAAGCTTTGGGAACAACGCGCCCGGTTGCCGGAAGTGAACAACATAGAGGATTACTGCTTTATCCTTACCAAAAACGCCTCCCTCAATTACCTGGAAAAAGAGAACCGGCACCCTACACTTTCGTCCGAACAGCTTCCCGAACTTTCAGACCAAGCCGATTCCCCCGAAGACACTCTTATCAGCGAAGAACTGTTTGCCCGATATGTCAAGGCGCTCGACCGCCTGCCGGAGCGTTGCCGTGAAGTATTCATCCGCCTGCGCGAAGAGAAACAAAGCTATGCACAAGTGGCGGAGGAGCTGAACATCAGCACTAAGACAGTAGACGCGCAACTGCAAAAAGCACTCACAAGACTCAAGGAAGCATTGCTGACGGAGTGAACTCTGCTTTATCTTCCTCGCAAGAAGCCGCGTATGTATGTATGAGATGCACATCTCATGCAGACTTTCCCTATTGATTGAAACAGAGAAGCAAGGAAGTCACACGTAAGCTGGACGGACTTTCACGGACAAAGAGCTTTAGATTAACATTATTTCAGGATATAGGCATAGGGAATTCCTGAAAAGCAGCTGTCTTTACATGCAGGAAAGGAGTCATAGGCTCTTAATAAATTGCCAAAAATGAAAGTGAATAACGAGAATTTCGACAAGGTACTGAACAAACTGGTTGCTTCTACCCGTTCCCCACGAGGACGCTTTACGGCAGAAAACAGCTGGAAGCTGCTGGAAAGCCGTTTGTTAAAGCGCCGCAGCATGAAGCGGTTCTGGATGCGTACAGCCAGTGCCGCAGCCGTAGTCCTGCTCTGTGTAACGAGCTGGGCAGCCTATCAGTTCTTATACGTAGCACCGCAACGGGAAGCCATTCCCACAGAAGCCGTACATACTACCGAGGAAACCCAAGTAATCCATAGCGTACTGACATTCGATCAGCAACCCTTGCAGGAAATCGTTCGTCAACTTTCCGAAACGTTCCGTACCGATATACGTATCGAAGGAGACAGCCTGAAGAACTATCACATGACAGCTACCTTCCGCGAAGGGGAGAGTCTTACAGAAATCCTCGACCTACTGAAGGAAGCCGGTAACTTTACCTATAAAAAAGAAAACAACACCATTATCCTTACTACTAAACTTAACTGACAATGACCAGCTCTACTATCTGTTCGCACCACCGCATCAGAACCGTACTTCTGATGTGTGTGGTTCTTTTAAGCTCCTCACTCCATGCACCAGCACAAAACAAGGAAACACGTATAAACCTGAATATCCGTAACGCAACTTTAGAGAGTTTCGTGAAGCAACTGGAAAATGCAACCGGATTCTCCTTCATCTATGGGGAAGAAGTAAAGCTCACGCACCGCATCACACTGGAGATGAAACAAAAGAACATCAGTGAGATATTGCAACGTGCCTTTGAAAACGAACCCATCACGTTCGAAATATCCGGAAAGCACATTCTACTCCATAAGCGGCCCGTGCCGCAGAAACCCGTTAGCCGTAAGTTCACCATCAGCGGATACGTGACCGACGGAGCGTCTTCCGAGACGCTGATTGGTGCCAATATCCTTGAGAGTCGTCGTTCCACAGGTACTGCCACCAATCCTTTCGGTTTCTATTCCCTCACCTTGCCGGAAGGGGAAACGGAACTGGTTTTCTCCTACCTGGGCTACGAAAGCCGGCATAGCCGGTTCGAGCTGACGAAAGACACCTTGCTCAACGTCAGATTGGACAGTAATAACCAGCTGGCAGAGGTCGTAGTGCTCTCGGACAAGCGGGAGGCCGGCATAGAAAGCACAGCCATGGGAGCGCATGAGATACCGATGACACAAATCAGGCATACCCCGTCCATATTGGGAGAAGCCGACCTGCTGAAGACCATTCAGCTGATGCCGGGTGTGCAAGCCGGCATGGAAGGTTTTGCTGGCATGTATGTGCGAGGGGGAGGTCCCGACCAAAACCTGGTTATGCTGGACGGAATTCCAGTTTACAACGCAGACCACCTGTTGGGAGTATTCTCCATCTTTACGCCCGAAGCGGTAAAGAACACCACACTCTTCAAAAGTTCTTTTCCTGCCCGCTACGGCGGGCGTCTTTCGTCTATAGTAGATGTACGGACCAACGACGGAGACATGCATAAATACCACGGCGCATTCAGCATAGGCCTGTTGACGGACAAACTGCATATCGAAGGCCCTATCTGGAAAGAACGGACCTCCTTCAGTTTCAGCGCACGAGCCATCCCCACCCTATTCTTCAAAAATCTCATTGTAGACAAAGACGACACCTATTCCGACAAATACAACTACTATTTTTACGACGTCAATGCAAAGGTCAACCATAAATTCAGCGACCGTAGCCGCATCTTCCTCAGTTTCTACAAGGGGAAGGACCACTATCATTATGACAGTTACTACCACGGTGACAATTACGACAACAGCATTAAGAATTATTCCAAGGACAACAGCCATCTGAATTGGGGAAACACCATCGCCTACGGCCGCTGGAACTATGTATTCAACAGCAAGCTGTTTTGCAACACCACCGTCTCATACAACAAATATGAGATGGGGCTGGACGGAAACATAGAAGATACCTATACTGTCGCCAATAAAGTACAAGACAGATACTATTACTCCTCCAAGTTCAACTCCGGTATCCGTGACTGGAGTGCGCGTATGGACTTTGACTACACCCCCATGCCGCAGCACCACATCAAGTTCGGTGCAGAGTACATCCACCATACGTTCCGTCCGGGAATAGCTACCTCGAAAATACAAGATATAGATAATGGCGCCCTCCAGGAAGATACGGTTTACAATACCAGCAACAGCCATGCCATGCGCGGACAAGAAATCTCCCTTTACGCCGAAGACAATTTCAATGTAAACGCCAGGCTCAGTCTGAATGCAGGTGTACGCACATCGCTGTTCCACACACAAGGGAAAAGCTACTATTCGTTGCAGCCCCGCCTTTCCGCCCGCTATGACCTCGGACAAGGATATTCTGCCAAAGCATCCTATACGTGCATGGCACAGTATGTGCATCTGCTGTCCTCTACTCCGCTGTCTATGCCTACCGACCTCTGGGTACCCATTACCAAAGACATCAGTCCGATGTATGCCAACCAGTTCTCCATAGGAGGCTACTATTCCGGACTGCCGGGTTGGGAGTTCTCCGTCGAGGGATATTATAAACAGATGAAACACATACTTGAATATCAAGACGGTGTATCCTTCTTCGGCACCTCTACCAACTGGGAGGAAAAAGTAGAAATGGGCGAAGGCCGCTCCTTCGGTCTGGAACTGATGGCACAGAAAACATTGGGTAAGACTACCGGCTGGCTCGCATATACCCTATCCAAGACCGATCACCGTTTTAAGAACGGTACCATCAACCAAGGCCGATGGTTCCCCTACAAATATGACCGCCGCCACAGCATCAGCCTCAATCTCAGCCATAAGTTCAGTGACCGCATTGATGCAGGAGCTTCCTGGATATTCAATACCGGTGGATGTATCACTATCCCCGAAAAGGCAACAATCATCATCAAACCCGATGGCTCTATTGAGGAAACCGGCTACATCTCCCGGCGTAACAATTACCGCCTTCCCGCCAGCCATCGTTTGAATCTCGGCGTCAACTTCAACAAGAAGACCAAACATGGTATTCGTACCTGGAATATCAGTATCTACAATGCATACAATGCCATGAATCCGAATATCGTTTACAGCAAATACCAAAATAGATACAACGTATACTACGATGATTTCTACGAAAGTATTTATCATGGAAATACCGGACAGAAGAAAGCTCAAACTGTCATCAAGAAAATAACAATACTGCCTTGTATTCCTTCTGTTACCTATACTTATAGATTTTAAAAACAAATTCGGCATATGAAAACAAAAATGAAATTACACCTTATTATATATATAACTATTGTAAGCTTCCTAACAGCCTGCGAAAACGAAATTCCTTACAATCCCGGACAACAAGATCCGCAAATCATCATGAACGCCTTGCTCGAAACCGGACAAGCTGAGAATGATGTCTATCTCCACTTAGGCGAGGGCTATAGCATTGAACATTTGAACGAAGCAACTCTTTCCCTCTACATCAATGGCAAAATAGCAGAAACTCCGAAAGCGGTTTCCCCGGAAGAAATTTATGGGCATCTGGAAGGAGAACTTGATAAGGACGTTTATGAATCATTACTGAAAAGTATACGTTTCAAGAAATATCGTCTGACCAGCACACTGCATCCCGGTGACAACATACGTCTGGAAGCCACTGCCGAAAACGGAAAATACCATGCCAGTGCCGAAGTCACCGTGCCACAACCGATAGAGAGCCTGCACGTGGATACTTGCCTGGCCTACCTGCGCGAGTACAGCGGGAAAACCCTTTACCGCCAATACAAAATTACATTGCAAGACCGCCCCAACGAGAAGAACTACTACCGGCTGGACATTTGGAACGACCGTAGTTACTATTGCAAATGGAAAGAATATCTGGAGGATGAAAACGGCAGCCTCATCAAAGTGGAAGACGAGGACGGCTCTTGGCATTGGGCCTCCATACCTAGAGACACTACCATCCTTGCTCCCCGGCAGAACGAAATCATCAACCGGGAAGATGTTATACTGACTGACGGCCACCCCAGCAACTATGATGATGAAGAAAATGAATTGTTTCCCACCATAAATAACAAATACAACATATTCAATGATAACACTTTCCGTAACTCTTATGCCACATTGAAAGTATACACCCCTCTCTACCAAGATTATTATCCGATAGAGGGACACTACTACGACCATATATCCCGCAAACAAACCATCACCATACGGTTGCTTAGCATCACTGAAGCCGAATACCGCTATCTAAAAGCCTTAAACTGCCTGGATGATGGGGATTACGACGATGCTTTAATGGAACCTATCAGTCTGCCTTGCAACGTCATAGGCGGATTAGGCTTTGTGGGAGTCTGCTCTGAAAGCAGAGTAATCATAGAATTACCCGAAACTATTTGGCAATAACATTTTGACTAATAAAAATCCTTTTATCCACTACTACAAATATAAATTCAGTTAGTCCACATTACATTCGTATTACAAAAAGCATCTAAACAAAGCATTTTCACACTATAAAATTGATTTAAGTCAAGAAATGAAGGTATAGACTACACTTTTTCCCTTATTCATTTTTGTGTTATAAAACATATACCTACATTTGCATAGGTAAAAGAAAAAGCTAAGCGCTTAGAGAGTTTTCAATAGGTATTAGATTGAAATTAGTTTTTAGGAATAACAATTAAAAAGTAGGTATTATGAAACGTTTAGGATTAACATTAGTGGCAGCAGTCTGCCTGACTGCTACAACATTTGCAGCAGAAAACCAGCCTACAACTGCAAAATGGGAAGGTAACATCAACATAACAAAGTTGAGTAAGTATTTGAATCTGGATTCCAACCAGCATGAAGAAGTGGCAAACATCTGCGAATATTTTACAGAACAGATGGAACGCGCTACAAATTCCAAGAAGAATCAGGAGAAGTTACTCCGTAATGCAGTTTATGGTAATCTGAAGTTGATGAAAAAGACTCTGAATGAAAAGCAGTATGCCGATTATGCCAGAGTATTAAATGTCACACTGCAGAACAAAGGTATCGAAGTGAAATAAGCTTCGCTTCTGATGAATACGAAAATTGTATTTGATAAATAAAAAGGCATTGGACTTTAAAGGTTCAATGCCTTTTCTTTACGTCAACGCCACCAAAGTCTGCGGCGTCAACTCCCTAACCAAATAATTCTTATCACTTTACAAGCAGAATCTGTCTTGCAGTTCTTTCTTATACTTTCTGGAAACCAGCAGTTCCGTCACTTTGTCAAATGGTGGATAAAGCATACATTTGCTATCCTTTATAATCATCAGATAATCAATATTGATAATATACGATTGATGTATCTGCACGAAACTGGATGAATATTGAGTAATCTGCTCAGCAGTCATTCCGCGACGCAGCACCAATGGCGGCTGGTTGTTTAGTATCACCTCCCACTGCTTACGCTCGGAGCAATAGCGAAAAAAACCGATTTCAGCCGGACGCAATGCACGCATATCATTGGTTGGCGTAAATACGATAAATGTCTGTCCGGCATGCAACGGCGCACCAATGGGATATGACATTCTCTGCCCAGCTTCTGCCTGCTCTACAAAACGTGCAAGAATATCCCGAAACTCCTGCTCTTCAAAAGGTTTCAACAGATAGTCGAACGCAGCCTCCCGGATAGCCTGAACCATATACTTATCATAAGCCGTATAGAAAACAATCCGCATGTTCCATGAAACACTGCCACGTATTTCCTGCAGTAGTTCCATTCCTGTCATATCCGGCATTTCCACATCCAAGAACAACAAATCCGGCTGTACCTTGGCAATGAGTTTTTTCCCTTGCTTGCCATTACGGGCAGTTCCCTTCAAAGAAAAGCGTGCATCCTTTCCCAATTCAAAACTCAGATTCTCAAGAGCCACCTCATCGTCGTCAACTATTGCAACCTTATATTTATCCATGTTTCTTTTATGTTTTTCTTTTCGCGAATATATACATAATCCTGCTCCCATACAAAGCAACAAGAAGCCATTTACGGACTATTTATCCGTAAATATGCCTATCCTTGCAAAAAACGAGATTAAACGGTTCTTTTAAATCCTGTAATCGTAGTTGTCTGGCAACCAGAAAGTCACCTCACATCCCATCTCACCACTCTGTAGAGAGACATTGTGCACTGAAACATCAATGGCCTCCTTATTCTTATTGTTGAGAATCTGAATGGTCTGCATAATGACTTTCATTCCCGTCCCCGTGCCCCGGTTCCGACTGTCTGGACGATAACCGCCACCATTATCCGTTATCTTTATACAGATACCGTTTCCCCGGCGACAGACCGAAACCCAAAGATTACGTTCACCTTCCTTCTCGCGCAACGCATGCTTCACTGCATTTTCAACCGGAATTTGAATCATCATAGACGGAATCCTTATTTGCTCCGGCTGCACATCCTTTTCTATCTTCAGTTCCGAATGAAAATCCGGACCTAAAGAACGGCGTTCCAGATTAATATATGTTTTCACAAAATCCAGCTCCTCTGCCAAGGTTACACACAGTTGTTCCGCCAATTCCAGATTGCGACGCATCAGTTTTACCAGCGACGAAAGCTCTTGCTTTTCTTCTACATTCCGCTCCGCCATCTCCCAGTTCAGCACATTGAAGATGAAATGAGGGGACAAGCGGTTACGGATATTCTCCAGACGAAGTGTAGAGACTGTGCGATGATTCCGTGCAAGCAACAAAGCACGTTTCTTTTTGCTGTACAGATAAAGAAAAACCGCCGTCAATATAGATACAACAGCTACAGCAAACACGACAAACTGTGTCTGCCTCAGCACCAGCACCTCGTTTTTCTGCTCCTGAAGCAAAACCCGATGTGCCATCAAGGTAGAATCCTGCTGATAACGCAAAGTCAAGTCTGCCGTACGCATCCGGACACGCTCATTCCTGATAGAATCATCAAGCAGGTTGTTCCTCTGCAGATAGTGATAAGCCCTCTTGTAGTTGCCGGTTTCCTCGTAAAACTGCTGAAGGTATTTATTACGGATATGTACCATATCAGGGTCGATGCCCGGAGAAACTACACTCTCGGACAATAAACGGCGTGCTTCTTGAAAGTCTTTCTGAAGCAGGGCTAATTCTATTTTCTGCGTATCGATATAATATAGTGCAGTACTCACCCCCATTTCCTCAAAAAAAGGTTGGCATTCATTTATATATTTAACAGCCAAATCAACCATATTCAGTTGAAGATAACAGTCTCCTAAATTCAACCTCCCCAGATTAAGTTCAAAACTCATATCATCATATCCTTCGACTAAATCAATAACCTTTTGGAAATATTTTATCGCTGTCTGGTAATCCTCCCTATAATAGTAAGAAGTCCCTCTATTATTCAAATAAATATATTTTTCATAAGGCAGCATACTGTCATAGCTTTCCCCTGCCAGATTATAATAGTAATCACACTGTTCGAAATCACGCATGGTAACATATACTTGTGCCAAACCATAATAAATGGGAGGTTTCTTGGTAGAAGCTATATGCAAAGAGTCACACATCAACAAAGCTCTCCTATACCAAGCTGCCCCTATATCCAATTTTCCTAAACGGTTATTCGCATCAGCAAGATTCATCAAAATATCTGGCACCACTTCAATCCTAGTCCCTCTCATCCGTAATTCATAAGCCTTCCGGAAGCAAATTTCGGCAGAATCCATATTCCCAATACGTGCAAAGATATTTCCCTTCATATTGAAACATTCGGATTCCAAATCTGCCATTTGAGAGGAACTATGCTGCCTTTCTATAAAGGCATGTATCTGTTGGATTACGATTTGCGCCGAATCAAGTTGCGAAGTAATCAAATATGTTTTCAGTGTCATTGCCAAATAATTATACTTGACCAAGCTGTCCTTTGCCTCTTCCATCTTTTGAAGAGCCTTCAACCTTACCTTGCGGGGCACAATGGCCACAGAATCTCCATTTATACGGGAAAAATCCTCAAAAGCTCTCATCTCTGTGTATACGTCCTCTTTATCTCCGGGCGCACAAGCCCCTAGAAACACAAGCCCTAATATCCAATAAATGTAAAATCGAATTCGCTTATCCACCCTCTCTCCCATGTTTCCCGTAATTAGATTATTTATTCAATACATCTGCAAACTTAAAATATTTTTGCGAAATGCCGTCAAGTATAAGGCGTATTTCTCAGCCATAAAAGAGCATACGTTACCGCTTTATTAAAACGAAACAAAAAATCACATCATAGTACAATATTTAGCTATATAAGCCATCAAAAATAATGAATAGGGCATTCCAACGTTTGAACTGCCCTATTCACTATTCAAATACTTGATTTTATTTAATCGTCACCATCGTCGCCCCAAATCCATACTCCTGGAACGAAGCATCCTGGTGGCAGCAATTGGAATATTTACGTTTCAACTCATCCAATAGCGCTTTACGAAGTACACCATCCCCCTTGCCATGAATAAAGACGATGCGTTGTTCGCGCTTTTTCTTGTATTGTTCCATCACTTCACGAAACTTGTCCAGCTGGTAATTCAATATTTCACTGTTGCTCATGCCGCAGGTGTCATCCAGCAACTCGCCGATATGCAGGTCAATCTCGACAATCCCATTCTTGCCCCCACGCTTGATGACCGTCTGCGGTTTGGATGGAGTATCTGCCGTTTTTTTCTGTATCAAAGCCTCCTTCAGTTCCTCTGCCGAAACATACACCTGCTTGGCAGGCTGGTCATTCCGGACAATATCATACACCAAGGCCGGTGTTTCAAAGAAAACCGTCTGCTGGAATGTATGCAGTTTATAGAACTTTACCATATCTATGCGGACTTCCACACTGACAGCCGGTTTCATTGTGAACGCACGGTTATCTTTGAATGCCACCAGCTGTACCATCACACGTTCACGGTCGTTCAACTCGGACTTTTCGAACTCCTCCAGCAGAAGTTTCGTATTCGGCTCTATCAAACCATGCGAACGGACTGTCCAGGACTTTCCTTCAGCACTCGAATAGGTATAATACATATAATAATTACTGTCGTTCACCAAATATGCCTCGAAAGGTGTAGTGCTGACAGCCTTGATATCCTCCGGAACAAAAGCCAGAAAAACATTCAGGATATCTCCGCCTTTCATCTCGGGCTGACGATAAACAGATATCTGCGGTTTCTCCAAACGGACCGTTTGAGGCTCTGAAACCTGAGACTCCATAGCAGACGGCCTTGCCGCAGTAGCAGTCGTACGCAATTGTTGCTCTTCTTCCCGCTTCTTCTTGGCAGCCGCTTTGGCTGCCGGAGTGGGGATATTATAATCATCGGTCTCTATCACCACACATTCGTTTATGGGCATCGGTATGTCAAAACCGTCGGCATCTTCCACCAACACGATGTTTTTCCCTTGAAATCCTGTCACAACACCACCCCCAACTTCGCTGAGGAAACGAACTTTATCTCCTATCTTCATAGTAACGTATCTTTTAGTTTGTCTTTTCCTACTTTCTTCCTGCAAAGTTAGGAATTATTTCCCTTATTCTTCAAATCTTCCCAAATATCCGTACCTTTGCAGCCGATATAATAAAGAGAAAGCCATCATGAAAGAAGACCCCAGACATATCAGAATCAGCGAATTCAACTACCCATTGCCGGACGAACGCATTGCAAAGTTCCCATTGTCCGTACGTGACCAGTCCAAACTGTTATTGTATCGCCACGGAGAAGTTTCAGAAGACAGATTCACTTCACTGCCGGAGTATCTGCCATCGGGAAGCCTGATGATATTCAACAATACCAAAGTCATCCAAGCACGCCTGCATTTCCGGAAAGAAACGGGAGCACTGATTGAAGTATTCTGCCTAGAACCTATACAGCCGAACGACTATGCCCTCAACTTCCAGCAAACCGAGCATACCGCTTGGCTCTGCATGGTCGGCAACCTGAAAAAATGGAAAGAAGGCATGCTGAGACGTGAGATGACCGTGAAAGGCAAACCACTCACCCTGACCGCCGAACGGGGCGAATGCCACGGAACCAGCCATTGGGTAAACTTCCGCTGGAATAATCCGGAAGTGACTTTTGCCGACATTCTCGAGGTCTTCGGTGAATTGCCCATCCCTCCCTACTTGAACCGGGAAACCCAGGAAAGTGACAAGGAGACTTACCAGACTGTCTATTCCAAAATCAAAGGTTCGGTGGCTGCCCCTACAGCGGGACTGCATTTCACCCCACGCGTATTGGACGCATTGCGCAATAAAGGAGTAGAATTGGAAGAACTGACACTCCATGTGGGAGCCGGAACCTTCAAACCGGTGAAAAGTGAAGAAATAGAAGGGCATGAAATGCATACGGAATACATCTCCGTCTCGCGCAACACATTGGAAAAACTCATAGCGCACGACGGCAAGGCAGTGGCCGTAGGGACAACTTCGGTGCGCACATTGGAAAGCCTTTATCACATCGGAGCCACCTTACTGAATAATCCCGAAGCCACGGAGGAAGACTTGCACGTCCACCAATGGCAACCTTATGAAATGTCTGCCAAGGCTGCCACCACCCCTGCAGTAGAAGCCCTGCAAGCCATTGTCGCCTATCTTGACAAGCATAGTATGGAGACTCTGCATACCAGCACTCAAATCATCATCGCCCCGGGATATGAATACAAAATCGTGAAGGCTATGGTGACTAATTTCCACCAACCGCAAAGCACCTTGCTGCTGCTCGTATCAGCTTTCGTACACGGCGACTGGCAGAAGATTTATAACTATGCACTGGCACATGATTTCCGCTTTCTGAGCTATGGAGATTCATCATTATTAATACCCTAAACACAATGAACCACGATAACAATCAAGAGATGTTCCCCCTTGTCGACGAACAAGACAACATCATAGGTGCCGCCACCCGTGGCGAATGCCATAACGGTGGCAAACTGCTGCATCCGGTAATCCATCTTCATGTATTCAATTCCAAAGGTGAGCTGTATCTGCAGAAACGTCCCGAATGGAAAGACATACAACCGGGGAAGTGGGACACCTCCGTAGGCGGACACGTCGATTTAGGTGAAAGTGTAGAGATGGCGCTGAAACGCGAGGTACGCGAAGAACTCGGCATTACCGACTTTGTTCCCGAAACCGTCTTGCATTATGTCTTCGAGTCTGCCCGCGAAAAGGAACTGGTCTTCGTACACAAAACGGTCTACGACGGTGAAATACACCCCAGTGACGAGCTGGACGGAGGACGTTTCTGGAACATTGATGAAATCAAAAAAAGCATAGGAAAGGAAGTCTTTACTCCAAACTTTGAAGAAGAGATAGAGAAAGTCATCGAATTGTAGCAGCAATAAATACTCCCTAAAAAAAGTCCCACTCTCCAAAAGAAAAGTGGGACATATAACAGTCATTACAATCAGTCTTATTTTGCCAGGTCTTCAATCACCTTCATAATCTGCTGACCGATTTCCTCGGCAGCTTCTGGTGTACCGGCCTCACTATAAACGCGGATAATCGGTTCCGTATTGCTTTTACGCAGATGAACCCATTTGTCGGGGAAGTCAATCTTCACACCGTCTATATCATTGATTTCTTCATTCTTATACAGCTCCTTCACCTTGGCAAGAATAGCATCTACATCTGTTTCAGGAGTCAAGTCTACACGATTCTTTGCCATGAAGTATGCAGGATAGGATGCACGGAGTTCGCTCACCTTCTTGCCTTCGTGTGCCAGATGGCTCAAGAACAAGGCAATACCTACCAAGGCATCACGTCCATAGTGGCTGGCCGGATAAATTACCCCACCGTTTCCTTCGCCACCGATAACGGCACCTACCTCCTTCATTTTGGTAGTTACATTCACTTCACCTACGGCGGAAGCGTAATATCCTTGCCCATACTTGCGAGTTACATCGCGCAAGGCACGGGTCGAACTCAAATTGGATACCGTATTGCCCGGAGTATGTTTCAATACGTAGTCGGCAACAGTAACCAGTGTATATTCTTCACCGTACATCTTGCCGTCTTCGCAAATCATTGCCAGGCGGTCTACATCAGGGTCTACAACAAATGCAACATCTGCCTTCCCTCCTTTCATCAGGTTCATGATGTCACCCAAGTTCTTTTCCAGAGGCTCGGGATTATGCTGGAAGTTACCGGTCGGTTCGCAATAGAGCTTCTCTACGTGCTGAACACCAAGTTGTTCAAGTAGTTGCGGCAGAATAATACCACCTACAGAGTTTACACAATCGATGGCTACACGGAAGTTTGCCTTTCGGATAGCTTCCACGTCTACAAGGTCAAGCGCCAATACGCTGTCGATATGTTTCTGGTTGTAGCTTAAATCCTGACGGTACGAGCCGAGTTGGTCCACTTCGGCATAATCGAATTCTTCGGCAGCTGCAATGCGGAGTACTTCCTGACCTTCGGCAGCGTTCAGAAATTCGCCCTTTTCATTCAACAGTTTCAACGCATTCCACTGCTTGGGATTGTGTGAGGCAGTCAGGATAATACCTCCACTGGCACCTTCCATGGTTACAGCCAGCTCGGTAGTCGGAGTAGAAGCCAAATCAATGTCCACTACATCCCAGCCCATACCCATCAAGGTACCGACTACTACGTTCTTGACCATCTCGCCAGAGATGCGGGCATCACGCCCTACCACGATTTTGTTACTTTTTACAGTACACGTCTTACGAATCAGGGTAGCATAAGCTGAAGTGAACTTCACAATGTCGAGCGGATTCAATCCCTCGCCGGCACCACCGCCAATGGTTCCGCGGATTCCAGAAATAGATTTGATTAGAGTCATAGGTTAATGATTTAAAATTTATAGGTTAGTTCCAAATTTGGAATTTATGTATATCGTAATAATAAGGATACACTTGTTGCATGGCAGTCTGTTGCCCCATCTTAGATGGTACAATCAGTTTCACATGCGCCCCATCACGTACATAATTCAAAGCGACCAACCAACCGGCAGGCACGGACGATCCATAATATGCAAGCATATATCCTTGTGTAAAAAGTCCGGCTATAGATGAAGAAGTAACCGTATATCTGAATTCATCCACAACTGTCGGATTATTCAAATTAGATGAAGTCACCGCCTTTTCTATCAATCCATATTCTTCATAACGCACCAAAACCAAATCATTCGGTTTAACTGTATCTGCAGGATTCGTCGAACCTTTATCCACAATCTGCATATACACCCCGCTTGCCAGCTGCACATACTCATTCCTGCTTACATCCGTTGTCGAATCTTGCGCATAGAATTCACTTTGAGAAATAACGACAATACTACTGTCTTTGATAAACGCTTTGATGGCATCTTTTTCTTCCTCAAGCATTTCGGCATAAGTTTTAGAATTATCGCATGCCTGGAAGGCTAAACAAACTGCAAGTAAGGCAAAAAAGAATAAAGTAAGTTTCTTCATTTCTGTTATTTAGTAATTTCGTACAAAAGTATCTGATTTCCTTGAAAGTTGAAAGCTGCAGATAGAAAGTTCGTAACTTTTAACCTTTACAACTGAACTTTTTTTATCCTTTGGCATTCAGCAGCGATTTGTATTTCTCCAAAGCCTGCTCAAAGACCTTGCGGGCCTCATCCATCGTTCCATAAAATTCACCGCCGGAAGCATTCAAATGACCACCGCCGCCAAAGAACTCGGCAGCCAGCTGATTGCAAGGGAACGTACCGACCGAACGTAAAGAAATCTTTATCATCGGCTTCTCCGTATCTTCACGCAGGAAACAAGAGAAAATCACCCCTTTGATGCTCAAAGGAATGTTCACAAACCCTTCACTATCTCCACGCACATAGTCAAATTGGCTTTGTTCGGCTTTAGTCAAGGAAATTAAGGCTGCATGATAGTCCGGATAGACCTTCATTTGTGACAAGACATATCCCATCAGGCGCAGACGGCTTTCTGAATAAGTATTGAACACTCTGCGGTAAATCTCGTCCTTATCAATACCTTTCGACAACAGTTCGCTGATGATGAAATAGATTTCCCGATTATTGGAATTATAGGTGAACCCGCCGGTATCGGTCATCATGCCCGTATAGATACATTCCGCACCTTCCCTTGAAATGTCACTGAAATAGCCCATACGGCAAATCAGGCGGAAAACCAGTTCCGAAGTGGAGGATATCTCCGGATGGGAAATGATAATCTTGCAGAAATCCTCCGGATGGAGATGATGGTCTATCAGTATTTTTCTTGCCGGGGATGCAAGAACAGCGTCACCCATGGCATCTATACGATGGATAGCATTAAAGTCCAGACAACAAATGACATCCGCCTCGGCAATCAGCTTGTCAGCGAACTCCTTGTAGCGGTCGTACAGAAGGACGTCCTTGCTCCCGGGCATCCATTTCAAGAAGTCGGGGAAAGCGTTCGGCACAATAACATTCGCCGTCTTTCCCTGCGAGCTGAAGAAGTGCCACAAGCCCAGAGAAGAGCCGATGGCGTCCCCGTCGGGACCCACATGCGAAACGATTACTATCTTGTCTGCACGGTCAAACCATTTGGTGAAATGGTCTATCTTGGATTGTTCTATTACTTTGGTCAACATATATTTATTTACTATTTGACGATTGACTATTTACTATTTGGCGTTTATAACAAATTGAAGGGGCAAAAGTACAAAAAGTTTGTGATTTATAACAATATGCGGTAAGAACCTTTTTGAGAAAGAAGAAGATAGGGAATACCTAAGCGAACGCAATTATTGGCAATCTTATTCTGATAATAGTCTGAAAGAGAAGCGTCAAGTACCACCATCCCTATGGAAAAGAGCGAAGTAAGTTCCTCTATCCCACCTTGATACCCCTTGGAGATATACAAATAATCAACTGAGAGGGGACGGGAAGAGTTCTTGTTTCTCCAACGGTTGTCGGAAAGAAGACAGATGCACTTACCGGCATAAGAGACAATCTGGTTGCGCATGGATAAGCCGGGAGTTATATAATCTCCGGTAACCAGTCGGGGAGTCTCCAGATGCAGGCGGTTCCAATGCGGAGAAAGGGCACGGCACAAACGCGGCATATCCGGCAAGCTATCGGTACATGCCAACCAAGAATGACGGTTGTCTGCCATACAATGGACAACGGGACAACCTCTCACGCTATAAAAAGCAATCCCCTGCCGGGGAGCATTGGACATGATGGAAAGGGAATGCCAGGAAACCACTGCCAACAATGCCAGCAACGCAAAGCAGACTCTACGTACCGTAAGGCGTAGAAAGCCATAATATGCCATCCCCAAGAACAGATAGACGAGCAGAACGCCCCATATATCCAACCAAATATTATCGACAGCAGCGCCGGGAAGATGCTCTATCCAGCGAAGCACTTCATTCTGGACATGTACCAATGCCTCTACTACCCTTGCAAACAGATGTTGTACAAAAGGCAGCGGCGTAAGCATCAACAGAAAGACCGCCGAATACAGAACGAGTGACACCATGGGAATTACCCAAAGATTAGTCAACAGAAAATGAGTGGAAAAACGGGAGAAATAGACAATGACCAAAGGGGCCGTACCCAGCTGAGCTGCCACAGACACTGTCATAAGTCCCCACAAATATCGCAGGAAACAATTGTCAACCTTCCAAAGGGCATACAACTTAGGCTGTACAAGTACAATAGCTGTAACCGCCGAGAATGACAACTGAAAACCGACATCAAACAACCAGGCCGGCTTGCACAGCAGCATCAGGAAAGCAGTTGCCGCCAGCGTATTCAGAGTCAGCGGCTTTTCCGGCTTCAAACCGGCAAACGCCAACAAAGAGAACATGACAACCGACCGCACCACCGAGGAGGACAATCCCGTGAAAAAAGCAAAACTCACCAAGAAAAGGACCAGAAGCAAAAGCAACAAAGGTTTCAACCGCCGCCATCGCCTCCACAAAGGACGAAGCACAAACAAGAGCAAAGCATACAGAAAACCTATGTGCAACCCCGAAAGTGCCAGTACATGGCTGGCTCCCGAAACGGAGTAGGTCTCCACAATATCATCACTCAGTTCCTCTTTATCCCCCACCGTCAACGCAGAAAGCACTGCCAATTCATCAGCTTCAAAGCCCAAACTCCGGTATAAGCCAACCACTTTCGCCCTATAATCCAGTGCCACCTGGCTGACAGTGCGAGAGGCATTATGCCCCGTCTTCCGCCAATGTCCGTCAGCCACGTAGGCCGTGCCGCTATAGCCTTTCCGCCTCAGGTAGCGAGCATAGTCAAACTCGTCGGGATTATCATTGTTTGCCGGAGGAACAAGCCGGGTAGATACCAGCAACTCATCACCACGGCACAAAGTGACCGTAGCAGAATCTTTCGGGAAATAAGCCAGAAAAAGATGATTCCGGGGGCAACCCGTAACTGCATCCTGCTCTACCTCTCCCAGCAGGACAACCCTGCACAATATGCTGCGCTCCCTCTCTTCGGGATGCTCGCGGATACAAACCCTATAAACAGCAGGTTTGCCCGAAAAGGGAAATGCCGTCTTTCCCTGCTGCCAACTCATCAAGCAGAACCCCGTACCACCCAAGAAAAGGTATACCGCCGCTCCATACACCCATCCGGTATGCTTGTATCTACCTATAATAAAAAGAAAAAGCAGAAAACCTGCCACATACTCCCATGCAGAAAGCACGTGTGGAAACGCATCTCCACACAAAATACCAACTACCAACGGCATCAACAGTCGAAGGAAAGGATGCCGTTGCCAGCTGTCGATTATCAATCCAGAAGACGGATTACAGATTCCTTAATGCACGGATGGCCTCCTTCGGATCGGGAGCCGAGAAAACGGCATTGCCTGCCACCAGTACATCTGCTCCAGCTTCTACCAGACGCGAACCGGTTTCCAAGTTTACGCCACCGTCCACTTCTATCAAGGCCTGCGAACCGGTAACCGTAATCAATTCACGCAACTCGCGCACTTTATCAAGAGAATGCTCTATGAACTTTTGTCCGCCGAAGCCAGGATTTACGCTCATGATCAGCACCATGTATACATCATTAATAATATCCTTCAACAAGGACACGGGAGTTGCCGGATTAATCGTTACTGCCGGCTGCATCCCTGCTTCGCGAATTTGCTGCACCACGCGGTGCAGATGCGGACAAGCCTCATAATGCACATTCATGACATGGGCTCCCAGAGCCTTCACCTCCGGAATAAACTTCTCCGGCTGTACAATCATCAGATGCACATCCAAAGGTTTCTGCGACAGTTTTGCCACATACTTCAGTACCGGGAATCCGAAAGAAATATTGGGGACAAACACACCGTCCATGATGTCGATATGTACCCACTCCGCCTCACTTTCGTTAATCATTTCAATGTCCCGTGCCAGATAACCGAAATCGGCAGAGAGAATAGAAGGGGATATGATTGGTTTCATAATGCTGTATTCTAAAGTTTACGAACTTTGTGATGTACAAATATAGATAAAAGATTTAAGTCGGCCTAACATTGGAAGTCAAAACTCTCACTGCAAACTTACTGCATACCTTTTGCAGCGTCACTGCAAACGTGTTACAGTGCTACTGCAAAGCAGTTGCAGTCACACTGCATATTAGTTGCAGTGACGCTGCAAAACAAATGCAGTAGTTTTGCAGTAGGAAGTTGATGAATGACAATCAGTTATTTCATCACACATTCTTCCGTCAACCGGAAGCCGCGCAGCAGTTCATCCGTCTTCAGTCTCTTCTTGCCTGGAAGCTGGAGGGAGCGGATGCCGACAAAGCCATCTTCGGCAGCAACGCGGATATAGTTTTTCCCGTCTGTCTGCAAGGTTCCGGGAGCCAGTTGATGGGATTCCCCTATCTTCTCCGTCTCGAAGATTTTTACTACAATAGATTCTCCACTGGGCTGGACCAACTCCGTCCAAGCGGCAGGATAGGGAGAAAGGCCGCGTACAAAATCGTAAATACGCTTCACCGGACGGTTCCAGTCAATACGACAAGTATCTTTGAAGATTTTCGGTGCCGGACGCAGTTCACCCACTACGGCCATTTCTTCTTGAGGAATACTTTTCACCGTACCGGCAAGAATGGCATCAACAGTCTCTACCACCAGGCGACCGCCCAACAGCATCAGTTTGTCATGAACGATACCCACGTCGTCCGTATCGGCAATGGGTACCCGTACCTGCTGAATAACCTCACCGGTATCAATCTCATGTTTCAGGAAGAAAGTGGTGATGCCCGTTTCCGTATCACCATTAATCACCGCCCAGTTGATGGGAGCTGCGCCGCGATACTGCGGAAGCAGGGAAGCATGCAGGTTGAAGGTGCCCAATCGCGGCATGTTCCATACCACCTCCGGCAACATGCGGAAAGCAACGACTATCTGCAAATCGGCCTTCCATGCACGCAACGCCTCCACAAAAACCTCATCCTTCAACTTCTCCGGCTGAAGAAGCGGAAGATTATGTTCCAGTGCATACTGTTTCACCGGAGAGAATTGGAGCTTATGCCCCCGTCCGGCAGGCTTGTCCGGCATCGTAATGACACCCACCACATTGTAACCTCCTTCTACCAGACAACGAAGAGCCTCCACCGCAAAATCGGGAGTACCCATATATACAATCCTCAAATTCTTCTTTTCCACCATTTCATTTACAATTTACTCCATTTACTATTTACCATGTACAATTTGCGAGGCTACTCATGTACTATTTACCATGTACAATGTACACAGCACTCCGAATGGCAAATTGTACATTGTAAATGGTAAATTGTACATGTCCTCAGTCCTCTGAAAAATGTACCAACACTTCACGATACGAGTTGAATATCTTCGACTTGGACACGAATCCCAAGTATTTGTTTTCCGCATCCACCACCGGCAGATTCCACGCCTTCGTATCATCAAAGGTACGCATCACCTGCTCCATACTGTCCGTATCATACAGACGTGCCGGAGCCGAAGTCATCAGTTTTCCCACTGTAAAGCGATGATATAACTCCTGACGGAACATAATGTTCCGGATATCGTCCAACAAAACAATGCCAATCAGTACTCCTTCCTTATCGGCCACGGGAAAGACATTACGATGCGAAGCAGAAATGGCCTTTACCAGTTCACCCAAATCCATTTCGGGATGCACGGTCACAAAATCCTTTTCCACCACATTCTCCATCTTCATCAGGGTAAGGATGGCCTTGTCCTTATGGTGCGTCAGCAACTCTCCTTTCTTTGCCAAACGCATGGAGTAAATACTGTGAGGTTCGAACATGATAATGGTAAGATAAGAGCTGACGGAAACAATCATCAGCGGCAGGAACAAGTCGTATCCTCCCGTAAGTTCGGCAATGAGAAACACGCCGGTCAGCGGAGCATGCATGACCCCACTCATAACCCCCGCCATTCCCAGTAAGGCAAAATTCTTTTCGGGCAGATAAGCCGTCATCTCTATTTCATTGCTGAAATGTGAAAAGACAAAACCGGCAATACACCCCAAATACAATGAAGGTGCGAAGATACCGCCGCAACCGCCACCGCCATTCGTGGCACTCGAGGCAAAAACCTTGAACAGAATAATCAGTATGAGGTATATCAGCAACAGATTGCCGTGCCCGTAGAAGAAGGAATTATTCATCACCGTGTCCCATTCGGCATTACTCACTCCATTCAGCAATAATTCTATCGTATCGTAACCTTCGCCATACAACGGTGGGAAAAGGAATATCAGGATACTCAGCATGGCACCGCCCATTATCAGCTTCTTATAGGGAGTTCTCAACCTTCCGAACACGCCTTCCACAGAGTTCATGGCGCGGGTGAAATAAAGGGAAACCAATCCACAGAAGACGCCCAACATAATGACATACGGAATACGCTCCAATTCGAAAGCTTGGTCCAAATGGAATTTGAACATGGCGTCCGTACCCGTCACGATATAGGAAACAGTTGCAGCCGTCACCGCGGATATCAGCAACGGCAACAAGGAAGACATTGTCAAATCTATCATCAGTACCTCCAGCGTAAATACCAAACCGGCAATTGGTGCCTTGAAAATGCCTGCAACCGCACCAGCAGCACCACATCCCACCAACAGCATCAGCGTACGATGCTCCATCTTGAATATATTTCCCAGATTAGAACCGATAGCCGAACCCGTCAACACAATAGGCGCCTCCGCCCCGACCGAACCACCGAAACCGATGGTAATGGAACTGGCTATGATGGACGACCAAGTGTTATGTCGTTTGATACGTCCCTGTCGCCGCGAGATGGCATACAAGATTTTCGTAACACCATGACTGATGTCGTCCTTCACCACGTAACGGACAAACAGTCCGGTCAAGAAGATACCCACTACCGGATAAACCAGATAAAGATAGTTGGCCTCCGTCGCATTGAAATTGTCCGTCAGGAAGTTCTGTATCCAGTGTATGATGCCTTTCAGTATCAGTGCGGCGAACGCCGTAAAAATACCCACAAGAAAACTGAGAATCAGTATGAATTGCTTCTCCTTGATATTCTTTTCGCGCCAAATGATGAAGCGCTGCAACAAACTCCTCTTATCCTCTGCCATTTTTTCCTTTTATTCGCGAATAATCTTGATGACTCCGCCCTTGCCCAACTTAATGATGCTGGACGGTTTCGGGCGTCCCGTTTCCTCTTGGCGGTATCCTACTATATAATCTACCGCAGACTTGATGTCTTCACTTATTTCACTGAAGTTGCCGGGAGACGGTTGCCCGCTGACATTGGCAGAAGTAGAGACTATCGCCTTACGGAACTGCTGGCAAAGCCGCTTTGAAAATGCCTCACTGGTGACGCGGATACCCACACTACCATCTTCGGCAAGCAAATTAGGAGCCAGATTACGCGCTCCGGAATAAATTATGGTAAGAGGCTTGTCAGCCAGTTCTATCAAATCCCAGGCAACCTCTGGAACATCCTGCACATAGAAATCCACCTTTACCGGGGAATCTACCAATACCAGCATCGCCTTACTGTCAGAGCGTCGCTTGATTTCATATACACGGCGCACCGCTTCTTCATTGGTAGCGTCACAACCTATGCCCCAAATCGTATCTGTCGGATACAAAATTACCCCGCCTTCGCTCATCACCTGGCAGGCTTTTTTAATGTCTTCTATCATTTCTTGATATATAAGTTCACGGATTAACATGCAAAAATAGTATTTTTGCAGCGATTATAAATAAAGTTTAAGAGAAAACAATGGAAGAAATTCAATTTAACCACACCCTGCCCATACAACTACGCTTCAATGACGTCGACAAATTCGGCCATGTAAACAACACTGTTTACTTTTCTTTTTATGATTTAGGAAAAACGGAATATTTCGCTTCCGTATGCCCGGATGTAGATTGGGAAAAGGATGGCATCGTTGTCGTCCATATTGAAGCAAATTTCCTTGCGCAGATTTATGGTTCGGACCATATTGCCGTGCAAACTGCCGTTACTGAAATAGGAACCAAGAGTTTCCATCTGGCACAGCGTGTCATCGATACGGAAACCCAAGAAGTAAAATGCGTTTGTACTTCCGTCATGGTAGCCTTCGACCTCGCCAAACACGAATCCAAACCACTGGAAGAAGAGTGGATTGAAGCAATCTGCAAATATGAGGGAAAAGATTTGAAGAAAAAGAAATAAAATCCTATATTTGTCAATTAAGCTAACATTTGTATAAGTAACAATCTGTTACATTTAGTCAACTGCTATGATTCGATTGATATTATTGACCGATTTTACAGAGTCCTTTTCGTACAATCTGTTAAAGGGGGTATTGGCCTATTCCAAAAGCCATGAACCATGGGTAGTATGCCGTATGCCACCCTCCTACAAAAACAGTCATGGTATAGAAGGAGTCTTAAAATGGGCAAAGACATGGCATGCAGATGCAATCATCGGCAGATTTGACAATGATGACAATGTGGAGCTATTCCGTGAAAACGGAATTATCGCGTTGGCCCAGGATTATAAATCAAGGTTCAGCAATATTCCAAACATCACCGGCGATTACCGCAAGACCGGCAGAATGGCAGCAGAGTTTTTTCTGAGTAAAGGCTTTCAGAACTTCGCATTCTACGGTTATCGCGATACGGTATGGTCACAAGAACGTTGCGAGGGTTTCTATGAATGTATAGCAGCCCAAGGGTTTGGAAACAATTTCTATTCTTATCAAGATCAATCACTTGATGACTTATGGTTTTATGAGGCACCACCTCTGCTCAATTGGTTAAAGTCATTGCCGCAACCTACGGCACTCATGGCTTGCGATGACAATCAAGGTAACCGCATTACGGAAATCTGTAAAGTCAACAACATCAGAGTGCCCGACAAGATAGCAATATTAGGAGTCGACAATGATGAGATTATATGCAATCTTTCAGACCCTCCCCTATCCAGTATCAGCCAAAACATTGTAAGAGGCGGATTTGAGGCAGCCGCCCTCATAGAACATCTATTGAATGATGAGGAGGCCACTTATCGGGACGTAGTGCTCCAACCAGTTAATATCATTAACCGGCTTTCGACCGACTTCTATTCTACCACCGATGCCCATATCCAAACCGCTCTGAAATATATCCATCAGAATATAGCGGCTGATATCACTGTATCGGATATAGTGAAACAAGTACCATTATCACGCCGTTTATTGGAGATTCGTTTCAAGCAAGTCACCCAGCAGTCCATCCACAAATATATCTTCAACCTTAGGATGGAACGCTTTGCCCAATTGCTGTTGGCCAGTGATGCTCCGATTGCAGATGTGGCGGAACAAGTCGGAATAAATAACCTGAAGAACTTGTCCCGCCAATTTAAAGCTTTGAAGAAAGTTTCCCCCAATGAATATCGGAAAGAGTACCAGACAAAGAGTTACCAGCGCTGATTTAATCCGGTACAAACAACATGGTATCAGGTAACACGGTTTCCAGAACATTCCGTCCCGAATACCCGACTTCCAATTCCTGGCCCATGTAATCTTCGAAATACAGCAGGTGCAACTCGTGGTACCCTGCTTCGAGAGCGACTTTCCCTTCGGCACGGCGTCCGCTGTGTCCACCGTCGTTATCAACAATCAATTTACCGTCTATGTATAGTTTAGAACCATCATCGGAAAAAGTATAGAAACGGTATACTCCCCTTTCTGGAATTTTCACCAACGTACGGAAATCATAAGCAAAATGATCAGGGACGGCTGCTTCTTCAATCGAGAAATTCTTCATCACCCCTTCCTTCACTTTATTACAGGCGGCAATATCGGCAACACGTTTACATTTGCCTTCATAATAGGTATATGCCACACCCTGCTTCTTGGGAGAAGTTCCCGTAGCCGGCAAATAAGCCATACTCTGCTCCTCATCCGAATTCAGACCTGAAGGGTAATAGTAGGCAGCCTCCCTTCCCGAAGGAGTGGAAATCCATGTGTCAAATTTGAATTGGTCTTCGTACAGTTCAATGATACGGGCTCCTCTCGTCAACTCTCCATACGCATCCGCACCGGTCACCCGTCCGTATCCCAATGCAATACCTTTATCTATTCCTATAAAATCGTTATCATGGTCATGTCCTACAAATACTCCCATTACATCCCTCATGTCAAGGAAGGAAGCAAACATACCGGAATTGATATTAGCAGAGGCAACTCCACCTTCTTTGTCATTGCCATAAGTTTTCCCGTCACCTCTGATTTCGTTGTATTCAATCAGCGGAATATGGAAGAAGGCCAAAGCAGGAACGGGATTACCACCGTTCTTCTCTGCAAAGTGTTTACTTTGCTTTCTGTACCATTCTATTTGGTCGAAATGAATCCAGTCGTAAGCACCATAGATTTTATTAGGCTGATAGTCGTTGGAATCCATGCAATAGAGCAATGCCTCTACCTGGTCCTTCTTCTCCGGACTATAAACAGGAATCACACAATTACCACATCCCATAATATCTTCAGGGCCTTTTGCCCCCACATAGTAGGGAGACTTCAAGAGGAAATCATAGATTTCATTGCGCGTCAAGTATTCTGCATCATGGTTTCCCATCATCACCACAAAAGGCATCTTGGCCTCATTGAAAATATCCACTACACTTTTCCATCCATCCATAGCAGGGTCATCGGTCACCACATCCCCACTCAGTATAGCAATATCCGGATGTTCGGCTGCCAGGACAGCACGGATAGTAGCTGCCGTTTCGGCACACTTTGCAGAACCCGGCATCCAGTGCAAATCTGTAAACTGTGCTACTACAAACTTGCCATCCTTAAAAAAGAATTGCTTCTGCGCAAAAGCCGTTACCGGCATACAGCCCAACAGTACAACTAAAAGAACAACTATTTTCTTCATAATTTCTTGAGATTAATATATTTCTATTTCATCTATTGCCAACTCACTCTGCAACCCTTCATGAAAATATCCTTTCGGGCACAAGCCACCACTCAATAATTCCAAGCGGACAAATGCAGCTTCCGTTTCGGCAAATGAAAGAGATACCGGGAAGCGGGTACCTTCCGTCAAGGTAAAATCATAAGTCAGCCGTTTAGTGCCCACCGGAATAAAAGTCTGACCATCCATTGAAACAGAGACACCCATCGCTCTTGCCGGCCATATCCCATTTACCGGCCTCCATAAAGAAGAAAAGGCAACTTCCTTGACTTTTTGAGGTTTCTTCAGTTCCACTACAATCTGTACAGTATCCTGGTAGAAGCTAATCCAGCGACGCATGTCGCGGGCATAGCCACATCGTCCATCAGTTAGTCCGAAGCCTTTATTCAAGTGCTCCCATCCTGCTTCAGGATTACAAGTATAGTCACATCCGGTTGCCTTGTTTACAGCAAAACTCTTGCGGGTCACTTTCCCTAGCGGCTTACCGTCTCTGTAAACTGCCGAATAAACAGTTGCATCCTCGTCCAACGGTATCGGAGTCCCATAAAGGGAAGATGAAGTGTTGACCGTTGAATCATTTACGGCATAGTAAATATCGGCATCCGGACAGAAGGTGTTCAAAGTCACCTCATAAGTCTGCTGCGACTTGTTCCACGCACCAGTCTGATTAACTTCATAGAAGTTGCGGCAAGCATTCACTCCGCAATAATCCAATCGTTCAAACTCCTTATCCAGCCTACGGGCAAACGACTCGAAGTCCTTATGTTCCGGCTGTGTCCATTGCACCTCTGACATAGCCAGCAAACGGGGGAAAGCCATATATTCAAAATACTCGGGAGTCTGTATGTACTCTCCCCAGATATTGGCTTGTACACCTATTATATAAGCTTGTTCTTCCGGAGTCAGTTCTGCAGGAAGCGGGTTATAATTGTACACCGTATCCAATGGAAGGAAACCGCCGATAGCCAACGGAGCGAATTCCGGACTTTCCTGGTAGTAATCCAAATAACACTTTTTGCCGGGTGTCATAATGACTTTATGCCGTTGGCGAGCCGCTTCGATACCTCCTTTCTCGCCACGCCATGACATGACGGTAGCATTAGGGGCAAGCCCTCCTTCCAGAATCTCATCCCACCCGATGATGTCACGCCCTTTACTGTTCACAAATTGCTCAATCCGATGGATAAACCAACTTTGCAGAGCTTCTTCGTTGGGCAGACCTTCCCGCTTCATCAAATGCTGGCAATGGGCACACTTCTTCCATGCTTTCTTGGGACACTCATCTCCACCAATGTGGATATAATGGCTGGGGAAGAGTTCCATAACTTCGGTCAGCACATTTTGTAAGAATTCAAATGTATGCTCTTTGGAACAATAGACCTCATCAAAAACATCAAAATAATCACGCACCACATAAGTCTTTCCCAATCCGCAAGAAAGTTCCGGATAGGAAGCCAGTGCTGCGGATGCATGCCCCGGCATTTCTATTTCGGGAATGACCGTAATGAAACGGTCGGATGCATACTTCACAATTTCCTTTATTTCTTCCTGCGTATAATAACCTCTCTTTTCTTTTCCATCGTAACGCCGTGGAAAATAATAATCAGAGTGTCCTATCTGAGTCTGTTTACGATAAGAACCTATTTCAGTCAGTTTCGGGTATTTCTTTATTTCTATTCTCCATCCTTGGTCATCTGTCAGATGAAAATGGAATTTATTCAATTTATAGAATGCCATCAAATCAAGAAACTTCAGCACTTCCTCTTTGGGCAGAAAATTACGTCCTACATCCATCATAGCCCCACGATGAGGGAAACGGGGAGCATCCGTAATGCTGACAGCAGGAATCCTAATCTTTCCTTCGTATTTCCGGTCACCATCATAAATGGCTGCCGGCATGAGCTGCAGCAAAGACTGGACACCATAAAAAAATCCTGCGGCAGTTTCATTGGAAGATATATTTATCCTATCGGAAGAAACCTCCAATGTATAGGCCTCATTGGGCAAGGAATTATCTATAGATAAGCAAATATCGGCCTTTCCCGTTTCCGAAATACCCTTCAGCGTTACAGAAGTGTTTTTCAACGCATCCTCCAAATAATGAAAAACTTTCATCGCGGCTTCCCCGGAAGGGACAGCCACTGTTTTTTCCCCTTGCAGGACATACACTCCCTGCATTGGAGCAAGTTCATTCGGCATGGGTATAATACCATAGTTTGCCGCTACATCATCAGCCACTCTCCCACAAGAGAGAAAAATGAATGACATAGCCAGTAACCAATATCTTATCTTCATAGTATTTGGGATAATAAGTTGGGATATTCCTTGATTGTCTTCAATATCAGTTCACCGAACAAAGTATTTGTCCAGGCAAACCAGGAACGAGTAAAGTCCGCGGCATCCTCCGAATGGAAAGACTCATGCATAAAGCCCGTCCCTCCGTCCGTATCACGAAGTTGCTTCAGACAAGCACGTATTTCTTCGGAATCATCCGTTGTAAAAGCCTTCATAATGATGCTCATCGGCCAGATATAATTCAATCCCACATGAGGACCTCCTACCCCTTCGCCGGCTTTTCCTTTAAAGAAATAAGGATTATTGTCACTCCATATCATTTTGCGGGTACTCTGGTAAATCGCATCTTTAAAAGAACAATAACCCAGATAAGGCGCAGCCAGCAAACTGGGTACATTGGCATCGTCCATACAAAGCGCGTTACCAAAACCGTCGACCTCAAAAGCATAAATACGTCCACAAACCGGATGATTGAAAGTACCATACCTGCGGATAGCTGCATCCACTTCATCTGCCAGTGCTATACATTTGCCAGAGAAGTCCTTGTTTCCATAAACTTTATCCTCTATCTCGGCCAATTGGCGCAATGACACAACTGCAAACATATTAGAAGGAATCAGAAAACCGTATTGTGTAGCATCATCTGACGGACGGAAAGAAGAAACGATTAAGCCGACCGGCTTTACCGGTGCTCCCCATCCGTTGTTAATCTGCGAATCTGTAGGGCGGTCGCAATCGCGCGTAAAGCTATAAGGTCCTAAGCCTTGTTTCCTCTGTTGCTCTTTAAAGGTCTTGACCACCAGCAGCATCGCTTTATGCCAATTTTCATCGAACACAGACGTGTCTTCCGTGTATTGCCAATAATGATAGGCCAAACGAATGGGATAGCACAAAGAATCTATCTCCCATTTGCGTTCATGCAGTTCCTTAACCATATGTTGTGTATGGTCGGTTTCCCAATAGCTGCCCAACGGCCCGTCGTTGAAGGCATTGGCATACGGGTCTATCAAGATACATTCAGTCTGTCTGTTGACAAGTCCTGCCACCATCAGCTGCAAGTCCCTATCTTTCTTCATCAACGGCAGATAGGGCCATACTTGCGCTGAAGAGTCGCGCAGCCACATGGCATCTATATCACCTGTAATGACGAAAGTATCCGGTCTGCCATTCTTCACTCTATATCTGACAGTAGTGTCAAGCGTATTGGGAAAACAGTTCTCGAACATCCAGCGCAACTTCTCGTCCTTTATTTTAGGCTTTGCTTCTTCAATGGCAGCATCTACTGCCTTCGAAATGAAGCTCCTTTTGCTTGCAGAAGGACGCAACGAAACATATCTCTGGCTCAAAGTCCCGGATGAAGATAATACGGAAGCGGGCTGAAAGGTCATTGCAGCCAAGGCAAGCCCGCCAGTCTTCAGAAATTGGCGTCTTGACATATTGTTTTTCATGATTGATGTCTTCTTTAATAGGTATGCTTACCGGATGTCACATTTATCTTTTTCTCTTTTCCACCATAGAGTACACACAGTTCAAAATCGATATTGGAATCTACTGTAATACGAGGTTCATCACTTGCCGAACGGCGTGCCTCAGCTTTTAAGGAAATAAGCCCTTCGGGACCAAAAGGATAACGTTCTATGCCGTTAGTCTCCGTCAAATTCATATCCCAGATAATCTGCTTTTTGGCATAATCTCCCCGAATACCGATAATAAATTCTATCAATTCGGCAATAGGAGGAAGTCCTGCCCAACCTACAAAATTATCCCTTGCCATAAATCCCGGCTCAGCACTTTCCGGAGCATAATATTCCCAAAAAGTTCCAGTCTTCTTATAGACCTCAAACACTTGAGCATAATGATTCAAACAAATCTCCCGTGCCAGTTTACCATAACCTTTCTGCACAAGTCCCTGCATCACCATGTAATTAGTTCCCGGCCATACGCCACCCTGCCAATAACGGCCATTCTCCTTGTATTTGGGATTATCGGCAGACAAAGAAGGAATACGGTGTTTCCGGTTGAATGTGGCAGGATTATCCAATTCCTTCACCATACGGTCCAACTGTACAGAATCCAATACATCAGTAAACAGAGCCCAATAGGCACCTATTCCCTTGGTTGTACAGAGAGTACCGTCAGCATATTGGTCATAAAGGAAACCGGTCTTTTCATCCCAAAGATTGTCATGGATATATTTTCCCAGCATTTTGGCTTCGTCTTCAAACTCTTCTATCTCTTGCCAACGTTCCAGATAAAAGCCCATCTCAAGTAGTAAATTGGCAGTAAATAATTGCTGTAGGTTTGTATCCAACCAAATCATATGCCCGTGACTGTAGATAGGGCTGTATTCCGACGGAACACGGGGCATATTATCCATGCCGGTTCCCCATCCGCTTGACCAGTAGGTTCCATTTCTCCAAGTATGGTTCAATTTCAACCACTTATAATAAGCACAAAGTACCGGAAATATCTTGTGCAGGCGTTCTGTATCACCAAACTGATGGAAATAGACCATCTCACACCAAGGCATCAAATTCGGTCCGGTACTCACCGGATCATAGCGTTCAAAGCAATCGGCACCATCTGCCTTTATTTCACGGCAAATGAAACCGTCGGGATGCTGCTTGGCGTAAAAGTTGTTCAGCGTATTCTGGAAAGGAAAGAAACGGGTACCATAGCGGGCAAACATCAGAATGAAAGAGGAATCCCACATAAAGATATTACCATTATAAGCTGTATCCAAATAGCTTGAGACAAAACCCGAGCCTGCTTGAGGAGCACGAATATTACCGATAGCTATTTCCCATGCCTTCCAATACATTTCAAGTTCCTTGTCATGTCCACCCCAAATGGGATTGGGAAGAATCTGCCGGGCTTCTTCGAAGCTTTTCGGCACAATCGTCTCAGGTTTTGCCACACGATATTCGTTTTCAGTGACCAACGGTTCTTTCACATAAGTATTCTTGTAGGGCAGACGATACTTCTCATCGTTGCCACAGCTCTGGGCATTGAGCGACGAACCCACCGAGAGCGACAACAGACCTGCCAATAAAACATGTTTCAGCATGGGAAATAGAGTTATTTGGTTATAATTTAAGCAACTTCTTTATTTTATCAAAGATGGTCGTATTCTCATAGATTCCGGTAAATTCTTCCGCTCCGGGACCAAAAGCATATACAGGCACCATCACACCGCTATGGCTGCCGGTGGAAAACTTGCAGACAATCTTGCCTTGTTTCAAATCGCCGTCCACAAGCGTAAGTCCTCCGGTTTCATGGTCGGCCGTCACTACAACCAGCGTTTCGCCGTCCTTAGCAGCCCATTCATAGATAGCTCCGATGGTACGGTCAAAGTCGTGCGTTTCCTGCATCAGCAAGTCCAGGTCGTTGAAATGTCCGTAATCATCCAGCTGCGAGCCCTCTATCATCATGAAGAACCCTTTCTTGTTCTGATTCAGTAATTCGATACCTTTCAAGGATGCACGCGCCAAGAGGTCGCCACGCTCTGCCGGAAGAGGTGTATCCTTTGGATAAGGCACTGCGAACACCTTGCCACTCCCTATAGCCGCCAGTTCGTCCCAAGTGCGGGGTGTCTGGAAACCCTTCGTACGCAGTTCTTCAAACAAATTGCGTCCGTCCTTCCGGTTCTCGAAGTATTGTGCACCGCCGCCAAACACATAGTCGGCCTTGCAATCCACATATCCCGTCACCACATCCTCTTCTGCATCCCTGTCCTTGTTGTGACAGCAGAAGTCGGCAGGAGTAGCATCCCATAGGCGGCAGGTCACTGCCAGACCCGTTGATTTTCCTTTTTCCGAAGCCAAATCAATCAGAGATTTCAAAGGTCGTCCTTCCGTATCCACTCCCACATAGTGGTAATTGGTCTTTTGTCCGGTGGCAATCGCCGTTCCTCCGGCACCGGAGTCCGTAATCAGCTTGTCGGCACAATAAGTCTTAGACAAACCCACCGCCTGGCAGTTGTCCAGGAAAAGCTTTCCCCTGTTTGCGGTCCATGCCGAATAAACGTGCATCAAGCTCATTCCGTCGCCAATCATTAGGATGACGTTCTTCACCTTCTTGCCTTGCGGAGGCGTTATTTTGGTCACTTCATACGGTTGTTCCAACACGTAGGTCTGTTCTTTGTCACGACGGCTTTGTGCCGATGTTCCAACGGGCAGCAACACGATTGCCAAAAGTGCCCATACACTTATCTTTGCTATTCTTTTCATCTTTCTATTTTTTATTTTTCACCACAAATTACACAGATTGACACAAATTCTTCTCTTAATTCATAATTCAAAAAAACTCTGTAGAACTCTGTGTCCTCTGTGGTGAATTACGACATATCATTTCATTCTACCGTCACCAGCACCGGAGCATGGTCCGACAAGAAAGCCCCGTTTTCCATCTCGGCCAACACACCATATTTCAGCACTTTCCATCCGTTGCCCACAAACACATAATCTATCAGTGAACGACGTTCGTAGGGAATGCTGCCGAAATCGTGGAAACTCCATGCAGGTCCATATACTACGGGCGACACCGTGCGTGCATCCGTCAGATGTCCCGGATCTTCCGGGTTGGTGATATGCTTGATGACATCCGACTCCGGTGTAGAGTTAAAGTCTCCGGTCAGCACCACCGGCATCCCGTTACCCAATTCTTTCACTTTATTCAAGATAAGGCTGATTCCCTCGCGGCGTGCCACAACGCCCACATGATCCAAGTGCGTGTTCATGGCCAGGCACTCCTTGTCCGAAACCTTGTCCTTCAATTTCGCCCATGAGGCAACACGTTCACAAGCACCGTCCCAACCTTTGGAACCTGCCACTTCGGGCGTTTCGCTCAGCCAGAATGTGCCGGAATCAAGTACCTCAAAACGCTCTTTCTTATACCAGAGCGCGCTATATTCTCCTTTTTCCTTACCATCTGTGCGACCCACACCTATCACTCCATAATCCGGAAGGCGCTGCTGCAAGTCCTGCAACTGGTTGTGCAGCACCTCCTGCATGCCCACAATGTCCGCATCATAAAAGCGGATGGCATTGGCCGCACGGTCTTTCCTGTACCGCCAATTGTTCAGGCTGTCTTCTGGATTGTCATACCTTATATTGAAAGACATCACATTCATAGTAGATTCCTGCACGGCAGGCTTGTCCTGTTTCTCCTGTCCGCACGATACGAGCAGAAGCGGGAAAAGTAATAAAGCTATTTTCTTCATGGTTATCTGTTTTTTGACTATTTCACATACAATGCAGAAGCAGGAATAGGTGACAGCTCCTGTGCCGAAGGAAGTTTCCAGCCCCAACCCAGCTCTTCTCCTTCGTAATCCTCAAAGTAATACAGCTTGTAAGCATGGAATCCTTTCTTCAGTGCCACAGTCCCCGTAGCAGGAATAGCGGCGTGCGAACCATCGTTATTCACCACCATCTCATCATCAATGTACAATACGCTGCCATCGTCCGAACGAGTCATAAAGGTGTAGATTCCATCTTCGGGCACCTCTATCAAGCCGGAGAAGATATAGCCGAAGTGGTCTTCCTGACGTGCCTCCTTGATGGAAGGTTCTGCCATGATACCGATATCAAGCAACGGACTCTTCTCTATATCCGCCACCTTCCGGTAAGTACCCTCGAAATATTTGTAGGATGTGCCGTTCCGCACAGGACAGACTGCAAGTGCAGGTTTCATCTCAGCCTTGGTGGCCATGATGGAGAGTGTATGGCTTGGGCAGAATCCGTCCTTGAATCCTTTTGCCTTTATGGGAGTAGTCTGGTCCAGTTCCAGCGGCTTTTCATAGAGCGGTGACAGTTCTGTAGGTTCGCTTCCATCCAGCGTATATCTCACTTCTGCTCCTGCCGTTACCGTGGCCAGTGCCACCGTTATCTTATCCATAAACAGATTCAGGTCTTTGTCAACGTATGGGACAGACACCACATGCTCCTTAGTATAAGAGTAAAGCGCCGACTCTTCCGAAACTCCACGGCTCTTGTCCGGCTTGTCTGTCAGCGTAAAACGCAATTCGCCCCCTTCCATCAGCTGTTCATAGGTAATGAAGTTACCCTCTATGGCTTCTCCATTCAGTTCTACCTTGTTTATGTAGATATTCTTTTCCGGATTGTTGGCAAGCACAGACAATGTCTTTCCGTTGGCCAGCCTTATCACCACCTTATCAAACAGCGGCGTGGTCAGTGCAAATTCATTGCTACCGGGACACACGGAATAGAAGCCCAGACTTGAAAGGATATACCATGCCGACATCTGCCCGCAATCTTCGTTACCGATGATGCCTTCGGGAGTGGGTGCATACATCTCACGCAGCAACCGGCGTGTCAGTTCCTGGGTTTTCCAAGGCTGACCGACATAGTCATACAGATAAGCGATATGATGGCTCGGCTCATTGCCATGCACATACTGACCTATCAAGCCGGTGATGTCCGAAAGTTCCCCTTCCAGCTTCAAGTCCGAAGAGAATATGGAATCGAGTGCCACTACAAAATCATCCTTGCCGCCAAACAACTGCATCATGCCGTTCACATCATGCGGCACAAAGAAACGATATTGCCAGGCAGTGGCCTCCGTATAGGCACGTCCCACCTCCAACGGCTTGAACGGTGCTTCCCAGTTGCCATCCATCCGTTTGGGACGGAAAAACTTGGTAGCCCCATCAAACACATTCACATAGTTTTGCGAACGTGCAATGAATGTCTTGCAAATATCTTCTTTCTCCATCTCTTGCGCCATGCGGGCTATGCACCAGTCATCGTAGGCAAATTCCAGCAGGCAAGAGATAGATTCCCGCTTGATGTTCGAGGGGATGAAACCGTTCCGCACATAGCAGTCCGCCCCTTTTTCGTTCTTCTCGGCAGAGGTTACCATCGCTTCCAGCGCTTTCTCGGCATCAAACCCACGGATGCCTTTCAGATAAGCATCTGCTATGACAGAAGCGGAGTGATAGCCTATCATCGTCCCCGTCTCTCCGGCAGAAAGAGGCCAGATGGGAAGTTCGCCCGAAGCATCATAAATATCCAGGAAAGAGTTCACCATGTCATTCACCAATCCGGCATCGAGTAGTGTCATCAGCGGATTCCAAGCACGGAAAGTGTCCCACAAGGAGAAAGTGGAGTAATGCTTCCTGCCCTCGGGCATCCTGCCTGTCGTCATGTCGTGACGGCGATACTCACCATTCACATCGCTCACCACATTGGGCACCACCATCGAATGATACAAAGCCGTATAGAAAATCTTCCTGTCGTCCGCATTGCCGCCTTCTACCACAATGGCAGAGAGCGCCTGTTCCCAAGCAGTACGAGCAGCACTGCGCACGGTATCGAAATCGAAATCCGCCACTTCGAATTCCAAATTTTCACGTGCATTCTTTTCGCTGACAACGGACAGCCCGACTTTTGCCACCAAGGGTTCTCCGTCGCTGTTGTCAAAAGCCAAGCAAGCCTGCAAGTGGGTACCGGTCAATTTTGCCTGTGTAGCAACCGGTTTCCGTTCCTGCACAAAGTCCACCGTCTTAAAAGGTTTAGAGAATTGCGCCACAAAATAGACATACTGGTTATCCGTCCATCCCCTAGTGCGGCGCATACCGGCAATCTCATAGTCGGACGTCTGTTCCAGTGTAGCTTCATAGATATGTTCGTTATCGAGCAGATGTGCCAAGTCGATGATGACAGCCGCTTCCTTTCCAGCGGGGAATGTGTAGCGGTGCACACCGGCATGGGCGGTTGCCGTCAGTTCCACCTTTATACCTTCTTCTTTCAGCACGACGGAATAATATCCGGCGGAAGCCTCCTCTTCTTTATGGCTGAAAGCCGCAGGAAGACAAAGCGTTTCGGCCGTCAAGTCCGGCTTTTGTGTAGTGGGGCGAAACAGGACGTCGCCCAAGTCAATGCAGCCGGTGCCGCTAAGGTGGGTATGCGAAAATCCCTTCAAAGTGCTGTCGTCATAGTGGTACCCCGCACAGGCATCCCAGTTTCCGGCACGCGTGTCGGGACTCAGTTGCACTGCCCCGAAAGGCACAGTCGCCCCCGGATAGGTATGTCCGTGGAAGCCGGTACCGATGAACGGGTCTACGCAATCAACAGGCTGTTTCACATCGGACGAACAAGCCCCACACACTACACCGACCAAAACGGCATACAGAAGTTCTTTCAAATTCATTGAGATGAATGTTTTTCAAGTTATTGTTTACGATGTTTTCCTACTCTTACAGACACAAAAGTACATAAAAAGCATGAGTTTTTTACACCGCCATAATAAAGAAATCATTTTTTCTTCAGAGGAAAGATAACAAAACCTTCCCATATAACAAAATTCTGCAAGAGCCGATATGCCACGCACACCAACCCTTGCAGATCAGACCAATGGCAATGAGGTCTATTTTATCATTCCACACCCGGTTCAATGGCCAGACAATAATCTTTCACATTGCCGGACACTGAATTTGTGGTAGTCTCACGAAGAACCCACGATTTGTCTGCAACCATAAAGATAGCATATTCTCCGGCTGCAATATCAGCTTGGCTAAACTTTACGTTGCTGATGGACTCTGCAACCCTCTTCAAGTCCTCCACAAGATTGCTTTTCACAGTACCAATCAACACACCATTGTGCCTGCTGTCCACAACGGTTCCCAGTGCCGATTTTGCAGCATTTATCTGCTCTTTAGAGCTAAAACGTGCCGTAGCGAAAGGCACCAATATGTCCTTCTGGTTCTCCTTCACCATACTCTTGCACATAATGCTGATAAACTTGATGAAGCAATCGTTACTCACCTTGAATCCTTCTTCAGCATTGTTCTTGTGATTGTACAAGATAAGAGAGCCTTCCGTAGCAATGCCATTTCCATTCTTAACAACCTTATTCAATGCATAACCGGGAAAACGGCTGGTGGCAAAAGAGATATGAGTGGCCATATTGCTGCCACCGCTTACGTCCACACGGTCTATCACACCAATGGAACAATCCTCGCCCAACGCGTTGATATGATTGACAATCGCATCGGTTTCCCCAATGTTGGCGTCATTCAGTGCCGACAAAAAGTGAACTTCCACGCTTCTGGTTTTGTTCCAATCGGAGTTAGCGTTCTCTTCCTGCTTGATATTGCCCACTCCAAGGTCCTCTGCGATACAGGAGCCTGCCAGTACTGAGCAGAATCCTAGTGCGGCGAATGTATATAATATATTCTTTTTCATATCGTTATCGTATTACTTTTTAAGTTCAACCTCAACTATTACCGGATCATGGTCAGAAAGCTTTCCTGCATCCACAAACTTTTCACTAATTTTATTCCAACCGCCTTTGGAAGCAAAGATATAATCTACCCAATGGTTCCCCATTTGGTCAAATTCAGTTCCAATAAGCTCTATGGGCGAAGCACCGGGATAAACGTTCAAGTCACCGGCCAGAAGAGCAGGCACCTTGGTATCGTTCAAGAATGCAATCAATGCTTCCGCCTGTTCCTGCTGTCCTCCGGTATGGTCGAAGTGAGTGGCAACCACAGCAATGATGTCGCCCGAAGGCAACGCCACCTCGGCAATCACGGCACCACGCTGGTCAGAAGAACCTGCCGGACGGGGAAGCTGCATTGTACGAGAAGCGATAATAGGGTATCTGCTCAAAATGGCGTTACCATAAAGCTCGTTCATGCAATAGGTATAGTTCTCTTCGGGGTTTTGTCCCTGCTTGTTATTCAGGTTGTAAGAGTAGCCATAGATGGCAAACATACCCAACTTATCGGCAATTTCCTGCACTTTATCTATATATTTTCCATCCCTCATCTGGCGGGAACTTCTGTTCTCCACCTCATTGAGTATGATAAAGTCCGCATTTTCATCTTTCAAGAAGTCGGAATAAGGAGTCACGTCAAAAGAGTTACGCTCCCCCCATTTATCCTCCTGTTCGAAGGACAAGACATTGAAAGTAATCACTTTAAACCGGTTGTCCTGCGCCTTGGCTTTGGAGAAAAATCCCCCAAAGACCATCACGAAGAGCACCAATATGATATAAGGATAAAATCTCGTATTCATTTTATTGATTTATTTAAACATTAATAAACATTCTGCTTCAAGTTCTTGCTGTTTGCCACCTCTTTGGCAGGAATCGGGAACACATGGTTTACATTCGGATTGAATGTACGTGCAGGCCAGATTTCAACCTCCTGCACATTAAATGAGCCGTCAGGGTTAGTAGTGGTCTTCACCCCATGCAACGGCTTGGCATAAGCTTCCTGTGCATCGTGCCATCTCACGAGGTCAAGGTGGCGGCTGGGTTGGAACTCAAATGCAAGTTCACAACGGCGTTCGTTCTTCAATTGCACCTTGGTGGCTTGGCTGTTTTCAGGCAATCCGGCACGCTTGCGAATCTGATTCAGCAGAGACTTGGCCTCGGAATCACCTTCGCCGTTCTTCCAGATAAGGGCCTCTGCCTTCATCAGCAGAATGTCGGCATAACGGATAAGGCAAGTGCCCAGCACGTTGCTGGCATTGTTCATATTGGAGTTCACTTTTTTTCCTATACAGTCGGCGTTTTCCCAAGGAGACATGAATTTTCTCCAGGTCAAGCCTGACGTGCTTGATGTAGCCCATGAGCCTACCGCCCATGTAACATCCTGCCCCACAAACCGGATATGATCGCCCGGATAAAGGATAGTAGCGTCACGGCGCTCGTCACCTGCTTCGTAAGCGTTGTAAAGCTCAAGCGTAGGCTGGAAGTACCCCCACGTATTATACAATCCCCAGCCACCGTTCTCAAACGACATGCCATGGAATTTAGGACCTTCCACTGCATTACCCAGCAACGAGAAGATGTATTCTTCGCAGAAGTTGTTCTCTTCGCGCCACAGACGGGCAAAGTCGGGATAGAGGCCACGTTTATCCGCGCCTGTCATACCCATCACCTTGTCACACATCTCAATAACCGTGTCGTAATACTTAGCATCGAACTGCGAAGCGTAAAGTGCCGCACGAGCTGCAAATGCCCAGCATGCAGCCTTGTGAGGACGACCATAGTCTTCGTTGGCCATTTCGGACAAATAGGGAAGCAAATCGGCGGCAGCGCGCATGTCTTCTATAATCATGTCATAGTTGGCAAGCACCGAAGTCGGACGCGGTTGGTCTATTTCGGCAGTCGGCGTTTTTTCCGTTACGATAGGAATACCGCCGTTCACACCGTTATCGCCATACCAAGGAGCCAGCCACAAATAGCTGAAACCACGGTAGAAGCGTGCCTGACCGATGGCGCGGTTCTTTACACTCCCGGAGATGGACATGTCGGGCACATTGCGCAACACATCGTTGGCACGGGCAATGATGCGGTACATCCACGGCCAATTGTCTTTTTGGTCGCGACCGTTTTCCGGGGTCATTTGGAAATCCTTAATGGCCTGTGCCTCACTCTGTGAACGACCGGTCACCATGTTGTCACTACAATTCTCAAACCACATGAATCCGCGGCCCGTCACTCCTTCTTGGTAGGTGAACTCATGGAAAGCATTCAACGCCTTTTCCACATCTTCTTCCGTTTTCCAGAAATTGGTACTGCCCTCCAGTCCATAAGGGTCGAATTCCAGGAAATCACTGCAGGCGGCCAATGAAAAGCCCAGCAAGAGCGACAATGCTATAGTTTTATATTTTTTCATTTCAATCTACTGTTTTTTAGAGTTTGGTTTTCATTTAGAAGCTAAAGTTAAATCCGATACTGAAAGAGCGTGCCACGGGATATGTACCTCCGTCGATACCAAAGTTTCCTACTTCGGGGTCGATACCACTATAATCGGTAGCCGTAAAGAGGTTTTCGCCGTTCAGGTAGAAACGAGCCGTGCTGCCCGGCAGACCGATGGCTCTCATCACATTGTCGGGCAATGTGTAGCCGATGGTAACGTTCTTCAGGCGGAGGTAGCTGGCATCTTCCAAGAAGAAGTCGTTCAAGCTGTTGTAGTTTCCATTAGGATCGGAAATCAAACCGATTCTGGGCACGCCCGAAGTCTTGTTATATTCCCAGGAGTTCTTTACGTCGGCAAGCATATTGCCACCCTGTCCGCGACCGGTGTAACCCATCTGCTTGAAGCCGTTGTAAACGGTGGATTTCCCCACACCTTGGAACTGGAAGCTGAAGTCGATGCCTTTCCACTGCAAGTTACCGCCAAAGCCGAAAGTAATCTTAGGCATATAGCTGCCCAGATATTGCTTGTCATCATCGGTAATCTTGCCATCGTTGTTGAAGTCCACATACTTGAAGTCACCGGGCTTGGCATTGGGCTGCACTTTTTGCTTGATGCCCGTTTCGGGGTCTCTCCAAGTAAAGTTGTCTATCTCTTCCTGACTCTGGAAGATACCTTCGGTCTTCAGCACGTAATAAGAATACCAAGGATGGCCCACGGCGGAACGCAACGGGGTAAGACTGTTGATTACCACATTGTGTTGCATGAATTCAAGGTTACCAAGGTCGAGCACTTCATTGTGAACAGTAGAAAGGTTACCGTTTACACCAAATGTCACGTGTCCTATCTTCTTGCTGTAGCTCAAGCCGAATTCCCAACCACGGTTCACCACATCGCCCACGTTGCCGTAAGGAGAGACAGAGATACCTGCCACCGAAGGAACAGGCACCACCTCGATAAGGTCTTTCGTGCGCTTATTAAAGTAGTCCACAGTAAGATTCAGGCTGTTGTCCAGCAAGCCCATGTCCAAACCTACTCCCCACTGCTCGGTGGTCTCCCACTTCAAGTCTTTCGTACCGATAGAACCGGCATATACACCACCATATACAATGTTGTTCAAATCTTTACCATAAATCATCGCCCAATCGGTTTCATTCAGAGGCACATTCCAAGAATAGCGCGGAACCAATGCCACGTTACCTACCTGTCCCCAGCTTCCGCGGACTTTCAGCAGATTCACCACATTCTTCAAAGGTTCAAAGAATTCTTCGGAAGAAATCTTCCAAGAAGCCGAGAATGCAGGGAACACGCCGGAGTTGTTATCCTTATAGAGTTTGGAAGTGGCATCGCGGCGCACGCTAGCAGTAAGGAAGTAGCGGTCTTCGTAAGAGTAGCCCAGACGAGCGAATACCGACAACATACTTTCCTCCCAAATGTTTTCCTCCGGCTGAAATTTGCTCCATTCGCCTGCCTGGCCGTTGGTAATGGAGTGACGATCCTCATTGACGTAGCCGGTAGTGTAGTAAGCGTCATATTTATACTTTTCGTAGCTCATGGAGTAACCCGCCATGAGACTGAAGTGATGCTTGTCGGCAAACACCTTGGCATAAGTGGCTGTAGTTTCCCACAAAAGCTTGCTGTTCCAAGTATTGGTCTTATCGCGAGAGTTATCAGAATTTGGGCGACCGATTTCGGGAACACGGCAATTGAATATGTCTTCCGTACGAATGTCGATTCCGGCAGTAAAGTCACTCTTCACCGTAAGACCCGAAACAGGCTTCAACTCAAACGAAGTAGTAGAGTAGATGCGGTTGGAAGGTCGTATCTGGTCGAGGCGTTCCAACATGGCAACAGGGTTGCGCATCTCACCGTAAGGACTATTGATGCCCTCTGCAGATGCCCAACGGGGGATAGTGCCATGGTAAAGCGGTTTGCCTGTTTTTTCATCAATCATCAATTTTCCCTCTTTGTCGTAGTCATATATACTTGCCGAGCGGGGGAAGAAGACAGCCTGATTGAGCACACCTTCGTGACCGGTACCTACATCGCCCTGTCCGTTTTTATATTCGTAGCTGACACGCTCGCTCACCTTTAGCCATTTTACCACCTGGAAGTCCAGATTGGCCTTGGCAGAGAACTTGCGGGCATAGGTATTGAGGAGCACCCCCTTGTCGTCATCATAAGCAAACGAAGCGAAACCCTTCATCGTATCGCTACCCCCCGACAGAGAGAGGGCATAGTGTTCCAGCGAGCCGGTGCGGAAGATGGCATCCATCCAATCGGTACGGGTAACGTTGCCATAAGGGAAAATCTCCGGGTTTCTGGAAGCGTGGAGAGGGTCACCGGTAGCCGTACAAGCATCAGCCCAGATTCTGTTATACTCTTCGGCAGTCAGCGTCTCCGGCAGGTTCACAGCGTTCTTAAAGCTCTTGGAAATGTTGATGTTCACCTTCACCTTGCCTGCGGAAGCCTGCTTGGTGGTTACCACAACCACACCGCCCGAACCTACGCTAGCACCATAGATGGCAGCAGAAGCAGCGTCTTTCAGCACAGTGATACTTTCCACATCTTCCATGTTGAAAGGGGCTCCCGGCACGCCGTCGACCACATAGAGCACACCATCACCGCTGTTATAACTGTCGTCCGTACCACGCGAACCACGCCCACGGATAGACAGAGAGACATCGGACATCGGGTCTCCACCATTGGACTGTATCATGACTCCCGGCATTTGTCCTTGCAAATAAGAACCTAAATTTGCAGGACGGCTTTTCAACTTATCATCCATTTTCACTGTAGAAACCGCGGTGGACAAGTCTTCCTTACGACTCGTTCCATAGCCAATGACCACCACTTCGTCAAGCAATTCCGCATCTTCCTGCAAAATTATGGTAATAGGCTTCGACGATGCCTTTACTTCTTGCGTTTTATACCCCAGAAAGCTGATTTCCAAAACATCTTTTTCTGTGGTTTGTAATGCGAACTTTCCGTCCACATCCGTAATTACCCCATTCGTCGTCCCCTTGACAAGGACATTGGCACCAATCACTGGTTCGCCATTCTGATCCTTTACTGTTCCTTTCACAGAAATCTGCTGTGCATAAGCACCTGCCGACAAGAACAGCCCCAACAATAGGGTCAGAATCGTTCGATAGATTCTAAGATTTACTTGTTTCATGCATTCAAAATTTAAAGTTTATAATATAAAAATTATAATTCTGCCACAAAGGTCAGAAAGCAGAATTACATAGTTATTACAAAAGGAGTATTTCTCTAACAGCCCTTATTTATCCGTGAAACAATATAACAATAAAACGTTTATTATTTTTTCAATTAAATCGTATAGGGATTATTACTCAAGAAGAGCGGCAGCACCCAATAGACTGGAATCCTTTTTATGCGAAGCCACTACCCTCACATTATCCGATATGATTTTGTAGGGGAAACTTTGCATTGTTTGTTCCATAGCATCTTTAAAGAAAGGAAAAGCCGATACGATACCGCCTCCTAAAACAATAGCTTGGGGAGCATAGGCAAAAAGAATTGCCTTTATAAGATTGCCCAAATGCCTCCCAAACTCTTTCCAAATCTCCAATGCAGTTTGTTCTCCTTGCTGGGCTTTTTCAGCTACTACCGCACCGGTAGTTCCATAACGTTTAAACAAGAAACTACTGCAATAGTGTTCAAAATCAGAGTCCAAATAAGGAAATGAGCCTATCTCACCGGCTCCCATATATTGCCCACCATACAAATGGCGGTCAATGACAACACCAGCTCCAATTCCGGTCCCAATAGTAACGCCTACCATATTGGTGTAAGATTTTCCTTCGCCGTATAGGCTCTCCCCTAAAGTGAAACAATTGGAATCATTATTAATGGCAACTGCCACCTTGAATTCGTTCTCCAAAATCTCCTTCAAGTGTATTTCTTTCCAAGAAGATATATTTGCTACATTATATACAATTCCTTTCTCCGGATCAACAATTGAAGGGACACCGATACCGATACCATCTACCTGCTCATTCATCATATTCCGAATAAGCTGAGAAAGCTGGTTTAACACAGTAGAAGCATCTTGCTGAGCTAAACATGGAACCGACACTTTATTCAAGCAGTTCCCTTTTTCCACTTGGGCTATTCGAATATTGGTTCCTCCTAAATCTATTGACAGTTTCATAGTATATAACATTAAGGTGTTCAACATGTGCAAAATTAAAAAAAATGCTTTTTTCAGTATTCCCAATTGCGCATATAAATCTTCATTTTGCGCAAACATTACTGTCAATCAAATATTCCACCAAATCTTTTCCTCCAGGTTCACAGACAAAATCGATAAAAACAATACCACAATTCCGGCTATTCTTTTGTTTTAAATAGTCAGCAATAGACTTGTTCACCTTATCAGCAAAGACTTTAGGGGTTCCCAAGGGCAGCCCCGTCGCACTTACAAAAGTAATCCCCCACCGACGTGAAGAAACCGGCTCAACAGATATCCCTTCAATATTATGAATACAAACCCCGACCTTCTTCCCGGCCTCCTCACCCGATTCATATTGATACTCATCTTCGAGCAGAGCTATCCCTTCCTTACCATCTTTATTGCGAAGAGTGAGCAGGCAAGTGCTGTCATCCTCCCAACCTACACATGCTGCTCCAGGATAATTATCCATAGCATAATCCCTATGCAGGAAAAGAATCTTTCCACGGCAATCTTTCAGCGTCAGTTCAGGGCGAAAGTCCATCACGAAATAACTTTGATACTTGGGGTTGCTTAAAGAAGCAGACAGCAGAGAAGCATAATCCCGCGATTCTCCCCCTTCCTTTTTCAAAGAAACAATCAAAGTCTCAGAAGGATATGTTTGCAAAAAGTGTATAAAAGCAGGTAAAACATCATCTTCCCAATATATATCCTGAAAGGCATGGCTGTGAAATACCCCCAGTTTATCATCCTTCTTTTCCAAACGGATATCAAAAGCGCGGATGCCTTGTTGCAATTGGGCAGGAATATCTGTTGCTTGCGTTTTCAACATATGCCCTCCTTTGATACTACCACTATCGTGTGAACCGGGAATAGAAATCTTACATATAGGAAGTGTATCATGGAGAATCCTCATCCACTCAGGCCGCAATGCAGCCTCATCCCCCGCCTCCGCACAAGTATCCTGCAATCTGGGAGCTGTAGCACAAACCGGAGCATTCAATAGAAATATGGTCAAAGCTAATACAACAACTGTTCTAAATCCGTTTCTCTTCATAGTATATTGCTTTTAAGTTTACTGCATGCAAATGTAGAGGGTTCATTCTTTTCCCTCATCCTAAATTGCGTATTTAGTTCTTCATTTTGCGCAAACATCAAAAGCAACATATAGTAACATCCGAGCCAAACGTAATGTACCTTTTCATTACATAGATGTACCTAACAAAAAATGCCATACATTCTCCGTACTGCGTATCTCATCCCAGACGAAGCCCTCCCAAGAAAAGGATTTCAACTCCTCAGGACACTCCAGACGGTTCTTGACAATAAAACGCGTCATCTCTCCGCGACACATCTTGGCATAGATAACGACAGTCTTCGGCTGTCCGGCCTTCCAAACTTGAAACTCGGGCGTAATAACACGCACCTCTTGCTCCACCCGCTTCCAGTCGAACAAATCTTTCATTTCAGCACTTGCCAAATTAATGAGAACACCGCCACAGTTTTTAATTTCCTCTATGAAGTAATCCGTCAACAAAGGCTTCCAATAATCAAACATGGATATTCCACCTTTTTCGGGCAAACGGACATCTCCTTCCAAGCGATAGGGTTTGATACCGTCCAGCGGGCGAAGCAACCCATAAAGAAAAGAAGTGATACGCAGATGTTCTTGCGCATAACGAAAATCCTCCGCCGAAAAATCCTTCGGAAGAATACGTTTAAAAACAGCTCCGGTATAGGCGCAGATGGCCGGCATCGGACAATTCTCTTCCGAACAGAAATCATGAAAACGCAAACGGTTCTCGGCAGCAATTTTGGTATTCACCCGAAGAAGCCTTTCCAATTCGGATACCGAATACTGAGACATTTCCAACGCATTCCGCACAGCCTCCACCTCAAATTTCGGGACTGTGACTTCGGGCACGACAACAGAGTTGTGCGCTGCCATGGTCTTTGCACAAGAAATAAAAACAAGCATAGCGATATTTTTTTATAGATACAAAAATAAAGATTTTTAGTGGAGAATGCATATAGTTATAAAGATTTTCCACAGAATCCACCTCCGTTTCAAGAGTTTTTCATACCTTTACACCTTGTTAGAGAAAAGTGCACGTATTAGCCCCCACTCCCCAACATCTCGAGATAGAAAAAGAAAAAATAATATATAAAATGACTTACAAATGGAATTATCAACCCATTACACCCGAACAGGCAGAAGCAAGCCAACAACTGGCCCAAGAATTGGGAATTAGCTCAATATTGGGAAAATTGCTGGTGGAGCGGGGAATAACAACGGCAGCGGATGCCCGAAAGTTTTTCCGCCCCCAATTACCGGACTTATACGACCCATTCCTGATGAAGGATATGGATATAGCCGTAGAGCGCCTGAACAAGGCAATGGGAAAGAAAGAGCGCATTCTTGTTTATGGAGATTATGACGTAGACGGTACCACGGCTGTGGCATTGGTCTATAAGTTTATTCAACAGTTCTATTCGAACATTGATTACTATATCCCCGACCGTTACAATGAGGGGTATGGAGTTTCAATCCAAGGAGTAGACTATGCCGCAGAAAGTGGTGTAGGCTTAATTATTGTATTGGACTGCGGTATCAAAGCCGTCGAAGAAATCACATACGCCAAGGAGAAAGGCATTGATTTCATCATCTGCGACCATCATGTCCCCGATGATGTACTCCCCCCTGCTGTAGCTATTCTGAATGCCAAACGGGAAGACAATACCTATCCTTATGAGCATCTGTCCGGATGCGGTGTAGGCTTTAAGTTTATGCAGGCATTTGCCATCAACAATGGTATCGAGTTCCATCACCTAATTCCCCTATTGGACCTTTGCGCCGTCAGCATCGCATCAGATATTGTACCCATCATGGGTGAAAACCGTATCCTTGCCTACCATGGCCTAAAGCAATTGAACAGCAATCCCAGTGTAGGTCTGAAAGCCATCATTGATGTCTGCGGACTAACGGACAAGGATATCACTGTCAGTGACATTGTATTCAAAATAGGTCCTCGTATCAATGCCTCCGGACGTATTCAGAACGGAAAAGAAGCCGTTGACCTGCTTACTGAAAAAGATTTCTCTCTTGCCCTGGAGAAAGCCGGACAAATCAATCAATACAATGAGACCCGCAAGGACTTGGACAAGACCATGACCGAAGAAGCCAATAAGATTGTGGCCGATTTGGACGGACTTGCCGATCGCCGTTCTATAGTATTGTACAATGAAGACTGGCATAAAGGTGTCATCGGAATCGTTGCCTCCCGGCTGACTGAAATCTATTACCGCCCGGCAGTAGTGCTGACGCGCACGGATGACATGGCAACCGGCTCTGCCCGTTCCGTCTCCGGATTCGACGTCTACAAAGCCATTGAATACTGCCGCGACCTTCTGGAAAACTTCGGAGGGCATACCTATGCCGCCGGCCTTTCCATGAAGGTGGAAAATGTACCAGCTTTTATCGAACGTTTCGAAGAGTTCGTATCACAAAATATCCTGCCGGAACAGACATGCGCCGTCATCGACATCAATGCCGAGATTGATTTCAGAGACATCACTCCGAAATTCTTCAGCGACCTGAAGAAGTTCAATCCATTCGGACCGGACAATGCCAAACCTATTTTCTGCACGCACAATGTCTATGATTATGGTACCAGCAAAGTCGTAGGTCGCGACCAAGAACATATCAAGCTGGAATTAGTGGATAATAAATCGAACAATGTGATGAACGGCATCGCTTTCGGGCAAAGTTCCCACGTACGCTTCATCAAGACCAAACGTTCCTTCGACATCTGCTATTCTATTGAAGAGAATACTCATAAGAGGGGTGAAGTGCAGTTGCAGATTGAAGACATAAAGCCGAATTAAAAGTCATGAGGATGTATCAAAAGTATATAAGCATTTTCTTTATGTTATAATTTCAGGCGCGGATTACGCGGATTCCACGGATTTATTTTACTGAATCCGCATTATTCCTCGTAATCCGCTTCTAAAGAAAGCATTAAGAGTATTTTGAAACACCTACGATAGGAATGGCAAGAAGTTTAATAAGACCATGAACAGCAATAGTAACTTCAAAACTCCCCTCCCTACGGGATTGCTCTCCCCTGATAGCGGAGGAGCTGGAGAAGGTGGATTGGGGGGGAAGCTTCTGAAACAATACTGGGGCTATGACGCCTTCCGAGGAATCCAGGAAGACATCATCAACAGCATTACCGAGGGACGGGACACTTTGGGACTAATGCCCACGGGAGGAGGAAAATCCATCACTTTCCAAGTTCCGGCACTTGCCAAAGAAGGACTTTGCCTGGTCATTACTCCGTTGATTGCCCTCATGAAAGATCAGGTACAAAACCTGAAAAAACGAGGAATCAAAGCGCTTGCCATCTACTCAGGCATGAGCAGGCAGGAAATCATCGTCACATTAGAGAACTGCATCTTCGGCAATTTCAAGTTTCTCTATATCTCCCCCGAAAGGCTCGATACCGAAATCTTCCGCACCAAACTGCAGAAGATGAAAATCAGTATGATTACAGTAGACGAAAGCCACTGCATATCACAATGGGGTTACGATTTCCGTCCTGCCTATCTGAAGATAGCCGAAATACGCAAACTGCTGCCCGGCATCCCCATCCTGGCATTGACAGCCACCGCCACTCCGGAAGTAGTGAAAGATATCCAGGCCAGTTTGCATTTCCGTGAGGAAAATGTGTTCCGCATGAGTTTCGAACGCAAAAACCTTGCCTATATCGTCCGCAAGACGGAAAACAAGACGGGAGAGCTGTTGCACATCCTGCGCCGTATGCCCGGAAGCGCCATCATCTATGTGCGCAACCGCCGCCGCACCAAGGAAATTACCGAACTGCTGCACAACGAAGACATCACCGCAGATTTCTACCATGCCGGACTGGATAACGCCACCAAAGACATCCGCCAACAACGCTGGCAAACAGGAGAAAGCCGTGTCATGGTCGCCACCAATGCATTCGGTATGGGTATCGACAAACCGGATGTACGGATTGTCATCCACATGGATCTGCCCGATTCCATAGAAGCCTACTTCCAGGAAGCAGGACGTGCCGGAAGGGACGGACAAAAAGCCTACGCGGTCATCCTTTACGCCAAGTCGGATAAGGCAACACTGCACAAACGCATTCCCGACACCTTTCCTGAAAAAGAGTATATAAAGGAAGTATATGAGCATCTTCAATACTATTACCAGATGGCAATGGGAGATGGACAAGGCTGTGTACGCGAGTTCAATATAGAAGACTTTTGCCGAAAGTTCAAGTACTTCCCCGTTCCCGTGGACAGTGCCTTGAAGATTCTGACACAAGCGGGATACCTGGAATATACAGATGAACAAGACAATGCATCCCGGCTACTGTTCACTATCCGCCGAGATGAACTTTATAAACTGAGAGAGCTCGGCGAAGATATGGACAAACTCATCCAAACCATTCTCCGCTCCTATACCGGGGTCTTCACAGACCATGCTTTCATCAATGAAGATTCACTGGCCATATGCACCGGACTCACACGCCGGCAAGTGTATGAACAGCTCATCCACCTAGCCAAGCTACATATCGTCAGTTACATCCCCCGCAAAAAGACACCATATATAATATACACGCGAGAGAGGGTTGAAATGCGCCACCTGCAAATCCCTCCCACCGTGTACGAGGAACGCAAAGAGCGATATGAGAAACGCATAAGTGCCATGCTGGATTACGTGAGCAGCGATACCGTGTGCCGTAGCCGGATGCTGCTACACTACTTCGGAGAAAAGAACGAGCATAACTGCGGGCAGTGCGACACTTGCATCAATTTGAAGAACAAGAAACCTTCCGGCCACCTTTCGGAAAAGGAATTTTCTGAAAAGATTCTTCAAGCCCTATCTGATAAACAACAAACTCCAGCCACTTTGGCAGAACAGATACCGGACGATAAAAACATGCTCATCGATGTGTTACATGAATTGTTGGACGAAGGCAAGGTAATTGCTGTCAACGGAATGCTTCAAATCAAAAAATAATTCATTACTTTTGCCGTTGGAAAAGAATGTCCTGCCGCTGACGAGGAACATCTCTTATCAGCCATGCTCCTCCTTTTCCTTTTTATTTTTTAATTCTTTAATTTTTAATCACCTATGGGATTCTTTAAATTTTTTTTCTCCGGCAAGTCAGACAGTCCGACAAATGAGAAACAAAAAAACGAGCAGAAGAATTTTGAGATATTCAAGTATGACGGTATGCGTGCACAACGCATGGGCCGTACAGACTACGCCATCAAATGCTTCATTGAAGCCCTTGCCATTCAGGAAGACTTTGAAACCATGGGCTACCTTGCCCAAGTCTACACCCAGACCAACGAACTGGACGAGGCACACAAACTACTGGAACGCATGACCGAAATAGAGCCGGAACATACCTCCACCTACCTCAGTCTTGCCAACGTATGCTACATGCAGGAAGACTATCCTGCCATGGCAGGAGCGGCAAAGAAAGCTATCGAAATAGAAGAGGGCAACGCCATGGCACACTACCTGCTAGGCAAAGCAAACAATGGACAAGGAGACGGCATCATGTGCATCGCTCATCTTACGAAAGCCATCGTACTGAAAGATGATTTTACCGAAGCCCGTCTGCTCCGTGCCGAAGCACTGGTCCAAATGCAGCAATACAAGGAAGCGATGGAAGACATAGACACCATTCTGGCACAAGACCCGGAAGACGAAAGTGCCATCTTGCTCCGTGGAAAGATAGAAGAAGCTACGGGAGACAAAGAAAAAGCAGAAAGCAGTTATCAGAAAGTGACGGAGTTGAATCCCTTTAACGAACAAGCCTTCCTCTACTTAGGACAGCTTTACATCACCCAAAACAAGCTGGCAGAAGCCATCGAGCTCTTTACGGAAGCCACAGAACTGAACCCTAATTTCGCAGAGGCCTATCATGAGCGCGGACGTGCCAAGTTGCTGAACGGAGACAAGGAAGGCTCTGCGGAGGACATGAAGAAAGGACTGGAACTCAATCCTAAAGAGATACAGAACTTTAACGGACAATATGGTAACCAACCGGAGGGAAGTACCGGTAATATCCTAGGATTATAACAAATTCAATTATTGCCGCCAATGAAACGAAATTTATTTCTATCAGTACTTTTTGTACTGATGTTCGCACCTGCCCATGCACAGCAAGTGAACATATTGTCCTATAACGTACATAATTGTATCGGTATGGACAAGGAGTACAATTACCGACGCATTGCCAATGTTATCAGTCAAACTTCTCCGGACATAGTCGCCCTGCAGGAACTTGACAGTGTAACGGTGCGCAACAAAGGAATCCATGCTCTCGGAGAACTAGAAAAACTGACCGGAATGCACGGGACTTATGCAGCAGCCATTCCTTTTCAGGGTGGAAGCTACGGCATCGGAATCCTCTCCAGAGAGATACCCATAAAATACAAAATCATTCCAATGCCCGGACGGGAAGAAAAACGTACCCTCATTATTGCAGAATTTAAAGATTATGTATTTTGTGCCACACACCAGTCCCTCACTCCAGAAGACCAGCTCCTTGCCGTACCATTGATAGAAAAAGCCTTGCAAAACGTCGATAAGCCCATCTTTATGGCAGGCGACATGAACTCTGCACCAGCAAGCGCTCCCCAGCTGGAATTGGCAAAACATTTTGCCACCCTCAATGACACAACCTCTTATACTTTCCCGGCAGACCGTCCCAACCGATGTATAGACTACATCTACGGCTATTCCAAGAATGGGTATCGGTTTGACGTACAATACCGGAAAGTCATAGAAGACACCATTTCATCCGACCATCGTCCGGTTCAAGTCATTGTACAAATTAAAGGGAAATAAGTTAAATTGCTACTATCCCTAAAAAAAACATTGTTTTTTGTTTGTATATAAAAGAAAAGCATTACTTTTGTCGCGTAATTCAAAAACAGAGAATACAAGTATGAAGTCATTTACTTATGCATATTACTTCTTTTTTTACTTTTACTTTAGCCAGAAAGTAGAGCGGGAGTTTGTATGTATCAAGTGACAGTGATGCTTAAGGACTGAATAGAGAAACAAGTAAATATACAGAATCCCGCTCCATCGTATGGAAGCGGGATTTTTTTTATAGCATAACCAAGAAAATAAAGAATAATGAGAAAGGTAGCCATTCAAGGAATATTAGGCTCGTATCACGACATCGCCGCACACAAGTACTTCGAAGGAGAAGAAATAGAATTAATCTGTTGCGCCAACTTTGAAGACGTGTTCAGTGCCATCAAAAAAGACAGTCAGACCATAGGAATGCTGGCAATAGAAAACACCATTGCAGGTAGTTTGCTACATAACAATGAGCTATTACGCCAAAGTGGTGCACAGATTGTTGGCGAGTACAAGCTGCGCATTTCCCATAGTTTTGTCTGCCTGCCCGATGAAGACTGGGCTGATATTACCGAAGTCAACTCCCACCCTATCGCCCTGATGCAATGCCGTGAATTCCTCGGACAGCACCCCAGTATAAAAGTGGTGGAAGGCGAAGATACCGCCCGCAGTGCCGAAATCATCCAAAAAGAAAACCTGAAAGGCCATGCTGCCATCTGCTCCAAAGCAGCCGCAGAGCGTTATGGCATGAAGATTCTGCAGGAAGGCATCGAAACAAACAAGCACAACTTCACCCGCTTCCTTGTGGTAGCCGACCCTTGGCAGGTGGATGAACTGAACCGGCACCGCAGCAAGGATGTCAACAAGGCCAGCATGGTGTTCACACTGCCCCACACCGAAGGAAGCCTTTCTCAAGTATTGTCCATCTTGTCCTTCTACAGAATCAATCTGACCAAAATACAGTCCCTCCCCATCATCGGACGGGAATGGGAGTATCAGTTTTACGTAGATGTCGTGTTCGACAATGTACTGAGATACAAACAATCTATCGCAGCAATCACACCGCTGACCAAAGAACTAAAAATATTAGGAGAATATGAAGATGGAAAATCAAACATCTAAGATAAAGCCAGCCGAACGTCTGGCAAGCGTAAGCGAATACTACTTCTCGAAGAAACTGAAAGAAGTGGCGCAAATGAACGCCGAAGGCAAGGATGTCATCAGTCTGGGCATCGGAAGCCCTGACATGCCACCCTCTGAAAAGACCATCCAAACGCTCTGCGAAGCCGCCTGCAACCCGGATGGACACGGCTACATGCCCTACGTGGGCATCCCCGAACTGCGTCAAGCCTTTGCCCGGTGGTACGAGAAGTGGTACGGCGTAGCATTGAATCCCAACACAGAGATACAACCGCTTATCGGTTCCAAAGAAGGCATCCTGCACGTGACGCTTGCTTTTGTCAACCCCGGCGAACAAGTGCTGGTGCCCAATCCGGGGTATCCCACCTACACCTCATTGAGCAAGATTCTCGGTGCCGAAGTGGTGAACTACAACCTAAAAGAAGAAAACGGCTGGATGCCCGACTTCGACGAGCTGGAACAAATGGACATGAGCCGCGTGAAGCTGATGTGGACCAACTATCCCAACATGCCCACCGGAGCCAATGCCACCCCCGAACTATACCGGAAGTTGGTAGACTTTGCCCGCCGCAAGGACATCGTCATCGTGAACGACAACCCTTACAGCTTCATCCTGAACGAACACCCCATCAGTATCCTCAGCATCCCCGGCGCCAAGGAGTGTTGCATAGAGTTCAACTCCATGAGCAAGAGCCACAACATGCCGGGCTGGCGTATCGGCATGCTTGCCTCTAATGCCGACTTCGTGCAATGGATACTAAAAGTGAAGAGCAACATCGACAGCGGCATGTTCCGCGCCATGCAACTCGCCGCCGCCACTGCACTGGAAGCCGAACACGACTGGTATGACGGCAACAACGCCAACTACCGCAACCGCCGCAGGCTGGCAGGCGAAATCATGCACACCCTGGGATGCACGTACGATGAAAACCAGGTAGGCATGTTCCTCTGGGGCAAAATACCCGACACCTGTGCAGATGTGGAGGAGCTGACGGAACGCGTGCTGCACAAGGCGCGTGTATTCATCACCCCGGGATTTATCTTCGGCAGCAACGGCAAGAGATACATCCGCATCTCCCTCTGCTGCAAGGACCAAAAGCTGGCAGAAGCATTGAGCCGCATCAAGGAGATAATGAATTAGCACATAGGATATAGTATATTAAGAATCATACCCTTATGTTTACCTGTATTTTCAAAGGCAGGTAAATGCATTTTCCATATAGGGTAACGATAGTTCCCATATAGGGAAACGACGATTCCCATATAGGAAAACGGACAGTGAAAAAGAGACATTCATACAACAAACTTTAAAAAACTAATAAACAAAGAATATGGAACTCGAATTAGAACCCATCACCCTTCCCGGCATTGAGGACAAACGCCCCCTCATCATTGCCGGCCCTTGTAGCGCAGAGACAGAAGAACAAGTAATGAGCACTGCCAAACAACTGGCAGACAAAGGCATCAAACTATTCCGTGCCGGCATCTGGAAACCGCGTACCAAACCGGGCGGTTTCGAAGGCATCGGTGTAGACGGCCTTGCCTGGCTGAAAGAGGTAAAGAAGGAAACCGGCATGTACGTTTCCACCGAAGTAGCCACCGCCAAACATGTATACGAATGCCTAAAGGCTGGAGTTGACCTTCTTTGGGTAGGTGCACGTACCACCGCCAACCCTTTCGCCGTACAAGAAATTGCTGATGCACTGAAAGGCGTCGATATCCCGGTACTGGTAAAGAATCCGGTAAATCCCGACTTGGAGCTCTGGATTGGAGCTTTGGAACGCATCAACAATGCAGGCCTGAAACGCCTAGGTGCCATCCACCGCGGATTCAGCAGCTATGACAAGAAGCTCTACCGTAACTTGCCCCAATGGCATATCCCCATTGAGTTGCGCCGACGCATCCCGAACCTGCCCATCATCTGCGACCCCAGCCATATAGGTGGAAAGCGCGAACTGGTAGCTCCACTCTGCCAGCAAGCTATGGATTTGGGCTTCAACGGACTGATTATCGAGAGTCACTGCAACCCGGATTGTGCCTGGAGCGATGCAGCACAACAAGTAACTCCGGATGTGCTAGATTACATCCTCAACCTGCTCGTCATCCGCAAGGAAACGCAAAGCACTGAAAACCTCAGTGAATTACGTAAGCAGATTGACGAATGTGATAACAATCTCATTCAAGAGCTGGCCAAGCGAATGCGTGTGGCACGAGAAATCGGCACTTACAAAAAGGAACATGATATGACCATCCTACAAACCGGACGCTACAACGAAATCCTTGAGAAACGCGGCTCGCAAGGTGCATTGTGCGGTATGGATGCCGAGTTCATCAAAAAGGTATTTGAGGCGATACACGAAGAGAGTGTGAGGCAACAAATGGAAATTATAAATAAGTAATTATTTAATGTACTAATGTGCCAATGTGCTAATTGGCTGCGCAGTAATGCCGCATGGCAATTAGCACATCAGCACATTAACACATTAGCACATTAAACATCATGAGAATATTAATACTTGGAGCCGGAAAAATGGGCTCTTTCTTTACAGATATATTGAGTTTCCAGCACGAGACGGCTGTGTTCGACGTTAACCCGCACCAACTGCGTTTTGTCTACAACACCTACCGTTTCACTACATTGGAAGAAATCAAGGAATTCGAACCAGAACTAGTCATCAATGCAGCTACGGTGAAATACACACTGGACGCCTTCCGCCAAGTGTTGCCAGTACTGCCTAAGGACTGCATCATCAGTGACATTGCTTCGGTAAAGACCGGATTGAAGAAATTTTACGAAGAAAGCGGTTTCCGATATGTATCGACACACCCCATGTTCGGCCCGACTTTTGCCAGTCTTAGTAATCTGAATACAGAGAATGCCATCATCATCAGCGAAGGTGACCACTTGGGAAAAATTTTCTTTAAAGACCTTTACCAGACAATGAAGCTAAATATCTTTGAATATACATTCGACGAACATGATGAGACTGTAGCCTATTCGCTGTCCATCCCTTTTGTTTCTACCTTCGTATTTTCGGCAGTCATGAAACACCAGGAAGCTCCGGGCACTACATTCAAAAAGCACATGGCTATCGCCAAAGGATTGCTGAGTGAAGACGATTACCTGCTCCAAGAAATTCTCTTCAACCCGCGCACTCCCTCACAAGTGGAGAACATCCGTCTGGAACTGAAGAATCTGCTGGAAATCATCAACAACAAGGATGCGGAAGGCATGAAGAAGTATCTGACCAAAATCAGAGAAAAGATTAAATAGATAAAATGTCCATTGTGAAAACATCAGGTTCCCTCGTCCTCAACGAGGGATTTTTTTTATCTTTGCACTGTTAATAGAACCGCTTTCATGATAGACCAACCCACTATAGACAGAATTCTTGATGCCGCACAAATATACGATGTAGTATCGGACTTCGTTACCCTGCGCAAACGCGGTGTGAATTATGTAGGACTGTGTCCCTTCCACGATGACAAAACCCCTTCCTTCTATGTATCCCCCGCCAAAGGGCTCTGCAAGTGCTTTGCCTGCGGAAAAGGAGGAAATGTAGTGCATTTCATCATGGAACACGAACAGATGTCTTATCCTGAGGCACTGAAATATCTTGCTAAGAAATACGGCATTGAAATCAAAGAACGCGAACTATCCAGTGAGGAGAAGATAGCACAGAGCGAACGGGAAAGCCTCTTCATCGTAAACAACTTTGCCCGCGACTACTTCCAGAACATCCTAAAGAACCACATAGACGGACGGAGTATCGGTATGGCCTATTTCCGCAGCCGCGGCTTCCGCGATGACATCATCGAGAAGTTCCAGTTAGGTTACTGTACCGAGAGCCACGATGCACTCGCTCAAGAAGCCCTAAAGAAAGGATACAAAAAAGACTATCTCGTCAAGACCGGCCTCTGCTACGAAACAGACGACCACCGACTGCGTGACCGCTTCTGGGGGCGGGTCATCTTTCCGGTACACACTCTCTCCGGCAAGGTGGTAGCTTTCGGAGGACGTGTGCTTGCCGGTGCCACCAAAGGCGTCAAGGTAAAGTACGTCAACTCGCCTGAATCGGAAATTTATCATAAAAGCAACGAGCTGTACGGCATATACTTTGCCAAACAAGCCATTATGAAACAAGATCGTTGCTTTCTGGTCGAAGGTTATACAGACGTCATTTCCATGCACCAATCGGGCATAGAGAATGTGGTTGCTTCTTCGGGTACAGCATTGACACCCGGACAAATCCGGATGATTCATCGCTTCACCAACAATATGACAGTACTTTACGACGGTGATGCTGCCGGTATAAAGGCCTCTATCCGAGGTATTGACATGTTGCTAGAAGAAGGCATGAACGTCAAAGTTTGCCTCCTGCCCGACGGGGACGACCCGGACTCCTTTGCTCGCAAACACAATGCGACGGAATTCCAGAATTTCATACAAGAGAATGAAACGGACTTTATCCGCTTTAAAACCAATCTGTTGCTTGAAGATGCAGGAAAAGACCCCATCAAGCGCGCCGAGCTTATAGGAAACCTTGTGCAGAGCATTTCCATCATTCCCGAAGCCATTGTGCGCGATGTCTATATCAAGGAGTGCGCCCAATTACTGCACGTAGAAGACAAACTGCTGGTTTCTGAGGTTGCCAAACGTCGCGAAAAGCAAGCCGAGCAACAAGCTGAGCGAGCAGAACGTGAGCGTCGGTCGGCCAATGCCTCAAGAGCCAATGCAGAAGCAGGCATCAATGGCAGTCAAACAGCCACAGTTGCCCCCCCCGACGCACAGCAAGTTATCGGCTACACGCCCGAATCACTGCCTGCCAGTCTCCCTTCCGAAACACCTCCACCTTTTCTACCCCAGGAAGAATATGTATCCTTCATCCCGCAGGAAGGCAAGGAAGGCCAGGAGTTCTATAAATACGAACGGCTTATTCTGAAGATGGTAGTGCTCTATGGCGAGCGGGTGATGTGCAATGTCACCAATGAAGAGGGGCAGGAAACTCCTATCACTGTAACTGAATATATAGTCAATGATTTAAAAGAAGACGAGCTTGCCTTCCATAATCCGCTTCACCGGCAAATCCTGACAGAGGCTGCCGAACGTATCCACAATGAGGGCTTTACTGCCGAACGGTATTTTGTGGCGCATCCCGACCCCGTCATCAGCAAGCTGAGCGTGGAGCTTATCAGCAACCGCTATCAGTTAAGGAAATCACAGATAGAACAAATGGTGACGGACGAAGAACGCCTTTATGAGCTAATACCACGGTTAATGATTAACTTCAAATATGCCATCGTCTGCGAAGAATTGAAGCATACTCTATTTGCATTGCAAAACCCTACCATAGCCAACGATGAAACTCAATGCAACAGTATCATGGAGCGCTACAACGAATTGAACAAAGTAAAAAGCATCATGGCAAAGCGACTGGGAGACAGAGTCATCCTGAATTTTTAAATTCAATTCGGAGAGTTTTCCATCAAGAATTATGCCTGATTAAATTCATAAATTCCTCGCGGGTCTTCGCTTGGTTGAATGCTCCGGTAAAATCGGATGTAGTGGTAATGGAGTTCTGTTTCTCTACTCCGCGCATCTGCATGCACATGTGTTTAGCCTCCACAACAACCATAACCCCCAGCGGATTCAGCGTCTCCTGAATACATTCTTTTATTTGGAGAGTCATACGTTCCTGCACTTGCAGGCGGTGAGAGAAAATATCCACTACGCGGGCTATCTTGCTCAGTCCGGTAATATAGCCGTTAGGAATATATGCCACATGTGCCTTTCCGTAGAAGGGAAGCATGTGATGTTCGCAAAGTGAGAAGAAATCAATGTCTTTCACAATCACCATCTGACTGTATTCTTCTTGAAACTTGGCTGAACGAAGTACCTCGTGCGGGTCCATATGATACCCTTTCGTCAACGACAACATGGCCTTCGCCACCCGTTCAGGTGTCTTCTGCAAACCTTCACGTCCGGCATCTTCACCCAGCAGAGTAAGGATGCGGTGATAATGTTCCTTCAGTTCATCCAATGAAGGAGATACAATTTCTTCTTTTCCTAACATGATATTCTTTATAAAGGGATATTTATCTGCTCTTTCACAATAGAGACTTCCTTGAATACACCGGTAGCCCGCAACTGACGCATCATGGCATCCGCTTCTTCGATACTGCGGAAATCTCCTGCACGGCACAACCAGCGAGGAGGATTGAAAGAGGTATAAACTGTAAGTTCGGGGAAATGTTCCTTGATGCGGGTAGCTACCGCATAAGCTTCGTTCTTGGCCTGACGGGTATTATTCCCTGCATAAACCTGTATGCGGTAACCCGAACTTTTAATTACTTTCTGCTCATCCGAACCGGCAGGTACATATTCTGAACCTATCAATGCCGCAATGCGCGCATCTTGATGGATAGTCACCCTGCCTTGTCCTGGTACATTACGTTCCAGGCTTTTCACAATATTGTTCTGCGCTACAGAAATCGTTGCAAAAACGAAACATGCAACTAAAAGTAAACCAAGCTTTTTCATAATTGATAATTGATAGTAGATAATTGATAATGAAAAACAAAGGGAATTGATAACTGACAACGGGCACATCCCCATTATCAATTATCAATCCTCCATTATCCATTAATTAAAGGCATCGATGATACCCTTGAAGTCAGAAACCTTCAAGGCAGCACCGCCAATCAGACCGCCGTCAACATCCGGGTTGGCAAACAATTCCTTTGCATTGGAGGGCTTGCAGCTACCACCATAAAGGATAGAGCAGTTGTCAGCGATTTCCTTACCATACTTTTCAGCAATCAATGAACGGATGAAAGCGTGGATTTCCTGTGCTTGTTCTGCAGTAGCAGTCTTACCGGTACCGATAGCCCAAACCGGCTCGTAAGCCAAGATAATCTTAGAGAAATCTTCGGCAGACAAAGAGAATACAGAAGCCAGCTGAGCAGCTACCACTTCATTCTGCTTGTTTGCTTCACGTTCTTCCAATACCTCACCGATACAGAAAATCGGAGTCAGACCGTTAGCCAAAGCCAATTTTACTTTTTCTTCCAGAATAGCAACTGTTTCACCATAGTAAGCACGACGTTCAGAGTGACCCAGAATGACATATTTTGCACCAGTAGAAGCAACCATAGCAGCTGATACTTCGCCGGTATATGCGCCTGACTCCTTGTCTGCACAGTTTTCTGCACCTACACCAATCTTGGCAGCGTCTACCAAAGGAGTAACAGATGCCAGGTGGATAAACGGAGTACAGATGATTACATCACAGTTAGGCTTTTCGTTAGCCAATGTTTCATTCAGTTCTTTTGCAAGAGCAATACCCTCTTGGAGGGTTTTGTTCATTTTCCAGTTTCCTGCAACAATGTTTTTTCTCATTTTTTTTATTATTAAAAGGGTTAATGTATTTACTATTTGACAATTTACTATTTACTATTTGATACTATTGTTGTCTGAGGCGTTGTTTCTCCCGACGCCTTACGACTAAAATATCGACACAAAGCACCATCATCAGAGGAAGGATGAACCACAGCAACACATAGCCTATTGTTTGTAAGTCACTTTCCTGTTTCTGCTTGCCCAATTCCAACTTGTCCAGGCTATCGGTCAGCACATATTCATCAGGCAGCCGGTTGTCACTCCACTTATTCAAAATTGTTCCGTCCTTTACCAACAACAGACCAGGATTTGAACGGATAATGGTCTTCAGCGTAATATCATCTGTCTGGCAGAAAGGGTATTCTGCTCCAGTCTTGTCACGCCACAATTCTATCTCGTCTTCCGGAGATGAAGTCAAGGCATAAAAGCCATAACCATGCTCCACACTGTAATCGTATATTTCATTGATAAGGTCGATGTTACTGTCGTCCGCTCCTTCTATCCGATGGGCAACCAGCAGAAACGTATATCCTTTATCCGACAGTACGCTGTCCGTTATATCTTCCCATGTATCCAGACTCATCATGGAAAAATCATGAATGGGAGGTTCATAACCTTTTTCCTTCAGTATCGTATGTGATTCTACAAACGTCCATGTACTGTCCGGATAGTTGTCCAATGTAAATTCCTGACGCTTTCCTCCTTTTTCCAAAATGAACCGGCTTTCAAACACGCTTGGTTTAGCACCTTCCGGAATTTCCATGCCCTCCTTGATATTCGCTCCAATTCTGTAAGGTCGGAAATCAAGTATCGGCAAATTCTCCAGGCAATAGAAGGACAACGCAAACACAAATAGAAACGTATACATGGAAATCATCCACTCCATCTTCGGAGTAATGAAACGTACCAGTAAATCCTGCCACTTGAATACAGATACTGCCGCCACCAACAAGACTACGTTCTTGCCGAAAGTCTGCCAATTGGTCAATATCCACGCATCACCGAAACATCCGCAGTCAGATACCGGATTCGCCAAAGCCAAATAAAGTGTTAGCGGAGTCATTACAGCCATCAGCAATAACGCCAATGCAGATGCCACCTTCCGGCGTATACCCAAAAACAAGAAAACACCTACACTAAACTCTATGGCAGACAACACTATCCCTACCAGCAAAGGTGCATAAGAAGGAAACCAGGAAATCATGCCGAAAGCCGTCAAGTAATCTTGAATTTTATAGAAGAAGCCCAACGGATCAACGGCTTTCACAAATCCGGAAAATATGAACAAAGCCCCCAACAGAAAACGGCAGAGGTTCACCCAAACTTTCCTGATAATATGTTTCTTGTCAATCTCCAAATTCAATCTTAATTAAACCAAATACAGAATAGTTAATCATATCCATATAATTGGCATCAATACCTTCCGAAACCAAAGTCGCTCCGGACAAGCTTTCAATCTGCTTTGTCCGATAAATCTTCATCAATATCAAATCCGTATACGAACTGATACGCATACTGCGCCAAGCCTCATCATAGTCATGATTTTTGGCAAGCATCAACTCCAAAGAGGTTTTGGCATATTTATCATACAGCACCAATGCCTCTTCATTGGTCATATCGGCAGCCTCGGCATATCCAAGCTCCAACTGTATCAGCCCTACAATTCCGTAGTTGACAATAGCTATGAATTCAGAACGGATGCCTTCATCTACCAAAGTCACTCCTTTCGTTTCAATGCTTCTGATGCGGTTAGCTTTGATGAATATCTGGTCTGTCACAGAAGACGGACGAAGAATGCGCCACGCCGGACCGTAATCATGAAGTTTTTTGGAGAACAAGTCACGGCAAACCGCAATGACATGTTCAAACTGTTGCTTGGTATCTTTCATTTCCTTGCTTGTTTATGCTGGAATACAGCCTATTTTCACAGTGCGCTGCAAAGATAGGAATAATTAAAGAAAAAGAAAAAGAGGGCACTCTAAAATCTATTAAAGTACCCTCTTCTATAGAGATTGTTTACGTTTTTATGAGCAGCGTAATACTTGTCCCGGTCTCAGGATTGTTTTACGCGTAATTCTGTTCAGCTTGCAGAGCTTGTCTACAGAGGTTCCCTGACGGGCGGCAATCCTGCCCAATGTATCTCCCTTCTTCACCTTATAGAACAGACCTTCACCCGATGCCATGCTACGCGCCGTACCGGAAGAGCCTTTTGTCTTATGGAAAGTATAGGAATCAGCTACGATATCCTGCTTTTCAAAATCAAACATAAGCGCAGGATTGATGGGAATACCCAAGAAACGGGTTTCAAAGTGAAGGTGTGAACCGGTAGAACGTCCGGTATTTCCTCCCAATGCAATCGGTTCGCCGGCTTTTACCAACTGGTTTGTATCAACTAATTGTTTAGACAAGTGTCCGTAAACGGTTTCCAAACCATTGTCGTGACGAATAACAACGTATTTGCCGTATCCACGACGACCTTGATTCTTGACAACGCGCACTTTTCCATCAAAAGCCGCACGGATTGTATCGCCTACATACACCTTGATATCCAAACCATAATGAGCTCTTCTTCTCCGGGGACGGTAACCGAATACATCTGTGATACGGGTATTGGGAGTAGGCATACAGAAACCGGTCAAATCAAATGTATAGCTCTCAGGCACAATCGCATTGCCATAGGCTTGTACGAATTCGTTGTTCCAGTTGGGATACAAATCTAAACCCGGATACAATGATTGTTCCGCACGTATCTGTTTTTGCAAAGCCAGTGAATCTACACTCTTAAGTTTTCTGTCGACGGGGGCTTGGCGGGCAATCAAGTCCTGCGAGAAAGAATTCAAGCTAACCATTGCCGTCGCAGCCAATAAAGCAGTTTTTATCCAATTAAAATTCATCCGTTTCGTCATTCATTTTGATATCCGTTGCAAGCATCTCGGCAAATCAAACACCACTTGTTCTACGCGAATATCCAGATTGATTTTCAAAAATTCTCCCAAAGGTAACATTTCTCTCTGAAAAACGACATCAGTCATTAACTATTTTTTCGAAGAGGAGGAAAATGTAAAGCTCGCAAAGATGTCTTAATCCCCTATAGATAGGAGACTTACAAGCAAACATGTTTTACAACATAAAATGTAATAAAAGTGCATGTTTAACCGTTTTTTAGCTAATGGCAGCCCAATTAACGTTCGTTTTTCTCAACGCTTTCAGTTGTCGCCACAAGACCTCGTTCTCAGGCAACATGCCATGTGGATCTGTATCCACCACCGTTTGCGCTACTTCACGGACATATTGCAGCAGTTGTCCGTCACGGGCTATATCGGCAATCTTCAGATCGAAAGCAATGCCGCTCTGCTGTGTCCCTTCCAAATCTCCAGGACCACGCAATTTCAAGTCTGCTTCCGCTATTTCAAAGCCGTCATTAGTCCGCACCATTATCTCCAAACGCTTCCTTGTATCCTCTGCCAACTTGTAGCCGGTAACCAGGATACAATAGGACTGGTCAGCTCCACGTCCTACACGTCCCCGAAGTTGATGAAGCTGGGACAGCCCGAAACGCTCGGCGTTCTCAATCACCATCACCGAAGCATTGGGCACATTTACACCTACCTCAATCACGGTGGTAGCCACCATTATCTGTGCCTCGCCGGATACGAACAATTGCATCTGAGCATCCTTTTCAGCAGGTTTCATCTTTCCATGTACCTTGCAAACCCTACACTCGGGAAACTCTTCACAAACATGCAGATACCCTTCTTCAAGGTTCTTTAAGTCAATCTTTTCGCTTTCCTTAATCAGCGGGTAGACAATATAGACCTGCCGGCCTTCGGCAATCTGCTTATGCATGGACTGATATAAACTTATCCGACGGCTATCAAACTGATGAAGAGTGACAATCGGTTTACGTCCGGGAGGCAATTCATCGATAACAGACACATCCAGGTCGCCATAAAGCGTCATTGCCAATGTACGGGGAATCGGGGTTGCCGTCATCACCAATACATGGGGAGGTTGTACATTCTTTGTCCACAAGCGTGCCCGTTGGGCCACACCGAAACGATGCTGCTCGTCAATCACAACCAAACCGAGCGAAGCAAAATTCACCGTATCTTCAATAACGGCATGAGTACCTATTAAGATATGTATGTCTCCTGTCAACAAACCGGCAAGGATAGCTTCGCGCCGCTTGCCCTTAACAGAACCGGTCAACAGTTCCACACGTACCTCCATTCCATACAGCAGCTCACGGATGGTTTCATAGTGCTGATTTGCCAAGATCTCGGTAGGTGCCATCATGCATGCCTGAAAACCATTATCAAGCGCCATCAACATACTCATCAGTGCGACAAGCGTCTTTCCACTTCCCACATCCCCTTGCAACAAGCGGTTCATCTGCTTTCCTGAGCCTACATCCTTACGGATTTCCTTCAACACCCGCTTCTGTGCGTTGGTCAACTCAAAAGGAAGATTACGGGAGTAGAAGGTATTGAACACTTCGCCCACCCTTTCAAAAATATAACCGCGATATTTCCGCTGACGGTCTTTTGCATACCTCAGGATATTCAACTGTACGTAAAAGAGCTCCTCAAACTTCAGCCGATACTCTGCCTTACGCAATAAATCCGGATTAGCGGGAAAGTGTATATTGACCAAAGCTTCCGTCAACGGCATCAGATGATGCTCGGCAAGTATAGCGGGAGAAAGGGTCTCGGGCAACGGCTCACGCAACTGCTGCACCACCGTATTCATCATCTTCTCGATGGCATGCGAATTGAGAGAACTCCGTTTCATCTTTTCAGTCGTATTATAATAAGGTTGTAACCCCATGGACGACAATTTCAAATCCGAAGCAGAGTCTATATCCGGATGAGCCATATTGATTCTACCATTGAAGAAGGTCGGTTTTCCGAACACAATATATTCCTGATGCACTTTATACTTCCCAACCAAATATTTGATGCCCTGGAACCAAACCAAGTCCACCACCCCCGTACCGTCCGAGAAATGAGCAATCAACCTGCGCTGGCGCCCTTCTCCAGCCATCTCAAAACTTAGTATTTCACCTTTCAGCTGAATATAGGGCATTGTCCCATCGATCTCCTGAATATAATAAATCCGACTACGGTCTACATATTTATATGGAAAGTAATATAGCAAATCGTGCAAGGAATAAATGCCCAATTCCTTATTGAGCACCGAAGCACGCTGCGGCCCGACGCCCGACAAATATTTTATGTCACGCGTGGCTAAATCGAACATGAACCTATCAGAGCTGTGGCTATTTTTAAATCAAAAGGAGTGGTTATTTTAATGTTTTCCCGATTTCCCGGCGTCAAAAAGACAGATACGCCCAATGCCTCCACCACAGAAGCATCATCGGTAAAATGGGGTGCATAAGGCTGCTCGTATGCCGCTTTCAGCAGTTCCGCATCAAAAACCTGGGGAGTCTGCACCAATCTATAATCATCCCTGCCGACAGTCACACTGCCTTTCCCTTCCATACGGCGAACGGTCTCCACCACACCGATTACCGGAATTACGGCCTTTTTTTCGGCCGCCAAGTCATAACAGCGTGCAATCACTTCCCGGGCCACGAACGGACGCACCCCATCGTGCACACCGACTAAAGCTGGTGTCTTGACCAAAGCCAAACCGTTCTTTACAGAGTGGAACCGCGTCTCCCCTCCATCTGCAATGGCATGCGGCAATGAAAAACGGTACTCCCTGCACAGCAGCCTCCAGTAATCCTGCTGGCTGTGGGGAAGCACCAATATTATCCGTATCTCAGCATTGTAGTCATAAAACGCCTCCAGAGTGCGCATCAAAACAGGTTTCCCCCCTATCGGGAGAAACTGTTTGGGGAGTTCGGTCCCCATGCGCAAGCCCTTGCCACCGGCAACAATCAGAGCATACTGAACCATTTATGATTTATGATTTATGATTTATGATTTAAAATCATAAATCTGTTACGCACATAGCTTCTTTCAGTTCCTGCACCTTCTCTTTGCCTTGCAACAGCTCCACTACGGCCAATGCAAACTCCATGGCAGCGCCCGGTCCTTTACCAGTGATGATATTACCGTCTCTTTCTACCGGAGCACCCGTACATTCGGCACCTTCCAAATACTGTTCAAAGCCGGGATAGCAAGTAGCCTTCTTGCCTTTCAGCAATCCCAACTTACCCAATACCATAGGAGCCGCACAAATAGCAGCAATCGGTTTCTGCTCTTGGGCAAAACGCAGTACCAGATTACGCAGTTCTCCACACTTCTCCAAAGTGGACGCACCCGGCATACCGCCAGGCAATAATACAAGCTCTGCATCAAAGAAGTCGCAGTTCACTACATTCTTATCGCACAAGACCGGAACATCGTGTGCTCCCGTCACTATTTCATCAGGGGTTACCGTCACCATTTCTACGTTCAGTCCGGCGCGTCTCATCACATCCACAGAAGTAAAAGCTTCTATTTCTTCAAATCCGTCGGCAAAAAAAACATAAACTGTACCCATAATTGTTCCTCCTCTTATTTTAGATTAAAATAATACGTTATTGTTCCCGTCTGATTGTTCAAGCCGCTTACCGCATTGAAACGGGCTTTCTTGGCAGCATCCTCCGCCGCTTTCCGCAATGCGGGATTGACGGTATTGGTCTGGCGGTTGATGCTGGTTGCTATCACATGTCCGGCAGGGTTCACTGTGATGGTCACCACAACCCTACCTTCATCCTGCACATTATATACCGGCCGCGGCAATCCACCCTCACCAAGAGAACGTCCGCCCAAATTAAACGAGCCGTAGCCTCCCGTACCCGAAGTGGCTCCGGACGGAGCATTTCCCGTAGGACTTCCTTGAATACCTTCGCCTTCCGTATCGCCTTTACTACCCATTTGGGCACCTTTGCCAAAAGCGCCAGCTACCCGTTTACGGGCAGCTTCCTCGGCTTCCTTACGTTCCCGTTCGGCTTTTGCCGCTGCCAGTTTGCGAGCCTCTTCCGCTTTTTCGGCTTCCGTCTTTTCCGGTTTCTTCACCTCCTCCTTTTTCTTGGGTTCGGCTTTGGGCTTTATGGCAACGGTTTCTTCAGTTTCCTGCGTAATGATGTCCTGCTCCACCATTTCCTGCACCTGAGGAGCGGTTTCCTCCGGCATGACATCCACCTTTACTAAAGAAGGGTCGGCAGCGCCCAGTGCATCGGGCACCTCTCCCAGCATAACGGGTACACCGCCTTCTTCCGAGGGTTCCGGCGGTGTGAATCCTACCAGTATCAGAAGGGCAATAATGGCAACATGCACCACAAGTGCACCTGCCATACCTATATATTTTCCTTTCTTCTTCCGATTCACCATTGCATTTACAATTTAGCCATGTACAATGTACGATTTAGTTTTCCGGTGGTCGTGTAGCCAGCACCATCTTGAATTTATTCTCGTTTGCAATGTTCAGCACCTTCACGATTTCCCGGTAAGGCACTGTTTCGTCAGCATACAAAGCTATATACATTTCAGGCTCCCTCTCCGCACACGATTGTAGGAAAGGAGTCAATTCTTCAAGCGTCAGAGACAGTTCCTTGTCATTGCCAAAAGCAGCATAATAATTCAGATTCTTATCTATGATGACTCTTGTCAAAGGCTTCGCAGAAGTCTGTTGCTTTCCCTGCGGCAGCAGTACCTTGATAGCATTGGGCGATACCATGGTAGATGTTATCATAAAGAAAATCAGCAGCAGGAAAATCAGGTCCGTCATGGACGCCATACTGAAATTGGGTGATATTTTAGCTCTACGTTTTAACACGCCTTTAAGTTTTAATTCTTAATTCTTTAATTAATCATTTCGCCGGTTCGTTCAACAAATCCATGAATGCCATTGTCTTGGCTTCCATCTTGTTGACCACGCCATCTATCAATGTCACCAGGTAATTGTAGGCAAACATAGCTATGATACCGACTATCAAACCGCCCACCGTGGTAATCATCGCCTCATAAATACCACCGGAAAGCAACGTTATATCAATATTATTTCCGGCATTTGCCATTTGCCAAAATGCACGTACCATACCCGTCACCGTGCCAAGGAAGCCTAGCATAGGAGCGCCACCGGAAATCGTGGCCATAATCGTCATTCCCTTCTCCAGTTTGGCAACCTCAATATTACCCACATTCTCGATGGCAGCCTGCACATCGTTCACCGGGCGTCCCAAACGGCTGATACCCTTTTCAATCATACGGGCCGAGGGAGTATCCACACTGCGACAATAAGCAATGGCAGCTTTCAATTCCCCACCCAAAATATAATCCTTTATTTTATCCATGAACTGAGGGTCTTCTTTCCCCGCCTTCCGGATAACATAATTACGTTCAAACAAGATGTAGAAACAAAGTACGGACATCAAACCCAAGACAATCATAATCCAGCCACCTTTGATGGCCATGCTCCATAAATTCATTTCGTCGGAAGCGTTTACTTGTGTCAGTACCGGATTGGCACCTGCAATAGAGTCAGTCAGTGCCGGAGCCACTTGGGCCAATAACAACATTACATTCATCAGCGAAGACAGTTTTTATATTCCTTGACCGTACGCTCCAATCCCAGATACAACGCGTCACTAATCAGCGCATGCCCGATGGACACCTCGTCCAGCCATGGAATGTTTTGATAAAAATAATTCAGATTCACCAGGCTCAGGTCATGTCCGGCATTCAGCCCCAGGCCTAAGCTGCGGGCCACCTTGGCAGCCTCGACAAAAGGAGCTACAGCCGCTTCCCGTCCTTTGGGATAAGCCGTAGCATAAGGTTCCGTATATAGCTCCACGCGGTCGGCACCGGCTTTGGCAGCATATTCTATCATTTCGGCATCGGTGGAAACAAATACGGAAGTACGGATACCAGCATTGTTGAACTCATCCAACACTTCGTTCAAGAAGTCAAAATGGGTCTTGGTATCCCAGCCTGCGTTTGAAGTCAGCTGTGTAGGGCTGTCGGGCACCAAAGTTACCTGATGCGGTTTCACCTTCAAGACCAAATCCATAAATTCGGGTGCAGGATACCCCTCGATATTGAACTCTGTCCGCAGCAACGGCCGCAAATCATATACATCCTTACGGCGGATATGCCTCTCGTCGGGACGGGGATGCACCGTAATGCCATCAGCACCAAAGTCTTCACAATCCAGCGCTACCTTCACAACATTCGGGACATCACCTCCACGGGCATTGCGCAGCGTTGCCACTTTATTTATATTAACGCTTAATCTAGTCATAATTCGGTTTATAGTTTGGGACAAAAGTACAAATAATAGTTATATATTGGCAGCATTCTGAGAAAAAAATAGCATCTTTGCACTTCAATCCAACAGAATTGATTATGAAATTTGCCATATTCGGAAATACCTACCAAGCAAAGAAATCCTCGCATGCAGAAAACCTCTTCCGGTTGCTCGGACAGCATAATGCACAGCTCTGCATCTGCCGGGAATTCCATCACTTCCTGACTGCCGATTTACATTTAAACATACCTGACGCCGAATTGTTTGACGGAGATGATTTCTGTGCCGACATGGTTATCAGCATCGGTGGCGACGGCACTTTCCTGAAAGCAGCCAGCCGTGTAGGAAAGAAGAATATCCCCATATTGGGCATCAATACCGGCCGGCTGGGTTTCCTTGCCGACATCTCACCGGAAGAGATGGAAGAGACCTTCGATGAAATCTACAATAATCACTATAAGGTGGAAGAGCGTAGTGTACTGCAACTGAGGTGCGACGATGAACGCTTGATACAATCCCCTTACGCCCTCAATGAGATAGCCGTATTGAAGCGGGACAGTTCGTCCATGATCAGTATCCACGCCGCCATCAATGGCGCTCCGTTGACCACCTATCAAGCTGACGGCCTGGTTGTCTCCACACCTACCGGTTCCACCGCCTACTCACTCAGCGTCGGTGGTCCGGTCATCGTGCCTCACAGTAAAACCATCGCCATCACCCCTGTGGCTCCACACAGCCTCAACGTCCGTCCCATTGTCATTTGTGACGACTGGGAAATTACACTTGATGTGGAAAGCCGCAGCCATAACTTCTTGGTTGCCATCGACGGCCGTAGCGAGTCCTGCAAAGAAACGACCCGGTTGCACATCTCACGTGCCGACTATAGCATAAAGGTAGTCAAGCGGTACAACCACATCTTTTTTGATACGCTTCGTAATAAACTGATGTGGGGGGCAGATATCAGATAAGCCTATATCACTTCCCAAAATTCTTATTCGTATCCACTGCGAAATGAGCGCAATGATATTCCGGCAATTTGTCGCATTTTATTAAGGACGAAACAAAAGTCTATAACAGCCTGATTATCAACATCATTAAACACAATACATTCAATATACTACTGAACCTTATTCAATATACGACTGAATGGCATTCACTATACGACAGAATTAGGTTCAGAATACGACTCTATTCAGGCCCACACTATTTGTAAACAATACAGATTATTATTCAGCCCTTGTTTCGGCTGGGAATAGATGAAAACGACATACCGAAATGAGATACCTACCACCTGTAGCCGATAACTGATTCAACACGCGACAGAAGAATAAAACAAGTCCAGACGTAGAAGCAATAAGAATGTATATTTTCAACCAAAAGCTTTTAAATTTGATTTAACATCCGGGTGTTCTCACAGACATCATCCGGATGTTTAGGGGTTACAGTCGTAATGTGAAAGGGGCTAAGTCCCTATATGTCGGGAACTCAGTCATATACTCTTGCAGATAGAACACTGACGTGAGAAAACTTTAAAAAACATGAATCCGACGAATCAACAGAGCGTCTGAATTCGTCGGACTCACGTTAAATAATCTGAGTTCTATATAAAAATCAGCGCTTTAACAACTCATCTCTTTTGTTGCAACCCCTTCAGCAAGTGGTCCACCGCCGCTTTCAGCTGTGCATCTTCTCCCTTCAAAACAGCTTCCGGCTCATTATAAACCAAGATGTCCGGCTGTAAAGTCCGGTTCTCCAGATAGTTACCCTGCATATCCACACAACCTACCTGCGGAATACCGAATACAATACTTGGATCAATCTGGCTTTCCCACCAGACAGCAGTCATGGTTCCTGCCACTGGAGCACCTATCAGCTTACCGATACCCAACGTCTTGTACACAAAAGGAGTACCGTGGGCATTGCTGTAATTATCCTCGCAAACCAACATACACGAAGGTTTCAGCCATCTATCAAAAGGATCGCTGCCGATGTACTGGCCGCGCGGCACAAAGCGTTCATACTCCTTGCCGCTAAGTAACGTCGCTACTTGTTCGTGCAGCCATCCGCCTCCGTTATGGCGGGTATCCACCACAACAGCCTCTTTCTTACGACTGCTTTCGCTCAACAAATCGGAGTAAATCTTACGGAAGCTCGGACTATCCATACCTTTGATGTGAATATAAGCAATGCGCCCACCGGAATATTCATCCACCTTCTTGCGACAGTTTTCCACCCAGCGCTTATACAACAGCTCATTCTGGGCACCGTAAGATATGGGCTTCAAGGTTTCTTCAAACCGCTTTCCGGTAACAGGATTATAGACCGAGAGAATCACCTTGCGGCCTGCCTTACCTTCGAGTAACGGGAAATAATCAGCGCCAGCCTTAATGGCAACACCATCCACTTTCTCGATAATACAGCCCGGCTTGACATCCGTCTTTTTCTTCGTCAATGGACTCTGAGCTATAATTTCTTTAATCTTCAGTCCATCGCCCGCATAAGCTTCATCATAGAACACTCCCAAAGCTGCCGTAGGAAGTGCTGCGCCCGAAGCATAATAACGCGCTCCCGTATGAGAACCGTTCAATTCACCCAGCATCTCACTCAGCATTTCCACAAAATCGTAGTTATTGTTGATATAAGGCAAGAAGCGCTTATAAGTTTCTTTGTATCCATTCCAGTCCGTACCTTGCAAGTCTGCCACATAGAACTTATCATTTACCTGCTGCCAGATGTGGTCGAAGATATATTCACGCTCACCGTAAGGACGGTAATCGAAGAAAGCCTCAAATTCAATTGGAGAAATCTTGCTGCCTTCAATCTCTATCTTCTTCATTCCGTCGCGGGCACAAAGGAAGATATTCTTCCCTTCCTTGTCAGGCTGCAAAGCGCCTGCACCTACTTTCTTCAAAAGAACTTTTGTAACATTCTCTTTCAGATTGTGCTCCCAAAGATCGTACCCATCCTCAAAAACAGACAGATAATAGAGTTTATCCCCTTTAGCAGAAAGCATGGCATCTGCCATATGCGAGGAATTGACGGTCAGGCGTACAATACGGTCAAAGCGGTTTGCGAGATCGAACTTCAACGGCTCTACCTTTTTCTCCTTATCTTTGTCGGCATCCTCTTTTTTCTTCTTGGCATCCTTTTCGTCTTTCTTCCCGGCTTTTTCCTTCTCTGCCTTCTCCACTTCCTCAAGCAAAGTGGTTTCTTCCTTGTTCATCAAGAAACGGTCGTATGCTTCAGCATCAAAGAACATGATATAAGTATCGTCTTCGGCTCCCCAACTGCCGTGGCTGCGATACCCCGCACGGTCACTGGTCCAAATCATGGCTTTTCCGTCCAATACCCATTTGGCATTGCCATCGTTGTATCCGCTTTCGGTCAGGTTCACCATTTCACCCTTACCATCGGCATTCAGCAGCACAACATCTTTGTTGTTCCATCCACCTACACCGATATAGTCCGAAAGAATCCATTTGCTGTCCGGACTCCACTGGAACCACTGGTCACCGTCCGAATAAGAGTATTGGTACTTGCCATCCATAACGGTACGCACATCCTTTGTCTTCAAATTGATGACACGGATGGTGCTGCGGTTTTCGAGAAAGGCAATCTCTTTACCGTCAGGGCTGTATTGGGGTTGGAAAGAAGCGGCATCCGAGTTTGTCAAGCGTTCTTCCTTCAGCTCTGTGGCATAGGTAAACAGCTTTTCATCCTTACGCACAATCGTCGAAGTGTAAAGTTGCCAAAGCCCGCCACGTTCGGAAGCATAAACCAGTGTCCGCCCATCGGGGGCAAAGTCTACGGTACGTTCCTGACAAGGAGTATTCGTTATCTGCTTCGTAGTCTTATATTCCACTGAAGTGACGTAGACATCGCCGCGCAAAACGAAAGCCACTTCCTTACCATCCGGAGACACTGCCATTTCCGTGGCACCGCTACTCTTAATCTGGCGGATAATGTCCTTGTCGTTTCTGTCGGAAACAATGCTGATGTTCACCTTTTGCGCTTCTCCACCGGGAAGCAGGGTGTAAATCTCACCATCAAATCCATAGCACAACCTTCCGTCCGTAGCGGCACTGAGATAGCGTACCGGATTTTTGGTATAGTGCGTCAACTGCACGGCCTTCGCATCTCCGGGAGTACGTCGGTAGATATTGAAAGAGCCGTTTTCCTCACTCAGATAGTAGAATGTTTTTCCATCAGGAGCCCAAACCGGTTCACGGTCTTCTCCTCCGAAAGTGGTCAGCTGGCGGTACTGCGGTTCTTTTCCCGGAGTATACATCCAGATGTCACGGGCAATGGGCGATACGTGATGTTTACGCCAGTAGTCCTCGTAACCTTTCTTATCTTGATACAACATCGCTCCCTCCTTATTGATGGAGATGCACTCCATAGGCATGGACGAAATCATCGTCGGGCGCCCTCCCTCCACTGATACTCGATAGACCTGGTTGAACTGCCCGTTAGAGGGAAAGACAACAGCCTCGGCAGACGGCATGATGCCCGCAGAGAACAAGACATGTCCGGCATCTGTAAAAGCAAGCGGCGTTTCGCTTCCCGAGTGGGTAGTCAGCCGTCGTGGTTCGCCTCCGTCTTTGGCCACAATGTAGACGTCCAGGCTTCCCATACGGTCCGAAGCAAAAGCAATCCGCTTACTGTCCGGACTCCATACCGGAGCCGTATCATATGCGGGATTGGTAGTTATCTGCATGGCACGTCCACCGGCAACCGGCACCGTATAGATGTCTCCTTTATACGTAAAAGCAATGGTGGTCCCATCGGGAGAGATGACACTATGACGCATCCACAGCGGAGCATCCTGCGCAAAAGTAAAACCAGCCAGGCAAACGGCAGCAATACCTAATAGTAGTTTTTTCATAATGATTCTTGTTTTTGGAGAATAAAAAAAACCTCACGACTTTTCCTTTCGGAAAAAGACCGTGAGGTTTGCTTATCATTTTAAGTTACCCTCAATTAGAGAGCACCTACTTCCTTCAAAGCGGCATTTGTCTTGTGAACGGCAGCAGCGCTGGCAGCAAATTTAGCTTTTTCGTCAGCAGTCAGTTCCAGTTCAACGATTTTCTCGATACCGTTCTTGCCAAGGATTACGGGAACACCGATACAGATGTCTGATTCACCGTATTCTCCTTCCAGATATACTGAACAAGGAATCATCTTCTTCTGGTTGTGGATGATAGACTCAACGACATAAGCGCCTGCCGCACCCGGAGCATACCATGCAGAAGTACCCAGCAACTTAGTCAGTGTAGCACCACCTACCATAGTAGAAGCTACCACTTCGTTCAGTTTTTCTTCGCTCAGCAGTGTGCTTACCGGCTGTCCTTTGTAAGTAGCCAGACGAGCCAACGGAATCATGGTAGTATCACCGTGACCACCGATAACCATGCCTTCCACTTCGTTGGCGTTGCAGCCCAAAGCCTGAGACAAGAAATATTTGAAACGAGAGCTGTCCAAAGCACCACCCATACCGATGATACGGTTCTTCGGCAAGCCCAGAGACTTCAATGACAGATAAGTCATGGTATCCATCGGGTTGGAGATAACCACAAGGATAGCATTCGGAGAATATTTCAAGATGTTCTGTGCAACCGACTTAACGATACCTGCATTAACACCGATCAATTCTTCACGAGTCATACCCGGTTTACGGGGAATACCGGAAGTAATCACTACAACGTCGGAGTTGGCAGTCTTCTCATAATCGTTGGTACAACCTACAACAGTGGTGTCGAAGCCCAGCAGTTGAGCAGTCTGCATCATATCCATTGCCTTACCTTCTGAAACGCCTTCTTTCACGTCCAGCATTACCACTTCGTCAGCCACTTCATTAAAGGCTAACACATTAGCGCATGTAGCACCTACGTTACCTGCACCTACTACGGTTACTTTTGACATAATTTCTAAAGTTTTTTGTTTATAAGTGTTCTTTAAAGATGACGCAAAAGTACAGCGAACTTCGTAATTAGAGAAATATTTCCGTAATAATTTTAGTTAAATACACATTTAGCCAATGATTAGTGGACGATGATTAATGATTAATGATTAATTTTGCGGACGATTAATGAATGTAGGACGAATAATCAGCCACAACCATTAATCACTTAACCATTAATCATTATCAAAAATGGCAGTTAAGAAGAATACACTTCTCATCGTGGCAGGCAGCCTCCTTATCTTATTATTAATAGGAGTTACCATTCTGCTGATTTCCGAAAAGCAAACCAACAAGGAACTGGTGATGGAATTCAATCTGGATAAAGAAGACCTTGAAAATCAATACACAGACTTCGCCAGACAATATGACGAACTGAAGCTGACCGTCTCCAACGACTCCCTCTCCGTACTTTTGGAGCAGGAACAACTGAAGACCCAACGTTTATTGGAAGAACTCCGCACCGTGAAGAGCAGCAATGCCACCGAGATACGCCGTCTGAAGAAGGAACTGGCCTCTCTCCGCAAAGTCATGATAGGCTATATCAACCAGATTGACTCGCTGAACCGCCTGACTGCCCAACAGAAGGAAATCATAGCCGATGTCACCCAAAAGTACAACGCCGCTTCCCGGCAAATCAGCAACTTGTCCGAAGAAAAGAAGAACCTGACCAAGACAGTGACGCTTGCCGCACAACTGGACGCCACCAACATCTCTGTGCAGCCCACCAACAAACGCGGCAAGACTGCCAAGAAAGTGAAAGACATCGTGAAGTTCAAAATAAACTTCTCCATCGTGAAAAACATCACTGCAGAAACCGGCGAACGCACCCTCTACATCCGCATCACCAAACCGGACAATGACGTGCTGACCAAAAGTCCCTCAAACACCTTCCCATACGAGAACCGGGAACTGGTATATTCCATCAAGAAGTATATAGAATACAACGGAGAAGAGCAAACCGTCACCGTATATTGGGATGTAGAAGAATACCTCTATGCAGGTACCTACCGCGTAGACATTTTTACTGACGGCACCCTTATCGGTTCACAATCATTCAACTTGAATTAATACATTTTTCAGACAAGTAAGAACAAAAGAGCATAAAACATGCGGCATACTACTGATTTCGTAACGCTGCAAAATGTGTTCTTTTGTTCTTATGCCTAAAAAAATTTCTAAATTATTTTGCAATATCATTGAAAGCCTATACATTTGCATCGTTGTTTATGCAATTATTGTTGTTGTATAAGTAACCGATTCATCACCTTAATTAATGTATAGCCCAATGAAAAAGTTCTTCTGTTTCATCTGTTTGGCATACCTGTCCTTCCCCGTGAAGGCCCAGGAAGCATTGAGCTTGGATAGTTGCCGTGCATTGGCAATTTCCAACAACAAAGAACTGCTGATAAGCCAAGAAAAAATCAACGCTGCACATTATCAAAAAAAGGCGGCATTCACCAATTACCTTCCCAACATTTCGGCCACCGGTGGATATATGCGCAGCCAAAAAGAGTTGTCTATCCTCAGTGATGCCCAAAAAGGGGCCTTGTCCGGATTGGGTACAAACCTCAGCGGCCCCTTGCAACAAGCCGCCCAAGTCATAGCGCAGCTTCATCCTGAAATAGCGGGGAAACTGCCGGCTTTAGGACAAAGCCTGGTAGGTGCCCTCGACGGTGCAGGCCAATCCTTGGTTGACGCCTTTCGTACAGACACCCGCAACATGTATGCGGGCGCACTGACCTTGACCCAACCCCTATATATGGGCGGCAAGATACGTGCCTACAATAAAATCACCAAATACGCCGAAGAGCTGGCCCGCCAGCAGCACAACACCGGTATGCAGGAAGTAATCCTGAGTACAGACCAGGCATATTGGCAGGTAGTATCCCTTGCCCATAAAAAGAAGCTGGCAGAAGGTTATCTGAAACTACTGCAGAAACTCGACAGCGACGTCGACAAAATGATTGCCCAAGGCGTTGCCACCAAAGCAGACGGACTCTCCATCAAAGTAAAAGTGAATGAAGCCGAAATGACTCTGACCAAAGTAACCGATGGCTTGAGCCTTGCCCGGATGCTGCTGTGCCAACTGTGTGGTCTTGACCTTTCCACTCCTATCATGCTCGCAGACGAACAGAAGGAAGACCTGGCCCCCACAACTCTGAAAAACGGTGCCATCGACATCAACAACGTTTATGCCACTCGCCCCGAAGTACGCAGCCTGGAACTTGCCACACGGATTTACAAGCAAAAAGTAAATGTCACCCGTTCGGAATATCTTCCTTCCATAGCACTAATGGGCAGCTATATGGCAACCAACCCTTCCGTCTTCAATAGTTTTGAGAAGAAGTTCAAAGGAATGTGGAACGTGGGTGTCATGGTATCGGTACCCATCTGGCACTGGGGCGAAGGCATCTATAAAGTAAAAGCAGCCAAATCGGAAGCACGCATCGCCCAATACCAGTTGGATGACGCCAAAGAAAAGATAGAGCTGCAGGTCAACCAGTCTGCTTTCCAAGTGAACGAAGCTGCCAAAAAACTGACCATGGCCGAAAAGAACCTGGAAAAAGCCAACGAGAACCTGAGATACGCCACACTCGGCTTTGAGGAAGGCGTTATACCCGCCAGCAATGTGCTCGAAGCGCATACCGCATGGCTTTCTGCTCAATCGGAAAAGATAGACGCACAGATTGACGTAAAACTGACGGAAATCTATCTGAGAAAGGCAACGGGGGAATTGACAATTGATAATTGATCGTTTCTTCAATCATAAATTGTAAATAGTAAATAATATGTTAGATACAAAATCACAAAACAGCAACATGTTGTTGGCATTCCTCACACTGACGGGAGTTATTGCCATCGTTGCCCTTGTAGGTTTCTTCATGTTGCGTAAAGGGCCGGAGATTGTGCAAGGACAAGCAGAAGTAACGGAGTATCGAGTATCGAGCAAAGTGCCGGGACGTATTCTGGAATTTCGTGTAAAAGAGGGACAAAGCGTACAAGCCGGAGACACCCTTGCCATTTTGGAGGCTCCGGACGTGCAGGCCAAACTGGAACAAGCACGCGCCGCCGAATCGGCAGCCCAGGCCCAGAACGAAAAAGCTTTGAAAGGCGCCCGTCGGGAACAGATACAAGCTGCCTATGAAATGTGGCAAAAGGCACTGGCCGGACTGGAGATTGCCGAAAAATCCTACACGCGTGTGAAGAACCTGCACGACCAAGGCGTGATGTCTGCACAAAAGCTTGACGAAGTTACCGCCCAACGCAATGCAGCCCAGGCTACAGAGAAAGCCGCCAAAGCCCAGTATGATATGGCCAAGAACGGTGCGGAACGCGAGGACAAAGCCGCTGCCGCTGCCTTGGTGGAACGTGCTAAAGGAGCTGTGGCCGAAGTTGAATCGTACATCAAGGAAACTTACCTGATTGCACAGACTGCCGGTGAGGTATCCGAGATATTCCCCAAAGTAGGCGAGCTTGTGGGCACGGGTGCTCCCATTATGAACATCGCTATTCTGGATGACATGTGGGTAACCTTCAATGTACGCGAGGACTTGCTGCAAGGGTTGGGTATGAATACCGAATTCGAAGCGTTCATCCCTGCCCTCGATAGGAATATCCGCCTGAAAGTGTACTACATGAAAGACCTCGGCACATATGCCGCTTGGAAAGCGACCAAGACTACCGGCCAGTTCGACCTGAAAACATTCGAAGTAAAAGCCGCTCCGCAAGAGAAGGTGGAAGGACTGCGTCCGGGAATGAGTGTGATATTGGAGAAATAAAAGGAGTTATGAGTTATTGGGGAGGATGATGGAAAGAGATAAGAAACATACGGCTTTGTGGAATGTAGCAAGACGCGAATGCCGCCGTCTTGTTTCCCGCCCGCTCTATCTGTTCTGTATGGTGATAGCACCGTTGTTCTGCTACATATTCTTCACCACGTTGATGGACTCCGGGCTTCCTACGGACATGCCCGTAGGTGTGGTAGACCAGGACATGAGTGCCACTTCACGCCAGCTGATACGTAACTTGGACGCTTTTGAGCAGACAGCCGTCGTGGCTCGCTATCCCAATATCAACGAAGCCCGCACCGCCATGCAGCGCGGAGAGATTTACGGCTTCTTCTATATACCCGAAGGCACCTCCGCCAAGGCGCAGGCGCAACGGCAGCCCAAACTCTCGTTCTACACCAACAACACACTACTCATTGCCGGCTCACTGCTCTTCAAAGATATGAAGATGATGAGCGAACTGGCATCGGGAGCCGCCGCCCGCACCGCCCTCTATGCCAAAGGCGCTACCGAGGAGCAAGCGATGGCCTTCCTCCAGCCCATCGTCATAGATACGCATCCACTCAATAACCCGTGGCTGAACTACTCCGTATATCTGTGCAACACCTTTGCACCGGGTGTACTGATGCTGCTTATCTTCATGGTGACCGTCTATTCCATCGGAGTTGAGATAAAAGACCGCACAGCCCGCGAATGGCTGCGCATGGGCAACAACTCCATCTGGATTTCCCTTACCGGCAAACTGCTGCCGCATACCGCCATCTTCTTCCTGATGGGAATATTATATAATGTATACCTCTACGGTTTCCTCCATTTTCCCTGCAACAGCGGCATCCTGCCGATGCTGCTTGCCACCCTTTGCCTGGTGCTGGCATCGCAAGGCATGGGAATATTGATGATAGGAACCCTGCCTACCCTGCGTCTGGGACTCAGTTTCGCTTCCCTATGGGGCGTACTCTCTTTCTCCATGTGCGGATTGTCATTCCCCGCCATGGGCATGCACCCCGTATTGCAGGCATTGGCAAATCTGTTCCCCCTGCGCCACTATTTCCTGATTTATGTGGACCAGGCACTGAATGGATACCCCATGATTTACTCGTGGGTCAACTACGTAGCGCTGCTTATTTTCATGATGCTCCCGTTCCTTATAGCCCATAGGCTGAAAGGAGCGTTGGTTTACTATAAATACATGCCCTAATGAAAGACCTGACGTTCAGACAGAAAATGATACAAGGCATTCATGACTTGTTCTATATATGGAAACGGGAATTCGGTACAACCTTCCGCGACCAGGGCGTGCTCATCTTCTTCGTGCTCGTTCCGTTGGTCTATCCGTTGATATATGCTTTCATCTATACCAACGAAACCATCCACGAAGTGCCCACTGTCGTGGTGGATGACTCACGCTCCTCGTTGAGCCGCGAATACCTGCGGAAAGTGGACTCCAGTCCCGAAGTGAGCCTCGTGAGCTACTGCGCCGATATGGAAGAAGCCAAACTGATGTTGAAAGACCGCAGGGCATACGGCATTATCTACATCCCCTCCAGCTTCAGCGACGACATTGTACGCGGTAAGCAGACGCAGGTCAGTATCTTCTGCGACATGAGCGGACTGCTGTATTACAAAGCCTTGCTGACCGCCAACACCAACGTGTCGCTCGCCATGAACGCAGACATCAAAGTGGAGCGAAGCGCCAATACCACCGACCGCCAGGACAAGATTACCGCCTACCCGATAGAGTATGAGGATGTCGCCCTCTATAATCCGACCAACGGATTTGCCGCTTTCCTGATTCCGGCAGTATTGGTATTGATTATCCAGCAAACGCTGCTACTCGGCATCGGCTTGTCTGCCGGGACGGCACGCGAACAGAACCGCTTCCGCGACCTGGTGCCTATCAACCGCCACTACAACGGCACACTACGCATTGTGATGGGAAAAGGGCTGAGCTACTTCATGGTATATTCACTGGTATCGGTATATATACTGTGTGTGGTTCCATGGCTTTTCAGCCTCAACCAAATAGCGATACCCGGTGTCCTGACTCTGTTCACCCTGCCCTACCTGGCCGCTTGTATTTTCTTTGCCATGACAGCATCCATTGCCATCCGCAACCGCGAAACGTGCATGCTGCTGTTCGTGTTCACCTCAGTGCCGCTGCTGTTCCTCTCCGGCATTTCGTGGCCGGGAGCCGCCATGCCTGCTTTCTGGAAGTACTTCTCGTACATCTTCCCTTCTACCTTCGGCATCAACGGCTACGTACGCATCAACAGTATGGGAGCCACACTCAATGAAGTCTCTTTCGAGTATCAGGCACTATGGATACAAACGGGCTTCTACTTCATCACCACGTGTCTGGTATATCGCTGGCAGATATTGCAGAGCAGGAAACATGTAATTGAAGAGTATAAGAAGCATAAGAGTATAGAAGCGTAACACATCGTTCCAAGCCTACGAAACAAAGTGTTCACATACGTTTGAACACTTTGTTTCAGCGTATCAGAACAATTTGTTCCAATATATAAAAACAGTTTGTTCGCCATATTGAAACAGTCTGTTTCCTATAAGGGAACAGACTGTTTTGTTAAAGGAAACAAATAGTTGCCCTACAGCATCGGCAAGGCAGCAAACAGACAAACGGGGCTGTAATACCTAATTACGGTCGCATGTGTTTCTCTAATATTGGGTAAAGTATCTCAGCATACCTCATAAAGCCCAAATCGGTAAAATGAATGCCGTCTACCGTAGCCTCCCCGTCGTAGCCAATAATGTCACGGGAAGAAAGGAAATAGATGTTTTTCTCTCCACGTTGCTTCAAAGAACGAAAAAAGGCATTCAATGTCTCATTCTTGTCCTTCACCTCCTTGGCAATCCTGGTGTCAAAAGGAGAGTGGGTAAAGAGAGGGTCTTCCACGAAAAGAACAGGCGTATCGGGATGCTTGCTGCGAATAATGGTATAGAATTTATCGGCACGCTCTCTCATTTGCTCCACGGTAGCATTGGGCACAAAGTCGAGGACAAACATAGAAGCGTCCACACCGGCTATGACATCGGCAATCTCCAGGTCGAGCAAGGCATTGCCGCTAAAGCCCAGATTGATACACTCACGATTGAGCCAACGTTCCAGAATATTGGTATGTGCCATGCCGGGACGGGAAGCGCAGCCTCCCTGCAAGATGCTGGTACCATAGAATACTACCGGCTTCTCACGTTTCGGCAAGTCCACTGCCGGTGGAGTGATGGCAGATAGGGAATCCACTCCGATGGAAAGCGAGGTAACCCCGTCATATAAAGAAAGGTACAAAAGGTATTCGCGCTCCTCGGACAACATATTGCTTACGATAGTCGCCTTGCTGACCTTGCCCTGCGGACGACCGCTACCGGCAAATATCCATTTGCCGTCTTGCAGGCAGTAGAGGTCGAGGCCTTTAATACCGGTAGGCGTCATGTGGTTCATACTCATATTGTTCCTTACTTCCCATTTGGCGGAAATGCTTGTAGAGTTGGAACGGAAGCGCACGGCAAGTCCGGCACTGTTGCGGCCCAAGTCCCACAAAGGCTTGCGGGAGCTGTTCTGCAGAGAGTCCGGCAGACGCTCATAGCGGGTAAGGGTAGATTCTGTTGCTTTGCCCAAAAGGGGGAAGGCGGAAGCATCGTGATAGACAGTCTGGGCATTGGCAACAGCAGCCAACAACAAGCCCATCAGAAGAATTCTGGTTTTCATATGACAAGATATTAAGTGTTAAGTATCAGACGGCAAAGATACAAGGTTTCTTTGAAAAACGAAGAAATGGAAGCATTTTACATCAATTAACTCCCACATGCTTGTTTCTTTACGAAACATTCGTATTTTCGCAAAAAACAATTCATATGAAACACATCCATTTCCTCTTAGCAGGCTTCCTACTGTGCATCTGCTGTACCCTGCAAGCCAAAAACCGTGTGATTGACCAACCACCGTTCATCGTAAGAAACACGACTTCCATCGAAGTGAGCAAAGTAGTCATCAGTGACACGGCAACCGTGCTCCACATCTATGCCAAGTATCGTCCCAAGTACTGGATACAGATTGCACCCGACAGCTACCTGACAGACAATAACGGAGAAACCTACCAACTGCGTTCCGGCATAGGCATCACACCAGGCAAGGAATTTTGGATGCCCGAATCGGGCGAAGCGGAATTCCAACTGGTCTTTCCTCCCCTATCCGACAATGCTACCTCCTTCGACTTCACCGAAGGCGAAAAGGTGGAAAACGGATTCAGCATCTGGGGAATACAGCTGAAAAGCAAGAAACTGCCGGAATTGGCACTTCCCCAAAACGCCGTAGTGCACAAAACCGACCCTAATGCCGAACTTCCCGAACCGGTCATCCAATATGGAAAAGCCATGCTGAAAGGGAAACTCCTGGATTCACGCCCCAATATGGCAATGCCAATCAGTATTGCCGTGTGGGAGAATATCAAAGGAGACATCATGGACATACCACTCGACATCCAGCCTGACGGCAGTTTCACCAAAGAAGTAACGTTGCCCGGCACTACCCCATGTACCATGTATCTGGGTAGAGAACATATGCTCCAGTTCTTCATGGAACCGGGCAAGACAACAGAAATATACGTCAATCTACGCGAAGCTTCCCGACGCAAGTCTAAATTCCACAGCAAGGGGAAACCCTATGGAGAAATGGTATACATCAACGGGCCTCTAGAAACCGTGGCACAAGAGTTGAACGGAAACCACCCCGACATCAACATGCAAGACAAGCTCTATCAAAACATAGCTGCACTGGCTGGCAAGGATATTGATGCAGCCAAAGCATACGTACTCCAAATATCCGGCGAAACACAAGAAGCAATAGACAAATTGCCTTACAGTGTTTCTACCCGACAACTTTTGACTATCAATAACAAACTGACTACGAATGCCATGCTGTCTTCCGTTGCCAGCATCTTGACATCGGCTGCCCTACAAGCCAATCTCATCAAACGGGAGGAAGCAAACAACTACTATCAGGAACTTTCCCGGAAAGTGCCCTCCAACTACGTGTCCGACGAGGACATGAGCATATTGAATGTGCCGCAGGCAGTCTTGTCCAACCAGTATGTACAAATGGCTCCAAGAAATGTAGAACGGAGCGAGGAACTGGCCAAAGCATGGGGAACAGATAAAGGCATCTTCTTCGATATAGCCCGTAATGTCACCCTCTACCGGGGTATCAAGAACTTCACCCCACTCACCGACGAGCAAAAGGCAACCGTTGCCGCCATGCCCGCCGCATACCGCGAAATGCTGACTGCCGCCAATGACGAGTTGCTTGCACAGCTCGAAGCCAACAAGAAAAAGACGGGTTACACCATCCACCAAGTGGATACCAACGTCAACAACGAAGAGTTGTTTACTTCCATCATCAGCAAATTCAAAGGAAAAGTATTGTTAGTAGATTTCTGGGCCACCTGGTGCGGTCCATGCCGTATGGCAAACAAGATGATGGTCCCCATGAAGGAGGAACTGAAAGGTAAGGACATTGTATATCTGTACATCACCGGTGAAACCTCCCCCTTGAAGACCTGGGAGAATATGATTCCCGACATCCACGGCGAACACTTCCGCCTGACAGATACCCAATGGAAATACCTCTCGGACGCATTCAAGATAGAAGGGGTACCGACTTATCTGATTGTAGACCGAGAAGGAAACACCACGTTCAGGCAAACTGGTTTCCCGGGAGTGGAAAAGATGAAGGAGGAATTATTGAAAGTTACTAAATGACAAACTGATAAAACAAAAAACAGCAGGGATAGGCCTGCTGTTTTTTGTTTTATCAGTATACCGTTATTACTTTTCAGCCCATTCCTTGGCTCCCTGCTCCTTCAGTTTAGCAGTGAATGCCTTTGCCTTCTCCATAGCAGCCGCTTCCTCTTCCGGACTTGCATACGCATGCTTGTAGCCTTTCACCACATTCCATTCACCACGGGTGAAATCGGGGAATGCCACAGCCGCACAACCGTTGTCCATGGAAAGTTCTCCCAGTTCTGCAAGGCAGCACCACTCAGCAAGGTCGTATACATCCATATCCAAAGGAAGACCGTTCTGCAGGCAATATACCAGACGGCTGTCCATCACGAAGTCCATGCCACCATGACCTCCTACTTCCTTCGCCATCTCACCGTACTTCTTCAAAATGGGATGCTGGTATTTCTCCACGAGTGCCTCCATCTCCGTTTCCGGTAGGAAACCGTGTGAATTCAAATCATCCACTTTGGGCTGAACGCCCGATGCACTCAGCTGGTCAGCGTCAAGCGCATACCCTTCTACCGGATATTTGTTGGCGAATCCCTTGGTTCCCGTAAGCTGATACAGACGGTTATAGGGTTGTGGCGTCATTACATTGTGCTGAATCTCAATCACCTTTCCATTGGCTGTACGAATCATGGTCGTGGTATGGTCACCGTTACGGAATTCCTTGCACTCCTCGCCGGTTCTTTTCTCTACCAACTCCTTGCCCACCACAGATTTGGTGTCCATGGCTACCAGCGTTTCCATACGGTCACCACGGTGAATATCCAGTGCTTGCGCCACCGGACCAAGGCCGTGAGTGGCATACACGTCACCGCGATGCTTCATGTTGTAGTCCAAACGCCAGCCCAACTTGTCATTTTCTCCATTCTTCCAGTAATAGTCCCAAAACGGGCTCAAGTTATGTATATAAGCACCTTGTGCACGGATAACTTCACCGAATACGCCATGCTGCGCCATGTTCAGCGTATTCATCTCGAACCAGTCATAGCAACAGTTCTCCAAGATGAAGCAATGCTTGCGGGTAGACTCACTCAAGTTAATCAAATCCCAGCATTCCTGCAGGTTCATGGCCGAAGGCACTTCTATCGCTACATTCTTTCCGTTCTCCAGCGCACATTTGGCAACGGGGAAGTGATGCAGCCAGTCCGCAGCAATATAAACCAAGTCTATATCATCACGCTTGCAAAGTTCCTCGTATCCCTTGTCACCGGAATAGACGGCGGCTTTGGGCATGGATGCCTTCTTCAAGAGCTCCTGACATTTATCTGCACGGGCCTCTTCATAATCACAAAGAGCCACTACCTGCGTACCCGGAATATAAGTGAAACGCTCCACTGCTCCGGGACCACGCATCCCCAAACCAACAAAACCCACACGCACTGCCTCCAGCTTCGGAGTAGTCAGTCCCAATACACTCTTTTGTCCTTCCGGACGCTCGGGAGTCTTGACAACAATGGTACCATTTTGCCATTCCCATTGAGTTCCCTTCTCTGTGGTTTGCACAGTAGAAGTCTGGCTTGTGCATGCACCCAATACGAAGCACATTCCCAGCAACAACGATTTAACTGTTCCCATATTTCTGCTTTATTTAAGGTAAAAGAATTAATTGCAACAAAGATAGACAATCTTAACCAAAAGAAGATTATCAACAGCCATGTTCTTTTCAATCAGACAAAAGAATATACATACAGTAAACGCATTTAGATTAATTAACTCACTGTTTGATGCCAGTTTACGAAATATTCGTAGATTTGTATTGAATTCATTTAAATACTTTATCCATGGAAAAGTTAACGATACAAGAAGAAGAAGCAATGTTGTACATTTGGGAACTGGGCAGTTGCTTCGTAAAAGACATTGTTGCCAAATATCCCAAACCGGCGCCTCCCTACACAACAGTAGCATCTATTGTGAAAAACCTGGAGCGCAAGCAATATATCCGTGCCGCACGTGTAGGCAATACCTACCAGTATACCCCGCTTATACGCGAAAGCGAATACAAACGTACCTTTATGAGCGGTTTTGTGCGCAACTACTTTGAAAATTCTTATAAGGAAATGGTTTCGTTCTTCGCCAAAGACCAGAAGATTTCGGCCAATGACCTGAAAGACATTATAGATATGATAGAGAAAGGAAAGGAGTAAACATGTTAGCCTATTTTCTGAAAGTGAATGTAGCGATAGTACTGTTTTATGCATTCTATCGGCTGTTCTTCTACAAAGACACATTTTTCGGCTGGCGCAGAACCGCACTGCTTTGTTTCTTTGCCGTTTCCGCTGCCGTACCTTTGCTGAACATACAAACGTGGATTACGGAGCAGGAACCGATGGTGGCCATGGCAGATCTCTATGCCAGCGTTGTGCTACCGGAACTCACAGTAGGCACAGAAGTGGCTCCGACCGACTGGAAAAGCATCCTTTCAGAATATGCCAATATCGCCTATTGGGGAATAGTGGCATTGCTGATGATACGCCTCATCATGCAACTGGCAGGCATCATCCGCCTAACATGCCGATGCCGCAAGATACAAATAGGCAACACAAGTATACATCTACTTCCCAAAGCAGACGGGCCTTTCTCTTTTTTCCACTGGATTTTTATCCACCCGTCCTCGCATACGGAAGAGGAGTTCAACGAAATATTGACCCATGAGCAGACACATGCCCGGCAATGGCACTCCATTGATGTCATCATCAGTGAACTGGTGTGCATTTTCTGCTGGTGTAATCCATTTGCCTGGCTCATGAAACGGGAAATCCGTACCAATCTGGAATATATGGCCGACGCCCGCGTATTGGAAAACGGCTATGACTCCAAAACCTATCAATACCATTTGTTAGGATTGTCACATCAAAAGGCTGCAGTAACCATCTATAACAGTTTCAATGTTTTACCTCTAAAAAAACGCATCAAGATGATGAACAAAAAGAGAACCAAAGAAATAGGAAGAACCAAATATTTGATGTTCCTTCCTTTAGCGGCCTTACTTATGATTGTCAGCAATATCGAAACCGTAGCGCGTACCACAAAGAAGATTGCGGTGGAAGTCATAGAAGCTGTAGATCCCCAAACCGAACAACCGGCACCGGAAGTTCAAGACCCTCAAGTAGCTCCCCAACCGGAACAAGACACGAAAACCGTGACTTACAAAGGAAAGGTAGTGGACAAGGATGGAAAGCCAATACAAGGTGTGAAAATACTAAGTGTTCCTAATTCTACTCCTACCGAAGTCACTACCCAAGCCGATGGAAGTTTTGAATTCAAAGCCTCTCCCAAAGCAAAATTATTATTCTTATATCAAGACGGAAACAAAAAGAAAGGCATCTCTTTCACTGATGAAAGATTACCCAAAGAAAACAAAACGAATTGGACAATCGTTTACAATGAGAAATGGAATGAAGTCATGCAAAGCGACCCGGGAACTCCAGACAATCCGATTTTCGAGGTAGTAGAGCATATGCCCGAATTCACTGGTGGAGGTATGCCTGCACTGATGGAATACTTGAGCAAGAACATCAAATATCCGGAAGCAGCTATGAAGAAAGGTATACAAGGACGGGGTATCGTGCAATTTGTTGTGGAGAAGGATGGAAGTATTACCAATGTAAAAATACTGCGTGGCGTTGACCCTGAATTGGACAAAGAAGCCGTGCGCGTAGTCAGTGCCATGCCTAAATGGAAACCCGGTACACAACGCGGAGAAGCAGTACGCGTAAGATTTACGGTACCAGTAATGTTCCGATTGACAGAAGACAAGATCCCGGTGAAGTATGCTCCCATTGAAAACAAAATAAATGAACTGGTGGTAGTGGGTTATGCTCCGGAAGGTACAACGGTACCGGAGGAGGGAACCATTTTTGAAGTTGTAGAACAAATGCCCGAATATCCCGGCGGTATGCCCGCAATGATGGAATTCATCAGCAAAAACATCAAATATCCGGCAGCTGCACAGCAAGCTAAGATTCAGGGAAGAGTTACCATACAGTTTATCGTAAATACAGAGGGCAACATCATCAATCCCAGAGTTCTCCGCAGTGCCGACCCTCTGCTGGATGCCGAAGCAATCCGCCTGACTACCATTATGCCTAAGTGGAAGCCCGGCATGCAAAGAGGACAAGCTGTAAATGTAAAATATACAGTTCCCATCATGTTCCGTCTGCAAGAACCGGAAAAGAGTCCTGCTGTTCAGAACGCCACTGTTACTCCAACTAAATAAACTAATTCTCTCTCCAAACAAGTTTAAATGAAAAAGAAGCAGTTACCCGGCGACGGGCAATTGCTCCTTTTTCATAAAGGAAATATCCATGTTTATTTATGCACTTCCACAATCCGTGTCGGTGCCATTTCCATATTTCTGCGGTCTACCTGGCGGACTACGGCGGCAGCCAGTTGCAGGAACGCACGCCCGGTCACCGTATTCTCATCCAAAGCAACCGGAGTGCCCTTATCACCACTCTCACAGATGCTCTGTACAATAGGTATCTGCCCCAGCAACGGTACATTCATCTCTTCCGCCAACCTCTTGGCTCCTTCTTTACCGAAAATATAGTATTTATTCTCCGGCAGTTCGGCAGGTGTAAACCAAGCCATATTCTCTACCAAACCGAGAATAGGCACATTCACTTTGTCATTGGTGAACATATTGATGCCTTTGCGTGCATCTGCCAGCGCCACAGCCTGCGGCGTGCTGACAACGATAGCCCCCGTCAGCGCCAATGTCTGCACCACAGTCAAGTGAATGTCACTCGTTCCGGGAGGAAGGTCAATAAGGAAATAATCCAGTTCTCCCCAGTCGGCATCACCAATCAATTGCTTTAAAGCATTGCTTGCCATACCTCCGCGCCACAAGGTGGCCTGATCGGGATCGACAAAGAAACCGATGGAAAGCAGCTTGATACCATACTTCTCTATCGGAACAATTAAATCACGTCCACCAATGTTCTCCGCCACCGGACGGGCATCTTCCACTTGGAACATCTTAGGAACGGAAGGTCCGAAGATATCAGCATCCAGCAGACCCACCTTATAACCCAACTTTGCCAAAGACACGGCAAGGTTGGCAGCAACCGTGGACTTGCCTACCCCACCTTTTCCGGAAGACACTCCGATAACATTCTTCACCTGAGGTAATAGCTTACCCACTTCCGGACGTGCCGCCTGACGGCTTTCAGTCGTAATCACAACCTCCACCTCGGGAGAAACATACGTATGTATAGCCGTCTCGGCAGCTTTCACCATCGACTTCATGAAAGGATCGGTCGGTTTCTCAAATGTCAGCGAGAAGCTGACCTTCATCCCTTCAATCCGCATGTTATCGGCCACCATCTCAGCCTCAACAAGATTCTTTCCAGTGCCGGGATAACGCACTGTTGCCAATGCATCAAGGATTAATTTTGGATATAATGTCATTGTATTTACTATTTGACGATTTACTATTTACTATATTTTATGCGAATCAGCAGTAGTTTTAACCACTGATTCACATCATTTACTGGTTTGCAGTCCACTACGCTTGCTACGGTTATAACTGCGATACTCATCCAGCTCTATCTCCACATCCGGCTCCTGCAACTCGCCCTCTTGCGGAAGATGGAACTTGATGTACTTGATATTCAAACCACGATCCAGCCATTGTTGTTCATAATAGGTCTTGATGCTGAGTATCTCATCAGCCATGCCGGAGTGATATAAGTCTTCCGTCATCACATCCACCGGCAACCGGTTTCTTTCAATCATGTACCGGGTATAGGTAAACATGAAGTTGCTGTCCGTCTTCAGATGAACGATACCGTCATTCTTCAGGAACTTGCGGTAGCGCTCCATGAAATAAGTGGAAGTAAGCCTTTTGGTAGCCTTCTTCATCTGCGGGTCCGAGAAAGTAAGCCAGATCTCACTCACTTCATCCGAAGCAAAAAAACGGTCGATGATTTCGATATTCGTACGCAGAAAGGCCACATTCTTCATGCCCGATTGCAGCGACTCGGTAGCTCCCGTCCACATACGGGCTCCCTTTATATCCACTCCGATGAAGTTCTTATCGGGAAACATGCGTCCCAATCCGACAGTATATTCTCCCCTACCACAGCCCAGTTCCAGAACAATAGGATGGTCATTTTTGAAAAACTGCCCATGCCAATTTCCTTTCATGTCAAACGGCACATTATCTACCGCGGAATACGGATACTCGAAAACATGCGGATAACTCGCCATATCGGCAAACTTCTCTAACTTGTTTTTTCCCATTTAAGAAGTATTGAAACATAAAACATATTATTTTAAGCACGGATTGCACGGATTTTCACGGTTTCTCTTAAATCTATCCGTGTTTTCCGCGCAATCCGTGCCTAAAAGTATAAAAACAAAGTCCCGGCAAGTCTTATACGATAGACATTACCGTATTATTCAACGATCGTTACCCAACCATGAGTATCTGGCTCGTCACCATACTGGATGGCACGCAGCTTGTTGTAAAGCTTCGTACATACCGGTCCCGGTTTTCCATCTTTGGAAATAACGTATGACTTGCCGTTCTCTACGTCGTCAATACGTTCGATGGGGCTGATAACGGCAGCTGTACCGCAGGCACCCGCTTCCTCGAAAGTCAGCAATTCTTCTTCAGGAACCGGACGACGCTCTACCTTCATACCCATATCCTCTGCCAGCTGCATCAGGCTCTTGTTGGTGATGGAGGGCAAGATGGAAGTAGATTTCGGAGTGATATACGTATTGTCCTTGATACCAAAGAAGTTGGCAGCACCACATTCGTCCATGTATTTCTTTTCCTTGGCATCCAGATAGAACTCGCAGGCATAACCCAAATCGTGCGCTTTCTTGTTGGCACGCAAACTGGCTGCATAGTTACCACCTACTTTATAAGTACCGGTACCCAATGGAGCAGCACGGTCGAATTCGCGGATAATGACATACGGATTGGTTGAGAATCCACCCTTAAAGTAAGGACCTACCGGGGTCACGAACACCACAAACAGATATTCGCTGGCAGGATGTACGCCTACTTGTGCACCGGTACCCACCAGCAACGGACGGATATACAGAGAAGCACCCGATTCATAAGGCGGAATGAAACGCTCGTTCAGCTTCACCACCTTCAGAATAGCTTCTTTGAAACGCTCTGTAGAAAGTTCCGGCATCAAGATGCCACGGCAAGTGGATTGCAGGCGGGCTGCATTCTCTTCCAAACGGAAGATACGCACTTTACCGTCTTTGCCACGGAAAGCCTTCAAACCCTCAAACGCTTCCTGACCGTAGTGCAAACAAGTGGCAGCCATATGCATAGGAATGGTTTCCTCGCTGCAAACTTCCAGTTCGCCCCATTGTTCGTTACGATAGTAAATTCTCACATTGTAATCTGTCTTCATGTATCCGAACGGCAGATTAGCCCAATCAAGTTCTTTCATATCTCAAAGTATTAGTTACTTCTATTACGTACATTTTGCAACAAAAATAGCTTTTATTCTTCAGATTCCCGCTTCTCCGACAGTAATTTTTCAATTTCCTTATCAGCTTTGGTCAATTTATCGCTGCAAAATGCTATAATTCCATTTGCTTCCTTTATTTTTTCAGCAAGCACATCTATCTCCAGTTCATTGTTGTCTATCTGGCTGACAATTTTCTCCAAACGTGCCATGGCTTCGGAGTAGGTTTCTTTTTTCTTGGACACCATATTATTTACGATTTGACGGTTTACGATTTACGATTGAGGTTACTTCTCCTTTTTGGAGCAGGGTGGTGATTTCATCTCCTTCATTCAGCAAGCCGACATTTTTCACAACCTTCCCGTCTTTCAACGTGATGCTGTAACCGCGGGCAAGCAGCTTTTCCGGTGAAGCATCCACCAAGCGTTGCTGCAACAATTCCAGACGGTGGCGATAGCGGGACAAATAGGAAGTGACAGCTTGCACTACATCTTTCCGCGCAGTCAGTAAAGCCATTTTTGCATCGGATATGCAGCGGTATGAGACAGAAGGAATCCGGTTCTTGCAGACAGACAACTTGCGCTGTTCCTGCTGCAACAGATTCCTGACCCCCTCATGCAAGCGGGAAACAAGCATTTCCAGTTCATCGGCGGCATTGTTCATGAGGTCTATCAAGAACTCGGCGGCGGCCGTAGGGGTCTTTACACGGGTATGTGCCACAGAATCCAGCACCGTGTCGTCCCGCTCGTGACCGATACCCGTTATGATAGGTAACGGAAACTGTGCACAAGCAGCAGCAAGCAGATAGGTATCGAAACCGGACAAGTCGGACGTGGCGCCTCCACCGCGAATAATGGCAACCACATCAAACTCGAACAAGCGTGCATTCACCCGGTCGAGAGCAGAAAGGACAGACTCCTCCACACGGTCACCCTGCATCAAGGCAGGAAACAGCTCCGTATAAAAGTAGAACCCCCGGGAATTGTTTTCCAGCTGATGACAGAAGTCACCATAGCCCGCCGCCGTCGGTGAAGATATGACGGCAATACGTTGTGGCAGGCGGGGTATATCCAGTTCTTTATTAAGAGTGAGGACTCCCTCCTCCTCAAGCTGCCTCAATATTTCCCTGCGGCGACGCGCCATATCGCCCAACGTATAGGTGGGATCTATGTCCTGCACTGTCAAACTATATCCATAAAGTTCGTGGAAACTGACAGTGACCTGAACCAGCACTTTGATGCCCGAAACAAATGCCTGCCCCGTAGCCTCCTCAAAATAGGGCTTCAGCAACCGAAACACATTTGCCCAGATGGTGCCTCTCGCCTTAGCTACCAGACTATTGCTACGGGGATCTTTCTGCACAAATTCCAGATAGCAATGCCCTGTACTGTTGGTACGCACATCGCTCAACTCTGCCTGCACCCAAAACTCATCGGGGAGACACTGCTCCAGACTACGGCGCACAAGGGCATTCAACTCTTGTAAAGACAAGGCTTCCATATAGCTATCATTCAACCAGTTATAACTTTATAAAATTTTATCCGTAATAAAGCAGTACTTTATTCGTGATAAAGTGACAATACACTATTGGCAAGCCAACAGAAATTCTCGTTATTTGTTTCTTTCGGACTGATAATCCTGATACGCCTTCCACATATCGGGCACGCCATAGCCATAGATATTATCAGGATAATCCGTACGGTCACCGGAACGGCGCACCAATTCTATCCCTTCTTTTGCCGTAAGTTCGGGACAAGCCTGCCACAAGCAAGCCACCATGCCGCACATAATGGGTGAGGCAAAAGAGGTACCGTTCGCCCTTCCCTGGTTGCCGTCCGTACGTATAACGTCGGCATCCAGCCCGACGGCTACAACATCCGGCTTTATCCGATGGTCTGCCGTATTCCCTACAGACGAGAAAGGAGCCAGAACAGCTTCCTTGTCGACAGCACCCACCGTCAGCACATTCTCGGCATCGCCCGGAGGCGTAATCTTCTTCCAAGAATCGGTGCCCGAATTTCCGGCACTGCATACCAATACCATGCCCTTATCGGCTATGCGCGATGCCTGACGTGACATCAGCGCATAGTGCCCATCCAGATTGCGGAGCTTATAATTCTTGGATTTATCATCGAAAGCGTAATATCCCAATGAAGTATTAAGCACATCCACTCCCACGCTATCGGCATATTCCACAGCAGCAGCCCAGTAGTCCTGCTCTACCAGATGCTCGGAGTATTCGTCTTCGCTACGCAGCAACCAGAAAGAAGCTTCGGGAGCTGTACCGGTCATGACACCGGGGCGATTCATGGCGATGCACGAGAGCACCGCCATGCCGTGGCTGCTTTCGGCAAATATATCCGATTGGGGATTCACAAAATCCTTCGTACCCAGGATGCGGATATTCTGCATAGCGGTTATCTTGTCGGCATTGTGGAAACCCGCGTCGATAACGGCAATCGTCATTCCTTGTCCCTTGAAGCCTTCTTCGTGCAGCTTATCGCCATTGCTCAGCCGTATCTGGTCGACAGCCAATCCATAAATGCTGTCGGGATGCACGCTCGGGCGGTTTATCAGAGAGTCGCGCTCTGTCGCCATGAACGGCCCGTCACCTCCGGGAGCTATCCAGACCTTTTCCGTCTTCCGAACAAAAGGCAGGGCGGCAATACGCTCTATCAATGCAGAGTCGTTGCAGGACACTGTAACAAAATTCTCCCATTTGCCGGTAACGACAATCTTCGCGCCTTGCCTGCGAATCTCATCCACATACTTACGGCATACCGGAAGGTCTGTCGAGTCTATCGGAAGATTCTGCTTCCGGCGACGCTCAATCGCCTTTTCAGAAAGGAACGCTTCCGGATGTTCCAGCGAATACGTGGTGGCAGCCTTATCCTTCAGGCTGATACGATACTTCAAAGTATCTTGTTGTGCCGATGCTCCCGCCGCAAACAGGACAAAGGCTGAAAGAAGTACAAGTCTTTTCACAATTAGAAATTATAAATTAAAAATTAAAGAAACATCCCGATGCCCCGTTGGGAAGCGATGAATGAGCCTCCAACCACACGCCGGCCGACATAGAACACGGCAGACTGTCCTGGAGCAATGGCAGAAGCCTCCGACAAGAAGTGCACCAGCAGACGCCCGTCCTCCAGGCGCTTCACGGTGCAAGGAATAGGTTTGCTGCGATAACGGATGCGCACGGTGAGTTCTTCCGATCCAAAGAATTCGTCTTCATCCGTCAGATTCTCCTCTTCGGCCAGCATATATCCGGCCTTCAATTGTTCCGCATCGCCCAGCATCACGGTATTCTTCTGCGGATTAATTTTCAGCACATAGGCAGGTTTGCCCAAAGCTATCTCCAGGCCTTTCCTCTGTCCGATAGTGTAGTAAGGAAATCCTTTGTGCTCCCCCAGTTTGACGCCTTCCGAATTGACAAACCATCCCGGCCCCACTTCACTGTCTATCTCCGAGGAATGCTCGCGCAAGAAGTCGCGGTAGTCTCCCTTGATGAAACAGACTTCCATGCTTTCCCCTTCTTCCGCCTTGAGCGTATATCCTTTATCACGAAGATACTCGCGAACCTGCATCTTGGTGGATGCTCCCAACGGGAAGATGCATCGCTTCAACACCTCCTGCCCCAGTCGCCAGAGGAAATAGGACTGGTCTTTCTTATCATCATCCCCGGCAACAATGTAAACCTTCCCGTTCCGTTCCTCCAGACGGGTGTAGTGCCCGGTAGCAATGAACGCACACCCCAACCTGTCCGCCCACTCCGTCAGGATACGGAACTTGAATAACGGATTACACATCACACAAGGATTGGGAGTACGCCCCCGACGATATTCATCGATAAAGTTCTGAACGATAATCTGCCGGAAAGCCTCACGCTCATCTGCCACATGGTGTTCAATTCCCATACTGTCGGCAAGGTTGCGGGCTTCCACCGGTTCGTCTCCCCACACCCACATGGTGAGGCCGACTATCTCATAGCCCTGTTCCCTCAACATCAGGCAAGTGGCGGTACTGTCTATACCTCCGCTCATTCCCACTAATACTCGCTTTTCGGATTTGTTCATATTCTGCCATTCATTCATATAATCTGCAAAAGTACACGTTTTCAAGCAGAATACACAGCTTTTCAGCTAAAGAGAGAGTATTTTCATCCTCCACAGCCTTCACCTTCTTCCTCAACCTTCCTATTCATCGGCTTTTCCGGTAAGACCTCTTTCCTTCGCACTACCGCACTTCATAGGTGTTCCGGCGTTTTCTTATCAATTACGCATCTGTCTTTGATTACACCTCCTTTCCTCTTAGCATAACCATTTATGAATCAGCAGATAATCAGTGCAAAAAGAATGCAACCATTTTGCAGTGACGCTACGCCCCTACTACAGTGAGGTTAGCAGCAGGCAATTGACAGCTCCCGAGCCTTCAACGGGAAAGCGAATACAAGGTTTTTACCCGATAATCCATTTACTGCCCGGTATCAACGAGATGAGCTTGGTTGCCACGAAACAACTGATAAACGTACATACCGCTATAACCGGAATGGCAGCCACAGTGGGCAATCCCAATGTAGACTTAAACACCGACACCCACAAGCCAAGCCAGAAAATGTGCATAAGAAACATGCCGTAGCTGAGTTTAGACATTTCGGCAATGATGCGCGGAGGCTGCGGAATGCTGATACAGCCGAACAACAAAAATGTGCCTGCCGTCAACGCCACGCAATTAAGGGTACAGAAAGCCCATCCCACCTCAATGACCGGTGTAGAATGAACCACTCCTGGAACAGCCTGGACATAGAACGACCATATGGTAGCCGCCGCGCCGACCAGCATAAGCAGGAAACCGACCCGCAGACGCAAGGAGCGCCCCCAAGTAAGATGCACGCGGATATAATGTGCCAGCACAAGATAGCCTAAATAACCCGAAAAATACCATAACATGTGATATTCGTTCCAGAAACACTGTCCCCATACTTCACCAAACCAACGGTTGAGGAAAGGTATACAAGTAGAAATCAGAAACAATCCGATGAAGAAACGTTCTTCTTTGGCCGAAACCTTCTCCAGCCACGGTGAAATGACCGGAATGAACAGATAAAGACTTATCAACGGATACATAAACCAGAAGTGCCCGGCAAGCGCAGGAAAGTTCAGCCAGATACGTGAAAGGTCGTTCAGAGATTGTTCGCCGTCTATCTGTCCCCACAACATGGGCAACGTGCTATATAGTACCATGAAAAAGACGAACGGCGGCATGATGCGCAGGAAACGTTTGCGGTAAAACTGCCAACAGCTTTGTCCTTTCTTCATCGGTGCAAGCAGATAAGCCGAAACAATCATGAACAGAGGCACAGACATACGAGAGAAACCATCATAAACTGATACCCACAACCTATCGGCCTCATTCTGAAGGAAAGACTGCGGTCCTACCATATCTGTAGAGCCGGCAGCTCCATAAAAATTCTCACTGGCATGAACCAACATGACCAAGAAGCACGCAAACACGCGCACGTAATCCAAAAAAGCAATACGTTTCATTTTATTTTAAGTTTTCTATTTATGCAAGTCAGGAGTTAAAGATGTCAGCACTTCACTACTGTCCGCATCATTCATCAATTTATTCTCTTGTATTCGGGAACGCAGATATCCTTAACCGCGCAGCTCCCATAGGGATGAGTGTGATTTCTTCTTTGTCGCCTCTCGCTGCATCCTCTTCGGGCAACACGCCACACAACCCGGTTTCATCTATTTCCCATTCGGGAACCAATCGGCCGACAGCCTTCACCTCCAAAGGTACATTGGCCACCGTAAAAGGGTAGTCGCCGGCCGGCCATGATTTACGGATTACCTCGAAGTGTTTCAAGGGTTCTGTCTTGTCCAACACCAGCGAATAATTCCACGCGCTGCCGGGATATATCTCAGTAGTGGGCCATTTTTGAGGGTCAGCATCTTTTTGCCATTTAGAATCACCGATGGCCGTTTCGCGGCTGTCCTTCTCCACATATTTCTCAGCAATCTTAAGAGAGAGCGTGAGAGGACCGTAATCCACACTTACGCTGTTTTTATTGACCTGCCAGGTGCGCATGGACAAAGACATCGGAAACGTCAATTCCACACAGTCACCATCCGACCACTCGCGATGGATGCAGAGATACTTCCCTGCCACGGGAACCGCATCCACTTCCTCACCATTCACGCACACTTTCGCCTTTTGAGTCCATGAAGGGATTCGGAAATAGAACGGGAAGACGACTTTTCCCTCGGTAGAGACAGAAAAACGGATGTCTTCCTCAAAAGGATAATTCGTCTCTTCGTGCAAAGTGATTTCCTTTCCATCAGCTACTTTCACCACAGCTTTGCAAGCTGCATAAAGAGCCGTTGCCACTCCATTGTCGGGAGTTGCCAAAACCAGATGCTCGGCAAAGTAGGGCCAGCCTTGTGCATGATTGTGCTGACAGCAACGACTGCTGAAAGGATTCATCGAAAGAAACGGTCCGCGGTTGTCAATGCCCGGATGATGATTCTTGGAATCACTGACGACATGGTTCGGGCAAGTGATGTAGCGCAACGCTTTAAAATCCGGCATCACGGCAACCGGATAAGAATTAAATGCCACTTCTTCGCAATGCTCGGCCCATAAGGGGTCGCCCGTTATGCGAAGCATAATTTCATCGGAAGCCATCTGCTCAACCAGCCCGCAGGTTTCCACCCCTTGGCGAGGGTCGATATATCCCAAACGGGCATTCTCATCCGCCCCGAACATGCCACCGGGCACCTGCCCGAAAGTACGACGGATCAGCCGATGGACATTATAAGAGGCTTTCAGCATGGCAGAATCACCGGTCTGCATATAATAAATGGCAGGCTCACGGAAACATTGGGCAATGTTTACGTTGTGCCAGTTGGGCAAAGAGGTCGACTGAGTCCAGTCCGCAGTGTTGCGATGAATCTTTTCGGCCAATTCGAGCAAAAAAGCATCTCCCGTATGGCTGTAAAGCCAGTAAATGCTGATGATATTATCGCCTCCACGACTATTCTCCCAAAAGTCTTCCAGAAGTTGGTCGTCGGGAACCGTCATCTGCCATTTAAAGTAGTTTGTCATCAGGGCTATGACACGCTGGTCTTGAGAATACTCGTAATAAGATTGCAGGCACCAGAGCATAATCATCTGTGCCCAAAGTTCGCGTTTTCCATTGCGTTCGTTGACCGGGCCGAAATAACCGTCCGGCTGGCGACTGGCAAATACGCCTTCGATCCAGTATTTGGTTTCTTCTATCATCTTCGGATCATTCAGAATATATGCCAAACTGCTATACCCTTTGAGCCAATAGGGAACTTCCTCCCAACCATGGTCCCCACCGGTCGTAAGCCAAGCGTTGTCATCCTTTTCCAACCAAGCACTGATTTCCCCTAAATGTCCGGTCAGGCCGTCGCGCTGCAACTCCAGAAATTTCCTTACCCACCCCTCGGGACGGATGCTGCCTACTGGCAATTTTATAAAGTTCAATGGACGAAGCGGGGCACGGTAACCCATATAATTAGTATTGACAGCATGTATATCCGGCCGGTCAACCACCGTCACCGTACCAGCAGAAGAGGCAGAAGTACAAGCCATAACCGAAATTGCCAATGCCACGAAAAGGAAGGCAGCCACCCATGTATATAAGTTCTTCATGTTATATCTTAATCAATGCTATTCAATAAATCCACCTTCCCTTCATTAACCAACTTCAATATCAACTCACCGAAAAGGGTGTTCTGCCAAGCAAACCAAGGGCGGGTGAAGTTAGTTGCATCATCCTTATGGAACGACTCGTGCATGAAGCCCGTACCGGCATCCGTATCCATCAGCATCTTGATGCAAGTTTTGATTTCGGCATCATCCCGGCTTGTGAAAGCTTTCATCATAATGCTCATAGGCCACACCATGTCATAGCCGATATGCGGTCCGCCGATACCCTCACCGGCTTTGCCGCTGAAGAAATAAGGATTGCTGTCGCTCCACACAAAACGGCGGGTATTCTGATAAATAGGGTCATTGACGTCTACATCTCCCAGATAGGGCATGGCAAGCAAGCTAGGCACATTGGCATCGTCCATCAGCAAATGATTACCGAAACCATCAACCTCGAAAGCATAAATGGTACCAAATTCAGGATGATTGTAGGTTGCATAGCGTTTCAAAGCCATTTCCACCTCATCGGCCAAGGCACGGCAATCGGCAGCCAAAGCAGTCTCCTTGTTCACTGTTTCCAGAATCTCGGCAGCCTTACGCAAGGAAGTGACAGCAAAGAAGTTGGAAGGCACAAGGAACTGAAGCGTTGTGGCATCGTCCGACGGGCGGAAGCAGGACACGATAAGTCCCACCGGACGGACAGGAGCACCCAGACCATCATTGTTCAGCGTATCGAGCGCACGCTCCGTCTTGCGTTGAAATTTGTAGGGACCGGCACCCTCTTTGCGCTGCTGCTGACAAAAAGTAGTATAAATATTGCGGATGGCTTCCAGCCATTCAGCACCGAAAACCGAAGTGTCACCCGTCACCTGCCAGTAGTGATAAGCCAACCGTAAAGGATAACAAAGCGAGTCGATTTCCCATTTACGTTCATGCAGTTCGGGCTTCATGTCAGTAAGGTCACTCATCCAATGCCCATCGGGTAGCGCACCATCGTTGTAAGCATTCGCATATGGGTCGATATTGATACATTTGAACTGGCGTAGAATAACACCGGCCAGCATCTCTTTCAGTTTCGGGTCGTTATTGGCAAGCTGTACATATGGCCATACTTGCGCCCCTGAGTCACGCAACCACATAGCATGGATGTCACCCGTATATACAAAAGTATCAGGCTTTCCATCGCTGCCCTTGCGGAAGTGCACAGTAGTATCCAGCGTATTTGGAAAACAGTTGGCAAACATCCAGGAAAGCTTGCGGTTCTTCAAAAGTTTCTGTACACGGACAATCTCTTTCTCCACGGCAGTGGAACGGAAAAGTCGTTGTTTCTCTTTAGGACGGTTAGAGGTATAGTTACCAGCAGATGCCGTATTATCCTGCACGGCTACAAAGCCCGCATCGGCAAGAAGGCAGCTACTATTGACAGCCTGAACCATCCCGGCAGCCGCAGCCAGAACAAGACTGAAACAAATCTTTTTGGAATTAAGACTCATATTTCTTCTATATAAATTCGAATTGAAAATTGCTATTAGTCAAGTGGAGGGGTGGTAGCTTTCACTCCCTCGAAAGTCATGCGCACCGGCTTTATCTTTCCTTTTTTGTCAAAGTACATCCGGTCAATGCAGGTGGCACGGCTGTTTGCTGCCGTTTCTCCCAACGGGCGACGGTGGTAAATGATGTACCATTCGTCCTTACCTTTTCCACGCACCACTGAATGATGTCCGGCACCGGTAGCCACATCGGCATCCTGCTGAAGAATGATTCCCTCGCGATGGAACGGCCCGAAAGGAGAGTCGGCAATGGCATAGGCCACACGGTAGTCGGGACTTCCCCAACCGCCTTCCGACCACATGAAGTAATACTTTCCGTTACGTTTCAACATGAAAGGACCTTCCACATAGTCCTGAGGAGTCACTTCTTTATAGACTGTGCCATCATCAAAAGGAACGACACTAAGTAAATCGGAAGACAGTTTCACGATGTTGCAATGCCCCCATCCGCCATAGTACATATAGTAAGTGCCATCGTCATCACGGAACACAAACTGGTCGATGGGCTGTGCGCCATTCACAATTTTATCAATCAGGGGCTTGCCCAGCACATCTTTGAAAGGACCTGCCGGATTGTCTGCCACAGCCACACCGATGCCGCCAATCTCAGAGTTGTTCTGTATATCGTTCCCTCCGAAGAAAAGATAATAGCGGTCATTGGCCTCGATAACAGCCGGCGCCCACAAAGCACGGCGCAACCATGGGATATTTTCCTTTGAAAGCACGCGTGGATGTTTGGTCCAATGCACCAAGTCGGGCGAAGAATAGGCATCCATAAAAGTCTGTTCATCATAAGGAGCGGAATATGTAGGATAAATCCAGAACTTCCCGTCCAGCACTACTCCCTCAGGGTCGGCATACCAACCGGGAAAAATCGGATTGCCGCTACGTTTCTTTTGAACTTCTTCACCAGATTGCGCATAAACGGAAGAAGAGGAGCAAAACAATGCCAAGCAGTAAATAGTAAGTTTCTTAAGTTTCATGGTAAATAGGGTTTTCAAACAGTGATTTATCGTAAAAGAGAGAGGGTGTGTCAAAACATTTTTCAGCTATCACTCCGTCAGACATTCGGCACACCCTCATCATTAATTGCTATGGTTTTGGCTTTGAGGTCACTTCTTCTTTTTAAGCGTTTTCGAGAAGGAGTAAGGAGCATCCTCCTCTCCTGTCCCACGCAGTTTGTTGGGCACATTGTCCATAGTGAAGCGCAGTGAGGAGCCGTTCGTCAGTTGCTCGTGTGTCAGAAAGTTGCGTGTATAGTCAACGCCATCCACTGTAAGTTTCTGCACGTAGCAGTTGGCACGACTATTCTCAGGAGCTTCAATCGTCACAGTCTTGCCATTTTCCAAGTGCAGACGCACAGAACGGAAAAGAGGAGCACCCAGCACATACTGGTCTGTACCCGGACAGACGGGATAGAATCCCAAAGCTGAAAACACGTACCAAGCAGATGTCTGGCCGTTGTCCTCATCACCGCAATAGCCGTCGGGATTGGCATTGTACATACGCTCCATAACCTCACGCAGCCAGTACTGCGCCTTCCACGGCTGGGAGGAATAATTATAGAGGTAAATCATGTGCTGTATAGGCTGGTTGCCGTGAGCGTAGTTACCCATATTCATGATCTGCATCTCCCGAATTTCGTGGATGACACTACCATAATAACTTTCGTCGAACACAGGCGGCAACACAAACACGGAATCCATCATCTGGTTGAAGAAGTCCTTGCCACCCATCAGGTCAATGAGTCCTTGCGGATCGTGAAAAACCGACCATGAATAATGCCAACTGTTTCCTTCGGTGAAGGCGTCACCCCACTTCAAGGGATTGAACGGCGATTGGAATGTACCGTCTTCATTCTTGCCGCGCATCAACTTATGGGCAGGGTCGAAAAGATTCCGGTAGTTCAGCGCGCGTTTGGCAAAAGGAGCCAGTTCTTTCTTCGACTTGCCGAGCGAAAGTCCCAGCTGGTAGATGCACCAATCGTCATAGGCATACTCCAGCGTACGGGCTGCATTCTCGTTGATTCCCACATTATAAGGCACGTAACCCAGCTTATTGTAATACTCATGTCCCAAACGTCCGGTAGAGGAAACCTCGGGATGCACTTTCTCCGTACCGTTCTTCACAGCTTCCCATAATGTCTCGATGTCGTAGCCGCGCAGTCCCTTCAGCCAAGCATCTGCCACCACAGAGGCAGAATTGTTGCCCACCATGCACCCACGGTGTCCCGGACTGGCCCATTCGGGCAGGAAACCGCTCTCCTTGTAAGTATTGGCCAACCCTTCCTGCATCTTGGCATTCATGGATGGATACATCAGATTAAGGAAAGGGAAAAGACAACGGAAAGTGTCCCAGAAACCGGTGTCGGTAAACATATAGCCGGGCAGCACCTCACCATTATAGGGGCTGTAGTGCATTACCTGACCTTGCGCATCTATCTCGTAGAAACTGCGCGGGAAAAGCACCGAACGGTAGAAACAAGAGTAGAAAGTACGCAGACGGTCGAGGTCGGTATCCTGCACTTCAATGCGGCCCAGTACCCGGTTCCATTCGTCACGCCCGGCTTTCGCCACCTCTTCAAGCGTCCGGTCACCCAGTTCCTTCAAGTTCAACTCGGCCTGCTCGTGACTGATGAATGAGGAAGCCACACGTACATTCACCTGCTCGCCACGGAGGGTATGAAAACCGATGATGCCACCGGCATGATTGGCACCTGCCTCGGTGGTACGAGGGGCAATCTTTCCGTCCTTCACGGCAGCAGTATAAGTAAAAGGCTTATCGAACTGCAATACAAAGTAGTTCTTGAAATTGCTTGGCACACCACCACTGTTCTTGGTGGTGTAGCCTATGATTTTCTTTTCAGCCGGAATGATTTTCACAAAAGAGCCATTGTCCATGGCATCGATCACCACATAGGCTTCCTCCGTTTCAGGGAAAGTGAAACGGAAGGCAGCGGCACGCTCGGTAGGAGCAAATTCCGCCGTCACATCATGGTCGGCAAGATAGACTTTATAATAATAAGGAGTGGCGGTCTCGGCTTTATGAGAAAACCAACTGGCACGCTCGTCCTGGTCGAAAGCCACCTTTCCGGTGATAGGCATAATGGCAAACTGTCCGTAATCGTTAATCCACGGACTGGGCTGGTGTGTCTGCTTGAATCCGCAAATCTTGTCGGCATCATAAGTATAAGCCCATCCATCCCCCATAGTACCGGTCTGTGGTGTCCAGAAATTCATACCCCAAGGCATTGCCACAGCAGGATAAGTGTTGCCCGTAGAAAGGGCATGCTTGGATTGCGTGCCAACCAAGGTGCTGACGTAATCAACAGGAGTAATCGGCTCGTCAACCGGCAGTAAGGCCGCCTGCATACCGCCTACAAGAAGGAGGGCGGTTCCCCATGTAAAAAGTCTTTTCATTCGTTTAATAGATTTTGTCATTGTTTATTTCCAATCAGCTTGCCTTCAAGCATTTTCATGTAATATCCGCCTACTACCGAGCGGGCCTTGAAGCCACGCCAGTTGGGCTTGTCGGTAAACACCCAGTCGGACATAGGCACGCGGTCTATCGTTTCGTTCATAAACTTATGCAGGGGGACGATGAATTCACGGAAAGTGGCCAGGTCAGGAGCCATTGTAGCAGTCCACATGATCCAGTCGGTCTTGGTATAAGTCTCACGACTGTCCAGAGGCAAACCATAAATATTCTGCTTCGTCAGATAATAAGGTATCTCCATTTCTGCAATTTTTGTGTCAAAGATATTCAGTCCGAGCAATTTATCCCAGACAAGGTTGTACTTCTGGCTCCAGGTACCCGGCTTGTCAAAGGTCAGACGATAATGGTCACCGTCGTTGGCCATACGTTCCCACTCAGCCGCCATCTGACGGGCCTTCGTTGTATAGCTTTCGGCAACATCCTTCTTGCCGAGCATTTCGGCCAACCGGCCATAAGAGGCTACCCCTAAAATTGCCTTGATGGAAAGATTCGTGTTATGGGCAAAGTGTCCGGCGAAGTCGTCGGTACAGAGCTGGTTCTCAGGATCGAGTCCCTTTTCCACCAGATAGTCGGTCCAGGTGGTGAGCACTTCCCAATGTTTGGCCGCATAGCCGGCATTGCCCTCTACGGCAGCAATGGCAGCCGTAAGAATCAGCATGTTTCCACTCTCCTCAACCGGCATATCGCCTCCGTAAACCTGTCCGTTGGCAAGAGGATAGGTACCCAAATCATGGGCGGCGAAAGGCTTGGTCCATTTGCCGCTTTCACTATAATGGAAGATACCGTTCATCATGCCCTTCTCCAGTTCAGGATTATAGATCAGATAGAGGGGAGCCGAGGGGTAGGTCAGGTCCACCGTATTGATACAGCCGTTACTGTTGTTTTCCTTCGACAGCCACAAAAGGTCACCGTTGGGGGCTTCCACCAGCTTGTGGGCGGCAATGGACTGACGGTAGGCCAACGCGCAGAGTTCGGCATATTCCTTGCCGCCTACGGCAGAAGCATCCTCCATTAACTTTTTATCGAAGGCATAGCAGCGTGCCAGCAACTCGTCATACTCATTGTAGGCGGCCAGCATTTCCGACTCGATGGTACGGTCGCCTTTCGAGTTCCAGTAAGGACGCAAGTTTGTACCGAAGTATTGGATGGAATAGATGTCGTCATATCCCAGCATTATCTTGTCGGTAACCTTCCTCACTTTACCATAGTCACGCACCAAGGCCATATTCCCGTTGCTGTACTCACCCGCAAGCGAAGCTGAATTAAAGGTGCCGTTCACGAAGTTCTTGCGCAGTTCGGTACTGTTGCCGATGCTGTATGCTGTGTTTTCTTTACCGGAAACCATGTAGAAATATCCCCAGTCAATGCGAAGGTCATCGCCCTGCTTAGCCAGGATATTCTGCTCTTTGCTTCCGCTCTTCAAGTAAAGCAGCCCGTCAGCTTCATATCCCTCGCTTGCAGATTGCTGGTAAGGCTGGTCGAGCGCCCAGCGCGGCGAGGCCTCAAAGTACACCTCCACATCGTGTTCCTTGCCGTCACGGGCAGCAACACTGTAAGTAAGGTAATTCACGGGGCGGCTCAACAGCTTCAGGTCTTCCATGAAAAGAGGTGCCGTGAAAGTGACTTTCAAGTCGACATCACCACAGGTAAAAGCGTAGTGTGTCTGCATGGGCTGCACGTCGGCAGAGGTCTGCACGGCTGTGTTGCCAAACACGGTTTCCTGATGTTTCGGAATCTGCAGGCCGAAGTCGAGCAGACCGTTGCCGACCGGATTGATACACTCGGCGGCAATGATGTTGTCTCCTTGTTTCAAAGCAGCCAAAGCCTCATCGGAAAGTTTCACGACTTTGTTCTTATTACACGTGGTTCCCGTACTGTGTATCTTCACTCCGTTGATATAGAATACGGCATCATCATCATTGGAGAATTCCAGATAGACAGGTATGCCGGTCAAATCGCGGTCGATATTTACCGTACGGCGCACCCAGATATTGCGGGTTCCCCATTGGGTCTTGGCTGTAGGCTCATTTTCTTTGGTACCAAAGGCACCACGGTCCGACTTCCATCCGGAATCATTGTAATCGGCAGATGTCCAGTCGCCAGCGGGCTTGTCTGTGATATACCGTCCAGTCCAGTCCCCTTGCTGAGAGGTGGGCACGATTGCATTCATCTCCAATTCTTCAGTCCCCATAAAACGGTAGGAAACACCGTCTACCTTCACCACGCCAATCAGAGGGAAATCCTTACCCGTCCAATGGCGAACGGGGCTGTCATAAAGGTTATCGCTCATGGACCATGCACTGGCATAAGGGTCGATGGTAACAAGCGGGTAGGCTGGAGCTCTCAAGTCATTCTTGACGACTTCATAAGACGTATCCTTGTCACTGCACGCAAAAAGGCATGATACCAACAAGGGGTATAAAAGCTTTTTTCTCATATCGTTTGTATAATTATATATGTTAATATTGATGCCCTCTAACGAATAAAATTACGATACTTCATTCGCATTAAAAAATTCTTGATTGCAAATATCCATTAAAGCACCAATATATAAAGACACATACTGCTCTATAAAAGAAAAAAACTGTTCAAAAAGCCCTGTACAAGCTTCTTTTATTACTTTTTTGTGGGTCTAGCATTATAATCCCCCATACACGCTTAATCCTGCTTACTCTTGTTCGAGGGTTTCTGCATACGCTTATTCAGGCTGACAGGAGTACCTAAAACCGGGAAACCTCTTTCATCCCATGATATTTTCTGTATTCGTGGCGACCTCAGTTCGCCACTGCCGATTACTCCATTGGGCAGATTTCTGGCGTGATACAACACGTACCACTCGCTGCTGTCGGGCGATGGAACAAACGAAGCGCCGCCAGGTCCCCATACACTATCATTCATAGACAAAGAAAATACCGGTTCCTTTTCCTTGACCCATGAAACCGGAGCCAACAAATCGGCATCCGCATCGCAGTGCAATAATCCCACACAATAGTAAGGTGTCCAACATCCGCTTGCCGAATACAAGATAAACAACTTGTCGCCATTGAGCGACTTTATAAAATATGGAGCTTCATTGACATATATCGGGTAGGCCGTCCTACTGCCATCAGGATTTATCCATTGTCTTTCCCAACTGAATGTAGGCTCTGAAATCATCACCCTTTCACTGCTGAGTGTCCACGGATTTTTCATGCTTGCTATGTATATACACTGAGTCTCTTCCATCACTCTTCGTTGAGACCATCCGCTCCAAATAAGGTATTGCGTGTTGTTATGCACGAACGTTGACGCATGTATTCCCCAGTTCCAATCTATATTGGAAATAATCGGTCCCTTTTGCTTGAATTCTCCTGTCATTGGTGTCTCTGCATCATTTTCAAGCACAAATATCTGATGGTTGTCGGTATTACCGTCATCCGCGGCATAATATATATACCATTTATTATTAATCCTATGTATCTCCGGTGCCCATAAGTTGTGCCTTCCCACATCTTCTTTCGGTCTCCACACTTCTTTGCATAAAGAATTTCCCATGTCTGTTATATCATCGGCTTCCCATAGCAATATCCTATCGTTCGTTTCATGCGTATAGTAATATTTTCCTTTATAAAAAATAGCTTGCGGATTATGCCCTGAGGATAGAATGGGATTTTGAAACGTGTTCGAAACGCAATCATTATTTTCTGAAACTTTATGCAGGCATGAAGTCACACTGCATATCACCATGATTATAGCAAAGACTAAACTTTTACGCATATCAAGATTAGATTTAATGAAATGAGCTGCTATCAATATCAAAAGACGCACACAAAAGTAATAAAAAACGTATAAATAGGGCTTTTTGAACAGTTTTTTTCTTTTATAAATCAGTATATGGCTTTACATGTTGATTCTTTGGGGAATATTTGTAGTCGAGAAATCCTTATGTGGAAATTGAAAAGACTTTCAATATGATTAATACCATTTTAAAACAATCAAGAACAATGAAAAAACTTATCGTTGTCGCCATATTCCTATTGATGGCGCAGTTTGGTAATGCTGAGACTTTACCCAGAAAAGAGTATCCTCGCCCTCAGTTCGAACGCGAGCAGTGGATTAACCTGAACGGTACGTGGACTTTCGATTTCGACTTCGGGCAATCGGGAGAAAACCGCCAGTTATACAATTCCGAACATCTAGGCAAGGATATAACCGTGCCGTTTTGTCCCGAGAGCAAATTGTCAGGTGTAACACACACCGATTTCATCAATTGCATGTGGTATCAAAGAAAGATTTCAATACCGGAAAACTGGAAGGATAAAAAGATATTCTTGAACTTCGGTGCGATAGACTATTGGTCCGAGATTTACATTGACGGAAAAAGCGTGCAGGAACACTGGGGAGGCAGTTCTTCTTTTTCCGTAGATTTGACACGCTTTGTCACTCCGGGAAACACGCACAACCTTGTAGTCCATGTGAAGGACAATTTGCGCTCTGGAAAGCAAACCGGAGGAAAGCAATGCTCCCGATACCACTCCGAGGGATGTTCATACACTCGTGTTACAGGCATTTGGCAAACAGTTTGGCTTGAAGCGGTAGATAAAAACGGACTGAAATCGTCTGTCGTACGTCCCGACATAGACCAAAACCAACTTTCAATACTCCCAGAGTTCCATAACGAATCGGACAACATCTTGGAAGTGGTACTTAAAGACGAAGACAAAATCATAGCAAGAAAAGAAGTAAAATGCTCTAACTCGGCATGTATAGTACTTCCGGTGAAGAAGCCGAAATTATGGTCACCGGAATCTCCATTTTTGTACGACCTAATTTATAGAGTAAAAGACATGTCGGGTAACGTAGTGGACGAAGTTCATTCATACGCGGGAATGAGAAAGGTACATACGGCAAACGGCATATTTTACCTCAACAACCAGCCTTACTTCCAACGTCTCGTACTTGACCAGGGATACTATCCTGACGGTATATGGACAGCTCCGTCCGACGAAGCACTCAAGAATGACATCATGCTTGGAAAAAGCGCAGGTTTCAATGGCGCCCGTCTTCACCAAAAGGTATTCGAAGAAAGATACTATTACTGGGCAGACAAATTAGGCTACATCACATGGGGCGAAAGCGCAAGTTGGGGAATGGACATCAATGACGAACTTGCCGTGCGAAACTTCATCAGCGAATGGAGCGACATAGTAGCCCGCGACCGTAACCATCCGTCTCTTGTCACATGGACTCCATTCAACGAGACATGGGGAAGCAGGGAAAGTACTTATCCGCGCCTGATTCGCGATGTGTATAATGTCACCAAAAGCATGGATGCCACACGGCCTATAAATGACGCCAGTGGCGATGACCACATACTTACCGACATCTGGAGTGTGCACAACTACACACAGGAGGGAAACAAATTGGAAGAACAGTTAGAGTTCAAAGACGGAAAAGAGCCATATCGCAATGCCAATAAGAATTTCTTGGCTGTGTACGAAGGACAACCGTATATGGTAGATGAGTTCGGAGGAATCGGATGGATGAAAGCCGAAGAACGTAAAAACTCGTGGGGATACGGCAACATCCCGCAAACAGAAGAAGAGTTTTACAAACGCCTTGACTCACAAATAAAGGCGCTGAAAAACTCAAAACATGTAGTAGGTTTTTGTTATACACAACTTACCGATGTGGAACAGGAAAAGAACGGAGTTTATTATTATGATCGCACTCCTAAACTGGACATGAAGCGTATCAAATCCATATTTGAACAGATACCTTCGTCACATACCAACCTTAAATAACGTGGGTTCGAAATAAAATCAAAAAATAGCAAGTTGTCCGTCATTGACAAAATTTACGTCAATGACGGACTTCTTTTCAAAAAAGCAGTATGCCGCCGACAAGGAGTTGGCTATAAAGTTATTGAATGAACGATGTCTTGAGTGTTCAATCTGTGCGATGTTTTTCAGTTCGTCATTGCCCATTTCAACCAAGGTGCTTTTTCTGAGCAGAATCTTGTCAGCAATACTCATCAGTGAGTTCCTCATATTATTTTTAACTTTAGTAACAAACTGTATGCCATTCAGGAAAAGATTTTCAAACAGAGCCTGACCTATATATCCCTTGTCTGCACATAGTTTTCCTTTGATGTTTTCCAGAAACTTACCCTGTTTCAACGGTTCCCGGTAATCCACGTTTCCAGGCGTGAACATGAAATTGAGGATCTCTCCTTTGTCATTGATTATCAGATGCAGCTTGAATCTGAAGAACCATCCTATAAAACATCTTCCACGCTCGGCAAGCCCTTCAAATGTCTTATGAATCAAGATTCTTTAGTTACGGCATACACGTAAGGGAGTGGAGTCAACGAAACTGATGCCGGTACAGGTTCCCAGCAGGACTTTTTTTGATGAAGATGGTCATGGGAAGCAATACTTCCTTCTCCAGTTCTATAAAACGGTTATAAGAAACATGACGCGGAAAAAAGGTGTTTCAGATGTTTACAGACATACTCCTTGTAGTAATGCTTGAAACAACGGAAACCACCGGAGTGAAACAGGATTAGAATAACCATAATCTCTGCATCACTCATACGGTTGGGGTTGTTACGATGCTTGGTCTTCTTATCCTCAATCATATATTTTTCCTGTTGAAATGTAAATTCCTTGCAAAAATCATCGGCCATACAATGTAACTTTAGACTCTGGAAACATAGTGGTAATCGTTTAAATGTTATAATTGAGCACTATAATTTAATACTTTTATCGCTATGTTTCTAATTATAAGTGAAAGATATTTATTCTTATATCGAACTCACGTTAAATTAAGGCTCGCTTAGCTATTTAGGTTACAAAAAGTATATTTTAAGTGTTACGACATCCAGGTGTCGTATACTTAAAAACAGTAAAAAAGAAAAGAAGAAGAAATAGAGAGGAGGAAAGATTAAAACAAGGTTTTCACTCCTCTCAAAGCCGTAAATAGCCGGGACATAAATCTTTAGCTGCTAATTGCATGTTGGGAAAGCAGAAATCCTCAACCTCATAGCTCCCATCGGCACAAGTTCAATATCATCAACCTGCTCCGACCTTGCCGACCACTCATCCGGCAGTACACCGCAAAGTTTGTATTCATCTACCGACCAATCTGGAACGATTCTTCCTTTTGCTTGAAAAATCAGAGGCACATTCTCTGAAGTGAATGGATTAACCTTCGGTTCCAATTTTCTGTGTTCCTTCAACATAACCCCTGAATTGATTTGCAAGGCATAGTTCCACGGAGTTTCCGGATAGATTTCGTATGAAGGCCATTTTTCCACATCCGCTCCTTCTTGCCACTGGGAATCCCAAATAGCCGTTTCCGTACTATTCTTTTTTACATATTTTTCTCCTATTTTCAACGACAAAGTCAAAGGACCGTAATCTACACTGACACTGTTTTTATTTACTTGCCATGTTCTATAAGATATTTCCATCGGGAAGTCCGCTTCTATACAATCTCCGTTTTCCCACTCGCGTTGAATCCGTAAATATTCTCCTTCTGCAAAATCGGCATTTATTTTTTTTCCGTTTACTTTCACTTCCGCAGCTTTCGTCCAACTTGGTATACGAATATAAAAGGGGAAAGCTACCGTTTTATTGCTCTCTATTGTAAATGAGATGTGAGAATCGAACGGATAATCTGTCCGCTCTTTAATGAGCACCGTTTCACAATCACTCACTTTCACCGTTACATCACAACTGTTATAAAGGACGGCTGCCACTCCATTGTCTGGTGTAGCCATCATCAAATGTTCCACGTAATAGGGCCATGCGAAGCCATGATTGTGCTGGCAGCAGCGGCTACTGAACGGATTCATGGCCAAAAATGGCCCGGCATTGTCAATGCCGGGCTTATGATTTTCGCTATCGCTCATCACCATGTTTGGTGAGGTAATATAACGAAGCGACCTCATATCCGGCATAAATGCAGCCGGAAAACTATTGAAAGCCACATCTTCACAATTCTCTGCCCAATAAGTATCTCCGGTAATCAAAAGCATAATTTCATCCGAAGCCATCTGCTCGGCAAAGCCACAGGTTTCAGTTCCTTGACGAGGGTCAAAGAACCCCATGCGGGCATTTTCATCTGCCCCGAACATTCCACCGGGTACCTGTCCAAATGTACGTCGAATTAAACTCTGTACATTATAGCTTGCCGACAAATACTTCCTTTCACCATTGAACAGGTAGTAAGTGGCCGGTTCACGAAAGCACTGGGCAACATTCACATTATGCCAGTTCGGGAGTTCGGTTGATTTTGTCCAATCTGCCGTATTTCGATGCAACTTTTCTGCCAATTTCAGCAAGTCTTTATCACCAGTACGGTTGTAAAGCCAAACCACACTCCAGAGATTATCACCACCACGACTGTTTTCCCAATAAGACGACAAGAACTTTTCATCCGGCACGCTCAGTTGATAGTGGAAATAACGGGTCATGAAATCAATGACTCGCTCGTCCGAAGAATATTCATAATAAGATTGAAGAATCCATAATGCTACCATATTTGACCAAAAATCCTGAGAGCCGTTCACTTCGATATAGGGACCAAAATTCCCGTCTGCACGTTGGCTGCCCAGAATCGCTTCAATCCATGTCTTCGCCTCCTTCAACATTCTTTCATCTTCCAGCAAATAGGCCACTTCGGCATATCCCCGCAGCCAATAGGGGACTTCTTCCCAGCCCCATTTACCACCGGACTTCAGCCACGCATTGTCTTCTTTCTGCAGCCAAGCACTGATTTCGCCTAAATGTCCGTTCAGACCATCGCGTTGTAATTCCAGCATGGTTCGTACCCAACCTTCGGGACGAATGCTGCCGACTGGTAGTTTGATGAACCGCATGGGCTGTAGCGGCGCACGGTTACTGACATAATTTATATTAACTTTCTCTGTGGGAATGACATTGAGCATTTGGGCTTCATCATAGGATGTTACTGAAGAACAAGAGGCCGCACATAATGCCAATGCAAGGATATATGATTTATTCATTTACTATTTTCATTAAAAACAAAACTCTATTTTTCTATGTCGCTATCACAACTAATAACACTTATTATCTGTCAGAATACGTTCATGCCGGACGAACCCAAAGAAGGGGAAAAAGGGCAAAACCGGCACCCTCTTCCCCCCTATTCAACAATCTTTATCTGACAAGACAATTATTTCAAGCGGAATACCTCGGAATAGATTCCTTGGTCAGAACCTTTAGGCCATATACAGATACGACCGAACAAAGTCCCTCTTTTCAGAGCCGTCTGAAACATTTGATGATTCGTATAATCTTTTGTAGCAAAAGTATATGTTTTCCCGGTTTCATCGTAACTGCCCATGTTATCCATTTCATCGTAACGGTCCACATTGTGTTCGCCGTCACTCAAGAATTGGGTAGTGCCCAACATGACAAACACACGGTCAATGCCTGTGCCTGCAATCTTGTTCACCGTAAACGAAGCATTCACTTTGTTGCCGTCCAAACTCATTTGCGCATTGTCCACCAAGTAATAAGGAGTCACCTCCACATCCACTTCCGCATGTCCGCGCAGGCTTACTTCTATCGTGTCACGTCCGGCAGGGCTCCAAGGACCGTTTCCGTCCTTGGTAATCAGTTGGTACTGACCATCGAAAATACATACGGAGAACTCACCGTTCTGGTTGACGAATACTTCTACCGGATCGTGCTTCGCATAGCCACGCTGGTACAGTTGCAGTCTCACCGCCTCGTTTCCGCACAGTTGCAAAGGTTCGCCTTTATAAACCACTCTTCCTCTGATAAAAGAAGTAGGTTCATCATAATTATCCTTCATACAGCTCGTAAGAGTCAAAGCCGTTAAAAGAATAGCTGAAAAAACTTTAGATATCGTTTTCATGTTCTTTGTTTCTTCTTTTTAAAGTTATTGATAGGGATTCTTCACCAACTTCGGATTGTTGTTTATCCAACCATTGTCTATTTCAGAATAGTACTGCACATCGGTACATTTCAATGGACGACGCCACAAATCCAATTTCTGCATGTCTTTCTCAATGAACGCCCATTTACCATTATTCACATCGCCCGGAGCCACTACACGGTAAGGCCACAAGCCCAGACGCTTTGATGTACGCGTATCTTCGCTTCCAGTCCAAATCTTGTCTGCTTCCATCCAGCGTTTCAGATTCCACCAGCGACCTCCTTCGAAGGCCAACTCTACACGATACTCGTGCATGATTCGTTCGTGGTCAATCATTGTCAAAGGCAATACACCTGCACGTGAACGAACCTCATTGATGTATTTCAATGCTTCCGTGTCACTATTATTGCGCGACAGCTCCCAGCTTGCTTCGGCAGCAATCAGATAAGCTTCGGCAATACGGAAATAAACATTCCACATAGCTGATCCTCTACCGATGGTACCTGCCGACGGAGTGGCATCCAAGTACTTGCGTACATAAAATCCTGTACGGTTTATCTCGCGCTCGTTTCCTCCGAACGGACCGTTATTGGCTGTAATCAGGTTGCCGCTATCATCGTGCGAATTGCGTGCACCTGTCAGTTCAACCCAGTTTCCATTCTCTTTCCTCAACTGTCCGGCTTGCATTTCAATCACTTTGCTGTCGAAAGTGCTGCCCGGTACGATGATGGAGCCCATCAAACGCGGATCTCGTTCAAGGAAAAGTTCAGTGGGATCATCGAAGAAACGTGGATTATCCGGTGTACCAACTTCGAACGGCACGGTCGTTCCTCTCTGTTCTTCGGGAGCGTTTATCGGTTCGAATGCCTCTACCAAATTCAGAAGTACAGAGAGACGGTCGCTTCCGGTATCCTGCTCAATGCTTTTGGGCAGATTGTTTTTCGTAAATCCGTGAGTTTGTCCCGGTGACACGTAGTCGCGTGTCCAGATAACTTCCGTATTGCCGTCTTTCTGGCACACGGCCTTGTAGAAGTTGTCGGCATAAGCCTGCGGTGTATTGTCTTTGGCACGCATCAGAGTGTACGGACCATTCTCAATCACCTCCTTGGCAGCAGCCAAAGCTGTTTCATAATAATCCTTGGCACGCGAAGCCGGAATGCCGACCTCACCACCAGCAGTACGCAACTGAGGATGTGCTTCTACCGTGTTGTAAGTAGCAAGTGAAGCTGCAGTCAGCGCCGCACGAGCCTCAAGCATCTTCGCTACCCAATAGTTGGCGCGTGCAGAATTTCTATTGGTATCCTTAGTAAGCATCCGGGCTGCTTCCTGGCATTCTGAAATGACATAGTCATAAAGAGCCTCTTCCGTAGAACGGGGCACTTGCAGTGTCGTGATGTCCATGCCGGGCGTATAGTCGAATACCTGGTCGCCTACAATGGGCACACCGCCCAAAGTACGTCCCATACAGAAATAGAGCCATGCGCGGATGTAGCGCACTTCACCCATGTAAGCCGTCTTGGTCGCCTCATCCACAGCGGCAGAGGGCTTGATAGCTTCCAAGAACTGGTTCAGGTCGTGCACCAGCGTATAATCATAATTGCGCCACTTGTTGCGATCGATATTCTGGTCATCGTTCGTATCATAATGAATCACCTCATCCAGCATAGTCCACTGATCCCAATCATCGATGCGCTGGCCGATGGTCACCCGACCGTAAAAGTTGGCCAATACCGATTTCACCAGTTCAGGGTCACCGAAAGTCTGATCCTGTGTCAGCAACGTATCGGGCTTCGTATCCAGGAAACCGCTACAACTGCTCATTGACAACATTGCAGCAACCGCGGCTGCAAACAAATATCTTTTTTTCATTGCTTACTTAAAATTTAAGATTAACACCAAGGTTTATCACTCTCATCGGCGGATAGTCCAAACCGTTATCCGAAACACATTCCGGATCCATTACCGACAGATTGGAGAGGGTCAGCAGATTGGTACCCGAAACAAACACACGCAGGTTGCTGATACCGCTACGTCCCAGCCAATTCTTGGGTAGCGTATAGCCGAACTCCAGGTTACGGAGCTTGATATAGCGCACATTGTGTAGCCAGAAGGTACTTTTGTCGTAAGCACTGGTTTCGTCCGAATTCAGACGGAGCATCGGATATTTGCCCGGAATCAATTCACTGTTGGCATCCCAGATGTCGGACAGATGCCAGGCATCTTTCAACACTTCATCGGGGCTATTACCATCGTTTTGGAAGGGACGGGCCGTCTCATAGCATTGCTGCCACGAAGTCATTCCCGAACCGGTCCAGTCCATGGCAAGGTCGAAACCTTTCCAGGAAGCCGCTAAATTGATACCGAAGTTCAGGGTTGGCGTACTGTCTACACGATAACCGATGGGACGTTCGTCCAGATAGTTGATAACACCGTCATTATTCTGGTCTTTGTACTTGATATCGCCCGGAACTACTGTACGGTTACCTTTGCGGTCGTTGTCAATAGGATAGTTAGCAATTTCTTCCCAACTATTGAAGCGGCCCACAGCCTCATATCCCCAGTTCACATAGCCCACACGATGCCAGATGCTGTTGCGATATTCATCCCATGAATTGCTGAAACGGGGTTTATACTGTTCCCAATCCCAGAAGCGCGAATAAGTGACATTGGCTCCCACACTGTAGTTGAAATCGTTGATATGGTCGGTCCAACCGATTGAAGCATCGAAACCACGGTGCATATCCGAACGCAAATTTTCTTTCGGCAAGCCAAAGCCCACTTCACTCGGAATCAATACATCGTAACGAGATTCGGAGATACCTTCGCGAATACGACGGAAGTAATCAAGCTGCACGTTCAGACGATTGTTAAAGAAACCAAGGTCGATACCGAGGTCCAGAATCTTGGAAGTCATCCATGACAAAGTCTGGTTAGGCAAGCCACGAGTAGACGTACCTCCCCCCCAGTTGCCATCAAGCACAGCACCGCCACTGTTATAGTTATAACCCGGCAAGAAATCGAAGGCAGAATAGTCGGCCACAGCATCATCACCCACTTCACCATACGAACCGCGCAACTTGAAGTTGGTAACGATATTACCTATTTTACTCTCTTTCCAGAAGTTTTCTTCCGAAACACGCCATCCCAAAGAGGCAGAGGGGAAGAAGCCCCAACGATGTCCCGGACGGAATTTCCACGAACCGTCCCAACGGCCAATCAGTTCTACCAAGTACCTGTCGGCATAGTTATAGTTGATACGTCCCAAATATCCCATACGGGCCTCCGTGCGGTCGCCATCATCATTGAACTCTACAAGTTCCTTCAAGCGAATCAAATCCATACTGTTGGAAACCGGCGTAGAGTGGAGCCACATGCGGGGACGCTTGCGCTGGCTGGCCTCGAAACCTGCCACGGCCACAATGGAGTGATCGCCAAACTTGCGGTCAAAGTTCAACTGAAAGTTAGAGAACTGATCTTCCACTTTTTCGCGGTTGCGTTCACGGTAAGGGTTAGCCATGCGGTCAGTCACGTAATACGAATCACTATTTTCGTCGTAACCATACAGTTCATAAGTATATTCCTGGTTATCCAGTTCATTATAAGCATAGTAGTAGCCCAACATTCCCTTGAACTTCAGCCCTTTCAAAATTTCATACTCAGCTGTACCATTCAATTGAATCACCCGCCATACATCGGAAACCTTACCGGTAGTTTCGTAATTCAAGATAGCAAAATTTGTTTCGGCCTGGTCTGATACCTTTTGCGGATAGTTAGGATTATCATTGGCAAACGGACGTTTGGTTGGCTGATTCTTCATCGTAGCGAAACGCGGCAACCAAGTATCATCAGCTCCAGGAACTCCCGGATGACGGCGGTCTTCAATACGTCCGTTCATGCTTGCACCCACTTTGAGGCGCTCGTTTACATTCATCTCAATGTTCATCTGGGCATTGGTACGACGGAAACCACCGTAGTTGCGGATGGTGGCATCCTGGTTGATGTGAGACACGGCTACATAGTAATTTGCCTTATCCGTACCGCCCGAGAAGCTTGTATTGACATAATATTGCGGAGCAGATACCCAGATATAATCGCTCCAATTCCATCCTTGGTAGTTACGCTCCGTACCTGCCATCCATTTGTCATACTCTTCCTTGTTATAACGGCGGTCGCCTCCCGGACGTCCCGAAAAAAATTCTGCCGTAGTATAGGCATGTACATAGTCCTTCACACCGGCAGGGCTGATGAACTTGGAGTTCTTCTGCCAACCGTAATAAGCGTTCACCGAAACAGTATTCTTCGAGTTGCGTACCCCCTTCTTGGTAGTCACCACCACCACGCCATTGGCAGCACGTACACCGTATAGAGCTGCCGATGCATCCTTCAGTACAGAAACAGACTCAATATCGTTGAAGTCCATCTGGCTGAACTGTCCTGAGTCAGAGATGACACCATCAATCACGAAGAGCGGAGTACCCATGTTACGAATCTGCAAAGCAGTTTCGGCACCGGGACGTCCATCTTGCTGGCGTGTATTCACACCAGCAATCTTACCTACCAACGCACCACCTGCTGTAACGGCCGAAGATCGCGCAATGTCCTCCGAACGTACCGAAGAGACTGCACCGGTCAGCGTAGCTTTCTTCTGCGCCATACCAAAACCGGTAATTACAACTTCGTCCAGTACTTCCGTGTCTTCTTTCAATGTCACAGTTACCTTATTGGAAGCCCCAACGGTCACTTTTTGGGCCTTGTACCCGATGAACGAGATTTCAAGAGTCGCATCGGTTGCCACGGTCAGTGAGAATTCTCCATTGACATCGGTAATTGTTCCTGTTGTGCTCCCCACAGCTTTGACATTGGCCCCAATGATGGGTTCTCCATTTACATCCACTACGACTCCCTTTACGGTGCGCTGTTGTTGGACCAAATTCATTGCCAGTACAATTTCTTCAGACGGATTGTCCGCTGTAGCATAAACGAATGTACTTGGCAAAAAAGAAAATGCAGCCATACATAAGGATATGTTCCACATTCTCCTACTACTTGCTAAATAAACTAAATGCTCTTTTCTAGACATAGTACATTTTTTAATTAATAAGGTTATATTATCAAAATATAGCAAAAGTTTCGCTTGTAAAGTTGCTTTCTTCTATTAGTAGTGTTGCAAAGCAACAATAAACGACAGAAAAAACAGGGAAGTCATTGGTCAATAAATAACACAAACTGTTCTCCGATTCATTTATGACATTCATAGAACAGGATTTGCTATTTTTTGGTATTCTTTTTTTGTGTTATTTTCAAAGAAGGGCTTTTCTTGTGATAATAACTCTTCTATGAATGCCGACACTCACATAAATAATCGCGGCTATATAGATTTTGGCGCACGCATTGACAAATTAAGATACACTACAAAAACATCTACAAGGAATATATGAACACATTTTGAATAGAAATTACTTTTTTTTGATTAACCTTTATTTATGAGCGAGTCGTGCGATGGCTACATTTGCATTGTCGAGGAATCAGGCATATCAACCTGACGAAAATAGGTATTGCATATATAAGAATTAAGTTTATTGTCATTAGTTTAAAGAAGATAATTATGAAGAAAAGTACAACATTAACCATGCTAATGCTGACGGCTTTTTGTCAGATTAATGCTACTGACTTGTTTACCCCTGTACAAAAGACAGATTTGCGTTTGCCTTCTGTGCCATTAATTACATCAGACCCATATTTTTCTATATGGTCGCCATACGATAACTTGAACGAAGGTGTGACCAAGCACTGGACCAACGATGAAAAATCGTTGATAGGGGCAGTTCGCGTAGATGGCAAGGTATATCGTTTTATGGGAAAACAAAATTTGCAGGCTTTGCTGCCCATGGCCGGAAGCGAAGCTTGGGAAGGCGACTACATATTCCAACAGCCCGATGGAAATTGGACGAACATAGATTACTCTGCTTCAGGATGGAAAAAAGGAAAAGGGGCATTCGGCACAAACGATCAACCGGTAGCAAGAACCAAATGGGAAACCGAAGACATCTGGGTGAGACGCGAATTTACACTGAATGATGTGGATGAAAAAGCTCCGATATATATAAAGTATTCGCACGATGATGTTTTCGAGCTTTACCTTAACGGTGAAAGGCTGGTGTCAACCGGATATACTTGGAAAAACAACGTACTGCTGGAACTTACAAGCGAGACAAAGAAAAAACTGCGTAACGGAAAGAACGTGATTGCAGCGCACTGTCACAACACCACGGGCGGGGCTTATGTGGATTTCGGCATTTTCACTCCAGCCGACGATGCAGCAGCTTTCGAGAACTTAGCAGTGCAGAAATCGGTAGATGTATTGCCCACACAGACTTATTACACGTTTGCATGCGGTCCGGTAGAACTTGACATTGTATTCACTGCTCCGGTGATGATTGACGATTTGGATTTGATTTCTACTCCTATCAACTACATATCATATCAGGCAAAGTCCATTGACAAGAAGGAACACGATGTACAAGTGTACATAGAAACCACACCACAGTTGAGCATAAACGAAATGACACAGCCCACCAAGGCACAGGTGATAAAGCACAACGGAATGAATTACATTCAAGCAGGAAGCATTGACCAACCTGTCACAGAAAGGAAAGGAGACCTGATATGTATAGACTGGGGATATGCGTACATGGTCGGAAACAGTAATGCAAACATCACCGTAAGCTTGGGCGACTACAATGCCATGAAAGCTTCGTTTGCCAAGGAAGGAGAACTACTTCCGTCGAAAGGGGAAGTAATAACCAGAAAAGCCGACAAGATGCCGGCAATGGCATACTGTGATGATCTGGGCAATGTATCTGTCAAAGGAAAGAGCGGGTTCATGATGCTGGGTTACGATGATGTTTATTCCATAGAATATATGTACGAACGCCACATGGCATACTGGAGGCACGGCGGGAAAGTTACAATCTTCGATGCTTTTGAGCGCGCAAGAGACAATTATAACAACGTTATGGAACGATGCCGAGACTTCGATGCCATGATAATGAACGATGCCGAGAAGGCGGGAGGCAAGAAATATGCCGAAATATGTGCCGCCTCTTACAGGCAGGTCATAACGGCACACAAGCTGTTCACCGACAAGGAGGGAAACTTGATGTTTTTCTCTAAAGAAAACAACAGTAACGGATGTATTAACACAGTGGACCTTACTTACCCGTCGGCGCCGCTATTTCTGGCATACAATCCCGAGCTGCAAAAGGCCATGATGACTAGTATTTTCGAATACAGTGCATCAGGAAGATGGAATAAACCGTTTGCCGCACACGACCTTGGTACATATCCTATCGCCAACGGACAAGTCTATGGAGGTGATATGCCGATAGAGGAAAGTGGAAACATGGTGATACTTACTGCTGCAATTGCAAAGGCTGAAGGCAATGCAAACTATGCCAAAAAATATTGGGACCTACTTACTATATGGACTGACTATTTGGTGGAATACGGACAAGACCCCGAGAACCAACTTTGCACGGATGATTTTGCAGGACACTGGGCACATAACGCCAATCTTGCAGTGAAAGCTATCATGGGAGTGGCCGCTTATAGCGAAATGGCAAAAATGCTGAGTATGAACAAAGTAGCCAAGGAATATGCCGAAATTGCTAAGAAGATGGCTGTGAAATGGGAGGAAATGGCCCGAGAGGGCGACCACTATCGCCTTGCTTTCGACCGCAAGGATACTTGGAGCCAGAAATACAATATGGTATGGGACAAGATGTGGGGACTTAAATTATTTCCTAACAATGTGATAGAAAAAGAAATAAACTATTACCTGACCAAACAGAACGAATTCGGCCTTCCACTGGACAGCCGCAAGGAATACACAAAGTCCGACTGGGTAATGTGGACCGCCGCCATGGCTTCAGACATGGACACTTTCCAGAAATTCTCAAATCCTATCTATAAATATATTGACGAAACCGCTACACGAGTGCCTATCAGCGATTGGCACCACACCGAAGGCGGATTGTGGGTTGGCTTCCGTGCACGTTCGGTAATAGGAGGATATTGGATGAAGGTTTTGATGGACAAGATGCTTGAAAATAAGTAAAAGAAATTAGTATATTTGAGATAAAAAGATTCACAGGATAACAATAATTAACGCATCATTTACGGCACTCTGGCTGGACTTCAAACTTCTAGCCAAAGTGCTGTATCTAATTTTCAAACTCTTATCATTATGAAATCATCAGTATTATCCGTGTTCGTTTTGGGGGCATTAATGGCTTGCACAGGCAACAAAAAGGAAGAATTACAAATGACGGCTTCGGGACTGCAACCCGAAAACTTCAAAGCCGTAGTGGATGGTAAAAATACAGGGTTATACACACTCAAAAATAAAAACGACATGGAAGTATGTGTCACCAACTTTGGTGGACGTATCGTTTCTATAATGGTTCCGGACAAGGACGGAAATATGCGCGATGTAGTTTTGGGATTTGAATCCATAAAAGATTACATAGATTATCCCTCTGATTTTGGAGCAAGCATAGGCAGGTATGCCAACAGAATCGGTAACGGACAGTTTTCTTTGGACGGAGTGAAATACCAGTTGCCACAAAACAACTACGGTCACTGTCTGCATGGCGGATTTAAAGGCTTCCAATACGTGATATATGATGTCATGAAGGTTTCGGACAATGAAATCAAACTCTCATATCTCGCGAAAGACATGGAAGAGGGATTTCCGGGAAACGTGACATGTACCGTATCAATGACTCTGACGAACGACAACGCCATAAACATAAATTACGAAGCCGAGACTGACAAGCCTACTATCATAAACATGACAAACCACTCTTACTTCAATCTTGACGGAAAACCGGAGAAGGGTAACAGTGACTATCTGATGATGGTAAACGCCAGTAACTACACTCCTATAGACAGCACATTTATGACGACTGGAGAAATTTTGCCTGTGGAGGGAACACCCTTCGACTTCAGAAAACCAGTAAGGCTGGGCGACAAGCTGATCGAGGAGTGCGAACAACTGAAGAACGGACACGGGATAGACCATAACTGGATACTTGACACCGAGGGCAATTTGAACACGGCGTGCGCATCACTGGAATCTACAGAAAGTGGAATAAAACTGGAGGTGTTTACCAATGAACCTGGAATACAAGTTTACACGGGCAATTTCCTGGACGGAACACAAATCGGCAAGAAAGGGATTAAGTATAACTGCCGTGCTGCCGTATGTCTTGAAACACAAAAATATCCAGATACTCCAAACAAACCCGAATGGCCGTCGTGCATCTTACGCCCGGGAGAAAAATACAACAGCAACACGATATTCAAATTCTCAGTGAACAAATAACATTTGACATGAAAAAAGGAAAGAGGCTAATTTTACTGGGCTTTATAGCGGGCATTTATACGTTTGCTTTTTCTTCTTGCCAGGAAGACAAAGCGATAAAAGAAATATGGCAGGCTTACGATGGCTTTAACCAGTGTCTGCTTGATGAAAATAAATACATATATAAGACCAACACATCATACTCTGAAGCCAAAGACCGGTGGAACGGAGCGGCAGCCATCTGGTGCCAGCCTATCTATTGGGACATGGCCATGAATGCATACAAACTTGCCTGCAAGACCAAGAACAGCAAAAGGAAAGAAAACTTGTTGAAATTGAACCGCAGAATCTTCGAAGGCAACAAGAAACATTATGCCGGTTTCGACTTCCATGACAACAATGAGAATACGGGCTGGTTCATATACGATGACATACAGTGGTGGACAATAACCTTGGCGCGTGCATATCAACTGTTTGGCGAAAAAGAGTACCTTGACTTATCGGAAGCCAGTTTCAGCCGAGTATGGTACGGTTCCGAAAAGGTTGGCGATACAGGGTCTTATGACCCTAAGAGAAGCGGGATGTTCTGGCAATGGCATCCTATAAGAAACCCTAAGCCCAACGACAGTGAGCGCGATGGGAAAATGGCGTGCATAAACTTTCCAACGGTAGTGGCAGCCATGACTCTTTACAACTGCGTGCCAGATGACAGGCAAGAGCCAAAGGCAGATGTAAAGAGACCTCTCTACCAAACCAAAGCACAATATTTGGAGAAAGCCAAAGAAATATACGCATGGGGAACAGAAAATTTACTGGATGCCAAAACCGGAAGGGTAGCTGATAGCAAGCACGGCACAAGCGACTCGCCCAATTGGAAGGCACACATCTACAACCAAGCTACTTTCATAGGAGCATCGGTACTTCTGTATCAAGCCACCGATGAGAAGTCGTATTTAGATAACGCCATACTCGTTGCCGACTATTCCATAAAGACCATGTCGGCCCCAAAAGGGATACTTCCTTTTGAGAATGGGATAGAACAGGGCATTTACACGGCAATATTCGCACAATACATGGCCATGCTGGTTTACGATTGTGGGCAATCGCAATACCTGCCATTCTTGAAACACACCATAAACATAGGATGGAACAATAGGGATGAACAAAGGAACATCTGCGGTGGGGAATATGATGTGAAGGTGAACCCTACCGATACGATAGACAGTTACTCTGCATCAGGCATTCCGGCACTAATGTTGCTGTTCGGCAAATAAAGCCGATAGCGAAATACAGGGTACTTTTATAAGGTAGAAGTAAACAGGTAAAATTGCAAATCCTTTAAAATAGATTTGCAATCTTACCTGTTTTTTAATGAATATTTTTATAACTTTGCTGGTGTAAATAAAATACAATGACAGTGCCTTAAAAACATTCTTAGTATTATGCACATAAAATACCATACAAACACTATTGGAAGACGAACGGAAAACGTATTAATGGTCATATTTTTGTTTTGTTGCGTGGTATCTAGTCTGAATGCGCAGGATTACAAGAACTACATAATAAATATTTATCAAGACAAAGACGGACTGCCGCATAATTCGACAAAGTGCCTCTTGCAAGACAAGTTTGGTTTCGTGTGGATAGGTACAAGAAACGGTTTGTGCTGTTTCGATGGTAAAAGGAACATTCCACTGAAGATTTCGGATAACAACTTAGGAAACGTTTCTATACACTCCCTCTTTGAAGACAAATTAGGCAGGATATGGATGGGCACTGACTACGGGGTATACGTTTATGACAGAATCGGCACCCTTGAGAAGTTCGACAAAATAACCAGATACAGCGTTTCCATAAGCAGCGAGGTAAGTAAAATCGTACAATTGGACAGCAATAAAATACTTGTCGCCACAATGGGACAGGGATATTTCGTGTACAATGTTGACAGTGATGTGCTTGAACAGTACAATTCACACTACTCGTTCATCTTGGACGTATATACCGATGGGAAAGATTTATATTTGACCACCTTGCAGGAACAGTTCTTACACTTTGACCTCAACGGTAAGCTTGCAGACGCTTACAATTTCTCGGAAAATCGCCTGAACCTTGAGACTCCTTTGCTAACGAACAGGTTCATCTGCAAAGGGAAAAATTCGCTCTGGATAGGAGGAGGCGACACAAACGACTTGTTTGAGTTTTATCCGCAATCGGGAGATATTGTGCATCATAAACTGGAAAATGCGACCTTCAAGTCTGTAAAATGCATCATTCCGCTCGGTAACGAAGAACTGCTGTTAGGGACAAACAAAGGATTGTATATATTCACTCCCCACGATGAGGCGATTTCTGAATTTGAATATTCAGAGAAAGTGAGCATTTATAATCTGGACATAAACGAATTGGTAAAAGACAATGAGGGGGGGATATGGGTGCTAACAGAACATTCGGGGGTGATGCACATAAGCCCTAGAAATAAGCGATTCTACAATCACAACATACCAGGTAACTACATGGTAAATGCTTTCTGTCAAGGCATGGAGGACAACACTATATTAGTAGGTTCGCAGAATGGATTGTACAAATACGACATAGAGAAAAATCTACTGGAAGAATCCCCTTCAGGGACGAACCTGAAATATGACATACGCTCGCTATGCAGGAATAATAATGAATTGTGGATAGGAACATTGTCGGACGGAGTGATTGTTATGGACCTTACAACTGGGAAAACAAAGCACTACGTTAGTTCATTTAACTCACCAAACACCATCACCAGCAATAATATAAAAAAGATATTAAGGACTAAAGGTGGAGACATCATAATAGGCACCAATTGGGGCGTGTGCTATTATGACAAAAAACACGATAACTTCAGGACTGAAACAATCTTGGGAGCTATGATGGCTATAGCCGATATATATGAGGATGGCAAAAATAATATCTGGTTTGCCACAGATAACGGAGGAGTGTACAGGCACAACCTTAACACCCAAACATGGAGATACTACAAACATAATCCGGAAAATCCTTATTCCTTGCCTAATAATTCTGTAATAAAAATCTTCGAGGACAAGGAAGGTAAACTCATATTAAGTACGAACGGAAACGGGCTTTGCTTGTTTGACTATGATAAGGATGGCTTTATCGGGGAATATGGCAGGGGACATGGGTTGCATTCAAATATAGTGGTGAACTCCATGGAGCAGGACATGGAAGGAAAGTTGTGGCTTTCCACCAATTCTGGATTGTGTTGTCTCAATACGAACGACAGCTTAAATCATACCCATTTCACATCATTGGATGGATTGCAGAGGAATTTCTTCTGCGAAAGTGCATCGTACACCACAAAAAACGGAACTTTGATGTTTGGTGGAAGCAATGGATTCAACGTGTTTAATCCATTGAATTTCAAGCAAAACAAATTTATTCCTCCTGTTTACATCACTGACATTAATTTCTTAAAAGTCAAGGAAAATGCCGAAAAAGAAAAGATAATCGGTAATGATAAACCTTTATATTTGTCTGGGAAAATAAGAATACCACATTCGTACAATAGCTTCACTGTGCATTTTGCATCTTTAAGTTATGTGGAGCCTGAAAAGAATTTGTTTTCATATAAAATGGAGGGGCTGGACAAATCGTGGATGAATCAGACGAAGAGCAACTCCGTAACGTACACCAACCTCGCTCCCGGAAAGTATTGCTTGTACGTGAAAGGCTCGAATAACGACCAAGTATGGAACGACAAGGTTGCCAAGCTGCAAATCATCATTACTCCACCCTGGTATTTATCAGTATGGGCATATTGCGCTTATTCTATTTTGACAATATCCATGCTGACGTATTTGTTGATTAAGCGAGACAGGCACCTCAAGAAAAGGTACAACTTGCGCATGGAAAGGTTCAAGGAAGAGAAGGAAAGGGAATTGTACAAAAACAAAATCAATTTCTTCATAAACTTGATACACGAAATAAAGACTCCGCTCACGTTGATTAAACTTCCGCTGGACAACTTGATGAAAGACTCTGCGGTCAACAGCAAGGAGAGAGAGTATCTTTCAGTAATGAGCAGGAACGTAAACTATTTGATTGGGGTGACAAATGAGCTGCTCGATTTTCAGAAGATTGAATCGGGGGAAATGAAACTTAATTTTGAAACCACCGATATAGGTTCACTTATCAAAGTGACTTATGAACAGTTTATAGGGATAGCGGAAATAAAGAACATCAATCTACAGAACGATGTGGGCGCAGATTTCCAGCACGAAATACGGGTCGATAAGGATAAAATAAGGAAAATACTGGTAAATCTCCTTAGCAATGCCATGAAATATGCGGAAAAGAGTGTCGTGTTATCATCGAATGTTGATGGCGATTATGTCAATATCTATGTTGCCGATGACGGACCGGGCATAGACAACCAAGAAAAAGAGAAGGTATTTCAGGTCTTCTATCAGTCGAAAGGGGAAAAGCACCAGCCCGGCACAGGCATAGGGCTTGCTTATGCGCGTACGTTGGCGGAAAACCATCATGGGAAACTCTATGTGCAGGACAACGAGCAGGGTGGAACAACATTTGTTTTATCACTGCCTTTATACAAAAACGAACTGATACCAGAAGATGAAAGGCTTGAAGTCCTATCAGATTCTGCAATGATGAATGATAAAGAAGCTATTTCCGATGATGACGTACTGCTGCAACAGAACCACATAGTCCTGCTGGTTGAAGACAATCCGGACTTGCTGAAAATGGAATCGGCAAATTTGAAGAAGTGGTTTAAGATACTGAAGGCAAAGAACGGGGAACAAGCTCTTAAAATAATAGACAATCACGATGTGGACATTATAGTAAGCGATGTGATGATGCCTGTCATGGATGGATTGGAATTATGTCAGAGGGTTAAGGACAACATAGAATATTCGCATATTCCCGTCATCTTGCTTACGGCAAAGACATTGCCTGAGTCGAAGACCGAAGGCTTTTGCCACGGAGCGGATGCGTATGTGGAAAAACCGTTCACGATATTGCAATTATGTATGCAAATAAGGAACTTGCTGAGGCTACGCCGTTCCTTGCAGAAACGTATACAACCGTTGGCTAACATAGAAAATAATTTACATCAAACAGAAGCTTTCTTCTCCAATAAAGATATGGAATTTCTTAAAATGCTGAAAGAAAACATTAGCAACCAGTTGTCAGACGAAAACTTCTCAATAGATTCTTTGACTGCGATAATGAACATGAGCCGTTCTAATTTCTACAGGAAGCTTAAGGCTCTTACAGGTATGTCTCCCAACGAATACTTGAAGAATTGCAGGTTGAATAGGGCCGCCGAGTTGTTAAAAGAAGGATACCGCATAACGGAAATCTTTGAGCAAACAGGATTCTGTTCCTCATCTTATTTCGCCAAATGCTTCAAAGCTAAGTTTGGCGTACTTCCCAAAGATTTTCAGAATAATAAAGAGGTATCATAGTAATCACAGGTTACATCAAGGAAAAAATAACCACATTTTTATGACTTTATGACAGAATTAAGAATCAAAAGTTTGATATGATTTTCATACCTAAATTGACGAAGGACCAACAATGATTGAATTTGCTTTCATCGTAAGTACTTGAATAATAACACCTTCTACTTTCATTTTCCTCCTTACTTTTGCTGCAAAAAATAATGTCTATGATGCAGCGACGTAAACACATGATGAGCAGAGAAAAATTTATCTTCGTTCTTTTCCGTTAGCAACAGAGTGAAGTGGAGACGTGTTCATTTTCTACAACCGTTTCCGGACCAAGATAAAATTGCTCCATGCCGAACTGGGAGGTCTGGTCCTTTATGAAAAGCTGCTTGAAGAAGGCACCTTCAAGATACCCGCCTATGATCCTACCACCCATTCTTACCCCACGACCTGGAGTGACCTGATCGTTATGGTGGAAGGCATCAATGAAGATGTCAGTAAAGGCAGGCAGAGACGGCTTTCCAATTTGAAAAAGTATTGGTAAACGGTTGTAAACAAACAGCTTGAAGGCTTGTTTTTCTTGTAGCTTTTCGCTATCTTTATATCATCAAAAAAGATATTGAATGGCAAAAGAAGATGCAATCGGACAAGCTGTGGAATACTCAATGGAACAGCTGCTGGATATCAACCGCAAACAGAGTGAGATCATCTCAGCCCAGGTAAGGACCATAGAAGAACTCCGGGGTACGATCGTTGAGTTGAACGCCTCCCTGGCATGGCTGAAGAGAAAGATGTTTGGAAAGATGAGTGAGAAATGCAAACCTGCCGATAACGGAGCCCCGAAGCTCCCTTTTGACTATGCGACCTGGAACAGATAGAGGCAGCAATCGAAGAGACCCGGAGCAGGGCGACAGAACAAATTACCGTCCCCCCAGTCCCAGGCCACCAATAAAACGCCACACCGTAACCGGGTCGCCATGGATAACCTTCCCGATTGTAACAGTCGTCATCGAACCGGAGAATGTCGATTTAAGCAGATACGTCAAGATAGGCGAGGAACATACCAGGACCCTTGAGATGAAACCCGGCTACCTCTATGTGAAAGACACAGTACGTCTCACATACGCCCTGAAGAATGAAATGGAGGCCGTTGATAACGGAGAAAAGGCTGTAATAACCGCTCCCATGCCACTGACACCCATATATAAAGGTATGCCCGGAGCTTCCATGCTCGCTGAGGTCCTTTTACAGACAGATTCTCCGTCTGCCTCATCCAAGGGAAATGTGTAAGTATGCTCGGCATTCACAACCAATTTGTCAACAGCTATCTCCGAAACGTCAATGATGTGGTAACTCTTACCGAACACGATTTTCGGACTGGACTCATCAGAGAACAGCATACCCTTACATACCTTTTCTTGATTGTGAATTTTGAGAGTAATCTCATCCTGCTTCAGATTGAAAGCTATCTTCACCTTGAACCAATGCCTCCGCCTTACTGACAGGCAAGGCTATCAACACGCACTTCCCCTCCTAGTTCAGACGGAACAAGATATCATCGCCACAAAAATCAAAGAAAAGATTGAAAATCTGTCCTTCGTCAGCTCCCTTAACCCGCAACACATAGCCGATACTCTCGGTAGAATACAACGCCATGTTGAACTCCAAGTCAAAGTAGTCTTTGAAAGAGGAACAACTGTGGGCAAACACATCATAGGATGTTCTTTCGTCAATAGGGCTGGCTGCGCCACGAAATCTCAATCCGTATGCGGAAACTATTTGGGTAGTGCAAAGGCTAATTATTAAAATAATATATCTATATAAATGTATCATTAGGTTTTCATTTAAGGTTATGCAATACCATCATAAAACATTAGCCAACATTTATTAAGAAATGAAGGGAAGATTGATATGCAATATATAAAACATTAATAAACGAATAATATTTTGCTTAAATAAAGTAAGTTCCTATACAGCTATTATAAAAGCCTAAAAGTCCGTATCATCTCCGCTCCTATAGAGGCGGAAGATGTACGGACTAGATGAGAAGTAGATACGGAGATGTTATGAAGACTACATGGAAAAGTTATGACGCAGGTACTCCCGTCACAATTCCCCGACCATGTGTCCCTATATAGACCCGCCCATATTCCTGCATGTCACCGCAGATATGCAATACCAGGCCATATTGATGGGCATCATCGTTGATACGTACCCAAGAGTTCGCCGCATCGTCAGAACGGAAGAAACCGTATTGCCCGTTAACTACGCCTATCAGATAGATGGCAGGATAATCATTGCCTGGCTTTGCCTTGCCGAAACCAAAAGCATAGATGGTACGTACCTTATCCAAAGCACGGAAATCAAATTTTTCTGAAGCAGCAGAGCGGTACAAACCATCATAAGCTGCAATCCACAAATCTTTTTCATGACCGGGAGTAGCGTAGATACGGTCTTGTCCTCCACGCGGATCTCCTCTTCGTACGGCGGCACCGGCATTACCCCGTTGGAACCGTTTAACAGTTAAATTCAATGTGTCGGCATGAAAAGTCGCCCCACCATCCTCGCTGCTATACAATATTTCGGCCACAGCATCTACAGCATAAAAACGTTGGGGGTTCACCTTGTCTGCAATGACGCGGATATTCTTAGGCAAACCACGGCAAGATAGCCAAGAAGCCCCCTTATCACGGGTCAGATAAGCCTCCGAGCGGTCGGGTGTCCAAATCCAAGAAGAGCCGTCTGCTGCCACGGCGATATGCCCATTACGAGACTTTTCCGTCGGAACAGTGGCACACATAGTCCAGTGCCTGCCCCCATCTTCTGAATATGAAATGGTCTTTGCACCCGGCTGATGGCCGAACAGTGTACCAACTCTGACTATCAAATCCTGCTTCAGCCAGGCACCCGTCACTCCATTCGTATTTCCGAAATGAGGATTGGCATGGCTGCCCAACGAATCGGGCCGATTGAGGTCGAAATGCGTAAAGCCACCATAATCACCGATACCGGAAATCAGACGCGCCCCTTTTTCGGGAGCATAGAGTTCGAGAGGCACGGTCTCTTCGATACCGGCAGACATGATACTCCATTTCACCGGTTCCCCACGTTCCACGGCAGAGAGGTTGAAAGTTTCCCAACCGCCGAAACCGGTGGTAAACATGGCATGTTCAGCGTCGGTAGGGTCTATCTCTATGTCGAACATCCAGTGTAGGGGCGTTACCTTTGTATAGGGAGCTTTGGAATAATCATACTCATATCCCGTCTTGAAAATCGGTTTCCAGCTCTTGCCACCGTCAGTCGTACGGAACATCTCATCACTTTTATAACCGTGCTTGCCCCCTAGACTGTGTGTACTGGCAATCAGATGCTTCGGATTACGAGAATCTACAGATACGGCTGCATAGCCAAATCCTGCCTTTTCGCCACCTGGCAGTCTGACGGGAGAAATGTCTGTCCATTTGCCTTTACGGATATCGTATTTCCACACACCTCCATCCCCCATCTGGCTTGGACCGGGAGTATCCCCATACGTCAGAATCAATTGCCCGTCACCGGTCAAGACCATATGCGTGGGGCGATACTGCACCGGCTGCCCCTCAACCGGCTGCCAGCTTTCACCATAGTCGTGGCTCACGAACAGATTTTCCCTTCCCATCAATGAAGCCGCCACATAAATGTCACGGGTACCACGCCCATCTTGAGTACCTTGTACATCGTAGACTATGCAGACAATGCCACTACCGCGATTCCCCCATGCAGCACGGTCGGCAGGATTGAACTTCTCGGAGACATCCGGGAAAGACACCACCCGTGCCCAGCTCTGCCCCTTATCCATACTGCGCCACAAACCATGCAAACGGGTTCCCATATAAATGATATTCCCATTCTGCGGGTCCACCATCATCCGTTCCCCATTACCACGCCCGTTCTCGTTGCCGCCCATCGTAAAGGGCACATCGATACGGGCAAAGGTTCTGCCGCCATCATAAGAACAAAGTATGGCCCCATTGGAGCTACTGGTATACGTACCGCAGGCAATATACACGTTCTGCGGATTCTGCGGGTCGATGGCAATGCTCTCCACCCCCTGCAGATTGCTTTCATCCAGACTTATCCAGTCCAGCAAGGGCGTCCACTGGTTGGAAGCAGCGTCCCACCGGTAGGCTCCTCCCATATCGGTGCGGCAATAACGGACACCGGGAGCTTCTGGGTGAAAAACAATACCGTCCACAAAGCCTCCTCCCACTATCGGTACACTCTTCCATTCGTAAGAAACGGAATTCACCGGAGATATATCTTGAGCAAGCATCGGCATGCCGCCCAGCATCAAACTTATTCCTGCTAAAAACAACTGTCTTTTCATAAGCATCAGAGTTCTAAAACAAACGTTCTTGATATTTTCTTCAAAGATAGGAATATTTCATTGATATTTCAGACTGAAACTTTTGCTACAGTGCACATATAATCCTAACAACCAACGTTTTAATAAAAGCAAGAAACTAAATCAAGCCATAAAAAGATTAAAACGGCACCTATCACAGTTCTTCTCTCTAACAGTTTTTGTAACAACAATGCAACATATATGACACAAAAACACAACACGCATGTCCGAACTTTGTCATCGACAAATCATTCGACAACAACAGATTATGAAAAAAAGTGCATTGACAGTACTAATTGCCCTGCTGCCGCTGGCCGCAATTGCCCAAACGCCCTCCATCAACGAGGACGGAAAAAAGATTGAAAAGGAGAAGATGGAAACCAAAGACTACCTACCGGAAGTCCACGGAACCATCCGCGCCAAATACGAATATCAGACCACCATGGGTGCAGGACGTTTCGAAGTACGCAATGCCCGCATCAGCGTGACGGGTAACGTATTGCCTAGCGTAGCCTACAAAGCCGAGATAGACCTCTCCGACGAAGGTCAAATCAAGATGCTGGATGCCTACGCCCGGCTTTTCCCGACAAAAGGACTGACAGTCACCACCGGACAAATGCGCGTCCCCTTCACCATCGACGCCCACCGCTCACCGCACCAGCAATACTTCCCCAACCGCTCGTTCATCGCCAAGCAAGTGGGCAATGTACGGGACGTGGGGTTCACAGTAGGATATACCCTGCCTACCGGTGTACCTATCACTGTGGAAGGAGGACTTTTCAACGGTTCCGGACTGACTAACCAGAAAGAATGGCACAAGGAAGTGAACTACTCCGCCAAAGCCCAATTTCTCTTCACCAAAGGACTGAACCTAACACTGAGCGTGCAGAGCATCCAGCCGGAAGAAGTACGTATGCAATCCTACGACATCGGTGCCTACTATGAAACCGGCCGTTTCCATATCGAAGGCGAATATTTGTACAAGCAATATTCCGACAACGCTTTCAAAGATGTACACGCTGTCAACACCTTCATCAACTACGATCTGCCGTTACGGAAAGTATTCAACAAAATGTCTTTCCTGCTGCGCTACGACATGATGACCGACCAGAGCGACGCCAAAACCGCCGATGAAGAAACCGGCAGATTGACGGTGACCGACTACAAACGCCAACGCCTAACGGGCGGCATCACCTTCAGCCTCAGCAAAGCATTCCGCACAGACCTCCGGTTGAATTACGAGAAATACTTCTATGCCAAAAACAGCATAGCGAAGGAGTCGGAACAAGACAAAGTAGTATTGGAATTGATGATACGCTTCTGATATTTCTTGGCTTCCCCTTGTTTCTTTCATTCCAAAAATGTATATTTGGAATAAATTATTCCGAGCTATGGCAAATCCAATCATACCCGGTATACCGCAGACTGAACAAGACTTATTGTATAGTAAACTGAATGCATACAATCAAGGGAGAGCCTCTTATAAGGAAGTAGGCGCCTATCTTATCGTACTGCCCCGGCCTGAGTATCTCCAATATACTTTGTGGATTTACTCTCCACTGCCCGGGAGACAGTCCATCTTCTACATTTGCGACCTTTCCACCGACATTCACGAAACGCTGCGGATGGCAAGCACGCTATGCTTCTACTCACCGCGCAGCCTGCTGCTTGTGGAGTACAATGCCAAAAGAATGCAGAGCAAAGGGGACGACATTATCTCCATAGGCAAATACCACGGACATTTCCTGCACGAAATTCTCCGTATAGACCCAGCCTATCTTACGTGGATAGCCTTCAAATTCCAGCCACGCATCCCCAAGCAGGAACGTTTCGTACAGATTGCCAAGATTTACCATTCAGTCCACCTCGACATACAACGAAGAAAAACGTACCAAACCACCGGCGGACGTTTCCTGGGGAAGGAAGGGGAAAAAGTGGAGAACCTGACACTGACCGTACTCAGCGTGCGACTGGAAGACAACCCCTACAAGACGCAGCTCAAAGGGACCACTCCTTATTTCTATGTACGCCAAGTGTTGAAACTGAAAGACTCCATCGGCAACTTCGTCAGCATCCGGCTGAATGCACGCACGGCAAGCCGGAAATCATGCCAGCTGCCCGCCGTGGAACATGCCTACCAGATGGGAGAAGTAATGAAGATAGCATCGGCACGCATCGCGCGTACCTATATAATAGGAAGTACGAAATACACCCGATTGACACATGTAAAGTTACACGTCCCTACCGGGTAAAAGATTTTCTATCAGATACGAACCACACGCTGCATACGGCTGCTTTCCCAGGCTGCCTCAATCAAGCGGATGACTCCGACCACCTCGCGGGCATCGCTCTGCAAAGGTTCGCCGTGGTGGATATGCCGATAAATATTCTCATAAAAAACTGCATAATCACCGGGAAGACTTGGATAGGGTTCATAAACAATTCTACCGTCTTTTTCCGTATAAAGCAGTCCCCAAGAGGATTTGTCCTCCTCGCCCCAGTGCGAAGTGCCGGGCAATACGCCCTCGGTCAAGGCGGCTTCCTGCGGGTCGAAACCATATTTCACGTAAGAACCTTCCCTACCGTGGAGGACGAAACGGGGTTCGCTCGCACACATCAGATAGCTGGATTTCAGCGTTATCTTCACTTCGGGCGCCTTTGAGGGACGTAGCAAATGGATGATGAAATAGTCGTCTACCTTGCTGTCCTTGCGCAACGTGGCAATATCTGCAAAGACGGCTTCGGGCATACCGAACAGCTGCACAGCCTGGTCTATGACGTGGGCACCCAGGTTATAGGTCAAGCCGCCCCCATCTTGTCCGGTTTCCTTCCAAGTATTCGGCTTGATAAAATTACGATAACGGGGGAAGGTGGATTCAAACTCCACCAGATGCCCCAGCAAGCCTTTGGACAGTATTTGCTTAACTGTCAGGAAATCGCAGTCCCACCGGCGGTTCTGGTAAACGCTCAAGGTCAGCCCCCGGCTTGCGGCAAATGCCACAAGTTCCTCAGCTTCTGCCACGGTGGTGGTGAAAGGCTTCTCCACAACCACATGCTTACCTGCTTCGAGGGCGCGGCGGGCATACTCATAATGAGTGCTGTCCGGCGTGTTGATGACAACCAAATCCAGCTCTTCCACTTCGATAAGTTCCTCAAAACTCCGCACAATACAAGCGTCGGGATACTTCTCCCGGGAGAGTTCCTTACTGCGCTCCGTAACGGCAGTCAATTCAAAATGAGGGTTAGTGGAGATAAAGGGGGCATGGAAAACACGTCCCGACATTCCGTAAGCGGCTAATCCGGTCCTTATCTTGTCCATATCGTTCTTTTTAAGTTCACCATTATTCCGTCACCAACGGACGCTTACGCCAATCGTCCTTCATATAGCTGTCGGGGTAGACCGTCTTATCAATAATTTCGCCACCTTTCAGACGAATCCAGGTGGTGAAAGTACGGGCACCTTCCTTCATCAAAATGACACGTGCACCGTTGGACAAATGGTTGTACTCGGTATTACCACCGGTGAAACGGCCGTAAGCCAGCAGGATACCTTTCCACATTACGGCATAATCGTTGTCATGATCGTGCCCGACAAACATACCCATCACATCACCAGCCTCTTTCATGGCAGTGAACATGCCCGTATTCAGTTCCGGAGCGCAAGCCTTTTCCATGCGGGTACCTATCAGTATGGCGTTCTCGTCGGAAGCGGCTTCGTTATATTCCGGCAAAGGAATATGGAAAAATGCTAGTGCAGGCAAAGGTTGCCCACCGTTCTTTGCTTTATAAGTGGCACTCTGCTGGCGGTACCAGTTCACCTGGTCGAAAGTAAGCCAGTCGTACCCCTTTACGTCGGGTAGTTTGGAGTAGGAATGGGAATCCAGACAGTAAAGCAGGGCTGCATCCTTCTTGCCGTCCGAGGATTTCAGTGTGAGGACATAGTCGGGAGATTCTACTCCGCCACGGTCGGGCTGGATATTGAAAGGCATGGAACGGATAACGTCATAAAGCTCAGCACGTGTTTTTCCCTGCTCGTTGTCGTGGTTGCCAAAGGTTACGACAAAAGGAATCTTACGGTCCGTAGCATAGGAAAGCACCTTGCGCATGGCTGTATCGGCAGGTGCGGCATAAACCACATCGCCGGTAAAGACTACTAAATCGGGGCACTCAGCATCAAGCACCTCGCCAATACGCTTCAAAGCAATATCCGAAGCCGGATTGCCATACTTGAAGTGGATGTCTGTAAACTGGACGATTTTAAACTCTCCGTTCTTGTTGAACTGCAAAGGCGATACTTGTGCCGGGCAGAACAAGGAGGATAAAAGTGTCAGACAAAAGGCCAAGGAGATTTTCTTCATATAAGTGGATGATTAAATTGAGTTGATATTATTATTCCTTTACTATCAATACAGTGGCATAGGCGGATATACCTTCCTCCCTGCCCGTAAAGCCGAGTTTCTCCGTGGTGGTGGCCTTGATGGAGATGGCATCCTCATCTATTCCCATCACCGCGGCAAGCGTACGCTGCATTTCGGGAATATAGGTCTTCAACTTAGGCCGCTCAGCGCAGATGGTGGCATCAATGTTACCTACCGAATAGCCTTTGGTAGCTATCAATTCTATTGTTTTCTTTAGCAGAATCTTACTGTCTATGTTCTTAAACTCACCGGCAGTATCAGGAAAATGATAGCCGATGTCACGCATATTCGCCGCTCCCAGCAATGCGTCACAGATAGTATGGATGAGCACGTCCGCATCCGAGTGCCCCAACAATCCCTTTTCATGTTCCAGGCGGATGCCGCCCAGCCAAAGTTCGCGCCCTGCCACCAGTTGATGGACATCAAAGCCAAAACCTACACGTATCTTCATATCGTTGCTTCTTTAAGTTGACACGAAAGTACGGAAAAAAAGCGAGGTAACAAGAAAAAACAAGACGAAGATAATCAGCGAATATTGAAGTCAAGTACTTTCCCTTCCCCAAGATAACCCTGCAAGTGCTGTCCGATGCTGACGGGAGCGACTCCCGCGGGTGTTCCCGTGAACAGCAAGTCACCGATTTTCAAGGTCATGAAGCGGCTGACATAGGCAATGATATCATCTACCCGGAACAACATGTCCGCTGTATGGCCACGTTGAACCTCCTTATCATCAATCGTCAGACGAAAGTCCAGATTCTGTACATTGCCGCCCACCTGTTCCAAAGGAACAAAGGTACCGATAGCTGCCGAATTGTCGAAACCTTTGCAAAGCTCCCACGGATTACCCGCCTCACGGAACTTACGTTGCAAGTCGCGTGCCGTGAAGTCGATGCCCACCGTCACCGCATCGTAATAGCGATGGGCAAAGCGAGGAGCAATATTCTTGCCCAAACGGCAGATGCGTACCACCACTTCTGCCTCATAATGCACTTCGTTGGAAAAGTCGGGGATAAAGAAAGGTTTGCCATCTTTCAGTATAGCTGAATCGGGTTTCAAAAAAATAACCGGTTCCTTATTCTCGTGTGTATGTCCCAGCTCTTTGTTGTGCAGAGCATAGTTCATTCCTACAGCAATAATCTTCATTACTTGATTTCGTTAAAGTTTAGTCTGTTAAACATCACGGCCAGATGGGCATAAAGGGAAGTGTTCTGCACGACAATGTTCTCGGGAACGCGGATACGGAACGGGGTGAAGTTCCATACGGCCTTGATACCACCCTCTACCATGGAATCCGTTATCTGCTGGGCTATTTCGATAGGTACCGTCAGCACGCCTATATTGACATCGTACTCCTGCATCTTCTGCTTGAACTCGTCCGAATGATAGATGGGGATGCCGCTCAATGTCGTACCCACCAATTCAAGCTTCACATCAAAAGCAGCCACTATCTCCAAACCGAAATGGCTCAGACCCGAGTCGCGCAGCAAAGCACCTCCCAAGCTTCCAACACCGAACAGAAATGCTTTGTGTATATTGGTAAATCCCAGGAAATCCTCCAGTACAGCTATCAGCGTGTCCACCTCATATCCCACACGCGTACGGCCCGAGATATTAACATACGAAAGGTCTTTGGCAATCTGTGAAGCATCAATATTGATTTCCTTGGAAATCTGGGTGGATGATACGAATCGTTCCCCCTTTTGTTTCAGCAACTTTACATTGGAAAGGTACCACGGAAGCCGGCGCAAAGTAGGTTCCGGCACCTTCATGGTTTCTTTTTTCTGTAACGGACTGCTCATAGTTTCTTATTTAAGTTCTCAATATTGCGATTGACAAAAGTAGTGCTTTTTTTCTAATCAGTAACACGGATGCAACAAAAGCTTAACATAATTTCTAATTGCATAATTCCACATAATATCGTACTTTTGGGAAGTTTTTTTAAAAAAAGTATGAAGAATAATGATTGGAAAGAACGGTTGAATATAGTCTATTCCACCAACCCGGACTACAAATATGAGATGAATGACGATGAGGAGCAAGCTACCCTCCCCCCTGCACAACAACGCTTGCGCGTGCAGCTGGACCGCAAGAACCGAGGCGGCAAAGTCGTCACTCTTGTCACCGGTTTCGTGGGCACCGACAATGGCCTGAAAGAACTGGGCAAATTGCTGAAAAGTAAATGTGGAGTGGGTGGAAGTGCCAAAGATGGAGAAATCATTGTGCAGGGCGACTTCAAACAGCGTGTCATTGACCTGCTGAAAGCTGAAGGATACACGCAAACTAAGCCCGTAGGATAAACCAAACCATCATCCGTCTCACTGCAACTGTAGAGGCATAAAAAAAGTGACCGTTTAGGAATTCAACCCCATATACGGCCACTTCTTTTTATAGAATCGTTTCTAAGCGGAATTATTCAGCGCGCAAAGTAAAACGCTTGAAGTCAACAACCTTCAATTCAGGATCAGCTTCTTTCAAGACTTCTCTAACTGTCTTCTTGCCATCCATGATGTCTTCCTGGTTCAGCAAGCAAACTTCTTTCAAGAACTTGCCAAGACGACCCTTAGCAATATTCTGAATCATTTGTTCAGGCAGATGTGCAGCCTTCTCAGCAGAAACAGTAGCAATGATTTCCTTTGCCTTTGCCACGTCTTCAGCAGTAATCCAGCCCTTGGCCATGTTGCTTTCCATGTGGTCTTCGCTGTCCACGTGAGCCGGGTTGATACCAGCCTTCTTCAAAGCGGCCTCAACAGCCTTCTGTACCTGTTCAGCTTTTGTCTTCTCTATAGCAACATCTATTTCCTTCTGCTTGATTTCTTCAGATACACCATCTTCGTCTACCGCAATCGGATTCATGGCAGCAATCTGCATGGCAATCTGCTTAGCCAGTCCTTCTTCAACAGCCTTGTTGAAAGCAACAATAGTGCAGAGACCGTTTCTGTTCATGTGGTTATAAACCACAGTGCTTGCGCCTTCTACAGTCATGTAACCATCCAGCTCCATCTTCTCGCCAGTGATACCGCTACGGTCTGTTACAGCATCCTGTACAGTACCGTTGCCCATCGGCAGAGCTTTTACTTCGTCCAGAGTCTTGCACTTGTTAGCTACGGCAAGGTCCAGAATGTCCTGAGTCAGTTTCACGAAATCAGCATTCTGAGCCACGAAGTCAGTTTCGCACTTCAAAGCGATGATAACGGCAAAGTCACCCGTAGTCTTAGCCAGCACACAGCCTTCAGAAGCCTCGCGATCTGAACGCTTAGCTGCAACAGCTTGTCCCTTCTTACGGATAATTTCCATTGCCTTGTCGAAATCGCCTTCAGCTTCAGTCAAAGCATTCTTGCAATCCATCATACCAGCACCGGTCATCTTGCGGAGCTTGGTTATATCAGCCATACTTACAGCCATAATATCTTTTTATTTAATTGTTAATAATATCCTTATAAAGTAATTGAGAGTTGAGAATAGAGAATTGAGAATTGCCGTAAAGTAACTCTCAACTTTCAATTCTCAACTCTCAACAGTATGATTAAGCCTCTTCTTCCTTCATGAAAGCAGCAGCCTTAGCGGCATTGATTGCTTCCTCGTCGGACTTGTCGAGTCTTGCTTTTGTAGCTTTCTTCTTGCCTTTGTTGGCAGGAGCTTCACCGGCAGCTTCCATGTCTACCTTTTCGGCCTTACGTTCTTCCAGACCTTCCTGCATAGCAGCACAGCAGGCATCAAGAATAACTTCTACTGACTTAGTAGCGTCATCATTTGCCGGGATTACGAAATCGATATTCGTAGGATCAGAGTTTGTATCAACGATACCGAATACTGGAATACCCAAACGGTTAGCTTCACGAACTGCGATATTTTCTTTCATTACGTCGATAACGAACAGAGCAGACGGCAGACGAGTCAGGTCAGCAATAGAGCCCAAAGTCTTGTCCAACTTTGCACGTTGACGTGAAATCTGAAGAATTTCTCTCTTGGAGAGGTTTGAATAGGTACCGTCGCTTGTCAGCTTGTCGATGGTAGCCATCTTCTTGACAGCCTTACGGATAGTCGGGAAGTTAGTCAACATACCACCCGGCCAACGCTCGATTACATAAGGCATATTTACAGATGCAGCCTTATCGGCAACCACCTGCTTAGCTTGTTTTTTAGTAGCAACAAACAGGACTTTCTTTCCTGATTTAGCGATTTGCTTCAAAGCTTCAGCAGCTTCGTCAATTTTAGCAACCGTCTTGTTGAGGTCAATGATATGAATACCATTGCGCTCCATGAAGATGTAAGGAGCCATTGCGGGGTTCCACTTTCTTTTCAAGTGACCGAAGTGGCAACCGGCTTCCAATAATGTATCAAAATTTGTTCTAGACATTTTCTTTTAAATTAATCGTTTACTTTCTTTTTTGTTTCTTCTAAACCAACCGCCGGGTAGTCTGAATCTGAAGAGTCCCGGTAGTTTAGATACTAAACGCTTTTTCAGTTGAGAGTTGAGAGGTGAAAGTCGAGAATTAAGCAACTTGTCCGCCCCAACCGTTCTCCAACTCTTAACGTTTACTGAACTGGAATCTACGACGTGCTTTCGGTTGTCCCGGTTTCTTACGTTCAACAGAACGAGGATCACGAGTCATGAAGCCTTCAGAACGGAGAGCAGCCTTGTCCTCAGCATTGATTTTCACCAGTGCGCGGGCAATTGCCAAACGCAAAGCCTGAGACTGTCCAGTGAAACCACCACCGCAGAGGTTCACTTTGATATCGTACTTTTCAGCAACACCCAGCTTGTTCAACGGCTGTTTAACTACATACTGAAGAATGCTTGATGGAAAGTACTCTGCGAGGTCTCTCTTATTAATAGTAATCTTTCCGGTACCTTCGCTTACGAAAATACGTGCAATTGCACTTTTACGTCTGCCTAATGCATTTACTACTTCCATTATCTCTTATTTAAGTATGTTAATATCAATCATTTTCGGGTTCTGAGCATCGTGTTTGTGCTCGCTACCGGCATATACATACATATTGCCCAGCAATTTTGCGCCCAACTTGTTCTTAGGCAACATACCCTTTACTACTTTTCTCAGTAACTTGTCATCACCGTTCGGTTTTGCCTGCAAACGGGCAGGAGTGATTTCTCTCTGGCCGCCGGGATAACCTGTATATGACAGATATACCTTGTCATTCCACTTGTTACCGGTTAATTTTACTTTGTCGGCGTTGATAATGATTACATTATCGCCACAATCTACGTGAGGGGTAAAGTTAGGTTTATACTTTCCTCTCAACAGTTTCGCAACTTTTGCGCCCAGACGGCCCAATACCTGGTCTGTAGCGTCAACAATGACCCATTCTTTAGTCACTGTAGCTTTGTTTGCAGAAATGGTCTTGTAACTTAAAGTATCCACTCTTAATTGTTTTTTAAAATGTTACTACTAAAATGTTTTTCTTCACCGCAAGCCAGTCATCCCGGACAATGGAAGATTAACTCGCTATGAATTAAATGCTTATCCTTTCGAGATAATAATCGGCTTGCAAAGGTACGGTTTTTCTTAGAACTGGCAAAAGTTTTCCACTTTTTTTTAGAGAGCCACTTGGCTGATATACAACAGACAAAGTTATCCTGCGGAGAAAGGGAAGAATCTCCGCAGAACAACTCTTTATGATGCGGCCTTCATCGGTCGATGCCGTCATAGAAGGCTTTCAAAGCTGCATGAGAAAGAAACGGGAAAGAAAAAGAAATATCAACGAACAAGGTCTTCGGGGAATTTTGCAGGCATGCCCACCCGCTTCCATGTTTCATGGAACCATGTATTCAGTTCATTACCATTCAAGTCCTTAGCTATAAAATACTTCAGGTACATTACCCCGTCGTCCCCTATTTCAAACTCCAGTATATTGTCTTTATGGTCCAACATGGGCAAATGGATGTTTTTCTCAATGCTTTCCTTATAGGAATTATCCGTCAGCTGCTGATAAGTCCCATATCCAGTGATGATGGCATCTTTGCCTGGAATAATTGTAAAATTGACAATACGGCCGTCATCACTCAGCACTTTAAAGGTGTTACTCGGTTTCAATATCCCGGGAACATCCGGGATTTCAGACACATAATGACATAACTGCCAAATTCCTGCCAGTTCCGCAGGCCTAAACTCTGCGCTCTCCTGCGCATTGGCTCCCGCTACCGCAAGCAGCACCGCTGCCAGCATGGTAAAGAAATAGTTCCGTTTCATATTCGTATGATGTTGGTTAACGTTATGTCGTTCCGTTAGACACAAATATAAAGATTTATTTTGAGATTATAACATTTTTAGATATAAAAAAACCGCACAAACAACAGAATGTTTGTGCGGATGATTTTATCCAGTTTGTATATTCCAAAACCTAGAACTCGGCGTTACGCGGCGTACGTGGGAACGGTATAACATCACGAATATTCGTCATGCCCGTCACGAACAGCAACAAACGCTCAAAGCCCAAACCAAATCCGGAGTGGGGACATGTACCGAACTTGCGGGTATCGAGATACCACCACATATCCTTCATCGGAATGTGAAGTTCGTCAATACGCGTCATCAGCTTGTTGTAATCCGATTCACGTTCGGAACCGCCAATGATTTCCCCAATCTTCGGGAAGAGCACATCCATGGCACGCACGGTCTTGCCGTCTTCGTTCTGCTTCATATAGAACGCTTTGATTTCCTTCGGATAGTCAGTCAGGATAACCGGACGCTTGAAGTGGTCTTCCACCAGATAGCGCTCGTGTTCGGAAGCCAAGTCAACTCCCCAGTACACCGGGAATTCAAACTTATGTCCTTTGGCAACAGCCTCTTCCAGTATCTTGATACCTTCCGTATAGGGCAGGCGCACGAAGTTTTCTTTCAAGACACCTTGCAGACGTTCAATCAATCCCTTATCAAACATGTCATTGAGGAACTTCACATCGTCGGCACAGTTGTCCAAAGCCCACTGCACACAATACTTGATGAAGTCTTCCGCCAGGTCCATATTGTCCGCAATATCATTGAACGCCACTTCCGGCTCAATCATCCAGAACTCTGCCAAGTGGCGGGGAGTATTGGAATTCTCGGCACGGAACGTAGGACCGAATGTATAGATGGCTCCCAATGCAGTAGCGGCAAGTTCGCCTTCCAACTGTCCGGAAACCGTCAGGCTGGCCTGCTTTCCAAAGAAGTCATCATCGTAAATAATGGAACCATTCTCGTCCTTCTTCAAGTCATACAGATTCTTTGTAGTTACCTGGAACATCTGGCCTGCGCCTTCGCAGTCGGAAGCCGTGATGATCGGAGTATGAAAATAGAAGAACCCTCTGTCATGAAAGAACTTGTGGATGGCAATCGCCATATTATGACGAATACGGAACACAGCCCCGAACGTATTGGTACGGGGACGCAGATGGGCTATCTCACGGAGGAACTCCATGGAATGACCTTTCTTCTGCAACGGATACGTGTTATCGCAAGTTCCCAGCACTTCGATTTCGCGGGCCTGCACTTCGGCCTTCTGACCGGAACCGACAGATTCTGTCAGCACACCGTTTACGCTCAAACAAGCACCGGTAGTAATCTCTTTCAGCATCTCCTCATCGAAGTTACCCAAGTCTACTACAATCTGCACATTATTTATTGTAGAACCGTCATTCAGCGCGATAAAGTTTACTTGCTTACTACCTCTGCGGGTACGAACCCAGCCCTTCACGTTGACCATAGCGCCAAAATCTTCACGCTTCAGCAGGTCAACAATCTTTGTTCTACTAATCTTTTCCATAAAACAGTTATTATACCTTATTATATATTACTCAAAAGAACCCATGCGCAGGAAGTTCACCTCTTGTTCCGTGAGGTAACGCCATTCGCCGCGGCGCAGGCCTTTCTTGGTTAAACCGGCAAAATACACACGGTCCAGTTTCATCACCTTGTATCCCAGCGATTCGAAGATACGACGCACGATACGATTCTTGCCGGAGTGGATTTCAATACCGACATCATCTTTCTTGAAGTCATCCGTATAGCTGATGGCATCTGCATGGATTTCCCCATCATCCAGTTGAATGCCGGCTGCAATCTGCTCCATATCGGCTTTTGTCAGGTTCTTGTCCAAATGCACATGATATATCTTCTTCTTCAGATACTTGGGATGCGTCAGCTTGGAAGCCAGGTCACCATCATTTGTCAGCAGCAACACACCTGTAGTATTACGGTCCAGACGACCTACCGGATAAATGCGTTCGTTGCAAGCGCCTTTCACCAAATCCATCACCGTGCGACGTGCTTGGGGGTCATCCGAAGTAGTCACAGTATCCTTCGGCTTGTTCAGCAGGACGTAAATCTTACGTTCTATGCTGACCGTCTGGTCGTGGAACTTCACTTCATCACCGCGTTTAATCTTGGTTCCCAATTCCGTCACGACCTCTCCGTTTACAGAAACAACTCCGGCAGTGATGAATTCATCAGCCTCGCGACGGGAACAAACACCGGCATTGGCCAGAAATTTGTTCAGACGGATAGGCTCGTTCGGGTCCACAAACTGCTCCTTATACTCTATCTGTTTCTTCTTGCTGTACTTAGCATTGGGGTCATAATCGGCCGAACGACGGACAGGACGACTATAGCTATCTCTGTTACCATATCCGCCAGGCCTTCCACCACCCGAATTGAAGCGTGGACGATAAGGACGATCACCACCCTCATTATTGTAGCGAGGACGCTGCAGACGGTCGCCATCTTCACTGTTATAGCGCGGACGATAGGGACGGTCTGTATTATAAGAACGGTCGCTGTTGTAGGAGCGGTCGCCGTTATAAGGACGTTGCGGACGGTCACCACCCTCATTGCCATAACGCGGGCGCTGCGGACGGTCACTATTATAAGGGCGTTGCGGACGGTCGCCACCTTCGCTGTTATAGCGCGGACGGTAAGGACGGTCACCCGAATTGTTTCCATAAGGGCGTTGCGGACGGTCGCCGCCTTCGCTGTTATAGCGCGGACGATAGGGACGGTCGCCATTATCGTTATTGTAACGAGGACGCTGCGGACGGTCACCATTGTCCGCACCAGGATTAAAGCGCGGGCGATAAGGGCGGTCACTGTTATAAGGACGCTGCGGGCGGTCCCCGTTTTCACTGTTAAATCTGGGGCGATAAGGACGGTCGCCATTATCACGGTTGTAAGACGGACGGCTGTAGCCACCTTCCTTGTTAAATTGGTTACCATCGCGGCCGGCACCTGAGTTCTCCTCTGCGGAAGAAGCATCACGCCAAGTTTCGTTTTCTGTACTCATTGTTTTTTATTCGAATAAAATTAAACCTTGGCCTCACGGCCATTCATTGTCTCTATTATACCTTGAATTTTATATGTTTCTATAACAATTGCCGGAGTAAAAAGTTGAAATTCCTCCGGTACACTTCTGTGGTTGCTTAAATTCCCGTATAAGTATGGGGGGTAATCACCCGCAATTCTTTCTTTATCTCTTCACTTACATTCAGTCCCTCTATAAATTCCTTGATAGACGCTTCCGTAATGGCCTGATTGGTACGGGTCAACGCTTTCAACGCTTCATAAGGATGCGGATAGGCCTCGCGGCGCAGAATGGTCTGGATAGCCTCGGCCACCACGCTCCAGCAATTGTCCAGGTCACGGTAGATGGCCGGTTCGTTCAACAGCAACTTACGCAAACCCTTCAAAGAACTTTGTATGGCAATAATGATATGCCCGAACGGCATACCCACATTGCGGAGCACGGTAGAGTCCGTCAAGTCACGCTGCAAACGGGAAACCGGCAGTTTTACCGCCAAGTGCTCAAGAATAGCATTCGCCATGCCCAGGTTTCCTTCCGCATTTTCAAAGTCAATCGGGTTCACCTTGTGCGGCATCGCGCTGGAGCCCACCTCACCGGCTTTAATCTTCTGCTTGAAATATTCCATAGAGATATATTGCCAGAAGTCACGGTTCATATCAATCATCACCGTATTGATGCGCTTCATGGCATCAAAGATGGCAGACAGATTATCGTAATTGGATATCTGGGTAGTATACTCCTCGCGTTCCAAGCCAAGCTTTTCGGAAACGAACTTATTGCCGAATGCCTTCCAGTCATATTCCGGATAAGCCACATGATGGGCATTGTAATTACCCGTAGCGCCACCGAACTTTGCTGTCACCGGACAAGCCTTCAGCGTTGCCAACTGGCGTTCCAGACGGTAGACAAACACCATTACCTCCTTGCCCAAACGGGTAGGCGAAGCCGGTTGTCCGTGTGTCTTGGCAAGCATGGGGATAGCGGCCCACTCTTCCGCATAAGCACGGAGCTGCGCTATCAGTTCCTCTATTTGAGGATAGTACACCTGCTCCAACGCCTCCTTTACAGACAAAGGAACAGACGTATTGTTGATATCTTGTGAAGTCAGACCAAAATGGATGAACTCCTTATAGTCGTCCATACCACCCAACTTGTCAAACTCTTCTTTTAAGAAATACTCCACAGCCTTCACATCATGGTTCGTCACGCTCTCAATATCCTTGATGCGTTGCGCGTCGGCTTCGGAGAAGTTACGGTAAATGTTTCTCAAGGTTTCGAAAACGCCCTTATCCACCCCTTTCAGTTGCGGCAAAGGCAGCTCACACAGCGTGATAAAGTATTCTATTTCAACTTGTACACGGTATTTAATCAGTGCAAATTCTGAAAAATAGGCAGCCAAAACATCCGTTTTGCCTCTGTATCGACCGTCAATCGGAGAGATTGCGGTAAGTAAATCAAGTTTCATACGTCGTATTTATGATGATAATTATCGGACTGCAAAATTACTGCTTTTTTCTGAGTAACAAGACATAAAGGATAAAGATTTTAAGAAAAGGAAGTTAACGGATAAAAAAATGGCCTTACAATCACTTGCAAGACCACCTTCGAATGAAAATTTCCAGTGGGCGTTGACGGATTCGAACCGCCGACCCTCTGCTTGTAAGGCAGATGCTCTGAACCAGCTGAGCTAAACGCCCTTTTGATGAACGAAAGTGCTTGGATTTTGTGTGGGCGTTGACGGATTCGAACCGCCGACCCTCTGCTTGTAAGGCAGATGCTCTGAACCAGCTGAGCTAAACGCCCGTACACTTCCGTTTCAAAAGCGATGCAAAGGTACAGCTTATTTTGACATTACCAAAACTTTTGCATAATATTTTTCGATATTTTTTTAGTCATTTAGCGACACGCTCTGTTTCTCAAGCATTTAGTACGTTCACTTTTTTGCCTCATTTTTCCGGATGACCTTTGCCGGATTACCAACGGCTATGCTATCGGATGGAATATCTTTCGTCACCACACTACCCGCACCGATGATACAACGGTCGCCGATGGTGACGCCTGGACACAGAATGGCACCGCCGCCAATCCAGCAATCCTCTCCTATCGTCACCGGATAGGCATATTCCTTTTCCGTACGACGCTCGATATAATCCATCGGATGATGGGGAGTATATATCTGTACGCATGGACCGACCAACGTATGGGCACCAATCGTGATATATCCCCCGTCCAGGAAAGTGCAATTGGCATTGACAAAGACATGCTCACCCAGCCGGATCCCATCCCCGTGGTCGCAATGGAAGGGCGGGCAGATGATGGAAGTAGCGGGAATACCTGGCACCAGTTCCTCCAGCAAACTCCGGTAATCCTCATCGTAAGTACTCATCACACGCATTTTTGCCAGCAAGCGCTTGGCATGCTCGAACTTCACCTGTATCTCCGGAACGGACATATCCGCCAACTGGGAGCTACGCATTTTTTCCACTTCATTCATATTATTTCTTCTTTTGATTCATACAGAGACTCAGCCCCGAACAAAAATACGGAAATAAACGCAGTATACCAAAAGAGCGGAAAACCTTTCGGCTTTCCGCTCCTGCAATCGTTTATAGAGCAAACAATTTATTTGTACTCCTGCCAGCTCTTAATCTGGATATCTTCCAGCTTCATTTCGCAGAATGCCTCGATAAAGGCACTTGCCAGGCGGGCATTGGTAATCAACGGAATGTTGTGGTCGATGGCACCGCGACGAATCTTGTAGCCATTGGTCAGCTCGCGTTTCGTATGGTTCTTCGGAATGTTGACAATCAGGTCGAAGGCATGGTCGGCAATCATCGTCATCACGTTGTTTTCCGCATCCGGGCGTTCATCCGGCCAGTAAACGGCTTCCGTCGTCACGCCATGGGCGTTGAGGAAAGCGGCTGTACCTGCCGTAGCATAAATCTTATAGCCTTTGGCAAAGAGCATGCGGCTGGCATCCAGCAAATCCACCTTGGACTTCATGGCTCCGGAGGAGAACATCACGCCCTTCTCGGGACGGGGGATTCTGAATCCGGTAGCAATCATGGCATTCAGCAATGCTTCGGAGAAGTCGTCGCCAATACAGCCTACCTCGCCCGTAGACGACATGTCCACACCCAATACCGGGTCTGCCTTGTGCAGACGGGAGAAGGAGAACTGGCTTGCCTTCACACCGATACGGTCGATGTCGAATGCCGACTTGTCCGGTTGTGTATAGGGAGCGTCCAGCATGATACGGGTAGCAGTCTCGATGAAGTTACGCTTCAGCACCTTGGATACGAACGGGAAGCTGCGCGATGCACGGAGGTTACACTCGATAACCTTCACCTCGTTGTTGCGTGCCAGGAACTGGATATTGAAAGGACCGGAAATATTGAGTTCCTTCGCAATCTGGCGGCTGATTTTCTTGATGCGGCGTGCCGTTGCAAAGTAAATCTTCTGTGCCGGGAATACCAGCGTAGCGTCACCGGAGTGTACACCGGCAAACTCTACGTGCTCGGAGATGGCGTATTCCACCACTTCACCGTTTTGGGCAACAGCGTCGAACTCGATTTCCTTGGTGTTCTGCAAGAACTGGGATACCACCACCGGATATTCCTTAGATACCTCAGCAGCCATCTTCAAGAAGTTTTCCAGTTCTTCTTCATCGTAGCATACATTCATCGCAGCACCGGAGAGTACGTAAGACGGACGCACCAGTACCGGATAGCCCACCTTCTCTACAAAGCCTTTCACATCTTCCAGGCTAGTGAGTTCCTGCCAAGCCGGTTGGTCGATGCCCAGCTGGTCGAGCATGGCAGAGAACTTGTTACGGTTTTCGGCACGGTCGATGGAGATGGGGGAAGTACCCAACACGGGAACTGACTGGCGGTGAAGCTTCATTGCCAGGTTGTTCGGTATCTGTCCACCCACGGACACGATGACACCGCGCGGCTGCTCCAGGTCGATAACGTCGAGCACACGCTCGAAGGAGAGCTCGTCGAAGTAGAGACGGTCGCACATGTCGTAGTCCGTAGAAACGGTTTCGGGGTTATAGTTAATCATGATGGACTTGTAGCCCAGCTTGCGGGCAGTCTGGATGGCATTCACCGAGCACCAGTCGAACTCTACAGACGAACCGATGCGGTAAGCGCCCGAACCAAGCACAACCACTGATTTTTCATTCTTATAATAGTTCACATCATAACCTTGAACGGCATACGTCATGTAGAGGTAGTTCGTCAGTTCCGGATGTTCGGAAGCCACCGTATTGATGCGCTTCACGGCGGGCAGGATGCCCAGCTCCTTACGACGGGCGCGTACGGCAAGGTTTTCCTTCTCCATATTGCCTTGCGGATTCAGCACGAAGCGGGCAATCTGGAAGTCGGAGAAGCCAAGCACTTTGGCTTCGCGCAGCACGTCGGCGGGGATGTCTTCCACCTTATTATATTGGGAAAGTTTCTGCTTGTAGTCTACGATGTTCTTCAGCTTGCCCAAGAACCAGGGGTCAATCTTGGTCAGCTCAAAGATGCGGTCGATGGCATATCCCTTTTCCAGAGCCTCGGCAATGGCAAAGACGCGCAGGTCGGTGGGATGTGACAGTTCGTAATCCAAGTCATCGAACTCCACTCCCTCATTGCCCACGAATCCGTGCATTCCCTGACCAATCATACGCAAGCCCTTCTGGATAATTTCTTCAAAGGAACGTCCGATAGACATGATTTCGCCTACCGACTTCATGCTGGAGCCAATTTCGCGGCTGACACCTACGAACTTTGTCAAGTCCCAACGCGGAATCTTGCAAATCAGGTAGTCAAGCTGCGGAGCTGCATATGCCGAGTTGGGAGTTCCCATCTCGCCGATTTGGTCGAGCGTATAGCCCAACGCAATCTTGGCAGCCACGAATGCCAGCGGATAACCGGTAGCCTTGGAAGCCAATGCGGAAGAACGGGACAGACGGGCGTTCACCTCGATGACACGATAGTCGTTTGTCTCGGCGTTGAACGCATACTGGATGTTACATTCACCCACGATGCCCAGGTGGCGGATACATTTGGTGGAGAGTTCCTGCAACATTTTCACCTGCTCGTCGGTCAATGAGCAAGTGGGAGCCACTACGATGGACTCACCCGTATGAATACCCAGCGGGTCGAAGTTTTCCATGCTTGCCACCGTGAAGCAGTGGTCGTTGGCATCGCGGATTACCTCAAATTCAATTTCCTTCCAACCCTTCAGAGACTCTTCTACCAGAATCTGCTTGGAGAAAGTGAAAGAGCTTTCGGCCAATTTAATGAAGGCTTCCTCGTCCGGACAAATACCGCTTCCCAGTCCGCCCAGAGCATAAGCCGAGCGCACCATCACGGGGTAGCCAATCTCGCGGGCTGCCTTCAGTGCGTCTTCCATGCTCTCCACAGCGTGGCTCTTCGGAGTCTTCATCGGAATCTCGTCCAGCTTCTTCACAAAGAGGTCACGGTCTTCGGTGTACATAATCGCCTCAACGGAGGTACCCAGCACGCGCACGCCATATTTCTGAAGAATTCCGTTCTGGTAGAGTTCCGTACCGCAGTTCAGCGCCGTCTGTCCGCCGAATGCCAGCAAAATGCCGTCGGGACGTTCTTTCTTGATGATTTCTTCCACGAAATAAGGAGTTACCGGCAAGAAATAAACTTGATCGGCGATACCTTCCGATGTCTGGATAGTAGCAATGTTCGGGTTTACCAAAACAGAACCGATACCTTCTTCGCGCAACGCCTTCAGCGCCTGCGAACCGGAATAGTCAAACTCTCCGGCCTGACCAATCTTGAGCGCACCAGAACCCAAGACAAGCACTTTCTTTAAATTCTTTTCCATATTCTCTTGTTGTCTATTAAGTTACGAGTTACAAGCTACGAACTACGAGTTGTAGCTATTTCACAAAAAAAATGCGTCACCCAATAAAGGATTAACGCATTACCAAAGAACTAAAAATATCTTTCTCGAAAAAAGAGAAACTGACGGCTCCCGAATGAAATTCATTCGAACGGAGGTTATATTTGCTTCTCATTTCCTGCGATTGCATAGTCTCTTTAAAATTTGTGCAAAGTAACGACTTATTTACGAAAAGAGCAAATTGTGGCATGTTTTTTTGCATAAAAGAAACGTCATCCTCCATAATAGAAGAACGACCGCCACCCGCAACCGAAATCTTTTTCCGAAAAATGCGATTCCATATAAAAAAGAAAGACTATACCTCAGTAAAGGCATTTGCAGATAAATATGAAGATTCTCCCTACCAAAACTTGCTTTTCTCGCCACGGAAACTTACCTTTGTGCCTATACAAAAATAGAACAAGGATTCTGTTTCTACAAACAAAGCTTTTATTCTTAAAAATAAAATTTCTATTCCTTGGAATAAAGGCTTTATTCTAAGATTTCTCCGCCACCAAAAGAACTTTGCTCCGCAGGGAAAAGGACTTTGCAACGAAGGAAAGAAAAGAAAGGAGAACGCAACAATGACCACACGCTACCAAATGAAAGAAATGCCCGACTTGCAAGGCACGGGCGAACCGATCACCTACCCCAAGATGGTGATGACCGGACAGACCGGCACGCGCGAACTGGCGGAATACATCGCCATGACCTCGGGATTCTCGAAAGGCGTAACCGAAGGAATTATCTGCGAGCTGGGCGAAGCCCTGGCCCACGAAATGGGAATGGGACGCTCGGTGAAGATAGAAGGATTGGGCGTATTCACCCCCGCACTGTCCATCTACCCCGACAAAGAACGCGAACAGCCCCAAGAAAGCACCACGAAGCGAAACGCACGGAGCATCTACGTAAGCGGCGTGAACTTCCGCACAGACAAGGCCTTGATTAGAGAAACCAACCATTGGTGCGAACTGGAACGTGCCTCCTGGAAACCCGCACACTCGTCGAAGAAATACACCCCCGAACAACGTCTGGCTCTAGCGCATCAGTATCTAGACAAGCACGCCTTCCTTACTGTCAGCATCTACCGGCAACTGACCGGACTCGTCCGCTCCACCGCCACTGTGGAACTGCGCAAATGGGCACATACTCCCGGCAGCGGAATCGATACAAGCGGCATCGGAAGCCATAAGGTGTACGTGAAAAGGAAAGAAAGCGTCATCCCTTGAGGTTTCGATAATTATAGGTATCTTTGCCAGCCCTAATGGCTTTTATACAATGAAGAAACTAAAAAATACATAATATGGCAAAAGAAAAAATCATCCTTACGGGCGACCGCCCCACAGGACGCCTGCACATAGGACACTATGTAGGCTCATTGAGAAGAAGAGTGGAACTGCAAAACTCCGGCTTGTACGACAAGACCTTCGTCTTCATCGCCGACGCACAAGCGCTGACGGACAATATGGAGAATCCAGAAAAGGTGCGCCAGAACGTCATCGAGGTGGCACTGGACTACCTGGCTTGCGGACTGGACCCGACGAAGAGCACCATCTTCATCCAATCCCAGATACCGGAACTCTGCGAGCTGACCTTCTACTACATGGACCTGGTGACCGTGAGCCGCCTGCAACGCAACCCGACGGTAAAGACCGAAATCCAGATGCGTAACTTCGAGACAAGCATCCCCGTAGGCTTCTTCACCTACCCCATCAGCCAGGCAGCGGACATCACCGCTTTCCGCGCCACCACCGTGCCCGTGGGCGAAGACCAGGAACCGATGATTGAACAAGCTCGTGAAATCGTACGCCGTTTCAACTATATATATGGTGAAACCCTTGTGGAACCGGAAATCCTGTTACCTGACAATGCAGCCTGCCTGCGCCTGCCGGGAACGGACGGCAAAGCCAAGATGAGCAAGAGCCTCGGCAACTGTATCTATCTTTCGGACTCTGCCGACGAAGTGCAGAAGAAAGTGAAGAGCATGTATACCGACCCCGACCACCTGCGTGTGCAAGACCCCGGAAAATTGGAAGGCAACACCGTATTCACTTACCTGGATGCTTTCTGCCGTCCGGAACACTTTAGCCTTTATCTGCCCGAATATCCGAATCTGGACGAACTGAAAGCCCACTATCAGCGTGGCGGTCTGGGCGATATGAAAGTGAAGAAGTTCCTCAACGAAATTATGCAAGAGACACTGGAGCCTATCCGCAACCGCCGCAAGGAGTTTGAAAAAGACATCCCTGCCATCTACGACATGCTGAAGAAAGGTTGCGAAACTGCCAGGGAAACTGCCGCCGCAACTTTGGATGATGTACGCAAGGCTATGAAGATAAACTACTTTGACGACGCGGAACTGATTGCAGAGCAAATAAAGAAATTTAGAGGGGAATAAGGGAAGAACACATAAGTTAATTAAGAAAAGGGGCATGCGTCACGGTAACGCATGCCCCTCGTCTTTTGTAGCTAGTAACTTGTAGCTTGTTTCTTTTATCCCGTCTCCTAGTTGGCTGATTTCACCAACACTACACGGTTCAGAATCGGTTGTCCGAACTTGTCGACACCACCACCGGCATCCACCTTCAGGCGGTCAGCAGGAATTCCGTATTGTTTTACCAATACATCGACCACGGCTTGTGCACGCTTTAAACTCAACTCTTTGTTGAATGCCGGTGTACCGGTTGCAGAGTCAGCATATCCGTTTACGGTGTAAGTGGCGTTCGGGAATTGCTTCATCTGATCTGCCAGATAAGACAAGTTCATTGCTTCACGCGGAGAAACTTCTGCAGAGCCAATCTTGAAGAATACGGTACGCGGTGCAATGTCCGGATCGGGAACAATCACTTCCGTTTCTGTAACTTCGGCCACCGGCTGGTTCTGTGCGGCAACCAGTGCATTCTGCAGCTGCTGGTTGGCAGCTCCCATCTCTGCAAGCTGTGCCTGCATGGCAGCCAGCTCTACCTGAGAAATCAACTGAGGCATCGGGCGACGGAATCCACGGGCGGGGAAACGGTATGTCAACCCTACCGTTGCACTCAGCACGCCATCATATCCATGATCGCCGCCAACTTCGCCATCGAACTTATCTTCAACGCCCATTGCGCTCAGCTCCAGGTTAATATCTATCGCATTCGAAATACGGAAGCGATTGATGATACCTGCGTTTACGGACAAAGCTTCGCGATGAGGCTTTGTGTAGTTGTGAGTGAACCCCGCACCTACATAAGGAATGATCTCATATACGCGGTGCTGGTTGTATCCTCCAAACAGCGCATTCAGATTGAACATCACATCTCCGTGCAGATTCATATAGTCGAAACGCTGTTTGTAGTAGCCGTCATCCATCTGAGTGCCTTTCACGTAGTCAGCACCTGCATCATACGTATATCCTCTTGCCTGAAGGCCGCTATATTGCAGACGTACTCCCAGTCCCGGGGTGAACCATTTGCCGATGGCAAAATTCAGCGTCGGACTGATACGCTTGCCAAAACTTCCTGCCTTATCATTATCTCCAAAAGTTGCTTCGGCACCACCGCCTATAGAGAAAAACCAATTACTCCAGAACGGATTAGTGATTACCTGATATTTATCCTGAACCTGGATAACACCAAACTCTTCCACAACTTCAGTCTTTTGCTGCGCCATGGCAACAGAAGACACACCGGCCAAAGCCAGTAACATTAGAATCTTTTTCATATACCTTAAAATAGTTAAGTGGTTAATTAAACTCTTTATCATTCAAACTGTCTAATTAACGCCAACAGAACTAAAAGGTTCTGAATATTTGTACTTTTTTTGCCTTGATGCAAAAGAAAGCACTCTTCCTTATTTGGAGAAAAGCTTTTCTATGTCGTCTTCTTTAATGGTCGCCAGCACCGTCTTTCCGTCCGGAGTATAATTCGGGGATGGGCATGCAAACAGATTGTCCACGAGATTGGACATTTCCTCGTTGCTCAGCACTTGTCCATAGACGATGGCCGCAGCACGTGCCAAGGTCGATGCAAGAATTGTCTGTACCTCTTCCTTAACGTCATTCCCTTTTTCCATAGCAGTATGTACCATATTCCGGACCAATTCTACCGGGTTCAACCCCTCTATGCCCGAAGGTATGCCGTTGATGGCATAGCTGCCGCCACCCAGCGGACTCAAATCGAAGCCTACTGCCGACAAATCTTCCAATATACCGTCCAGCACGGCAGCTTCCGAAGCCGGCAACTGGATAATCTCCGGAAACAATACCCCCTGCGATACCCCTTGTTTCTGTCGAATCTGACTCATATAGCGGTCGAACAATACCCGGACATGCGCCCGATGCTGGTCTATCAGCATCAGACCCGATTTAACGGAAGTCAGAATAAAACGCCCCTTGAACTGGAAGTGTTGCGCTCCTTTCTCTACCGTTGCCTCATTGCCGTAGAAAGAGGCGCTTGCCTCGGAAGGAACCGTTTCCTGAAAATAAGAAACCCTCTCCTCCTCTCTTGGAGCCGTACCGGTAACCGTATCCTCTACAAAAGGCTCTTCCGCCATCGGCTCGTTCATCCTGCTAGCCTTTTCCAAACCGGAATAAAGCCCCTCCCACTCCACCTTGGGGCGCGAATAATTGCCACCGCCTCCATAGGAAGAAGTGGAAGACGTCTTGAAGGGATTGAAATCCGTGTTATAGTGTACCTTCGGAGGCTCTATCGGACGAGCCTGCTCGAATGCAGGAATATCCGGCATGTCCTCGGTATCAAAATCGATAGTAGGTATAGCGCTAAACTTGCCTAAGGATTCCTTGACCGCAGCCGATATAATCTGCCAGATAGCCTGCTCATTCTCGAACTTAATCTCCGTCTTCGTCGGATGGATGTTCACATCGATATTGGCAGGGTCTACCTCGAAATAAATAAAGTAGGAGATTTGCTCACCGGCAGGAATCAGATGCTCATAAGCGTCCATCACTGCTTTGTGGAAATAGGGGTGACGCATATAACGCCCGTTCACAAAAAAGTATTGGTGCGCTCCTTTCTTGCGCGAGGTTTCCGGCCTGGCAACAAAACCGGAAATCTTTATCAACGTCGTATTAACGTCTACGGACAGCAACTGCTGATTCAGCTTCTTTCCGAAAACTGCCATGATGCGTTGCCGCAAAGGCATTACCGGAAGATTGAACAATTCCGTATCATTACTATACAGATAGAAGGCTACCTCAGGATGCACCAGCGCTATACGCTCGAATTCCGTAAGGATATTGCTCAACTCCGTAGAGTTGGCTTTCAGGAATTTACGCCGGGCAGGAATATTGAAGAATAGGTTCTTGATGGAAAAATTGCTTCCCTTAGGGCAGGAAACGGCTTCCTGGCTCTCGACTTTAGAGCCGGCAATCAACAGTCGCGTCCCCAGCTCCTCGCTGGCTGGGCGTGTTTTCAACTCCACTTCAGCTACCGCAGCAATGGAAGCCAACGCTTCTCCACGGAAGCCCATGGTGCGTAGGGCAAACAAATCGGCAGCTTCGCGTATCTTTGAAGTTGCATGGCGTTCAAAAGAAAGACGCGCATCCGTTTCGGACATCCCCTTTCCGTCATCAATCACCTGAATGCAGGTCTTGCCCGCATCGGTAATCAGCACATGTATTTCCTCTGCTTCGGCATCAATTGCATTTTCCACCAATTCCTTCACAACAGATGCCGGACGCTGAATCACCTCTCCGGCAGCAATCTGATTGGCAACCGAATCGGGCAGCAAATGAATGATATCGCTCATGATAATGTTTAATGATTAGGGATTAATGATTAATCATTATTAAATGATTCCGTTACTGATGGCATACCACAGATAAATCAGCACAGCTATGACAACAAGGATTATGCCCAAATGCATCGGCTTACGTCCGCTCTCCTTGCGCCGCTTCAAGTGAGTTGTTCCTTCTATGAATTTGCCCCGTATATCCTCGGGCGAGAATTCCTTTTCCGGCAGCATACCCAGGTCACGCTTGGCGTTTTCTTCCATCTTCGCCAACTTCTCTTTCCGCTCATCCACATAGATATAGCTATGATTGAAGCCACGAGGCTTCCGCATTGCAAACATTCCCATGACGCTACTTATTATTTCGTTTAATATGCATATTCCTTGGCGAAGTTACAGGTTTCCGGTCACTTTTCTTCAATACTTCACCTGCTTTTTTAGCCCTCCACTCGAAGATATCCTCCTTGTTGAGCGGACGGATGTAGTCGAACCAGACAAAAGAAGGCAGCTTGCTCTTATCTGGTGGAATCTGGTCCAGAGGATAGGCTGTACCGGTAGTCTTTCCAACAAAGACTCCGCGCTCCATCCTTCTCTCCTTCAAGTACATTTTCAAAAGTCCGCCTTCCGAATAGTTCATCATAATCAGCGAACTGTCCTTCTCCTCTACCGGATAATACACCACCAGTACATTGCCGTTTACCTCCACCAGACGCATGTCTCCATCTATGAAGAAAGCCTTCATCTCCTTACCGGAAACTTGGTTATAGTGAATACTGTCCTTTTTCTCTACCGTCAGGGCCTGGTTGATGATATGCGCCCAGTCGATGGTACTATCGTTCATGTAAATTTTAATTTCCTCGCCCAACAACTGCTGTTCCCCGTGCCACAAAATAGGGTCGGTATACATCGTCATGCAAGAGTCCTTGGAATTATACACCAACGAATCGCATACGGCCTGCACATCCGTGCGATAAGCACGCACCTTATGATAGGCACGCATCTCCCGGTACATGGAATCGGTATTCATATGGTAGGTAATCAGCCTCAAAGTATCACCGTGCATGAACAGACTGTCGCCCTGCGAATAGTCGATAGCTACGGCACGTTTGGTGGCAACGGCGCTTCCGGTCAGTTCGTTGTAGAAACAGTAGTCGCCAGTCAACATGTTCCGGTTGACCGTATCATTCATCTGTACATTGTCAAAAGCCTCGCCGTATCCCAAGATGCGGTCGTAGAAAAGGCTGTCACCGGTCAGTTTCTTGCCTTCGTTAGTCAGTACGGAACGGTCGAGCAGTTCTGCCTGCTCAGTAGTCGTATTGTACACGCCACGTTCGGAATAAATATGATTTTGGTCACTCACAATGTCGGAGGGTCCTAAAATTGTGGCAATCTTGGTAGCTGTACTATACTTCAAGGTATCCGAAGTCAAAACAAACTTCGGGTTGACCAGCTTCACGTCGTGGTTGAAGACAGCCAACTTAGTGGCAGGGCTATATTCTCCCCACTCGGAAGTCAGCACATTATCCTCGTCGGTCAGCGTACCGCCTTCGAAGTAATAGCCCAAATCGTACAGACGGTCATAGTTCAAACTGTCAGTTGTCAGCACCGTATTACGATTTATCATACGTACATTCTCACGCAGCATGGCCAACTGCGACATGCCGTCATAATACAGATAGTCTCCATAGATAAACAAGGTGTCGCCCTGCTCCATACGCACATTGCCGAATGCCTCCACAGAATTTATCTTTTCGAATATCAGCGCACTGTCACAGAACATGTACATACTGTCATGCTTCATCCTCACCGAGCCGATGAGTACCTGCACATCAGGACGCAACTGTTTGTCCGCCTGCGCCTCATCTGCGTACAACAAATCGACGCGCGTCTTCTTCTTTTCCGGCGTCTCCGTCTTTTTCTGTTCAATTGAGTCCACTTTCTTCTTCTCCGGTGCACCAGTACTCTTCTTCTTGTCCTGCGCACTCAGCAGACAGATGCCAAACAAGCATAGAATACCTACCAGGAGGTATCTATGCTTGTTCAGGAAATGATTTTTTGTATTCTTCTTTTGCATACAAATCTATGTAAATCCTTCCGGATTATTCTTTAATCCAGCCCGGATACTTGAACGTACAGTTATTCTTCCAATTATCCTTGATACGGACATACGTGTGCTTCTGCTTCTCACGAATCCACTTGTCCAGCACTTCGTCGCGGCGTTTTTCCAACACAATCTCTTTCAAGTTCTGATAGTCATCGGCAATGGTAGCCTTGTGTCCCATCGTACGGCTCTTCAGCTTCACAATCACGCACTCTTCCTTTCCGGTCTTTTGCGGAATCATGGTGAAGGCTTCGGAGATTTCGCCCACTTTCATCTTATCCACCACCTTGGCTATTTCAGGGGGAAGTTCCTGCATCTCAAAACGGGAAGTGTTCGTATTAGGATTCGGCAACAAACCATGATTGTTGCGCGTATCCTTATCCTGCGAAAGCACGGAGGCAGCCTCTTCAAAAGAGAATTTGTTATTGCGGATATCATCGGCAATAGAGTCCAAACGGGCACAACCGGCAGCCAGAGCTTCTTCCGGAATATGCGGTTTCAACAGAATGTGGCGTGTTTTAATACGGTCACCGCGCTTCTCTATCAACTGAATGATATGGAAACCATATTCAGACTCTACAATCTTGGAAACCTTGCTGGGGTCTTGCAAGTTGAAAGCCACATTGGCATAAGCGGGGTCCAGCATACCGCGTCCTGAGAATTCAATCTCACCGCCACGCATGGCCGAACCACGGTCCTCAGAGTACAGACGAGCCAACATGGAAAAGCTTTCACCCTTATTGACACGGTCGGTATACTCACGCAAACGTCTCTTTACATCTTCTATTTCCTCCAAAGGGACCTTAGGCTGCTGAGTGATAATCTGCACCTCCACCTGGGTAGGGATATAAGGAATGCTGTCCTGCGGCAAATCCTTGAAGTAACGGCGCACCTCGGCCGGAGTTATCTTAATCTCGCCCACCAGTTTCTGCTGCATCTTCTGAACCTTCAATCCTTCACGGGCATTCTCGCGCAGCGTTTCACGAATCTGGCTGGAAGTCTTGTTGAAGTATTCCTCCATTTTCTCACGCGAACCGATATTGGCGATATACATATTCGTCATATAGTCCACACGCTGGATAACCTCACTCTCGGATACTTCGATACTGTCGAGGGCAGCCTGGTGAAGATACAGTTTCTGCACGGCTATCTCCTCAGGTATCACGCAATAAGGGTCACGGTCAAATTTGCGTCCTTCATACAATGCACTCATGCGTGCCTCTTCCACTTCGGACTTCAGTATAGCCTCATCACCTACTACCCACACTACCTCGTCAATCACGTTGTCTTGTCCATAAACGGTAGAACCGACTAATAGCGTCAAGGCAAATAAAATTACAAACTTAAAGTTCATACACTGTTTCATTCTTGGTGTCTTATTCTAAATAATATTTAATCTTGTCTCTTTTCACCGCCCGTTGATACAAATCATCCTTCACTTGCTTCATGAATTCCACCTGCTTCACGTTCAGCAGCATATCCTTCACTTGGCTACGGGCAAACTCATAGGGTTCCTGCTCTCCCACCGGGCGATAATCGCTCACATTCAGGAAATAATGGAAAGCCGTATCCTTCAGCTCTACATGGCGATTCTTGTCCAGATACTCGTCCACATCAGAAACCTTCAAGGGCAGCATATCCAGTACTTCCGATACCTGCACCCATTTATCATAAAAATACTCATACTTCACAGCATTCTGCAGACTGTACTTTTCCAGATGTTCCACCGCCTCACGGGTTTCCATCTTGTACCAGCGACGAACATTGCCCAGCTGTGGGGCTGTCAAAGGAACTTTGATGAACAAGCCTTTCATCAACGGACGTTCCACTTTGAAGAGCGCCTGATTCTTCTCGTAATACTCCGTCAAGTCTTGTTCTGAAATCTCCTCTGATAGTCGCTGATGTATTAAAGCCTGCTGATAGGTATGCATTATCAATGCTTTGCGATAATTCTCCACAAGTTTATCAATCTCACCGTTATTGGGAATATTGCTCTGCGCTTTATCGTACAACAAAATATCTTCCACCCAATTACGGATATAATGTTCTGCAAACAACAGACTGTCGTCTTTGGACAAACCGGTCGGAAGTACCGATTGCAAATCTTCCCGGTAAAGGAAATTGCCGTCCAACTCCACTAACGGTGTCCGCCCTTTATGGTCGTGCCGCTCGCTGCACGCCGCACAGAGAAGGAAAATTAAAAGCCCAAAGCAGGTTGTTCGCATCACCAACTGATATTTACTTCGTTTTGAGGTACGAAGATAGTGTTTTAATCGGTTGCATCAGTGATTATTAACGGTTTTTAAAACCTCTTGGTCAATTTCAACCTTACCGGCAGCACGCAACTTTGCCACCCAATGCGTTTCCAAATAGTTCCGATAAGCGGTTACGAGCGGCTCTCGCACCTCTTGCCAACTGTCCGGTCCCTTCTGCTTACGACCTTGTACAGCAGTAAAGGGAAATGACAAAACCGGAGTCGCATCCTTCCTTTTAAACACCAAATCATCCACATATGCATTATCACCGGGGGCAAATAATCCTTGCTCTGCCTGCACCTTGGGAGTATCGCCGGCATTGAAAGTGAGACGGATGGCATCCATCCACTCCTCTTCCGGAATCTGTTTCAGAAATTTCCGTACTTGCTTCGCCACTCGCTTGGTAGTACAATGCAGCACAATACCCCTATAACGCGGTTCGTCCCAATGGAAGTCCGAACGGTGCGCCTCAAAATATGCTTTCAATCCCGCTTCATCCACCACACTCCTCTTTCCCACTTCACGGTCAGTGATTTCGGCAAGCAACATGCTGTCACGATGCCCCTGCACCAACGCACAAAATTCGGGATGCTTCCATTCCAGACGGGAGTTTTCATAGTCCAGAATCGTTTTTACTGTAAAAGCCTCCAACTGTCTGCGCATCCCTGCCGGATAAGCAGCGGCAAATCCGACAAATTCTTTTCCACCGTATGCCTTGCCATCCAATGTAAACAATGTACGGGAAGTGCTTCCTTTAGCCAGCAGTTCGTCGATACCGGCTTTATCCGGCATATAGTGATACTCTTTCTTCAGTTTCTCCACAAAAGCCCGCGTTCCTTTATCCATTCCATGACGACGGGTTTGACAACGGATGATTTTGTTCTTCATCCTCTCAAAAGGAAGGATTTCCTGCTGTTCGAGTACTTTCACGATATGAATGCCCTGAGGAGTGAGGAACGGACGAGAAATCTCTCCGGCATTCAACCCGAATACAATATCCTCAAACTCCGCCGGCATCTGCAGCCAACCCACCCAAAACGCTTTCTTCTCATCGGAAAATTGCTCGACGCAAGCATCGAAAGACGGCGTACTTTCCCCTTCCTTTGCAAGAGCCCTATAGATAGAATCCATCCTAAACTCCACCTCACGCAAGGTATGACCGGAAATATTCTGGGGGAGATATTTAAAAATATGCTTCACATATACCCGACCTGCACGCCGGTCGGATTTCATCTTGTCATAGTACTGCCGTGCCGCCTGCTCTGCCGTCTTCTCATCTGTCAGGTATGATTTAATCAGACAACGGCGATATTCATCCTGCTCCTTCTGAAAGACACAGGAAGTATCCAATCCCGCAACTTCGGCAGCCTCTATTTTCAGCCTGAAGTCTATAAACTTATTCACATATACATCCAATGCCTTCCGGCCTGCACCGACAGAGGTACCGTCCTTATTATAGCTACGTTCGAATTCAGAACGGAGGACCTCCTTTCCATTGATACGCATCAATACCGGATCGTCCTGAGCCGAAACAGCCAATCCGAACCCAAGGAAGACAAACACCCAAAGCAATCTAACCATAAGCACCATCCGTTCTTTTTATACGGCTGCAAATATAAACAAAATGCCCGGAAAGCGGCAATCTCTCTCCGGGCATTCACTATTATTTTGTTATTATCTTACTCAGGACGGCTATAGTTCGGAGCCTCACTGGTTATAGATACATCGTGCGGATGACTTTCGAGTACACCTGCATTAGTAATGCGGGTAAACTTGGCATCGTGCAGTTTCTCTATATTGGCTGCACCGCAATATCCCATACCGGCACGCAGACCGCCAACCAACTGATAAATCACCTCATACAAAGTGCCTTTATAAGGAACGCGGGCGGCAATGCCCTCCGGAACCAATTTCTTCACATCACTGGTACCGCTTTGGAAGTAGCGGTCCTTGGAACCATTTTCCATAGCTTCCAGCGATCCCATACCCCGATAAGACTTGAACTTACGACCGTTGAAAATAATCGTATCGCCCGGAGACTCTTCCGTTCCGGCAACCAGCGAACCGATCATCACGCTGTAACCACCGGCAGCCAACGCCTTCACTACGTCGCCCGAATAACGCAAACCGCCATCAGCAATCAAAGGAATACCCGTGCCCTTCAGTGCCTTTGCCACATCATAAACGGCAGACAACTGGGGAACACCCACACCGGCAACTACACGGGTAGTACAGATGGAACCCGGACCGATGCCCACCTTTACTCCATCAGCACCAGCCTCGACCAATGCCTTCGCAGCTTCACCGGTAGCAATATTACCAACAACAATGTCAATATGAGGGAAATGTTCTTTGGCCTCTTTCAATTTTTCAATAACCCCTTTAGAATGTCCGTGAGCCGTATCAATGACAATGGCATCCGCCCCTGCATCCACCAAAGCCCGCATGCGCTCCAAAGTATCATTCGTCACTCCCACTCCGGCAGCAACGCGCAGACGACCTTTGCTATCCTTGCACGCCATAGGTTTATCCTTTGCCTTGGTAATATCCTTATAGGTAATCAGACCTACCAATTTGTTGTCTTTATCCACTACCGGCAACTTCTCGATTCTATGTTCTTGCAGAATTTGAGAAACAGCCTCCATATCCGTCGTAGGATTGGTAGTAATGATGTTCTCCTTGGTCATCACCTCGTCGATACGCTTATTCATATCTTTCTCAAAACGAAGGTCACGATTGGTAACAATACCTACCAAATATCTTTCATCATCTACCACCGGAATACCACCAATCTTGTATTCAGCCATCAAAGCCAGCGCATCAGCCACCGTAGAACCTCTCTTGATAGTTACCGGGTCATAAATCATACCGTTTTCGGCACGCTTCACAATAGCTACCTGACGTGCCTGCTCCTCAATGGACATATTCTTATGAATAACTCCGATACCACCTTCACGGGCAATGGCAATAGCCATCTTCGCTTCGGTAACCGTATCCATGGCAGCAGTTACAAACGGGATTTTTAACTCAATGTTTCGTGAAAACTTAGTCGAGAGTTCGACAGTTTTGGGCAAGACTTCAGAATAAGCGGGGATTAACAGTACGTCGTCATAAGTTAATCCATCCATTACAATCTTATCAGCAATAAATGACATAGGGCTATGCGTTTAAAATTTATTGCGTGCAAATATACGGTTTTTATTCCATTCCGTATACTTGCACGCAACATTTTTTTCTTTTTTATCAACTAAAGCCAATCAATTTGCCATCTCTGAAATAAACTTGATGCGTACCAAACGTACCTCTTCTTCCGTAAAGTCATCACCCAATTCATCCAGAGCATCGTCAATCTTATCAGTGGTAGATTCCTTGAAATAATCATAGATATCCAGCAAGTGGTCTTCATCCATAATATCCTCCAAGAAATAGTCAATATTCAATTTCGTTCCGGAGTAAACGATAGCTTCTATCTCATCCAGTAACTCTTCAAACTCAATACCCTTTGACATGGCAATGTCATCCAACGCCACCTTACGGTCAATAGCCTGAATGATGGCCACCTTCATTTTTGACTTATTAGCTACAGTACGCACACGCAAGTCCTCAGGACGTTCAATCTCATTCTCTTCACAGTGACGCTTAATGAGTTTGCAGAATTCCTCGCCGTAGCGTTTTGCCTTTCCGGCTCCTACACCCGGTATGTTCTGCAACTCGTCCAAAGTCACCGGATATATGGTCGCCATTGCTTCCAAAGACGGATCCTGGAAAATAACATAAGGAGGCACTTCCAACTTCTTGGACAACTTCTTTCGTAAGTCCTTCAACATGGAGTACAATGCCGGGTCTACCGCACACGCACCGCCTCCACGTGCAGGTGCTTCTTCTTCCACATCCTCAAAGTCATTGTCTTCCACTATCTTGAATGATTTAGGATGTTTAAGGAACTTCCTACCGTCATCCGTCACTTTCAGCAAGCCATAGTTTTCGACATCCTTACTCAGATAGCCGGCAATAAGCGCCTGACGGATCACAGCATTCCACGTTTTGTCTTCTTCGCCCATGCCAGAGCCGAATACTTCGAGATCTTCGTGCAGATGCGCCTGCACTTCTGAAGTTTCCTTACCTTGTATTATGTCTATAATATAGTCCGCTTTAAAATTTTCTTTCACCGCGAGAACAGCTTCAATCACGGTACACAATAATTCTTGAGCTTCCACTTGTTTTTTCGGATTTAAACAGTTGTCACAATTACCACAATTTTCTTCCATATATTCTTCGCCGAAGTAATGAAGCAACGCCTTTCGGCGGCATACGGAAGATTCGGCATACGCAGCAGTCTCCAGCAGAAGCTGCTTGCCAATTTCCTGCTCTGCTACAGGTTTGCCTTGCATAAACTTCTCGAGCTTCTGCAAGTCTTTATTGGTATAGAAAGTAATACACTGCCCTTCTCCTCCATCTCTTCCGGCACGTCCGGTCTCCTGATAATATCCTTCCAGACTTTTGGGTATATCATAATGGATGACATAGCGCACATCCGGTTTGTCAATCCCCATACCAAAAGCAATGGTAGCTACAATCACATCAATTTTTTCCATCAGGAAATCATCCTGGTTCTGTGTTCGTGTAGCCGAATCCATTCCAGCATGATAGGCACGGGCATTGATTCCGTTTGCCTGCAGGATTTCAGCAAGTTCCTCCACTTTCTTCCGACTCAGGCAATAGATAATGCCTGACTTTTCGGGATTGTTCTTAATGAACTTGATGATGTCCCGGTCTACATTTGCAGTCTTGGGACGTACCTCATAATAAAGATTCGGGCGGTTGAACGATGACTTGAACACCTGCGCATCCACCATACCCAGATTCTTCTGGATGTCATGTTGCACTTTCGGTGTGGCCGTCGCAGTCAACGCTATCAGAGGGGCTTTTCCTATTTCATTGATAATGGGACGGATACGGCGATACTCAGGACGGAAGTCATGGCCCCATTCAGAGATACAATGGGCTTCGTCCACGGCATAGAACGAAATCTTCACCGTTTTCAGAAACTCCACATTCTCTTCCTTCGTCAGTGATTCCGGAGCCACATACAACAGCTTTGTCTTACCACTGAGTATGTCAGACCGAACCTGGTCTATCGCACTCTTGTTTAGGGAAGAATTGATGAAGTGGGCTATCCCATCCTCTTCGCTGAAGTTACGCATCGCATCGACCTGATTCTTCATCAAGGCAATCAGAGGAGAAATCACGATACCCGTGCCCTCCATCAACAAGGACGGCAGTTGGTAGCACAAAGATTTTCCACCACCGGTAGGCATCAACACGAATGTATCATTACCCGCCAACAGATTCTCTATGATTGCTTCCTGATTTCCTTTAAATGTATCGAACCCGAAGTATTTCTTCAGCTGGTCTGTCAAATTAATCTTCTTCCCTGCCATGATTCATTAGGTTGTTGTTTATTGAGTTAACTTTTAATAGTGGTACTCCGCCATGTTTTCACAAAGCACCCTAACAAAGTTATAAACAACTTCTTAAATTTCAAGCATAATCCATCGAATATTTTTCAATAAAAAGCAAAATAGTCGGTTTTACCCCGTATTACCATCTGATTCTTAAGCACTTTGCAGTCGTGCCATATTTGCCTTTTCAAGCTGGCGCTTGGCGTAGTCCAACGTCACAACAAAATGCCCCTTCTGTTCTGACGGAATTTCGAACATGGCATCCATCATAATTGTCTCCACAATGGAACGCAAGCCGCGGGCCCCCAACTTATATTCTACTGCTTTATCCACGATATATTCAAATACAGCATCTTCAAAAGTCAGCTTCACATTGTCCATCTCAAACAGTTTGATGTATTGCTTGATGATGGAATTCTTCGGTTCCGTAAGAATGGAGCGCAATGCCGCACGGTCTAACGGATTCAGATAAGTCAGCACCGGAAGGCGGCCGATAATCTCGGGAATCAGTCCGAACGACTTCAAATCCTGCGGAGCAATGTACTGCATCATGTTGCTCTTATCAATGGTTGCCGTATTGCGTACAGCACTATACCCGACAACATGTGTATTCAGCCGCTGGGCAATCTTCTTTTCAATGCCATCAAAAGCCCCACCGCAAATGAACAGAATATTCTTGGTATTGACCGGAATCATTTTCTGGTCGGGATGTTTGCGCCCACCCTGGGGAGGAACATTCACCACAGAACCTTCCAGCAATTTCAGCAATCCCTGCTGCACGCCTTCACCACTCACATCACGCGTTATGGAAGGATTATCACCCTTGCGTGCTATTTTGTCTATCTCATCAATAAACACAATGCCTTGCTCTGCCTCGGGTACGTTATAATCCGCCACCTGGAGCAGACGCGTCAAAATGCTTTCAATGTCCTCGCCTACATAACCTGCCTCTGTCAGAACTGTTGCATCTACAATAGTAAAAGGAACACGCAGCAACTTGGCGATAGTACGCGCCAATAACGTCTTTCCCGTACCAGTACTGCCTACCATGATGATGTTCGATTTTTCAATCTCCACATCATCACCGCCGTCCTTCTGGAGCAGGCGTTTGTAATGGTTATACACCGACACAGACAAGAAACGCTTGGCATCGTCCTGACCAATGACATATTGGTCGAGGAACTTCTTTATTTCTACGGGTTTAGGAAGTTCTTTCAGATTCAGCTTCGTGGCACTTGCCTTCTTGCCAGCCCCCAAAGCCTCTTGAGTAATTTCATAAGCCTGGGTGGCGCAACTGTCGCAGATATAGCCATTCATCCCCGTTATGAGAAATCCGACTTCATCTTCTGTGCGGCCGCAAAAGCTACATCTATTTTTATTTTTTCTTGAATCTGCCATATTATTTTTTAATCAAAACCTCATCTACCATACCATATTCTTTGGCTTCCTGGGCTGTCATCCAGTAGTCACGGTCAGAATCCGCCCATACCTTGTCAAAGGGAGTGTGGGAGTGGTCAGCGATAATAGTATAAAGTTCTTTCTTCAGCTTTTGGATCTCACGTGCCGTGATTTCAATATCCGAAGCCTGCCCCTGGGCACCTCCCATCGGCTGGTGTATCATCACCCGGGAGTGGGTCAATGCGGAGCGTTTGCCTTCAGCACCGGCAACCAGCAGTACGGCTGCCATACTTGCAGCCATACCTGTACAGATAGTAGCCACATCACTGCTGATGAACTGCATGGTATCATAAATACCCAGACCGGCATATACTGAACCGCCCGGCGAATTGATATAGATGGAAATATCCTTGCCCGGATCCACCGAATCCAGATAAAGCAACTGAGCCTGCAAAGTATTGGCCGTATAGTCATCAACCTGCGTACCGAGGAAGATGATGCGGTCCATCATCAGACGGGAAAACACGTCCAACTGTGTTACATTGAGCTGGCGTTCCTCGAGGATATAGGGATTTAAATAGCTGGCTTGTGATTTAATCACATCGTCCAGTACCAAACTGTTCATACCAAGATGCTTGGTAGCGTATTTTCTAAAATCATCCATTTCTTTCTATTTTTTTAATTTATAAGGATACAAAGAAACAAAAAAGAACACAGAGACACAAAAAAACACAGAGTTATAGTTTGTCAAACTCTGTGTTTCTTTATAAATTTTAGCCGTAGGCTCACATTGCTCTTACGCAAACATCTTATTGAACTCTTCAGCAGAAACATTCTTGTGCTCCAGTTCCACCTGAGACTTCAATGCTGTAGCCAATTTAGATTCAACCACACGATTAACCAAGCCTTCTACACTCTCTTTCTTCTTAAGCATTTCCTTTGAGTAATTCTCCAGGATTTCTTCAGGTACACTCATCATACCATATTGTGCAAACTGTGCGCGAGTAGCTTCCTTAGCCATGTTTGTGATATCTTCCTGCTCAACCTTGATATCATTGGCTTTCACCAGCTGTTCTTTAATCAGGTGCCAAGTCAGCTCTTCGATGCTCTTGTCATAGTTGTCCTCTACAAAGCTTTCTTCCTTGTCAGGATTGTTCAGACGCATAATGCGCTTCAGTAATGCATCCGGGAATTCCAACTTGCCTACTTTCTCAGTCAGCATCTTACGTGCGTCAATCAAGAACTTATAGTCACTGTCTGCCACGAACTGGTTAGCAATAACTTCCTTCACTTTGGCACGGAATTCCTCTTCCGTTTTCACATTGCCTTCGCCAAATACCTGATCGAAAATTTCCTGAGTCAAGTCACCCGGAACGAAGCGTGTGATTTCTTCTACCTGGAAGCTGAAATTGGATTTCACTTCGGGAGCAGCTTCCTTGTCAATCTTCAATAAAGAAGACAATTCGGCAACATTTCCGTCCCAAGCAGTATTCGGGTTGAATACAAGCACATCATTCACTTTTGCACCAGCAAAAATAGCTTTCTGTTCATCATTCTTCATGTACGAAGGCATCATTACAGCGCCTTCCACCTGAATGCCACCCTCTTTGGTATTACCTTCTTCATCCAGTTCAGCAAGCAAACCTTTCAGCATGTCATTGTCCTCGTAAACGTCTACCTTGTCATACTTGCCGTTACGTTGAGTATAAGCCTTGACCTGGTTATCCACCATCTCGTCTGTAACCTCAATAGTATAGTAATCTACCTTATCTTTTGCACTGACTTCTGCTTTAAATTCCGGAGCCAAAGCAATATCAAACAGGAATTCGAACTCTTCCATAGTATCGAAATCTATTTCCTGCTGCTTGTCTTCGTTGGGCAAAGGCTCGCCCAATATATTTACCTTATTGTCCTGGATATACTTATATACTGTTTCTGAAAGCAGTTTGTTCACCTCTTCGGCCAATGCAGACTTACCATACATTTTCTTAACCAGGCTCATAGGAACCATTCCCTTACGGAAACCGGGAATCTGTGCCTTCTGACGGAAGCTCTTCAACGATTTGTCTACTTTTTCCTGATAATCTGCTTTCTCAAGCTTTACAGTAAGCAGTGCGCTTACTTTGTCAATGTTTTGTAATGAAACGTTCATTCTGACAATTATTTATTTGATTTATACTTTGTTCCATATCTCAAATGAGCGTGCAAAATTAGCGTTATTCTTTCAATTATCAAAAGAACATTGCCGATTTATTTCAGTTTAATTCTTGGATAGAGCGGTAGAAGAGCCCAACAATCGGGCTGACAACAGAGGAAGTTTACTGGAAAGATACTCGAGGAAAAGACGATGATAAACCGAATCGTCCGGTTTCTATGAGGAGAAACGAGAGTTGCCCGAAGACACGACAATCCACAAAAATAATTAAAGAAAAACATTGTTTATCCGAATTTTATGCGTTTCTTTGTCGCGGAATGATGGCGCATTAGTTTTTCGATTTCCATTACATGGTTTTTACTTCCGTTTTCAAGAACGCTTTTGTAAACTCTCTGTCGTTGTAATCCATTTATTATTCAGCCTTCCTTCCAAGAGAGTTTTATTCATTATATTTATTTTATCATTTTCATTATGAACATTTATGTTGGAAACCTTAACTACCGCGTTAAGGAGAATGACCTGCAGAAGGCAATGGAAGATTACGGCACAGTATCTTCTGTAAAATTTATCAATGACCGCACCACCGGACGTTTCAGAGGCATCGCTTTTGTAGAAATGGAAGATGACGCTGCTGCAGCTAAAGCTATTGCCGAACTAGACGGTGCTGAATTCTTCGGCCGCCAGATGGTAGTGAAAGAAGCAAGACCTCCAAAATATTAATCATAGAGATTTAAGGAGAAATGAAAAAGACCACTGAATGAGTGGTCTTTTTTTATTTCTATCAATGGCAGTATTCGGATCACTTCATAAAATCCTTGCGACGAAGCACGAAACTGTTACTCAGATACTTTTCACGCACAATCTTATTCTCGGCCAGCTCTTCGGGCGTACCCTGGAACAGAATCTTTCCTTCAAACAACAGATAAGCACGATCGGTAATACTCAGCGTCTCCTGCACATTGTGGTCAGTAATCAAAATGCCGATATTCCTATCCTTCAACTTCCACACAATCTGCTGAATATCCTCCACTGCAATCGGGTCTACACCGGCAAAAGGCTCGTCCAACATAATAAATTTGGGGTCAATGGCCAAACAACGGGCAATTTCCGTACGACGCCGCTCACCACCTGACAACTGGTTACCCTTGTTCTTCCTCACCTTCTGCAAGCGGAACTCTGCAATCAGGCTCTCCAGCTTGTCTTTCTGATACTCCAAAGGCTTGTCGGTCATTTCCAGTACAGATGCAATATTGTCTTCCACACTCATTTGACGAAATACGGAAGCCTCCTGCGCCAGATAACCGATACCCGTCTGTGCACGCTTGTATACCGGATATTTCGTTATATCCAAATCATTCAAGAAGATACGTCCCTCATTGGGAGTTATCAGCCCTACGGTCATATAAAACGAAGTTGTCTTACCGGCGCCATTCGGTCCCAACAAACCAACAATCTCCCCTTGCTTCACATCAATAGACACATGGCTCACTACCGTACGCTTTCCGTACTTTTTCACCAAATCCTCTGTACGCAGCACCATGCTACCTTCCTCCCGTGGCTCTGCCCCGGCAGTCAAGCCTAGTCCGACCTGCAGATTTTCCTTAACTTCCTCTACATTGTCCTTTATGCCTTTTTCTTCTTCCATACTCTAAAGGTTTTCGCCGCAAATGTAGCAAAAATAAGCCGAAATAGTGTACATTTGCATTCAAATACTTATATGTTATGTTTAAAGCACTTAAGACAGTGGGACAATATATCATACTAATGGGGCGCGTATTTGCCCGTCCCGAACGTATGCGTATGTTTTTCCGCCAATATGTCAACGAGTTGGAACAGCTCGGCGTGAACTCTATCGGCATCGTATTGCTGATATCCTTCTTCATCGGAGCTGTAATCACCATACAGATAAAGTTGAACATTGAGAGTCCCTTCATGCCCCGTTGGACAGTGGGATATGTAACCCGTGAAATCATGCTGCTGGAATTCTCTTCCTCCATCATGTGTCTGATTCTGGCAGGAAAGGTCGGATCAAACATCGCCTCGGAGCTGGGCACCATGCGGGTCACCCAGCAGATAGACGCCCTTGAAATTATGGGTGTCAATTCTGCAAACTACCTTATCCTACCGAAAATTGCTGCTATGGTGACAACCATTCCACTGATGGTGACGTTCAGTATATTCGCTGGTATCATAGGTGCCTTCTGTACTTGCTGGTTCGGCGGCATCATGTCGGCAGTAGATTTAGAATACGGCTTGCAGTACATGTTTGTCGAATGGTTTATTTGGTGCGGCATCATCAAGTCGCTGTTCTTTGCCTTTATCATTGCCAGTGTATCGGCATTCTTCGGTTACACCGTCGAAGGCGGTTCCATCGAAGTGGGTAAGGCGTCCACCGACTCCGTAGTATGCAGCAGCGTACTTATCTTATTCGCCGACCTAATATTAACTCAACTTTTAATGGGATGATTGAACTGAAAGGACTTTGCAAATCATTTGAAGAAAAAGAGGTACTGAAAGATATCAATGCCACTTTCGAGAATGGAAAGACCAACCTGATTATAGGGCAGAGCGGTTCGGGAAAAACCGTACTCATGAAATGTATCGTGGGTCTGCTGACACCAGACAAAGGAGAACTGTTGTATGACCACCGCAACTTCCTCGCCATGGGAAAGAAGGAAAAGAAAGCGCTCCGCCGGGAAATGGGAATGATTTTCCAAAGTGCCGCGCTGTTTGATTCCATGACGGTACTGGACAATGTAATGTTTCCACTGAACATGTTCAGCAACGATACCCTGCGCGACCGGACTCGTCGTGCCATGTTCTGCCTGGAACGTGTAAACCTGATTGAAGCCAAAGACAAATTTCCCGGAGAAATCAGCGGCGGTATGCAGAAGCGCGTAGCCATTGCCCGTGCCATTGCCCTAAATCCGCAATACTTGTTCTGTGACGAACCTAATTCAGGACTTGACCCCAAGACCTCGCTTGTCATCGACGAACTGATACAAGATATAACCCGGGAATACAATATGACTACTCTCATCAACACTCATGACATGAACTCTGTAATGGGCATCGGAGAAAAAATTATCTATATTTACGAAGGACACAAAGAATGGGAAGGCAATAAAGACGACATCTTCACTTCCACCAACGAGCGGTTGAACAGTTTCATATTTGCATCCGACCTATTCCGGAAAGTCAAAGAAGTGGAGATACAGAACCTTGAAGGATAAAACTGCACCTCATTTTCTAACCTATTACATAAGAAAGCGTCCGGAAACTATATTCCGAACGCTTTCTCTTCATAAAACCAGTTAATAGAATCGACTTATATCATCACGATATATTTTACTTCTGCCGGATATAGATATTTATCGGAGTTCCGGTCAACTTCCATTTCTCACGCATCTTATTTTCCAAGAATCGTCTGTAAGGCTCTTTCACATATTGTGGAAGATTTGCAAAATAAACAAATGACGGCACCTGGGTATTGGGCAACTGCGTAATATATTTTATCTTGATATACTTACCCTTAATTGAAGGGGGTGGATACGCCTCAATAAGCGGCAGCATTTCCTCGTTCAAACGAGCTGTCGGAATACGCGTCATACGATTTTCGTACACATCACGCGCCTCCTCCAATACCTTCAGAATACGCTGTTTGGTCAGTGCCGAAGCAAAGATGATAGGGAAATCCACAAACGGAGCGAAACGGTTGCGGATAGCATCTTCGAAAGTCTTCATCACCTTCACAGTCTTGTCCTGCACCAAGTCCCACTTGTTTACCACAACCACTAGCCCCTTGGCATTCTTCTGAATCAAAGAGAAGATATTCAAATCCTGGCTTTCGATGCCACGCGTAGCGTCTACCATCAAAATACATACATCTGCATTCTCAATGGAACGAATGGAACGGATTACAGAGTAGTACTCCAAATCCTCATTCACCTTGTTCTTCTTACGGATACCCGCCGTATCTACCAGGTAGAAATCAAAACCGAATTTATTGTAGCGGGTATAGATAGAATCGCGCGTGGTACCGGCAATCTCCGTCACGATGTTGCGGTCTTCTCCAATAAAGGCATTGACTATGGAAGACTTTCCGGCATTCGGGCGTCCCACTACTGCAAAGCGGGGAATATCCTCGTCCAGAATTTCATCAGATTCCTTTTTGAACTTGCTGACGATAAGGTCCATCATATCGCCCGTACCGCTACCCGTTACAGCAGAAATACAGTAAGGATCACCCAAACCCAGGCTATAAAACTCAGGGGCATTATATTGTAATTCATGATTATCGGTCTTATTGGCAACCAGCAGCACAGGCTTCTTGGCACGACGCAAGATGGCAGCCACCTGCTCGTCGAGGTCCGTAACTCCGTTCATCACATCCACCACAAACAGAATCACGTCGGCTTCGTCCACCGCCATCAATACCTGCTTACGAATCTCTTCTTCGAAAATATCATCAGAGTTCACTACCCAACCGCCAGTATCTACCACTGAGAACTCACGTCCCAACCATTCGGTCTTTCCATATTGGCGGTCACGGGTGGTTCCCGCTTCCTCATTCACAATTGCCTGACGTGTCTTGGTCAGGCGGTTAAATAATGTAGACTTTCCCACATTGGGACGTCCTACGATTGCAACTAAATTTCCCATAGCTCACTCTCTTTGTTTTTTGCGACTGTCACAGTCGTATGAATAACTCTTAATCCAACTGATAACCAAAATTACGCAGTTCTTTGTCCGAACTCCGCCAATCCTTATCAACTTTCACAAACGTCTCCAGGAATATCGTTTTCCCGAAAAACCTCTCCAAATCACGGCGCGCTTCAGTAGCCACTTTCTTCAAAGCCTTTCCTTGCTTGCCTATGATAATACCTTTTTGCGAATCACGCTCCACATAGATTACGGCACTGATATGAATTTTCTTTGCCTCCTCCTTAAACTGTTCTACCATCACCTCCACCGAATAAGGGATTTCCTTATCATAGTACAACAGAATTTTCTCACGGATTATTTCGGTCACGAAGAAACGCGCCGGCTTGTCCGTCCACTGGTCCTTGTCGAAATAGGGAGGAGAGTCGGGTAACAGCTCCTTCACCCGCTTCATGACATAATCCACATTAAATTTCGAAGTAGCAGAGATAGGAATAATTTCTGCCTTCGGCAGCAATTCCTTCCACGCTTCCACCAGTTCCACCAGCTTTTCCTGGTTGGTTAAATCAATCTTATTGATAAGCAGCAATACCGGAACGTCCAACTGTCCTACTTTCTCCACAAAATCATTATGCTTGTCGGGAGTCTCAACCACATCCGTCACATACAGCAACACATCCGCATCCGCCAATGCCGAAGTGGAGAAATTCAGCATGGACTCCTGCAACTTATAGTTTGGCTTCAATACACCCGGAGTGTCCGAAAACACAATTTGCATGTCATCCGTATTATAGATGCCCATAATCCGATGACGGGTGGTCTGCGCCTTGAAAGTGGCGATAGAAATACGCTCACCTACCAAAACATTCATCAATGTGGACTTGCCTACATTCGGATTTCCTACGATATTTACAAAACCTGCTTTGTGCATGACTTCAGTATTTGAATTGAGACAAAAAAACGCATCGAATCGAGATAGGATGCGTTTTTATCATATTATATTCAGCAATAGCATGTTACTGCTTCTTTCCGTCGTATCCCCACTTCACATACACAGCTCCCCAGGTAAATCCTGCGCCGAATGCAGTGAAAATAAGGTTGTCGCCTTTCTTCAGCTTATCTTCAAAGTCCCAGATGCAAAGAGGTAACGTAGCAGCACTAGTATTGCCATAACGTTCGATATTAATCAGCACTTTCTCACGAGGAACTTCCAGACGATGTGCCACAGCATCGATGATACGAAGATTGGCCTGGTGCGGAATCACCCAGTCAATGCTATCCTTTGTCAGACCGTTTTTCTCGGCAATGGCCGCGCTAACATCCGACATATTGGATACGGCATACTTAAACACAGTACGTCCTTCCTGATAAATGTAATGCATGTGATTGTCTACAGTAAAATAAGAGGGAGGACAAACCGAACCACCCGCTTTCATATGCAGGAAAGGCAAACCTTTGCCGTCGGTTCTCAGAATAGCATCCATAATACCTACATCTTCTGTTGTCGGCTCGAGCATGAAAGCTGCAGCGCCGTCTCCAAAGATAGGACAAGTAGCACGATCTGTATAATCAACCATTGACGACATCTTGTCGGCTCCCACAATGATAACCTTCTTATATCTACCAGAACGGATAAAATTGGCCGCAGTCTCCATCAGATAGAGAAATCCGCTGCAGGCTGCCTGCAAGTCAAAAGCATATGCATTTTTCAGCCTTAGCTTATCACACAAAATAGAAGCTGTAGAAGGGAAGTGGTAATCCGGAGTAGAAGTAGCTACAATCACCAGATCTATATCATCCGGGTCTGCGCCAGTACGTTGCATCAGCTGTTTGGCAGCTTTACGCGCCATATAGGAACTACCTAGCCCCTCTTCATTCAGGATACGTCTTTCCTTTACTCCGATACGAGTCATAATCCATTCGTCATTGGTATCCACCATTCTTGAGATTTCGTCGTTTGTCAAGACGTAATCAGGTACATAACCGCCGACTCCTGTAATTACTGCATTTATTTTTTCCATTAAAATCTTGTTTACTTATAGAACTACTGAAACAACGGTAGTCTAAAAAGGTTTGCTTATTAAATTACAAATCTTTTTAGACGCCCGATATTCAAGTATAAGTTTTAGTCAAACTGACCGTAATTATACGGCAGCTTCCTTTTCAACTGCAAGCTTACCTCTATAGTAACCGCATGCACTACATACAGTATGATATACATGCCACTCACCACAATTCGGGCAAATAGCCAGTGTAGGAGCTACTGCTTTATCATGAGTTCTTCTCTTCGCAGTTCTTGTTTTTGACTGTCTTCTCTTAGGATGTGCCATTTTCTTTAATCTTTAATTGTTATCTAATATTTTCTTTAATTCGTCCCAACGCGGGTCTACCTGCGTTTCTTCTTCATTCATCAGCTCCACCTCTTCTTCCGGAGCAAATGTATCCTCAGCCATATCATCATCCGGAGTGGTGCGCATATGCTTACTCAATTTGCTGGTCATTGCCTTGTTACACTTACCCGGAGCATGCACATGCTTCATGGGGATGGCCAAAGCTACAAACTCGTACATAAACCATGCTACATTAATCTCACCTTCCTCTTCGGGAATTACTATGAGATTGTCACCTTCTTCGGCATATTCATGACCGAACTTAACCAGCAGCTTATCTGTCGAGCTGACAAGCTGTTCCATATCGTCCAAACAACGGTCACATGGCACCCACACCATTCCGTCTGTCTGGAAGTTCAATTCGAAAGCACGAGATGTTTTCTTTACAACTAACACCACATTGACTTTACCCTTCTGCACTTCCGGTCCATCAATATTGGCAAAGAAAAGGTTGTCTAGCACAAACTCATATTTGCATGAATCTGCTTGCATACCTTTCAGGTCTATTTTGTATTTATCAAACTTTCCCAAAGCTTCTTTTGTTTATTCGGGCGACAAAGATACGAATAATTATCCTCATTATGTAGTATTTAGAGTAAAATATTCGTTTTTTTATGTTCATTTCACTCAGATATCACTACAAATCAGCAGAAAACTCATGAACTAAAACACAAGAACAATCCATACCAGCATCCAAGTATATGTAAAGAAAACGAACTAAGCGTTTTTAATCATTCATTTAGCACCTTAATTCGGGAATTAATCTGATGAACATGCGATGAATAATTATATATAATAAGGTATAGTGATTAGCGGTAGAAACGAATGTTAGAGGAGATATATGTAAACGAACGAAGCCTCCGTATCCTTATCAGACACGGAGGCTTCTTCTGAAAAACGGCGACTACCTACTCTCCCACTGTTACGCAGTACCATCGGCGTGACCGGGCTTAACTTCTCTGTTCGGAATGGGAAGAGGTGGAACCCCGGTGCTGTAGTCACCTGAATAAGGTAGACATGATGCGAAAAAAGCAAAGCATTCATTTATGGCTGAACGTATATACCTCCATACAAGGCAAGGCAAAAAGTGAACGGGCAATTAGTAACGCTCGGCTATGACATCGCTGCCTGTACACCTGCGTCCTATCAACGTTGTAGTCTACAACGACCCTGAGAAATCTAATCTTGTGGCTGGCTTCGTACTTAGATGCTTTCAGCACTTATCCAATCCCGACTTAGATACCCGGCAATGCACCTGGCGGCACAACCGGTAAACCAGAGGTCAGTCCAACACGGTCCTCTCGTACTAGTGTCAGAGCCACGCAAATTTCATGCGCCCACGATAGATAGAGACCGAACTGTCTCACGACGTTCTGAACCCAGCTCGCGTGCCACTTTAATGGGCGAACAGCCCAACCCTTGGGACCTTCTCCAGCCCCAGGATGTGACGAGCCGACATCGAGGTGCCAAACCCCTCCGTCGATATGAGCTCTTGGGAGGGATCAGCCTGTTATCCCCGGAGTACCTTTTATCCTTTGAGCGATGTCCTTTCCATACAGAAACACCGGATCACTATGCTCTAGTTTCCTACCTGATCGACTTGTGAGTCTCCCAGTCAAGCGCCCTTATGCCATTACACTCTGCCGACGGTTACCAATCGTCGTGAGGGCACCTTTAGAAGCCTCCGTTACGCTTTTGGAGGCGACCACCCCAGTCAAACTACCCACCAAACAGTGTCCCCGCAACAGCGGGTTAGAACTCAAATAATCAAAGGGCCGTATTTCAACAGCGGCTCCACGAACACTGGCGTGCCCGCTTCAAAGCCTCCGGCCTATCCTACACATCAATTACCCAAATTCAATGTTAAGCTATAGTAAAGGTTCACGGGGTCTTTTCGTCCCATCGCGGGTAATCGGCATCTTCACCGATACTACAATTTCACTGAGCTCACGGTTGAGACAGCGTCCAGATCATTACACCATTCGTGCAGGTCGGAACTTACCCGACAAGGAATTTCGCTACCTTAGGACCGTTATAGTTACGGCCGCCGTTTACTGGGGCTTCAATTCAACGCTTCTCTTGCGATGACGTCTCCTCTTAACCTTCCAGCACCGGGCAGGTGTCAGGCTGTATACTTCATCTTTCAATTTTGCACAGCCCTGTGTTTTTGTTAAACAGTTGCCTGGACCTATTCTCTGCGCCTCAATTGCTTGAGGACCCTTTATCCCGAAGTTACAGGGTCAGTTTGCCTAGTTCCTTAACCGTGAATCACTCAAGCGCCTTAGTATATTCAACCCGACTACGTGTGTCCGTTTGCGGTACGGGTACCGTAAGGATTAAGTTTAGCGGATTTTCTTGGAAGTATGATTACACGCACTATTGGATTGTCCAGAAGGACGCTCCATACTGTCAGGTTCGACTCTCGTTCCGGATTTGCCTGGAACAATCAACATCTACACCCTTCAACGGACTATTCCGTCAGTCCGCGGCGCTGTCACGACTCCGTCTCCACGTCACTCCTTAAGGTAGTACCGGAATATTAACCGGTTCTGCCATCGGCCTCGCCGTTCGGCTGAGCCTTAGGACCCGACTTACCCTGATCCGATTAGCGTTGATCAGGAAACCTTAGTCTTTCGGCGAGGGGGTTTCTCACCCCCTTTATCGTTACTTATACCTACATTTGCTTTTCCACACGCTCCAGCAAGGCTCACGCCTTACCTTCGACGCAGAGTGGAATGCTCCCCTACCGATGATTTCTCATCCCAAAGCTTCGGTAGAATACTTATGCCCGATTATTATCCACGCCAAACTCCTCGACTAGTGAGCTGTTACGCACTCTTTAAATGAATGGCTGCTTCCAAGCCAACATCCTAGCTGTCTTAGCAATCTGACTTCGTTAGTTCAACTTAGTATTCATTTCGGGACCTTAGCTGTTGGTCCGGATTGTTCTCCTTTAGGACATGGACCTTAGCACCCATGCCCTCACTCCTGACATAGAACTGACACGCATTCGGAGTTTGTCAAGACTTGATAGGCGGTGAAGCCCTCGCATCTTATCAGTCGCTCTACCTCATGTCAGTATAAGTCAAGGCTGCACCTAAATGCATTTCGGGGAGTACGAGCTATCTCCAAGTTTGATTAGCCTTTCACCCCCACCCTCAGGTCATCCAGAAGCTTTTCAACGCTTATTGGTTCGGTCCTCCAGATGGTGTTACCCATCCTTCAACCTGCCCAAGGGTAGATCACTTGGTTTCGCGTCTACTCCTTCCGACTATACGCCCTGTTCAGACTCGCTTTCGCTTCGGCTGCGGATCTGAGATCCTTAACCTCGCCGGAAAAAGTAACTCGTAGGTTCATTATGCAAAAGGCACGCCGTCACACTAAAAGTGCTCCGACCGCTTGTAGGCACATGGTTTCAGGAACTATTTCACTCTTCTGTTCGAAGTGCTTTTCACCTTTCCTTCACAGTACTGGTTCACTATCGGTCTCTCGGGAGTATTTAGCCTTACCGGATGGTCCCGGCAGATTCACGCAGAATTCCTCGTGCTCCGCGCTACTCAGGATACCACTAGGCTTCGGTTGGCTTCGCATACGCAGCTATCATGCTCTATGGCTGTACTTTCCAGAACATTCTGCTCACCAACTTTCTTGCCACAACGTGGTCCTACAACCCCACACATGCCGTAACATGGATGGTTTGGGCTGTTCCCCGTTCGCTCGCCACTACTGGGGGAATCATTATTTATTTTCTTTTCCTGCAGGTACTAAGATGTTTCAGTTCCCTGCGTTAGCCTCCCGCATTGCGGGATGATATCCCTTCAGGATATCGGGTTGTCCCATTCGGAAATCCGCGGATCAAAGGTCATTTGCACCTACCCGCGGCTTATCGCAGCTTATCACGTCCTTCATCGCCTCCGAGAGCCAAGGCATCCGCCATGTGCCCTTACTTACTTTTTGTCTTACCGATCACGTATGGTCGATATATACTTTCAGCTTTCAACTTTACTTTTTTTGGTCACATCATGTCAAAGATCGTTGTCAAGGATTAAGGATTAAAGATAATTCCTAATCTTGAGAAGTGGAGAATAACGGATTCGAACCGTTGACCCCCTGCGTGCAAAGCAGGTGCTCTAGCCAGCTGAGCTAATCCCCCTTCACCATTGATGAAAGACCCGCTAAATCGTAACCGGTCGGTCACCAACTGAGAAGTAGTCCCAGGCAGAGTTGAACTGCCGACCTCTACATTATCAGTGTAGCGCTCTAACCAACTGAGCTATAGGACTGTCAGTCAAACCCTCGCCTTACGGCTCGGCTTCTACTTTTCTCGTATATTTTAATAAACAAGTACGCGCAGTACAAGAGGTTCCTATGGAAGCATAACTTCAAGAACCAACGATCGAGTCGAGACGTCACTCCAGAAAGGAGGTGTTCCAGCCGCACCTTCCGGTACGGCTACCTTGTTACGACTTAGCCCCAATCACCAGTTTTACCCTAGGGCGCTCCTCGCGGTTACGCACTTCAGGTACCCCCGGCTTTCATGGCTTGACGGGCGGTGTGTACAAGGCCCGGGAACGTATTCACCGCGCCGTGGCTGATGCGCGATTACTAGCGAATCCAGCTTCATGGAGTCGGGTTGCAGACTCCAATCCGAACTGAGAGAGGTTTTAGGGATTAGCATCACGTCACCGTGTAGCTGCCTTCTGTACCCCCCATTGTAACACGTGTGTAGCCCCGGACGTAAGGGCCGTGCTGATTTGACGTCATCCCCACCTTCCTCACATCTTACGACGGCAGTCTCGACAGAGTCCCCAGCATAACCTGATGGTAACTATCGATAAGGGTTGCGCTCGTTATGGCACTTAAGCCGACACCTCACGGCACGAGCTGACGACAACCATGCAGCACCTTCACAAATGCCTTGCGGCTGATCTGTTTCCAGAACATTCATTTGCAATTTAAGCCCGGGTAAGGTTCCTCGCGTATCATCGAATTAAACCACATGTTCCTCCGCTTGTGCGGGCCCCCGTCAATTCCTTTGAGTTTCACCGTTGCCGGCGTACTCCCCAGGTGGAATACTTAACGCTTTCGCTTGGCCGCTTACTGTATATCGCAAACAGCGAGTATTCATCGTTTACTGTGTGGACTACCAGGGTATCTAATCCTGTTTGATACCCACACTTTCGAGCATCAGCGTCAGTTACAGTCCAGCAAGCTGCCTTCGCAATCGGAGTTCTTCGTGATATCTAAGCATTTCACCGCTACACCACGAATTCCGCCTGCCTCTACTGTACTCAAGACACCCAGTATCAACTGCAATTTTACGGTTGAGCCGCAAACTTTCACAACTGACTTAAGCATCCGCCTACGCTCCCTTTAAACCCAATAAATCCGGATAACGCTCGGATCCTCCGTATTACCGCGGCTGCTGGCACGGAGTTAGCCGATCCTTATTCATACGGTACATACAAAAAGGCACACGTGCCCAACTTTATTCCCGTATAAAAGAAGTTTACAACCCATAGGGCAGTCATCCTTCACGCTACTTGGCTGGTTCAGACTCTCGTCCATTGACCAATATTCCTCACTGCTGCCTCCCGTAGGAGTTTGGACCGTGTCTCAGTTCCAATGTGGGGGACCTTCCTCTCAGAACCCCTATCCATCGATGGCTTGGTGGGCCGTTACCCCGCCAACAACCTAATGGAACGCATCCCCATCAATGACCGAAATTCTTTAATAGCTGAAAGATGCCTTTCAGATATACCATCGGGTATTAATCTTTCTTTCGAAAGGCTATCCCCGAGTCATCGGCAGGTTGGATACGTGTTACTCACCCGTGCGCCGGTCGCCAGCAAAGAAAGCAAGCTTTCTTCCTGATGCCCCTCGACTTGCATGTGTTAAGCCTGTAGCTAGCGTTCATCCTGAGCCAGGATCAAACTCTTCATTGTAAAAGTATCGTGACTGCGCAAATTAAAAAAAATTAATGTGCGACAGCTTATTATCTGTTCAGGACGCTCGAATTCAAAAGTTTATCTTTACCTATATAAAATAAGTATTGACGGTTCTCTTGTTTTACCCAAGGCAATTCCCCATTGATAAGGAAAAGCCTTGCTCTTGTACTACTTGTATTGTTTATGTAAATCTGTTCAAAGATCGCTCGTTTCACGATTGCTGTTCTTTTCAGAAAGCGGATGCAAAGGTAAGAACTTTTAAGTATATCCTCCAAATATTTTCGGAAGTTTTTTTTCTTTTTTCTTCTCTCTTTTCTCTTTCCTCGTCGTCTCTCTTGTCGAAAGGGAGGCAAAAAGAAAAAGGAAGAAGAACCAGGCACCGTTTCTTTTAAAAGAATGTCAACTCGCGCTGCTTTCATTTTCAAAAGCGGGTGCAAAGGTAAGAACTTTAAAGCATAACTTCCAAATATTTTCGGAAGTTTTTTTTCATTTTTCTTTTCTAAGACCGAAGTTCCGGAAGAAACCGATGGCAAAGAAGAGAAAAATGGAAGCTTACCGCTCCGTTTTACTGTCAGAATGTCAAAAACATCGCCGCCTTCGTTCCCGAAAGCGGATGCAAAAGTAGGCCTTTTATGGACATCTGCAAAATTTATACACGGTTTTTTTGAGAGATTCCATGAACTTTTTCATAACTCACTGATTGATAGATATGTTTTAAAGCATGTTTTTTAAAGGAAACTGGAATAAGGAAAGGAAGGGACACATTATATATATACGCGCGCGCAATACAAGCTCCAATTCATACCTTGACATAGACCACTGAACGGCCGGCACCGCGCTTGCGAATCACAAAGAGAACTGACAATAAACCTGCGAAAGGCTACATCCGGAAAGCACGGAAACTAAACGGGAACTAATGAACAACTTTTCTCACCACAGATATGTTGCTTTCTTTCCACACCCGTATTTCTTTCTTACCACAGCTGTGGTAAGAAAGAAATACGGGTGTGGAAAGATTAGTTCTTAGGGAAAAATAAGGTGGTACATCGCTGTTTGTATCCTAATTCTTAGCTACCATCTATACGCCATACAGCGACAATCAGTAGAAGCCTTTATCAAGTCCACTTCTGTGCCCTACCCAAAGAACGCACAGCGGCAGCAAACTCTTCCCGAGGAATGATAGCCTTATTACGTGTCTTCAAACGATTATTATAAACGGTCTGAGGTGAATAATGCAAGAATTCGGCAATCTTCACACTATCAGTGATACCTAAACGCACCAAAGCATAAATGCGCAATTCCGTATTCAGCAACTCACCATCTTTTAGCACAATCTGCTCGTCAGGATGGAGCAAGGCATTGAAGTCACTTACAAAATCCGGATAAATGTGCAAGAAGATAGCATCAAAGTTATGATAGAACTCTTTCAGCTCATTCTGTGCCATAGAATGAGTATCGGTTAATGCTTTCACATCCTCCAACTGATTTGCCTTAAGCTTACGATTGATATTTTTCCGATACTCATCCAGCTTGCTGATATAATTGGAACAAATGGAAAAAACATAACCTATGTATTCCTCCTTCACATAGTTGGATTCACGAAGCTGATTATTGGTATCTCTCAGCTGTTCATTCAAAGAAGTAAGCTGTACATTCGTTTCTGCCACTTGTCCGTGCATTTTCGAAAGTTCTTCCACATGCTTATTCAAGCGGTTGTTTGCCTCATTCAGCTGTTGGCGCGACTGCTTCAACCGCTTCATCTGCTTATATATATACAGAAAAGCAAACAAGGATATCAAGGACAAGACACTGACCAATACCAAATACATACGTAACCGCGCTTCTTGCTTCTGATTACGTTCCTGATAAATCTGATGAATGGTGTCCTGCACCGCAGAGATGCCTACTACTCTCACCCGGTTCCGATATGCCAAGGCATTCTGCAAGCAGTAACTCATGTAGACATAGGCATGGTCAATATCACCCAAACTAAAAAGCACCCCCGCCAGCTCTTCCAGCGAAGCAATATCTTTATTGGAGATACGTACATCGGCCATAGCAGAATATATCAGGTAAGTCAGATAATTTTCTTGCTCATCGGACTCGCGATAAAAGCAAGCCAGCACGTAAGCATTCATGGCATCACGCCGAGTATCGAATGCAGAATTAAAGATTCCCTTCTGCAAACGCTCCTTAAAAACATACATACTGTCCGTACCTTGCACTACCTGCCCCTTATACCACAAGAACAAGGGATGTTCAGGGGTAAGAACCATATTCAAGGAGTCTTTGTAAACACGTTCCAACTGTGCATAATGTTCATGCAAAGTGGCCATTTCACTACCGGTATACTGATTGAAATGCGAATACAGATACAGCATTTGTCCATAATAGTCCACTAACAATTCTTTGGGGAGCGAACCGCCTGAAACTCCGCGCAATTCATCCTGGGCTTCTTTCAACAAACCGGTGGCAGCCAACAGAAAAGACTTTTTTATCTTCCACTCCATCTGCCGGTATTTATCATTCTGCCTATAAACTATATCCAAATTATCTACCACATAATTCATTGCAGAATCGGCATTATAGACACAATACTCATCATAAAGATTTTTATTCAGCCAATATCTCTCCTCCAAAGTACGCACATCCTTTTGAAGCTTGTGCAACTGAGCAATCTTCGCCTCTTTAAGCATAACAAACGTGTTTTTCTGCGCAATCAGAGAGTCAAGGCGTACCAGTAGTTCTTTTATCTTTTCACTGTAAGGTGCCGCATTCAGGAAAGTACACCCCACCAGCAAAAACAGCAAAGCTATGATTTTTCTTTTCATTTCTATTATTTACATAAAGCAGAGAGCACAAAGATAAATTAATCTATCTAAAGATAAGCTACTTCTACCCTAAAAAAGTACACTAAAATTAAGAGCTATTTCGATCGTTTGAAGTAATAACACAGTATGTCCAAACCTACTTCCATAGTAGCAAACCTTTACTTTACCCACTAACCACAAACATTATAATACACTGATTTTATGATATTTAAATTTTATACAGACTTACTTCCACACATTACCCACCTATCAGACAAATAGGGTTGTCCACTATCTTTGCAAACAGAAAGGAAAGTGTACTATGGAAAAACAACTAATCCCTATTAGAACATACTTTTCTAAATAAATCAAATCTTTTAATAAAAGTACTATGAGAATGATTACAAGAAATCTTCTTACGCGGAGTTACAAGCTCCTTCTGACATTACTCGTACTGCTAATGTCAACAAATGCATTTGCCCAACGATTGACAGCTACGGGTAAAGTAGTAGATACCGCAGGCCTGGAGGTCATCGGCGCATCTGTATTGGAAAAGGGAACAACAAACGGTGTTGTCACCAATCTAGACGGAGAGTTTTCCCTAAGTGTAGAACAAAATGCCACACTGGTAATATCTTTCATCGGCTATAAAACGATGGAGGTAAAAGCAACCACCAACATGAATGTCACATTGCAGGAAGACAACGAACTGCTGGACGAAGTGGTAGTCATCGGCTATGGAAGTGTAAAACGCAAAGACGTAACCACTGCCGTATCTACGGTTTCTACAAAGGATTTGGATCAGCGCCCCATTGTATCGGCCGCCCAAGCCCTACAAGGCAAAGCAGCCGGTGTGTCGGTTATGCAGCCCAGCGGCGAACCGGGCGGTGGTATGAGTATCCGTGTACGTGGTACCACCTCATTCAATGGTAGCAACGACCCGCTCTACGTAGTGGATGGTGTACCTGTAGACAATATCAACTTCTTATCACCCAATGATATCGAAAGCCTCTCTATCTTAAAGGACGCTTCATCGGCAGCCATCTATGGTTCACGTGCAGCCAACGGTGTAGTACTAATTACGACCAAAGCCGGAGCAGAAGGCAATGCCAAAGTAGCACTGAACGTACAATATGGTATGACGAAAGTGGCCAAAAGCATGGAGGCTTTGAATACAGAGCAATACCGTGAATTACAGAAAGAGATTGGCGCCGTCAATCCCGCTGACCTTGAAGGTTTAACAGACCAAACAGACTGGTTTGACGAGGTTTACAAAACCGGACAAACTCAGAACTATCAAGTGTCCGTGTCTAACGGAAACGAAAAGATGAAATACTTCCTCTCTGCCGGTTATCTGGATGAAAAAGGAATTTTGGAAGGTACGTACTTCAAACGATACAGCTTCCGTGCCAATATCGACAACCAAATACGCAGTTGGCTGAATGTAAGTGCCAATATCTCCTACTCCGATAACATCGGAAACACCGGCATCATTTCCGGAACAGGTGCCAACCGTGGAGGTGTAGTCCTTTCAGTTATCAATACACCGACCTATGCTCCTATTTGGGACCCTGAAAAGCCGAATCAATACAATAAGAACTTCTATGGGGTAAATATCATGAACCCGATGGAAAACCTAGCCCGCCAGAAAAACAACAAAAACAAGGAAAACCGCCTCATCGCATCCGGAGCCGCTACCATCAGCTTCCTGCCCAACCTGAAGTTGAAATCATCTGTAGCACTGGACCGCCGCAACGGTGTAAGCACTACATTTCTCGATCCAATATCAACTACCGACGGACGCAACAGTTTCGGAACAGCCTCTGACAACCGAAACATGAATACCGTATTGGTTTTCGATAATGTATTGACTTACAACACCAACATCAAGAAACATGGCATCGACGTCATGGCAGGTTCTTCCTACACCAAATCAGACTATACCAACAGCTATATTAATGGTTCACACTTCCGGGACGATAAAATACACACTCTGAATGCCGCCAATAAAATTTCATGGGACGGTACCGGATCAGGAGCCTCACAGTGGGCTATCTCTTCCTATTTTGCCCGTGTGTCCTACAATTATGACAGCAAGTACATGCTTACCATGAACATGCGTGCCGACGGTTCATCCAAGCTGCATCCCGACCATCGCTGGGGCATTTTCCCCTCCTTCTCGGCTGCCTGGCGTATTTCGTCAGAGAAATTCATGAAAGACATTACTTGGATTGATGACTTGAAGCTTCGCGGCGGCTGGGGACAGACCGGTAACCAAAGCGGCATAGGTGATTACTCATATCTGCAACGCTACAACATCAACCGCATACCGTGGTTTGAAGAAGGCAACGACCATGCAGTTCCCGGTATCAGCCAAGCCAACCTTAGAACAAGTGACCTGAAATGGGAAACCACCAGCCAAACCAACATCGGTCTTGACTTAACTGTGCTGAACAATAGACTGACCTTCAGCATGGATTACTATTACAAGAAGACAACAGACATGTTGATGAATGTAAGTCTGCCTGCAGGTGCAGCAGCAACTACCAGCATCACCCGTAATGAAGGCGAGATGACCAATAAAGGATTTGAATTCTCACTCAATTCTCACAACCTGACCGGCGAATTCTCTTGGGACACAGACTTCAACATATCTTTCAACAAGAACAAGCTGACTAAGCTATCATTACAAAAAGTCTATACAGCAGCAAGCAGTGCCGAGGTAGTAAAGGAAAACATCGTACGCAATGAACCGGGACGTCCTTTGGGTGGCTTCTACGGCTACATCAGTGACGGTGTAGATCCCGAAACCGGTAACCTGATTTATCGCGACCTCAACGAAGACGGCAAAATTTCCACTTCTGACCGTACCTATATCGGCGATCCGAATCCCGACTTCATCTACGGATTGACGAACACTTTTACTTGGAAAGACCTTAGTCTGAGCATCTTCATTCAAGGAAGCTACGGAAACGACATCTTCAATGTGTCCCGCATGGAAACCGAAGGTATGTATGACGGTAAAAACCAATCAACAGAAGTTTTGAAACGATGGAGGATTCCCGGACAGATTACCAGTGTTCCGAGAGCCAACTTCAACATCAAGAACTCCACTTACTTTGTAGAAGATGGCAGTTATCTGCGTGTCAAAGACATCTCACTCTCTTACAACATCCGTTGCCGCCAGTTTAAGAAATGGGGTATCAGCCGCGTACAACCCTACTTCACTGCAAGCAATTTGCTAACCTGGACCAGTTATTCCGGTATGGACCCTGAAGTAAACCAATATGGCAACAGCGGTTCCGTACAAGGTATCGACTATGGAACCTATCCACAGAGTAAAGCATTCGTTTTCGGTATCAATGTTGAATTCTAAAAAAAAGAAGAAATAACTTATGAAATCAAAGCATATATATAAAAGTATAGCTTGCGGTGTACTGTTGGCACTAACCGCAACCTCATGTGATCTGGACTATAATCCGGTAGACAGCTACTCGGATGTAACGGAAGGAGTGGACAAAACAGATGAAAAACCTATTTTCAACAGTGTGCAAGATGTGGAAACCTCAATGGTAACCCTTCATAAAAAATTCCGCGACCAGCAGGAGCACTGGTATGTCGACAAACTGCTTATCGGTGACGCCCACTCCGACAATGCATACGCCGGAACAACGGGTGCAGAAGTAGTACCTTATGAAACCAATTCCATTGAAGGATCTAATTCCGTACTAAAACGTGACTGGGACCGTTTTCTGGGTGATATTGCCGAAGCCAACCGTATCATCGTAGGCTGTGAGCAACTCAAGGCCCTCAGCGACAGTGAACGTGGCAAATATCAATCACAAGCCAAGATATTCCGTGCCATGGTAATGTTCGATATGGTACGTTTATGGGGGAATTTCCCTGTCATCACTACCGTGGGTGGTGACATCACCGAAGACAACGTAGAAGAGATGTACCCGACCTACTTTCCTCCACAGAATACAGCTGAAGAGGCTTATGCCCAAATAGAAAAAGACTTGACTGAAGCTGTGGAAAACCCCAACACACCGACAAACGATGCATCCGACAAGAGCATACTTACCAAATCGGTGGCACGTGCCATGCTTGCCAAAGTCTATGCAGAAAAGCCTCTGCGCGATTATGCAAAAGTTATCAAATATGCCGACGAATTGGCTGCCGACGGCTTCGACCTTGTAGAAGACTTCAGCGACCTTTGGGCTTATGATACAGAAAAAAAAGACTGCCGGGTACGCAATACTAAAGAAGCTATTCTCGAAGCTCATTTTCCTCCTGGTTCAGGGAACTGGTGTACGTGGATGTTTGGCCGCAACTTAAGCAACTGGGATGAAAGCTTTACCTGGGCCAAATGGATTACTCCTTCCCGCGACCTTATCCGCCTCTATGAGGAGCAAGGAGACACGAAACGCTACAATGAGTCTGTTGTATGGTATGAGTGCGGATGGAGCAACTATTATCCGGCAGACCATTATGCTTTCATGTACAAATGCCGCTCTGCTTTCAACAGTATCATTTATCTGAGATATGCCGACATCCTACTTCTTAAGGCTGAAGCCAAAATTATGGGAGAAACTCCCGACTTGAACGGTGCAGCCGACATTATTGACCGCATCCGTAACCGTGCCGGACTGGGTAAACTTCCACAAAGCACCCGTAGCAGTAAAGAAGCATTGCTCCAAGCTTATATGGACGAACGCCGTATGGAACTTGCTTTTGAGGGACAACGCTGGTACGACCTTTGCCGCCTCAATAAGGTAGAAGAAGTGATGAACGCCGTTTATGCCAAAGACAGTGGCCGCCTTGCACAAGAGAATTTGTTTAATGAAAACTCTTATCTACTCGCAATCCCTCAGGGAGCCATTGACCAGAATGAGAATTTGGTACAGAATCCAGGCTATTAACAATAAAAAGTAATATAAAAATCAATAGAATATGAATTTGAAAAATATATTCACTACCGCATTAGGCTGCTTCGCTGTATTGGCAGCCTGCGGCAATGATAATGACAGTGACGTCACTCCTACACCAGACCAACCTACAGAAGAGGCAAAAGATGTTACTATCTATGTGACGAACACCAGCCGTACTTACGACTTGAAAAAGTCTGGACTGGCCTTCGGCACCGGAAGCAACATGTCACCTTCTACCGTGACACTCGACCCCACCACCCGTTATCAGGAAATGGACGGTTTTGGCGCAGCCATTACTGGCTCTACCAGTTACAACCTGATGCAAATGACACAAGAGAACCGCACGAAGTTTCTGACTGAGACATTCTCGGATAAAGAAGGCTACGGCTTCAGCTATGTACGTATTGCCATCGGTTGTTCCGACTTCTCATTCAGTGAATTTACTTGCTGTGACGAAAAGGGACTTGAGCACTTTGCCCTTCCGATGGAAGACACCAAGTATGTAATTCCTATATTGAAGGAAATTCTAGCAATCAATCCTACTGTCAAAGTGATTGCTGCTCCATGGACATGTCCGAAGTGGATGAAAGTGAAAAGCCTGGAAGAACGTGTACCCTTTGACTCATGGACCAGCGGACACTTGAACCCCGAATATTACAGAACGTATGGCGAATATTTCGTAAAATGGATACAAGCTTTCGAAAAGGAAGGTATCAAAATCCACGCTGTGACTCCGCAGAACGAACCGCTGAACCACGGTAACTCAGCATCCTTGTTTATGGGATGGGAAGAAGCCCGTGACTTCATCAAGACCGGCCTGGGTCCCGCTTTCAAAGAAGCCGGAGTTGCCACAAAGATTTATGTTTTCGACCATAACTATAACTACGACAATCTGGCCGATCAAAAAAGTTACCCCACCAAGATTTATGATGATGCGGAAGCCTCACAGTACATTGCAGGTGCTGCCTACCACAATTATGGCGGTAACCGTTCCGAACTGCTGAACATCCATAAGCTTTACCCCAACAAGGAATTGCTTTTCACAGAAACATCCATCGGCACCTGGAACTCCGGCCGCGATTTAGAAGCACGTCTGCTTAACGATATGGAAGAAATAGCATTGGGGACAGCCAACAACTGGTGCCGCGGTGCTATTGTGTGGAACCTGATGTTAGACAGTGACCTGGGACCGGTAAGCCCTTCAGACGGTTCTTGCAAGACCTGCTACGGTGCAGTAGATATCGACAATACAAACTATTCTAAAATTGTCCGCAATTCCCATTATTACCTTATCGGCCACATGTCTTCAGTCGTGAAACCAGGTGCTGTACGTATCGGAACGACTGGTTACACTGCCAATGGGGTCACCTACTCGGCCTTTGAAAACACTGACGGCACCTATGCCTTCGTATTGGCAAACAACAATGCAGATGCCAAACGAATTACTGTAAGTGACGGCACTCACTACTTCTCCTACGAAGTACCGGCTAAAGCAGTCGTTTCTTATCGTTGGAAAAAATAAGACTAACAAATTAAACAGAAGATTATAATGAAAAACTTTAAATACTATCTGATGGCATTGGCAAGCATAGCCATGCTGAATGCCTGCAGCGATGACGATCCGGTTCCCGGCAACCCGACAATGGACTTTCAGGCAGAACCTTCTTCAGCCTTGTTCGGCGACAGTCTGCCTTTTACAATCAAAGCTTCGGACGCAGATGTACCTCTTTCTACACTGAAAGCACAGTTATACTTCAGTGACGAAATGGTTTCCGAAACTGTAATCCGTACCAAAGTTAGCGGACAAGAGTATAACGGGAAAATATATGTTCCCTATCTGGCAAACATTCCCAACGGAACAGCTACACTGAAGTTTATCCTGCAGAACATCAACTTTACGATTACAGAAAAAAGCTACGACGTGGCGCTGAGTCGTCCGGACTTCCCCTACCTGACTCTGATTTCCGGAGACCAAGAATACCGCATGGAAAAAGTCGCAGCCAATCAGTATAGTGTGACCAGTGAATTTGCACAAAAAGTGAAAGGTTACATCAAAGCTCCTAAAGTAGGCGCCAACGGCAATGAAATCAATTTCGGATGGAGTAACGGTGCCATCACACAAGGTACTTCCAGTGAGATTACTTTCTCCAGTCTGTCAGCCGGGAAGTATTCCATCTCCTTCAACACGCTGACTTATGCGGCCGCCCCTTTCGTGAAATTGTTACTGAACGGCTCTGAAATGGAAATGGTGGATGATAACCATTACAGCATCGACCTCAACCTGAAACAAGGGGACAACATCACCGCAGATATTCCCAACTTCAACCAGTACTGGATAGATCCCGACTTCTTCAAAAAGAATGAAGACGGTTCACTGAAATTTTTACCCATCGACGGAACTTACCGTATCATTGCCAATCTGGACCTAAATTATTTGGAAGTATTGAAAATGAACGGAACAAGTACCGATACACTGAACGATGACGGAACCGGTGCCCTTTGGATTATCGGTGATGGCATCGGTAAGCCCTCAGTAGCAACCAATGCCGTAGGTTGGACCACAGAGAAAGGGCTCTGCATGTCACAGATTGAAGCAAAGAAATATCAGGTGACGGTAGTAGCGGGAGAGCAAATCAAATCAGATGACATCAACTTCAAGTTCTTCCACCAGCAAGGTTGGGGAGGTGAATATAAAAACGATGCCTTGTCTACCACCAGTGACCTAGTATTTATAGGTGACGGTACCAATGGACGTGATGCCGGCAACTTGGGACTCGTAAAAGGCAAAAGTTTGGAAAACGGTGTTGCTTACCGGTTCACTGTTGACGTAACGGCAGGTATCTCTTCGGCAGTTCTGACAGTAGAAAAGGTAAAAAGATAGACGGATAACGCAGAAGATTAACTAAATGAGAAAGGGGCTGGCTCTATAAAAGAGTTCAGCCCCTCTTGTTTATGCAGAATATATGTTCCGGATTTAGCTTAAACCTTCTTTCGCCTCCTCTTGTGGAATACGTACCGAAGTGTAAAGCTCAAGAATGGCGGCTATCGTCAGAGACACAATCCATTCATTGCCCCTTGTAAAGAGCATGAATGCCCCCGTAAGCACCAGCAAAAGTGCACCGAATATTTGCTGCCGACGCAGGCGTTTGACGGTGGGACTTTTACACTTGGACGGAGAATTGATTTGTGCCAAAGCAACCATCGTAGCACCGACAGTATATATATAAGGTGAAAGAGGCCAGCCCGTAATATAAACGGCAGCTCCAGCCAGGAGCATCACGGCCCCTACTGCAAAAAGGGCGGGTATCAGTTGTTTCATTCTTCTATATCTTCTTCAAATACATAAATATCCTCATTGGGCTTTTTCATCAGATACTTCTCACGGGCAATCCGTTCGATGGCACCGGAGTCGACGGCAAGTTCATTGAGCCGTTCGGTATTCTCCTCGTATTCCTTGCGGTACTTTTCTATTTCATCGCGCAGACGACTTTCTTCCCGGGCGTAACCCAAACGGCGTACAACACTGTTCTCATCCAGGAACCCGATAATTACAGCAAACAACGCAAGCGTAATCAAATATTTATGCTTGCGGACAAAAGACCAGAGAGAAGCAAGTTTATCCATCTCGTTATCTACTATTTAGCAATTTATCATTCATGATGGAACTTGCCCATCATATAACTTCACGTCACAAAGATAAGAGGAATAACCGAAAGATTTCTTTTTTTTGTGTACATTTGCACAAAAAGCAAAGAATATCCCGAATATGGAAAACTATATCGTATCTGCACGGAAATATCGTCCCTCGACCTTTGAGTCTGTGGTAGGCCAACGTGCACTGACCACTACCTTGAAGAACGCCATTGCCACCGGAAAATTGGCGCATGCCTATCTTTTTTGCGGTCCGAGAGGCGTGGGAAAAACGACCTGTGCCCGTATCTTTGCTAAAACAATCAACTGCATGAGTCCCACAGCAGACGGTGAAGCATGCAACCAGTGTGAATCCTGCACTGCCTTCAATGAGCAACGCTCCTACAATATCCATGAACTGGATGCCGCCTCAAACAACTCTGTAGATGACATCCGCCAATTGGTGGAGCAGGTACGCATTCCACCTCAGATAGGTAAATACAAAGTATATATCATTGATGAGGTACATATGCTGTCTGCCTCGGCTTTCAATGCTTTCCTGAAAACACTGGAAGAGCCTCCACGCCATGCCATATTCATCCTTGCCACTACCGAGAAGCATAAGATATTGCCCACCATCCTTTCACGCTGCCAAATATATGATTTCAGCCGGATTGGTGTGGAAGATACCGTAGCACACCTCGCATATGTCGCTTCCAAAGAAGGCATCACTGCTGAACCGGAAGCACTGAATGTCATTGCCCTCAAAGCAGACGGCGGTATGCGCGACGCCTTGTCTATCTTCGACCAGGTGGTAAGCTTCAGCGGAGGACATATCACCTATAAGAGCGTGATTGAAAACCTCAATGTGCTGGACTATGAATACTACTTCAAACTAACCGGATTCTTTCTTGAAAACAAAATCAGTGACGCGTTGCTATTACTGAATGATGTGCTCAACAAAGGCTTCGACGGTAGCCACTTCATCACCGGACTTTCATCCCACCTGCGTGACTTGCTTGTCAGCAAAGACCCGGCAACACTGCCGTTGCTTGAAGTGGGTGCAAGCATCCGCGAACGTTATCAGGCACAAGCACAGCAATGCCCCCTCTCCTTTCTTTACCGTGCCATGAAGCTCTGCAATGATTGTGACCTGAATTACCGTGCCAGTAAAAACAAACGGCTATTGGTAGAGCTTACTCTGATACAAGTGGCACAACTGACCGCCGAGGAGGACGACGGCACCAATGGGCGCAGCCCTAAACAAGCTATAAAACCCATATTCACGCAGCCTGCCGCCGTTCAGCAGCCACAAGCCACTGCTGCCATGCCCCAACAAACTGTACAGCCGGCAGTACAGCCAAACAGAACTCCTCAACCTGCTGCTACGCAGCATGGCAATACTACAACTCCACATGCTACACCTGCTGCCATATTAATGGCACAAGGGAGAGAAGAGAAAAAAATTCCGGTCATGAAAATGTCCGGATTAGGGGTATCCATCAAACGCCCCCATATAGAAGAGGAACAAAGAAACCCTTCATCCAACTCTACTGCCGCCCACCAAGCAGCACAACCAGAAGAGGACTACATCTTCAATGAAAGGGATTTGAACTATTACTGGCAGGAGTATGCCGGACGTATGCCCAAGGAGCAAGTAGCCATAGCCAAGCGCATGCAGAACATGCGCATCACTTTAATAAATGACACAACTTTTGAGGCTGTAGTAGACAATGAAATCGTTGCCAAGGAATTTACCGGCATGATACCCACTCTGCAAAATTACCTACGTACCCGGCTAAAGAACCGCAAAGTCACCATGACTGTCCGGATTAGTGCTCCTACTGAAAAGGTACGTGCCTACGGACGCGTTGAAAAATTCCAGATGATGGCACAAAAGAACAGTGCCCTACTACAACTAAAAGAAGAGTTTGGTTTGGAACTGTATTAATTCCTTCCAATCGACTGCATAAAGTTGCTAACAAATTGAGTATAAAGGAGAAAAAAGCATCTATTTAATTTTTTATTTACTCATTTATATTTATTTTTGCCAATAATAAACAAAAGAGGCAAACAAACATTTGAGAACAAAAATGATTATATGGATGCTATTGGGGCAGCTATTGTATACTTCTGTCTTATCAGCACATACAATAGCCAATCAAGAAAAGCAGAGTATTCTGCAATCATTGGTCAAAAGACAAGTTCTCTATGATGACTCCATATCCATAGACAGCGTCATTACGTGGAGTGAGCAACTTCTTTCCACCCTACAATCAAATGAAGATAGAACGACGTATTTTCTATTACAACTTCAATTGGCCAATGCCTACACATTGCGCGGCGATATCAGCTTAGCAACGAACCGGGCACAACTTATGTACGAAGAAGCCAAAGCTACAGACTACCAATTTGGTATGGTAGTGGCCAACCAGGCCATTGGAGACGCCTATAACACAATAGCCAACATGGGGGATAAAGCCCTGGAATCATACCAGGATGCTTTGACTGAACTATCCAACATTTCAGACCAGCATCCATATAGGGCACAGCTTCTTTTAAAAATGTCCAACGTTCTGCAACGGAAAGGACGTCTGGAAGAAGCAGAGAAAATCCTGGAAGAGCTGGAAAAAATATTATATCAAGAGCCTGACTACCCGACAGACTTCTTTTTCTGCATCGAAAAGACGAATTTTGCCATTTCCCATGGGCACCTCTCACAAGACTATCTTGATGAAGCAAACATCTGGCTCCACAAAATAGACTCCATTTACCAACTGCACCCAGAAAAGTTCTACCGGTTTCACTTGGATTATACCACTGCTGCCTACTATAGAGCCATGGGAAATTTGGACAAACAATACTGGAAACAAGCTCTGGACATCTACTCCAAATTGCAAGCAGAATACTCCGGTAATAAGCGCTCCACGTATTACCGCTGGACTTCGCTGGAAAAAATCTATCTCTGTAAAATACAAGGCATGGCCATGGAAGCCTGCCGAATCTACCAGGAATTGTATCCTCCTATAGATACACTCGCTTCACAAAGCTATATCCGGCAAATCAATACGATAAAGGCAAAATACCAGGTAGATAAGGCAGAGACAGCCAGCAATAACGAATACAATAAAATCATAACCAGCATATTGGTAGGAACGATGGCATTAGTAACGTTATTTGTTCTACTTGCCATCCTACTCAAAAGGCAGCGGGAAAAGGTGAAGCTCTCCACCCAAAAACTAGCAACATCACGGATAAATGCCGAAAATGCCATGCGTGCAAAAAGCGTGTTCCTCTCGAACATGAGCCACGAAATCCGTACCCCGCTCAATGCGTTATCGGGCTTTTCATCCCTATTGACGGAAGAGGGACTGGACGATGAGACACGCCGTCAATGCAATGAAGTTATCCAACAGAACTCAGAACTATTGCTGAAGCTTATTAACGACGTGATAGATCTATCGAGTCTTGAATTCGGCAAACTGCAATTCTGTATTGTACAACATGATGCCGTAAGCATATGCAGAAATGTGATAGACACTGTGAATAAAGTGAAACAGACACAAGCTGAACTTACATTCACCACCGAGCTGGAAGAAATGCCCATCGAGACTGACGACTCACGCCTGCAGCAAGTCCTGATTAACCTACTGATAAATGCTACCAAATTTACCCCACAAGGCAGCATTGTCCTAAAGCTGGAAAAAGAAACGGACGATACCGTACTATTCACCGTAACAGATACCGGTTGCGGCATTCCCAAAGACAAGCAAGCCAACATTTTCCAACGTTTTGAAAAGCTGAATGAGAATGCTCAAGGCAGTGGGTTGGGACTCTCCATATGCCAACTTATCATAGAGCATATCGGCGGACAAATATGGATTGATTCAGAGTATACCGAAGGCTCACGTTTCTGTTTCACCCACCCCATAAGCCAGACAGGCAGAAAGGAGCATAAGAAATGAAACAGATATTTACATTGCTCATTGCCTTATGCTGGCTATTACCGTCCGCACACGCAGATGTGCGACGGGCAGAAGTCAAGGATAGCCTGCTACGTATATATCTAGCCTCTCCAGCCGATACCACCAGATTGAGAACTCTATATCAGATAGCACTGCTTGACCAACTGTCACCGACATTCATCTATTACGAGAACAAATTACTGGAAGAGGCCATCGCTCAGAAAAATGTACATTACCAGAGTGCCGCCATATATGCGCACATTATTTATTACTACAATCTACTGGACCAAAAACGTGCAGAACAATGGCTGAGGAGGCTCGAACAGTTGTCTGAAGAGCACAACTACTACCGCCATTACTTCAGAGGCAAAAAGATGATGATAGAATGCTATATCATCAGCCAGAAGATTGAATTAGCCCTCAAACAAGCACAAGACATGTACGACAAAGCTCAAAGTCTCGGCAACCATGACGGTATGCGCGAAGCATGCCTATGCCTGATGACCGGATATTTCAATACCTTACGTTACAAAGAAGGAATCACCTACCTGAACAAGGCTTTTGAACTGACAAATCCGGACTCCTCCCTTGCCACTCAGATTGATTTATTGACAAAAGCGGTACTGGCTTACTCATATCTGCATGACAATGGCAACATGTTCCGGTATCTGGAGGAACTCAACAATGCCAAAAATAGATTGCAGGAAGAAGGCACCACCGTACTGACAAACGGCTATACCAATTTGTATCTGCTCATAGATTTACAATACGCCCTTTACTATACCCGCCTTCAACGGCCTGCGGAAGCATGGGAATATTTGCAGCAATCAGAACGGCATCTCAGTACATCTTCATTTCTTCCTTATCGGTTGATACGTTTGGCAGCATATGCCGAATATTACCAACTGACAAAAGAATACGACAAAGCGTTGGCTTATTTAGAAGACGCCATTGAACTTGTAACCCCTATTTCACTGGATGATGCCATGATTTATGGACTTCAGAAAGCGGATATACTAGTAAAGATGGGGTTTCCGGACGACGCACTTCCTATCTATAAACAAATAACCAAGGCAAGAGATTCGTTATATACAGTATTCTCCACCTCACAGATAGAACAGATACAAAGCCTATATAATATGGACCAACTGCTTCTCCAAAAAGAACAGCGGCAAGCCAGTTTTCACCGTATCTGTCTGGTCACCTCCATTATCATCATTATAGCCTTGTTACTTTTCAACCTACATATGTATAGAAGCAGGAAGCGGCTGCAACAAGATGAGAAGGAAATGCGTAAATTGGCAATTATTGCCGAAGAAGCCAACGAAGTAAAAAGCCGTTTCCTTGCCAATATGAGTTATAATATCCGTATTCCACTGAACAATGTAGTCGGTTTCTCCCAACTGCTTTCCACCGACAACGAGCTGGATGAAGAAGAGCGAAAAGAGTATTCCGGTATTATCCAGGCCAATTCGGGTGAGCTTATCCAACTGGTAAACGACGTATTGGACCTCTCACGCCTGGAAGCGAATATGATGAAATTTCAATTGCAGGATTGTTATGTAAAAGAATGGTGCAACGAACTAGGTTTTCTAATACAAATGCGCAGTGAAGGCCATATCCTCCTGAAACTACAAGTGGAGGTAGGAGATGCGCGTATCCATACCGACGTCAACCGCCTTACACAAATAGTGACAAGTATGCTGCTTTATCCAAACGACTGTAAAGAAACGCGCAAAGTCAGCATGTTCTTGGTCAACCATCCGGACAAACACATCATAGCATGCCGGATAGAGAACAGCCCGATAGCCGATCCCAGGTTTGCCTCTCAAAAAGTATCAGTGCAACAGAAAATCAACCAGTTGTTCTTTGAACATTTCAAAGGTACCTATCAAACCGAGAATGTCGAAGAAGGAGAAATCGCAGTGATTACTTTTACCTATCCGACTCTTTCTTAAAAGCTGAAAACCTGCTTAAGTTCCAGCTAAAGCCAATAGTATCAGAGCAATTCGTTTACGAAGTTCAAAAATGAACATTTTTCAGTCTCTGCGGTATGCTATGCCGCTTTCTCGACTCCTTATTTAGACGACATACAAATTATACGTTTTTAATCAAGATTGATAGCAAGTAATAAAGAAAACCACTATTTTTGCCGAACGAATTAGTACTAATAATAATTTAAATCTAAAAGAAAATGGCTTACGTAATTAGTGACGATTGTATTGCTTGCGGAACTTGTATCGACGAGTGTCCGGTTGGCGCTATCTCTGAAGGTGATATCTATCATATCGACCCTGAGACTTGCACAGAGTGTGGTACTTGTGCAGATGTTTGTCCTTCTGAAGCAATTCATCCGGGAGAATAATACAATCCCAGTATCAAAAACAAAAGCGTGGGCAGATAAACTGCCTGCGCTTTTTTATATCCCCCACGTAAGATTCAGTACCTTCAAACCCTTCATTGTTATTTTCTATATACGGATAACACATTAGTTCACAGACATGAACACTTTGTTCCATAAGTAGAAAACAAAGTGTTCATACTGTAGAAAACAAAATGTTCGTACAGTATAAAACAAAGTGTTTATACTGTATGGAACAGAGTGTTCGCTATAATGAAACAAAGTATTTGCCATAATGAAGCAGAGTGTTTGCCATAACAAAACGAGCAGTCCGCTTTGATGAAACGAACTGCTCGTGACAGCATGACAGATGTCTTGCTAAAATAAGTTTGTAGAAGAAGTTAGAATCACTTCAGATTAGCCAGTGCTTCTTTTATACGACGGATAGCTTCAACTATATTTTCATCGCTGGTTGCATAACTCATACGAATGCATTCAGGAGCTCCGAAAGAAGCACCGCCTACGCAAGCCACATGAGCCACTTCCAACAGATACATGGCCAAATCATCTGAATCATTGATTTTACGTTCGCCGGCAGATTTACCGAAGAATGAATCGCATTTAGGGAACAGATAGAAAGCACCTTCCGGTACATTCACCTCGAAACCCGGAACTTCCTTGGCCAACTTTACAATCAAATCACGACGACGCTCGAAAGCCTTGCGCATTTCCTCCACCGGAGCTTGTGTACCCGTATAAGCAGCCTCAGCAGCCTTCTGAGATACAGAACAAGGACCGGAAGTATACTGTCCCTGCAATTTATTGCAAGCCTTCACAAGCCATTCCGGACCTGCAATGAAACCGATACGCCAACCAGTCATTGCATATGCTTTGGAAACACCATTCACAATGACCGTACGCTCTTTCATTTCGGGAAATTGCGCTATGCTCTGATGCTTGCCGATATAGTTGATATGTTCGTAAATCTCATCGGCAATCACAACAACCTGCGGATGCTTTGCCAATACTGCGGCCAGGCCTGCCAACTCCTCCTTGCTGTACACCGAACCCGTAGGGTTAGAGGGAGAGCAAAGAATCAGCGCCTTTGTCTTCGGGGTGATGACAGCCTCCAGCTGTGCAGGTGTTATCTTAAAGTCCTGGTCGATACCGGCAGGTACGATAACCGGCGTACCCTCAGCCAACTTTACCATTTCCGGATAACTGACCCAATAGGGAGCAGGCACAATTACTTCGTCACCCGGATTTACCAATACCAGGATTGCATTGCAAACCGACTGCTTGGCACCATTGGCGCAAGAAATTTGTGCGGCGGTATATTCCAGACCGTTTTCCTTCTTCAACTTCTCTACAATTGCATTACGCAAGGCAGGATAACCCGGCACTGGAGAATAGCGAGAAAAGTTATCGTCTATCGCCTTTTTCGCAGCCTCTTTAATGTGGTCGGGAGTATTGAAGTCCGGTTCTCCCACACTCAGGTTAATTACGTCTACGCCTTGAGCCTTCAGCTCTGCGCTCTTTTGAGACATAGCCAGTGTCGCAGAAGGCGACAAACTGTTTAAACGATCTGATAATTGGTTCATTTTGTTACTATTTAATGATTGTTACGCAAATCCGGTTGCAAAATAAGCGATTTTCTTTGATATAAGAAAACAAAAAGACAGTTACTTATTGAAATGAAGTGTATGTCCCATACGTTCTTTCTTGGTACGGAGATAACGCTCGTTGTATGGATTCGGAGTAGTCTCAATAGCTACGTTCTCCGTTATTTCCAAACCGTAAGCCTCCAAGCCTACACGCTTCACGGGATTATTGGTCATCAGCCGCATTTTGTGCACTCCTATCTCACGAAGAATCTGGGCACCTACACCATAATCACGCTCGTCTGCCAGATGTCCCAGGCAAATATTAGCTTCTACAGTATCCATGCCTTCTTCCTGCAATTTATATGCTTTCATTTTTTCCATCAGACCAATGCCGCGACCTTCCTGATTCAGATATACAACTACCCCCTTACCGGCTTTCTCTATCATCTCCATTGCCTTATGCAGCTGCTCGCCACAATCACAGCGTTTGGAATTGAATATATCACCAGTGGCACAAGAAGAATGTACACGCACCAGAATCGGTTCATCCAATTCCCAAGTACCCTTGAACAAAGCTACATGCTCCAAACCGTTCGACTTCTGGCGGAAAGGAATCAAACGGAAATGACCGTGGTCTGTAGGCATATCCACTTCCACTCCTTTTTCTACAATAGACTCCTGCTTCAAACGGTAGGCAATCAAGTCACGGATGGAAATCAATTTCAAGCCAAATTCATCTGCCATTCTACGCAATTCGGGCAAACGAGCCATTGTACCATCCTCATTCATTATTTCCATAAGGGCTCCCGCCGGATAAAGTCCAGCTAAACGTGCCATATCAATAGCCGCCTCCGTATGTCCAGCACGGCGCAACACACCTTTCTCCTGGGCATACAACGGATTAATGTGGCCAGGACGCCCGAAAGTGGCCGGAGTAGAAGCCGGATCGGCCAACGCCTGGATAGTAGCAGCGCGGTCTGCCGCAGAAACGCCAGTACTACAGCCTTCCAATTTATCAACAGTAACTGTGAAGGGAGTACCCAATACAGAAGTATTATCCGATACCTGATGCGGCAAATCCAGTTCCTTGCAACGCGAAACTGTAATTGGAGCACAAAGCACACCGCGGGCATGCTTCAACATAAAGTTTACTTTCTCCGGTGTAATCTTTTCAGCTGCAATTATCAAATCACCCTCATTCTCACGGTCCTCATCATCCACAACAATCACAAAGTTACCGGCTTTGAAGTCTTCAATGGCCTCTTCTATCGTATTCAACTTTACATTTTCCATAATCTATTTTGTTTTTATTTATTCTGATCTCTTTCTATAATTCCAATCACATCTTCATTTGTCTTGATAATCCGCTCCATATCCTTATTCAGACGGATACGGAATGCCCAGATACGGAAATAAAAGAACAAGCCTATCGGGAAAACAATACCGCAGAGCAAGTTTAACCAATAATTGCGGAACGGACGGACATGCGCATGGACGGGGATGACCGGATAGGTGTTCAGCGCTGTCAACAAAGTAACGGATCTTGTATTCGACATCTCATCTATCAGACTCTCCAAACGTTCGTTAATATCTTCCACCGCCTCATCCTGGCTATCAGTCATCCACAATTTAAAGTAATTGGGAGCACGTTTCAACCCCTTTCTATCAGCATATTCACGACAGTCTACGGACAAAGCCTTCAGCTCTTCCGGAATACGTGTATAATCAGGATCGTGGATGATTACTTCCTTACGGAACAGATGGCGTACACTGCGAATGCCCACAACCTTCTTGAACCAATTTATATAGGCATCAGCATTCAATACCACTGAATCATTGTTGGATTTATATGTCAGGAATGCACCCAATGGGGCCAAGACAGCGGTACTGGTCCACATACCCATCCAGACAACCCACTGTCCGTCACGAGCCATCTTATACCCTGTATTGTTGATGATGTAATAGATAATAAAAATCAATACAGAAACCACCACCGGCATTCCCAAGCCTCCTTTACGGATAATTCCTCCGAGTGGCGCGCCAATAAAGAAGAAGATGAGACATGCCAGAGAAAGAGTCAGTTTCTCATGCCAGGAAGTCATGTGCCGCCGAAGGCTGCTTTCAGTCTGCGATATATTAAAGCTCTTAAAACTCCAGTCACTCCCCGCACTCTCTGCACGGCTGACGGCCGTGGATATAACCTTCTGTTTCTGCATCAGTGTAGCCACATTGTAGAGGCTGTCTACATTGTACTCACCTAAATAAGCCTTTTCAATCTTCAATGTATCCTCTTTAGACAAGCTGGCTGTCACCTTATAAGTTCCTGCCATAGCTTCTTTATAATAACCACGCCCCACACTGTCATTCTGCAATTTCATGGAGTCAATGTCCGCCTGCAGCATTTTCATATCCTTACTGTTGGACTGATTACTCATGATACCTGCATCCACCATATTGAAATCCGAATTGAACTCAATGATTGCATGCTTTTCGCGGAATGTCTCACGCCGGTAAGGCACATTCCTTTGGTTCATGTTCTGCGATTTCAAATTCTCAAACTGCTCACCACTGTATAAATGCAAATATAAATGCTGTTTGTCAGCCGTCATCTCCAGACGTCCCGAATCAGACTTGATAATTTGAGCATTCTCAAAACCTTTCTCAAAATTATATATCAGTACGTCATACAGCATACCAGTTTTGCGGTTCTTATGCTTCACATACAGATTATAACCATCTATTTCATCGTAGAACACACCTTCAGGAATATCCACTTCGGGAGATTTCTGCTTCATGGAAATAAGCAAAGTCCATAATTTTGTTTGGGCTTTTGGTCCTATGACATTTTGGAAATAGAAAGAGACACAACAGATGAAACAAATAAAGATAATCAGGGGCCGCATGATTTTCAATAAAGAAATACCGGCTGCCTTCATGGCAAGTAATTCAAAACGTTCTCCGAAATTTCCAAAGGTGATAAGGGCAGCCAGCAGAATAGCCAGCGGCAACGACGCAGGTACCAACGAAAGCGCAGAATAAAAGAAAAACTGTGCAAGGACAGTCATCTCCAATCCTTTTCCTACCATTTCGTCCACATACCTCCATAAAAACTGCATCATAAAGATGAAGAGGCAGATGAAGAAAGTACCCATAAAGAGCATGCAAAAGCTCTTCAAAACAAATATATCTAACTTTTTTATGCGCAGCATTTTACTCGTTTCATGCAATGAGAGCACAAAAGTAGTACAAAAAAGGGAGTACGGGAAATTTTTAATCTAAAGTTAACTAAAAACCACAAGTTCTTCGCAAAGTATCCACTTGCGATTCCCATAATTCACGCGAATCACCCACCTCGTCTATATCGGCAAAGTCTGTTATCTCCAATACGAAATCATTGGTCAACTCATTGTTTGTCATCTTCAGTTCAAAGTATTCTCGCTCGTTCTCATCGTCCAGCCAGCGGAAGCGGATGAATGAATACGCTCGCACGGCAATAATCTCGGCATCACGTTTTTCTGTTTTTCCCCAAAAAAAGGTTACTGTTTTATCGTCTGACTGAACCCTATCAGCAAACCAGCCCTCCAAACCAGTAGGGGTACTTATCGCTGCCCAAAGAATACTTTTAGAAGTCGCATTCAAGAGATATTCCAAATGTATTTTCTTTCTTTCCATAGTCTATTCTGCTTTTTATTGCGCCAGCCAAGATAAATACTTTTTTCTAATTACAGAAAATAAATCATCAAATTTATTTATATCTCCCTTTCCATACACCCCTAATTCATTGATAATGTTATACAAATACGTTTAATAAAAAGTACTGCAAACCACTTCAGCACCCTATCAGCAAAAGAAAAAGCAGAAAATATCCATAAAAGTTTTGGCAATTTAAATAAAAGCTATATCTTTGCACCCGCAATCGAGAAATGATGGCGGGATAGCTCAGCTGGTTAGAGCGCATGATTCATAATCATGAGGTCCCCGGTTCAATCCCGGGTCCCGCTACGAAATAAATCATTGAAATTGAGACTGTTGAGAGGCTTCCACTCTTGGCGGTCTTTTTTATTTCGAATTCATGGGAACACGGCGGGAACACAAAAAATCACCTTTAAGCCCCATTTTATTTGCTGATAATCACAATCCATCTTGTTTCAATTTAGTAATACTAATAAAAAAGTATGTATATATAGCCACTATACAATTATCATTCTTAGATAAAAACTAGAGAATATATAAAATTTTAAGGCAGGGAACACAAACGGGAACACAAGTCTAATAACCCAAAGCAAAAATACTAAAACATGAACACTAAAAAAATCACTAATACATCGAAAAAGGGCAATGCATTTAATACCATGACATTGCCCCTTCAATAGATAAATATAGCAAATACTACAAACACTCAATTTCATCTTGAGACAATCCAGTAGCTTTTGAGATAATATCAATAGCAACTCCTAACTTCTTTAAATTACGAGCACTTTCTCTTTTTTCTTCTTCACGACCTTTAAGTAATCCTTCTGCCCTTCCTTCTTCACGTTCAGTATTGATATTATCACGAAGGATTACAATATTATCCAGATGACGATAATAGGCAGCAAGCTCATCCTTAGTCATGCTATCCAGTTTCAACCTTTCACGGGCCTCCTCAAGACCGGGAGCTGTAGCACTGGAAGGTATCTCTCCGGTATTCAGGTAGTAGATCCATTCTTCCAGGGGACTTTTGGCTACCTGATTGAAACCGTTTACTTTCAGGATATAATATTCAGGATATAGCTGACTTACCGTATCCACCTTGAATGTCTGCTTCTGGAATGGAGTGAGTTCAAGAAGATCGTTGGTGTGGATGCCTCTGAATTCTGTCTTCCCATGATAAACAAAATCAGTTCCATGTCCCAGAGAGAAATAGACAATATTGACGCTATATACCTTACGAACCTTGTCATAGCTTTCTCCCCTATTGATATACTCGGTCACCAGCTTGGAAGTGCCGAACAACATACGCTGGAAGTAGGCGTATTCATTATTGTTCTGTACCTCTATCAACACCAGTTCACCCTTGGAATTCTCGGCAAGCATATCGACACGGTTATACTTGTCATACTCATCCTCCTGATTGCTTTCACTTTCCAGGAGTCGCTGAATAATGATTTTCTCACCCAATAACGTAGTGAGCAGACCTTCAAGGACACTGAAATTGGCCTTGTTCCTGAGCAGACGTTTCATAGCCCAGTCAAAACGGATTATCTGATTTTTATTGTTGCTATTCATAATTGTCTAATATATTGGTTACTACAAAGGTAAACAAAAAGATTCAGAATACCAAAAGTGACACTATTCCCTTTTCACATATCACCAGAGAGCGACCTTTCCCAATGATCCTAAATCCAAATTGGCTGAATTTACTCCCATAGCTTTGAATGCTCTGATTATGGTTGAAAAAGTGACGCTCTTTCCACTTTCTATTTTTGAGATCTGCGCTCTTTTTACTCCCATCAACTCACCAAGCTGTTCCTGTGTCAGATTCCTGGCTTCTCTGGTTTGCTTGATTGCTTCACCAATTAGAAAATTATTGATGTCATCTTCATATTTGTTACGTACCGGAGTACCTTTTTCACCTATCACTTTATCCAACGCTTCTTCTTCCGTATAAAATTTCATTTCTTCCATATCTTCACTTTTTAGAATTGAAATATATCTTTCTTATCTCTTTGGCTTTTGCTATTTCTTTGGATGGGGTTTTCTGGGGCTTTTTGATTATACCATGAGTCGTTATGACCAGAGTTTCCTTGTCAGTGTCCCAGAAAGCGAATAACCTATATGAAATTCCATTGTATAAAGTTCTGAATTCCCATATATCATCCGCATCATCCAGTTTCTTGAAAAGCTCCTTGTCAATCACATACTTGCTTTTATTTATATTGTACATGATTTTAGCCTTCGCTTTTTCGTCAAGACTGTTTAAAAACCGGATAGTCTCTTCCGAATATATTATTTTGAATTTTGCTTTTGCTTCCATGCCTGTTGATTAACCTACTGCAAAAATAATGAATAGTTCCAATTTAGGAAACAAAAAAAACAATGAGAATATCAAAAGCAAACTGATTTTTAACTTATTCATGATAATTCTTTCTCATGTTCTCTCCATTTCCAAAGCCCTTAAACCCTTATATATGATAAAAAACTTGGAGCATTATTCAGCACTGCAATGAAGAGTGCGTCAGCTTCAAGCATTAATGATAAAAACAATTACCGGGTCACACTTATTTTCAGAAGATGGATAAGTTGGAGATTCGATGATGCGTAGCAATTTCAGTATGTGGACAAGACATAAAGTTCCCCACGAAAGAATGTATGCCGCATGATAGGCCAAGTAAATGCGAGGAGCTATTTACAACGGTTCAACTATCACAACCAGTCGAAAGACCGGTCTATTTTTTTCTTCTCCCCCTTCCTTGATTTCCCCTCAAAGCCTTATATATGAGAAAAGTATATAAGAGAAATTGAGAATAGAAATAACAATATTAATAACTTAAAATTTAAGAGACATGGGAAATTTAATTAAAGGATTGAAGGTCGCAGCTTATGTGGCCGAGATTATCGTGGCAGGTTCAGTAGTAATCGAGCTTGCGGAGAAGTATAGTGGCAAATTCGGAAAAAAGAAGATTGCCACGGGTGAAGTCAAGGCCGTTGATGCTGCGACTGAAAACTGATAGAACGTCTGATGAATGGATTATGACAAGAAAGCAGACGTGATAATAACGGTATTGGAGGTAGCAACTTCAATACTCAAAGGGATAAAGAAGCTAAGAGGTATATTCATAAAAGCAAAGAAATGACACCTCTTGGCTTTTTGTTTTTTCACCGCATTTTATTAACCGACTAAAAAATAACAAGAGTATGGAAACAATGACTAATGAACTTACTATCATTCCAAGAACAATCGGAATGGTAACAAGAATGATGGATGCAATTGGTGTCGAAGATGCTGTAATCGTATCTGAAGAAGAACAAAAAGAGCATCCTAATTTTATTGAGAGCAACACTTCGGGAATAACACTTGAAGAACTTGAAAGGAACTGTATTGTACCCAGCTTCGGAGACAACCAGCTAACAATCAGCCACCAGAAATTTATCCACCAGGTAGAAGATGCCGCAAGAATGTATTTTACCGGAGAGAACTTTGGAAACACGGAAATCAGAGTTTCACATAAGATTTTAGGCAGGGTTCCGGGAGCATTGACCAAAAGGAAGGAGGAACTTAAACCGGAGGACGAGACCATCTACTACCAGAGAATGGCCTTCTGTTTTCATATCCGTTCCATGAGCAGAATGATGAACGGAGAAGAAGTCAATTTATGTATCGGAGGTGTAAGAAGTCTGAATGAGGAAAACTTATACGCCCGAAAATCACCCGAGAAATTCAAGATCTTTATCGGGTGGAGGGTTCGTGTGTGTTCAAATCTGATGCTGACCAATGATGGCTTGACCAGAAGACTGGAAGTGATGAGTGACACTGATATATACAGTTCAGCACTCAGACTGTTTCAGGATTTTAAACCGGAGCAAAATTTAAGACTTCTTGAAAACCTGGGAAGAACAAAGATTTCACAGGAACAGTTCTGTCAGATAATAGGAAGATTGAGATTATATCAAGCTTTACCCGCTTCACAACTTAAAGAATTGCCAAAGGTGATTTTAGGTGACTCCAATGTCAATGCAGCTACGAAAGGCTATATAGAGAATCCAAATTTCGGATTGTGTGGCAGAGAGAATATCACTTGTTGGGATTTGATGCAGCTTCTTAATGACGCCGCCAAACAATCCTACATAGACAAGTTCCTGGAGCGCAATCAGAACTGTACTGATTTTTCTGTAGGTATCCAGAGAGCTTTAAACGGTGAAGATACTGAGAATTACGGATGGTTTTTGAGTTAGACCTGAAAATAAATTAACTCACAAGGGAGAAAGAACTAAAATATAACAAACCGGTTCTTTCTCCCTTTTTTGTTGAACCCTTTGACAGATATATGATATGGAAGTGAATGATATTATGACATACATAGACAGATTGCTGCAAGGCTGTTCTGATAAAAGATGTGCCGAGATTCTAAAGGAAGTAACGGAGGAATGTCAGTCACGTATAGATGAATGTAGGAAAGGTGCTTATTCCAAATCATTGCAATAGGAATAATATATAAACAATAATGAATATTATGGAAAGATACGAATTGGAAAACAGCAGGGAATTCAAGGCTGCAAAAGAACTTGAACATGCCCTGAACGACTATGGGTGGAATGAGAAAAGGTTCGCCATTGCAGTTACCACATTCCACAGGACCCTGCAACAGACCTTATTCAGAAGTATGGTTGAAGTGATTAAGATTATGGGAAGTGAAGGTTACGGATATGACCTGAGGAACAGGGCTTCCCATGAGATATGTAAGAAGATAGTGGAATCGGGAGTTCTGGAGGACGAGACGATACCATTCATCTGAAACGGTTGAGAGATACCGAACTAATATTCCGGGGAGGGATATTTCCGATAAAAAGGAAGTATCCCTCCTTTTTTATTTACCGACAATTAAAAAATCAAACGACTATGTTATACTATAATTTTTATGGTTATGAAGAATTCAAGGCCCGTTTCGGACTTGAAAAGAGAGAGAATGGTGTGGCGGTAAGAAAGAACAGGATATTGCTGGCCCACCTGAAAAATCCTGTACTACTGAAGTATTGCAGGGAACATGACGACTATACCCTGCTACATATATATGATATGGCTGATCTACAAAAGAAGGTATTTGAAGCCATTATCAAATCAGGAGAGGATGATGAAAAGCTGCCTTATGAAGTGGAACTGATAGGCAGGACATACCATTCCGCCAAATATCAGACTGACGAAGCCAAAGGCCTGTGTGAGGATCTGGATAAAAGTTCAGTCCGCTATGTCAACATTGAACGTAACCGGGTTTTCAAGATGAGGGCCGGAAAGTTCATGAGGGAGCTTATACTTGAAACAGGGATAGGGAAACTGCTCTCGCCTTGTGTCGTGAACTGGATTGCAGGGGATGTTTTCACCCAGCAATGGTGTACTTATACTCATGGGAAATCACCTGATATGGAACTTCATGTCAACAATGATTTTGGGAAAATCTATGACAGTAACTATTGTAAAGGGAGTTTCGGTTCATGCATGGTGGATGAGAACAGGACTTCGTTCTATCATGATTCGGTAAAAGCCAAGGCTGCATACATAATAGACAAGACGGGGCTGATTGTAGCCAGAGCCATTCTTTTTACCGATGTTACAGACCAGGACGGCAAGAAATGGAGGCTGCTTGAAAGACAGTATTCCTCGGAAGGTGATGATGTATTGAAACGGTTACTGATTGACAAGCTCATTCAGGAGGATTATATAGACGGTTATAAGATTGTGGGCGCGTCCTGTCATGAGGCGAACGCATTCGTGGACATTGACGGCAGTTCATTATCCGATAAAAAGTTTGAGATAGACTGTAATCTCGAATTGGAAGACACGCTTTCCTATCAGGATTCCTTCAAATGGTACAGTTACAGCCGGAACAAGGCCTATAACTACGAGAACTCCGGGACCTCATACAACCTTGATACAACAGACCTTAATCTTTACGGGGATGATGATGAAGATGATGGGGAATGGGATGCTTACCACCAATACTATTGTGATGATACAAGACTCTGTTACCGGAACGGAAGGGAGATCTGGGTGGATTCAGACAACCTGGATGATTTTGTATGGATTGAATCAAAGAACGAATATCACCATGAGGAAGATTGTATCTGCTGTGACGATTGCCGGACACATGTTCTGTTGGATGATGCTATATATTCAGAAGTGACGGAGGAATACTATTGCTGTAAGGAATGTATGGAGAAAGCGGAGAATGAGTTCAAGCGGAAGAACTGGCACTATTCCGAGTATGATGATGAATGGTATGAAAGCCTTGATGATATAACCCGGATTAATATCTGGAATGAAACGGAAGGTATCTATGAAGAAAAGTCCATTTGTACAGATACATTGGATAACTTGATTGAGAATGAAGATGTATGGGAGTTCGGTGAGGATGTATTTGATACAGTAAATCCGAGTTCCAACCTCCCATACGGTTATAAACTTAAAAAAGAGACGAATCATGAATACGCAATTGTTGAAGAGGCTGTATAGTATCTACAGTCCCAGTGGAAAGGAACAGAAGATGGTGAAGTTCCTCTGTTCCTATATAAGACAGCTTCCCGGAAACATATCCGTGTCAAAGGATAAATTCGGGAACCTGTATGTAGTCAAGGGTAAAGCTGAAACTTACGCTTGCTTAGTGAGCCATATCGACCAGGTTTCATACTGCAAGCATTCAAAGGATTTCAAGGCGTTGGAAACCAGAGATATTATATTCGGTTATTCGCCAAAGAACAAGAGGTTTGAGAATCTGGGAGCCGATGACAAGAACGGAGTGTTCATCTGCCTTGAATGCCTGAAGAAGTATGATTCTATTAAAGTAGTGTTTTTTAGAGAGGAGGAGACCGGATGCAGGGGAAGTTCTGAAGCGGCGATGTCCTTCTTTGATGACGTGAGGTTCGTTATCCAGCCTGACAGAAAGGGTGATTCGGATCTGATTACAAACATAGGTTATTCCGGGTTGTGTTCAGACGAGTTCATTGAAGCGATAGAACCTGAAAAATGGAACTATAAGGAAGAAAGCGGCTTGATGACCGATGTTCTGGCATTGAAAGAAAACGGACTTGGGGTCTCCTGCATCAATGTCTCATGCGGTTACTACAATGCCCATTCTGACGAGGAGATAACAATGAAGAAAGACCTGCTGAAATGCCTGATGTTTATAGAACATGTCATAGAGGATTGTACCGGTGTCTATCCCCATGTTCAGGACGATTCATATTTCAGCCCCTATGAGTTTGAGGACGAGGTTTACGATATGCTGAACCATGACCCGACATTAACCCCTGAAGACCTTTATGACATGTATTCCACCAATTTTCCACACTTCGGATTGGAGGATTATAGAAAGATATGTGAGGATTACCGGATGTTCTGGTGTGATGATGAAGAAGATATATATGAAGAAAAAAGTACGGACCTAAAAACTTTGGAAGTATGGAAAGAGACATGAATTACGATTTGGAACTGGCCAGGTATATCTGGTCAATCCTGAAATCCGATCTCCCGGTCCTTATGTCCTGGGGAGTTGAGATTGAGACTGTAAGAGTAATAACGTGTGGCATTGAATTCAAGGTCAACGGATTCAAGCACACCGGAAAAGTTCAGATAGTCTTGAATGAAGGTGCGGACCTGTTTGAAGTCTGTCTGATTGGTGAGGATGGAGAAATCAGGGATAAGAGGGAAGATATCTACTTTGACATGCTTGTTTCCGAGGTGGATGAACTTGTAGAGAAAACCGACGATTATGAGAAGAGGATTGCTGAAACATATAATATTATAAGGTATTAGCGGTTCTCTGAGAAATCGGGAAATGTGATAACCGGCTTTCTGTGAGGGAGTAGATTTTATAGGAACTCGAAATCTCATGGAAAGCCCTTTTTATGAACCTGCTTAAAGGTTATTGAACGGTCGTTTAGTAACCGGGAAGAGCGTTAAATAAGTGTTAATTATGAAACAGAAAAATTATGTTGCCTACCTGCGACAATCCACAGTGAAACAGGAAGTATCAGGATTAGGCGTAGAGGCACAGAGAGAAATAATACGGAATTACCTGAAGGATAGAAAAACGGTTGCTGAATATATTGAAACAGAGAGCGGCCGTAAATCTGACAGACCTAAACTTGCTGAAGCTTTGGAGTTATGCAGGAAAACAAATTCTGTCCTGATTGTTGCAAAACTGGATAGGCTGAGCAGAAATGTGGCCTTCACCAGCAAACTGTTGGAGAGTGATGTCGAGATTGTATTCTGTGATTTTCCGGAGGCCAATAAACTTGTACTACATATCATCAGCAGTATAGCGGAATATGAGGCGGGATTGATCAGCCAAAGAACGAAACAATCCCTGAAAGCCAAGAAATCAAGAGGATATAAGCTTGGTAAATCTGAAAACTTATTAAACAGACTGAATCAAGCGGTAGAGAACAGCAATAGGACCAATCATCAGAAAGCTCTTGACAACCCAAACAACAAAAGAGCCATAGCATTACTGAAAAACTTGGTAAAAGAAGAGCGGAGCTTATCTGAAATGGCGAGAATTCTGAACAGTGAAGGATTTTTAACTTCCAAGGGATGTCAATTCAGAGCTTCGCAGGTGAGTATATTATTGAAAAGGTATAACTTAAAAGAGGATTGAAACTATGGAACCCAAGTATGTATTGATTCTAGACTTTTTTGTCGGCTGTCTGAATATCATAAGGCTGACGGACGAAGAACTGAGAGAATCGGAGAACTATGAGAATTTTGAAGATTTTCTCTCAACCATCGAGGAGAAGTATGGATTCAGACTTAATAGTTGCCAGTGGATGACTACTGAAAATTTAGACATCTATTGCTATCAGAATGGAGAAGAGACAGAACTCAATCTGTTATAGTCAAACCAAGAAGAGAAACTGAGGTAATACTTGGTTTCTTTTTTTCTTTCTTCGGGTTGGTCGGAGATGATGGTAGTAGAAGAGAATATAATCAGGTTAAGTGTTTTTTTTATCTGTCATTCACCATATTCTTAACCGGATGAATAATATCGGCATAGTTTTATATTTTTTTGCCGACAATCATCTCATCCGATCTGCAAATGGTGGGATAAGACAAAATGAATGGAGAACTTTTTATGGTGCTGTCGGAATTTTGGTAGTGGGATTAAGGATATTTTGCTGACGGTTGACTGTTGTTTCCGGTTGATTATAATAGGAAATAGTTGTCAGGGGGTAGTTCGTATCTTTCTTATCCCTAAAAGTCAAAGAGATTATAATTTGGATGATTGGTTCTGTGATTGGATTCTAAAACCTTATTCGATATATTATTTATTGTAAGCGACTGCTCAACTACATCTTGTGCATTCGATTTATCAGTAAGATGCACTCCATTGTAAGTGCATCTCAATTTTCATATACCAACTTGTCTCAGGATTGTTTTTGAGTGGCAGTCTCGCTTTTTCCCGTTTATTCCTGCATTTTCCCGGAACTGTCCCGATTATTTTCTCCATACATCCGGCAGCAGTTCCTTCAAGTCTCTGTCTGATTTGGGAGCCAGATAATAAGGGAGCCTGCCGATCACATCATTCAGCCACTCTCTGGGGTTGACACCACGTTCCTTACATGAGCCAAGTAAGGAGCAGATTATAGCCGTATTCTCAGCCGCTTCGTGATTTCCACAGAACAGCATGTTCTTTCTTGATATGACCAGTGGCCTCAAGGCATTCTCACAGCGGTTGTTGTCAATGAAGATTCTTCCGTCATGGAGATACGGTTTCATTCTTGGCAGCAGGGAGTATGCATAGGCTATGGCTTTCCCCATAAGACTGCGTTTTAGAACTTTAGGGTATGTGTTTTTAAGCCAGAGCTCAAAACTGTCAAGTATCGGTTTGGACAAACGCCGGCGTAATTCAGCACGTTCTTCATACGGGAGTTCCTGCTCATCCGCCATGTGTTCCACATAATACATATCCTGGATAAGTTTGAGCCCCTGCATGGCATATTTGGGATTTTCTTCCTTACACAGTTCTATATGTCTGCGGATATGTGCGAGACACCCACACAGGCACACGTCCTCCCTATCCTCAAAGGCGTCATAAATGGGATGGCCGTCACTTTGGAGATATCCTTTGAAGTTTTTCAAAAGCCTGACCGCAACTTTTTGTGAACGCGATCCGTTGTCGTAATGGAAGAAGAGCAGACGCGGCACAGCCGCTCGGACTATCCAAATGTATTCTTTTGCGGCTTTATGCCTGTCGTGGTTTATAACCGGAAGCGTGGTCTCGTCAACCTGGAGGTAATCTGCGGCCAGTACTTTCTTCCTGAGTTCCAGATAAAGTGGTTTGAGAAGTTCGCAGACCGGTTTGAACCAGCCGTCCAATGTGTTTCTGGGCAGTTTAACACCCAGATGTTCCAGCTGTTTCACTTGTCGGTAGAACGGGATATGATATTCGTATTTCTGTAAAAGGACCTCAGCGAGCATGGAAGCCCCGGGCATACCTTTATATATGGGCATCAGTGGCATGGGAGCGGTTATTACCGCCTTTTCTCCGTTATCAACGGCTTCCATTTCATTTTTCAGGGCGTATGTGGGACGTACTGTGTCTTTCACATAGAGATAGCCGGGTTTCATCTCAAGGGTCCTGGTATGTTCCTCGCCTATCTTGACGTATCTACTTAAATCGACATTCTCCGGTTCGATGACGACCGTTACAACCGGAAGGTTATCCATGACGACCCGGTTACGGCGTGGCGTTTTATGGGCGGCCTGGGACTTGGGAACGGTAATCTGTTCTGCCGCCCTGCTCCGGGCCTCTTCGATTTCCGCCTCTATCTGTTCCAGGTCGCCATAGTCAAAAGGGAGCTTCGGGTCTCCGTTATCGACAGGTTTGCATTTCTCACTCATCTTTCCGAACACCTTCCTCTTCAGCCATGCCAGGGAGGCGTTCAACTCAACGATCGTACCCCGGAGTTCTTCTATGGTCCTTGCCTGGGCTGAGATGATCTCACTCTGTTTACAGTTGATATCCAGCAGCTGTTCCATTGAGGATTCCACAGCTTGTCCGGTTGCATCTTCTTTTGCCATTCAATATCTTTTTTTTGATGATATAAAGATAGCGAAAAGCTACAAGAAAAACAAACCTTCAAGCTGTTTGTTTACAACTGTTTACCAATGCTTTTTCAAATTGGAAAGCCGTCTTTGCCTGCCTTTGCTGACATCTTCATTGATGCCTTCCACCATAACGACCAGGTCACTCCAGGTCATGGGGTAAGAACGGGTGGTAGGATCATAGGCGGGTATCTTGAAGGTGCCTTCTTCAAGCAGTTTCTCATAAAGGACCAGACCGCCCGGTTCGGCATGGAGCAATTTTATCTTGGTCCGGAAACGGTTGTAAAAAATAAATACGTCTCCACTTCTGATGTCGCCTCCCATCCTCTCATGCACAAGGCCGCAAAGAGTGAACATCCCTTTTCTCATGTCCGTATAACCGGGGCACAGGAAATATCTCATGCTGTCATTTAGGCAGAACATTGGCATTATATATTTTAGAGATCAGATTCAGGGCAGCTTCACAGCCGGAAGACCCTTTAAACTTCAACTTCAATCCGTTGGGTAATTCCAAGGATATTTCAGAACTGTCCTTTCCTTTCAAGGGAAAAGGAAAGGTAAGCTGGGGAGATGGCAGGGGAGCCTCGTGAGATATACCGGGGGATGGCGTGTCGCCATTGATTACTATGGGGACAAAGTTGCCTTTAACACCTAAGCGGGAGGCTTCTGCCAATAACTCCCGCTCCGTAATACCGTATTTTTGTTTCCAAAGATAGAATCTACTACGGCTATAACCTTCATTCTCACAAAAATCAGCAATGGACAAACCACTCTGCTGCTGACAGAAAAGAACGGAGATAAATTTTTCTCTGCTCATCATGTGTTTACGTCGCTGCATCATAGGATATTATTTTTTTGCAGCAAAAGTAAGGAGGGAAATTGAAGAGTAGAAGATGTACTTATTCAGGCGCTTACTATTTATTATAAAACATAAGAAAAACAGCAGCAATAGGATTATATTTAAAAACAAGAATTTTCTTCCACTTTGTAAAAAACAGTTAAGCAGTTAATCTACTCCAGCTGTTTTTTCTTCATATTGTTGATTCTTTTTTTCCTTATTCATCAAAAACCAAATTTTTCGTTGCCATTTATATACAGCAAATCTTTCATCATCAGAATTGTCCGTCTTTTCCACATATGCTCTTATACTAGGAGCGAAAGGATATCTGGTCTGGATAATATCATCTATCAGATAACCGTTCAGTCCCTTGAATTGATTGAAAAGAAAACTTTTGAACATAAGGTTGATATATTCAGGATCGTTGCATATATACGTTTTATATGCCTGATATGCTTTAGACTTCATATAGTCTGAAGCCCTGCTGCTGAAATTGGGTTTACCAAGCTCTTCTTTTAATGCCTCTTCCAGTTTTTTATACTTAGTAGAGTCCGTTATACTGTACCAATAATGTTCATCGGATTTAGTTATTAGATCCACCCATGCACTGGCTTCCCAATAATCGGTTGCCATTCTTATGGAATCTCTTTGTTCCGGAGACATCGCGTAAAACAAGGAGTCTTTTTCCCAACCTTTAAAAAGGGCTTCAATAGAATCAATCTTCTCTTGTTTCAGTTGTTCGTATATGCCCGGCAATTCTTTATCAAGAATGGAAGTTATTTGGAATGCCCCACTCTCTATTCTACAATTAACCCGTGGATCGGTTATGATAGAGTCGTTGAATACAAAAGCAATCTGCCTGCCTATTGCCTTTTCCGTTTCTTTAGCCCATTTGTTTGATTTATATTTACTGATTTGTCCGCTAATTACGTTTTTTCCAAAATAGTCCGTTTCCAGTCTAAGTGAAATAAAATCTTTTATCGTTACGATAGGTTCTTGAGAAATACTATCCGTTTGTCCGGATAAAATATGATACCAGCCATTTTTCCGGGATTTATTTTGACAAAATAAAAAATGTGGCAGGAAAGAAAACAATACCAATATTACAAATATTTTTTTATACATAACTTAATGTTTACTAAATTCCAATGTCGATTACCGTTCTTCTTCAGATACAATTCCAACGAAGTTCTGGCATATATATACCTAATTAAAATCCAAATAATGATAAGAGTAGCAACTACAGCAACCGTTACAACCATTGTTTTTTATGAGTCCCGAACAGTTCATCGTATTTCAAATTCAGCACTCAGTTTTATCTCTTAGCTATCATTCCATAATGATTTGGATATACGATATCTGCCGGAAGTAATCTTATGATATTCAATAGGGAAATGAAAACAAAGAAAGTCAGATTCAAAAAGCAGGATTTCATCATCCAACATAAACATCCATTTATTCATTTGGGGGCTGATCCATTGATTGTTTTCCCATTTATCCAAAGTCCAATCGTAACCGAAACTAAAAAAAAGATGTTGAGAATTCAAAATAACAACAAACGCCTCTTTGCTTTTCAGTGTATAATCTCCCTGTAGCACTTTCACCTCGATTGCAGTTCCCATTTTATAAGAACCGATGAATCCTGTGGTGGCGCTATACAATTCTGTAGCATCATGGACAGCAATGTTTTTATTTTCCCTTGCCGCCTTACCCGTACATCTTGTTATGAGAATACAGAGCATGAAAAGATATGAAACTGTTGTTATATTCATGGCTTGTCCTCCTTATGCTGTAATCAATTATCAAGATATTCAAATCTTATCGGGAACGTGAACCTTACTTTCAGATTCACTCCATGCTGATTACCGGGTTTCCATTTTGGCATTATTGAAACGATACGTAATGCCTCTTCACATAAAGCGGCATCAGCACTCAGTACAGGATTGACGCTACGGAGAATTATAGGCTGTATCACACTTCCATCCTTATCTATAACAACCTGTACAATAACCCTGCCTTCCAGTCTGCTTTGTCTTGCAGCTTGTGGATACCGGATATTCTGTCTTATAAACTCCATCAGTCCAGGCATACCACCAGGAAACTCAGGCATATTCTGAACAACATCAAATATATCATCCTCGCCTGAAAGTGCCTTATAATCCGAAGACCGTGCGGGGCCTACTGGAATAGGTTTGTCCCTGGATGAAACCCGATGAGAGGTATAGGCTTCAAACCATTGATGGATTGTATAATAACATTCCTCGTTCTCATTATAGGCCCTGATTTTCAAAAGATAATCACCCGGTTGACAGTTATCAGGGAAATCAACACCTATCTCGGCTGTTTCCCCTTTTTCAAGACAAAGGGCGACAGACTCCTTATCCATGTCCTTATCGGGAATCTTATGTAAATTCTTCTGTTTGTCCTCCAGATAGAAATCAGCTTCACCTTTATATATCAGATTATATTTAGGACTGACAATGGAAATATAAACCTTGCCTCCGGAAATGCTTGTACCATTTACTATGATATCCTCACTTTTTTCACGGTTTATCCGGTTGTTATGCCTATCGAAAGAAGCTTTGACCACTCCTTCTGTATCATCTATCAAATGTCCCCATTTTACGAGCCTCGTATTCTTTGCAGGAGGAGCGGCATCCACAGGAGGAATATATTCAATTTCGATGGCTCCTGTGTCTTTCGGATCTTGTTTGGGACCCTCTTCAACTATTATGGGTTGAGTCCGATTGTATTCTTTAGGCAATACAGTATAGAGTCCCTGTTCATCTTTTAATATTTTATGACTGCCCGATTCCAACCATTTATTCCATTCATTGAACAAATCGGATATGAACAGGTACAAATCTTCTGAAATATGGATTTCTTTACCGGATTTGATATTGAATTTCAATCTGTCATTCTCCACAGAAAGAAACTTCCTGGCTCTATCCAACGCTTTCAGGTAAACAATCTGGTTAAAGGCGTAGTTCTTGTTGAAACCTTCTCCTGTATACATATCTATTGCAGCATAGGACATTGTCCCTCTTGCTCTAAGGAAAGTGGTATCGGTTATAGAAACCTTATACCTGTTCGCCTCTTTCCATAAATTCTCTCTCTCAAGTTTTATCAGACTGTCCGTTTCATTATCTACAGGAGATATTTCCTCAAAAACCGTGTCAGTAACATCAGCGTGGTTCTCTTTATTACTTTTTCCATTACAACCGGTCAGAAAAAGACAACATACTAGAATATATAGCATCTCTGTTTTCATATGTCTATAGTACTAATGGTAGCTCCCATTGATTCATGAAACTTCCTTAAAGATAGAGATATTATCCGGATTTTGAATAGCATTTGATTCCTATTTTTCGATACCCTGCTTTAAAACAGTTCTTTTGGAGGCAGGTATAGGTATAAGATATAATCAGGGGGGTGGCAGAGCCGGAAGTATGGAACGAAGTGGAATGTATGACATAACTGTAAGACAAAGTGTTATAAAAAAGTCTGCAAATAAGGTACAAATGCTTAAAGAATAACGTTTTTGTAGTTTTTTTATAACATCCCTTCGGGTTATGCACTATATTCATACTTCATATAGGCTTCTGTCTCTGACTTACCCCTGATCAAAAAAGAATGGAGAGTAAGACAATGTGAAAGAGTTACGGTAGAGTTCAGTTATCAGTCACCACAAAATCCCGGCCGTATCATATCATTTTCTATACCGGGAAAATATGATATACATTGGGTTTGGAATATAAGACAAAAATGACTGGAGAACTTTTATCATTCCGGCCGTTAACTGATATTTATGATGTTGTTGGTGGAATGGTATAGGGTAAGGTATCATCCAATCATTTTTTATTGGCGATTTATTGTTGTTTTCGGTTGGTAATAGTTGTCAAGGGTTGGTTCTTCTTGCCTTTCCCTGCCTCAAGAAAATAGAGAAGCGGAAGAATGTGGGCGGAAATGATGCTTGTATAACCTTTTCAATTTTACCTTGTCAAAAAACAGGTTTTATAGTTTCCCGCCCTGCTTTCCCCGCTTCTTGCTTCTTGAGGGTAGGAAGAATCAAATAAGTACCGAATCATAAACAGAAAGTCGAATGGAGATCGTGATTATAATTCGTTGTTTTGTAATTGCCACCTTAAGCAAATGAGGTATATTGGAAGTGAACTATTAAACCTGTTTCCGGCTGGGTGATGTTGGTTATAATCGGATATGAATTATTTTATTAAGTTCTGAAGTAAATGAATTGTGTCATGCTGGTTCATTAGTCTATTATTGTTTTTTTCCATGCAACATTTCCGGGTATTCAATCTAGCCAATGGAGAGTAAACGGAACGCAATCATTTTTTTTCCTTTAAAACATATTCTTTTTAAGTGATAAACCCAATTTTAAGAAAAAAAGTTGATATTTTTCTCTTTCGTCAGATGTAGGCTCACGCCGCCTGAGTGAGTAGTTATAGTATAGTTATTATACAATTGGCTTTCAGTTTACTCTTACACGAAGAAGCTGCCAATGTTTACAGATAAGACCAGGGATATTCTGTTTTGGGTGTGTAAATGCCAACTCCAAGGGGGGAGATATAGCTTTCAGGGGTGTAAAACGTTCAAAGTATCGATTGGCTCAGAATTCAGTACAATACGATTATTAGATTATACGTCAATGATTTACGTAATAAAAACTGTCTATCCTTAGAGTGTGTAAAACGCATACACACCATATATGACATAGAGAAGCCGGTTCTTTCATAATCCATCGGATACATACGGCATGGAAAGGCTAATAAAATATTCAACAATTCACTATGTATCCGTTCCGCTCCACGATGAACAGTTACAATAGAGAGTCCGGTTAAAAGTCCATAATCAGGAAGTGTACTATAGTTCATATTTTCATAGCCTTTTTTATGACCAGCCGTAGAAACCACAAACTTTAACCTGCTGCAAATATCGGATAGGACAGCAGAATATCATTGCATTCTACCGGCTGAGGACAAGAAGGCATGGAACATTACTTTTAGACAGAAACTATTGAGGGTAGGAGTAAATATCAATTGGAGAGATAAAGGTTTTAGGGTACTTCGTCCCCTTTTACAGTGGAGAAGATGAGGAGGTCGTTTTGTCTGTTTACCGTTTAATTGGATATAACAAGTCAAGCCTGCAATATTTTTATATCTCCTTCTCATGCTTTGGGGGTTAACGGAACGCATCAATCAATTTTTTTCCTTATGCAATCTATTTCTTTTAAGTAAAAATCTCAATTCTAGCAAAAAAAGTTGATTTTGGAATATAATATATTTTCTTCTTTCGTCAGTTGTAGGCTCACGCCGCCTGAGTGGGTATTATTAAGATATAAACAATAGTGAATCCTATCATACAATCTGCCTCCGGTCAACTGTCCAACCACTGCCATGCAACATTTTTCATAATAGAATATACTATGTTCAGATAGTATTGCTGAAATAATGGAATTGTACCTTGAATACCATATCGGATATAAACAGATAACAATCCGGACAATAAAAAGGGAGGTTGCAAAGCTTCATATTCTTATAATAGGAGAGACACACCCTACTGGATACTGTGCTGGACATGAAGAATTTCACCACTTCCTGAAGGTGTGCTTTCTTGGGAACAATAACTTAATTAATAATTTGAAAATGAAAGAGAATACTAAAAATCAGAGAGGTGCCGGGAAGATTATTCCACTGCACCCAAATTTTACAGAGCTGACAAATGATGTCAGCAAAGATACCGGAGTTCTATATGGTCAAAAGAGAAAGGAGGTACGCCATGCCGAATTGGGCTGATGTGGAATACAAGTGTGTCGGTGACCCGAAGGAAGTAAGGTCGCTGCATAAGGTGTTGAAGTATATGGACGACCGTAAGACTTCAATCATAGAGAACGATTTTGGAAAATGGTGGCTGGGGAATCTGGTTGACAGGCTTGGCGGGGACTGGACGACGTTCAACTGCCGTGGGGAGATAACCGGTTACGGGCTGGACGGCAACGTGCTCACAATCAACCATTATACGGCATGGTGCGAGCAGTCCGGACTCAGAGAAAACATTGAACGGGCATTCCCGTCTGTCAAGGTGTATTACCGTGAATGTGAGCCCGCAAACTGTGTCTGTTCTACCAATGATACGACCGGCATGTATTTTCCGGAACCTTACTGCTTGGCCTCCTTTGACAACCAACCGGAGTTTTTCATGACTATCGAAGAAGCTGCCCGATATGTCTCCGGAATAGTGAGGAAAAGGGTGCCTTCTAAGATGAAGGCTATACACAATGCCCTGAAGGGATATATGAGATTGCCGGAGAATCAGGACATGTCATATTCCTTCCATGAAATTAGGATAGTGACGTAGAATCGATAAGACAACAAGAGAAATTGGGTTTAATACCCGGTTTCTCTTATTTTTCTTCGAAGTCTGACAAAGCCAAAGTGAAGAAAGAGTTTCAGAGTTTACACGACAACAAACATAAACATCTGTTTTCAAAAGGTTATTTCTTTTGCCTGCTACCATTGTCTTGGCACGTAGGTATAAGTTTAAGATAATGTTCAATCATAGTAATAGTTCGCGGTATAAACAATACCATAAACTTACTAATCTGGCACTTTGTCAGAGAGCTTTGTACTCTCACCAACGGAAAAGCTCGGAAAGAAAAACCTCGAGTTTTCAATTTATGTCAAAACAGTAATGATAAAAGTCATTTTTTATAAGTTAGAAATTGTAATTCCAACGTAATTTTGCATAACTCATTGGCTTTGGCTGAGCAAAATAGATTTGTGTATTGATTACTGTAAAATTAATGCTTGCTTTTAATGTCATGCTTGTTGGTTTACAGTCTGAAAAGTAAAATTATTAGGTTATATTATCAAAATCGACATTTTGTTCATAATTCTAAGACCCAATGGCGAACAGAATGCTTTCTGAAAATGCTTGTAATCATTTTCATTAAACTGGAATCACAAAAGATGTGAAAGAGGAATAACGCTTTTATTATTCGTCAAGCTATTAATAAATAGCCCTTGAAGTATATTAGTACCCACTAAAAAACACAATAGCTCTTTGAAAAGTTTGAAATATAGTTAGTTACAGATGATTTTAGAAAGAACGGATTCGAAATTGTAGATTTGTATTATAAAGCTATAAATTAGAAACGCCGTTTACTTAGGAATACACTCTCAGATGCTATTGGCGAACTCACTATTTATAAAAGTTCTAAAAATTATTCTTCTTATATACAAAAAGTTTGTTTTGGGATGAATAGCGAAAACGTAAGTATATGTTTTTAATACTACGGATTTACACAACAAATTGTGGAATTTTATAAAAACAGCAAATTGAGTTTTTAAGACTTCCAAATAACGATGAATATTAAGGTTATATGGTTTCAACACAAGGAATATTATGAGAAGACAAATTTACTTTGTGTTCATTGTTTATCGCCCTATAGTAATTATTCAATATGGTATGGAACTTGAGGAAATGTTTATGAAATTCTTAGGCCTTAAGCATATCGTTACTTAATAAAACCATACTTAGAGAATTCTTTAACAAAACTAATTTCAATAATGACAAAAAACAATGCGTTTTTAGTGTTCCTAGTGTATTCAATTTTGACCATACGCGTTTTTGTGAACAACAATAGGATTTATATAAAAAAGAAAAAATTCTCGAAAGCAAAGTGAAACATTTAATACCGTTAAAAAGATGAAGAATTACCCAAAAACACTTCTCTGCCTATTGGCATGCGCCTTGGCAGTAACCGGATGCAAGACACAGAAAGAACCGGCTGTAGCGGACAACGCAATGCTGGTCAGATCTACACAAACACTTGATTCCTTATATGCTCACTATTCCGCACCGGGCACTTGTCTGTTGCGTGAGAATTACCCTTCGGACGTGGAGGGCTATACCGCCACTTATCTGGCTTCCGAGGAACAGAAGAACCGTCCCAATCTCTACTCTTATTTGTGGCCTTATTCCGGTACCTTCTCCGCAGTGAATGCGCTGATGGAGGCCACTAAAGATAACAAGAAAGATTTCGGGAACTATCAGAAGTTGCTTGATGAGAAAGTGCTTCCGGGACTTGCTGAATATTTCGATACTCGTCGTATGCCCGAAGCGTATGCTTCTTACATCAAGGACGCTCCGTTGTCCGACCGCTTTTACGATGACAACGTGTGGCTCGGCATTGACTTCACAGACGTCTATCTGATGACTAGCCAAGAGAACTATCTGCAGAGCGCCAAGCTTATCTGGAAGTTTATAGAAAGCGGTATGGACGATTGTTTGGGAGGAGGTATCTATTGGTGCGAACAGAAGAAGGAATCAAAGAACACTTGTTCCAACGCCCCTGGTTCCGTCTTTGCCCTGAAACTTTTCAAGGCTACGCAAGACAGCTCCTATTTTGAGAAAGGGAAGAGTTTGTACGAGTGGACTAAAGCAACATTGCAGGACACAACAGACTGCCTTTACTTCGACAACATGCGTTTGGACGGTGAGATAGGACGTGCCAAATTTGCCTATAACAGCGGTCAGATGATGCAGTCGGCTGCTTTGCTCTATCAGCTTACCGGTAATGGGCAGTATCTGAAGGATGCGCAAGCGATTGCTGCCGCTTGCCACAATTATTTCTTCATGGAATTCCCCCCCGGACAGGGAGAACCGTTCCGTATGCTGAAGAAGGGCGATGTGTGGTTCACCGCCGTTATGTTGCGTGGTTTTATAGAGCTCTATCAGGTGGACGGTAACAAGGTTTATCTTGATTCCTTTGCCCGCAGTCTGGACTATGCTTGGACGCATGCCCGTGAAGATAACGGCCTTTTCAATACTGATTTCACCGGCAAGAGCTGCGACAATCGTAAATGGCTGCTGACACAAGCCGCCATGGTAGAAATGTACGCGCGTTTGGCCGTGTTCGCTAATCAGTCTTTATAATTAAAACGAATCAGACCAAATGAAAAAGAGAAACATTACCTTGTGCGCTGTTGCCATGCTCTGTATGCAAGGCTATGCTAAGGCAGACACTTTTACCCTGAAAGGTGACAACACTTGTGTGGAGAACTATGCTCAGATGACTGCTGCTTACAAGAGCAATCGTCCAAAAATGAAGAAACGCCTTTTCACCTCAAAAGCGGTGGAAGCTGAGATTGTTCGCGTGAAGAAACTGCTTACCAATCCTAAGTTGGCGTGGATGTTTGAGAATTGCTTTCCTAATACGCTTGACACTACTGTACACTTTCGCATGCTGGACGGTAAACCCGATACTTTTGTTTATACCGGTGACATCCATGCTATGTGGCTGCGTGACTCCGGTGCGCAGGTGTGGCCATATGTGCAGTTAGCCAACAATGATGCGCAATTGAAAGAGATGCTCGAAGGTGTCATTCGCCTTCAGTTCCTTTGCATCAACATTGATCCGTACGCCAATGCTTTCAACGACGGACCTACGGGTGGCAACTGGATGACTGACTTGACAGATATGAAGCCCGAACTGCACGAGCGCAAATGGGAGATAGACTCTCTTTGTTACCCGCTTCGTCTGGCTTACCAGTATTGGAAAGTAACTGGTGACAGCAGTATCTTCGACGGTGAATGGATGAAGGCAATTACTGCTATCCTGAAGACTTTCAAGGAACAGCAGCGTAAGGACGGTGTAGGCCCCTACCGTTTTCACCGTAAGACGGACCGTGCTCTGGCTACGCTGAATAACGACGGCTTGGGTGCTCCGGTCAAACCGGTGGGACTGATTGTTTCCGCTTTCCGCCCATCGGACGATGCCACTACGCTTCAGTACCTGGTCCCTTCCAACTTTTTCGCTGTCTCTTCTTTGAGAAAGGCTGCTGAAATTCTGACGGAAGTGAACAAGGAAACATCCTTGGCCAAAGAATGCACCGATTTGGCAGCCGAAGTGGAGGCAGCCTTGAAGAAATATGCCACTTACAATCATCCTGAGTTTGGGACAATCTATGCATTTGAAGTAGATGGATTCGGCAATCATCTGTTAATGGACGATGCCAATGTACCCAGCCTTCTTGCTATGCCTTATTTGGGTGATGTGGACGTAAACGACCCTATCTATCAGAATACACGCCGCTTTGTGTGGAGTGGCAGCAACCCTTACTTTTTTAAAGGTAAAGCCGGTGAAGGTATCGGAGGTCCGCACATTGGTTATGATATGGTATGGCCTATGAGTATCATGATGAGGGCATTCACCAGCCAGAATGATGAGGAGATAAAGATTTGTATCAAAATGCTGATGGATACGGATGCCGGTACGGGATTCATGCACGAGTCTTTCCACAAGGATGACCCTACTAACTTTACCCGTGCATGGTTTGCTTGGCAGAACACGTTGTTTGGAGAATTGATTCTGAAATTGGTGAATGAGGGTAAGGTGGACTTGTTGAACAGTTTATAAGAAGAAAAAATTTAACAGAAGGGAATCTTGAGGTAAAAGTAAATATAAGTTACGTGGATTGTTTGTCTGTTTTGCTTGAAAAACTTACATTTTTTATTTTTGGTCCCTTTTGTTCTTGTAAACAACTGATTTGATTTGCAAACCCTAATAAATTTAATCCATTAAACAGCTAATTAATGAAAAGAAATAATTTGGTTGTATTTGTTTTCTTTATTTACATTGTTGTCTACGAGCAGATGTCTGCCTGTCCAGTAGATCTACAGAGTGATTATTTGGAAAATCCTATTGGCATAGACAACCCGGTTCCTCGTCTTTCTTGGCGACTAGATGACAGCAGGCAGAATGCTGTGCAGACTTCCTGGCGGATCGTGGTAGACGAAGACTCGTTGAATGTAGCCAATGGTTGCGGTAGGATGTGGGATAGTGGGAAGAACAGTTCCCGTAATCAGCTTGTGAGCTATGCGGGCAAAAAACTGCAACCTTTCACTAAATATTATTGGAAAGTAATCTGCGGTGACATGGAATATAAGGAAACTGCTTCTCTTGTCTCTTACTTTGAAACGGGCATGATGGGGATGCAACATTGGCAAGGTGCTTGGATTGGCGATGGCAAGGATATTCATTATGGGCCTGCCCCTTACTTCCGAAAAGAGTTCAAGACCGGCAAAAAGGTAAAGTCAGCGCGTGCTTATATTGCCGCTGCTGGACTATATGAGCTTTACATCAATGGCAAGAAGATAGGAGACCACTGCCTTGCTCCTCTCTATACCCGCTTTGATCGCCGCAACTTGTATGTGGCTTATGATGTGACTTCACAATTACAGAATGGCGACAACGCTATTGGCGTACTTTTGGGTAACGGCTGGTATAACCATCAATCCAAAGCAGTGTGGGACTTCGACCGTGCCCCTTGGCGCAACCGTCCCGCTTTCTGTCTGGACTTACGCATTACCTACACCGATGGAAGCGTGGAGACTATTCCCACCGATCTCAGTTGGCGGACAGCGTCGGGTGCAATCACTTTCAATAGTATCTATACTGGCGAGCACTACGATGCACGTCTGGGGCAGAAAGGATGGAGCACTCCGGAATTCGATGATTCCAAGTGGCGCGGAGTAGCCTATCGGAGTGTACCTTCTTCCAATGTCACTGCCCAGCAAGTACATCCCATCCGTAATGTAAAGATTTTCCCCGCCGTCTCTTTCCGCAAAGTGGACGAGAAAACATACATCTATGATTTCGGGCAAAATATGTCCGGTGTGACTTGTATTCATGTTTCGGGTGAACGGGGAACGGAGGTCAGAATCAAACATGGCGAACGCTTACATCCAAATGGTCGCCTCGATCTCTCGAACATTGATGTCTACTTTCGAGGCGATAAGGAGAAAGACCCTTTTCAGACGGACATTCTCATTCTGAGTGGAGAAGAGGATGAGTTCATGCCCCGATTTAATTACAAGGGATTTCGTTATGTGGAGGTAGTGGCAGATAAGCCTATTGAGCTTGACCAAAACAGCTTGATTGCTTACTTCATGCACAGTGATGTGCCGGCAGTAGGTAGCTTGGAATCTTCGAGCCCACTGATAGGCAAGCTGCTCCATGCTGCCAATCACTCTTACCTTTCCAATCTGATGGGCTACCCCACCGATTGCCCTCAGCGAGAGAAGAACGGTTGGACTGGTGACGGTCATTTTGCCATTGAGGCAGCATTTTATAACTTTGATGGAATTACCGTTTACGAAAAATGGTTGGCCGACCATCGTGACGAACAGCAGCCCAATGGAGTGCTGCCCGATATTATTCCAACTGGTGGATGGGGATATGGTACAGACAACGGGCTGGACTGGACTAGTACTATTGCCATCATCCCTTGGAATATCTACCTCTTCTACGGTGATAGCAAGCCCTTGAGCGATTGTTACGAGAGCATCAAACGTTATGTGGATTATGTGGAGCGTATCTCTAACAATCATCTCACTACGTGGGGGCGCGGAGACTGGGTGCCGGTGAAGTCAAAATCCAATAAAGAGTTGACTTCCTCAGTCTACTTTTATGTAGATACCAAGATTTTGGCCGCTGCTGCCAAACTCTTCGGCAAACAGGCCGATTACGAATATTATAATGCCTTGTCGGAGGAAATAAAGCAAGCTGTCAATGATAAGTTCCTGAATCGAGAAACAGGCATCTATGCCGAAGGTTCACAAACCGAATTGAGTGTTCCCTTGCAATGGAAGATTGTGCCCGAAGAGTTGATAGGAAAAGTGGCAGCTAACTTGGCACATAAGGTGGAAGAGGACGATTTTCACTTGGATGTGGGTGTATTAGGAGCTAAAGCTATTCTGAATGCACTCAGCGAAAATGGTTATGCTGAAACAGCTTATAAGGTGGCTGTACAGGACACTTATCCTTCATGGGGTTGGTGGATGGTGAACGGTGCCACTACGCTGCTCGAGAACTGGGATTTGCAGGCTACTCGTGACATCTCGGACAATCATATGATGTTCGGTGAAATAGGTGCCTGGTTCTACAAGGGGCTGGGAGGTATTTTCCCTGATCCCGCGCAACCTGGTTTTCAAAACATTCTGCTCCGTCCCCATTTCATAAAGGAATTGAAACGGTTTGAAGCTCGTCATCGGTCGCCTTACGGTGAAATTGTTTCTCGCTGGAAGTGGAAGGGGAAAAGTGTGTATTACGAAGTTACAGTACCCGCTAACAGTACAGCTACACTTATCTTACCGGATAAGTTCAAAGGTGAAAAAATAGTGGAGTTGAAAGCTGGTAAATATGAATTTGTTGTAGAGTAATAATAATTAAACAACTAAGACAAAGAAAACATGAAAAACAAAAGTATGCTAATGTCTTCTGGTACAATATCTACCAAGATTGTACTTTGTTCTTTTGGGTAACATGGTGTTCTAATAATAAGCCGAGGCTTTTGTATAGATGAAGCGAAACTGTGAAAGCAGTGAAATTGTTTACTTCATGGGAGGATACAGCTAATGTGTTCCATACCGGAAATCAGGTAGATGAGGCTGTCTCAAAATAAACTTGAGATGGCCTCTTTATATTCATATTAGTTCAATTTCTGCAATGTGCAATAATCTCAATCAAGAACTACGTTTATGTTGTCGCGTCCCATGACATAATGTTGGGCTCTTGCGTTCTAACAGATCTTGACCGACTTGAAATCAATACAGAAACCATCCTCGGTGTCATCAATAGAAACCGTGATATTCTTGCGGATTTCCTCGGCAAATCCGGTCGTCTGTTGACAGCGGATATTGAATTGATGGCGGCTGATAAGACGGGGAGACAGTCCATGTATTTATTGTGAAGACGATGAAAAAGATAGTTTTCGCTATCAAAAAAAGTCTCGCTGTTATGCTGAGTACAATGCTCTCAAAGTCAGTAAACTTGGGTACAACACTACAATGAGAGGTATTTCCAAGTTTATTCACACGATTTTCTGCGAAAACCTCGTAGATTCCGAAGATTCAAACTTCATTTGCTATGAAATTACGCACAAGCATAGCGATGCTTATTAAGGGTATGGTTACCAGCAATTTACTGATAATCCATAATTCATAAAACTTTTTACTTATACATTCTTAGAATTTTAATTCGTCCAACGAGTATGGATTACCATCTAGTAGGAGACCATTATGTGTATGTATTACATGCCAATTATCAAATAGCATGTTTAGGTACTGAAGATCAGAAAAAAATATGAGTATGGCAACAGATGTTAATGGCATAGAAACTCTTTAGACATTCATACAGGATGTCTCCTTTCTATTCCTTGATAAGCCTTTGACTGTATTTTTTAGTTTATTGTTCGTTTGAAGAAGTAAGTTGTCGTTTGCAAAATAACTATAGAAAGTTGTTTTAATGAAGGGAGCAAAAGACCGAAAAACAGAATTCAAGAAAGGTCTAAAAAACTGAAGGAATGTAAGTGCTGCAAGTTCATGTCTATACGAGAAAACTTATTCAAAATAATCAATTGTGGCAAAATTAGAATGATAAGTATCATTTTTATTAGATGTGTAGCGGTTGTTTAAATTATTTTTGTACCATTAAAATCCTATATCCCCGTAGTTTCATAGCTTAAATTTTTGCTTAGATGTAAAATTACGGGACTATAACAGTCACAATGAATAAGAATATCCATAAACAACTGATCGAAGGTCTGAAATCTGGCTCCTATAAAGATTTCGATAAATTATATGCTATTTATGCTGATTTGCTATACGGTTTTGTATTGAATCTGACCAAATCATCAACTATGGCTGAAGATATTTTGCAAGACACTTTTTTACGTATATGGCAGACTAGAGGGGAGCTTTCAGCCGAAATGTCTTTTAAATCCTATCTATATACCATTGCCCACAACCTAGTCATTGACGCTTTTCGCTACCAGATGCGAAGTGTTGTTTTCGAGGAATACATAGTTAGTGATGCTTACCTTAATTATTCAGAAAATACAGTGGAAAAAGACATTATTTTCGATGAATTTAAAAATAGATTAGAACAAGTAAAGAAAAGGTTTAGCAATCGACAGTACCAAATATTTGAATTAAATTGGGGAAAGGGATTATCTGTCTCTGTCATTGCTAAACAACTAGGGATAACAGAAAAAACCGTAAGGAACCAACTAATTTTGATTAAGCAAGCACTACGAATCGAATTGTCATACTATTAACCGTTCTCTTCTTTTGCTTTTATAACATGTTTTATAACATACAAAAAATATCGGGACTTTTTTTTCGTTAAACGTATCTCTTTAAATGATGCGAAAAAGTGTATGAGAAATTCTATTATAAGAAACCTTTTAAATAGATTTATGTACGAGAAACTAACTCCAACGGATTTTCAGTTATTAAAGGAGAATGTTTCAGATTCTTCTGATGACGAACTTGTTCAGGAAATACAAGCTTTGTGGGACGAATTTAAAACAACTCACATGAATCAGAATATTAAAGAGGTAGTTCTAAGTGATATCCATCGTCAAATGACAGCTATCTCTAAACGTTCTATCTTCAATTGGGCAAGGACAGCTGTAGTGATATTGCTTCTTCTGGTGACTTCATTAGCCCCTTATTACTATTTCCATAATAAATATATTTCTGTCCCCCAAGAATTTGTCATTATGACAGAAAAAGGACAAAAAACAAAAGTGCTATTACCCGATGGTACAGAGGTATGGCTCAATTCCGATTCGGAATTAACTTACTCCTCTGATTTTAATCGGAACAACCGAAAAGTAAAACTGAAAGGAGAAGCCTTTTTTGATGTGACTAAAAGTACAGATCAACGTTTTGTTGTAGAAGCAACATCTGTAAATGCTATTGTATATGGAACCGCTTTTAATGTCATGGCTTATCCTAATGAAGAAACAATAGATATCTCCCTCGTAAGAGGTAAAGTTGGTGTAGAAAACATAATTGATAACTATCTTTTAGCAGAGTTATCGCCGAATCAATTAATTTCTATTTCAAAAAAAAATATGCAATGGAGCATTCGGAATTGCGACGCTCAGATAGAAAGTTTATGGACACAAAATAAACTTAAATTCGAAAACGCATCAGCCGCAGAGGTGTTTTACAAGCTTGAGCACTGGTATGGAATAAACATACACATTGAAAATCTGAATAAAGAATTCTGCTACAGTTTTACCCTTAAGAGCGACCCCCTCAGGGAAATATTGAATGAGATAAATAAAATTACACCTATTGATTATAAAATAAATGGAGAGGAGGTGAATATCAAATATAAGTAAAGGTGAGTTCTATCAATTCAATTTATCCTCTTGTATCAGACAGCAGAACTCTTTAACTGCCCAATTTGTGAGCTTTAGTCTTTCAAATTTAGCGAATATTTTCTACCCCCCCCAATTTTTACAATAATTAACTTGTGTTTGTTGTAAAAATTGGATGTGCAGGCATAATTCACCCCAACAACTCAGGTTTCAGCCTGATTATTTGCGTGTAACGACTGATGTTATACACAAGACTGGTGAGTGCTACATTGGCTTTAGCACGAATAAGCCCTACTGTACGCACCACAAGTCCACGCATGGTTTGTTCCTCAAACCCGAATACATGCTCGACAAGGCAACGTGTCTTGGATTTTTTCCTATTGTCTGATTTCTGCTCCTTGGTAAGCGGACGGTTACGGTAGCCCTTTTCGCAAATTATCGGATTCATCTTATGCTGTTTTACAATCTCCTCTTGTCCGACATAACCGGCGTCCAAATACAAGTCCTTGCCTTCGTCTTTTTCATCCAGCAGTCCTTCAAAGCCTTTGGAATCATGCACTTCTGCCGACGTGGTATCATAAGAAAGTATGATCTTATTGCGTTTCTCAACTTTAGTATGCTGCTTGTAGCCGTAAAAAGTCTCATCACGCTTCTTTGTCCAGCGGGCATCTACATCCTTGTGGCACTTCTTGTGGGGATTGTCATTCCACAACTTATTACCCGCTCCCTGTTTTATCTGCTCATTTTCATCACGGGTGTTACGTTGGCGAGGGGCAATAACAAAACTGGCATCAATGATGCGACCCTCATTGAATTGCAGACCCTTACTTTCCATGAAACTATGAAATTCCGAAAAAAGCTTGTCATAAACGCCTGTATTTGTCAGGAGTTCGCGATACTTCCACACCGTCTTCTCGTCAGGAACATCGTCAACACATTCAATACCAAGAAACTTGCGGAAACTCGTACGGTCAACTATCTGATACTCTATCTGATGGTCACTCAAACCATAATAACGCTGAAGAAACAAGACCTTGAACATCAGCACACAGTCTATCGGCGGACGACCGGCATTACTTTTGCGCTCTCCGGTAAAAAGGGCTGATTCAAGAGTAGGACGAAAGATCTCAAAATCAACATACTGAGACAACACTTCAAGAGGATTGCCCATTTCATTCAAACGCAATTCACGATTCTCTGACTCAAATAGTTGATTATAACGAAGCTTACGGTATCGGGATAACTTGTTCATTATAAAATTCTTATTTTCTGCAAATTTACGCTCTTGGAACCATATAAACAACTGTACTACAATATTTTAATTTATAGAACTCCTCTAAAGCGATTTTAAAGTAAGTATGGGGAACAGCCATTCTTCATGCTCGAGGTATACAATATATTATAGTTTACTTTTATCTAAGTACCGCTTAGTTAAAGCAAAGAAGGTAGTATACAATTGGCAAAATTATAGTTTTTAAATTTAAATCTAATATTTATGCAATTTAGGAAAAAGCAGATATTGCTAATCATATTCTTTTTCTTTTTTATATGTAACGGTTTATTTGCACAGTTGTCTCAAAAAATCGATATACGATTAGAAAAAGGAACGATTAAAAGTTTTTTTACTGCGATAGAAAGTAAAACGGATTATACATTCATGTATAATAATCTAGAACTTACGACTCCAGTAACAATCACGGCAAAACAAATTGAGTTATCAACAGTTTTAGAACATGTTTTGTCTCCATTGAATATTGAATATGAAGTTTCTGGCAAGCGTATTATTCTGAAAAAAGCAAAAGGTTTGTCTGAAAATAATAAGACGGTAATTGTCGGTACTGTTACTGATGAACGGGGAGAACCAATAATAGGAGCTAATCTTGTAGAGAAGGGAACCACGAATGGAACTATAACCGACTATAATGGACAATTTAGTATTTCGGTTGCAAAAAATGCGGTATTACAAGTTTCTTATATTGGCTATATAGCACAAGAGTTGGCTTTGAAAAACAAAAAATCCATAAATATCGTACTGAAGGAAGATCTTAAAATGTTGGAGGAAGTAGTAGTGGTAAGCTATGGTACTCAGAAAAAGAGAGATATGACGGGATCTATTTCAAGTGTGAAAGCAGATGCATTAAGTGACTTGCCTGTAGGACAAATTGGACAGAAGTTACAAGGACAAGTCGCAGGTGTACAAATTAATCAATCTACTGGTATTCCTGGACAAGGAATGGCTTTTCGTATCCGCGGAGCTGTTTCTATCAATAATAGCAGCCAACCATTAATTGTAGTAGATGGTTTCCCTATTTCTACTGGGTTGAATAATATTAATCCAGATGAAATAGAATCTTTCTCTGTATTAAAAGATGCAGCAGCAACCGCCTTATATGGCTCTAGAGCTGGTAATGGGGTCATTCTTATAACTACAAAAAGAGGTAAACAAGGTAAATTGAATGTACAAGTTCAGGCAAATTTAGGGGTTCAAACATTAAATGGACTGAACGACATGGATGTAATGAACGCTAGAGAGTTTGCACAATTTAAAAAAGAATCTTTTGAAGATGCCATAAAATGGGGAAAAAGAGAAGAAAGTCTAGGAGTTCCAACTCAATACCAAAATCCTAATCAGTATGGAGAGGGAACTGACTGGTATAAGCTAATGACACAAAATGCTCTCATACAGAATTATTCTATAAATTTTGCCGGAGGTAACAAAGCTGCTACAACGTCAAATACTATTGGTTATTTCAAGCAAGATGGGGTTGTTAAAAACTCTGGATTCGAACGCATTTCATTTCGAAGTAATAATGATTTTCAATTAAATGATAGAGTGAAAATAGGCTTAAGTGTATCGCCTATTCTTCAATTATTCCATAACCAAGGGACAGACGGAAATCGAGCTATCCTTAGTGCTTCGATGCTAGCTGATCCTACAGAAAGTCCTTATGACGAAAATGGAAATTTAAAAATTTCTCTGAGTCCATCTTCTTCGGGAACAGGAATGTTTTCTCAAGTTAACTGGGTGCGTGCTATAACGGAAAGAAAAGATAATTATAATATATTGACGCTTTTAGCAAATGCATTTATTGATATTGATATTTGGGGAGGAATTAAATATAAAATGCAAACAGGAATAGATACAGAATGGAGAAAGCAAAGGACATGGACTCCAAGTACAGCTGCAGGAGATTGGATTTCTGCACCTCCGGGAAAGGCTTCTGCTAATTACAATAATGCCAATTACTATACATGGAATGTTGAAAATATGCTCACATTTGACAAAACTTTCGGTAATCATACTGTAGGTGCATTGATTGGATATTCAGCTCAGAAATATAGACGGGAATTTGCAAACATTTCCGGAAGCGAATTTCCTGATGACGAAATAGAGTGGATTACTTCTGCTTTGACTACGCGACAAGGCAATACCGGCATGGAAGACTGGACTATTGCATCTTTATTAGCTAGAATTTCTTATAAATTCAAAGACAAATATTTATTGCAAGCAAATATTAGACGCGATGGTAGTTCCCGTTTTGGCTCTGGTCACAAATGGGCCAATTTCCCTTCTGCATCTGCTGGGTGGATAATTTCAGAAGAACCTTTTATGGAATCATCAAGAGAATTGATGAATTACTTGAAACTGCGAGTCAGCTATGGTATAACAGGTAATTATAACATAGGAAACTATACGCATCTTGCGACAGTTGCTTCTGCAAATTATCCTTTTGGAGGAGAAGTTTCTCCTGGGAAAACTCTGACACAAATAGGTAATCAAAAACTATCTTGGGAAGAGAACTCACAGTTTGATATTGGAGTAGATTTTGGTTTTCTTAATGATAGGATTTTTTTAATGTATGATTTTTATACCAAAAAGACAAAGTCATTGCTTAATAATCTAGAAATACCATGGACTTCAGGTTTTAGTAGCGTGATGTCAAACATGGGAAAAATTAAAAGTTGGGGACATGAAATTTCAATTGAATCAAGAAATTTGGTTGGAGAATTTCAATGGAAAACAAACTTAAATTTAACATTTAATCGTAATAAGGTACTACAACTTAGCGCCATGAGTGATCATATTGGTGGAGATTCAGAATTCTATAATTGGAACAGATTGGAAGTGGGTCAACCTGTTGGAATTTTTATGGGATATGTATTTGATGGTGTATATATGAATAAGTCGGAATTTGACTCACAGCCTAAACACTCCACTTCACAAATAGGCTCTGTAAGGATGAAAGATATCAGTGGACCTACTGGAGTCCCAGACGGAATAATTGATATGAATGATAGAACAAAAATTGGCGATCCTAATCCGGATATGATATTTGGTATCACAAACGAGTTCAAATGGAAGAATTTTGATTTAAGTCTTTTACTTACTGGTCAGCTTGGAGGAGATATTTTTGCCGGATGTTATGAGAATACACTGAATCTAGATGGCGTATTTAATGTATTGAAAACAGTAAAAAATCGTTGGCGTTCAGAGGAAAATCCTGGGAACGGGCTTATTCCTAGTACAATGGCAGGTACAACAGAGCTTTATCGTTCCAATCATAGCGGATGGGTTTATGATGCAACACATTTAAGTTTAAAAAATCTAACATTAGGCTATACTATTCCATTTAAATCTAATAAGTATATATCTAATGCTAGAATATATTTCTCAGCTCAACAACTTTTTACTATCTGTAGTTATCCTGGGCCTAATCCACAAGTTTCGGATAATAATGAGTTGGGATGGAATGGAATGGGAGTTGATAGAACTACTTATCCAATCCCTCGTACATTTAGTGTTGGATGTAGTATTAATTTTTAACAAATAAAATGCGAAATATATGAAGAATGTTATATTGTTCTGTTTTACTGTATTATTTTTTTCTTGTAATAATGATTTTTTAATCACTACACCGGAAACAGAATTGACTGATGAAGTGTTTTTTGTAACAGAAGAACATTTTAAGCAAGCAACAACAGGCATTTATCAGCCTTTGCGCGATCACTTTTATGCTAGAAGTTGTTGGCTTATGGGAGAAATGAGATCGGATAATACTCATTATAACTATTATACTCCAAACAGATTAGCAACTTGGGAAGAAATTGGCAACTTTCTTGAAGATTCTAATAACGACCATATCAGTGATTATTGGAGAATCTCTTATAATGCTATAGCTAGAGCAAATACAGTTATAGATAGAATTGAAGAAAAAGATTTTACAGAAGATTTCAAGGCTAGCATTTTGGGAGAAGCCAAATTTTTGAGAGCATATGTGTATTTTGGACTAGTCCAATATTTTGGAGGAGTTCCTATTAATATACATGAGGTTAAATCACCGGAACAAGCTTTTATTCCACGAAATACTGTTGAAGAAGTATATAATCAAATCATTGAAGATGTAAAATATGCTATTGATAATCTCCCCACAGTTTCCAAATTTCCAACAGATGGTAGAGCAACAAAAGGAGCTGCCAAAATGTTGTATGCCTATGTCTTGATGACAAAACCTACAAGGGACTATCTTGAAGCTGAAAAGCAATTGAAAGATATTTTAAATATGGGTTATGGCCTTTTAGATAATTATAGAGATGTATTTGATACATCTAAGAAAAATTCGAAAGAGCACATTTTCTCAATTCAATATATGATGGGGGATTACGGTCTGGAAAGTATGTTTCTATACGAATTCTTACCTCGAACAACAGATACAGAATTAGCAACTGGAGTAAAGACTTCCAATAATGTTGGTACTGGAGGGTGGAATATTCCTACCCAACAAATGATAGACTCTTATGAACCAGGAGACCTACGGCTAAATCCTTCCATTGCCGTAGCTGTTGGCAGTTCAAGTGATGGCGAAGTATTAGTTTATGAAGACATATTGAAAGTTGGCGATCCAAAGATAGAACAACATGCTTATGCTCGCCCATTCATCAACAAATATCGTTGGCCTCATGTCAAAATAAATAACACCAATGATAATTGGCCAGTTTATCGTTATGCCGATGCATTATTATTATTAGCAGAAAATCTGGTAGAACAAGGCAAAACAGAAGAAGCTGCACAATATGTAAACCAAGTAAGAAGACGTGCTGGTCTGCCTGAGGTATTCAATATAACAGCAGAAGTTGTGGCTAATGAGCGAAAGCATGAATTGGCATTCGAAAATCATAGATGGCAAGATTTATTGAGAACTGGAAAAGCACTTGAAGTAATGGCTGAATATGCAAAATACATAAAAAGTATTGATATTATGATTCCGTCAAATGCATATAATTTATCGCAAGACAAATTGTTGTTCCCGATCCCATATAGAGAAATTGCAGTAAATCCTTTAATAACTCAAAATAAGGGATATTAGTTAAAATTTTTCCTTCCTCTCCTTGGGTTGTGTTAAAGAGGGGAAGGAATTATTCTGCATTGCAAATAACTGGTAATTTAATTTTGGGCTTAAGATGTTTATGCAATAGATTTTTTATAGAATTCTTATTTTATATATTGGTATTACATGGGACTACCTTGCCTTCGTTTCATCGTCTAGTCATGTATAGAAAATTTATTTGCTATTTTTACTTACAACTTTGTACCATTCAATAATCACATAAATCAAAAAGATGAAGAATAAATGTATTTATCATTATTTTATTATTGCATTCTGTTTGCTTACCATGTCGTGCAACTCGACTTCTTCACTCAAAATCAAAGATTTAAGATGTGAACACTTGACCAATCCTTTGGCTATTGACAATACAACACCTTGTCTAAGTTGGAAACTTTGTTCTGACCAGCGAGGAACTACGCAGATAGCCTATCAAATATTGGTTGCTACCACTCCTCAAAAGCTGACCGAAGAAAACGCTGATATTTGGAACTCAAAAAAAGTAAACTCATTCCAATCATATAACATAAATTACAAAGGTAAAACTCTAAAATCAAAATCGTTTGTTTATTGGAAAGTCCGTGTGTGGGATCAGATGGGAAGGTGCTCCGCTTGGAGTAAGGTAGCCTCGTTCGGTATTGGGCTTTTACACCCTGCTGACTGGAAGGCAGAATATATAAGAATGGAGCAGCCTGAAGGGAAATCGCTATCACCACTTTTCCATAAAGAATGGGAGCTTGATGATGTGGGAGAAAGGGTAATGTTTCACGTCAACTCGCTGGGTTATCACGAGGCTTATATCAATGGAGAACCCGTAACGGACGCGGTATTGAATCCTGCAGTCTCACAATTTGACAAACGTTCTCAGATAGTGACCTATGATGTTACTAAACTGATACGCAAAGGTAAAAATAATATTGTGATTTTAGCAGGCAAAGGATGGTATCAGGAGGGATTGCCGGGCGTGATGCCCAATGGCCCTTACGTACGTGCACAGTTGGAAAAGCTCGAGAATAATACTTGGGAAACACTGCTTGTAACGGACTCCTCGTGGTCTGTTTGCGAAAGTGGTTATGAATCTTTTGGAGATTGGCGCCCTCATCGCTTTGGAGGCGAAATTGTCACAGCTTCTAAAATGCCATCTGATTATACTAAAGAAACTCTTGACAAGTTACAATGGTCTGCAGTAAAAACAGTTAAAGGAGAGAAAGGCGTAGCTACTCCACAAATGGTCGAATTGAATCGTATAAAAGAAAAATTTCATCCTATAGCAGTTCGGGCATCCCAAAAAAATAGTTGGATTTTCGATATGGGTACAAACTTTACAGGTTGGACACATATTGCATTTCCGCAGTTACGTCCTAATCAAAAAGTTCGCATTAGTTATTGTGACTTTTTAAATTCGGACGGCAGTTTTCGTGATAGCCTTTACGAAGATTATTACATCGCTTCGGGTAAACCTGATGAATTTTTCATCAATAAATTCAACTATAAGGCATATCGATATTTGAAAGTGAGTGACTTGGAAACTGCTCCTAATTTGTCTGATATTACGGCTTATTTGATTCATACAGATTATGACGGAAATGCCTCTTTCTCTTGTTCTGATAAGGATATGAATGCCATCTATGAAATGGTACATTACACATTACGTTGTCTGACTTTGGGGGGGTATATGGTAGATTGTCCCCAAGTGGAACGTTTGGGCTATGGCGGTGATGGCAATGCTTCGACTCAAACAGTGCAAACGATTTTCAATATGGCTCCAACCTATGTAAACTGGATGAAATCCTGGGCAGATTGTATGCGAGAGGATGGAGGTATGCCTCATACAGCTCCCAATCCTTATACGGCTGGTGGAGGTCCCTATTGGTGCGGATTTATCATTACCGCCTCATGGATGACTTATATGAACTATGGTGACATACGTTTTTTGGAGCAGTACTATCCCTATATGCAAAAATGGTTGGGTTACGTAGCTAAATATACCTGTGATGGACTGATAAGGCCTTGGCCTGATACAGATTATCGCGGTTGGTATTTGGGCGATTGGGCTACTCCTTCAGGTATTAATCAGACAGATCCGCTTTCGATAGACTTGGTGGATAACTGTTATTTATCCTATTGCTTACAAACCATGGCCAAAATCGCTAATGTATTAGGTAAGGAGAACGAAAGTGAGAGTTATACATCGCAAGCCAAATGCTTGAATGATTTGATTCATAAGACCTTTTATGATAAGAAACAAGATGGTTATTCTACCCAAACTCAGATTGATATGATTTATCCGATGTTGGTGGGTGCTACTCCGGCCGATATATGTCCAATAGTAGAAGAAACGCTGAAAAGAGTGACCAATGAACGTTTTAAAGGACACTTGGCTACGGGATTAGTGGGTATTCCTGTCATCACTGAGTGGGCTGTGAAAAATAATCAAGCTGAGTTCATTTATAGTATGTTGAAAAAACGGGACTATCCTAGTTATCTTTATATGATTGACAACGGTGCTACTACAACATGGGAACATTGGAATGGTGAACGCAGTCATATTCACAACTGTTATAATGCCATCGGTTCCTGGTTCTATCAAGCATTGGCTGGCATTCAACTCAATGAAGAACATCCCGCTTATGAGGTATGTACGATTCGTCCTCAATTTGTAGAGGGAATCTCATGGGTAAAGGCTAAAAAGGATACCCCTTATGGTGAGTTGGCTGTAGAATGGGAAAAGAAGGACAGTGCATTGACTATTGCTGTACAGATTCCAGTTGGTAGTCATGCTAAACTTTGCCTACCTGTGAGCCAAATAACAGAGAACGGACAGTCTCTTAGTGAAATTTCAAGTATCAAGGACATAAAGCATACCGATGAGGGTGTTGAAATAAAACTTTCGCACGGGAACTACTATTTTGATGCAATTTTTTAACAAAAACAAATGTAACAAACCATGAAAAGACAAATAATTTCAGTGATTGTAGTTACACTTTTGCTGAGTATGAATGTATTTGGACAAATTTCGTTAGAGAAGGGATTTAAAAATCCACCTGCTCCCGCCAAGGCGCGAACTTGGTGGCATTGGGTCAATGGAAATGTTTCAAAAGAAGGCATTACGGCTGATTTGGAAGCAATGAAGGAAGCTGGAATACAAGAGGCGCAACTGTTTAATGTAGAGGGAGGCATTCCTGATGGTAATGCAACCTATATGACAAATGAATGGTTGGATATGTTCTACTTTGCTGCCAATGAGGCTGATAGGTTAGGTATTGAACTAGGATTTCATAACAGTGCTGGGTGGTCTTCAAGTGGAGGCCCATGGGTAACTCCTGAATTATCTATGCAAACTATCGTTTATAGCGATACAGTTTGTATTGGAGGTAAAAAACTGAATCTGCATTTGCATCAACCGACCACACGATTTAATTATTATCGGGACATTGCGGTGGTAGCTTTCCCGAAACCTCAAAATGATATGCGCATCAGTGATTTGGATAGCAAGAGTTTAGCGGGCAGATTGCGCAATAAACTTGAACCTACCAGTAGACTTGTACCGCAAACTGCCATTATCAAACAAGTGGATATTGTTGACTTGACAACGCAGATGTCACCAGAAGGCATCTTACAATGGAAAGCTCCTGCTGGAGAGTGGGTAATCTTGCGTATGGGGCATACACCAACCGGAGCAATGAACCGTCCGGCACCTAAAGGGGGATGCGGATTGGAAATTGACAAAATGAATCAGACTGCAGTGGATCAATATTGGCAAAAAGGTATCGTTCCCATCTTGAATAGGTTAGGTCATTTGGTGGGAAAAACTGTGAAAAACTGTATAATAGATAGTTATGAAGTGGGCTGTACCAACTATACGGAAGGTTTTGATAAAGAATTTTATCGTCTTCGCGGTTACAATTTCAGAAAATATCTTCCTGTCTTAGCCGGCTATTATGTAGATAGTGGTGAAGTATCTGAACGCTTTTTATGGGATTTACGCCGGACTATTGGCGATTTGATAACCAAGAACTACTACGGTCGTTTCCGTGACCTCTGTCATAAATATGGGATGATGTTTTCGTTAGAGCCTTATTGGGGGCCTTTCAATAGTCTTGAAGTAGGTGATACTGGGGATATAGTGATGTGTGAATTTTGGTCAGGAAATCTCTTTTTTAACGACTCGCCTCGCATCGCTTCGTCTGCTGCTCACTTGAATGGTAAATCAATAGTCGGATCTGAATCTTTTACAGGCAATGTGAATTGGCTAGAACATCCTGCTACCATCAAAGGCTTGGGAGATAGGGCATGGACTAATGGTATCACTCGTTTGATCTTCCATACTTATGCTCACCAACCATGGAATATGGGACCGGGATTACCAATGGGAGGATGTGGCTTAGAGTTCAATCGACTAAATACATGGTGGAAGCCAGGAAAGGCATTCTTGGATTACATTGCTCGTTCCCAATTCTTGCTCCAACAGGGACGTACCATAGCTGATGTCTTGGTTTTTATAGGAGAGTCTTCACCCAACGATGCCACGACAATGCCTGAAATAACCTCATCTGGATTCGATTATGACTTGATTGGACCTTCTAAAATGATGACTCTTACAGCCAAAGCCGGTGTGATTCATACACAAACTGGTGGTACGTATCGTCTTCTTGTATTGCCTCAGACAGACTGGATGACTCCGGAAATCCTAGCAAAAATTGAAGAATTGGTACGGAACGGTGTACGTGTCATTGGTCCCCGTCCCAAAAAATCCCCAAGTCTGAATAACTATCCTGCTTGTGACGATATTGTAGAGCAAATAGCTGAAAAATTATGGGGGAAAGGTCTCATTCAAGATTCTTCAGTAGAGGAAGTATTGAAAGAAGACTCTTTTATTCCCGACTTTACGACCGAACGTATGCTTACGGCTGACATCGGTTATACACATCGACGTGACAAGGATACGGATATTTACTTGGTAGATAATATGCGCAAGTCTTATTTAGAAGAGCGATGCAATTTTCGTGTTACGGGTAAACGGCCTGAATTATGGAATCCTGAAACTGGTGAAATACGCGATATCGCTATTTGGAAAGAGAATGGAAACGGAACAATAACCATCCCTCTTCAGTTCGAATCTGACGAGGCACTCTTTGTCCTTTTTCGCAAGCCGGCCATTTCTGAAAACAGACCTATTGACACCCATGTCGAAGTGGAGAAGGGAAGTGCCAAGCAACTTCCAGGGCTGAAAATCATTAAAGCTGAATATGGGACTTTCCTACCTGCAGGTTTGGTCGATGTGACACAAGAATTATCCAGACAAATACGCGATGGAAAAGTGGATGTTCGTGCTAGTTTTACTGATGCGGCACCCGGATACATAAAGGAACTGCGTATAGCATATAAACTGAACGGCAAGTACACTGAAGCTTACCTTTCAGAAAACGAACTACTACCACTGCAAGCTAGTAGTAACGATGGATTAGAGATTATCAGCGCAGTGTATGGCAAGTTCGATAAGGGACTACATGGTATTCCTCCCTATTATTCGGCAGAGAATGTAACCGAGAAGATTCAGGCACAAATTGCTGCAGGTACCTTTTCCATTCATGTTGACAAGACACTCGCTTCCAATAATAGCAGCAAGCCGTTGAAAGGTGCGTTACGAGTTACTTACTCAGTAGATGGTGAACAATTTACTACGACTGCTTATGATGGTGAAACTCTCTTTTTTAGTGAAGTATCCCCCGAAACAAGGGTGGTTGTCAATCATGGTAAGTACATTTGGCTTACCCCTTATGCAGGAAAATTGCATTATATCACTTCTGCGGGTGAAAAGAAAAGCGTAACAGCCAAAGCTGTTGCTTCTTCCCTTGTATTGACAGGTAAATGGGATGTAACATTTCCACTGCTTTCCAAGGAAGAGAAAAGGCATGCTACATTTGATGTGCTAACCTCATGGACCAACTCCACAGATGAGCAGATTCGCTATTTCTCTGGTACGGCGACTTATAGAAAAAAAATCACTATACCCCCAAAATGGGTTAAAAACAATTATCTCTTGGAATTAGATTTAGGTGACGTACGTGTTATGGCCGAAGTGATAATCAATGGCAAGCCGTTGGGTGTATTGTGGAAAGCTCCCTTTAGAATAGACTTAGGTGACACTGTACGTCCCGGGGTTAATGAATTAGAACTTCGTATCACTAATCTATGGCCTAATGCCTTGATAGGAGATGAACAATATGCTGCTGACATAAAATGGCAGAATGGCAATATTCAAGTATGGCCTGAGTGGCTTGATACACCTTCATCACGCAATTCCAAGCGGAAGACGTTTACCACTCGTAAAATCTGGGATAAAAACTCCCCTTTATTACCCTCTGGACTTTTAGGGCCTGTATTGGTACGTCCCTACCAATGTGTTAAAATAGAATAGACCTGCTCTCTCTGATAAAATAAACCTATGAGAATAAGAGGAGTCAAAACTAAAATGACTACTCTGAAAAGTTATGTATTGTAACTGCTGAACCTAAGAGAGCTGTATTAAACTCTGTTTCGAGTAATAATACAGCTCTCTTTTTTCTTTTTGGGGCTCAAGTTTTAGATTAAAAGTTCAACTTTGGTAAAATGATTCCGTTCTTATTTATTTAGGTGCATTCAGTAAATCATATAAAATTAGCCCACTAATTCATGCCATATCCAATGTATAGGCTGTTAGGCTAACTGATATGAGTAACATATGTGAATAGCTACACCATCGTAATAAAGAAATAGCTTACGGATATTTATAAGCTATAGCCCAAAGGTGAGTAGTCAGGATAGTATTTGGGGAATGTAAGGCTACATGGACATCATACTGTTGGTGGAGGGGGGACTCTAAATTGGTCGTTAGTTGCTTGTACGGAACTTGGTAAGCTCGTATTTCTCCTGTCTATGTCAGGCAGGTGAGCCAATCGCAAGAAAAGTCGAATGTGTTGCGGGTAAAGGGGTGTGGAGAAAGCGAAAGCTTCCGTGTAATGCGGAGGATAGAGGCTTAAACGTCACCTCATGCGAAAGCAGGCAGACTTCCGCAGGGTAATTCTTTGTGAAACGATTGTAGAACTTTAATGAAATGAAGAAACTGCAAATGAGCAAGGCAAAAGCCGAGTGTGCATCTTCAACCGTGCGAAACACGACATGGAAAGATATTTACTTTCCCAAATACGAGCGTAGGGTGAGAAAGCTGCAAGTCCGAATAGCAAAGCCTCACAAAGAAAAGAGATACAACAAGGTAAAGGCTTTGCAGCACCTACTTGTCACTTCCTATGAAGCCAAAGCATTGGCGGTAAAGAAACTTACTTTCAATAAAGGTAAACGTACGGCAGGGGCTGAGCATATAAAGTGGAACACTGATGCCAAGAAAATAGAAGCTATATGTTCATTGAAAAGGAGAGGATACAAAGCCCTCTCGCTGAAAAGGGCCAACATAACCAAAGAAACGGCAAGACAAGACCTTTGGAAATATCAACCATGAAGGACGAAGCCATGCAGGTGCTATATTTTATGGCTTTAGAACCTATAACTGAAAGTGAAGCGGATGCGAACTCATATGGGGTCAGAAAGTTTAGAAGTACTGCGGATGCACAATAGATGCACTTCATAGATGGTTGAGTAGAGACTGTTCACCACAATGGATACTGGAAAGTGGCATTAAGGGCTGTTTTGATCATATTAATCATGAATAGCTTCTCAACAATGTACAAATTGGCAGGCTGGTATTAAGGAAATGGTTGAAAAAGCGGAGTGGTATTTAACAGATTGCCACAACCGACACTTGAAGGAACACCTCAAGGTGGCATTATCAATGATATTCTGGCATGTCTTCTATATTTTTAAAGAAATCCCAGCTTTTTCAAGTTGTGAGGTTGCTCATTGTCATATTCATGTATGCGGTTGAGAAAATGGAATATCCACTTTTTGAGTCCACTCCGATAGCATTGTAGTGAGTGTATGGCTGATCATGAATGCTGCAAAAAAGAAATCGTAATACATTCTTTGTACTACGACTTCTATGCTCATTAAAAAGGGCTGGAAACGTCATTCAGTCTTTCATTTTCACTCCTAAGCATCGAACCTGCCTATCATCAAAAAAACAGCTGTATCAACTCCAAATTATAACAGAACCCAGCTGAGAAGGAATAGCAGTAGGCATCATTCCCTAAAGTTCTGGCACAGCTGACGCCCGGTATGGTTTCCGGATAGTTGCCAAAAAAGTAACAGCATTTTTGCCGGAGCGCCTATGCCTCCGGAGAATATGGTGAATGTATAGTGCTCGGTTTCGGCAGAAGAACCATAAACAAATCTATATTCTATAATAACGGTAGAAGCCATAGTATTACTTTTATTTTTCCCGAGAAGAATAATTCCTTTCAAGCGTTTATCAAACAAATAAAAGATTTCATTGTTTTTCATAGTGTGGCAGGGCAGACATATGGATGACAAAAAACATTTATCCAACTCTTCTGTAAACAAAAATAAAAGGAGTCGCCATACTTCTGTACAGCGGCTTCCTTTAATTATAAGAAAAAACTCTAATATTAATCGGGGCTAACACTCAATTTCACCCTCGTTTTATTATCCGTTTATACCTTCATTACCTATCCAACCTGCACCCTCAGTACAATGGACTGAGGATCTATATCCAGGGAAACGTTCTTTATTCTGCTTGCCCCTAAAATCCTGGCACTCTTCCGGTATGCGTCCAGAAAATCGGTCTGGCTTATATGATAGGGATAGCCGAATCCTGGAACGGGAAGTGCAGGGAAAGGATGGGGCATCATAAAACCGTCATATTCGTGGGCAGTCATCATGAAGGCATCGGCATCCATGATATCCTCCACCGGGTCAGCATTATAGGCACTGTAGTCAAGTCCCCGGTGGAAGGACATGGCGGTCATATTTCCGATTGTGCACAGCTCGAACCTGACCCTGCCCTTACCGATTGCACTGTCCAGATACTCCTGCACCGATGCCTCGACCTCATCCTTGTCCATTACTTGCAGGTCATACACCTTGCCTGCTATAAATACTTTCTTACCCAAATATTGAGTGGTATTTACACTTTTCTTTGTCATAAAATTCTATTATTTAATGAATTAATAAATTTATATTATCCGGCGGGAACACACCATTCCGTCATAAAACCGTTATATTTGCCAGTTCCGGAATGTATCGTTTCCCTACGCCGTATTTCAGTTGATCCAATCCACTACAGTATCTCCCTTATAACCTTTTTCCCAGACAAACCAGGCATAGGCGATAGCATTCCCGTTTGCCTGGGCTACTGTAAAATCTCCACCTTTGGCTACAACGGCACGGGAGGAAAAGACGTGGATTTTCAGCGGGGGATTGGTCTAAAAGAACGGTTTACGTTTTTTTCCCTCCAGGAATGTCAGCTTCAGGAACATGGCTACTTTGGTTCCTTCATCCGATATATCCAGGGCTTTCTCTATAAATTCCAGGGCTATCTTATAAGGAGGGTTGGTAATGACAGCTCCATAAGGGTTTTCGGTGGCTTTCAGGAAATCAACGCCACCGGTACCATAACCCCGGTTTATCAGGTCAGTGGAATAAACCTCCTTGCCAAGTTCTATCATCCTTTTAGACAGGTGCCCCATCCCACAAGCCGGCTCCCATATGGTATTAGGAAACTTCTCAACCTCGAATAACCTGTCTATGGCTTCGGGGTATGTAGCATAAAAATCATGTTCTTCCCTTGTTGTATCAGAGTGGTTGGACGCTCCGATAGTGGTATATATTGTACTTTTCATAGTTAACCCATTGTGTTTGTTGTTATTATCTACGCTGCTATAATTTTACCTCCCCATTGTTCAGCCATCGTCTCCGCTATTAACCGACATAAGGAGACGGTATTACTGCCGGATTCCTACAGAGTCTACTCCAGGAAGGAGTAGCGGTAGGTTTCATCCTCTGAAGGTCTGACACTGCCGGTTCCCGGCATGACTCCCGGATAATCCCCGGTGAAGGTATAGCACTTCCGGGCTGACGATGTCGTGCTTCCGGAGGATATCGTGAAAGCGTAGTTCTCCGCACCCGCCCCGAGGGAGGAACCGTAGGTGAGCCTGCATTCCACGATGACAGTGGAGGTGACTTTATAACTGGCGGAGGCATATACGCTGTAAATGTCATAGGCACCATCCCTGCTTTGCCAGCTGTAACTCAGGTGTATGAAGTTGACGGACTTGATATCTGCACCCGTCTGATCCAAGGGGACGTTTAAACTGGAGGAATCTGACTTATAACTACTAGTAGAGCCATTATAATCAGATGTCTGTGTTTGAGTCAATTCCAAATTACCCTCTCGACTTGACGTACTGCTATTTGCACCTGCTGTTACAGAAGTTCCTGAAACAGAAAATCCTGCTCCACTACTTATTCTTCCGGAATAACTTGACCAGGTAGACCAGGAACCTGCACTTTCATCAGTCAGACTCCCATCGGTATAAGTCAATGTAACCGGTCGTCTCCTGGAAGTAACTGTTACAGACTGCGTTCCACCGTCTGCGCTAAAACTTAATGAGGCAGGACTTACGGAAAATTCATACTGATATTCAGTTTTTGTAGTTATATCATCCTTTTTGTCTTGAGTCACTGTAGCACCGGCAGATTTTGAACCATCGCCACTATGAGTTACAGTGAAGGAACCCTTCCTTCCGCTACTTGTACTGGAATTGGCTGTAGCACTTACAGACACTGTATTACCGGACTTTGACGCGGTAATTCCTGATGGTAGGCTTGTACTTAAACAATAACTTCCTTCAGAACTATCATACCAGTCACCCCAGGATATCGGACTCCCAGACCCCTCTCTTATCTGGGGAGTTACTGTAAATGACGTGGAACCTCCTGAAGCTCCGAAATTATAAGAAGCTGGAGATATTGAAATTCTATAGTCATAATCTACATTGGCACCTTGTGTAAGTGTTACAGAATCACTGGTATATGCATTACTTGCACTCAAGGTACCACTTCTAGAAGATTCCCCAGTATTACTAGAAGTAGGTCCTACGGTTGATCCGGAGATTGAGAATGAACCGGTCACACTGGTAGAAGCTGATATGTTTGTATAACTATAGCCAGACCAACTGCTCCAACTTCCCCACGTCCATGATTGACCTCCATCATCACTGGTACCATCGCGATATCTACTGCCTGTACCTCTTCTGGAGTCCACGGAGAAAATCCTTTTACCTGTATCATTCCAGGACCAACCGGTATTTGATATATTGATACTGCATATATTATCATACCTGTATTCATATTCCCTATCTGTAAGTATGCCAACTTCTTGAGATACATCAACATAATCGGACGCTCCACCATAAGAGGCTGTTATTCTGGTTTCCCTGGCTGAACCATTATTAGTGCTGACAGTCAAGGTAGCTGTATATCCTGAAGACGGTGATATTGAGAATCCTGAGGTATTGCTAAGAGTGTAACTGGGAACTCCCGTATCTGATGCCCCCGATGTAGCGCCGGAAGTCCAATAGTGTGTTCCCGACCTGTCTGCACTGCCTCTTACAGTAGTTGATCCTCCTTCTTTGGGGAAACTTGTTTTATCGGCACTAACGGTAACACTCCAGGAATTCCATGACGTATTTTCAATTCTATTCGCAGCTTGATACACGTCAGCTTGTCCGGAGGTACCGGATTTACCATTTATACTGACTGTCAATGCTGCTGTCGCTACCGTTGTCTGATTACTGGATGTTGTACCTTTAGAACCTACGTTAGCCTGTCCATTAGAAGCATTAATTGTTGCTGTTCCGGATACTCTATTAAATGATAAAAATCCGCCCGATGTAATATTTGTAGTTCTTCCAGATACCCAATGGGCTACTTGACTGTAACTATAACTTGGAGAGACAGTTCCACCGGCAGCGGGAATAACAGGATAAGACAGGCTGACAGTCGGATTGTCATAACCACTGATAGTATCTGCATTTTGTCTGTGGGTTGCTGTCGCTGTCTTCTTGGGAGCTCCATTGAAAGATTCTGATTGTGTCCAGGTTATAGTACCTGTTTTTGTAGCCCCTCCAGGGTTGGAACTATAAGAAATCGTATCAGTCCCGGCAGTCCATGTTCCGGAGCCTGTATTTGTTGAAGTGTAGGCCACATTTGTCTGTGAACCTTCCACATAGATACGGTTTCCCGCATTACTGTAACTGTACTGTCTCTTATACGAGGTCACTGTGAATTTCCGTGAACCTCCCGCCGCAGATATGGTAGCTGCCGCAGGAGTCACGGAGAAAGTATATTCCCAGTCAAGACGCTCGATATGGTCTTCGGGAACAAGCTGGTCGGCCGCATAGGTGTAACCCTTCTTTATATGCAACCCGGCCGATTCAATCTGACTTCTTGTAGGACACATCATCGTATCTCCCGTGAAAGAGCCGGGTTTGAGTGTGTTGCAGAAGTCCTTTGTCGCTATTCTGAAATATTGTGCCATCTTGTTATTTGTTCTTGTTTTGATCCATACATTATAGTGTAATTATACCGCCATTTTTCCTCCCCACTGGAGAGCCATCGCATCCGCTATTCCGGGAAAGGTCTTGCTTCTCAGTTTTCTCCTCTCCTCAGCCGACACGCCCGAGAAGAATATGTCAGTGAACCATTTAGGAGATTTGTTACCACTCTTTGCAGTATAGATCTCACCTTTCCCGACTATATTTGTCGGTACCAAGAGAGGTAGGTTTTTCAACCATAGACAGGTCTTCTTGCTTGCTTCATGACCGAACATCCAAGGCTCTATAATCTGGTCAGGTTTTCTCCACCGACTGCTCATAATGCCCACCGGATTTTCTATAGCCAGTCTACTCACTCCAACCATTGAAACATCCATAAAGAACTGGACTGCATCTTCACGGTCTTTGGCTCTGTCGGGGAACTTCGGATGGGGTCTTCTCTGTTCTGTTGGAAGGTTCTTATCGTCGGGGTGATAATACCATCTTGCACCCGAGACAGCAAGAAAAGTACAGGGAGGATGGGCTATGACCAGATCCCAGTTACCGTCAAGGAAGTGTTTGGTACCGTTCTCCAAAGTTCCGCCACGATTGGCGATTACATCAAACATATCCCCCTTGAAATGATACTCCGGATGTCCACCGCTACACTCTTGAAGGTCACAACTAAAAGCATTATGACCCAATCTTCTGAAAGCCAGACATACGGCCTGACTTTCCTCACATGCTACCAAGACATTCATAAGGATTAGAAGATTATCTGCATTAAAATCCTGTCCGAATAAGTTCTCAGGCCGATATGCTCCACCAGCTGCCCCATCTCTTCAAACAGTTGGAATTTATAGAACCTGATGAACGCCGTTATATCCGTGTAGAAATTCTTCCCAGCAAAATTCAAGGGATGTATCATCGGGTATCCTCCTACAGCCTGTAGTTGGAAGGCGCCTATTCCCAGGCCTGTGATGAGCGCCATATCCGCATCGTAGATAATACGTTTATCGGGGTCGCAGAGGAAATCCCTGACAAAGAAGAAACGGACTTCCTTCTCACTCAGCTTCTTGACCCGGAACTGTGCCATTCCGGAAGTGTTCTCGTCTAATGATTCCTGTACCCGTGATTCCATTTCTTCAATGCCCATATTTGTATTGAGCACCTCTCCGTTTGCTATAAAATAGTTTTTCATAATGATTTAGATTTAGTTTTTTGTGATGTGATTGTTAGTGTGATATTCCATTCCTTTTTCAGATAAGAGACAAGACCGGAATAGGAGTCAATACGTCTCCTTTCTCTATGCATGATTGATAAAGCCTCTTGAAGTGTAAGATTAATACAGAGACCGGTTTTAAAAGCGTCTCCATATTTCTGTCGGAGCGCTTCTATGTCTCTTTGGTATTTTTCAGAGATAGGTTCGGATGATACCGCTTTTTCGGTGACATCAGGTGCGGTAAAAGTATCCTGACGATTGGGAATAGGCTCCCGCTCAAGTCCCAATAGCTGATTTATGAACTCTTTAAACATAGGGTTTATGCTATTTTATTATTCAGTTATTAGGTTCTGGCAGGCTGTGAATGGTGTTTTAGCGATTTGGAAGAGAAAAAAAATAAGAAGAGCGCCGTCTATTTCCCCGGTAATTCCCTTTGCCTTTTCCCGGCTATGGCAATTTATATTCAGGTATTTGTTTCGGCGCCCTTCATTGTGAGTATTTGTTTCTTCGGTAATAAGGCTTTGGGAGGATGCTGGACGTTGGGCAATTATACCTTATATATATAATAGCGCTCCAAATATGAAAAACGCGCGCCATTTCCAGTCATGCCCTAATCTGTGTACAAGTTATTTTCAGTTTTCAGTCATGGAGGGATGGCGGGACAGTGGCCGGTTTTGTCATCCTTTCTTCATTGGTATCAGAATGGCGGTCTGAAAGCTGGAGATTCTTATACGTGTGAATGTTAAATTAATGTACAACTAAAAACTGTAATAAAATAATGACTGAAAAATTAGAACCTGATGAAAAAACTATCGCTTCCGTCAATGCCAGTCTTGAGAAATGCTGGAATGATGCGGAAAATCCATTGCCGTACATACCTCTTGTCGTGCCACCCATAGAAGTGCCGGAATTCAACCCCTTCGGCAATGGAAAAGAATGGCATACGGAGAGGGAGGATGGATACACGGCACCTGCAACACCTGCATCCACACCCAGGGATACACAACAGGCAGACGGAGCGGACGAACTTGACTTTATAATGGGACAATCCTTAAACAGTATGATGATGGAAGAGCAACGGAAACCCGTACCGGAGATATTATGGGGAGGTGACGGGAATGGTAACGCCCTGTGGTTCGAGAACGAGTTTGGCATCCTTTTCGGGCGGACAAATACGGGCAAGAGCCTTTATGCGGTCCAGATAGCGGAACATATAAGTGGGGAGCTGGGAAAAACGGTGCTCTATCTCGACCTTGAACTCTCCATGAAGCAGTTCCAGGAGAGATATACCTCAAGGGACGGTGAACTGCATGTTTGGCCCGATAATCTCCACCGCCCGGATTTAAGCATGATCGGAGACGGCCTCTATGATTCGGGCAGGTTCCTGCCGTTGATAAGGAGGATGATGGCAAAGGTGAACGCGAGGGTGCTGCTCCTTGACAACCTCACCTTTCTTGTCAACAACGGGGGGATGAAGGCCGAGGATGTGAAACCGATCTGCCAGGAGTTCTGTAACTGGGCGAAGGAGGGTTACTCTATCCTTGTAGTCAACCATACCCCGAAGATCCAGCCGTCCACACCCCTTGACATAAACCACTGCCTGGGCTCAAGCATGCTCACCAACTTCGTTCAGTCGGTCTTCGCCATAGGAACGGACAGCAGCAATCCCTCGACGGGCAGATACGTGAAGCAGCTCAAGAGCAGGAACGGCAGGATAGTATGGGACGGGAACCATGTGATACCTTATGTGATTGACAAGACGCTCGACCCTACCATGCTCCGTTTCATACAGCCCGCACAGCTTCACCAGACCGGAATGGAAACCTCAACCCCTATCCAGACAGCCAGGGAGTGTGACCTGTTGAGGGATGCGGACAATATGCAGCTTGAGCAGATCAGGAAATTACATGAGCAGGGTATGTCGAACAGGAAGATAGCTGAGAAACTGAACCTCTCACCTGCCACTATCGGAAAAAGGCTGAAAGGGATGGATGTTGACGGGAAGGAATGAATGTAAGAATAGTTAAAAGTGAAGTGAAGGGATTGGCTTTTGAGGGCCAATCCTTCACATTGTATATTATCTGCTGTTGATTTCTGATGTTTACTACTGTTTAAGGTGTTTAGGAGTGTTTAAGGTGTTTAGGAGTGTTTAAGGTGTTCACTACTGTTTACACTGTTTACTACTGTTTAAGGTGTTTACTACCGTTTACACTGTTTACTACTGTTTAAGGTGTTTAGGAGTGTTTAAGGTGTTCACTGCTGTTTACACTGTTTACCTATGTTCACTATATAAATGAATGAACACTTATATTCATTTTTCCTTCTTTTTTTGGGTTATTCATTATTATTATCCCATATATAGCCTATATATATGGTATATCAATAGGAAATGACCCAAAAGAAAGAAAAAACATCATTCTCTCTCTTTTCTTTGGGTTATTCCTTTTCATACCCTATTGCTGACTACTATTATAAAGGATAATATCACATAAGTAAGACTGGAGAATGACCCAAAAGAAGAAAAAATATATAGTGGTGTTCATTTATTTACACCCTAAACACTAGTAAACACCCTAAACACTAGTGATCACCAGTAAACACCGTGAACACTCATAAACACCGTGAACACCCGTAAACACCCCTAAACACTGGTAAACACCCGTAATCAGTGGTAAACATCAATCAGTTAATTAATATACATCTTGGTGGGGTGTTCGCTTCCCAAACAGCGAACGCCTCCACACATCAACAACTTAAAAACGAGTAGCAATGAACGATATAGATTTTTATACAAGCAAGAGCAATACACTTCCGGCAAAAAGGATGAGTGTGGATTATGCCCTCCGTCTGATTAAGGAAGGGAAATACAGGGAATATGCGGACAAGGTCAGGAACGCCAGGACCGGGGAGGAAATGGACCGGGCTAAATTCGACGCTCCCGGATTTTCATTCTCAGGCATATTCGAGAGACGCGGGAAAGAGAGGCTGATAAGGCATAGCGGTATCATGGCCATCGACATAGACCATCTGGACGGGGACGTATTTTCGGAGAAGGAACGGCTGACGAAGAACCCTTATGTATACTCGGTCTTCCTCTCAATATCTGGAAAAGGGCTCAAAGTGCTGGTCAAGGTTCCGGACAGTCTTGACGCTGAAAGCCATAAACTCTATTACAAGGCCATAGCGGAGGATTTTGGCGTGGATGAGGATAGAAGAGCCCAGGATGTGGCAAGATATACGAACGTCACCTACGATCCTGACCTCCATCTCAACCCTGGAGCACTTGTATGGGACAAACCGGTTGAGGTAAAAGAGGAGATGGCCATAAATCCGGATACAGCCAACTACACAGCCCCGATAACCGATATGGACGAGAGGCTCAGGATCATACTCTCATGGACGGAAGGGGGATTCAGGAGAGGCAACCGTAACGGGTATGTCTATGATACGGCCTGCAATCTCTGTGAATACGGTATCGGGAGAGACGAGGCACTTGACATCCTTCTCCCTTACGCCTCCTCCGACTTTACGCCCGGTGAGATCAGGTATACGGTCGGCAATGCATACAGGAATAAAAGGTTCGGGAGTAAGACGCTGAGAAGAGAAGGGGCGGATGAAAGACTGAAGGCGTTGTTCTCCAAGGTAAAAAATATCCCTTCATTTTATCATCTTCCAAATCCGACAATGGAATACCGCCCGGACATGAGGATTGTGATAGTGGATGATGATGGCGTGGCTGAAGGGATGACGGGGCTTTTTCCGGGTTTCCAATGGTTCTCAACGGGCGGAAAGGTATTGTCGGGAGATTTGATGACAGGTATTCCGGGGTATTTACGTATCCTGGTCTGTCCGCGTCTTAGGAATCAATGGTCTTATCAGTGGAAAGAAGAGATAGAGACGCTGCAATGGAAAGGTTATGGTCTGTATGTCTGGGAATGGTGGAAGGAGTTCGAGCCTGGGATAGATGATTATGCGAAAGGCTACTCCGTGTATGATGTGATATGCGGAAGGTAGACAGAATAATGGAAGGGATGAGCCGGATTAAGGCTTGTCTCTTCTTTTTTATTTTTTTATGAGCAATTCGGAGATGCGCCTTTAAGTTTCGGGAATAAAACCAAAACCCACTTCCCGATAATCAGAGATATGGAAATTGGCAGCAGCCACGACACCCCACTAACATAGCCGAGAGTACCAGTTCCCTTTCTGCCGGTAATAGGATCAATCTATTGGAGGGTAAGAACGCCACTCTGCATCGGGAAGTAGCTATGCATGAGGAAGCTGTCGAGGTTCTGCAAGACAAGATACAGAACATGTGACAACCCATGCACCAGCAAAGGGGACAAGCTGGAAATATCACATCTCATCGTTTTTCCAAAAGAAGAACGGCCCGTAAAAATATTACAAACCGTTCTTTATATGAAAAAATCAATTATTTTCAGACTTATTTTTCTCCAACCATTGTACTCTTCTCAAATCCGGTAAATGCCTAATTGAGAAATTTTCAAATTTTGCTTTGAAGCCGTTACCGTCAGGGCAAGCTCCCATTACCCCTACCATGACGGGATGATTGTCTTGTAGCCAAGCATTGCGCATCATCGTGTATTCCCTATCATCGAAAGAATAAAAAATTTCCACGGCGTCCAACCGACGTACCGCCTTAATCCATACAAACGGCACGGGCTTGTCCAACGGTATAATACTCCAGTCGCTCGTGTGATGGGTTACGACAGTGCTGAGATTATATTTCCCATCCACGAACTCAATTCCGGTTTTGATGTAATTCTCATGGTCAATACGCAACATCAGTCCCGACTGGTCGAAACGGGTTTTGTAATCACCCGATATTTTTACCTTTACTTCAAATTCCCCTCCACGCAGTGTGTATAGGAACGGGGCATCATCCACGGTAAATCCATAGTGGGATATACGCCAATAATCTGTTTGGGAAGTAACATGCATCGAAAGCGAATTATCCTCAATTTTCCATTGCTCAGGTTCATTGAACCACTGCATCTTCTCCAATGATTGCGCCATGCAAGTAAATGAAATGGCAATCATCATTCCACTCAATAGTAATTTTTTCATTTTCAATATATTGTTAATGTTATAAATTTCGAATAACACGGCAAGGATTCCCGACTGCCAATGTTCCTGTCGGAATATCTCTATTTACCACACTTCCTGCACCGATGACACAGTTGTCGCCTATCGTAACTCCCGGCAAGATGAGACATACGCTTCTATCTGTACATTATTACCTATGCTAATCGGTCGTGCATATTCAAGTCCACGATTTCTTTGCTCCACATCAAAAGGATGTCCGGCGGCATAAAACCCGCAACCTGGAGCAATGAACACATTATCACCAAACTTAACCTTTACCCCGTCCAGAATGACACATCACATTGGCATAAAAATTTTCGCCAATCTCTATATTATAACCATAATCACAGAAGAACGGCTGTTCTATCAGGAAACTATACCCCGTTTTTCCGAATAAACTGACGATAATCCTTTCCCTGCGTTTCCTTTCCGATGGCAGTAGATGATTATATTCATGGCACAGTGCCTTGCATGCCTGCCTTTCGGCTATTAATTCCGCATCATTATTGGCATCGTACAGTTTTCCTTGCCGGCACTTTTCCTCTCACTTATCATAAATAACCATTTGTTTTATTTACTTTTGCAAAGGTAAGGTATTGTTATATATTGCACAATGATTATAAATAACCATTTTTATTTCTGGTCATGGATACTATTGACATATTGAACAAAGAGTTTTTCACACAAAATTTTGCGGAAGAGCAACCATACTCCGAGTTGCTGGACAAGTATAAGGGTATAGCCCGCAACTATGCACGGATGGAAAGTGCGGTAGCCGTATTGAGTGATATGCGTACCAATATAAGTTACATTTATTATGGTAGTTTTTCCCGAATGCTGGAAATAGACAAATGTGGGGACGAGGATAAGGTGTCTTCCATTTGGGAAAAAGAGATATTCAAGCTCATTCATCCCGACGATTTGGCAGGGAAGCACTTACAAGAATTGTGTTTTTTCCATTTCGTCAAACGCCAGCCCAAGAGGAAACGCACCGATTATTATTTGATAAGCAAACTTCGCATGAAGAACGGCACAAATAATTATATGCCAGTATTGCATCGAATGTTCTATGTTTCTGCCCCTTCTAACGATACGCTGTGGCTGGCTTTATGCCTTTACACTCCTTTACTGTTTGATATTCCAGCCAGATGTCTGATAATCAATTCTACCAACGGTCAAATGACAGAAATTGGCAAACAGGACAGCACAAGAATTCTGTCTGTCAGAGAAAAGCAGGTATTGAACCTCATAGACAAAGGGATGGCAAGTAAGAAAATAGCCGAGACACTTTCTATCAGCATAAATACAGTTAGTCGGCATAGACAGGAAATTTTAGGCAAACTCCAAGTGAAAAACTCCATTGAAGCCTGCCGGGTAGCAAAAGGTTTAAAGTTAATATAAGGAAAGATTCAACGAACAGAATTTGTGTTTTAAAAGAAATCATTTTTTGTGTCGAAAATGAGTAATTGGACGGTATAGTACTGCAAATTGCTGAAATTCGCACGGTTGCTAACTCGTTACCACTACTTCTCAAATAATTCGCTAAAAGTTATTCTTCAATCGGTTAATTCAAACTGATGAAAGTCTAAAATATGTTGGCGAAGTTGATAATTCATTCGTTTCTTTCGCTGACACAGTTCAATTTGCGACATCTTTATAGGCAATTCAGAGATGTGCCTTTAATTTCCGGGAATAAAATCTATACTCACTTCCCGATAATCAGAGGCACTTGATTCATTGCCCGGAACATTTACTCTCGTTTTCTGTTCTATCCATCCAAGCCTTCCGGATAATGGTGTTAATCTGTAGAGTCTAGTTCCGGTTATATATCTCTTATCGGTAGTGTTCGCTGTATTCCGGAAGGCTTTTTATTTTTTGTAGAGTGAGAAAAACGGGCTCAATCTGGGATTATGGTGAAATATGCAAATTAAAAATCCCATTCCCTACCTCTCTTGGCTTGGGAAATGGGAATCAAACAAAACAAACAAACTCCTCCGTTCTTCACAGAAAAGAGAAGCGGCCATGTCTTCAAAATGAGTGATGCAGTGTTTCCTAATCGAATGGCAACACCCCACGCATTTATCCGATCTATATCTATTATTTTTGCAAAATAGTATAATTATTCAAATCCATATATTAAATAGACTGAGCTATTGCAAAAATTATTTAAGGTTATAACATACAAAAAAGACAAGTCTGGTTCATGGAATGGTACGTCAAATGTGGATTGATATCGGCAATGGAGAACTTTTCGGAACATTCACCACATGGTTTCTGTGCTATTCATCCAAGCCTTCCGGATAATGGTGTATAATGGCTATGGTTACATCTTTTATCAATAGTGTTCATGTTTTCCGGAAGACTCTTATTTTTTGTAGAGTGAGAAAGACAGCCTAACCCCAATATAGACGCTATCTTCACAGACAATAAGATTCTTCAGGCTGTCTTCAGTCTAATTACCTTACAATATCCGCAAAGATAAGGCAACCGGATAAAACATACAAATACCCGTCCGACCATCACTGGCAGAACGGGCGTGAGACATTACTAAAACAAAACGTCGTATCCATATATTGAGATGAAAAACTAATGGATACAATACATAAGGGCAGTCTGTTAATATAAAACATACACATTGAACATTCATCCTCACGGAAAAACACCAACCCGGACCACCCTTGGATATAAATTCTATCAATGACTGTTGCCTATAAAATTAGAACATTCAGATGAGATATGCAAGTGAAATCATACAAAATCATCCCATCATCACTGACCAGACGAGAGAAAGAGATTTGTGTGTATAATTTCCATACGCTCATGGTGAAACAATATGACTATCCACCTCCTTTATAAAAACGGATATGGATCATACAGACAAAAGTAATGATTATTGTCGGAATTTCCATTATGCTACGGTACAAAAAACAATATGCCCCATCCATCAACGGACAAGGCATATCGGCAGTAGTTCTATTGTTATGTAGAAAGAGTATTTTGATGGCACAAAGATAATATGAAATCCGGACATATCCACCGCCGCCGTACATTTTCCCCCACTGATATCTCTCCTTTAGCTCCATAATAGAAAACGGAGTGATGGATATTCAAGTTGTGGGGGAATAAAACCGGCGGAGTGATATATATTATCAGTTTATTTTTGAAAATCATGTGCATTATCGTTATTTTTGCCATGGAATTGTGAGATTCTTTAGACACAGTACTTTTGATTAACAAGATTTTAGTTGTTGTGTTGGAGGGCTTTCTGTCTGTAATAGGATGGGAAGCTCTTCTTTTTATTTTTTGATTTATGGAAGATGGCTAATAAGAAAAAATTGTTACCCGGACTTTTTTGATGTACATACTAAATATATAGAGAGAAGTAGAAAAATACAGGTGAAATAATGACTAAATGAGGATATAGAAGAGTAGACCGGCTTTGCAGTCTACAAAAGTGAGAAGAAGAAAAATAAAATAAATTCTTCTCTCTCCACTCTGGCAGGGTACGAAGTAGCCTCTCTTCTTCAATCTTTCATCAACCGTTTCCATAGCTCCTTTACTGAAAAATAGTGGTTCTTCCTGAGAGACGAAGATACTGAGAGGACCGGCTTTCTCCCAAAGAAAAGCCGGGTCCGGTCTCTCTGGAAGGTTCACGATACAATAAAGCAAATAACAATCTAAAATCCAATAATATGATAAACAAAAACATAAGCTACTACTTTAATTCGGGTGATTCAAGGAGTAAAATTTATTATAACTTCGACCACATCCTTGAACTTATAGCATCCAATCCCAAACTCTCTATACAAACGGATATGGTGAGGGCGCAGACGACAGAGAAGGCTTACAAGGAAGAGAAACACAGACTCCCCATGATAGCACCTTCCGGAATATTCGACTATAGGAACGATGACCCGACCAGCCTGCGCCAGTATTCCAATATCCTTGTGCTTGACTTTGACGATTTCGGGTCACATGAGGCGGCAGGAGAATTCAAGGAAAGACTCATTCAATATGCCAATCCTCTCCATCTTTACGCAGTATGGTTCTCCCCGGGTAATAAAAGCGTGAAGGCGGCTATGGTTCACGACAACACCAACCCGGAGCATCATTACAATCTTTTCCGGCAGGTGAAGCAAAGGTTATATCCGAGGACTGATGAATTCGATAAGAGTTGTCATAATCTAAGCCGCACGTTCTTCCTGAGTTATGATCCTAATGTCTATGTAAAACCGGGGAAAGATACGTTGCTTCCTTACCACTTTGAATATGACCCATCCATTCCTGAACCTGCTGCGAAGAGTTATAATCATAGTGGTTCAGACGGTTGTTTTATCCATACGCCGGAAGAGATAGAGGAGAGCACTTGCTTTCAGAGGTTATGGAAGGATAGTACGCTTATTAACTACGTGGACAGGAAATGGAGAAGAGAGTATCCGGACAGTTATGAGGACGGTAACAGACATAAATCCATCCTCTCACGGGCAAGATGGTTGTGTCGGTACGGTGTCTTGTATGATGCAGCACTTGACTATCTTATCGGTACGTTCGGCAGGCATGGTATCTCTGAGGATGATATAACGGGAATGGTAATCAACAACTATAATGCGAACCGGAAGAATTTTGGTGTCTCAAGGATGGAACTGTATTCAAGGAAGGAACAGGGAGTGGTGTACAGGAATCAGAAACTGAGGGAGAATACGCCGTTTCAGTAAAAGGCAAGGTAGTGTATGTAGTGTACAAGAGATAAGTCTATGATGGCTTATCTCTTATTTTTTATTCTCGAGAGTATAAGAAATATACTATAAGAATCAACATGTTTCCAGGATATTTTGTATTTTTGTAACGTATTATTGCCATAACTGTTGAAATTGGATCTATACTTCAAAACACAAAGACATGAAGAAATTCGTAGAGCTCAAGACCATTGAGAAAGGGAACGTCCTTGTCAATGTCAACCATATAGTCAGTATTGAAAGCCTGACGGATGACACCTCAAGAGTACTGCTTGTCGGAGGTGGTAAAAATTCGATAATGCTGTACTATACCATATCTGAGAGTGCGGAAACAATGAAAAGGAAATTATGGGAACTATTGCTGTAGCAAGGAAGGAAATCCTGTCATCACTGAGCCGACTTTCATATAGTCCCTGCACGAACCAGAGAAGAAGAGAAGCAGGCATGACAACCGGAAAGATGGTATAATACAGTTAATATCCCAATCTTTTTCGGGAGTTTTCCGATATCCGGTTAGCCAATATGAAGAGCGCGGAAAAACTCTCGAGACCGTAGCATACCCCTTGTCCTGCTCCGGTATGTCTGTAAACCATGAGGCATTTGCTAAAAAGTGGCATTTGCCTTCACTGGTCATATAATAGGGTCTCTCTTGACAATGTATTTTCGTATATAGTCATAACCCGGGATAAAACGATTCCCGTATGACTTTCCGCATAATTTACCCAAGGATGTAAAAAGGCTTATCCGACCACCATTTCTACAGCCTCCATCACAGCCCGGCCTGACTCCAACCGGAACCAATACCATAGCCAGAGCAAAATCCCGCCCAGCCAAAGCAAAACCACATCAATATGGTCCACCCGCAGTATCCGGCTGACCAGTGTACAAAAAAGTACTCCACAAAGCACATGGGAAGCCACCATGGTAACAAGCTGGTCGTTGGCCATTCTTATCAATACGAAAACGCCTATAGCAGGAATAAAGGATGTATAGTCAATAAAATGTTGTCTGTCATCCATGATACAATATTGAAAATGAAAGTTACAAAGATAACAAATTATTCTACAGAACAACTCTCCACAATAAAAAGACCTGAGGAAGCCGGGAAGAGCCATCGTTACAATAAGAGTAAAAAAAGTAACTTCTCTTCTTTTTTCTAGGGCAATTTAGGGATGTGCCTTGAGTCTACGGGAATGATATTACAGACTCTCTTCCCGATAACCCAAGACACTTTTAATTCACTGCCCTTTGATATCAGAAGAACATTCACCCCTCGTTTTCCGTTCTATCCATTCAAGCCTTCCTGATAATGGTGCATAATGGTTACGGTTACATCTCTTCCCGGTAGTGCCGTCATATTCTGGAAGGCTTTTTGTTTTTTATAGAGCGAGAAAGACAGTCCGATTTGAAACTAGCGAATATCCTTACGGACCAATAATATTCCGGGCTGTGTTTCATCGTTAGCTAAAAATCAAAACGTTTATTGATCAAATTTCCTCAAAGATAAGGCAGCCGGATGAGATAAGCAAGTACCCGTCCTGTCATCACTGGCAGAACGGGCATGAAATACTACTCAAACACATTGTATCCATATATTGAGATGAAAAACTAATGGATACGTACAATACATAAGGACAGTCAGCAAAAATGAAACAGCTTATCATGATGATTTATCCTCTTGAAAAAACAAATACCGGCTCTGACTGCCCTTGGATACAACTTCTAAATCTATGTCTGAAAGTTAGGATATTCAGATGAGATATACAAATGAAATCATACAAAAAGCTCCCGTCCTATCATAACTGACCAGACGGGAGATGAATTTACTATGTTATGTGTAGTTACATGTTGAGCGTAAAGTTAATAATTATTGTTTGAATTTCCATCATGGCACGGTACAAGAAACAATATGCCCCATCCATCACCGGACAAGGCATATCGACAGTAGTTCTATTGTATAAAGAGAGAGCATTTCGATGGCACAAAGATAATACTAAATCAGGATATATCCACCGCCGCCGTACATTTTCCCCACTAATACCTCCTTTGGCTACATAATAGAAAACGGAGTGAAGATATTCAAGTTGTGTGTGGGGGGAGAGGAAACGGCGGCAGGATATATATTTTTATCGGTTTGTCCTTGAGAGTCATGTGTATTATCTGTATTTTTGCCAAAGTGTAAGAATATAGCTCACAATTACTTCTTGGAAAACTTTTCAATGATGAAGTTTATATTGTTACAAGCCTTTATTCAAACATGAAGCAACGTTTGATTCTACTTTATGATAAACCGATATTGCGGAACAAAGTACCATTGAAATTCTCAATAATATACAGAAAATAGTTGCATAACTTGTCCAGACCAGCCACCATAATATTCATAACTTTCTGATGAGCCTATTCCTGCGATGAGTGCTTATTATACTTTTGCAGTCAAGTCTGAGGTCAACTTCGATTTAAATTTCAATCCAGCAGATGGACAGCCAATTTTATGGAATTAATTCAGCAAGATATTGAAAATTAGAGACTATGACATGGCTACCAAAATTTTATTGGCTTATACCCATATATTCTTAACCCAAACTCATACCACTATGTATAAATCTTGATTGGAATCAGTCATAAATAAACATAAACCCAACCTTGACCAATAGTAAAATTAAAATCAGAACTGGGATAGTCGTTGATATAATTTACAACTTCTTTATTTCAGCCCATGAGAGGGTGGTGGACAATCGATACCCCACATCTTATTTTGTCTGTTTCCCATTTTCAAGATCAATACACCTTCATTTATCAAATCCTCATGTGCAAACCAGGCATGATTCAATTCTTTGCCATTGAGAGTGGCCGACTGGATGTATTTATTTTCATCTGACACCCCCTCTGCTATAATTGTGAAAAACTTGTTGTTATGTAACTTGATACGGACCTCACTGAACATCGGACTGCCAATGGTATAAATAGGCAGTCCCGGAGTGACAGGATAAAAACCGAGAGAAGAAAAGACAACAAAGGCTGACATGCCCCCTCCATCTTCATCCCCAGGAATGCCCATCAAATCATTGCGAAACCACATCTTTAACAACTGGCGGATACGCTTCTGAGTTTTCCAAGGCTGACCAGCATAACAATAAAGATAAGGAATATGCAGAGACGGCTCATTCGCCATGGAGAATTGTCCCACATTGCCAGTATGATCGGGTAATTGAGAATAGAAATCAAATTTACTTTTTCCCAAAGACTCATTGAACATCTGATCCAAATTGGCAACAAACTGTTCCTTGCCATTCATCAGTTCAATAAGGTCGGCAATATTATGCGGCACATCCCAACGATACACCCAACCATTATTTTCTCCATAATACTCACGGGCACCCTGACCACCAGAAAAGCGGTAATCAAATGGGCTAATCCACTTGCCATTTTTATCCTTTGGATGGAAAAAGCACGTTTCCTTGTTGTAAATATGGCGATAATTAAACGAACGACAACGATAGTAGGCAGCTTCTTCATCCTTATTTAGCATTTCAGCGATGCGTGACAGACACCATTCGTCATACGCCGTTCCGAGTGTCACGGCTACAGATTGACGTTTTTCGAAGGAATGTACATTCGGATCAGTTTCCTTTTCATCAGGCTGCAAAGCAGGGATATACCCCTTTTCTTTATAAAACAGATCAATCCAGCCACAGGTTGCTGCTGACCAAGGAGCCAATGTCTTCTCTTCAATAGCACGTTTGCACACATTGTATGCTTTGGTTAAATCAAACTTGATTCCTTTGGCAGCCGCATCTGCAATCGTAGCCACTCCATGATTAGAATTCATTCGTCGAGAATCTCCTGTAATTTCCGGGAAAGTAGGCATCCACATCGTTCCCATCTGTTCTGCCATACGCAAATAGGACCGAATGATGTCCAACTCCGTATTTTGATCGATAAGTACACGTAATGGATGGGCTGCACGATATGTGTCCCATATCCAATCATCTGTATAGAAAGGCAAACCATAATCATTATGTACCCGATGATCGAACGCGCTGAAATAGCGCCCGTCTTCGCTGATACAGACTGGGCGTTCAAATACCCTGTACAAAGAAGTATAAAATACCCGCTTACTGTCAGTATCTCCTCCCTTAACGTCTATCTTGCCCAAGGAAGCATTCCAGATATTCCGCCCTTTATCAGCCAGTGCCACCACATCATAACCGGACAATTCACGTTCCATGTTTTTGCGAGCTTGTTCTTCACTGATAAATGAAATACCGTATCTTACACGCACATACTCAGTTTGTTTTGCAAAGGCCAACACCGCACACGCATTGTGACCTTCTGCAGTCGTCGTACGGCTCAATTTCCCATCCACCAGCATGTCTGATTGTACTGGCATCTGCTCAGTTTCCAAATACAGATAGACTCGAGTGTTGTTATCCAAATGCTGGTAACCACTGATATGGTTTTCCGCTACCTGAACTTTTCCGTGCCGGGAATTCACAATGAGATAAGCCGGTTTGTCCGTTTGGGTAAAGCGGAGTTGGTATAAAGCCGATTGACGTGAAGGCGCATACTTGACCTCAATTTGTTCTTCATCCAAAAACACTTCGTAATAGTAGGGCTTGACGTTCTCATGGTCATAGCTATAGTTTACGACCGGCTGTAACGGCTCTCCTTGGCAAGGACTAAGGTTAAAGGCCGAAGTGCCCCGATGGCTGGTAATGATGAGCGGCAATCCATGTAATTGACTACCTGTATAATCACTCCGTTCGGGATATACACGCAACATGCTGTTGGGCAAATGAATCGTAGGATAAGTGGGTACTAGTAAATGGCTGATGTTGCCCATATAAGGGTTGACATAGTCAACGGGAGTCAAGTTATGTTCTTTATTTGATCCCTGAGAGAGGGCGTACCCTGCGAATAAAAAAACAAACACAACACACAAAAAGTATAAATGTTTCATTTTCTTACAGAACTAAGGATTGTATTTGGGCTACAAAAACAGCAGCCATACGGTTTTGAATATAACAGTCTTTACCCCGGTTGGGATGCCATCCATACTCAACCCCATCAATACACTCTGTGTCATCGGCAAAGAGAGTGCTCGTTTGTCGGTGTGTTTCTGGATGCTCAACGGTCTTTGAAAAGCCAATCTGTTCATCAAATTTTACCAGTGGAAAGCCCCATTTGTCGGAGAGTTTCCTGATAGATTCATTATACACCACGCGTGCATCGTGCCAATGGGTACAAAGCAGAATCACAGCCGGCTTCCCCCCTTTCACACCGTAATACTTCGAACCTTTGTCAAATTGAAGTTGATAACAATCGGATATGTATTTCTTGATTACATAATCAAAAGCGGCCGCATAGTTGCCACGGGTAAAAGGCAAGGCATATTCGTGATAGTCCTTTTTCAGCTCATTCGGGGCATACACATCCCGGTTGTGTACCTGCATAATCACGAAGACATCCACCTCGTCCAATTCCTCACGGGAATACAAATCGCCACGTGACATTCGGTTCGCCACATCCGCAATGGCTTCTCCTCCGATGGCCCGGTTGATTCCCTTCGCACGCAACGCCTCACACCCCAACTCAAACCAACCGTTATCCACGGATGCAAAAGAAGCGCCTGACAAGAGAACGGTCAGCTTCTTCTTCTCATCAGACATTGATAAATAACCTTCTCGTACCGGAGAACATATATCCTGTGCCGGTAAAAACGAGACCCAGCAGTATAGGAGTAGTATTATAATATAAATCCTTTTCATCATAATTCATTTAAAAGATGTAACTTTCCGTCTCTAATAATCTTAAGAACCAATTCACCAAACAAGGAATTTTGCCAGGCAAACCACGAACGTGTGAACTTTTCAGGCTGATCTTTGTGAAAAGACTCATGCATAAAGCCTGTATTAGCATCCGTAGCCAACAGCATGGCAACGCACAATTTGATTTCCTCATCGTTCTCCGACGTCATGGCACGTATGATTATGCTCATGGGCCACACCATGTCCATTCCTATGTGAGGGCCACCGATGCCTTCGGCATATTTGCCCTTGAAAAAATACGGATTGTCCAGACTCAACAGATATTTTCGCGTATTCTGATAAATCCTATCCGAGGGCTTCACATCGCAGATGTAGGGCAAAGCCAGCAGACTGGGAATATTAGCATCATCCATGCAGAGCTGATTGCCGTATCCGTCCACTTCAAAAGCATAAATCTTTCCATAGGTAGGATGCTTGTGTATGGCATGTTTTTTCAACGCTTCGCCCACTTCCATATACAACACATTGCACGCACGAGCCATTGCTTTGTTTTTGTTCACCTTCAATAGAATCTCCTCCATCTGACGCAAGCTGGTCACAGCAAAAAAGTTGGAAGGAATCAGGAACGGATAAACAGTCGCGTCATCCGAAGGGCGAAAAGAAGAGGCAATCAGTCCGTTGGCACGGACCGGATTTCCATATCCATCGTTGGATAACGTGTCATACTGCCGGTCCGTCACACGTAAAAACGAATAATTACCCCGATTCTCCTTCCGTTGCTGGTCTTTGAAAACTGTCAGGATAGATTCAACCACCTGCATCCATTCCGCTGTAAAAACGCTGTCATCACCGGTTACTTTCCAATAATGATAAGCCAGACGAACAACATAACACAGCGAGTCGATTTCCCACTTTCTTTCGTGAATTCCCCCTCTCATTGGTGTCCTGTCATTTTGCCACTCCCCTTTTCCAGAGAGATCACGGTAGAACGCATTCGCATACGGATCCAGCAGAACTAATCTGAACTGTCGTAGAATCACCCCCCGAATCATTTTCCTCAACCGCTCGTCCTCATTGGCGTACATCAGATAAGGCCACACCTGGGCGGAAGAATCCCTAAGCCACATTGCCGGAATATCCCCCGTTACCACAAAAGTGTCGTCCTCCGGTTCCGATTCATAAAACACCGTCGTGTCCAATGTGTTGGGAAAACAGTTGGCAAACATCCATTTGAGCTTCTCATTTTTCAGTAGAGTGACCGTCTCCTCAATAACCCGTTCGACGACTTCTGACCGGAAAAGTCTTTTTTCCACCGGTGGACGTTTAGACGTATACATTTCAACATGATCGATCCATTGCATTTCTTGTCCCGAAGAACAAGGATGTGCAAAAAGTAGAGAACAGACCCATAAAGAGCCTATAGTGAGTAATTGTCTCTTCATCTTACAAAGCTAGTCTTACTGCAGGAACGTAATTGAATTTCGCACCGCCAATGTTAATTCTTGCGCCAATTCTAAAGTAATATTGCGTGCCGGATTTTATATTTTCATGTTTTAAGTCCAATTCCAATGTAAACTCATTGCCAAGGTACGAGTTATCCACACCTTGCTTTACCACAAACTCCTTGAGTGGTTCGCCAACATTCGGTTCACGGTGACCGTAAAGAGCCACTTCCGCCACCTCTTGGTCAACCGTCTTTTCTATACGGAACTTAGCCACAACCTTGCTACCATTTTTTTGAATGGAAGCATTTTTAATACGGATGTAAGGCTGCACTCTGAAGTCATATACCGTATTACCTTTCACCACAACTTCTTGATCTTTGACAGACACAAAGTTACCACGCATCAGACTCATCGTATACGAACCTGCAAACATCACGTTGTTTCGATACGTACCATTGTTCTTAATTACCATGTATTGCGTTTCAGGATTCTCAAACCCATGTTCGATAAATTCGATTTGTGCCCCGTCAATAATATCCTGTTCAACCAGTTCGCCAGTTTCAATGTCTAAGATTTTGCCTTCAATGGTAGCATTCGGACCATCATAGTTGTCTATTTCCAACAAGTCGCAGGAAGTGACTGCAAACAATGTCAGCAAAGCGAAAGCCATATTTTTAATGTTACGTTTCATAGTTGCTATTGTTAAATTAGTGTTTTGGATTCTGAGTTAAACCATTGGTAGAAGTTCCAGGAATATGTCTGTAATAATGATGCGTTTGGAAAGTACAAGAGTTTGCACCCGGTACAAACTTACGCACAAAAATATACTGAGGCTTTTCCCCTCGTAAATCAATCATAGGCACCAACGCCATTTTACGGCGGTTATCGAATTCCGAATGGAAATCCCTGCGTCTAATCAAATCCCAGTAACCCTTATTTTCAAAAGCCAACTCAATTCTCCTTTCGCGCAACACATTATCAAGAGTCAAGTCAACCTCTGTAGTATGAGCTGCTCTCTTACGCAAGTCATTCAGTCCCTTCTTGGCCATATCCAGCAAATTACCATCCGTTTCACCCTTTTCAACAACCGCTTCCGCAAAGTTCAGCAAGATTTCGGCGTATCTGAAATCCATAAAGTCGGTAGTCGACTGCAACTCCTTGGTCACGGTCAGGTTCTCATTTAAGAATTTGCGCATCAAGAACCCCGTACGCGTACAGTTCGGTGTACCGTCAAACCCCGAATAATCCTTCGAGAATTGAGCACCGAATGTATAATACGTCTTACCATTATGTTCACAAGCACCCGGTGAACTCATCAAGTCACCATTCGGTTTAATCACCCCCCCCTGGATTACAATCTTCTTCCCTTTCCACACACTGTTCGGATACGTGATGCAAGCAAAAAAGCGGGCATCCTTATGCTTGAAGATTTCCTCCGGCGAATCAAAATGGCGATAAGCAACATACGGACGATAGCCTTCATTATCGCTCACCTTTCCATCTTCCGTAGTGATGATCGGAGCAGCATGCCCCGGATTGGTATAATCCTCATACAAGTCAATCAACTCAAGAATTGGATTGGTTCTACCTCTGTGAGGGAATCCTTCCGCATTCTGATTCGGATTGTTCCAGGCATCATAATCATGTGCAATCCGAGTACCCGGAGCTCCATAGCCTTTGATAAAAATAGCCTCTTCACCAGCCACATTCGGATCTGTGAAAAGCGCTCTGTAGTTAGCAATCGCTTCTTGCACACTACCTGGATGCGCCTTATACAACCCAAACCTATTGGAAGCGATGATAGCTTTAGAAGCATCTATGCAAGCCTGATAATAACGGCTGGCATCTGACTTGTCCAAACCAACAAAATTCTTATCCACCGCTTCCCCTTCCAACGGAGCCTTGTCCCAATATTTAGCTACAGAAGCTGCATGTAATGCTGCCCTTGACTTCAGAGCATACGCCGTCCACTTCGTCGCCCTGCGCTTCTCTTCACTCGGATTGTTTCTGGTTTCCGGCAACAGACGAATCGCCCTGTCACATTCCTCCATCACAAAATCCCACGTTTCTTTTTCTGTGCTACGAGGTACCTTCAAGTTATCCGTATTCGGCTCAAACTCCTGATACTTCGTAATGATGGATACCCCCCCATAACGCTTCGCCAAACCAAAATAAGTATACGCCCTTAAGAAATGGGCTTCCCCCATCAACGCATCCTTTTCCTCTACTGAAATATCCAAATTGGGAATATACGTCATCAGCAGATTGATATTTCTGTTCAAAAAATACCCCTTATTCCACCAGTCATTGGCAAATTGGTTCCAGTTGGGCCATTCCGAATGGATGGCTTCCAGCGCATATTGCGCCAACGTCAAAGAACCAGTATTCCCTCTGGCGTTAAATCCGGCAGCAGGCATATATACAAAATCTTCAATCGGTGAACCATAATAGAGATCAGCTAGAAACGACTTGATACCATTGGGATCCGACAAGACACTTTCACCCGGTATTTTATTTTTTGGTTCTAAATCCAGAAAATCAGAACAAGCTCCACATAACACGAGCAAGAACCCCACAATTACATATTTAAAATTTAACATCTTTTTCATACGTATAATATTTAGAATGAAACACTTAAGCCTACATTAAAACTCTTTGTCAAAGGATAGTTGTATCCGGCACCATAGTCACCCTCCGTCTTTTCAGGGTCAAACTGTTTCAAGAACGAGTCGGTGAATGTAAAGAGATTGTATGCATTGAAATAGAGTCTCAAATTTTCAACACCATATTTTTTAGTAAATGTTCTAGGCAATATATAACCCACTTCAAAGCTCTTCAGGCGTAAATAAGACGCTTTCATGTTCCATGCCTGACTATCGCGGTAAGAAGAACCCATTTCCTGAGAGAAACGATTAGCAGGCCATTTACCAGGCACCCAATTGGTGTTGTCAGGATCATAGGAATCCTCCAAATGCCATCTGTCAAAGAAATAAGCAGGTAAATTACCATTGTTGAAGAACATTTGGCTGAATACCTCATTGAAACGGATGTTGTACATACCAGCACCTTGGAACACCATTGTCAAATCCATATTTTTCCATTGTGCATTCAACGTAAAACCATAAAAGAGTTTCGGTGTCTTGTTTCTGAATATCGGTTTGGTATCATAACCATTGATCACACCATCACCGTTATAATCATCATAGATATAATCACCCGGCAACAACTGCGTATTTCCTCTATTGTCGCAATGAATAGCCCCATGTAAAATCTCTTCATAATTTTGGAACTGTCCGACTTTGTCGAATCCCCAAACCAAGTCATTCCAACGGTTTGTATATCCATTCTTCCAACGGTCGTAACTGCTTCGTGCAGCCGGTTTATCCACTGTGCGATGCATGGTTCTGGCAATATTCATGTTGAAAGAAGCGCTGTAAGAGAAATCATTGATGCGATTTTTGTGAGAAATGGTCAAGTCAAAACCCTGTGTACGTTCACTTTCCACATTCTCCACCGGCATTGATCCACCAAACGTATTCGGCAAGTTGCCTTCTCTGATTTTCAACTTTCCGCTCTTGTGTTTCTTATAGAAGTCAAGTTCAAAATTCAGTTTGTTTCTTAGCACAGAAAACTCGACCCCCACATTATACATCTCCGAACGCACCCACGTAAAGTCCCGATTGATCACACCCGGAGCTGCCATCGTACCCAGGAACTTGCCATCTTCAAACTCATAACCAATATTCACATTAGGTGTGAAACCCATCACGTGTTGGAATGGCTCTCCTACATTTTCACCAATGACGCCATAAGAACCACGGATTTTCAAATTATCAATAAACGAAAAATTATCTTTGATAAAGCTTTCTTCAGAGATTCTCCAGCCGGCTGATAAAGAAGGAGAGAACGCCCATCTTTTGCCGGGTGCATAACGGTAAGAGCCGTCATAACGGCAAGCATATTCAAATAAATACTTACCCATGTAGTCATAGTTAAATTTACCGATGTATGCCATAGTTGTCTCTTCATGTTCCGTACCGCTATTCGTCTGTACCCCCGATGCATAATCCATCACATCTGTCGTGTAAAAATCATATTCACGTTTCAAGTAAGAGTGTTTCTTCTCATATTTCTTCTGTTCGTAAGCAACTAATGCCGAAACATGATGTTTGTCCAGGAAGGTTCTGTCGAATGTCACCTGCGCCTGCAACACAATGCGGTCTGCATCTTCCACATTATTGGCAATACGCGGCTTGTTTTTCAACTGATAATTCAAATCGGACGAATAAATGCGATAACTCTTCCATAAATTTTTATTGAATACACTATAGCTGTCATAGGCAATGGTGCCTTTCGCCTGCAGTCCCTTCAAGAAAGGCGCATCATAAGTCAGCGAAACAGCCGACTGAAGCGATTTGTTCTTGTCCACCGTATACCCTGCATGCTTTTTCTGTGACATCACCACCGGATTTTCCTGATTGTAGATATTCGCCGGATAAGCCGGGTCATCGTTAATATACGGACGTTCGTTCGGATGACTGATGATGGTACCTTTGTACATCCATATAAAGCCATCACCACCCGGGAAATCCCTCATGCCATAACGGCCCGAAACCATCACATCCGTTGTCAGATAACGGTTCAATTTGGCAGAAACATTGCTTCTGAACGTATAGCGGTCATAACCCATATCCCCACTCTTGAAAATACCGTCTTCATCATAGTAGCTGAAACTGAGGAAGTATTTCATAATCTTATTGCCACCCTCAATAGACAAGTTATGATTATGTCTCAAACTGGCTTTTTTCATGGTTTCATTGTACCAGTCCGTGCTTTCATAACCCGGTCCGCCAGCTCTCCACTTATTTAGTTCTTCATTGGTAATACTATGCACCCCGTCTCTATAAAAAATCGCATCATCGTACATTTCCAGATATTGGGCCGCATTGGCCATGAGGGGACGGTCAGTAACCTTCTGCCAGCCCACATTACCCGAATACGTAAACTGAGGACGGTGGGATTCCCCTCTCTTCGTAGTCACCACAATCACACCATTACTGGCATTCATGCCATATACTGCAGCGGAAGCGTCCTTCAACACCGAAACACTTTCGATGTCACTAGGATTCAATTGTTGGAATTCAACGCTACCATCGCGTACAATACCATCGATGACATACAAAGGTTCTCCATAGCCGCGGATGTTAATCATAGAATTAAAAGTACCCGGCTCACCATTCTGCTGTCTTATCTGCAATCCCGGCATCTTACCCTGTAAAGATTGCGCCAGGCTGGAGCTCACAGTCGTATTGATCTCCTTGGTCTTTAACGAAGCAATACTTCCCGTCAAGTTACCTCTCTTCTGCGTACCATACCCCACAACTACCACTTCATCAACTAGATTGGCATCCTCTTCCAGCGTAATTTCGTAATAATCCTTCTTCACTCTCAGTTCCTTCTTGCCGAAACCGATGTACGAAATCGTCAGCAAGTCGTTTTCGTGCGCATTCAAAGAGAATTTACCATTCAAATCAGAAATGGTACCACCGGCACCGTTTTCCACAGCAATGGAAGCGCCGATGATAGGAACACCAGAGAGGTCTCGGATAATCCCCGAAATCCTTTTGGCACTCCTCTGCTGTCCTTTCGACACTTTGGAATCAATTTTATACAACACCACATTCTTTCCCTTAATTTTATAGCCGATATTTTCCCCTTTGAAAACCACCTTCAAGATTTCCTCAATCTTTTTATTTTTTAAAGACACCGAAATCTTTCGCTTGGGATTGAACAGATTGTAATCATAAGTAAAAAACAGATTGTTCTTTTTTTCAATGATTGATAGCACCTCCGTGATGCTTTTGTTTTTCACATCCAGTGAAATGGTAACATTTTGAGCATGCAATGCAAGTACTCCGTTAAATAGGAATAAAAATGTTAACAAAAGCACAAAACTGCAAGAGTTCCTATTCCATCTACTAAAAAAAGTTACGCATTCTTTTAGATAGAAATAACTGGTTGGATTTTTCATAAATTTGTAACTGAGTAATTGATTTAATCTTTAGAGGAGTTCTATAAATTAAAATATTGTAGTACAGTTGTTTATATGGTTCCAAGAGCGTAAATTTGCAGAAAATAAGAATTTTATAATGAACAAGTTATCCCGATACCGTAAGCTTCGTTATAATCAACTATTTGAGTCAGAGAATCGTGAATTGCGTTTGAATGAAATGGGCAATCCTCTTGAAGTGTTGTCTCAGTATGTTGATTTTGAGATCTTTCGTCCTACTCTTGAATCAGCCCTTTTTACCGGAGAGCGCAAAAGTAATGCCGGTCGTCCGCCGATAGACTGTGTGCTGATGTTCAAGGTCTTGTTTCTTCAGCGTTATTATGGTTTGAGTGACCATCAGATAGAGTATCAGATAGTTGACCGTACGAGTTTCCGCAAGTTTCTTGGTATTGAATGTGTTGACGATGTTCCTGACGAGAAGACGGTGTGGAAGTATCGCGAACTCCTGACAAATACAGGCGTTTATGACAAGCTTTTTTCGGAATTTCATAGTTTCATGGAAAGTAAGGGTCTGCAATTCAATGAGGGTCGCATCATTGATGCCAGTTTTGTTATTGCCCCTCGCCAACGTAACACCCGTGATGAAAATGAGCAGATAAAACAGGGAGCGGGTAATAAGTTGTGGAATGACAATCCCCACAAGAAGTGCCACAAGGATGTAGATGCCCGCTGGACAAAGAAGCGTGATGAGACTTTTTACGGCTACAAGCAGCATACTAAAGTTGAGAAACGCAATAAGATCATACTTTCTTATGATACCACGTCGGCAGAAGTGCATGATTCCAAAGGCTTTGAAGGACTGCTGGATGAAAAAGACGAAGGCAAGGACTTGTATTTGGACGCCGGTTATGTCGGACAAGAGGAGATTGTAAAACAGCATAAGATGAATCCGATAATTTGCGAAAAGGGCTACCGTAACCGTCCGCTTACCAAGGAGCAGAAATCAGACAATAGGAAAAAATCCAAGACACGTTGCCTTGTCGAGCATGTATTCGGGTTTGAGGAACAAACCATGCGTGGACTTGTGGTGCGTACAGTAGGGCTTATTCGTGCTAAAGCCAATGTAGCACTCACCAGTCTTGTGTATAACATCAGTCGTTACACGCAAATAATCAGGCTGAAACCTGAGTTGTTGGGGTGAATTATGCCTGCACATCCAATTTTTACAACAAACACAAGTTAATTATTGTAAAAATTGGGGGGGGTAGAAAATATTCGCTAAATTTGAAAGACTAAAGCTCACAAATTGGGCAGTTAAAGAGTTCTGCTGTCTGATACAAGAGGATAAATTGAATTGATAGAACTCACCTTTAATTAATTTATTCGACGACAAGGATTGTGAATTGCTGCAACAATTTGCAATCCTTTTTCTTTTTCTTCTTTTTCTGTTAATTGTCCTCCTTTCTTATTATAAATATATGTTCTTTTTCCAGATACGTCAATTGCCCACTTTCCTGCAACAGGTCCAAGACCTCCGTCAAGGTCGATTCCCTATGCACGTGGCAGAAGAACCGTTTTTTTTCAAGCGAAGGATCTTCAATGACAATTTCCCTGTCGAATTTCCGTTTCAATTCCAACACAATGGTCTTCAGTGTTTCCCCGGGGAACATCAGTTCCCCCGTCCGCCACGTACCAGCCGTAGAAGCATCCATTTCACGAATCGAACTCAGACCCGTTTCGAGAGAGACTGTCAGCATTTGATTGGGCTTTATCCGTATATTTTTATTCTTATCAGTATACACTTCCACCTGCCCTTCTTTTAAGAGAACTGTTGGATCCTCACCGGAATACGATTTCACATTAAATGTAGTACCCAGTACACGTACTTTCAACCTCTCCGTTTCCACCAAAAACGGCTTGTGTTCATCACGGTTCACTTGAAACAAAGCCTCACCTGCCAGTTTGACCGTACGGTAACCCCTAGCAAATTTGGTGGGATAAGTAAACCGGCTACCTGAGTTCAACCAGATGTGTGTACCATCCTCCAATACCAAATTGGCTGTCTGCGAGTTGGGGACAATTACCGTATTAAATCCAACCGGTCGTGTAACCTCCATGTAATATAACGTTCCCAACCCTACTGACAATACAATTGCTATTGATGCAGTTATTTTTAGGAAGAGTGATGATTTAGGTTTATGGATATCGTTTTTTTGTGTTGTATTGTATGTCTCCTGTTCCTTAATTTTGGATTCAGATCTACTCATCATCTTCTCTATCATCTTTTGGTAAGATGCATTCAGATGTATCTTTGTTGCATAGTTGGCTTCTTCTTTTTTCGACCAGATTTCCTCCAACGAGAACAAAAAAGTCGAGTTAGCAGGTTCTTCCCTTCTCCATTTGTTGATCTTTTTGTAATCCTCCTCCGAAGCGGAATGATTTAAAAAACGCTTTAATACATTTAAATCCATATTACAGTAATATATAATTCAACATTAGAGCAATCCAAATTCCGACATGCCTCAAGGACTTGCGCAATTCCGCGATGGCTTGGGCAAGGTGTGTCTGTACCGTACGTAAGGACACATGCATCTGATTGGCTATGTCCTTTTGTGACTTCCCTTCGAAGTAGAATAAGTTTAAAGCTTCCGCACGTCTGGGAGGCAATTGCCTGATTGCATTTTCCAGCAACTTATAGTTCAACTCCTCATTCGTTTCAGACATCGAAACAGTCGATTCAATTTTCTGGTTGTAATATTCACAACGATCAATGGCCAGTTGCCACTGTTCCCGGTAGTTCTCCACTACCTTTTGGTGCTTCAGATAGTTTAGACAACTGTTTTGCGTGGCTTTGAATAGAAAGGCGGCCAGCCTACTGGAAACAATCATATGATGTTGTTCCCAGTAAGCGACAAATACATCATGTACTATATCTTCAGCAACCTCTTCATCAACAAATTTACATGCATGAACCATCAATTTAGGATACAGTTCATCATAAACTTGTCTAAAATGACTGATAGAATCCCCCCCCTTTTCTTGCATTCCATTTGAATATTGAGAGTCCATAATAACGGTTTGTATCTGTGGCTATTTGATGGCAGACAATACGATTTTTTCCATAACCTCATATCCTTTATCTGTAGGGTGGACACCATCATACGTATATTCATCAATCATGCCTCCGTTCTCTTTGCTCATTTCACTGAAGTAATCAATGTAGTGTACATGTTTTGCTTTGGCAAGTTGCCGGATCCGCACATTCAGCTCATAAATCTGTTTCACTGCATCCGTAATGTCTTTTCTCCAAGGATACACATCAACCGGAAGAACCGAAGAAAGATACACTTTGATTTTATGTGATTTGGCTAACTCTACCATTGATTTGATGTTACTCACCGTATATTCGATGCTGTACTTACCAGAATTTTCGGCTATGTCGTTCGTACCGATGTTGATGACAACAGCTTTTGGTTTAAGGTCAATCACATCTTTTTGGAAGCGGAGCAGGAGTTGCGGACTGGTTTGACCGCTGATGCCACGACCTAAAAATTGATGACCTGTAAAAAAAACGGGGCGTTTGCTAGCCCATCCGTCGGTAATGGAATTTCCGATAAAAATCACTTTCGGATAAGTTTTGTTTTGAATGATGCGTTCATTATCCTTTTGATATCTTTCAAAATCAGGATACTCGCTCAGTGTTTGGGCCGTTGCCACTGTTGCGAAAAAGTACAGAAGAGCAAAGAATAAGTGTTTCATATTTAGTATTATTTAGTAATGATTGTTAGCAATATTTTATATTAAGACAACTACACTATCAAAAGTACGTATTCTAATAGTTAAAAAAAAAGATTTTTATCTACTATGATATTACGTTTTATGCCTTTTGCTTTTTATTCCCGTCAACACCGTTCAAGGAAGCATTGTTCCCCTTTGACATTTTGATTGTCCACGATACTATTTACAATTGGTCCCATGCTATGTTTCACACGTATATCTTCACGTAATTTCTCTAACAATAAGCCCAACTCCGACAAAGAACCTCATTTACGATAGTGGTGATAAAACAACTGTCACTTTGGGAATTCGAAAAGAGGCATATGCCATTGACAACTAGTCTTAACTAAAAAATACAGCATTACAAATCATATTTTACTCTTCCTGCAAATTTAACACTTTTGTTATATACGCCATTCGGTCTCCGTTAGATCAGCCTGGTACATTTTTCGTTTGGCACCGCAAAGAAACTATTCGGCCGCGGAAACGTCAGTAAAAAAAATCAGCTGTTTTTAAAACATATATAGTCCTCATCATTATTTCTACAGCCCGAACATCTTTTTCAATCTCTAGACCGTACTAACACTCACTCCCTCGGTTCTGGCTATCATCTTCATCTGATAACTTTACCGGAAAGTCTTGACATACCGAAACGATTGCCGGACAAATCCATCGGACCATCATCCGCATATTCTCCCACTTCAACTTACACACATAAAAAACTGCCGTCTGACAAAACCCCGAAATCCTTACATGTGTGATTTTAAAAAAATGTTCAATTTCAAAAATGAAAGAAACATGAAAACAGAAACAAAAAGAATTTTGGAAAAGGCCCAGGCAGGTGATGCAGAGGCTCAGTATCTAACCGGTCTGTATTATGAGGATAAGGGAAATGCCGACGAGGCTTTCCTATGGTATGACCGTTCGGCTACACAGGGATTCGTATATGGAATCAACGCCGTTGCCATATATTACCTGAAAGGGATGGCTGTAAAGCATGATACCGGCAAGGCAATCGCTCTTCTAGAGAGTATTGCAGATAAATTCCCCACAGCCAAAGCCAATCTGGGCCATATATACCTGGAAGGGCAGGGATGTCCGCAGGATATAGGGAAAGGTATCGGGTTACTCGGACAGGCTGCGGATTCAGGTGACGGACTGTCGGCTTTCACAATGGGGCATATACGCCTCAAAGGGCTGTTTGGGACTCCCGTAATGTACAAGGAAGCGACAGGATGGTTCGAGAAGGCCTATGAACTGGGGATATATGACAGTGTGGACTTCCTCTGTGACCTGTATGAAGGTCTGTATTCACGGGGCATGAGGGACATCAGGAAATACAGGTTATGGTCGGATGTCAGAAAAAGCCTTGAAAAAGGAGGTTCCCGTACCGGTCTGGCAATGCCATCATCCGCAAACGGAGGCAATGTACCGGTATTCGGGGAGGCAAACGGCAGACAGTACATCATCATCGGCGGGGAGAAGGCTTATGTCGATCTCCTCGTTGCTGAGACATTCCTGGTCAATCCTGATCCGAAGGCCTATACGGAAGTGGAGCATATTGACGGCGACATGTCCAACAATGCGGCTGATAATCTCAGATGGATAAAAAAGCAATAAAGTCTATGGTAAAGAATATGAAAACGACATTGACAGAAAAGATTAATTGGACAAAGTACAACCTGGCTTATCCTGAGTTAGGAGATGTTATACAGATGATTCGCACGGGAGACATGCAATTGCATGACAATGAGTTTGGAGACTATACATTGAAGCAGGCAATAGAGCATATCAGAAGTGTAGCTCCAGGTGACATGCGGAAATGGAAAGCCAGACTCCTGCCCGCTGTTGCCTATAACGGTACATTCAGGGAACTTAACGGTGCGGGGCTGATTGAATACTCGCGTGTGACGGCATTGGATTTTGACCATATAGCAACACCGGATGAAATGATCCGGTTACGGAACAAGCTGATGATAACCGAATGTGTCCTGAGTGTTTTTGTTACACCCAGTGGAAATGGACTGAAGGCTCTGGTTTTGCATGACAATACAGATCCGGCCAGACATGAAGATTTGTATGGACAGCTACTGGATAAATTCTATGTGGCAAACAGAAATGATGCAAGCTGTAAAGACCTGGCACGCAGAAATTATCTGAGTTACGATCCTGACATCTGGACCAATCCAAATCCTGAACCGTACCCTTATGTCCCCACCATAAAGCCACAGGTACAGATGCCACAATCATCCGGGACAAGAACAGTGTCGGACAAAAGCATCATCAGCATCATGAACTCCCACTGGAAAAGGAACAATCCTGAATATTGGAAAAAAGGCAACAGGGGAAACTGCATCTTCAGGTTAGCCTGCTGGATGTGCAAATGGGGTGTTGACGAGGAATTGGCTACTGAGTATTTCATTGATGGCTGGGAAGATGACACAATGGATGAAAAGGAAATCAGAAGCCATGTGGGCAACGCCTATAAGACCGAAGAGAAGAACTTCGGAACATTGATATTTACAATACACTGATTTAATCACCCCTTTAAAAAAACAATTATGGTACTGACAAAAAGCCGGGGTAACATGTATCCTTTTGTTACCCACACGTGGAATGCAATAAAAGGAATATGTTTTCATGACTGCCCCTATTGTTACATGAAAAAATTCGATGGTCTGCTTCCTATACGGTTTGACCCCAAGGAACTGGAAGTAAACCTGGGTAACGGCAATTTTATTTTCGTTGGTAGCGGAACGGACGCATGGGCTTTCGACGTACCTTCGGACTGGATTGCCCAGGTTCTGGATTATTGTGACAAGTTTGATAATAACTATCTTTTCCAATCCAAGGCCCCCATACGTTTCTTGGAGTTCATAGGGCATCCGGTAATGAAGAAATCGGTTTTGTGCACGACCATTGAAACCAATGTCTTTTATCCGGACATCGTAAGGAATGCTCCAGGTACCCGGAAACGTGCCAAAGCCATGCAAAAACTGGCGAGCCTTGGAATGAGAACCTATGTGACCTGTGAACCTCTGATAAAATTCGACTTGCCCGAAATGGTTGAACTTGTCAGCATGTGTTCTCCTGTACAAGTCAATATCGGCAGGAACTCACGACAGGACATTACCCTTCCCGAACCGACAAGGAATGAAGTGCAGGCATTGATAACCGAACTTCAGAAATTTACCAAAGTGGTAGTCAAATCCAATGCCAAGTGCTGGATTTGAGAATGTACTGACTGATTGGAAAGATAAAGGAGATGCTGCATAAGCTCTCCTTTAAAATTTCGTCAAAGCCAATAAAGAATCCATATGTCAAGGATACAGGTGAAAAATATTGCAAAATAACACCTTGTGAGTTAACCGGAGGCAAGTTTATTATACATATACTGCATATTTTATTATAATACCCACTCAGGCGGCGTGAGCCTACAACTGACGAAAGAGAGAAAATATTATATTCCAAAATCAACTTTTTTTGCTAGAATTGAGATTTTTACTTAAAAGAAATAGATTGCATAAGGAAAAAAATTGATTGATGCGTTCCGTTAACTCATCGAAGTGTAAAAAGGGTATATAAAAACATTGCAAACCTTTATATATGAAATGAGTATAAACAAAAATAAAACTATTATGGATAATAATATAAATAATATGATATCAATTAGTATGCCGAAAGGTTGTAGGTATATGAGTGATTATGAAAATCTCTTGAATGGGGAATTGCCATTGGATGGTAAGTTTATCCTGAACAAGACTGTAACCGGTTGTGGTGGTACATCCCTGTTTCTCAATTCGAACTTTCCTGTGGTAATAATTTCGCCACGACTTCAGGTGTTGAAAGAGAAGCACAGACAATACCCCGACAGTTTCCACTTCCATGTCCCATTCAGTGGTAATAGAGGACAAGCAATAATCCAAATGATGCGGGATCTTGATTCGTACTTGGACTGTCATCATGGAAGCACACCATTTACCCCCTTGCCAATGCGACCTGCCAAGATACTGGTTACACTGGATTCATCGGACAAGGTTCTTGGTGTCCTTAGAGGAAATGATATGCTGGATTCATGCCTCTTTGTGGTCGATGAGTTCCAGTGTCTGATGGGTGATGCGACGTTCAAAGGCAGTACGGACATGAATTTTCTCATCCGGCTTGACAGTGAAGTGAAACGTATCTGTTACTTGTCCGCTACACCTGTCCCTGACATCTACCTTGACTACATACCTCAATTCGCCAACATTCCCTACTATAAACTGGAATGGGATCCTGATGTGATTGTGGAGCCGACATTGAAGGAGAGGCAGATGAGGAACGGTGAGACTGCGGAGAAACTGTGTGGGGAACTGATACAACGTTACAGAAGGGACGGATATTTTGAAAGGAAAATAGTGGATGGAAATATTGTCTGTTCCCGTGAAGCCTGCATATTTCTCAATGAGGTCAAGTCAATCATAAGAATAATCGGGCAAAACAGTCTGAAGCCGGATGAGGTGACAATCCTGTGTTCTGAAAGCCAGTCCTCAAAGCTGCCCAAAGGATTCACGATAGGCGGGTTGGATACGGACAGGAACAATCCCAAAAACAAACCTTTCACTTTCTGCACGAAGTCATCTTTTGAAGGTGTGGATTTCTATTCGGACAATGCAAGCACCTATATCTTCATCAATGCAGGGAAGGAGTGGCAGACCCTTGACATCATGCTGGATATACCTCAGATACTCGGCAGACAGAGGCTTGATACAAATCCATTCCGTCATGATGCCACAATATATTACAAGACCTACCCTGCCACTATGACGGAAGCGGAGTTTGAACACAAGCAGAAGATGATGGATTTGAAAACAAATAACATCCTCAATGTATTCAATAGTGCTCCTGAAGAATACAGAACTGTATTAATAGATTCTTACAGAAAAATGGAACCAGACAAGAAGTTTACAGATGATTATACTGACCTCATACAGGAGAACGGGCAAACGACGATAGGTTACAATCATCTGGTAATGGCGGCAATGTGGAACAGGTGGTACCAGAGGAATTACTATTATAATAATTCCTGCCAACTGTTGACGAGCATTCAGTCTGCGGTCGGGATGCGGAAGAAGCCGAATGAGATGAAGCTGTTCGAGCAGTGGTATTATAATGCACCCGACAAGGACAGGCTTGCAGGATATGCGAATTTCAGAAATCAATGTCCGCAATATGACACCCTGCTCTTACAAAATCCGTTCATTGATTTCAGATTTCACGGGTGGTATGGAACTCTTGGTTATGATACCCTGTCAAGTCTTGGTTTTCGAGAGGCTGATGTTGAGAATGCCTATAATGTTCTTTGTGCACAGGTTCCGATAAGGGAGGCTTGCAGGCAGGAGTTCAAGATTGGTGTTTTGTATTCCAAACAGGAGATAAAGGCCAAGCTACAGAAGATATACGACAACCTGGGCCTTGTCGGGAAAACGGCCAAAGCTACGGACCTGAAACAGTATCTTCCCGTCGTGGAAAAACAGAGGACAAATGACAGGGGCAGGAAAGTGTATTTTATAGAGATACTGGAAGCATAGGCAAACAATATGGCAATACGTTCATGGATAGGACGGTACTGCTTTTTTTCTTGACGATGTATCATTGACTAACATAAACGTAATAAAGTTATGCTCCATGCACTACAATTGAGTGAATGAATATTGCTCATGTATGGAATTATAAAGTTTGAAGTGATAAGAAAATATCCTACCGCTTTATTTACATTAAGCCAAATCTTTTCAATTCGGCCTTACTTATACGGGAATTCTCTTTTATTTTATTGCACACAATTGCAACATCTTTCTCCTCTAATATCCCTAAATAATTGCTTTTCAAGAGCTTGTTCTTCTTCACAATCTTAATTGAAGAACAGTCTATATAACTGTCATGTAAAAGGAAATTATAATCTTTTCCTTTTACGGGATGTTGCATTGCTTGTACAAAAGGAGGAAGATTGATGTTTATATAGGAGTTAAATATGACTCCTCCATAAACATTCCCGTTATCATCAAAACCAAGAACTACAAAATACTTGTCACGGTTAATATCTCCGGACTTGGGAGTTATACCGTTAGCTTTGTTCATGGTAACACAAAAAACATCCCCTATCTTAATTTCCGAAGACTTCATCAAACGCTATTGAATCATTGATATATTTAACAAGTTCTTCATTGGCACCACCGTCACGGGCAATATCTCCAGGAGCAATCACATGGCTTCCCTTCTGTGACCTAGCCTTTTCCCAACAACTTGTATGAGATGTTTTCTCCAGTTCTGTAAATTCCATTTTCCCATATTTGGAAATACATTCGTCCAAAATATCCATATCATATTGGGATAAATAGTCAGTATCAGCACCGCGTTTGGGAAGTAAATAATATTCTACAACATGAATGTCTTTTTGCATGTCGGATAAAATACTTTTTTCTCCCTTTATCGTATTATATAACACTGTCGGTACGGGGCCATGGGGAAGAGCACAGAATTTATCAGCTGTCATTAATTGCCCCCAATCAACGAGGCTGCGCTGGTTGGCAAAGTATAATATCTTGAACAGACGATAATAATCTATACCTCCGGTTTTATTAAGGATATAAAGTACAACCTCTATTATTTTTTGTTTCTCAAATGCAGTCATTTTTCAGAATCCCTTCTCATTAATAAATTAAAGGTAAATGATTTATCGTACAAAAATAGTGAAAATATAAATATAATACACGGGGTTTATATATAAATCGCATATTTAAGAACATTTTATCGTATCGACTAAATAGCACTACTTCTATCCCAATGTCCATGTAATTACCCAAATAATGGCATGCAAGAGTAAACTGAAAGCCCATTATACCATATTGTAACTATAATTAATAACCCACTTAGGCGGCGTTGGCCTACAACTAACGAAAGAGAGAAAATATCAACTTTTTTTGCTGAAATTAGGGAAATTACTTATAAATGATATGTTTCAAAGGAAAAAAAATTGATTGATGCGTTCCGTTTACTCTTTCAATGATGATTTGGAGAACTGGAAAAATTGATAATACGGCATGAGTGTATTATTTCCAAACTTGCACTTTCTCTTCCGGTTATATATTCCCCAAAGGTAGCAAAAGAATCGGGATTTTATTCATTCCCCGGCATTCCATAAACCCGGAGTATGATTGCTATAAATGAAGATATGTCATTATATAGTGAATCAGACAATGCAATTTTTCTGTATAACCAAATTACTGCTGGATGAGTTAACGGTACGCATCACTTTTTTTCTCAATAAAATCTTTCTCTTTTAAGTAATAATCCACATTTTAGCAAAAAAAGTTGATTTTGGGATATAATATATTTTCTCTCTTTCGTCAGTTGTAGGCTCACGCCGCTTGAGTGAGTATTATTATTAATTACAATAACTATGATACAATGGGCTTCCAGTTAACTCTTGTATCTCACCGTCTGGATAATGTATGAATGATGAACCTTGCCTTCTTCCTCCTGGCTGAATTGGAGTACTTATACATTGTTCCAACTTCTCATTTGTCCTGTACATATTGTTTTAGGAAGTATGGTTAAAAGTGTATCAGTATAAGCAAGGATCCGATAAACCACTTCCATAATCCTTACAATAGATCCGGTTTAAACCAGGCTATATATGTCTCCCGTTAATATTGCGAGATAGTCCTTGCCCCGATGAATGGAATGGAAGAGTAATGTGAAGGAGTGATATGGTTACTTCACGGCTATCATCGACGGGCAAACCTATGACAGTGCCGGAAAACAGGTGGAGGAAATATAAACCTCTCTCCACATTACTTCAGGCACGTCTATCCATTGCCCGTTCATGTACCTTGCCTTGTGGAGTATTAAGGTATGAAACTGAAGGGATATTATCATTCAGCCGGTAAGGATAAATACTTAATACAAGATTTGGTCATAAAGAAGCGATGAGTATAGGATATAAGTTCATCATTGGTAGAAGGGTTATCTCAGTATCAGTATGGGAACTAATCCGGTAACCGGACTCTGTATTGGCCACTCATCCGCCCTATTCATTATTACCCGTACGGATTTGGGATGAAGTGTTGGTTATATGGCTACTTGAAAAATGGAATAATGTAAAACATTTTATATATCATATAATACTATACCCGTTCTGTTGGGCATGAAAAGACAGTCTTTTTTCTTATGTTTATATCATGTATAGGTGGGTAGCGTTTTACACACTCTAGGGATAGATAGTTTTTCATCGCTTAACCAATTAATATTCAATTCAAAAAGTCGTATCATGTTGTATTTTTCAAGGAACCGTATTTTGAACGTTTACCCGCCTGAAATATAGAGTTTACCCACCAGCGAATGATATTTACCCCCCTGAAAAAAGAAAAAGGAGGGCACCTTTCGTATACCCTCCTTGGTTCGTTTCATCTCAAACCGTTTCTTCTCTCATATCTTTTGAAAGCATTTTTTACGCTGTCCCGGTCCACTCCGATCATCTTTGCTATCCTCCCGTATCCCAACGGCTGGCCGTCCTCACCGGGAGTATGCCATAGAGGATACCAGCATTCAATCTCCTCGTCCGTCAGCTTACGTCTGAGGGGTAAGCCGGCCATTTTCTCCATCACCGGATATGCTCCCTTATAGTATTTGTGGAGGAAACGTTCCATGCAGTGGTTGGCAATATATACGGTCAGTTTGCAGACTGCCTTGCGCATCTTCGGATTGTCCTCTCCCGGCTCTCCGGCGAGCATGTGCAGCACGATGGCGGCATGGAAGGCAATGGTGGCCATGCGGGGGGAGACCATTCTCCTCATCCTGTCATCAGCCTTCTTCTGTTCCCCGATCCAGTTGCCCAGCGGGCCATGTACATAGGAGAGGTCGGTAAGATACTCGTCGGCGGGAATGTCCGTGCCATCCTCCGCAGTCCTGAGGCAGTATTTCTCCCGCCATTCCCCTAACTGGTCGCGCATTCTCTCAAGTTCCTCACCCTCCGGCAGATCGAACTCGGGAACTGAACGGTCCTGTTCGGGAATCGCGCAGAAGCAGATACGGGAGGCGGTGCCGTTCTCGTAGTCCTCATCCGTAAAGAAGCGTCTGACAGCTCCGGGAGTACCGGTGAAGGTATAGTTCAAACGGACAGAAAAATCACCGCGGCAGTCATCACGGGTATGCTTGTTGTCCAGGGAGACGGCCTCACCGGAGAATGCCTTGCGTAGCAGGTCACTCGAGAATCCACCACCTTTCGAAGCGGATTTCCGTATGGTGTCGATCTCCGTTTCCATTGCATAGAGGGAAAGACCCCGGCTGTTGGCGATGACCTCCATCAGCCTTGCCTTTGAAATGTCGGTACCCACTATCTGGACAATCCGGTCTGTCCTGCCGGTTCTGGATTTTAGCCTGTTGTCCATGACCACCCTTTGAAAGAGGTCCTGCTCATACACGTCCTTGAACACACTCTTTCCTGAACCCTGCCCACCCTCGATAATCACCTGCAGGCTGGGTGAATGATACCGTCCATCCAGATATCTTGCCCGTACATTTGAGAAGGCCAGTGCACCGTAGCCACCGAGCAGATGGAAGAGCATGGCAGGCCTGAAACCTTCAGGACAGCCGTCAAGAATGGTACTGATGTGGGGGATGGCAGAGTGGCACGGCATGGGGAATTCCCGGTTGAACCATTGCAGCCATTCTCCAAGACTGACATCTTCGTGCGGGTTCTGCTCTTGCCCCGTACTTTTCCCCATTGGACCGAACTCCCGACGGATTTCAAACAGAGCACGCGTCTCGTCAATCTTTACCTGGCTGAGCCCTTTTGCTTTCCGGATGTCAAGGTCGCACTGCTGTTCAACCTCGTCCTTTTTGATCCTGCTGTTCTCGCATGCCTCATCCTTCCTAATTACGCTTTTCTGTTTCTCGTTCTCAATCCTGGCCTTTCCCAACTTCTTCCTGATTTCGGGCAATACGAACAGCCCGACTGCAACCGTGATGCCGACAACGGGACCACCGATTTTCCAGAAAGATGAAACGGTGCCCTCATAGCTCCCTCTTACTCCACCCGGTCCTACACTCGCTCTCGCTTTAATGGTGGAAGGGGCACTTGCATTTGAAAAATTTCTACTCATAATCAATGTGATTTTTTAAAGTTGATAAATCTTGTTTAATTACTGCATCGTCTGTCGGGACTGTCAGACAGACCGGAGACTTCACGTTTTTGACGGCCTGCCTTCTGTTGACATCTGCCAGATGACGGTCCACGGTTACCAATGAGACGACATACATGGTAGCGATTTCCCTATGGGTCATCCCTTTCTTCGACGCCAGATACCATTCTCTCACCATGCCACGGGTGACTTTTGTTCTGCTCCTGGTACGTTTGGTAGAGAGGGGAACCTGTGATGGCACAAGCTCTTCCGCATCATTTCCCACCTTATCAATTACGGCAGGTGTTTCCACTATCCGACCGTATCTCTTTACAGACCTCTTATAGGCCAATATACCGGCAAGACCGATGACAGCCATGCCAAGTTCCATTAGGAATATTCTTTTAATGTTCATAATATTAATTATTTATTGGTTATAATAATACACTCAGATTCGATCCCCCGACCGCCACTGGAGAAAGATAGCCGGCATGCTTTCCCTCATGTGAAAGCCGGAGAACGGAGAGGTGTCATTGTCGGTGATAAGCCTTCACAAGCTCCAGAGCGAGGTCAGCATCAACCACGATGAGACGCCCGTGCTGCACTATGGCACTGTCCAGAATACCGCTGCTCTTGATACGCTGGGCAGTGGAGACTGAACAGCCGAACAGCTTGGAGAGACCGGAAAGGCCGTATACATAATTCTTCTTGACGGAAGGGGCACCGGAAGATACCACCTCATGCTCACCGGTACACCCGCAGAGCTTGAACACTTCGACAAGGTCGGAAACTGTGGCCTGGAACAAAGGCTTGTTAAGCATATCAGATATATTATTTTCGCTTTTCATTTTATATGTTTTTTTAATTAATAAAATCTTATCAAGCTTGAATCGCGGGAGCAAATATAGAGATTATTCAAATACAACGAATTGAATTACAGCTATTTACAAAGATATAATTGAGATATTTGGAATAGCAGGAATATAGCAGAGAGATAGCTTAAAAATAGCAGGAATAATTTGCAGAAAAACAAAAAATCCCCTTGTCCGGGAAAGGACAAGAGGGGCGGATAAAGAAAAAATGGAAAGATGGTTTCAGAAGGTTGGGAATCCGGAAAGAAGCACAAGAAGGGATTTCAAGTCATTATCCTTTTCACTTATAAAGCGGGCATTCTCTTTTAGTGTAGAAGATACCTTGTTGTTTTTCACTAAATCATGACTGACCATCCTATTGAAGTCACATGAGGGATTCTTGTTTATATTCCCGGTAAAGAGTCCCTTGCATATTTTCCATTTGTCACGGTAAGGAGCACATACAATGCCGATGAACAGTGAGAAGCTCCTGGGAGAGGCAATCCATTCAATGGATATGACACCTTCAGGCTTCTTACCTTTACCGGTCAACACATAGGTAAACTGCTCCAGGGATGTCCTTTTATGGAAGTACTTGCCATGCATTTTATCGAACAATTCCTTGATAACCCCTTCATCAAGAGAAAGGCAAAAAGTGGAAGTGGAAAAGGCAACGGAGGACTCAACGGGTTGTCGTTTGCCCGAAAAAGCCCCCCCGGAAGCTGGATTTCCGGATGACTGGGGACTCATAGTTTCGGAATCTTGAGAGACAGATGAACCGGAAGCGGCGACCGTATCCTCTGACAAAGGCTCACGGGATGTTTCCGTATGATTGTTTTCGGAAAAACGCACGTCCTCTTTATGGGGGCTGTCAGCGGAATTGATTGTAATATTCGTGGTATTCGTCACATTGATCTGGTTTACATAGACTGTAGTATAAACATTCGTATGACAACCGTTTCCTTCAGATGTACGACTCTTGCAGGAAGAATCATCCGGAGAGGATGCCTTGGAAGTCTTGGAATTAGACACAGCGGACAGTTTATTCCGTATCCTCACACTTGTGATAATCAAAGCAGTGCTTACAGCGGCATCAAAAACGAAGTCAGTTACTTTCTCAGTTACTTTCCCTAATGCAGTAACAGTAGCCAAAGAAAGCCGTCTACTCGCAGCGTATAACATGTAGTTACATGCATTGCAAGCAATATAGCCAAATGCGGTTTCCATATCTTTAAATTTTTAAAAACGATCACCATTTTTAGAGAACGCCCCAAATATAGCAAAAATATAATCACACCATATCGTCCGCACTGTCAAAAATAGCCACAATCATGTATTTTATAGCCTACTCAAGGAGTTTTTATGTCTTACAGCATCCAAAATACTATTCAATTCTGCTGGACTAAGGGATTTCAGAATTTCTGTCAGGTCAGACCTATCATCAGACGAAATATCCAACAACCTATTATTATATGACACCTGCTGTTCATGAGGGAAAATATCTATGTAGCGTGCGGTTACACTTTCATTATGAGAATGCCCCATACTCTCACTGATATAGTTTATTGGTACACCGGCATGAGTCAGATTGGTAGCAAAAGAGTGTCTACACCATGTACTACTCGGAAAAATCTCCCACCCCAAAAAAACGACCAACTTCTTCATACGGTCTTGAATATTGCTGTTCTCCAATGCTATCATTTTACGAATGGCCATTTCATCAGTCTCACCTTTCAATATAGAAGGGAACACCAAAGCACCTTTTTCTTCTGGAGCAGCGATTTCCGACAAAATATTCTTTAAAGGCTCAATAATTGGAATCACGACTTCACTATTATTTTCACTTCTATCTTTAGTTTTATATCGCATAAATTGAAACGCCTTTTTACCGCTAAAAAAATAGTAATCATTATATCTCAACCGTGCAGCATCTGCCAAATTAAAGCCATTACACAAATACTGTAACAAAAATAAACCTAAAGAAAAATGTACCTTTTCTCTATAAACCTTCTGCCACGATTCTGGATATTGCTTATTAATAAATACTTGATACAACTCCGTCATCTGTGCTACATTCAAATATTCTTTCTTCCGCGTACTACCTGTAGGTATAGTGATTAAAGTTTTATCTTTACCAAATGGATATTCTTTCCCACTAAGAAAACCTCTCTGAGTACACTCATTCCATACAACCCTACATGCTCTCAGATATATTCCAATAGTCGTTTTCGTAAATCCATCATTTTCCATACCTTTAATCCATTTTTCAATCAAAGTCTTAGATACATTAAAGCCTGATATTACACCAACATACTTGATAAATGATTTTTTTGCTGTTGCATAACTGTCCGCAGTTCCCACAGATCTATTTCTAACAATATCATCCCAAATTTGCAGAAACGAATCTTCTTCATTTTTTCCTGTCAATCGGGTCATAATCATAGCCAAACTTAATTTAGCAGTTTTATCCAAATCCTGCACTATATCAACATAAGATTTGAATGTTCGTTCTAATTGCACTTTACGTTCAAAATTCGTTTCCCTTTCATTTTTTGTACTGGTTCTACGACCAGTATTCTTTGCTCTACAAATAGCATCAAATTCTTTTTCTGTATATTTTTCCCCTAATGAATAATACAACCTTTTCCGATCTATAGTAAATCGTAAAGCTATAGGGTATTTATTATCACTCTTTAGGTGCCTTCTATCCAAGACCAAACTTATTACACAAATACCAACCTTATCATTAGCCAAACAACTTATATACTCTTTACTTTTTTCAACCATAGTTTTCCTCCTTTATACATTTAAACAAAATACTATAATCACTCATCCGAGAACACAAGTGGGAACACAACGGGAACACAAAAAGCTCCATTTTTTTAAAATCAATTCCAATCAGACGGCATCACAAAAATAGCAAATATTTGATTAACAAGCAAATATAAAGTGCAAGAATAATCATAAAAAATCATCCTAAATGATTCATAATCATGAGGTCCCCGGTTCAATCCCGGGTCCCGCTACAAAGAAGATTTAGACTGTTAGGAGGCTTCCACTCTTGGCGGTCTTTTTTGTTTTTAATACTCATTTTTTACTATGGTTTGTTTTCAAATTATAGTAAAAAGGAAAATATGAATACAAACAGTTGATATATGGATAGTCCTCTTGCATTTTAAGCCACTAACTTTGTGTGCAAATATCAAGTGACTATTATGAAAAGACAACTGTTCACATTTTCCTTTCTGTGTCTGCTTGCACTAGGTACAAGAGCACAAAATACCCTAACCTTGGAGGACTGCCTCAAAATAGGTATCGAAAACAACTTGTCCTTGCAAAGCAAACGGAAGGAAATACAAAAAGGGAAATACGGCATCTCTGAGAATCGAGCCAAACTGCTACCCCAAATCAATGGTTTTGCCAACTATAACGACAATATCGATCCACCCGTCTCCGTTACCGACGGTTCAGCATATGGCAATCCCTACAATGTAACCCAAACCTTGCAATACAACGCCAACTTTGGATTACAGTTGCAGATACCACTTTATAACCAGACACTCTACACCACTCTATCCATAGCCAAAACCATGGATGAGATGAATCGCCTTTCTTATGGAAAGGCAAGAGAAGACCTCATCCTCCAAATTAGTCAAATGTACTATTTAGGACAGGTTACAGCTGAACAGATTATTTTGATAAAAGCCAACATCACTCGCCTGGAAGAGTTGAGAGATATCACTCAAGCCTTCTATGACAACGGCATGGCTATGGAAGTAGATGTGAAACGCGTCAACATCAACTTGGAGAACCTCAAGGTGCAGCACGACAACGCACAAGCCATGATGGAACAGCAGCTGAATCTACTTAAATACATTATCGACTATCCGGCGGAAGAAAGAATAGCACTGGTACCAGTGAATACAGAAACGATTACGCCCGCAGCACTCACCGGGCTGTCCGAAACACTATATGAACTCCAGCTGTTGCAATCACAAAAACAACTTGCTGAACAGCAGAAAACAATAATCAGCAACGGTTACATCCCCTCCTTGAACCTGACAGGAAGCTGGATGTTTTCCGCCTATACAGACAAAGCTTACCATTGGTTCCATTCCGGCCCTTCCAACCATTGGTATCGCTCCTATGGAGTGGGCCTCTCCTTACGCATTCCCATTTTCGACGGACTGGACAAACGCTACAAGATGCGTAAGGCAACCATCGACATAGAGAACATCAAACTCGCCCAAGAGAATACCAGAAAGAATCTTCAGACACAATATCTGAATGCTACCAATGACCTGATGAACAGTCAGCGTAACTTTAAGAAGCAGAAAGACAATTATCTACTTGCTGAAGATGTATATACCGTTACTATGGACCGTTATCGGGAAGGAATCGCCTCAATGACCGAAGTATTGCAGGACGAAATGCGGATGAGCGAAGCCCAAAACAACTATATCAGTGCCCACTACAATTACCGGATAACCAATCTGACTTTGCTGAAGCTGACGGGACAGCTGGAGACGTTGAGCCCCTCAATTCCTTAAAGAGGAAGATGAATAGAGTCCGTATTCAAGGACGGATATATATAATAATGAATAAACAATATAATATAGAAGATATGGAAACAAAAGAGAACAATAACACCGCAAGTACCCATCAAGAGAAAGCACGGAAATTGAAGAAGCTTCGCCGTTGGCAAATCGTTGTCAGCCTATTAGGAATAGCTATCCTTATCTGGGGAATAATTCAAGTGACCTGCCTCTTTTTGAACTACAAACGGACGGAAACCAGTAATGATGCACAGATTGAACAATACATATCTCCCGTCAATCTGCGCGCATCAGGATATATCAAGAAAATTTGTTTCACAGAACACCAAGAAGTACACAAAGGAGATACCTTACTTATATTGGACGACCGGGAATATAAAATCAGAGTCATGGAAGCTGAAGCTGCACTCAAGGATGCACAAGCCGGCGCCACAGTCATTGGTGCTACACTACAAACCACGCAAACTACAGCCTCTGTCTACGACGCCTCCATAGCAGAGATAGAAATCCGCCTTACCAAGCTGGAGAAAGACCGCCAGCGATACCAGAACTTGGTGAAGAGAAACGCTGCCACCCCCATTCAATTGGAACAGATAGAAACCGAATATGCAGCTACCCACAAGAAGTTGGAAGCTGTGAAACGGCAACAGAAAGCTGCCTTGTCGGGTGTGAACGAAGTGTCACATCGCCGTGAAAATACAGAAGCTGCCATACAACGGGCAACAGCCGCACTCGAAATGGCACGGCTGAACCTCTCCTACACCGTAGTAGTAGCTCCTTGTGATGGGAAATTGGGACGGCGTACTCTTGAAGAAGGACAATTCATTACTGCTGGACAAACCATCACCTACATTCTGCCTGACACACAAAAGTGGATTATAGCCAACTACAAGGAAACCCAAATTGAGAATCTGCACTTGGGACAAGAAGTAGCCATTACCGTTGATGCCATCAGCGGCAAAGAGTTCAAAGGGAAAATCACTGCCATCTCCGGAGCCACTGGTTCCAAGTATTCCCTAGTGCCCACGGATAATTCTGCCGGTAACTTCGTGAAGATACAACAACGCATCCCAGTCCGCATCGACTTTACCGATTTGTCTAAAGAAGACAACAGTAGCCTTGCCGCCGGTATGATGGTAATAGTCAAAGCGAAAACAAAAAAATAGGGATTAAGGATTAGAGGTTAGGGATTAAGGCAACCAACTCCTTAATCCTTACCCCCTAATCCTTAATCTTTAACCCTTAATCCCTAACCCCTTAACCCTTATCCCCATGCCCTCATACCCCAAGAACTATCCTTTCTACAACTGGGTACCCAAACCGGTAGGTATCATCATCCTATTCGTATTCTTTTTGCCGATACTGACTGTGGGCGGTACCTACTCGGTGGCAAGCACCGAAATGATGAGCGAACTCGGCATCATTTCCGAGCATATCCAGTTTGCCAACTTCGCCACTTCCATTGGCATGGCAGCATTCTGCCCTTTTCTGTATAGGCTGGTAGTCATACGCCGGCAGAAAATGATGTGCCTGGCAGGATTCTCCCTGATGTACATCTTCAGCTATATCTGTGCCAAGACAGACAGCGTTTTCCTGCTGGCACTATGCAGCATCTTTATGGGATTCCTACGAATGGTGCTGATGATGGTCAACCTCTTCACCCTCATAAAGTATGCAGGGCATATCGAGGCGTACGACAAAATTACACCCGGCAACGAGCCCACAACTGACGAAGGCTGGGACAAGCTGGACATCGAACGGAGTGCGGCACAACCCGCCATCTACCTATTCTTCATGGTACTGGGGCAATTGGGAACCTCGCTCACCGCCTGGCTCGCTTTTGAATATGAATGGCAGTACATACACTACTTTATGATGGGGCTACTATTACTTTGCATCCTCATCACCTTCATTACTATGCCTTATCATAAATATACCACCCGCCGTTTCCCCATCAACTTCAAGCAGTTCGGCAATGCCTCCATCTTCTGCATCACACTGACCTGCATTACCTACGTGCTTACTTATGGCAAAGTGCTCGACTGGTACGATGACCCAACCATACAATGGGCCACAGTCTGCGCCATCATTGCTGGCGGCATATTTCTCTATATCGAGTCTACCCAGCGCAATCCTTACTATCAGCTCGATGTATTCAAACTGCGTACCATCCGTATGGGTTTCCTATTCTATTTTCTGTTAATGGTACTGAATTCCAGCGCCATGTTTGTCAATGTATTCACGGGCATAGGTATGAAACTGGACAACTTCCAGAATGCCACCCTGGGCAACTGGTCCATGCTGGGCTACCTCATCGGCGGTATAGCCACTATCTGGCTCAGCGTAAAAGGCGTACACTTCAAATATCTCTTTGCCGCCGGTTTCCTTCTATTGGGGCTTTCCGCCATGTTCATGTATTTCGAGGTACAAGGTGCAGGACTGTACGAACGGATGAAGTATCCGGTCATCATCCGTTCTACCGGTATGATGTTCCTCTATTCGCTGATTCCAACCTACGCCACCCAACGCATGCCTTACAAATATCTTTCTTCTTGGATATGTACCATGCTTACCGTACGCATGGTATTGGCTCCCAGCATCGGAGCCGCACTCTATACGAATGTACTGCAAGAACGCCAACAGCACTACGTCACCCGCTATGCACAGAATGTAGACATGCTGCACCCCGAAGCATCCACCTCGTTTACCCAGACCGTACAAGGTATGCAATATCAGGGAAAGAGCAAACAAGAAGCAATCAGCATGGCTGCCATATCCACCAAAGGACGCATCCAAGTGCAGGCCACCCTCTCTGCTGTAAAGGAAATGGCAGGATGGACACTCTACGCCTGCTTGTTTTGCATGATATTTGTGCTTGTCGTGCGGTATCCTAAACGAAAATTACTAACTTAGCAGACAATTTTCAGTATAACCTGTAATTTTGTCTGTTATGGATACCCAACAAGAACGTTTATCCCACTTAGACCGTGCATTGTCAAACGGAGAAAACATTTGTAGTTCAGAAGGTATGCTCTGCTCCTTTCCTGCCTCCCTAAAAAAACCTTTTATGATTAATGGAGCAGGACTGATTGTCTGCCGCCAAGGCAACTTCACCTTTTCACTTAACATGAAAGCATTCTCGGCCCAAGCTGGCGAAACAGTTTTCATCCCGGAAGATTCTCTCTTCCAAGTGTTGAGCGAATCGGAAGACCTGCAACTATTCATATTCATTTACCAGATAGAACCGATACGGGACATCATAGGCAATTCAGTGGCAGCCATGTACCTATACATGCAGCTCCGGACTGAACCATGCTACGTATGGAACACCGGAGATGAAGAAGAAGTTTTGAAATACATGTCCCTATTGGACAATACCCTGCACTTAGACAACAACACCTTTAATGATTACGAACAAAGACTGCTTCTACTGGGACTTACATACCGCATCTGTTCCATTTACAACCGTAAACTGATGAACCTAAAAACAACGGTTGGTCACAAACATGAAATCTTTATCCGGCTGATTCAGCTGATAGATGCACACTACACGGAAGAACGCGGCGTAGAGTTTTATGCAGACAAACTCTGCTTATCACCCAAATACCTCTCTGCACTATCCAAGTCCGTCTGCGGATTCACGGTGCAGGAACTGATATTTAAATCCATCATCCGCAAAAGCATCTCACTACTCAAGAACACCCAGAAAAACATCCAGGAAATCGCCGACTTCTTCAATTTTCCCAATGCTTCTTATTTTGGAACATTCTTCAAGAAACAAACCGGCATGTCTCCGCAACAGTACCGTAAAAAATAGAAAACGTTACGCTTTCAACCGGATAACGAAGCGACTCCCCTTACCCAGCTCACTCTGGACAGCCAATGTACCGCCATGAGCTTCCACAAAGTCTTTCGAAATGGAAAGACCTAAACCACTACCTTGCACTTTAGTGCCCGGCACTCGGAAATAACGGTCAAAAATGCTCTGATGATAACGCGGGTCGATACCTTTTCCAAAGTCCTGCACATACATTTCTACAAAGTCCCCGTCATGCCTAGCGCCGATAACCACCCTCCCGTTCTCTTTGGAATAGCGGATAGCATTGCTCAATAAATTGGTGAGCACCCAAGCAATCTTTTCGCTGTCGACAAACAATTTAGGCATTTTTTCTTCCGGATACTCCACTTCTATCTGAATGCCGAATTTATCAGCTTGTACCTGATTGGCCTTGATAGCATACTCTATCAGTTCAATGGGCTTCGTTATCTTAGGCATCATCTGCAATTTACCGGCTTCCACCTGCGTCATGTTCAATAATTCCCCGGTAATCCCAAGAAGGCGATCAGCATTTTCCTTGATGCTGTTCGACAATTGCTCCTGTTCGTCGTTCAACACCCCTACCCGTTTGTCCTCCAACAACTGCAGACTCATCAGAATAGCGGATATAGGCGTTTTCAGTTCATGAGAAATAGTCGAGATAAAAGTAGTCTTGGCACTGTCCAATTCTTTGAATTCTGTAATATTTTTCAGTAAAATCACATCGCCAAGATTATGAGGTTCGTCATCATCAGCCTCTGTATTTATAATGGTAATGTAAGAAGCTTTAAAATAACTCTCCTTATTGTCTGCATAAATTTTCAACGGTTCTTTCTTTTCACCCGGAGTTACCAATTCACGAACTAAACGGCGAAGCAAATCATTCTTCAAAGAAAGCTCCTCAGCCGAACGGCGAATTACTTCCTCCCGTTTCAAATTCAGCACAGTTAAAGCCTCATTATTGATAAAGAGAATTTCCCTATTACGGTTCAAGCCAATAATAGGTTCATCAATACTATTCACAATAGCTTCTAGAAATTTCTTAGCAGAAAGTATGTCGTTCAGCGTACTGGCGCGATACTCCGTCAGTCGTTCCGCCATCCGATTAAAACCATCAGCCACTTCACGAAACTCTTCGTGTCCACTCATATCCAGACGTTTCTCATAATTATGGTTCGCTATTTCAAGAATCCCACGTGTCAGTTCTTGAATAGGTTTGCTGATGGAACGGGGAAGCCATACCAATAATATGATACTGGCAAAAATACACACCCCACCTATCACAGAAATCCAGAGCAATGCACGTTGCAATCCCGGTACAGCAGCAGGACTATCCGGCTCCGTAGCCGTCAGTATCTGTAGATTCACCACAGAAAGAGCAACCAGCAAAATAATCATTCCAGCCAACACCCCTACGCTGAGTATCAATTTTGTACGAATATTCATAATGTTCCTAAGAATTAATATTATGCAAGTATAATCAAATCTATGTTTACTTGTGCCAAATCACGCACAAATTTTCGGTATTTCAATATCATAAACAATGATTTCGGAAAAGAAAGTGACGGACTTCCCATGCAGACAGTTGTTATCTGTTTCTCCCTACAAGTATCCACAATGCTTCCCAACACATCCGACGATTGTACCTGAACAACCTCCCCCCCCAGTTCAGTCACCAATTTGAAGTGGTTCAACAAATACCTTTGATTTGCCAGACCGATACGGTCAGTACTTTCTCTGGGAGTCTGTACATAAAGGGCGACAAACGAAGTATTGTAGCGGGTTGCCAGACGTGCAGCTTTACGAATGATGCGTCGTGGTGTTTTCTCGTTGCTGCTGATACATGCCAGAAACTTCTCATGACGGACTCCCACACTGGTAACCACCTCATTCTCCACTTTCTTTTCCACCCGCAAAGCCACCTCTTTCAAAGCCAGTTCACGTAATTGGAGAATATTTTCCGTTTTGAAGAAATTGTTCAAGGCAGTAGGGACCTTTTCCGGTTTGTAAATTTTTCCAGCTTTCAAACGGGCTATCAATTCTTCCGCAGTCAAGTCAATATTCACCACCTCATCTGCCTCTTGCAAAACGCTATCGGGAATACGTTCCTTCACCTCAATACCCGAAATGCCCTGCACTTCTTCATTGACACTCTCAATGTGCTGGATGTTAACGGCGGAAATCACATTGATACCCTCATCAAGCAAATCCATCACATCCTGCCAGCGTTTCTCATTCCGACTACCTTCCACATTGGTATGTGCCAGTTCATCCACCACTACTATCTCAGGGTGTATCTGGATAATGGCATCCAAATCCATTTCTTCCAGTTCTTTCCCTTTATAGAATATCTTACGACGAGGAACAACGGGTAATCCTTCCAACATGGCATCCGTACCGGCACGCCCATGTGTCTCTATATAGCCTATCTTCACATCTACTCCGTTGTCAAGTAACTCGTGTGCTTCCTGAAGCATACGATAAGATTTACCTACACCGGCAATCATGCCGATGTAGACCTTGAACTTGCCACGCCGCGACTTTTTAATCAAATCAAGAAAATGTTGTACGCTTTCTTCCCTACTCATTTCTTCTGTTTCTTGCTTGTTTTATATATACCATATAACCCGCAACGATCATCACGACCGCCACGGGCATCCAACACTAATTCATGAGTTCTAAAGTTATATCTAAATAAATCATGGCCTTAAAGTAACGCCGAATACCAGATGTGCATCTTCCATACGAGGATTCCAAATGGCTTGTGCAAATACAGGTATTGAGAAACTGTCAGTAATCTTGACTTCCGTAATACCTTTCAGTGCCACATTGGTTACAGCAAATCCACTGTTAGGAACACCATATACTCCTACCCCAGCTTCATAAGGCAGAAATCCGCAAGTAAGGTTCAAATCTACAGACTTGACACTGAACGGATAGTTGAGTTCAACATACGAAGAATAATTCTGCCTGCCTTTGTCATCTTTGTCAGCTCCGGCAAACATAGTGTACCAAGCGATTGACAAAGGAAACTTTTCAACCGGCAATGTATAGGCTAATCCTGCTTCAAAGTGATGCGCCGTTTCGTGGCTCTTAAAATTGAAATACTTTCTTGCTCCTTGTCCGCCCCACCACAAGCTGGCAACAGAAAAAGTCAGACCTGATTCTCCAAAAACATAGGCAGCGGTCAAATCAATCTCCTTAGCCGCAGCCCCTTCTCCTGAAGAAGCTCCGTCAAAATCGGTAGAGCCCCATGCTGTCAAAGAAAAATCACCGACCCCAAAACCCAAAGTAGGCTGAAAACTTACTCCCGTCTGGTAAAAGCCGCGCCAAACATAAGAACTGACTAAATCACCTTGTATTGTAAATTCCTGAGCTTGCACTTTGCCGGTTCCCATAAAACAAGCAGCCACCATACTCGCAAAAACTAGAATTGATATTTTTAAACTTTTCATATCCAACCATTTATTTACCGTTACTAATCAATCGTTGAAAGGCAGGAAGGAAGTTTTGGTTCCCCCTGTAATATGACAGTCTTTCGCTGCCTGAACTGAAACACTTCCGTTCCTGCCCATAACACATGACAAACACAACTAAAAAAATTATTTGTTCTGATCGACTTCTTCTAATGCAATGTTCAGTTCCAGCACATTGACAGTTTCCGTACCAAACACCCCCAAAAAGGGTTTGCTGATGTTCTTGTCTACAATGGCTTTCACTTCAGCCTCGTTCATGCCACGTGCCTGAGCCACACGCTTCACTTGTACATAAGCACAAGCAGGTGTGATATGTGGGTCTAGACCGGAACCACTGGCGGTTACCATTTCAGCAGGCACATCCTTGCGGCTCAGATAAGGATGATCTACCAGAAAAGTATCAATACGGGCTTCCACTTCTGCCAGGTATTCATCGTTCGTAGGACCTTTGTTACTACCACCTGAAGCATCGGCTGTATAATCACCCGCAGATGGGCGTCCCCAGAAATAAATATCTTGCGTAAACATCTGGCCTACATTGGCAGCACCTACCACTTTACCATTGAGGGTTGCCACCTCTGCATTTCCCTTGTTGGGACCGGCGAACTGTGCAAATATCCACAAGACAAGGATATAGAACAGAGAGAAAAATATGCAAAATGCAATTGTTATTTTAAATGATTTCCAAAGAGTTTTCATTTTATCCAAGTTTTAAAAAAAACAGACTAACTATCATATCTATCAGTTTGATGCCGACAAACGGAGCAATGACGCCACCCACACCATAAATCAACAGATTGCGACGAAGTAGCGCACTGGCACCGATCGGCTTATACTGAACACCTTTCAAAGCCAACGGAATCAAGATAGGAATGATGATAGCGTTGAATATGACAGCCGAGAGAATAGCCGTTTCAGGGCTATGCAGTCCCATAATGTTCAGAGGAGCCAACTGAGGGATGGCTACCATAAACAAAGCAGGGATAATGGCAAAGTACTTGGCAACGTCGTTCGCAATGGAGAAGGTAGTCAACGTACCGCGTGTCATCAACAACTGTTTGCCAATCTCCACAATTTCAATCAGCTTCGTCGGGTCGTTGTCAAGGTCCACCATATTACCGGCTTCTTTGGCTGCCTGCGTACCGCTGTTCATCGCCACCCCCACATTAGCTTGTGCAAGGGCGGGAGCGTCGTTTGTACCGTCACCCATCATAGCCACCAGCTTACCGGCCTGCTGTTCTTTTTTAATATATTCCATCTTGTCTTCCGGCTTGGCTTCAGCAATGAAATCATCCACTCCAGCTTTCTCTGCGATGTATTTGGCTGTCAAAGGGTTGTCACCGGTCACCATCACAGTTTTCACACCCATCTTGCGAAGACGCTCAAAACGTTCCTGAATACCCGGTTTGATAATATCCTGCAACTCAATTACCCCGGTAACCTTCTGATTGACACATACCACCAGCGGAGTTCCACCGTTGCTGGTAATTACAGCAATCACCTCTTCAATCTCTTTCGGGAACTTGTTTCCGGCATTTTCCACAATCTTGCGAATAGCGTCGAATGCACCTTTACGTATCTGAGTACCATCCTGCAAATCCACACCCGAACATTTTGTTTCGGCTGTAAACTTAATCATATGAGCACCGGTAGTATTCAAATCACGCATACGATGACCGTTTTCACGTCCCAGTTCAATGATGGACTTACCCTCCGGAGTCTCGTCAGAAAGTGAGGACAACAAGCAAGCCTCTACGAACAAATTCTCGTCAACACCCGAAGCCGGATGAAACTTGGTGGCTTTACGGTTACCGATTGTAATGGTACCGGTCTTGTCAAGCAACAAGGTATCGATATCACCGGCTGTTTCTACTGCCTTACCGGATTTTGTGATTACATTAGCGCGCAAAGCACGGTCCATCCCCGCAATACCGATGGCAGAAAGCAGTCCGCCGATAGTAGTCGGTATCAAGCAGACAAACAAAGAAATGATGGCTGCAATGGAGATATAAGTTCCCGGATGGTCGATATTCGTATAGTCGGCCATAGGAATCAACGTCACACATACAATGACGAATACCAAGGTGAAACCGGCCAGAAGAATAGTCAATGCTATCTCGTTCGGAGTCTTCTGGCGAGTAGCGCCTTCTACCAAAGCAATCATCTTGTCAAGAAAGCTCTCACCCGGTTGCTGCGTCACCAGTACCTTGATTTTATCAGAAAGAACTTTTGTACCACCAGTTACGGAACTCTTGTCACCACCGGCCTCACGGATTACCGGAGCAGATTCACCGGTAATGGCACTTTCATCAATGGAAGCCAAACCTTCCACAATCTCACCGTCAGCAGGAATCGTATCTCCCGCTTCACAAATAAAATAGTCGCCTTTCTTCAAACGTGAACTGCTAACGGTATGGATCTTACCGTCAACGAGCACTTTAGCCGGAGTCTCTTCACGGGTTTTACGCAAGCTGTCAGCTTGGGCCTTACCACGCGCTTCAGCAATGGCTTCAGCAAAATTAGCAAACAGCAACGTCACAAACAAGATGATGAATACCAAGAAATTATATCCGAACGCTCCATATTCCGAAGTACCTAATGAAAGGAAACAGACAATCAGCATGACAACCGTTACGACTTCCACCGTAAACATAATCGGATTCTTTATCATCACCCGTGGATTCAGCTTCACGAATGATTGCTTCAAACTTTCCATTACTTGCTCCTTCTGAAACAGAGAAGCTGATTTATTATCTTTCATACCTATGAAATTACTTTTTACAAACTACTATTACAAACTGAAATGTTCAGCAATCGTACTCAATACATGTGCCGGGAAGAATGACAAGGCAGCCACAATAAAGATAACGGCAAAAGTCATCACACCGAAAGTTACTGTATCCGTCTTCAGCGTACCGGCACTCTCCGGAACATATTTCTTTCCGGCCAACAGACCAGCAATGGCTACCTGACCTACGATAGGCAAGAAACGTCCTAAAATCAGCGTCCAGCCGGTAGTATAGTTCCAGAAGTAAGTATTGTCGCCCAATCCTTCGAAGCCAGAACCATTATTGGCCGCAGCCGAAGTATATTCATAAAGCTGCTCACTTAGTCCGTGGAAACTGGGATTATTCAACCAGCCGCCTTCACCTGCCACAAATTCAGGATAATGAGCGAACAAAAAGCAAGAAAGTGCCACACCGCCCAAGATGATAAGCGGATGAAGCAGTGCCACAATGGTAGCAATCTTCATTTCACGCGCCTCTACCTTCTTACCGAGGAATTCCGGAGTACGTCCCACCATCAGTCCACTGATGAATACGGCGATAATGATGAATGTATAATAGTTCATGAAACCTACACCCACACCTCCAAACCACGTATTAATCTGCATGTTCAGCATTTCCATCATACCGGAAAGAGGCATCGTTGAATCATGCATACCATTTACAGAGCCATTGGAAGTAACTGTAGTCACAATACTCCAAAGAGCAGTAGCAGCAGACCCTAAACGGACTTCCTTACCTTCCATTGCTCCATTGTCTTGGGCAATTCCCATCTCATCAATGCGCGGATTACCTCCCATCTCCTGCGAAACGTTGATGCAAACACCGACAAGAAAAGCAAAAAGCATTACGCCGTAGATAGAGTAGGCCATCTTTCTGCGTCTGGTGTAAAAACCAAGTGCAAGGACCATTGCCATAGGGATAATCAGGATAGACCAGCATTCTGCAATGTCCGTCAGGTAAGTAGGATTTTCCAACGGATGTGAAGAGTTACATCCAAAGTAACCGCCACCGTTCGTACCCAATTGCTTGATAGGAACAATCGCTGCCGTAGGACCTTGTGAAACCAACTGGGTTTGTCCTTCCATCGTCTGAACTTCCAGCTTACCATCAAATCCCATCGGAGTACCTTGTAGAATGAGGATGAAGCCCACAATCAACGAAAGCGGTAATAATACACGTGTACAGCTCAAAACCAAGAACTTCCAAAAGTTACCGATAGTCTTCGTCGATTTAGCAGCCATACCCTTCATGATACCTGCCATAGCTGCCATACCGGTAGCGGCGGTAATGAATTGGAACAACATAATAACGAACAACTGTGTAAAATATGTCAGTCCGCTTTCACCGGAATAATGCTGCAAATTACAGTTCACCATAAAACTGATACATGTATTGAATGCCAGATCTGGTGTCTGGTTAGCGTTTCCATCCGGATTTAACGGCAACCACTGCTGTGTACAGAGTAGCACCATGCCCCATACAAACCAAAAGGCATTCAGAATCAGCAGGGCTTTCAAGAACTGTTTCCAGTTCATCTCTTCCTCCGGATTGACTCCGGCCACTTTATAAATCAATCTCTCGACCGGCTTCATGAAATCCGACCATGTCTTTTCGCCTTTGTAAACCTTGGCAATATACTTTCCCAGAGGATAGGATATCACAATCAGCAGAACAATCTGCAAGGCTACACCTAAAATTTCAGTGTTCATTTCTCCACTCTCCATTCATTAAAACTTTTCGGGTCTTATCAGCACATAAGTCAGATACCCGAACATTACAATACCTAATACAAATAAAGCTGTGTACATAATTCTCTCTTTTAAATCTTCTCAAACCAATCTACACATTTCCAGAAAAGCCAAAAGGCGAACAAGCCGCTCAATAGGCAAAAAATAAATGATACTGTTATTCCCATGTTTTTACCTTTTAAAATGTTACTACATATTTTTGTCTGCCGGGAATATGCCAAATATGTGCCAAAAAGAGCGCGCATGACATACATCATTAATTATCAATAAAATACAAACTACATAAGTATAAAAAGAAACAGGTTGCACCTTTTCATTTTGAAAAGGTGCAACCTGTTTTGATATGTTTTAGTCCATAGGCACTTTCTGCTTCTAAGACTGTTTCAAAAATAATCTTGCCACAGTCCTATATCGAAGGTACCTCAGTCGTATACTGAGCCCCCTATTATAGAAGGCGTTCTGAGATCTTGTATTCCTCAATCTTCCGATACAACGTCGTCAAACCTATTTTCAATAACCGGGCTGCTTCTGTCTTATTCCCCTTTGTATACTCCAGTACACGGGCAATATGCCGGCGTTCCATAGCTGAAAGTTCAAAACTGCCGGGACTTGAATCATTGGAGTGTTCATAATGGGCATTCTGAATATCAAACGGCAAATCAGCAATGTCCAGATGTCCGCTCTCGCAAACAATCATACTACGTTCTATCACATTACGTAATTCACGGATATTTCCCTTCCACGGTTGGGAGTCCAATGCTTCAAGAAATGCGGGAGCTATTTCAACCACCGGACGCGCCAGCTGTTCAGCAAAACTCTTTATAAAGGCCTTCGCCAACAGCCGGATATCACCTGCACGTTCGCGCAATGGCGGCAGATGTATCTGAAATACGCTTAATCTATAAAACAAATCCTCACGGAAACGTCCGGCAACAATTTCCTGGGACAAGTTGCGGTTCGTAGCGGCAATGATGCGGACATTGACACGGGTAGGTTTCGTATCACCTATCTTAATATACTCACCGGTTTCAAGAATACGCAACAACTTGGCTTGCAGTTCAAACGCCATCTCACCGATTTCATCCAAAAAAATAGTCCCATTGTTCGCTTCCTCGAACAGTCCCTTCTTATCCTTCAATGCACCGGTAAACGAACCGGCTTTATGACCGAACATTTCACTTTCCAGCAACTCCTTGCTGAACGAAGAACAGTTAACCGCTACAAAATTCTGCCGTGCACGCTTACTACTGTAATGGATGGCCTGGGCAAATACCTCCTTACCCGTGCCCGTTTCTCCAGTCAACAGTACAGGAACATCAGTTCTCGACACCTTCTGAGCTAATGAAACGGCATCCTTCAGAACTTTGGATTCTCCCAGGATAGAATCAAAAGAGTACGTCTGCCCCACCTTCTTCTCCAGTTTTTCCAACCGTACATTCATACGCGCTTTCTCTACGGCACGGCTTATCAGAGGAATAATCTTGTTATTATCGTCTCCCTTGGTGATATAGTCGAAAGCACCGTTCTTGATGGCTTGTACTCCATCGGGGATATTGCCATGCGCTGTCAGCAGAATGACTTCCACATTGGGTGCTACCTTCTTGATAGCCAACACCAAGTCCACCCCATTTCCATCGGGCAGAAATACATCGCACAAAGCAACATCAGGATTTTGGAGTTCCAGTTGTTTCAGGGCAGCCCTACAATCACCGGCCTGACAGACATCATACCCCTCCAACTCCATCATACGCGTCAGAAGAGTACGGATTTGTACTTCATCATCAATGATTAGAATCTTACTCATATCTATTCGATAAGTTTTTAAACTGATAACGGTAAAAACAGGGGTGTGCAAATATAAGGCTTTTCCCGAATATCGACGGTACATCTTTTGAACTTTTATAAATGAAAAGCCAAGAGCCTGCTACCAGCCAGAGCATGAATATCCCACCACGGCAATGCTACAACGGCATTATGCAGGCCAAGCTCAGGTGGCAAGCCCCGTCCTCCCCCCTTTCATTTTGGGAAGAGGCCACCTGAAATGAAAAGCCGGAAGGAAGAACCTCCGGATGAATGCAATTATGAAACTGTTAAAAAAGAAACAAGAAATGAAAGTTTGTAAATTCGGCGGAACTTCCGTCGGCACCGTAGAGAGAATGAAACATGTAGCAACACTCATTAAAGATGCAACACCCAAGATTGTGGTACTGTCTGCCACCGCAGGCACTACCAACCATCTGGAGGAGATTGCCGCCAACTTATTCAACCGTGAAATGGAACAAGCCCACGACCGCATCACCCGGCTGGAATTCCAGTTCATCGAATTTGCCAATGGGTTGCTGACCGACGAGAAACTGAAACGGGAAGCAATAGATTATATCCTCGACCGCTTCCAGCAACTATGGAAATTTACCAAGAACTCTTTCACCTCCGTCGAAGAGAAGGAGGTGCTGGCACAAGGCGAACTTATCAGTACCGCTCTGATGCATTTCTACCTGCGCGAGCTGAAAATTCCCAATGCACTGCTTTGTGCATTCGACTTCATGCGTACCGGCCCCGACAACGAACCCGACTTGGAATATATAGAACAAAAACTCCGAGAACAGCTTGCCTGCCATCCCGGCATCAATCTCTTCATCACTCAGGGTTTCATCTGCAAGAATGCCTATAACGAAACAGATAACCTGAAACGCGGCGGCAGTGATTACACTGCTTCCCTCATTGGCACCGCCCTCCAAGCAGACGAGATACAAATATGGACGGACATAGATGGCATGCACAACAATGATCCGCGCGAGGTGTCAGGTACCCGCCCCGTGAAACGCCTCAGCTTCAACGAAGCCGAACAACTGGCCTTCTATGGTGCCAAGATACTGCATCCTTTCTGTATCGCTCCGGCACGCCTAAGGAATATTCCCGTCCGGTTGCTTAACTCTATGGAACCATCGGCAGAAGGCACGCTGATTTCCAACCTGCAGGACGACAATATCATCAAGGCCATAGCCGCCAAGGACCACATCATATACATAAAGTTCGAATCGAACCATAATCTGTGTCCCTATCTGTTCATCAGCAAGATTTTCGACATTTTTGCCAAGTACCGTACCCCCCTCTGCCTGCTGGTATCTTCCAATCTGGACGTATCTGTGGCTATAGACGACTGCACTCGTTTATCGAACATCATCTCCGAACTACGCCAATATGCCCATGTATTGGTAGAAGACCGCATGACCATCGTCTCCGTGGTGGGCAACATGCAATGGGAATTTGCCGGGTTTGAGGCAAAGATTATGGAGGCGCTAAAGGACATCCCCCTACGGATGATTTCATATGGCAGCAGCAATAATGACGTGGCATTCGTCATTAAGAATACAGACAAAAAAAGGGCTTTACAAGCCCTAAATGATAAGTTATTCCAACCGGAATATGCAGAACGGAACTAAAAGAAATGGTTCCGTATCTCCTTCGCGATGTAACGGCCCATCAGCTCCTGCCCCGGTTTGTCGGGATGCAACCCGTCGCGCAGATAGCGCCCACTACCGGAAGGCTGCTCAAACTTTTCGGTGATACCACAGTTGGAGTAACAGTCTATCAGCTGCACGGAAAGCGCCCGGCACAACTCACGCAAGATGGCAATCTTCTGCAGATTCAGTGCATTGTGTTCGGGGTTGCCGGTCTGAATCGGCGTGCACACGAATACGCGGCATTGGGGATAATGCTCCAGAATGGTCTGAATGGACCAACGGACACCGCCCGCCATGGTGTTGACATCTACTTCATCGAGCGTCTTCCCTTTAAGGGCCTCTTCGGCACTACCCAAGTTACGGTCATTCGTTCCCATAGAGAACACAAAGACATCGGGCGCAGGGTAAGCTCCACTTTCCACTTCGGCTATGAACTTCTGGATATGCACCTTTGACACGTTGTTGTGCCGCATCTGCAACTCATGCTTATCCTCCGTAGCCTGCCAACCGCCGGAGATGCCGGCAAAAGCTTCGCTGCCATAATCCTGAGTATCGGGATGGCATGCCCATGTGGCAGAACCGACCGCCACGTTGTGATGTGTAGCGAATCCGAGTTTATCCACTACAGTCTTAGACCATTGTTCGCCTGCGGTAATGCTGTTTCCGTCGCACCCGAAGTTCAGCTTGCTGAAGTCCGGATAAAGAGATTGCGCGTGCAGCGCAATCCCCATCCAGACAAGAATCCCCAAAACCATCAATCTATTCATCTTCTTATGATAGAAAACCTATGAAAAACGTTCAATAATTTCCATGCACATACGTCCGTTGTGATACGGACATTTCCAGAACCCCGCCTTGTCATCATCGGTGTTCACCGTGCCGTCGGCACGCACGCTCCAATGCCATTCTCCGTACTTGTAGTCTACCAGATGCTGCTTGATGAAACCCCAGCATCGGAGAGCCTTCTGCATGGCCACTTCGTCATCAAAGTGCTGGTAGAGGTTGGCATGTCCCACTACGTTCTCGGCCTGCACCCACCAGTGGCGGTCGGTATCGGTCTTTCCCTTATCCAGAAAAGTCTCGTATATCATGCTGCCGTCGGGCGTCAATCCTTCATCGGCAGCGGCAGCGATGTATTCTACAAGTGGTTCCACTTTCTCCAGGAGCTCCTTATCGCCCAAAACAAGGGCAGCCTCGTGTATCAACCAGGAAGCTTCGATATCGTGCCCGTAGGAGACAATTCGGTACTTGCTCACCCAATCATCATTGAAGAACAATTCCAGATGGCCGGTCTTGATATTCAGAATCCGTTCAGTAAAAAGACCTATCAAATTACGAAGCTGCTTCTCCAGACGAGCATCCTTCCATATCCGGAAAAGGTTGGTATAAGGTTCCAAAATATGCAGATGGGTATTCATCGTCTTGCGCTCGTTCTCATCCTTGGTGCTGAGGCGCATGTCGGCTATCTCTCCCCATTCGCGGGTCAAGGCTTCACAATAACCGTTCTTCACGGGGTCGAAACTATGCTCTTCAATCGTCTCAAACAAGCGGATGGCATATGCCAGTGCTTCATCATCGCCCGTGGCACGAGCATATTCACTCAGCCCGTAGATGGCGAAACCCAAAGCGTAAATCTGCTTCTTGGTATCGAGCGGATTGCCTTTATAGTCGAGAGACCAGTAAACTCCGCCAAATTCATTGTCGTAGAAACGGTCGATAAGAGTGCGTTTGGCACGCGTAGCCGTTTCCAGATACTCCGGCCTCCTCAGCAAGCGGTATGCAGCCGAAAAGGTCCACAAGATGCGGGCGTTCAGGATGGCCCCCTTTTCAGCTTCGGGCTTCACCTCCTCTCGACCCGTGATACGGCCGTAGAAGCCGCCGTTCACTTCATCCGTCATTCTGTTTATCCAGAAGGGGAGGATATTGGAGACCAACTCCTCCTCCATCTCCTGCTTCATCTTCTTGATATCCACTATTCTATGAGTTTAAGTTATAAGTTATTCTGCTGAAGGTTCTCACGACGCTTTTTCAAGTCTGCATTGATGGCTGCCATACGCGTCTTGTTCAACGGGTAGACGAATACGACAAGAATGGAAAGTGCAGCTATCGCAGCAGGAATAAAGCTCATCAGATACTTCAAGCCATCCAGCGCTTCGGGCGTCTGCACAGCATTCTCTGCAGTGTTGTAACCAAAGAATGCCAACAGCGCCATTACTGCCCAGCCAGCAAATGCACCGCCGAACTTCTGTGCCATAGAGCCAGAAGAGAATATCAGCCCTGTAGATGACGTACCGTCCTTCTGCTCGGCATAGTCGGCCACATCGGCATACATACTCCAAATAAGCGGGGATACGATACCGGTACAAATGGAGATAAACACCTGGAAAATCATCATCAGCCACCATCCCAGCCCGTCATTCGGCACAAAGAAGAAGAGCACACTGAATACTACCAGGCACACGAGCGAAATGATATAGGTTGACTTCTTTCCAAACTTCACGGAAAGAGGCACAGCCAGCGCCACACCAATCATATTACACACTTCACCCACCATCAGGAACAGACCGGCATACAACACCAGATTGAATACCCCGAAATCGAGGAATGCATTGGCACTGATATAGTCCTTGAAGAAGTAGGCGGCAGTAGCTCCACGCACCGTATTGAAGAAATTCGACAGCAACGCCGCACCGTTCAATATCCACCAAGGCGAATTGCGCACCAGCGACTTCACATCCTTGCCGATAGATTCGGACGCCACACTCTTGACATGCTCGCGCGTCATGCTAAAGCAAAACAGAAAGCCTAAAAAGCAGAGCGTGGCAATACATACCATGGCATATTGCCAACTGGAAGCATTGCTATAGTCCATTGATTTAAACCAATTGCACAATGGCTCCCATGCTCCCAAAGCGATAAAACTACCTCCGTATGCAAAAAACATACGGTAAGAAGAGAAAACCGTTTTTGTATTCGAATCATCAGTCATTACTCCCAGCATAGCCCCGTATGGTACATTGATTGCCGTATATACCGTCATCATCAGGATGTAAGTGACATAAGCCCATACCAGCTTACCCGTTGTCCCCATGTCGGGCGTTGTAAAAAGTAAAATCCCAGCAATGGCAAAAGGAGCTGCAATCCATAATAAATAAGGACGGTATTTGCCCCAACGCGTATGAGTACGGTCTGCAATGACTCCCATCATCGGATCGGACACTGCATCCCAAATACGTGTCACCAGCATCAGCAATCCTGCATCAGCCAAGCTCAAGCCAAAAATATTCGAATAGAAGAACGGTAAGTAATAGGAGAATATTTTCCAGAACATAGAGGAAGACATATCCCCAAAACCATAACCGATTTTCTCTTTTAGTGTTGCCATAGTATGTTGTATTTTTATTATTTCATTATCTGCAGATTCTTGTCTATCAGTCTCTTCAACGTTTCTACCGAGGCTGATGAAGACAAGCCGTCAGCAGGCGTATTCATGCAATAGTCCACCAGCTTGTCAATGGTAGAAGTGGCTACATGCATCCGCGTGTCAGAAGAAGCGTAGTAAATAAATACAGTTCCGTCTTCATCGGCAATCCAGCCGTTGGTGAAAAGCACATTGCTTACGTCACCTATACGCTCCTCACCCTCGGGTACCATAAAGGCCCCACCGGGAGTGGCAATCAGTTTCGTCGGATCTTCCAAAGAAGTCATGTACATATAAAGCACATAACGCAATCCGGCGGCACAACCGCGGACACCATGAGCCAGATGCAACCAGCCTTTCGGAGTCTTGATGGGATGCGGACCTTCACCATTCTTCACCTCCTTGATGGTGTGATAGTAGCGCTGGTCGATAATCTTCTCTTCCTTCACCTCGGCATGGGTTATGTCATCCACCAGCGCCCAGCCGATACCACCACCGCTACCGGCATCAATAAAGCCATCCTGCGGACGGGTATAGAGGGCATACTTGCCATCTACAAACTCCGGGTGCAGCACCACGTTGCGCTGCTGACTCTTGGTCTTCAGGTCGGGCAGGCGTTCCCAATTCTTCAAATCCTTGGTGCGAGCAATGGCAGCTGTAGCCGTAGCCGAGGACAAGTCACCGGCGGGCGCATTGTCGTCGTGGCGTTCGGCGCAAAAGATACCGTAAATCCAGCCGTCCTCATGAGCCGTGAGACGCATGTCGTATACATTCGTTGCCGGAATCGTATCTTCAGGCATGGTGATGGGGTAATCCCAAAACCGGAAATTATCAATGCCGTTGGGACTCTCGGCTACGGCAAAGAACGACTTGCGGTCAGCGCCCTCTACACGTACCACCATCAGATACTTGCCATTCCACTTAATGGCCCCCGAATTCATGGCCGCATTCATACCGATGCGTTCCATCAGGTACGGGTTGGACTTCTCATCCAAATCATACCGCCAGAATACAGGTGTATGAGCAGCCGTCACTACCGGATATTTATAACGTGTGAATATGCCATTGCCGTCTTCCACGGCCACATTCTTTCTCGTAATCAGCTCTTCGTGTTTCTGAAAGAGCCTCTCTACCTTTTCTTTAAAAGCTTCCATGTCTGTTATATTGATTGTTTGTTTATTGATACAGATTTACATCGGCTGCAAACAGCGTCTTGGGATTGTTATAAAACTCCCCAAAATCCTCCGCAGATGTCTGTCCCGGATAGGGGGCATAGTAATGGGTCACCTTTTCACGGGCATTGCGCCACACCAGCACATAAGCAAGCGAATATTTCTTTAACGCAGGCAGCAGAGTACCTGTCCACCATTTGGCATCGGGGATTCCTTCGTAACCGGTTTCGGTCACAGCAATCACCTTATTGTGTGCTTTCCCTATACTGTCGATAATGGAAAGTGCCCTATCCATCCCGGCAAGATAGGTATCCCGGTCGAACTGATAGGTATCGAAGCCAATAACGTCTATCAACTCGTCGCCCGGATACTTCTTCAAATATTCCGTTGTGTCCTTGGGTTCCGTGCCCGGAGAGTAAGCATAGAGTGCATTATCCACTCCCCTGGCCTGCAGAGTGTCCACTGTCATGTGCCACAATGTCTTATACTCTTCAGGGGTACACAGTTTCTCGCCCCACCAGAACCAGCTGCCACTGTGTTCGTGCCAGGGACGGAAAAGTACGGGTATCTTCACGCCGTCCGCCGTCTTCAACGAATGAAGGAAATCGGCCACTCCTCCCAACCAGCCGGCAAACTTCTGATGATTCTCTCCACCGGGCAGGATGGACTTCACCACCGTCGTATCCGATACATCCCAGGCATCACCGCCCGTTTCAGGATTGCGCGCATGCCAACTGAGCGAAACCATGCCGCCCCGCTGATACTGATTGATTATCTCTTTCCTGATTTTATCGAAGGGCACCTTATCCAGATTGGCGGCATTCCCTAGTTCCAACTCTCCCAAATCAAAACTGATGACAGCCGGATAGTCGCCACACACGCTTTTCACATCCGAACGGCCTTCCTCACCTTCCCAGCCGATACCATATACCGTATCGTCATGATGGCCGAGCATGATACCTTTGGAAGGGATTTTCTTCAAGTTAGCCAGTAATCTCTCCGTTTCCTGCGTACGTGCAGCAGCCGTCTCTTCATTCACACTCTGTTCTTTCTTGGAAGAACCGCAGGCGGTCAACAGACTCACCGCCAGCATCATCGTAACAAATTTTACTTTTCTCATATCCATGTTTTTCAATTACGGTATTATTATTGGTACCACTAATTCCTAGTACAAAGATAGCGGATTGCACCAAGAGAAAATGATACAATTTTATCCCTTTACTATATTAAAAAACAGAATATAAAAAACGTATCATCTTACTTTCACCGGAACGCGCTTCCGCGAGACAATTCCCCGTTCCACCTTCCGGCGTTCCAGCTTCACCGATTCGCTTGTAAAATCGGGAACATTGTACGAGTAAACCAGACGGTCGTAATACTCCCACGGATTTTCCTGAGGAAGCAGAAAAGGCTTGCCCACCACCCCATTCTCATCCATACTTGCCAGATACAGACGGGTATAAAGCCCATCTCCCCTGCGGCTACTGAACACAAACCATCGAGAGTTGCTGCTCCAATTATGGAAACTTTCCGTATCATCGCTGTTCACCTCCTTTATGGGACGCATACCGCCATCCTTCAAATCCAACAACCATAAATCGGCTTCTTTATGCCAAATTGAGAAATTCCCGTAATCCGACAAAGTAAACATGATATATTCGCCGTCGTACGAAGGTCTCGGGAAGGAGATACTTTTCTTCATAGCTGCCGCATTGACCAGCGTATCTATCGTTTCGCCAAATGTCCCGTCTTCCGGGTTAAAATCTATACTGCACAAGCTATAACGTATTTCCTTATATTCCGCCGGTATCGGCTTGGCCTCCGCTGCACAGAAATACAATTTGCGTCCGTCCGGTGAAAACACGGGAAAAGTCTCGAAGACTTCCTTCTTCTGAAGCAAGGGGGAGAGCAGCAATTCATGTGTCTCGGGATGGTAGACCAGTACATCCGATTCCAAGTCGAGCACTTCCACACGTTCATCCTTCACAGCATGGAAAGACTGGCGCGTATTGTTGACAGAATAGGCAATATATTTGCCGCTTGGATGCCAATAAGGGTATACAGCCGCAGAGAGAGTGGAATCCGTTTTCGTATCCAGCATTTCGCGCTTCCCGTCTATCTGCATCAAGGTCCCTCCGTTCTTTCCACGGACATGCAGGCTCAGATGGTCCGGATTTGTTTTGTTGAAAGCATGACAATTCAGGCACATGCCCGGCACCATGGTATTCTCCAGCAAGGAACGCTCCTCGAACGAAGAAAGGTCGCGCTCATAAATGCCCATCTTGCTATAAACTTCATATCCGGGAGCCAGCTTGCGGTATACCACCCCATAATCTATAGGATACGGACTGACATACATGGGAAAAGAGCGGTACTGTTTCCACTCGCCATCTTTCCGGATACATACCGTAAACTGAAGGCTATCACCCTTGTTCTCCTCCAAAAGCTCTAGCCATGCCTCTTGCGGAAATGATACTATTTTATCATTAACATGCATCTCTCCGGACTTTCCTCCGATCACGGTCACATCCACACGTTCGTACGCTCCGCCAATACAATTGAAATTCATGGGAGCAATGGTTGCAGGAATAGTCACACCGATATAGTCAGGATAGATATCCGGCCATTCATCCACCCTTTCCGGGGAAGTCACCGAATTGCTGCAAGCGGCAAACCACCATGCAGCCATTATGCAAACAGCTATATTCTTCATCTTTTTCATTTTACTTTCTTAGTAGCAAATAATTCCAGTATGTACTGCCGAAACGCGCCTCCAACATCTGCCGGGCATTCTGCTGCGAGGTATATATCCGCGCAAATTCCGTTACATCCCGCACCACTTGGGGCGAAATGCTCCACGGCATACCCTGGAAGTTCTTGTGCGTCTGTGTCCATACATATATCAACGCCTCTTGATAGCTGCGGGGAATATGGTCGTAGCCGGCATGCTTACCCAGCGGATAGTACTTCATGAAACGTTCCAAATCACGTTGCTGCAGGACATAGGCCAGCATATACTCAAATGCCATCCGGTTCCGGTGGTTGTGCTGGTAAAGCAGCCCCAGCATGATGTCCGTTTCCTGGCTGCTGAACAAGAAGTCTTCCGTATAGCGTATCTGCCTCAACCAACCCCACTCCTTGTGGGCATTGATTTTTTCCTCATTATACAGATAGGTCATGGCATCCTCCGCCCAATCCTTATAGAAGATTGTCTTCCTCAACAAACGCAGGTACTTGGCTGCCACTTCGTATTGCCCGTTTATCAGGTTCGTCTCTGCCAGACGCTTGAAGCAACGGCCACTCTTGTTGAAGTTAGGTATGGCCTCCATCGCCTCAAAAGTGAAACGTTGTGCCGTATTGACCATCCCCAAATGATAATACGCCTCACTGGTGGGCAACGGCGAAGTAAAGTCACGCTGAAACTCCGGTAGCAGCCCTTCCGTCCCGTTCTGGTAAAACTCGAACATGCGGTCGCCCATCTGTCCCATCTTTCCCAAAGCAAGATTCAGGCAGGTCACGCCGAAAGGTGAAACCGGCGACTTCTCTTCTGCCTTTTCTATAACCTCCTGCCATTGTTTATTACGTACCAGCTGGTCATACTCCATCGCTTCCTCTTTATCCATATCGCAACCGGCTGCCACGTAGTAATAACCGAACAATGTTACCGCCACCACTTGCAGAACTCCATAAAATGCCGGTTTCTTCTTCAAAGCGGGCAAAGCGGCCAGCAGGAAAGGGAGGACAACCAGCAATACGGCAAGCCCTATCTCTATCCAGGGAATCACTGCCGGGAAACGGTAATATCCTATACCGCCCATCAGACGGTAAATAGGAAATTGTACCCACATGCTTGCCAATAGCGGACAGCCGATACCCCACAATCCTACCCCCCAGAACACTCCGACACCACCCCAGAAATTCTTACCTTTAAGATTCAACAAGAACTCGCGTACAATCACCCAGCCCATAAAGATAAAGTGTGCCGCACCCGCTGTCCAGTAAAGTAGCGGAAGGACTATCAGAATGTACGCCACACGCAGCCACTTCCCCTTTAAATCCGCATACCAGCAGGATGCAGACAATGCTAACAGCAGAGCCACCACCAATGACAGCATCGCATTTTCATCACCCATGAAGTGCCACAAGACAATGATAGGCAGAAAACTCAGCGGATAATACACATCAGCCGCACCCTGCTCCTTCGCCAGTTTCCAAACCAACCGTTGCAACAACACGTACAAAAAAGCCAGAATACAAGCTCCCGCCCACACGTGATAATAGAACTGCGTCAGATACTCAGCGATATAATCGGCCAACCCACCGGGAACCGCTATCCGTTTCCACCAGTAGTCGGCATCGAACAAGAAAAGCTGGAACTGCTCCTGATAGGAAATATGGGCCGGATATACGTTTCCCCAAAAGAGAAGCACCGCTACGCCGAAAAGTATCGACAGCCCTATCTTCCAAGTCTTTTTCAGAAATAAGAACATTTACTATTTACAATTTATTATTTACAATCTGTTACTCTCTGTATGTCTTGTCATTTGAATTCCTCAGCCTTCAGTTGCCGGTTTATCCGCTTGATGGAAGAAGCATCAAAAGGAACGGGAGTGGCCGACAAATCGGGGATATTGTAGGATTTCAATGTCAAATCGTCTTTTTCAGGGTCGGACTGGGGTAGCACAAAAGGCTTATGCGCCTTTCCTTCGGCATCCAGATAGGCAAAATAAACCCGCCCGTACTGCCCGTCACCCCGCTTGCTGGCAAAGGCAAACCAACGGCTACCTGACGACCAACTGTGATAAGTGTCCGAACGGTTGGAGTTGACCATTGGCAGGGAATCGATGGCACCCGTCTGCAAATCCATCAGCTGCAATTCCGTCTCCCGGTGCCAAATGGGGAATGTTCCATAATCAGCAACGGTATAGAGCAGGTAGCGGCCGTCCGGTGAAGCTTTCGGATGACACACGGAGCCTTTCTCCAGCCGGGCATTCCAAAGGGTATCCACGCGGTCGCCCCAGGTGCCGTGATTAGCATCGAACGCAATGCGGCAAAGCGAATAGCGTAATTGCTGTACGCTGTCCGGCAATGGAACAGCTGGAGCCGAGCAGTAATATATCCATTTCCCGTCGGCAGAGAAAGTGGGAAAAGTTTCTAATACGGTGGAATCCGCCGTAAGCGGAGACACAATCATCCGGTTTCCGTCAAAATCGGCGACAGCCAAATCGGAGACGGTATCGTAAACTTCCAGACGGCGGTTACTTTCCGTATGGAACATGGGAATAATCACATTAGACGAGAACACACCATACCGCCCGTCAGGATGGAAATCCCCGTAGACAGCCGCAGATATCATCTGTCCATTCTTCAAGGCAAGCTTACGGAGCTTGCCGTCACGGTTCAGGATAGTCCCCCCTCCCTCGCCCCGAAGATGGAACATCGAAAGGTTGCCACTATTTCCTCCGTGCACATGACAGTTCATGCATTTGCCGTCTGTCTGACTGTTATCCGCCAAAATACGCTCTTCAAAATTCTCAATGCACCGTTCACGTATCTGCAAGGCATTCCATACTTCATAACCGGGTTCTATCAGACGGTAACTGACATAGGCGTCAAGCTTGTCCGCCACCACCTGCCATGCAAAAGAAGGATAGCGTAGCCAGCGACCGCTGGTACGGGCAGTAACAGTCACTTCCAAAGTATGCCCCTTCTCCGCTTCCAACAATGCACGCCAGGCTTTCAAGGGAAACACCGCCTTGTTCCCACGCGCGTTTATCTGCAAGCTGTCCGATGCTCCCTTTACACTCACGCACACCGCATCCACCCCTTCATTCCGCACAAGGAAATTCAAAGGAGCCACATTGCAGGGAATGGTTACATCCTGATATTCAGGATAGAGCTCCAATAACCGGTCTGCAGGCTGTACAGACTCCGGACAGGGACTACAAGCATATAGGCAGCAGCACAGCAACAGCTCCACAACAACCTGTATATATTTCATATCTCTATTCATCGCTCATCATAAATCACTTCTCCTTTTTCATCGTAGCATAGTGGAAATAAAACCAATATGTTTTTCCGTATTTGGCTTGCAAAGAGGCACCATTACCACCATTCGCCTCGTACAGTCGGGTATAATCGCCAAACTCATCCAATACCTGAGGCGGAATATTCCACTTCCTCACTTCATCCAGTGGAGACTTGTTGCCCGCAAGATAGACAAGCAGTCCCTCGGCATATAGTCTGGAAGGTATCCGATGGGCAGCAAACTCTTGATAATCCCGGGCGAAAGCACCAATATCCTTATTCAGCAAATCAAAGCAGAGAAGGTAATCGCATGCCAACACATTATCAGGATTGTTACGCAACAAATGACGAAGTGAAAGCGGAATGTTGGCAGAAGAACGTAAAGTATCCGTTGCAGGCAACAACAACCGCTTCCGTTCCAGCCATTGGCAAACTTCGGCCGTCTGTTTTCCGGGAATACGCCGTTCTGCCCAATCACGGTAACACATTGTCTTTTGCAGGAGACGAAGATATTTCATGGCCGCCGCCTCATCACCGTTCACCAGGTTGATTTCCGCCAAACGCTTGACAGCTCTTGCCCCAGTGTGGTGCGGAGAAAAAATCATTCCCAAAATGGCGGCATGTTCAGCCATCGTCATATCTCCCAACGCAAACCAGACTTCATTGGCTGCATAAATAGTAAGGTAGGTAGAATGGGGAGCCACAGGCAGAAACAGCCCTTGCGAAGCCGGTTGATAACCATCCATCAGCTGGTCGGGAAGCCGGTTCTGCTGTGCATTCAGCAAATTATAATAATAGGCAGTGAACGGAGAACGGTATTCACCCTCTGCCAACAGTTTCCGTACTTTTTCCGAACGGCCGAAATACATTTCCGAATCCAACGCCAAAAGATATTCCCGCCCTAAATCGGGCATATTGTACCATCGTGACGACCAATCGCCACAGCCAAACAGCCAATAGCCGGACAATACCGCCAATATGCTTACCGGTAAGCCCGACTTCCACGAACGTCGCATGCAGCTACGGCACAACAACAAAATACCTCCGATACCGGTTAAAGCGATTGTGCCGGAAAGCGGATAACTCAATCCGCATTGCCTTCCTGCCTCCCAAGCCACCGCCAACACCGTAGGAATCCACGCCCAACGTCCCATGTACGGAGCCAACAAACGAAACACCACCACTCCCCAAAGCAACAGCACGACAGCCATTATGGTCGGGCCACCCCCTTCGTAATAAAAGAATTGAGTGAGGAAATCTCCTGACAGACGTGCCAGAGCCGCCGGATGCCGCAGATACCCGGCCAATGGTTCGGTGGCAAGCAAAAAGAGCTGTGTCTGCTCCCGATGGAACAGATGATAGGGCAATATCCGGAAGAAAAAAAGAAACAACGCCAAAGCACCGATTCCTGCCGCTCCCCATTCAATGTATTTCCTTCTGCAAGCTTTCATCCAACAGTTTTTGTTGTTCTTCCGTCAAGGAGCCACGCACCATCTTCCGCATGAATGTCCCCAACGTATTGTTTCCCTGCTCTTTCAAAAACAGAAAGTTCGTTTCCTGCTCCTGCATCCTCAGACTGTCACGTATCCGTATCAGATGCAGTGAATCTTTTCCGGTGGCATTCCGTAGTCCCGTCCGGATAAAATGGTAAGCCTCTTGCTTCTTTTCCCTCCCCTCTTTCCATTTCTGAAGGGCATCATTTTGCGGAGTGCCCGTTACCGAACCGACAGAGTCGGCCTTCACATGTATGGTTCCCGGCTCCGTCACCACCAGCAGTTCCTGGATGTAGATACGCAGCAGATGGCGCAGACGCAACACCCTCATCTCCTCCCCTTGTCCGGAAAAAGAAAAAGAGGCATTGGTTATCTTTACAGAATCCACCCGCCCCGGTGCATTCTCCATCGGCACGAGGTATATCCATTCCCCGTCGTATTTCACCGACGGCAACGTTCCTTCAATCACATAATTCTGTCCGGAATTTCCACAACTTGCCCAAAGAAGGCAACTGATACAAAAAAGCAAGATACGTGTTTTCATCCTTATACATTAGAATTTCAACAAAGGTAGGCGTTTACCAACTGTCAGCCTAATATTCAATTAACCAAAGATAATATTTTTAATCAGAGATTTTCTTCATCGCCATACACTCCATTTCCACCAGCCACCCCGGGCGACAGACAGGAGCCAGCGTAATCACTCTCGGCGTATCGGGAAAGCGTTCATCAAACATCTCCTTTACTACGGTATAATCCGCCATATCACGCAGATAGACAATGATATGCCCCACATCTCCAAAGCCACAATCGGCCTCCTTCAATAAAGCCTCCACATTCTCCCACATCCGTTCTGTCTGACGGCGTACATCTCCGGCATACATCACTTCCCCACGGTTGTTGATACTCGCTGTACCGGAAATGAGTACTTGCCGGCGGTCGTCGTAATCCACCGCCGTTCCCCGTTCGAAACTGACTCCATACTCATAAGTGGGGTTCAGATGTGTGCGGGCATAGAGATATTTGATTTGTCCGGGCTTTAATCCCGCTACGGCAAAAGCGTCAAGCATCACCAATACTTTCGGGTCGGCATGACGCCCACCGATACCGGTACTGGCAATATAGTGCGTGTTCTCCGTCAGGTTCTGAGTGACAAACATCTCATTGCGCGCCTTGACCACACCGGCATAATTGCAATCCACATTCTGCACAAATATCCAGGTACGCAGGCAATTGTCGGCCAAGGTACACCCTTCTTCCATCAGTTGCATAGCATAGTCGTTGAGCAAAAGACGCATCTGGTATTCCGAATTGGCGGCACGGTTGAAGCTGCCTCCCATCCAGAGCTGGCGATAAGCACCGTGTTTCACTTCATACAGTCCGTTTGGCAGCACTCGTGTCTGCACATCGGTCTGCAGATATGCCCACAAAGCAATCTTGGTACCATCCAGTGGCGATTGTTCCACCACGGACAGCGCGCAATCGGAGCTTTCCGCCGTAGCGGCAAGCAACAGTTCCGCCTGGTTGGCGGCATCACTCAAGAAATATCTTTTAAAAACCGCCACGGCTCCGGGCAATTCTTTTTTCAGTAAAGCGGCATACGCATCCAGCACGGCATTCATCTGCTCACGGTAGGTCTGTTTCGGGTCGGTGGCATGTATCATCACATGGTATTCCGTCACTCCGCCGGTTACAACAAATGCAGCCACTTCCGCCCTGCCTGAAGGATAAGAGTATGATGTGTATTTCATATCATTAACGAGAGATTGTTTCAATCGCAAAGATAAGTTTTTTATCCGACAAGGAGTAGTGAAAATCGCAACTTTCGCTTGTTTTGTTCTTATAAAAAAGTTACTTTTATAGAAAAGTATAAAATATACAGTTATTAGGAGCAAAAATATTTATCACATCGGCATCCAGGACTTTGAGAAGCTGCGCAAAGGCGGTTATTTCTATGTGGACAAGACCGCCTTAGTATATAAATATTCACATTATTTCCCTATCATTCAGCCCTTTCCGGTGAAACTTCTTTTTCCTTCTCACCACCTCATATACATTGCCGTAGACGTTTCAGCCCCGCCTGCAGCTGCACTGAACCGAACTGCATGGGATTGCTGCCACGCATCAGGGCGGGATGCGCCTTTTGCAGCTCGTCGAAGATATCGGCAGCAGTCAGGTCAAGACTCTTCTTTGCCGAAACGGAGCACGGAACAAGTTGCAGACCGCTTCCTCGGCAAGACTGACACGATAAAAAGCCTCGTTGTGCGCTTACAGCTTTCGCGCTCCGGCGGCGCTTTTCTTCCCGTTCCTCCCGGTTTCGGAATTTCTTTTTGTGCATGTTTCAGCCTTTCGGAAAAGGCTATCAGTTGTCCCGCTTTCTTCAAAAATCATTCCTGCCGACAAACATACTTATTTATGCTGCAGAGCCCTTTATTTTCAGTACTTTTACACGATTCTTTATAAGTGAACGACCCGAGTTATCCAATCGGCTGACCCAGGTCGTTCAATCGAACAGCCAGAGTTGTTCGTTCGGCCGACCGGGGTCGTTCACTTATAGAAAAACACTTCCGAGGGAAGAAGCAAATACGTTGAACGCACTAAAACCTATTGATATGGCAATACTATATGACTGGTACGAGAATCCGGGCACCAATGAGGAAGACCCGGAAGAAAGAGGCCTCCATCCTCGCCCGTTGCTCAACGGGAAAATAACCATGCGGCAGCTCTACAACCGCGTACATGCCCGCAGCTCGCTCACGGTGGGCGACGTAATGAACGCGATAGACTGTCTGACGCAAATCTGCGGCGAAGAACTGCGCGACGGGCACGAGGTGCACATCGAAGGGCTGGGCTACTTCGCCCCCACCCTGGAAGCCACACAGAAAGTGACCCGCAGCACCCCGAACAAGCACCTGAAACTCCGGCTGAAGAGCATCAGCTTCCGTCCCGACGTCAGGCTGAAACAAGCGATGACGGGAGTCAGTGCCATCCGCAGCAAATACACCCGCCACTCCCTGAAGCTTTCGGAAGTGGAGATAGACATGAAGCTGAAAGAATACTTTGCCGACCACGACGTGCTGATTCGCAGTGACTTCCAAGCGCTGTGCGGCATGGCACGCACCACCGCAAACGTCCACCTGAAACGGTTGCAGCAAGAAGGCAAGCTGAAGAATGTAGGGAAACCCACGCAACCCATCTATCGGGCCATGCCGGGATACTACGGTGTGTCGCGCGATGCAAAAACGGGGCGATGAGGGTGGAAAGCAGTTTCACCGAAAAAGCCGATGAACAGGAGGATAGGAGAAGGAGGTGAAGGGATAAAAAGGAACATTCTGCGCCCGGAAATCAAGGGTAATGCAAAAAGAAATGTGAATTGTATGCAGAAAGGCAATAGAGAAAGAATGCGAAAAGGCGAATCTCACGACCCGCCTTTTCCTGATTTAACCATTAAACAATTGTACTATTCGGTTAATGCATTTACAATTATCCGATGTTACGGACGACTAATGAGGTCGGAGGTAACGACAACTGCTTTGAATTTAATAGCTTATTTATAAGATCTAATTATTTTAAAGTGCTCCTTTAGAAAACACAGTGGAGAAGAATGACGTAGGAACTGTGAAAGCCCTACCTGCAGAAAGCGGTTGTCTAACATTTCCATACTCCCAATAAATATAATTTCCATTGGTAGCACTCAAAGATTTTATAGTATATATGCCTGGATTAATGTAAAAGTAGTACCAAGTGTTTGAACTATGCTTTGAGTATAAGGAAGATCTCCTATATAAACCAAATTGAGATATCCTCTTGACGCTCTGAAAGTACTTCCTACGACAAACGTTCCCCAATTAGACTATGTCGTATAATCTCTAATGCAATCACACGATAAATTCCACGAGCCAAGAAATAACAATATGGAGAATCCTAGTTCACACGCTGTCAAAACATATTGTTTACCACTTTGTTTTTTATGTGATTATTACTTGAGGAATACGGGCGGATATTACCCGCCCGCACATCCAATATTGACTATTTTCTCTTGAAATTCCAGAACCATGCGGTACCACCTCCAGAAGTCACCCCTGGCTCAGGTGCGCAAAGCCGAAGTTCATCCTCTGTGATTTTCAAGATGTGATATACATACTGACGTGCATTTCCTTGATTAGGTTGTACGCCCAACAAAGGAATAGTACCAGAAAATTCAATTGTACCTACATCCCATCCAGATTGTACCATATCTTCTGAAACTTTTACAGAGCCACTTTCACCACGGCTTGTCTGGACACCTGACAGACTAAGCGAGAACCAACCATTCAATCCGTCATCAGGTAGTCCCGCACCTATAGCCTGCCCATCAATTTCTCCACTACGGACAACCCACCAACCGGGACCTGTGTTTGACAGAAATCCACCATTACCCCAGCAGCCGTCTTCGGCTTCTGTATTCCAAGTCCAAGTTGTTGTACCATAACCACCATCCGGAGTTGTACCAAAGATATCAGCATAAATAGCAGGAAGATCCGTGTACTCCGTTACTGCTATTGATTTGGAAGCCGATTTTGTAATGGAGCCGTCCGAATTAATGGCTGTTATATACACTTGCAATTCTTTATTAGGAGGAGCTACTTGAACCGACGGAGCCGTACCTTCTGCCAACTTGGTATCAGACATAGCATCATAAACCTTCACATAACGTGACGGAGTAGGAACAATCCGAATGTTGTTGTTTCCCTGATTCTTGGCTACAAGTTCAAAAGTAAGATTTTCCGGTGTGACATTAGGATCCGGACTGATTTCATCCACTATCGGATCACAAGCCACCAGCAGCATTGCAAACAAAGGCATTGCGAATAATATCTTTTTCATATCTTTTTTCATTTTAAATTCATATTCTATTCTTGCCAACCATTATACTCAGCACTTGCATCCATATAACCCGCATTTTGTTCTACCTTTCCTTCATTCAAGAGGACTTGGTTTTCGGGAATCTTCTGGAAACCTGCCGTAGCCTTATAACGTGCGGCATAACCACCGTTCTGCGCCACATTACGGCTTTCAACCCCATTTGTATAAACTTTTGCTCCCGTCTGTCTTTCAAGGGCATCGGCAGCAATATGCCAACGGCGAATATCGTTCCAGCGAGTACCTTCAAAACAGAGTTCCCAACGGCGTTCATTCTGCAATGCAGCCAACGAATATGTACCAATAGGTTCAAGTCCGGCACGACTACGCACTCTGTTTATACCGCTAACATCTTCCTTCAATTCAGACTGCATCAACAATACATCCGCAAAACGAATCAAAACCAAATCATGAATAGAACCGGTTTGCATCAGATTATCATTAATCCAGCCGTCGGCACCATACATTATCTTCTCAAATACCGGTTCAATCGTTTTATTTCCAGCCTCACCCGTATTATAAGCCATAATAGAACCTATTTTCATCTGATAATAATCTGTTTCTTGGATAAAGCCGTCACCACCACCTTTATTATAACTCGGCATATCCTCCGTCTTGAATACGGAGGCCGGACGACGGGCATCATTATGTTCTGCCGCACTCCAATCATTATAAAGATTGGGAGCTACAGGACCGGCCCCCCATCCTTGTCCAAAGGGGAAAGAATTGGCCTGATCATTGCCACGTACACCAAAATGCAGAGCATAACCGTTACCATAACCGATAGTAGTGCTCCAAGATGCAAGTTTATTATATTTAATGGCAAACATGGATTCGGGATTTACCGCTGCATCATCTTCTACCCACTTCAGCCCCTGACCGGCAGTAAACGGAAAATCTTCTACCGTACATCTATTGGTATATGCCCACAAATTACGAAACTCAGGAACAAGACTATAACCGGAATTATTCACACAATCATCAATATATCCAATCACATCCTGCTTGGTCAAAGTTGTCCCATCAGGCAAATCAACTGAAGTCAACGGACTATAGTTCGTACTAACCAAATCGTTCAGAGTTTCACCATTGCCATACATGCCGGTATAATATAACCAAGCACGTCCTAACATAGCTTCAGCCGTATATTTATCAACATGCCCATCCGATTTACGAACAGCCGGCATATTTGCAGCCGCATCGCGAAGATCCTGCAGAATCTGCCCCCAGATAACAGCGGCAGTCGGAGGAGTAGTATCTTCGGGCAACAAAGCAGTAATCACCAAAGGTACACGGCCATACATGGAAGCCAACTCGTAGTAATAAAAAGCACGAAGAAACTTGGCTTCGCCCTCAGCCTGCGCTCTTACTTCCGGATCCATTTCAATACCGGCAAGAGCCTCCAACAACGTATTGGCACGGTTGATTCCTTGATAGCGAGCCACCCAGTAATCCTGCGTAGCATTTGTACCCGTATTACAAAGAAGGTCTAAAGATTGCATCAACTTGTCATTGGGACCACCACCACCCAACATATCATCGCAAGCCAGCAGGGAATTATACAAGAAAGACTGCTGCGGAAAAGCATTGACATTATTCAGGTTCTGATATATGGCAGCTAAAGCCTGATTGGCATCTTCAGCCGTTTTAGGGAAATTGGTCGTATCTTTTTCCGTTAGACTCATCGAGTCCAGACTACAAGAAGTAAACGTTCCTGCCATCATCAAAGCTGCCCCTATTAAATATGCTATTTTTTTCATCATGTATCAATTTTAGAATTTAACATTAACACCTACCATATAAGTACGAGGTTGAGGATAGTTACCTACATCAACACCGGTTACCCACGGTTCTTTGTCATTGAGAGCTCTACCATTCTCCGGATCCATCCCTTTATAACCGGTAAAAGTAAATAGATTCTGTGCAGCAGCATACACACGAAGTTGCTGGAACGGACAGTTCTTCCAAATTCTCTTGAAATCGTATCCTATTGTCAGATTTTGAATGCGAACATAGTCGGCATCATCAATATAAATATCTGAAATGGCCTGGAAATTCTGTCCACTATTTCCCGGCGCAAGCAGCGGATATCTGTTTGAGGTTCCTTCTCCGTGCCAGTAATCGTAAACTTCTGTCGTATAGTTTTCATACTGTCCGTCTGAGAACTTTCTCCAAGAACGAGCCACTTGTGCACCAAAAGCGCCATAGGTTGTTACAGAGAAATCAAATCCTTTATATTCCGCACTTAACGTAAGCCCCATTGTCACGTCAGGATGAGGATTACCCAAATCAGTCTTATCATCATCATTAATCACCCCATTTCCATCAACATCCACAAACTTCAAATCGCCCGGTTTAATACTTGCACCTTGCTTAGAGTTTGCCGCATTGCCTTTACAATTCTGGTCAAGATATGCCTGCAAGTCATTCTGGTTCTGAATGACACCGTCCGTCTTATAACCATAAAAATAGCCAATAGGATGTCCTTCTTCCATACGGACAAACCGACCCGTACTCTGAGCCAACAAATCATTACCGCCTTCAATAAAATGATTGGCGTTATTAACCTCCGTCACTTCATTCTTATTATAGGCCATATTGACATTCACTCCATACTTGAACTCCTTACCAATCTGATCTCTCCAGCCCATTGAAAGTTCAAGACCAGTATTCTTTACCGTACCGGCATTTTGATATTGAGAAGAGAAACCGGAAGCCGCATTGGTACCCACTTCCACTAACAAATCTTTCGTCTGCTTGTTATACCAGTCCATGGTAAAACTCAGACGGTTATCCAAGAAACGGGCATCAATACCGATATTGGTCTGTTCTGAAGTTTCCCATGTCAAATCGGGGTTAGCCAGACGATTCGGGTAAGCTCCGGTTGTACCTCCATTCTTATCTGAGCCAAATGTATAAAGGCCATAATCGCCAAACTCGTAACCGGCACGCCAATTTGAATTAGGGATATTGTCATTACCATTCTGTCCCCAACCAGCACGGATTTTCAAGAAACCAAGCCAAGAAGCAGTATTCTTCATAAAAGCCTCGTTTGAAATAACCCAACCAGCAGAGAATGATGGGAAATATCCCCATTGATTGCCTTTCGCAAACTTAGACGAACCATCGGCACGAATGATAGCAGAAAACATATAAGTTTCCTTAAAGTCATAATTCAGACGTCCAAAATAAGACATCTTAGAACCATAATCCGAGGGATAACCATCTACTGTAGCAGTAGCTTTACGTTCTGTATTATGTAAATAAGCATGCGTAAAGTCGCCAAAAGCACTATTATAACCGGTTGCCTCTACTGATTCGCCATAAGTTGGTCTTGATTTAGAATACTCTGTACCAACCAAAACATCAAAATGATGTAAGTCTGTAATATCAAACCGATAACTCAACGTATTAGTCAAACTCCAGTTCCAACCCAAAGACACGTTATTTATCGTTTGGTCTTTATCACGGCTATCCCCCTGATTATTAATGCGGTAAACAGGAAGATATGAGCGCCATGAACTTGACCATTGTTTGTAACTAACCTGACCTTTATAAATAAGATTCTTAAGTGGTTGTACTTCCAGATATGCCGCTGTGTTCAGATTAAAATTCTTATTCTTATTATTCCCAGCCTGATTATATACCATGTGAGCCATCGGATTAGAAGCATATGCAGTATAATCAAGTATACCATTAGCACTCGTTCCAAAATTCTTCAAATCATCATACATGAAGAAATCACCATTCTCATTATATACAGGAATCAGAGGAATAGCACGCAAAGCATTAGAAAGGTCATTCGAATATTGATTACCTAACTGCACACCTTGATTCTGTTTGTGCTGATAATATATATTCTCACCAAACTTTATCACATCCATATCTCCCTTACGGTATATCACATGCTCAGAATTAATGCGGAAAGTAAAACGACGATAGTCAGTCTTCACTGGACCACCGAATGCACCATCCTGATACTGATAGCCTATACCTGTCGAAAACTTGGAGAATTCAGAACCACCTGTTACATTCAACGCATGATTAGTAACCACAGCATTTTTATTCCGGAATTCTTTTACCCAATCTGTACCTGGATTGGTACCATTCTGATAAGCAGTCAGCAAATCAGCATCTACGAATTTTGACCAATCATACGGTTGGCCTCCATTATTATAGGCTACTTGATCCATTACCGCCATATATTCTTTGGCATTCAGCATATCAGGCATCTTATATACATTTGCCCAGCCTATGTTTCCATCATAAGATACAGAAACCTTTCCTACCTTACCCTGCTTCGTAGTAACAAGGATAACACCGTTGGCACCGCTCGAACCGTAAATTGCACAAGATGCAGCATCTTTCAACACATCAATACGTTCAATATCGGCAGGATTCAAGGCGTTAATATCGCCACCGGCTACACCATCAATGACGTAAACTGGAGCTGTATTTCCGTTAGTACCAGCACCACGAATATTAATTTTAAATCCATCGCCTGGCTGACCGGAAACGGCCTGAATATTTACACCCGGAGACTGGCTTTGCAAAGCGCCCAATGCCTGCGTGGTATTTAATTTTGCGATGTCTTCGCCTTTTACCTCAACCGTAGCACCTGTCACCAGTTTCTTCTTCTGAATACCATAACCTACTACGACTACTTCATCCAGCAATTCCGTATCTTCTTTCAGCTGAATTTTGAAATTAGTCTGGTTGCCTACTACGATTTCTTGCGGCTGATAACCGATAAAAGACACAACAATCGTTGCTCCCGGCTGAACATTCAATGTGAAATTACCGTCAATATCAGTAATAACACCATTTGTGGTGCCTTTTTCCAATACATTAGCACCGATAACCGGTCCCATTGCATCTGTTACAGTACCTGTGATTTTTTTTGCTTGCTGCACAGCATCTATTGCATCGACCGATGCGGCGAAAAGTTGCGGAGTATAAGTCAGGCTGACAGCCGAACAGATACCTACGAGCAGCGCGGTTCTTCTGAAATTTAAATTCATACTTATATTTTTCTTAGATTAATGAATTGGTATTGCCTGGCGGCATCTACCGTTTAATATAAGGTTAAACTTCTCTTTTTGAGGAAAAATTAAATATACCTTATTTATAAAGTGGTTGGTATACATATTACTCCTTTCCCATAAGCATTTTTCATTTCATTAACGGTTAAACATTATATGATTATTATCAAATTTCAATCAGGCTTGACAAAAGTAGACTTTTGACAACAAACTTTATAATACTATCTTATCAAATAACGACACTCATTTAACATCCATTACTATTTCCCCTAAAAGTATAAAGCATGAATTCCACAACCGACAACTAAAAGCTATAAAAAACAGAAAGGGTTGCCCCGATACTAACCAGAGACACCCCTTTCCATTTTATTATTAAAAATTGCTATTCCATAGAAGGAAGCTCATCACGAGAAACGACAAATTCCTGGTTCATAGCATCCTTCCACCATGCTTCATCAGCATGGACTACCGGACTGCCGTCCTCATTTGTTCCGTCATACCACGGCATGAACCAACTCCAACGCGCACCAGATGCCCATTGTTCGGAAATAAGTCCGACCGTACCACATTCACTCAACGAAACAATCTTATTTCCATAATTTCCGGCAATGGAAGTATATTCTGAAACACAATCCGCAGTTTCCTTATTATAAATATCACGTCCCACGATGTCTACATATTGGTCTCCCGGATACCAATCAGCATCATTGCCCTCGGTAGTCCATACCCAGATAAGATTATCCAGTCCTTCTGCCTTGAAGTAGTTGAACATAGCAATCCACAGAGATTTAAAGCTGACAGCATCCTTACCCCACCAAAACCAGCCACCGGCTGCCTCATGGAACGGACGCCACAATATCGGAATATCCGCATCTCTCAACAGTTTCAAATAAGCGGCAGTATTTTTCAAATCTTCGGTAAATACCTTGTTTTCCCAAGTGCCTTCCACCGTGGCATTGGCAGCGTCAAACTCCGTATCTGCCTTATAGAAGGCATAATCCTTGTTCGGGTCAAGAGCTGTACCGTTACTTTCAAGATAAACAGCAACTGCTGTATAATCATGTCCGCCAATGATGAGACCACCTTCTTGCAGGGATTTCAAAATATCCTCGGTAATCACCAATGTATAGTCCCCGGATATGTCAAAATAATCAGTTCCTGAAGCAATCTCGCTCCAACCACTGTTTTTGAACGAACCTTGCGCCCCCTCTGCCACATCTTTCACAGCCACGCGTATCACCTGACCCACTTGCGCATCAGCAAAGACAGCTTTTGCAGCATCATCCGTCATCTGTACATTTCCACTCCAATCACCCGGCATTACCGTCTCTCCTTTCCATATTTGGGTAGAAGAAGCTTCGCCTACAACTTTCTTGGGTACATTCCAATGCCACATGGCAGCTACGATGCCACCTTTGTCAGACCAATCCTTAACAGGAGTAATGTCACCGTAATTAATCCAGTCTGCTCCAGCTACAGATGCCGGCAGATGAACATAGTCGAAACAGTTGATAGCCGGATATTTTCCAGTCCATCCGTACACCTTTTCGGACATTTCCGTATTCCAGGCAACATCGGCCATCATGGCAGAAAGTGTCTTCGTCTCGAAGTTATCCAATAGATAATTGTACAGTTTCACAGCTTTAGCCGAAGTAGCGGCAACCAGTGTCTTGTCCAAAGCGACAGTAGAAAACTGAACCGATACAGCCGGAGCAGGCATTTGGTTCGGTCCTGTTACTATTCCCTCGGGAATAGAAAGAGAACAAGCCGTCTCTCGCTTGGGAACATTCACTTTTACAGTCAGTATATTGCTTGCGCCAAGCACATCGGCACTTATCAGTTCACCACCGGTAAACTGGATTTCGCTCAGATTGTCCGTTGCAAAGAATATATTCTTGTCATATTTCACTTCAATGGTGATTTCTCCCGTTTTCACTTTGGCAGCTCCACTCTCAGGAGTAGTAGACACCAATACCGGTGCATCCACTGCAGGGATATCATGATCGACATCAGTATCGCAGGAGGCAAAAATAAAAGCTGCTATTAATGAGAGCATCCATTTTATATTCAGTTTCTTCATCTTAATTATGATTTTATTTCGTTCTTAATCAGGGCATCCATAGTCACATTCTTCAAGCCACAATTCATCAATTTACAATCGTTATTTTTGTAAACGTCAAATCACTGCCCTGAATAATGATACCTACATTTGTCTGGTCTTCACAATCTCCTTGTTTAGCTTGAATATTATCAAGTATCTCCTGAGTCAATGTCAACTCCATCACACGGCTCTCGAAACTCCAGCCGTAAATGTCTGTCGGTACCATAGTCGTATCAAACAAAGAGAAAGCTATGCCACTCCAATCGCCATAGTTAAACTGAGCCTGTGCCCAAGTCTGGTCTTTCTGATCGAAATAGACTTTCATGACAGTACCTGCCGTTACCTTGGCAAAAGATGCAGCCGGTACCAATACACGTCCTCCATCGCCCCAACTAATATTGAGCGGACCAGCCCAAACTGTTTCTTCATTGGCAACCACAAGAACATCATAAGCAATTTCACCATTTGAAGAAATCAGTTTCAGGCTATAAGTTCCATCCAGTTCAGCCGGTACATTCAGCATCAATACCCCTTTAGCCGCATCATTGATATACTGGACTGAAGCCTCATTCAGCAATACATTTGTCAGCTTATCAGCATTAACAATCTCAAGTTCCACAATTCGTCCCCGAACCAATTTGTCAGGCAATGCCGGCAAATAGGCACATACCGGTTTCTCTATTGTCAGAGACGGTGCTTCTACAGATTCACCATTGGCCATCTTCAAGAGTAAGGCCCCAGTTTCGGCAGTTGTGGGTACAGTCAAAGAAATGGCAGTAGCAGTGGCATCGGATACGGTAACTTCCACATTACCACTGAATACAACAGCCGAAACAACATCCATATTTACTCCTTTGACAGTCAAAGCCTCTCCTGCCGGGACCGTCGCCGCACTATAAGAAATGTTTTCCGGCTTTGCCGTTGCAATAGATACGGCAGTTGCTTTTCCACTATTTGTATTCAATTGCAAATCACCACTGATAGCCGCAGCCGGCATCAAGACCTTTATTTCAGTCGTATTCTGTGACTCCAATCCTACAACTTCTTCTACACCAGGGAACGTTACATCAGTCACCAAATCCATATTGGCACCTTTCAGGGTAATTATATCTCCACCACGCAAGTTTATAGCAGGAACAGCCACTACGTTCGAAGGCATAGCTACTACAACAGTAGCAACCACAACTTTTACATCCGAAGCAGGAAGTACCGTAACTTCTCCGTCCGAGACATTATCCGGCAACGTAAAAGTAAGTTCATCTCCTTCGGAAGAGGCAGTCATCGTAAATTCAACTTCATCCCCATTCGGCATCTGTACTTTCTTCACCAAATCAAAGTTTTTACCAGAAACTCGAATGATATCACCTGGCTTCTTATCCACCAGGTCGAGTGGAGCCTCTACCGATGGCAAAGTAACCTCCAGTTCCTCTTCAGTATAAATCCAATTGGGGATTTCAGCTCCATCAGACAAGATGAACTTACCGGTCTGAGCAGAATCAGGAACAATAACTTTAATCTCCTGACGGCTTTGACTGACAAACTCATCAGCAGGCACTGTTACCTCATCAGCAAATATCACTTCTTTAATCAAGTTCAGGTATTCACCAGTAATGGTCAATTCACTACCAGGCTTTACTTCTGCCGGTGCAAAAGCCTCTAAAGCAATCGGTTCCGTAAATGTCAACTCTGTTTTTGTTGTAATATCCCCTTTCGGTGTCTTCAAGACAACCAAACCCGGCTGGGCTGTCTGGGGTACAGTGACACGGATTTCCGTATCACTGACCACTTCGATGTCTGTTATATCGTCGCAACCGGGAATAGCAACCGCAGTCACCTTATCCATGCCACTGCCCAGGAAACGGAGTACACCGCCGCGAGCTACGGGACTCGGTCCGAATACATTCAGACTGATTCCCCCTTTATATTGGTTGGTATCTTCATCATCCCCATTGTCGCAGGCCGTAAACGTCAAGCAACTGAAGAGCATCAGGCACATCATCCACAGTGCCGGAAATTTATATGTTTTATTCATATCAGTATTCTATTTAAAAGGTTATTCAATAGGTACCACACGGATGTTGTCAATCATAATCACCGGATTGCAATCCTTACCTTCCACACCACCTGCCCAGACAAAGAATGTCAATCCGGTCAGCATAGTCTTGTCAAAAGCCCTATCACACTTATTGCCTTCATGCGTCTTGTTGAACTCGGACAGATTCATGGAAACGGTTGTCCATTTACCGCCCGTATCATAGGAACCCGTATTCTTCCAGGGCAACCATAAACCTCGCGGCACATTCGTATCACTAAAGTAAGCATTGTTTCCGGTCGCATACGTCACCACATCATTACCAGTAAACATTACTTGCAGAGCACAAGACTGCCACGGATTGGAAGAAGGAATATTCACCTCAAATTTCAGTTGCAAACCATTGACACCATACTCCTCGAGCAATTCTGCAAACTCAGGACGTGCAGAAAGTTCGGGATAACCGGCAGACGGTTCCGGCCAGTAATTGAATGAAAAATGTTCTTCATCCCAAGTAGCACCGATTCCCCCTTTAAGTTCCCCGGCAAAACGAATATATGCACCATCAATACTATTTTCATCGGCTTCTTTCAATACCGCACTACCATCACGCCAACCATGAGCAATAGCCATACCGCCATGAGAGCCATCCCAGTCAAAGAGTATGTTGCGGGTATCATGATAGCGGAATTTGGAACGTCCGGTACCGTAAATAGACTTCACGTTGATATAGCCTGCAGGAGCATTGTCCGGAAGAATAAAACTGACCGCAGTCTTGGTTATGTTCGTAATATTAGTCACTTCCACATTACCAGCCATCGTAATGGTCAGTGGCACATTCGGGTCATCAATGAAATAGTCACCAATCAGTGTCACCTCACTACCCGGCTTTGCAAACTCACAAGAAATGGAGTTCACGGTAGGAGCCGGAACCAACACCTTGAAGTCATAATCTATGGTATCTTTTGCTCTGGTCACCATATAAATCTTATCGGTCACTACCGAAGGAATCTCTTTCGGAACATCTACCATAAGTGTATGGTCAGTGATGTAACTTGTATTAAGTATCGCCTTCTGGTCATTGAAATAGAGCTCGTAAACACTCCGCAGATTCTCACCGACCAGACAAATCGTATTCGCCATATAGGCCCCGGTCAGCAAAGAATCTGCCGCAGCCGGATCAGGGACACGAACATACTTCAAAATAGGCTTTCCGCCTGCCACCTCATATTTATCCGGTTCATCCTCACAAGCTGCCATGGAAAAGCCTGCTGCGACAACAACTGCCGCGAAGAACCAATTCGTATATCTATTATTTTTCATCTTTTCAAGCATTAAATTAATAACTGAATTCAAAACGCACATCTACGTGTACCGGGTCTTTCATCAAATTAGGATTGAACACCACGTCTTCTGTCGGGAACGGCAATGTAAAACTGGAAACTGTTACATTCGGTGCCTTTGCATCCGGGTTGTAACGAGTTTCATCCGGATTTACCGTCCAACTACCATTCTCATAATAAGCTTTGTAGGTAGTGCCCAGATTATAATAAACATCACGGCGCTGCGCCTTCAGCTCATTGATAGCACGCTGGGAATCATAATATGCCAAACGTACATAATCATACCAACGGTCACCTTCGCAAGCCAGTTCCAGCCGACGTTCCTTCCAGACGTCCTCCCAAGTAATGGAGGTTTTCGGAGTAACTCCCGGAATGGCACGGCCACGTACTGCATTGAAAGCATCCAATGCACTCTGGTCTGTAGTAGAGGTAGCCAGTCCCATTTTCGCCTCGGCATATACCAGATAGATATCGGACAGGCGCAGGATATGGGTTGCCAGGCCGCTGTACATATTACCAGCCGATACGCCCAAGCCCAATAGATGGTCATTATTGTTACCATAAAGATGCTTCACATGATTGGCACCGGTAGGAGACTGATAATCGCCATTAGGGCCACCCTTGCCATATTCGGCATCATAGATAAACCGCAGATAATCGAATCCGCCCTTGTCCTGCCAGAAATAACTGTATACATCACCTGCCATCATCATGGTAGCCTTACGACGGGTATCCGTATCCGAACGAGTCTCAGGGCTTTCCAAAGCGGAAATTCCAAATGCATCCTGCAAATCAACCGACGGACCGGCATAACCGCCCCAGCAGTCACCAAATTCATCGAATCCCACCATTGCCAAGTCCGACTGCAATGTATTCTGCTGTGTCCAAGGGTCACGTCCTGCTGACCAATGCCAAGAGAAGAGGCACTCTTCATTCTTGTTGTTAGCCAAACGGAAAACATCGGAATAGTTGGCCAGCAGATTACGACCGGAATTATTAATTACATCCTTGGAATATTCTGCCGCTTTTGCCAAATCATCCGCATTGCGAGTACCGGAAAGACCACTCTTGGTCAGATACACCTTAGCCAAAAGACCTTCGGCACAATAACGATCAATACGTCCCGTTTCGCCTCTGGCCGGAAGCAATTCCATAGCTTTCTCCAGAGTCATAATGATATACTCGTACACATCGGCTGTCTCCACCTTGAATTTGGAGTTATAATTACCGGAATTCAATTCAGCCGTATTATCATGGATAATGGGTACTGCCCCAAAACTACGTACCAAATAGAAGTAAGCCATGGCTTTCCATGCCAGACACTCGCCCATACACTGATTTTTCACAGCTTCTGACGCATTTGCCGTCTTCAAACGAGTATATACGGTATTGGCATGACCGATAACTGCCCACAAAGAATAGGACATATTCACAAGGTTCTCATCCGTACCATTCACCGTAAAATTCAGGTAAGGACTGTTTCCCTCGTATACATTTCCGGACAAGATTTCACCGACTTTAATAAAACCGCGCTGAAAGTCATACCAAGGTGAGTTATAAAGGTAATTGACTCCTTGCACACATTGCTCGTCATTCTGGTAAAAATTCGATTCGTTATAATTATCTTCAGTAGGACGGTCCAGGAAATCTTCGCATGAAACTGTTCCCATACCGAGTACAGCTGCAAACGCCCAATATTTAATATATCTGATTTTCATGTTTTCTTCAAATTAAAGTGTTAGAATGAAACGTTCAAGCCGAATGAATAAACTGTAGGAGACGGATAACGTCCGTTGTCCAGACCATATACATTGACGCTTGAAGTACTAGCACCAATTTCAGGGTCATAGCCATCATAACCGGTAATGGTCAGCAGGTTCTGAATATTGGCATAGATACGCAAGTTGCTCAGCCCCAACTTATCAATCGTCTTTTTCGGGAAAGTATATCCCAAAGAGATATTCTTCAGGCGGATATAGGAACCATCTTCAATATAACGGTCACTGATACGGTCGTTGTCATTCGGGTCATTGATAGTGGCGCGTGGAATGGAAGCTCCCGGGTTTGCCACCATGACGTTAGACACATCATTATACCACATGGTTCCATCTTCGTAGACCTTGTTCGGATTGATAGGAACAAGCTGTGCACGTCCGTTTACAGCATTCAACTGGTTGGTCCATGGAGAGTTCATATGCGTCAGCTTCATGGAAAGGTAGTTGTACACCTTGTTGCCATAGGAACCGTTGATGAAAACGGACAAGTCGAAGTTTTTGTAACGGAAAGTATTGGTCCAGCCAAAAGTAAACTTAGGCATCGGAGAACCGATATTAGTCTTGTCATAGTCGTCAATAACGCCATCGGGCACACCGTCAGGACCACTGATATCCTTATATTTCACATCACCCACCCATACAGTGTTGGTACGGTCAAATACACCGTTTGCCGGGTACTTGGCAGGTTTCGGAGAAGTCTGAAGGTCCTCCAGGTCCTTGTAAACACCATCACAGACAAATCCATAGAAGTTATAAAGTGATTCGCCTACACTGGACACACTGACTACATCGGTCCACTGTCCGTAACCTACAATCTGGGCATTGGCTGTACCTGCCAATCCTTTCAGTTTGTTCTTGTTGAAAGAAATCTGGAAATCGGAGTCCCATTCAAGCTTACCCGTAATGGGATGCGTGTTCAGAGAGATTTCAAAACCGGTATTCTCTATGTCACCATAATTACCTTTCGGAGCAGCCAATGCAGAAGAACCATTGCCGGAAGTACCCATATAAGAAGGTAATTGCAACGGCATCAACATATCACTGGAAGTTTTCTTATACCACTCTACCGTCAGGTTGATACGGTCGTGCAGGAATCCCAAATCCACCCCGACGTTCCATTGCTCCTGAGACTCCCATTTGATGGAAGTGTTCGGTATATTGGAGGGGCGATACCCCATACCCAGACCAGAAGGCATACGATTCATGGATGTACCCCAAGCATAACCACCGATGTTGGCATTACCTGTTTGTCCCCATCCCAAACGCAGCTTACCGTTGCTGATTACCTTCTTCAACGGTTCAAAGAACGTTTCATTGGAAAAGCGCCAGGAAGCAGCCAACGAATGGAAGCCTGCCCAACGGTTTTCAGGGCCGAAGTTTGAAGAACCGTCATAACGATAGGTATAAGTACCCAGATAACGGTCGGCATAGTTATAAGTCAGACGTGTAAAGAAAGATGCCATGGACGAACTTCCAAAACCTGCGTTGATAGTCGGTGTTCCCGTACCCAAGGCCGGATTGTGCACTTCATCCGAAGGCAGACCGCTATTGAACACACTCGTGAAGTCATAGCTGGACTCCCAGCACTCCTGACCCACCATGGCCGTATAATGATGCTTGTCGCCTATGTTTCCGGAATAGGTCACATAGTTCTTCAATTGCCAGAATGTACTGCTGTTCTTCTGGATACTGCTTTCATTGCTGGAACGTACCCATCCACCCAAATCAACCATCGGCTTGTAGCGTTCACCTTTGCTGGAACTGATGTCATAACCCAGTTCGGCATGCTATACCAGATTTTTAATCGGAGTGACCTCAAAGAAAATATTACCTGTCAGTTTCTGACGGTCCAGCAGGATGTCATCCATCATGGCAAGGGCAATCGGGTTAGGATTCGTATAGCCTTCGCGAACAACGGTGGCATAGCTGCCATCCAGATTATAGATAGGTATATCAGGAAGAGTGGTCAACGAGTAGTTAATCAAACCTTCATCACTGTCTGCCAGTTTCAGGTCATCACCCGTTGCTGTATAGGTGGCACTCAAACCAAGTTTCAACCACTTCTTCAGTTGAGCGTCCAAATTGGCACGGAAGCTGTAACGGTTAAAGTTTGAACCGATGATGGTACCGTCCTGATCCATATAGGAAGCTGATACGTAGTATTGTATCTTCTCTGTACCACCTTGTGCCGAAATCTGGTGCTGATGCTGCAAAGCAGTCTGGAAGATGGCGTCCTGCCAGTTTGTACCTACTCCCAGCAGAGAGGGATCAGCATAATAACTACTAGGGTCAGAGATTTCACCCATGTTTGCCAAATCATTATAATAAGTGGCATACTCACGCAAATTCATCATATCCAGGCGCTTTGTCTGGCGTTGAACGGCAAACATACCGTCATAAGTAAACTTAGCCTCACCCGCCTTACCACGTTTGGTCGTAATCAAAACCACACCATTGAAACCTTGCGCACCGTAAATGGCGGTTGCCGAAGCATCTTTCAGAATTTCCATACTGACGATATCAGCAGGGTTGATGGTGGAAAGCGGAGAAATGGTGGAAACCGAGCCATTACCCAATGCATCGCCCAAACCATAAGATGAACCGCTTTGTCCCTGACTCTGTACAATCACACCGTCAATTACATACAACGGCTCGGCATTGGCATTGATAGTGGCCTGACCACGTACACGGATAGAAGAGGAAGAGCCCGGAGCACCGGAAGTGCTGACAGCCGTCACACCCGCAGCACGTCCTTGCAATGACTGGTCAAGGTTGGTAATAATAGAGCCCTTAATCTTGTCTTCACTCATGGAAACGGAAGCACCGGAAAGGTCGCTTTTCTTCATCGTACCGTAACCTACCACAACAACTTCATCCAACATTTCAGAGTCTTCCTTCAACGTGATGTTCACCGTTGTCTGGTCCGTTATCTTTATTTCCTGGCTGACATAGCCTATAAAGGAAACCACGATGGTAGCTCCCGGTTTCACATTCAAGGCAAAATTACCGTCAATGTCGGTAATTACACCATTCGTAGTGCCCTTTTCCAATACATTGGCACCAATGATAGGGCCCATCGCATCGCTGACGACACCCGTAATTTTCTTTGTTTGCTGCACTGCCTCAACGGTATCCACCGATGATACTGCGAAAAGCTGAGGGGTATAACCCAGGCTGAACACCGAACATATACCCGCAAGCAGCGCTGTCTTTCTAAAATTTAAATTCATACTGCATTTCTTAGATTTAAAACAAACACAAAACCTCCCAAAAGAAGATTTTTTTAGTTAACAAAATGAGAGTAAGTCAAGAAACCGTGACATGCAATCAAGGCGTTGACACTTAAAATTACTTCCAAACAATTCATGTTTTCACAGCATCATTCTTCTTTTCTTCCATAAGCACAATTCTTTTTTCTTAATTATTAATGGTTAAATCATATTGTTTTTAAAGGGCTATTTTTTCAGTGTCGTCAATTCGTCACGAACCATTCTCCCCCACTCTTTCATGTCTGCATCTTTCCAGTTTCCCTCGGAAGAAGCCGACGGATAGAACATGGAGCAAGTCTCATCCTTGTCAGACAAAGACCAGGCCACCCAGCTGATGGAATGCCGCTGCATCCACTCCAGCCAATTCCCCCACTCTTCTTTATTGATGGGGCCGTCCCCACTTGCCTCCATACCGGCACATTCGGAAACGAAAATCGGCAAGCCCTTGCCCAGAGCATAGTCGGCGCGGTCGCGCAGCCACTGTCCGTGGGTATTGGCATAAAAGTGGAGTGTATACATTATATTGCTATATCCGGTAATAGGATCGTCTGCAGCCAAATGGATGTCCTGGTCCCAATGCGGACAACCTACGAGGATAACGGCATCCGGCTCTATGGCACGAATCGTCTTGATAACCTCCACAGAGTATGCCTTCACCTGCTCCCAACTGTCTTCCACCGGTTCATTGAAAACCTCATAGATAACATTAGGAACCCCTTTGTAACGGGTAGCCATTTGAGTGAAAAACTCCTTTGCTTCTTCCTGCCGCAGATTGTGGCTATGCCAGTCGATGATGACGTAAACGCCGTTCTCGATAGCAGCATCCACCACTTTCGTAACACACTCAATACCGAACTCGGGCTTATTCACATAACAGGCGCTATCCAAATCCACTCCCATAGAGGCCCGAAGCACTTGTGCGCTCCAGTTATTGACCAGATAAGCAACCGAAGAGGCATTGTAGAAACGAGGCCAGAACTGATGCCAGCCATAGCTGACACCGTGCAATACCACCGTATCGCCTTCGGTATTCATCAGCTGCGTACCATTGACCACCAATGCCGGTAGCGTTTCCTTTACATTTTCATTCTTCGACGGGTTTGTTCCACAACCAATGGCCATACCTAGGCAACAAACCGCCAACATAACTTTCCATATGCTTTTCATATCACACTTAGTATTTAGAGTTATACATCTTTCTTAATAACAGTACAAACGCTTTGTACACGCTTACATTCTAATTTTCAGGCAGGGATTACACGGAAAAACACAGATAGGTTCAATTTTGCAACTTCCGGTTTTCCGCTTTAATTATTTCAATAGTGCTGTCTGTGGCAAAGACAGAGTTCAGTCCTTGTTGTTCTTGAGCCGGGTCACCGGTATAGTCATCCCCCTTTTCCCAGAATACATGGTCGGGATTTTGTCCGGCAAAACCGCCCCATGCCCAGAAGTTGCATCCAGCAAAGAGTCCACCGCTCTCACGGTCCTGGCGGATAAGGTCGAATACATAACGGTAATATTCATCGCGGGCAGTGGTCGGTGCCTCTTTGGAGAAGCTGAAGCCGTCACGGGGAAAACCGAACTCCTCCAGAACAATCGGCTTGCTGTACTTCCGGGCAATGACCATGTGGTCATCTATATATTTCTTAGTATTTTCCTTGGCACGCGGAAGAAGTTCCGTCAGGCTGTCCGCTTTCACCCAACTCCAGTTGTAAGGCCAGATGTGGATATTCAGATAATTGATGTTGGGGTCGGCATGAATCTTCTCGAAAAGACTCATATCCATTTCGCATCCCCACGAGCCCTCACTGCCGGAAGACACCATGTGGTTCGGGTCGAGTGACTTGATTTGTGCAGCCACATCGGCCATCCAGCGGGCAAACGGTTCCTTGTTCTCGTCAGAGAAAGCGCGAGGCTCGTTACCAATCTGCCAGGACATAATAGTAGGGTCATCCACATATTTTATCTGATTATACCTATTGGTGCGTGAAACAATATAATTGACATGATTGGCAAACAAAGCCTTCGCGCTGTCCGATTGGGGGAACTGCTTGACATACTCCATATAGGCGGGCCATCCGTCTACGGCAGGTACCACGGCATCACCGTGTCCAGACCATTGCAGGTAAACGGAATAGCCACCACTCCATTCCCAGGAATTGTTCAAATAGAGGACAGCCGTCATATCACGTTCACGCAGTTCATTCATAAAATAATCCAATCCGGCTAAAATAGTATCATTATAGACGCCCGGTGCCACTTGCAAAGAGGGCTCTACCCGCGTCTTTATGCCATTTTCACCGTCAGCACCCACCAATACGCGCAGGTTGTTGATGCCAATACTTTTCAGAAAGTCCAACTCCTTATGCAACCGTTCACGATTGCCGCCTTCACCTTCGGAACCAAGAATAGCACCGTACCAGAAATTGGCACCTACAAAATAATAGGGTTTTCCGTCGCGAACGAACTGTCCATCGGCGTTGACCTTAATAAACGAATGCTCCGCAGGCTTAGGGGCACATGCTCCCAAAAAGAATAAAAGTACTGTCAGCAAAAAGAATTGTTTCTTCATATTATCAGTTTTTAAGCGATACACAAAGATACGCGGCTCATATCATAAAAAATGATACTATATTATCAGATAAATGTGCTAATGTGCCAATAGCCTGCGGCATGATGGCGCAGCATAAATATTACGCAGCCAATTAGCACATTAGCACATTAATCACATTGACACATTAAGTTGTCTCCGTATCCAATCCAGCCATTCATCCCACTGTTCCTGATACCAGTAATGCCCGGTTTCCAGATAAAGATGCAATTCCTTCGGAGAAGAAATCACATTGTAGGCTGCATACATGGAAGTGGGAGGACAGACTTCATCGTTATACCCCCAACTGAACCAACCGGGCACATTCAGCAGGCAGGCAAAGTTTGCCGTATCATAATAGCGTACCGTTTCAAGCTGCTTTTCATCGGGAGTACCGTAATAATAGAAATAATGGGGCCAACCGCAAGCACGCTTCTTGAAGAATGCTTCGTGGTCGCATAAGGCAGGATGAACAGCCGCCAGAAAAGTAACGCGTGAATCAAGAGCCGCCGTAATCACAGACAAGGCACCGCCCTGGCTGGAGCCCGTAACACCCAGCGCTTTCCCGTTGTACTGCGGCAGCGAACAGATAAAATCCACAGCACGCAAAGCGCCTACCACCACACGGTTATAGTAAGAAGCATCCCGGCTGTCGCGGCCGAACGTCCAGTAATTGCTCAGCGCCCCACCTGCCAGCGCATCATATACAGACTGCTGCATCGTGACGGGAATGCCGTGGATACCCACCTCCAATGTAATCACCTTTCCAGGAGCCGTATACGTATCTCCCGCATAAGGGCGGACACCCGCACCGGGCACACGCAGCAAAGCCGGATACTTCCCTTCTTTCTTGGGAATACTGAGAATACCGTAAAAACATCCTCCCCAAGCTTTTGTCTGGAAGCTGACCTGATATACATTATCCGTTTCCGTACAGCGTTCGGGAAGCAGTGTCATAAGGGGATTCAACGGAGTCTTGCGCGCCTCTTCCAAGGTCTTGGCCCAATAATCCCGAAAATCGGCAGGAAGTTTCGCCACAGGTTGCAGCTGCTCGGGAGCATAGGCCGATGTAGCCAGCCCTTCATAAGTCCGGCCGTCCACATACGCCTTGACCTTGCAACGCAAGAAGCCTGCAGTCTTCATCGTGCCTTGCAACTTCAAGGTACCATCTTTCAGCACCATGTCTTTCTTTACTTCAGTAGGATACATCTCGGGCCCCAGTTCATAGTCAATCTTGACATCGGGCAAGAGGTTCTGTGCCTTCAGCACCCGGACGGTAAACGTACACTTCTCATTCAGACGATACACCCAATCGCTATGGTCGGGTGAAACGACTACACGGATTTCATTGCCACGTATCTGCGCCGTCACAGCACATACACACAGCAGACATAAGAATAAGGAAAAAACTCTTTTCATGATATCAGATATTAGTATTAATCATTGGTGCAAAAATAGGCACTTCCAATGAAGAATACCAATACTTTCTTATCATATCACCAGCTTCTTTTTCCGATAATTCTCACGGAATTCCTTCGGCGAGCATCCCTTCTTCCGCTTGAACATACGATTGAAATTGGACAGATTGTTGAAGCCGCAGTCATAGCACACCTCTGCAATGGTACGCGTGGAATCTACCAACATACGCGTGGCAAAGCCCAGACGGATATCAATAATGTAGTCGGAAAGCGTCTTGCCGGTGCGCAGGCGAAAGAAACGGCTGAAAGAGACCGGTGTCATGCCCACCATATCGGCCAATGAAGCCAACCGGATCTCCTCCTGATAATGGGTGGAAATGTATTTCTGCACCTTCTGTACCCGGCGGCTGTCAGAGAAAGTCTCTATCTTGGCAAACGAAGAACTGGACAGCACCCGGGCATTGTCATAGAGGGAAAGTTCGTAAAGGATACGGAGAAAGTTCATCACGGCATAAAAGCCCTGCTCCTCGGAAGCCAGCTTATCCAGCCAGTTGTACACCTTCATGATGGCCTGCATGGGGAAACTAAGTCCGCACTGTGCACGCTCCAGCATCCGGCGGATACTGTCGAACTGGTTCTTGTTGACAACGTTCCCGAAGAACAAGTCGGGAGAAAACTGGATGGTAATCTCCCGAATATCCCCGGAGGTACATTCATGTTGCTCCCATACATGCTCCAACTCCTTGCCGGTTATCAGCACCAGGTCATAATCACCGATAATCTCGGCAGAATCGCCCACCACACGGCGGACGCCAGAAGCATGTTCCGTGAAGTTCAGTTCATACTCTGCGTGACAATGGATGGGGTAGGTAAATTCTGTTTTGTGACGGTCGGCAATATAGAAACAGTCACGTTCCGACAGAGGGGTTATCTCCCTCATGATATAGTTCTGGTTTTCCATAGGCATTGGTTAAAAAAATATCATGCCGCAAATATACTCATTCTTTTTAATCCCACAACAGTACCATTTGTTACATTTAGGGATAATATATGAACAGACACCCGGGAAAGTCCTGCCCGGAAAAGCACAATTTCCGTTCTTCTCCCCCTTAAGCTCTAATGCAAAGATGTATGAGATGCACATCTCATACAACACGAAATATGCATCTCGCACACTTACACACTATAGTTTGAGGAAGAAAGAAGCGGAGATCCCTCTCTTGCCCCATAGACAAAAGAAAGGTCTCCGCTTCGCCGGATGATATGAATGACAAACCGCTTACTTCTGCAACTTCAAGACACAGGAAGTTTCCGGCATATTTTCCGAAACGACCGTCAGTGTGGCTTCTCCCGCTTCGCCGGTACTTTGCAACAGCACCTGTGCAAGTCCGTTGAATGCCTTTACCTGATAGGTACGGGCATCGGTGTCGGCCGGACGTTCCGTAGCCTGATAAGCGGGGTCGCCATTCCCCACCCCAAGGATGCGTACCGGACCGGAGACGGTTATCGTCAAGTCGTTGCAAGCAGTGGGGACAAAACGTTTCTTCTTGTCCTGCAACTCAATGTTACACACTGCCACATCCCGATTGTCTGCCTGAATGACGGAACGGTCTGCCGTCAGGGAGATACGGGCAGGAACACCGGTAGTCTCCACAGTACGGGCCAATATTTTTTTGCCGTTCTTATAGCCTACAGCCTTCACTGCACCGGGCTGGAAAACGGCTTTCCAGGAAAGATGGCCGTTTCGGGGCATCGGTTTGCGATCCAGTTTCTTGCCGTTCACAGTCAATTCCACTTCATCGCAGTTGCTGTATACCCAAATATCGATGCTATCACCTTCGTGACCTTGCAGATTCCAGTGAGGAAGGATGTGCAGCACCGGCTCATCCGTCCACCAGGACTTCAGATACCAGGCTTCGTCCTTGGGAAAACCGCAGTAGTCCAGAATGCCGAATTGTGAACCCGTAGCCGGGAACTTCATGGGGTTGGGCTCGCCGCGGTAGTCGAAACCCGTCCAATAGAAAAGACCTGCCAGGTAGGGGCGTTCGTCATAGAATTTCCAGCCACGCTCGATGCAGTTCAGCAGGCTGTCAGGTCCGTTCGGCTTGCGGTTGTGCGCCACCATGTGGCCTTTGTCGTGGGCATCGAAGTAGATGCCGCGCGTACCACAGCCCGTAGTCTCTTCCGAACCGAGCGCACGGCGGCCGGGATAATCCTTGCGGTGCTGCTCCACCGGATTCTGAAGGATGTAGTTATAACCGACCACGTCTGCGGGAATCAAGATGGCAGGGCCACTGCTCGAAGCAACGGTCATGAGGCGCGTAGGGTCGAAACGGTGGCAATATTCACGCATCGTGGCAGCAATGCGTGTACCGTTTTCTTTCCACTCGATGCCCCACTCCTCGTTGCCTACGCTCCAAAGGATGATGCACGGATGGTTGCGGTCGCGGTCTATCATGCGTTTCAGCAAGCGGGTATGTTCTTCGTTGACACCCGTCAGACGGTTTTCCTCTATCACAAGAATGCCGAGGCGGTCACAGGCATCGAGCATTTCGGGAGTCATCGGGTTATGGGAAGAACGGTAGGCATTGCAGCCGAACTTCTTCAGTTCCTTCAATCGGTACACTTGTAGGGCATCGGGAATGCCGGCACCTACTCCGGGGTGGTCTTGGTGCATGTTCACACCTTTCAGTTTCAGAGGCTGTCCGTTCAGAAGGAAGCCCTTGTCGGCATCGAAGCGGATGTCACGAATACCCGTAGTAGTGGTATAAGCATCCACTAGCTTGCCATGCTGATAGACTTCCGTAAGCAGTGTATATAAATAAGGTGCATCCACACTCCAAAGATGAGGTTTGTCCAGCGCTATTTCACCGACGGTGAGCTGGCGGTCTTTCGGCAGTACCGGCTGACCGGCCGTTTCGCAGCGTGCCACTTCCTTGCCGTCGGCATCCCGGAGGATATGGCAGAGGCGGTAATCCTCCGTTTGCAGACCGGAGTTTTCAACAGTGGTCTCTATCGTCAGCTTGGCCTTGTCAAAAGGTGCGGCCAGCGTGCTGTGCACAAAGGTTCCGAAAGGAGCCACATGCAACGGCGCCGTCTTGTTCAGCCATACATGGCGGTAGATGCCCGCACCCTCGTAAAACCAGCCCTCCTCGAGCGTGGCATCCGCACGGACGCAGATTAGATTATCCTCTCCGTAATTCAAGTATTCCGTAATGTCATACACCTGCGTGGCATAGCCGCTCGGTTCGTGTCCCAGATAGAAACCGTTTATCCAGATACGGGCATCACGGAAGATACCGTCGAACTGAAGATAAAGATGTTTGCCGAGGTCCTCTTGTGGCACGGTGATGGTCTTTCGGTACCATCCCACAGAGTTTTCGGGGAATTTATAGCCGACGGCTTTATAGCCATGACTGTGGCTCGCCTCTTTGGCATAAGGCAAATCAACCACCCAGTCATGCGGAAGGTTGACCGTCTTCCAGTCCACACCCCACTTCTCCGGATTGAACTTAGGGGAGTAAGGACCCTCATTATGGATAGAGGCTGCTTTAGTCAGATAGTTGAAGTACTCCGTTCCGCAGCCGAAGTCTTTCTCCGGTGAGGAAGCATTGCCAAAAGCAAACTGCCAGCCGTCATCCAGCAAAATACGTTCGCGGACGGATTGGGCAGAAAGAGAAAAGGTAATTCCAAGAAGGAACAGAAATGCGAATAAGTGTTTCATATCGGTTAATCATAAAATGTGTTTACAAAGATAGAGCGAAAAAGATTCGTGCGGTGATACTTTTGTATCTTTTTCCGGTACTTCATGTTTCCGAGGGGAAAAAACACACCGGGCAAACAAGGGTGATAGGAGAAAAGTTTTTAAATTTGAAGCGTGCTTCCGGGAAAATGGCCGGATGCCACAACTAACGAAGAATGTATCAAACTAAATACAAGAAATAATATGCAAGACAAAAGATTCGGATATTTCGATGACGACAACCGCGAATACGTCATTACCGACCCCAAGACACCTTGGCCATGGATTAACTACCTAGGCAATGAAGACTTCTTCTCACTCATCTCCAATACCGCCGGAGGCTATTCCTTCTACAAGGACGCCAAGTTCCGCCGCATCACCCGCTACCGCTACAACAACGTGCCGATGGACAACGGGGGACGCTACTTCTACATCAATGAAGGCGGCAACGTATGGTCTCCCACCTGGAAGCCCTGCAAGACCGCACTCGACAGCTACGAATGCCGCCACGGCATGAGCTACACCCGCATCACCGGAGCCAAAGACGGCATCGAAGCCAGCCTGCTCTTCTTCGTCCCACTGAAGACCTGGGGAGAGGTGCAGAAGCTGACCTTGCGGAACACTTCTGCCAAAGTGAGAAAACTCAAACTATTCTCTTTTGCCGAATGGTGCTTGTGGAATGCCGCTACGGACATGGAGAACTTCCAGCGTAACTTCTCCACGGGAGAGGTGGAAGTGGACGGGTCTGTCATCTACCACAAGACGGAATACAAGGAACGCCGCAATCACTACGCCTTCTACAGTGTCAATACACCCGTAGACGGTTTCGATACCGACCGCGAAACATTTGTGGGACTCTACAACGAGTTTGCCGACCCGGAACGGGTAGTAGAAGGCAGACCGGGCAACAGCATTGCCCACGGTTGGAGTCCCATCGCCTCGCACTATCTGGAAGTAGAACTGCAACCCGGCGAAAGTCGCGACTTCATCTTCCTGCTGGGCTATGTGGAAAACAAGCAGGAGGCAAAGTTCGAGGAACGTGAAGAATCTCTGCATGAAGCGTTCAAGCAGAGTGTACCCTCTTCACCTATTATAAATAAGGTAAAGGCTAAGGCGATGATTTCGGCCTTCGACACTACCGCCAAAGTAGATGCTGCCTTTGCCGAACTGAAAGCCTACTGGGACCGCCTGCTGGACATCTACGTCGTAAAGACCGACGAAGAAAAACTGGACCGCATGGTGAACATCTGGAACCAGTATCAGTGCATGATTACCTTCAACATGTCCCGTTCCGCCTCTTTCTTCGAGAGCGGCATCGGTCGTGGAATGGGTTTCCGCGACTCCAACCAGGACCTCGTGGGCTTCGTGCATCAGATACCGGAACGAGCCCGCGAACGAATCATCGACATAGCTTCTACCCAATTCCCCGACGGAGGATGCTACCACCAATACCAACCGCTGACCAAACGCGGCAACAACGACATCGGCGGCGGCTTCAACGATGACCCCATGTGGCTTATCTTCGGTACGGTGGCATACATCAAGGAATCGGGAGACTTCAGTATCCTGGATGAGCCCGTCCCCTTCGACAACAAAGAAGGTTCGGAAGTGTCTCTGTTCGAGCACCTGCGCGTTTCCTTCAACCATGTCATCGAGAACCTCGGTCCCCACATGTTGCCCCTCATCGGCCGTGCCGACTGGAACGACTGCCTGAACCTGAACTGCTTCTCCTGGGACCCGAATGAATCCTTCCAGACCACGGAAAACCAGACGGAAGGCAGCCAGGCAGAATCGCTGATGATTGCCGGCTTGTTCGTGGTATGCGGACGCGACTATGTGGAACTATGCCGCCGCCTGGGTAAATACGACGAAGCAAACAGAGCGCAAACCTATATAGACAATATGGTGGAAGCCGTGAAAAAACATGGCTGGGACGGTGACTGGTATCTGCGCGCCTACGATTACTTCGGCCACAAGGTAGGCTCCAAAGAGAACGAAGAAGGACAAATTTTCATCGAATCGCAAGGCTGGTGCACCATGGCAGGCATCGGACTGGAAGAAGGCATGGTAAAAAAAGCACTGGACTCCGTAAAGGAACGCCTGGACTGCGAGCACGGTATTGTACTCAACAATCCGCCCTTCACCCGCTACGTTGTGGAGTATGGAGAAATCTCCACCTATCCCGCCGGCTACAAGGAGAATGCGGGTATCTTCTGCCACAACAACCCGTGGGTCATCATCGGAGAAACCGTACTGGGACGGGGTGACCGTTCCTGGGAGTATTTCCGCAAGATATGCCCGTCGTACACCGAAGAGCACAGTGCCCTGCATAAAGTAGAACCTTACGTATGCTGCCAGATGGTGGCCGGCAAGGACGCCGCCCGCCCCGGTGAAGGCAAGAACAGCTGGCTGACTGGAACGGCTGCCTGGATGTGGTATGCCATCACGCAATTCATACTCGGCATCAAGCCTTCGTATGAAGGTCTGGAAATCAATCCTTGTATCCCGTCAGACTGGAAAGGCTTCAACGTGAAGCGCAAGTTCCGCGGAGCGGAATATCATATTACCGTGAAGAATCCCGATGGTGTGTGCAAAGGCATCAAGTCCGTCACAGTAGACGGCCAGCCGATAGAAGGCAATGTGGTGAACCATCTGCCGGGCACGCATACAGTAGAAGTAATAATGGGATAACCCACAAAATACAATATCATGATAAACCCTATTTATTCTCCAGCGCCCGAACGCTATGACAACGGCATGAAATTCCGCCGTTGCGGGCAAAGCGGCATCCTGCTGCCAGAAATATCACTCGGATTGTGGCACAACTTCGGCGACGTGAACACATTTGCCAATTCCCAGGCCATGGCGCACTATGCCTTCGACCGTGGAATCACGCATTTCGACCTCGCCAACAATTACGGTCCTTCCTACGGTTCCGCCGAAGAGACTTTCGGAATGATTATGAAGAAATCCTTCATGCCCTATCGGGACGAACTGTTCATCTCCACCAAGGCCGGACACGACATGTGGCCCGGCCCCTACGGGGAGTGGGGCTCACGCAAGTACCTGATGAGCAGCCTCAACCAAAGTCTGAAACGGATGAACCTGGAGTATGTGGACATCTTCTACTCCCACCGCTACGACCCGGATACTCCGCTTGAAGAGACCCTGCAAGCACTGGTTGATATCGTACGGCAAGGCAAAGCACTCTATGTAGGAATCTCCAAATATCCCAAAGAGGCGGCCGAGTTTGCCTGCAAATACCTGGAAGAACGGGATGTACACTGCCTGCTCTATCAAGGCAGATACAATCTCTTCAACCGCGAACCGGAAGAAGAAGGTATCCTGCAGCAAGCCAAAGGGAACGGAACCGGCTTCATCGCCTTCTCCCCGCTGGCGCAGGGCCTGCTGACCAACCGCTACCTAAATGGTATTCCCGAAGATTCGCGCATGGCAAAGGGGGCTTTCCTGAAGAAAGAAGCACTGACCGACGAGACGCTGCAAAAAATCAAGGCACTCAACGAAGTTGCTGCCTCACGCGGGCAAACCCTTGCCGAGATGTCACTTGCCTGGCTGTTGAAGGACGACCTGGTGACAAGTGTCATCATCGGAGCGAGCTCCGTTGCCCAACTGGCAGATAACTTGAAAGCGACTGAAAATACAGACTTCTCTGCCGAGGAACTGGAGAAGATAAAGAAAATCATTCAAAAATAAATCAACATGAAAAGCCTCCTTATTCAAACCTTTTGTTTATTATTCCTTTGCTTGGGCACGGTCCGTGCACAGCAATACCAACTTGTATCACCCAACGGAAAACTATCCGTTACGGTAGATGCCGGAGAAGCCCTCACCTGGCAGATTGCACACGACGGCACCACAGTGCTGCAACCCTCTGCCATCGCCCTGCAAGGCAGAGATGAAAAATCAGCCAAGAAAGCAATAACTTTCGGTAAAAATGTAAAAGTAATCCGTGCAGAACGCAAGTCTGTGGAGTCCTCCTTCCCCACTCCCCTCTACAAAAAGGCAAGTGTGGAGGATGTCTACAACCAGCTGACACTGAAATGCCGAGGAGGCTACAGCGTACAGTTCCGCGCATACGATGACGGCGCTGCCTACCGCTTCATTTCCGAACAGAACAAGCCGTTTATCGTCCTCAACGAAACTGCGGACTTCAATTTCGACAAGGATTACCAGGCATTTGTACCTTACATAAACGACAACCGCAACGGTGAGCGCTATTGCTTCTCCTTCGAGTCTTACTACGACGAAGCCCCGTTGTCCAAAATGCACACCGACTCACTCTCCATCACCCCACTGATGGTTTGCCTGGACGGAGGAAAGAAAGCCGTTATCATGGAAGCCGGATTGGAAAACTATCCCGGCATGTTCCTCACTGTAAATCCCCAGACACGTCAAGGAGTGCAGGCAGCATTTGCCCCCTATCCGCTGGAAGAAATAATCGGCGGACACAACCGGCTGAACCTGATACCGACCAAGCGTGCAGACTACATCGCCCGTTGTGCCAAGCAGGAGCTCCCCTGGCGTGTGGTGCTCGTCACCGAAAAGGACACGCAGCTTGCCGACAACGACATGGCACAGCGTCTTGCCCCCGCCTGCCGCATCAAAGACATTTCCTGGATTAAACCCGGCAAAGTGGCTTGGGACTGGTGGAACACCTGCAACCTGACTGGAGTAGACTTCAAAGCCGGCATGAACACTCCGACTTATAAGGCATTCATCGACTTTGCCGCCGACAACAACCTGGAATATATCATCATCGATGACGGCTGGAGCGGAAACGAATCCTTATTGAAAGACCTGAATCCGGATATCGATTTAAAGGAACTGGTAGCCTACGGAAACCAGAAGGGCGTCGGCATCATTCTCTGGGCAAGCTGGCGAAACTCTGCCAAAGATACGGAAGCCGCATTCAGCCACTATGCACAGATGGGTATCAAAGGCTTCAAGATAGACTTCTTCGACCGTGACGACCAGCCACTGGTACAGTCCGTAGAACGCATTGTAGCCTGCGCCGCCGAGCACCACCTGGTATTAGACCTGCATGGACTCAAGCCATACGGTATACAGCGCACCTATCCCAACGTCCTGAACTTTGAAGGTGTAAAGGGACTGGAGAATGCCAAATGGGAGCCGATAGTGAACGGTAGCCCGCTCCACAACTTCCCACGCTATGACGTGACTGCTCCCTACCTGCGCATGCTTATAGGTCCGATGGACTACACACCGGGAGCCATGATGAACGCAACCCGCGAAACCTTCCGTGCCGTCAACGACCATCCGATGAGCCAGGGTACACGCGTCCACCAGATGGCGATGTACACCCTCTTCGAAGCCCCGCTGCAAATGCTTGCCGATAGCCCCAGCAAATATATGAAGGAGCAGGAATGCACGGACTTCATTGCCAAAGTGCCTACCGTTTTCGACGAGACCGTGGCACTGGACGGTGAAGTAGGCGAATACCTTACACTGGCACGCCGCAAGGGAGACGTCTGGTATATCGCCTCCATGACCGACTGGACACCACGCGACTGTACCATCGACCTTTCCTTCCTTGGAGAAGGAAGTTACGAAGCCGAAATCTTTTCCGACGGCATCAATGCCGACCGGGAAGCAACCGACTACAAAAAAGAAGTACGCACCGTGACCTCGGGGGACAAGCTGAACATACACATGGCACCCGGAGGAGGATGGACAGCACGGATATGGAAAAGATGATAGGGTGATAAAGTAATGACATGATAAGTGCAATAGGGTGACAGTTACGTTAAAAGTGCTGTCACCCTATTCCTTTATTACTCCATCCCCTATCGCCCTATCATTTTATGCCCTTTATCACTTTTAACATACCTCTACGTGAACCTTTTATATCCTATCTTGTTTTTTCTCACAAAAGCCTAAGGTACCATAGGGCAGGAATTTATATTAAACCTAAACAATTATAAAAGTATGAAGAAATTTATTCCCCTATTATTAGCGGTCTTTGCAGTGACGCTTGCATCTTGCGAAAAAGACCCTGACATGGATAAGCTGGACAATAATTATCTGGTTTATACCAACTATGACAAGAAGGCGGATTTCAAAACCTTCGAAACTTATTACTTGCCGGACAGCATTCTGGTTATCGGTGATAAGGAAAACGCCGAATACTGGAAAGATGAGAATGCCCAGGAAATTCTCAGCGCTTATGTTGCTAACATGAACAGCCGCGGCTACACCCGTGTGGAGGACCGGGAAGAAGCCGACCTTGGCTTGCAGGTAAGCTATGTCAGAAGTACCTATTACTTCACCGACTACGGACGTCCCGAATGGTGGTGGAACTATCCAGGCTACTGGGATGCTCCTTACTGGGGCAACTGGGGCGGATGGTATTATCCCTATGCCGTGAACTATTCCTACAGCACCGGTTCCTTTATCAGCGAATTGTTGAATCTGGAGGCGCCGCAAGGCCAGAGCGAGAAACTTCCTGTTCTGTGGACCAGCTATATGAGCGGCTTGCTGAGTGGTTCTACTTCTGTCAATACCAAACTTGCCGTGCAAGGTGTGAACCAAGCTTTCACTCAATCAACTTACCTGACTAACAAGTAGTGACAAGCTACGAGCTATAAGTGACAAATGACGGGTTACCCAATATTAAGGTAACAAGAATAATACGGCAGCATCCTTTCCGGACTGGGAAGTTGCCATTGAACCAAAAAACAAGAACAAAGTATGAAAACAATAAAATATCTTTCCTTGAGAGTATTTGCGGTTGCCGCTCTTGCTCTCGTCTTCGCCCTACCGACGAAGGCACAGATGACCGATAACGGCTATGCCAATATCGACTGGCAATATAACTTTCCTCTCAGCAACAACTTCGCCGACAAATCAAGCGGCTGGGGTATGAATTTTGAAGGCGGTTACTTCCTGACAGACAATTTTGCATTGGGAGCTTTCTTGAACTACCATAGCAACCATGAGTATTTCGGTCGCCAGACACTTCCCGTAGGCGAAGGCGGCAGTCTGAATACCGACCAGCAGCACACTGCATTCCAGTTGCCTTTCGGTCTGGCCTCCCGCTATGTATGGAACCGTGGAGGTGCATTCCAGCCGTATGCCGGTGTAAAACTGGGTGCTGAATATGCACAGTTGAAGTCAACCTTCAACGTATTCGAAGCCAACAAAGATACATGGGGTTTCTATGTATCTCCTGAAATTGGTTTCAATGTGTATCCTTGGGCTTATGGACCGGGCTTGCATTTCGCAGCCTATTACAGCTACGGTACGAACAAAGGTGACCTCTTTACGTACAGCGTAGACGGTTTGAGCAATTTCGGTCTGCGCGTAGGTATTGCGTTCTGATAAGACACACACTTAAAGCTTAACAGATAGAATTTAATTGTTTCAAAATTGAAGAAGAAAAGAGCCTTTCCTGCGTGAGCAAGGGAGGCTCTTTTTAATTCTACCAGTTATTTTTTTCCTCCCAGCATCGCCTTATATACAGCTTCCTGAATCCTCGTCCTTATATCCAGCCTCATCAACTTGTTATTCCACACATCCGGATAGGTGCGGTTGCTCAAAAAGACATAAACCAAGCCGTTCTCCGGGTCTGTCCAGGCGCAAGTACCCGTGAAACCGGTATGACCGTAGACAGAAGCAGGGGCAGACTCTGCGCAGGGACTCTTCTGGGGATTACGCCGGTCGGGCTTATCAAATCCCAGCCCCCGACGGCTTATCCTTGAGACGGTGGTAGTAAATACCCTGCAGGTCTCCTTGCTCAAATAGCGCTTACCGTCCAGTTCACCCCCATTCAGCAACATCTGATAGACTTTTGCCACTTCTTCGGCAGTGGAGAACAGCCCGGCATTACCGGAAACGCCACCCTGAAAAGCTGCGGATTCATCATGTACAAATCCTTGCAAGGTAGTCTTACGCAAGAAAGGGTCTGTTGATGAAGGTACAATATCTTCCTTCTTCAAGAAGCGCAGAGGAAGATACCCCGTACGCTCCAATCCCATCGGAGTATAGAATTCCTTGGCCAGATATTCGTCCATAGACATGCCGGTGCGCGCCTCGACCAACTGCTGCAACAAGATAAAGCCCACACAACTATAACGGTAACGCTTGTCTCTAAGCGGAGTATCCACAATCTTCTGCAAGTACTCTTGCTTGAAGGAACGGTTCAGCCAAAGGCTGTCGGACACTTGCATCGTATATTCCGGTGTCTGCACCTTCGACGTCAGTCCCTGGCGGAAGCGGAACTTAGGGTTCGCCCAAGTCTGCCGTCCGATGCGTGCGGAATGCAGGGCATCAGGGCGCGCCTTGAACAAAGTGCCGGTGTAGCTTTCTTCATCAATCGCTTCCTGATAGAACAGCAAGGTGGAAGGCAGACCGGACTCGTGCATCAATAGCTCGCGTACCGTAATATTCTTCTTGTCCGTATCCTGCAGGAAAGGCAGATAATCCGACACCCGGTCTGTAAGGCTGAGACGCCCGCCATCGTACAACTTCATTACGGCAAGCAGTGTGGCCGTGGTCTTTGTCAGTGAGGCGATGTCGTACACATCCGTTTTCTTCACGGGAAGCGCCTTGCTTCCAGCCTCGTTCCAGACGTGGGTACCGAAAGCTTTATTATACATCTCCCTGCCATCCTTCAGCACCACCACCTGGCAGCCGGGGTAAGCCCCTTCACGAATGCCTTCTTCAGCTATCTTGTCTATTTCAGCCAGCAGACGGGAATTCATGCCATGCTCTTCGGGTACAAAGCGGGGGGCGATTTGAGGAGTCAGCGTCACTCCCGCACCGGCAGCAAACCGACTACCGATACTGGCAGACAAGCGTCCCTCTGAACAAGCGCTGCCATAAACAATCCGGGCAACCTGCCGCTGTACCTCCTCGTTGGAGGAGTGTGCCAAAATCACCGCTTCAGCAGCAGCGTCCCCTTGTTTTATCTGCAATACCTGCTTGCCAGGAATAAAGAACAGATAAACCACCGGTACGTCAGGAGCGAACTTTGCAAAGAAATTCTGATAGGGCGTCAAACGGTGTTCGGTGACACAGACCAGAATACGTTTGTACTTGGCCAGCGCATTTCTCAAACGGTTCCCGTCAGCCTCCGGCAGATTCTTGCCCAAACGGAACTCCACAGGACGGGTATACTGCGACAGTTCCTTGAGGAACGGCTGGATTTCCTGCGCTTCTCCCACATTGAGCACGGCAACTTCACCGATGGAAGGGTCCAGCGGAAGTACCTCGTCCCGGTTATCCAGCACAGTGATGGCCGCCAAGTTCAGCCGGCGCATCAAATCACGCGTTTTCGGAGTATTGATGCGGGTCCCCAAACCTGAAAGCTGCACATGGGGTTTCTTTTCCAACCCAAGGGCATATTTATATTTCAGTACTTTACGGCATTTCGCCTCTATCTCTTTCTCTGTCAGCTCCCCTTTTTTCACAGCGGCAAGCACAGCCTCCACTTCTTCCTTAATACGTCGGGGGACAAGCAGCAAATCATTGCCAGCCTTCAGCGCCTGCAAACAGATGCTTTCATTACCCGATACCCCTTTCATGGCAAGGGCATCCGTAAAGACAAGCCCCTGAAAGCCGAGGTCATTCACCAACAGACCGGAAACTACCTTACGCGAAAGCGAAGACGGGAGCCCCTTTTGCGGCTCTATGGTAGGCACCTCCAAGTGCCCCACCATCATTCCTCCCAATCCGGCACGAATGGCTTTTCTGAAAGGATAAAGCTCTATACTGTCCAGACGGGCACGGGTAAAAGGCAGCACGGGCAACGCCTTATGAGAATCCACATCCGTATCCCCATGTCCCGGAAAGTGCTTGCTGACAGAAAGTACACCACCATCCTCCAACCCTTTGGAGTAGGCAACAACCTTGTTCGCCACATTGAACGGACTTTCACCGAAGGAACGGGTATTGATAACCGGATTCTTGGGATTGATATTCACATCCGCTACGGGAGCAAAATTCACTTGCACCCCCAGTTCACGGCATTGGCGGGCCACCTCGCGCCCATATTCATAAATCAGTGTATCGTTCTGTATGCAGCCCAGCACCATGTTTCGCGGAAAGTTCGGAGTACCGCGAAGGCGCATAGCCAGCCCCCATTCACCGTCAAAGGTAATCATCAGCGGAACTTCTGCCATCCGCTGCGCCTCATTGGTCAACATCACCTGGTTCTGCATCAATCCGCCGGAAAATAACAGACCGCCTACCTTATAGTCCTCCACCACCTTACGCAGCAGTTCCTTGTTGGCCTTGTCCTGCTGGGGGGCAATCGTATAGATGAACAGTTGTCCGATGCGTTCTTTCAGAGTCAGACGCTGCATGACGGAATCCACCCACTGCCTGCACCGCACGTCACTGTTCAAGAGACGTACAAGCGAAGGGTCGTTCGGCGGCACCGGAGTAAACGGCATCGGGCCAAGCTGCGCTTTCAGAAGCGGACAAAGACAACACAATATAGTGATATAGGCAAGCAGGTATATTCTCTTCATTCCTTATAGATAGATTGTTTTTAGGGGATTTGCGGAATAATACTTTTATAAATCAATTCCTGGATATCTCTTCTTATATTCATGTCACCCAGTTTCGTGTTCCATACATTGGGGCACAAGCGGTTGCTGAGGAATACATACACTGTCTTGTTTTCCGGGTCCACCCAAGCACAAGTACCGGTAAATCCGGTATGTCCATATACCGCTTCCGGAGCGGAAGGAGCACAAGGGCTGCGCTTCACAATGGATACATCCGGCTTGTCGAATCCCAGACCGCGACGGCTGATGGCAGATTTCTCCGTCGTAAACAAACGGCAGGTTGCCTCACTCAAGAAACGCTTGCCATTGAATTCACCGCCGTTCAGCAACATTTGATAAACCTTTGCCACCTCTTCGGCCGTAGAGAAAAGTCCTGCATTACCGGACACCCCACCCATGCAGGCAGCAGTCTCGTCATGCACATATCCGCATATATCCTGGCGACGCAGGAAGTCATTGGATGCCGTGGGCATGATTTCCGCTTTGGTGAACTTCGTCAAAGGCAGAAACATAGTACGTTGCAATCCCATCGGGGCATAGAACTCACGGGCAAGGTACAAATCCATCGGCAGCTCCGTCACCTTCTCCACTACCTGCTGCAACAGCACGAAGCCAAGGTCGCTGTAAACATAACGTTTGCCGTCCAACTCGCACTTGGCTATTCGCTGAAGGATAGAATTCTTGAAACTCTTGTTCAGCCACATGCCATCTGCCATGTGCAGGGTATAGGCCGGTGTATTCTTGTCGGACACCATCCCTTTCCGGAACTTAAAATCGGAACAATAATAGCTATGCTCGCTTACCTGCGTACGATGCCACTCGTCCACCCAACTCTGGGAGTACGGACCGTGTACCGAATTCGGGTCTATGATGTCCAGGTAGAAGCGGATATAGGGAGGAAGCCCCGATTCGTGGAACAAAAGTTCGCGAATGGTAATGTTCCGCTTGTTGCCATTGCGCAAGAAGGGCAGATAAGCGGAAACCTTGTCATCCAGTTTTATCTTGCCCTCATCATACAGTTTCATGACGGCAAGCAACGTAGCCGTAGTCTTGGTCAGCGAAGCCAAATCAAAAAGGTCCGAAGAACGGACGGCAGTGGTATCCTTATCAGAGTGGGTGCCGAAGCCTTTGTCATATACCGGCAGTCCGTCTTTCCACACCAGCACGCGGCAACCGGGATAAGCTCCCGCTTCCAGTCCCTTCCGGGCAACGGCATCGATACTTTGCAGCACATACGACTTCATGCCGTAATCTTCCGGAACAGTCTTCCCCGGTTTCATGCCCGGCTCAATCATACAGCCCGTTCCCGCTGGAAACAGTTTACCGATACTCATCGACATTCTGCCACTGGCCGGCTTTTTGGCAAAAAGAACATCAGCCACGTATTGCTGCAAATCCGTCTCTGCCGAATGTGCCAGCACCACAGCGCTGGATTTGGCAAGTGCGGGCATCAGAGGTTGCAATGTACGGTAAGAGGTAAAAAAAGTATAGACCAGCGGAGCACGCAGGTTCAAGCCTTCCAGAAAGGCCACATCACGGTCGCTGACATAAGCCGAACCGGTGATGCTGATAACCACGCGACGGAAAGCAGCCAACTGCCCCTGCACGTCCTGCCAGAGAGCCTCATCGGCATTCCAAGGCAAGTGGAAATGACTGATGCCTGCATTCTTTTTCATAGCTTCCACAAAGGGAGCATCCGCCTCCTTCTCTCCGATGCTGAGCACGGCAATATCACCTTCCACCGGTGCCAGTGGAAGGACATCGAAATAATTGTTCAATACAGTCACTGCCGAACAGCGCAACTTGGCAGCCAACACCTGCGCTTCCTCCGTATTGATGCGATAGCTCATTCCGCTGACCCGAAGTTGCGGCTGGCGGTTTCTCAAACCAAGCATATACTTGTACATCAATACCTTGCGGCACTTGGCATCGAGTTCGTCCTTACTCAGTTGTCCCGACTCCACTGCATCTACCAGCTCCTGCACCGCATTCTTCGTATTGAACTGTACCAGCACCATATCATTTCCCGCCAGCAGCGCTTTGGTAGTTACCTGCGGAATGGCAGACACACCCTTCATGTCCAAGGCATCGGTAAACACCAGCCCTTTAAAGCCGAGTTCATCCTTCAACAACCCGGTCACCACATTCCGCGACAAGGAAGAAGGAGTCACCCCGTCCGGGTCCAGCGCCTGCACTTGCAGATGGCCTACCATGACACCCCCCAATCCGGCACGTACCATTTCCTTGAAGGGATAAAGCTCCACACTGTCCAGGCGTGCACGGTCGTAGTGCAAGGCGGGAAGCGCCTTATGAGAATCCACATCCGTGTCGCCATGCCCGGGGAAATGCTTGCAAACGGAAAGTATGCCCCCGCTTTCGAGCCCACGGCTGTATGCCACCACCTTTTCCGCCACCCGCTGCGGGTTCTCGCCAAAGGAGCGTACGTGTATCACCGGGTTCAGCGGATTCGTATTGACATCCGCATCGGGTGCAAAATTGACGTGTACCCCCAATTCGCGGAACTGGCGGGCCACCTCACGTCCATATTCTTCAATCAGGCCATTGTCCTCGATACATCCCAAGGCGGCATTACGGGGATAGTCCGGAGCGCCTTTCAGCCTCATTGACAGTCCCCACTCTCCATCGAAAGTAACCATAACGGGAATCTTGGCATCCTTCCGGGCCATATTGGTCAAGATAGCCTGCTCTTCCGGAGTACCTTCGGAAAACAGCAAGCCACCGACCTTGTATTTCTTTACCAGCTCGCGCATCTGCTTTTTCGTGGCCTTGTCTGCTCTGGCCGGAATGGTGGCAACGATGAGCTGCCCCACTTTTTCGTGTACATTCAGACCTGACAACACGGAGTCCACCCATTGCCGGCACCGGTTGTCTGCAGCCGAAGGAAGAAACGGGCCTCCCGTCTGGGCGTGAAGTGAAGATAATCCCAATATAAACAATCCTGCAACCCATAAAAGGAGGGTGAGTCTTTTCATCATGCTATTTTTCAGTTAAAGTAAGTACCATTTCTCCTACGTAGATGCCACTCTTTCCGGTGTGCAGCACGGGAACGCTCTTGCCGTCCGCATTCAGATAAACGGCAGGCTTTTCCATAAAAGTATGCGAATGTCCTCCCAAAATGACATCAATGCCACGCGTCTTGCCTACCAGGTTCTCGTCGGAAGCGCCTTCGGGATTTGCACTGCGGATACCCAAATGAGACATGCAAATCACAACCTCGCAATTCTCCTTCTCCCTGAGAAGGTCTGTCATTTCCTGGGCCACCTTTATCGGGTCGTTGTAGACAATGCCTACGCATTTATCCGCCTGCACCAGCCCTTCCATCTTGGGGGCCAGGCCGAAGATTCCGATTTTCACCCCTTCGCGCACCAAGGTGATATAAGGCTTCACCAGCCCTTCGAGTACCGTACCCGTCACGTCATAATTGGAACAGACCACGGGGAAATCCGCCATACGGAACAATTCCGCCATATTCTCAAGTCCGAAATCAAATTCATGATTACCTATCGTCATGGCATCATAGCCCATGAGGTTCATCATCTTGACCTCCAGCTCGCCTTTGAAAAAGTTATAATAAGGGGTGCCTTGCGAGATGTCTCCGCAATCCAGCAGCAACATATCCGGATGCTTGCCGCGAAACTGCTTTACAAAACCGGCACGGCGCACCACACCGCCCATACCGGCATACTCGTCGGCCGCCTCGGCGCTGATGGGTTCTATACGGCTGTGCGTATCGCTGGTGTGCAGGATAAACAGTTGTTTTCCGGATTGGCCGGACGATACAGAATCGGCGGACACCAGGCAAAGGGGTTCTTCAGTAATGACACGCTCCTCTTGCTGTGCCGATGCGGGGAGCATGAAAAGCAGCAGGGCTGCCAAGGAATATATATGTTTCATAGAACTTCTGTTTTTTTAATGCTTACTCTTTAACGACCACTCTTCCCTCCATGCGCGAAGTCACCTTCTTGCCGGCTGCCGTCTGCTTCTCCACATACTTCATGAACAGACCGCGCAGTGTAGCCCCATCCGGGCACTCCCTTTTATCCGCCTGCAGGAAAGCCGTCATTCCATCGTTTCCATCAGCCAGATAATCAATCGTGGCAACCGTATAGTCACGGTCATCCTCCACCGGCTTGCCGGCAATGGAAGCCTGGAGCAGCTTGCCATCCTTGCTGATTTCCAACTGTATACCACTCACCCCTTCACCAAGTCTCACCGCAATGTTTTCAAACAAGTGCTTCATGGCAGAGCCTTTCATCGTCAGCACACAGAGCGAATTCTCAAAAGGCAATATCTCATAGATGTTTTCGGTAGTGATGTCTCCTTCCGTCAGGGAGTTCCGGATTCCACCGATATTGATTAGCCCCATATCGGCCGGTTTGCCCAGCACTTCCACCGCAGCCTCACGCAGTACATCTGCAATCAGATTGGATAAAAGGCTTTCGGGCCGGAATCTGTCCATCGACATTTCTGCGGTTCCCACCACATGATACATAACGCTGTCCATCCGGGCCTTGTAAGGTGCCAGCAGAGCCACGGCTTCGGCATCCGGCTCGGCATCCCAAACAGAGTTCATGGGAATTCTGCCTCCCTCTACCTTGGTTACTTCGTAGGAAGAATGGCAGGAAACCAATAGAAGCGCAACCGCCAACACTGCCCCCGCAAGGAGACTGAAAGTTTGTTTCTTCATATTCATTTAGTTTTAAATTGCTACAAATATACTTTTCTTTTGCGACTGAGCCACACAATTAACCGATTATTTGGACTTGCGTTTAGCAGAATGAAACGCTCAAAAATCATCCCAACTGGCGAAAAAAAGCTTGAAGCACTTGTGTATCTGGCAAATAATTCGTTCCTTTGCACCGCTTTCGCGCAATCGCTGTCAGGACACCAAGAGAGAAGCCTGGTATGTTGCGTTGTAACGATGAAACAATTTAATAATAAAAACAATGGATTTAATTAAAATTGCAGAAGAAGCATTTGCTACCGGAAAACAGCACCCGAGCTTCAAGGCAGGTGACACTGTAACAGTAGCATATCGTATTGTCGAGGGTAACAAGGAACGTGTACAGCTGTACCGTGGTGTTGTTATCAAGATTGCCGGACATGGAGACAAGAAACGTTTTACAGTACGTAAGATGTCAGGAACCATAGGCGTAGAACGTATTTTCCCGATTGAATCACCGGCTATCGACAGCATCGAAGTGAACAAGGTGGGTAAAGTTCGTCGCGCTAAACTGTACTACCTGCGCGCTCTTACCGGTAAGAAAGCAAGAATCAAAGAAAAAAGAGTTAACGGTTAATCCCGGACTCCTATTTCGAAATAAAAAAGGGAAGTTGACAATGTCAGTTTCCCTTTTTTAGTAATATACACAGTATGCATACACCATGCAATACTCTACTCCTACGACCTCATTCCAAACACTGTAAACCTGCGCTCCTTTCCTTTCACATAAGCCTTTCTTCTTGCTGATACGTTAGTTTATCAGCGCCCAACGGCCGTAAGGCGCTCTGCTAACGACCGTCAACAAAGCGCTTTATGGCCGTTAGACGAGCGCCTCACGGCCGTTAAACAGCTGTCATAGGCATAGCTTTTCCATACTGAATACCTATCTTATCCATACCGAATGCCTGGCTTCCACCTATTATCGCACGGGCTTTTACAAAGTTAATACCGTGTTTGCAGGAAACCAATAGCTTGTTTACACGATATTGGCAAATTGCTCCATATCCTATTAATTCATTGTACTACAATATATTAATAGATTATTTGGTGTAAATTTAAGGTGGAAGCAACTTGTGACATAACTTTATTGCTGAGGAATATGTGCCACTAAAGAAAAAAGGTGTGTCGAAACTCTCCTAAACTAAAAATCACCCTCGCCACAGGTAGTTGTAGCGAGGGTGATTTCGAGAAAAGGGGAGTTTTGACACATCCCCCTCCTTTATCAGTTTCCCTGATATCGATTACTTGGTATCTCTCAGCTCCCAGCCCAATGCACTGGCACCCAGCACAGCGGCATCAGAGTCCTTCAACTCGGAAGCCAGCAACTTAGTCTTGCCTTTGTAGATATTCAATACATTGTCATCAATGGCTTTCTGGATAGGCTTGAAGATATAGTCGCCCGCTTTTGCCAGACCACCGAACAGTACGATAGCTTCCGGGCTGGAGAAAGCAATGAAATCGGCCAAAGCCTCACCCAAGATAGTTCCGGTAAACTCAAAAATGTCTTGAGCAATCTTGTCGCCCTTCACAGCTGCATCATACACATCCTTGGAAGTAATGTTTTCTGCTGGAATGTCGCGCAACAAGCTTGGCTCGGTACTCTTGGTCAGGAACTCACGGGCAGAACGTGCCACACCCGTAGCCGAGCAGTAAGTTTCCAGACAACCGTGACGTCCGCATCCGCAGAGACGACCGTTTTCACGACGGATAATAGTATGTCCCAACTCTCCGGCAAAACCGTCATGGCCATATACCATCTGACCGTTAATAACGATACCGCTACCTACACCGGTGCCCAGCGTAATCATGATAAAGTCTTTCATACCGCGAGCCGCACCGTAAGTCATTTCACCGATACCGGCAGCATTGGCGTCGTTTGTCAAAGCGGTAGGAATACCCAAACGCTCCTCAAACATGGCAGCCAAAGGAATTACGCCCTTCCAAGGAAGATTCGGGGCAAACTCAATGGTACCGCTGTAATAGTTTCCGTTAGGAGCGCCGATACCGATACCTTTTATCTTGTCTACACCGCCATTGGCAATAATGAGCGGCAACAGATTCTTGCAAACTTCGTCTACATAATCATTGACGTCTTCATAAGCTCCGGTTTTGATGGAACTGCTTGCAATAATAGTTCCGCGTGCGTCTACAATACCAAAGACGGTGTTCGTTCCGCCTATGTCAATGCCCACTACATAGGGCTTTTCCATGTTTGAATTCATGATACTACGTTTGTTTAAAGGGTTAGTTAATCATATTCATGGTTACAAAAATCACAAAGAAAAACGACACTGCAAAATCTTTTTTTAAAAAAGTTTGCAACTTTTGCAACTTTTCGTAGCATAGCTGCGTCTAATAGTGAAAATTAATAAGAGTAAAGCAAAAAAACAGGGAAAACAGTGATACAACTAAAAGACATTAACAAGACCTATTACAACGGAGCACCACTGCACGTGCTCAAAGGCATCAACCTCGACATTCAGAAGGGTGAATTTGTTTCCATCATGGGCTCATCGGGTTCGGGAAAGTCCACTTTACTCAATATACTGGGCATTCTGGATAATTATGACACCGGAGAATACTATCTGAACGGTACTCTTATCAAAAATCTCAGCGAGACGAAGGCTGCCGAGTACCGCAACCGCATGATTGGCTTCATCTTCCAGTCCTTCAATCTGATTTCATTCAAGAACGCAGTAGAAAATGTGGCACTTCCCCTCTTTTATCAAGGAGTGAGCCGACGGAAACGCAATGCGATGGCATTGGAGTACCTCGACCGCCTGGGCTTAAAAGACTGGGCACACCACATGCCCAACGAAATGTCCGGCGGACAGAAACAGCGTGTAGCCATCGCCCGCGCCCTCATCACCCAGCCGCAGATTATCCTTGCCGACGAACCTACCGGCGCGCTCGACAGCAAGACTTCCGTAGAGGTGATGCAGATTCTGAAGGAACTGCACGATACGGGCATGACCATCGTAGTCGTGACCCACGAAAGCGGCGTTGCCAACCAGACGGACAAGATTATCCACATCAAAGACGGCGTCATAGGTAGCATCGAAACAAACTTGAATCACGATGCAAGCCCGTTCGGAAAAGACGGGTTCATGAAATAATGAAGGAAGAGCCCTCTTTCCCTTCTTTAATTTTTAATTCTTAATCTTTAATTATCAATGATAGACCTTTGGCAAGAAATATACGGAACCATCAAACGTAACAAGCTGCGTACGTTCCTGACGGGCTTTGCCGTAGCATGGGGCATCTTCATGCTCATCGTATTGCTCGGAGCCGGGAACGGCATCATACATGCTTTCGAACAGAATGCGTCGGAACGTGCCTTGAACTCCATCCGCATTTTTCCCGGCTGGACTACCAAATCATACGACGGTCTGAAGGAAGGACGCTTCATCCAACTGGACAATCGGGACATGGACGACACGGAAAAGCAATTTACAGAAAATGTCATTAGTGCCGGTGCCACAGTACGCCAGAGCAATGTAAACGTCAGTTTTGGACAAGAATATATCAATATCTCCCTGCTGGGCGTATACCCTAACTACACAGAAGTGGAAACCGTGAAGACGGCAGACGGACGTTTCATCAACCACAGCGATCTGAAAGACCGACGTAAAGTAATCATCCTCCATAAGAAATCCGCAGATATCCTCTTCGGCAAAACACATACCGAACCTATCGGACAATTTGTCAATGCAGGTGGAGTGGCCTATCAGGTAGTGGGGCTCTACAATGACCAGGGAGACCGCGAGGCAAACGAGGCCTACATTCCTTTCTCCACCTTACAGACCATCTACAATAAAGGAGACAAGTTGAATAACATCATCTTCACGACCAAGAACCTGAGCAGTATAGAAAGCAATGAGGCCTTTGAAAAAGAATACCGTAAAGCCATTGCCACCAACCATCGCTTCGACCCTACCGACGACAGCGCCATCTGGATATGGAACCGTTTCACCAACTATCTGCAAGCCCAAAACGCAATGGGTATTCTACGCACCGCCATCTGGGTTATCGGTATCTTTACCTTGTTGAGCGGTATTGTCGGTGTATCGAATATCATGCTGATTACCGTTAAAGAACGTACCCGTGAATTCGGTATCCGCAAGGCACTGGGAGCAAAGCCCTTCTCCATCCTTTGGCTGATTATTGTGGAAAGCGTGACTATCACTACGCTATTCGGTTATATCGGTATGGTGGCAGGCATCGGGGTGACGGAATGGATGAACTCTGCTTTCGGTAACCAGACGATGGATGCCGGCATGTTCCAGCAGACCATGTTCTCCGATCCCACCGTAGACCTCAGCATTGCCGTCCAAGCCACACTGACCCTCATCATAGCAGGTACACTTGCCGGATTCTTCCCGGCAAAGAAAGCCGTGAGTATCAGTCCTATCGAAGCACTTAGAGCAGATTAAAGATTATGAAAATAGACATAGATACATGTGAGGAAATCCTCATCACAATAACAAGAAACAAGACAAGAAGCCTGCTGACTGCATTCGGTGTATTCTGGGGCATCTTTATGCTGGTAGCACTCATCGGTGGCGGACAAGGCATGCAGGAAGAACTGAAATCCCAGTTCGAAGGATTTGCGACCAACTCGGGCTTTATCGCCGCACAAAAGACAAGCGAAGCCTACAAGGGATTCCGCAAGGGACGCTGGTGGGACTTGGAGATGGAAGATGTGGACCGTGTGCGCAGTGTGGACGGCATCGCACTCGCCACGCCTTCATTTGCCCTTTGGGGACAGACCGCTGTCTATGGAGAAAACAAATATGAATGTAGTGTAAAGGGGCTGTACCCGGAGTATGAGCAGATAGAACATCAGGAAATGACTTACGGCCGTTTTATCAACGACGTCGACATCAAAGAGTCACGTAAAGTGTGTGTTATCGGCAAACGTGTATACGAAAGTCTCTTTAAACCGGGAGAAGACCCCTGCGGCAAATACGTTCGGGTGAACGGAATCTATTACCGGATTATCGGAATGTGTTCATCCGAAGGCAATGTCAACATACAAGGACAAGCCTCCGAAGCCATTGTATTGCCTTTCTCCACCATGCAGCAGACCTACAACCTCGGAAAGAAACTGGATGTGGTATGTTTCATCATGAAACCGGGAATAAAAGTAAAAGACGTACAGCCCGAAGTGGAACGCCTCGTAAAAGCAGCGCATTACATTGCTCCCGATGACAAACAAGCCGTCATGTTCCTGAATGCGGAAGCTATGTTCTCTATGATGGACAACCTGATGACCGGAGTACACTTTCTTATTTGGATGGTAGGTCTGGGTACATTGTTCGCCGGAGCCATCGGCGTATCGAATATCATGATGGTAACCGTCAAGGAGCGTACTACGGAAATAGGCATACGGCGTGCCATCGGTGCCCGTCCTAAAGACATCCTGCAACAAATTCTTTCGGAAAGCATGGTACTGACCACTATAGCGGGTATGGCAGGCATTTCTTTTGCCGTATTTGTACTGCAAATACTTGAAAAGGCTGCCAACGACCCTGAAGTTATCAAAACCCACTACCAGGTTTCATTCGGACTGGCTATCGGAACTTGCATCCTCCTCATCGCATTGGGAGTGCTTGCCGGACTGGCACCTGCCTATCGCGCCATGGCAATCAAACCAATTGAAGCAATCAGGGATGAATAAACCTATAAAAGATTATCAACCGTAAACCATGAAACAATGGTTACTATATCAATAGTAAATAATTAAATCATAAATATAAGATGAGAACTAAAAAGTATCTGAAAATTGCATTATTGGTAGTAATAGCTGCCTTGTTTATCTGGACATTTATATTCCTATATCAGAAGTCCCAACCTAAAGTAAAGGTATACGAAACAGTAGTTCCGGAAGTGACAGACCTCGAAAAGACCACCGTAGCCACCGGCAAAGTGGAACCAAGAGACGAAGTACTCATTAAACCGCAGATTTCCGGTATCATATCTGAAGTGTACAAGGAGGCCGGACAAAGCATAAAACAAGGCGAAGTGATTGCCAAAGTGAAGGTTATTCCAGAACTAGGCACATTAAACTCAGCCGAAAGCCGCGTACGGTTGGCGGAAATCAACGCTGCCCAAGCCGAAACAGACTTCGCACGTACCCAGAAGTTGTACAACGACAAGCTTATCAGCGCTGAAGAGTATGAAAAAGGAGAGGTAAGTGTAAAGCAAGCACGCGAGGAACTGCAGACTGCAAAAGACAACTTGGAAATTGTAAAGGAAGGCATCACCAAGAACAGCGCCTCTTTCAGTAGTACGCTGATTCGTTCCACCATTACCGGTCTGATTCTGGATATGCCCATCAAAGTCGGTAACTCGGTTATCATGAGTAACACCTTCAATGACGGAACCACTATCGCTACCGTTGCTAACATGAACGATTTGATTTTCCGCGGCAACATTGACGAAACGGAAGTGGGCCGTGTACACGAAGGTATGCCGGTGAAACTGACAATCGGCGCCCTGCAGAATCTTTCGTTCGATGCCACACTGGAATACATATCTCCGAAGGGTGTGGAAGAAAACGGTGCCAACCAGTTTGAAATCAAAGCTGCCATTGCCGCACCGGACAGCGTACAGATACGTTCCGGCTATTCTGCCAACGCAGAAATCGTATTGGACCGTGCCCAGAAAACGCTTGCTGTTCCGGAAAGTACTGTTGAATTCAATGGGGACAGCACCTTTGTATACGTAATGACGGACAGCGTACCGGTACAAAAGTTCGAACGCCGTCCCATACAGGTCGGCATGAGCGACGGCATAAAGATTGCCATCAAAAGCGGCATCAGTGCCCAGGATAAGCTTCGCGGTGCAGAGAAAAAGGATTAACAAACGGAATAGCTTAAAAAGATATACGACATGAATAAAAAGATATTCTTATACCTCGCCATATTCGGCAGTATCTCAGTGCAGGCGCAGGAACGCTGGTCTTTGCGCCAATGCATAGACTATGCCATCGAGCATAACATCAGTATCCGCCAAACAGCCAACGCTGCCGAACAGAGTGCTGTCGAGGTAAATACAGCCAAATGGGCACGACTGCCGAACCTGAATGCCAGTGCCGGCCAGAGCTGGAACTGGGGACGTACGCAAACAGCCATCAAGAACGAGGATACGGGAGACTACTCCACTGTATACGTCAACACCAGCAGTCACGGAACCAACATGTCCGTCAATACCAGCATACCTATTTTTACCGGTCTGGAAATTCCCCACCAGTATGCATTGGCCAAACTGAACCTCAAAGCTGCCATTGCCGACCTGGACAAAGCCAAGGAAGATATTGCCATCAATATAGCTTCGGCCTACCTGCAAGTGCTGTTCAATGAAGAGCTCCACCAGGTGGCGCTGGGACAAGTACAACTGAGTAAAGAGCAATATGTCCGTATCAGCCGGCTGGCAGAACTGGGCAAGGCTTCTCCGGCAGAACTGGCAGAAGCCAAAGCACGTGTGGCACAAGACGAGATGAATGTGGTACAGACGAACAATAATTATAAGTTGGCTCTGCTCGACCTCAGCCAGCTTATCGAGCTGGAAACACCTGAAGGGTTCAATCTGGAATCTCCGGCAGTCAATCTGAAGTTGGTTCCTCTCACTCCTCCGGATGAAATATTCCAAACAGCTATGGTAAGCAAAGCCTCCATCCAGGCTGCACAGTTCCGTCTGGAAGGCAGCAAGCACAGCATCCGCATCGCCCAGAGCAACTACTACCCACAACTGAGCCTGAACGGTAGCCTCGGTACGAATTACTATTCTACCATTGACCGCACCTTCAGCCAGCAGATGAACGATAACTTCAACAAATATGTAGGCTTCAACCTCAGCGTACCTATTTTCAACCGCCTCTCTACCCGTAACCGGGTGCGCACGGCACGCCTGCAACGTGAAAACTATGCCTTGCAACTGGATAATGCCAAAAAGACGCTTTACAAGGAAATCCAGCAAGCATGGTACAACGCCGCCGCTGCCGAAAGCAAATATACCAGCAGCCATACAGCCACCGTTGCCAGCGAAGAATCTTTCAAGCTGATGAGCGAGAAATATGAAAATGGTAAAGCAAATGCCGTGGAATACAATGAAGCAAAACAAAACCTTATGAAATCCCAATCAGACGAACTGCAGGCCAAGTATGACTATCTGTTCCGTACCAAGATTCTGGATTTCTATAAAGGAGAACCGATTGAGTAAAAAACGAAGTATAATTTTAGTTGTTGTGTTTGATTCTCCCCTCTCCCTGCTTCATGCAGGCGAGAGGGGAGTTTTTTGTTCTTCTATCTCCTTGTATTTTCCGAAGAACGGGAAGAGCTACTGCGGGTAGTGCTTGAAGAGCTGCTGCGACGGCTTTCGGAATTCCGTACGCCGGAAGCATTTCTTCTTTCCTTACTTTCCGTCTTTACCCTGCTACGGCTGGGGCTCTTATCATTATTTTTAGTTCTTGTGGTTTCTATTTTCTCTTTACTCGACTTTCTGCCACTATCCACACTACTACGTCGCGTACTGCTGTTACGTGTACCTGTACTAATGCGATTATTACTACCGTTGCTACGTCGCGTGGTATATACATCATCCCTGCCTGCCGGACGCTTATGCGAATTAGGGCGGATGTTCACCGAACCGAAATCTGAACGGCGGCTGGTGTGGTACGACTTATCATTCCGAATGCTCCACGAATCGGTATAGTGCGGATGATGGTAACGACCGCGATAATAGCTGTTGTGATAGTGCGTACGACAATGCCCACCGCAATATGTACGGTAATGATACGGCCGCGGGAAATAGAAATGATTATGGTTGGTGTAAGTGATGTAAACCCTAAAAGACCAACGCCCACCACTTACATAAACCGGACGGCAAAAATAGGCGGCCTGCATGAAACGGCCATACTGCCGGTTATTCAGCACCCATCGAAGATCGTCATTGCGCACATCCAGATAATCGTAATAGCGATTCAAGGCCCATTCCTCCCCCCGAAGAACGTCATCCATCAGATAGCGTATACCGGAAATGAAATCATAGTTTATTTCGTACACGTCATTATACTGTTCTGTATTCAGGTTCAATTCATAGGCCATCTTGTCCGTAAGAAAGCGGGTCTCTTTACGCACTTTGCTGTTGCTCATTGCCGCACTGCAAACAGCTGTGCTCATCATAGCGGCAAGAAATATAAATATAATCCGTTTCATAATCCCTCCTTTTTTAGTTATTCTTCTCATGATATTGTTTGATGAAGGCATTTATCTCGTTCTTGTCCGACGAGAAGGTCAGCTTGTCTATCGCATAATAGAAATTCGGTTTATCGACTATTTTAGGATAAATCTTCTTCATCAACTGCTTCTTTTCACTGTCGAAACGATAAAAATCCATCAGACGGATACACTGGTCAGTAGTGAACCAAGAGGTCAGCAAGGCATGGTCGAGCACTTCCTTACGGTCTGAATCGAAACTCTGTTTTTCCATCAGCCCCATAAACTGTTCGAAGGCAGAGGGAGACATTACCCGTTCATACTGCCCGCCCCCTGACGGTCTGTCACCGGGTCTGCCAGGCTTGTGATGATTAGAAGTACCCCAGTTTCCACCAGGTCTTTTGTCCTCTGGAATGAAAATATCTTCCACTTCATTGATGGAGCAATGCACACGTTCATCATATAGGAGTTTTCCTCTTTGGGGATTCCCCCCACGGGATGGCGCTTCATAAACCTCCACCCGACAACTACCACGCAGATTGGCTACAAAACAACTGAAAGTAGGCAGGCAAACCTGCTGTCCGTCGACCAATACCACCACTCTACGGTATGGACTTTCTATACGGATTCCGTCTATGGGTGCCGCTTTTATTGCGGGAAACGCTACCAGAACTAGACAAACACTTAATATCAAATGACGTATCATGACTTTTCTTTTTTTATTGTACGACAAAAATAGGGAGAGGAAATTCCCCTCCCTAATGATTGTCTCTATTTACAAGTAGGGAAATTCCTAATGACTGGGACTAATTCCTAATCCTGATTCCATCTTCCTCCAATACAACCAGATGTTTTTTGTACAAATCTCCCACAGCCTTTTTGAAGGTTTTCTTGCTGACACCGAAAGTTGCATAGATTTCTTCTGCCGGACTCTTGTCATTCAAAGCTATCCGTCCGCCCTGTTCACGGATATAGTCCAGCAGCGTAGCTGAGAAATCTTCTACTTTAGCCTGCCCCGTTTTTTGAAGCAGCAGGTCTATCTTGCCGTCTTCACGTACCTGCTTCACATAGGCTTTCATCCTCATGCCCGTGTGCAGTGGCTGAAATATCTCGCTCTCATATAGCAAGCCGCTATATTCATCGTTGATGATCGCCTTGAATCCCAAATCCGTCTTCTGCCAAATCAGGATATCCACCTCCTGCCCCGACTCATAGGCGGCCTTCTCTTTGGAAAGATAACGGTCTACCTTGGCCGATGCCACGATACGATAGCTTTCATCATCCAAATGGGCATGAACCACATACTTCTTTCCCACCTGCATCTTCATTTTCTGTTCGCGGAAGGGGACGAAAAGATCCTTCATCAATCCCCAGTTAAGGAAAGCACCATACTGGTTTATCCACGCCACCTCCAAGCAGGCAAACTGCCCGACCTGCACTAACGGTGTCAGAGTAGTGGCTACCAGACGTTCTTCGTTATCAAGATATATAAAAACGTTCAGTTTGTCTCCCACCTTACAGTCTTGGGGGACATAACGCGACGGAAGCAGAATTTCACCTTCTTCGCCACCGTCCAGATACATGCCGAAGGCTACCTCCTTCACCACTTCCAGCGTATTGTACTTTCCTAACTCAATGCTCATAGTTTCTTACTTATCTTCATTTTCCCAACAAAGATAAGTAATTTAGGTACAATACAGCAGTTCGGAAAGAAGAAATAACTTTTTGCTCTAAAAGATAACTTTTTTCTATGAACAACTCTCTTCAAAAAGGGTTATCTTTGTATCGTGACAATCAGCAAGAAAAGATATTACTCACCTTTAAATAAAAAAGATTATGGAATTTCTGACAAATGACAAATTGACAATCGTCGGCGCAGCCGGCATGATCGGTTCAAACATGGCACAGACTGCAATCATGATGCATCTCACTCCCAACCTATGTCTGTACGACCCTTATGCTCCCGGACTGGAAGGTGTGGCCGAAGAGCTGTTCCACTGCGGATTCGAAGGAATGAACATCACATTTACCTCCGATATCAAAGAAGCGCTGACCGGTGCCAAGTATGTGGTATCATCAGGCGGTGCCGCCCGCAAGGCCGGCATGACCCGCGAAGACCTTTTGAAAGGCAATGCCGCTATTGCCGAAGAATTCGGTAAGAATGTAAAAGCCTACTGTCCGGATGTGAAGCACGTGGTTGTCATTTTCAACCCTGCCGACATCACCGGTCTGATTACCCTATTGTATTCCGGCCTGAAACCTTCACAAGTGACCACACTGGCTGCCCTCGACAGCACCCGCCTGCGCAGTGAACTTTCCAAGCACTTCGGCATTGCCCCCGACAAAATCGAAAATTGCCGTACCTACGGCGGTCATGGTGAACAGATGGCTGTATATGCCTCTACCGCCAAGGTGGACGGTAAACCGTTACTTGATATCATCGGTACCCCTGCCCTGACTAAAGAGCAGTGGGTCGAAATCCAGACTAAGGTAACCAAAGGCGGTGCCAACATCATCGCCCTCCGTGGACGTTCTTCCTTCCAGAGTCCGGCATACGTCTCTATCGAAATGATAGCTGCAGCGATGGGTGGCAAACCGTTCCGCTGGCCTGCCGGTACATATGTACACAGCCACGGCTTCGACCACATCATGATGGCAATGGAAACTGAAATTACCAAAGACGGTGTACACTACAAGGAACTGAACGGCACACCCGAAGAAGAAGCCAAACTGAAAGAAAGCTATGCCCACCTCTGCAAACTTCGTGACGAAGTGATAGAAATGGGAGTACTGCCTGCCATCAAAGACTGGCACAGCATCAATCCGAATATCGACTGATTTCTTCGATAGCAAGTGATTCTCAAAAGTAAGATGCCTCGCTCTATGGAGCGAGGCACCTTTTTAAGATATTTTTCCTCAAAAAGCCTTGCGGTATAAAAAAAACTCTTTATCTTTGCACCCGCAAACGAAAAAGGTGCCATAGCTCAGTTGGTAGAGCAAAGGACTGAAAATCCTTGTGTCCCCGGTTCGATTCCTGGTGGCACCACTTTTAAAGAAAGAAAAACGATGTAAATCCCTGAATTTCAAAGAAGTTCAGGGATTTTTTATTTCCAAGAATAGGCAAAATAAGTGGGATTAGAGCAAACTATACGTCCTTATTCAAGGGACTGGTTTTAAAAACCCGAAATGTTCCACTGCGAAGTATTTACTTCATTCTTTTACAGCTTGTTGCGCTATTTTACATAACAGGGTTCCCGATTCGATTTCCTAACTTTGTATCATTAAAAATTGAGCCGTATGGAAAGAAAAAGATTCAGCGTGTTGTTCTTCATCAAGCGTAGCAAACTGTTAAAAAACGGGGAAGCACCCGTGCGTGTGCGTGTCACTTATGACCGCCTATACGTGGAACTTCAACTAAAGCGGAGCGTAAAAGTCCCACTTTGGTCGCAGAAAAAAGAGAAATCAACAGGCAAAGACCGAAACTCCGTAGAACTTAACCATTACATTGACGCCCTGCGTGTGAAATTCTATCAGATTTACCAAGACTTGGAACTGGAGGGAAAGATTATCTCCGCACGTGCCATAGTGAACCGCTATCAGGGAAAGGACGAGACTTTCAAGACATTATACAATGTGTTCAAGGAGCATAACGACAACTGCCGGAAGCTAATCGGGACGGATTATGCCGATATTACCGTAAGACGTTACGATAACTGCCTTAAATATCTCATGGAACTGGTTAAACGGGATTACAAGGTAGATGATATGCTACTGCGTGAGGTAAACGGAGAACTGGTGCGTAAATTCGATTTATACCTAAAGACGGAGAAACATTGTGCACAGAACACCGTTATCCGGTACATGAAATGCTTCAAGAAAGTGATAAACCTTGCCATTGCCAACGAGTGGCTGACAAAGAACCCCTTTGCCGGAATAAAGTTTCACGAGGTGGAGGTAAACAAACAGTTCCTAAGCCAAGCCGAGATAAACCGGATATGGCAGAAAGAGTTCAAGATTGAACGGCTGGAACTGGTACGGGATGTTTTTATCTTTTGCGTATATACCGGACTGGCATTCATAGACGTGTATAATCTGCGCCCCGAACACGTTTCAGAGGACAGCAACGGCAACCTGTGGATAGTGAAACCCCGTGAAAAGACAAACAACCTCTGTAACATCCCGCTTTTGAGCATTCCCAAACAGATACTTGATAAGTATAAGGATAACCCCTACTGCATGGATAAAGGAACTTTGCTGCCCGTTCCCTGCAATCAGAATATGAACAGCTACCTGAAAGAGATTGCCGACCTGTGCGGTATCAAAAAGAACCTGACCACGCACACAGCCCGCCATAGTTTCGCATCGGTTATCGCACTGGCTAACAACGTGTCACTGCCGAATGTGGCTAAAATGCTGGGGCATTCATCCACCCGAATGACACAGCATTATGCGAAAGTATTAGACCAAACGATATTAAGGGATATGCAAGCCGTTGAGAAGCGATTAAAAAATAATAAATCATAATTATTGCTAATAAAAAAGCTTTATATGTATAAAAAATGTACTAACAATCAAGTTGTCATATTTAATATAATAACCTGATAATAAAGTACTTATGTTAGTCATATACTTCTCCCTATAATTATAAATAATTATAGGGAGAAGTATATGACAGAAAAATTCATTTTCAAATATAAATTATTATCTTTGCAGCGATATAATAAAGGCTTGAGCATATGACTATCACACTTGAAGGATTCCATGGTACTGATAATGCTCTTGTTGATAGTATATTAAGTAATGGATTAAGACCATCATTAGGTGACAAAGAATGGTTAGGAGATGGGGGATATTTTTTTGTACAAGGGATAAATCTTGAGCCCGAAAAACAAGCAGAACAATGGGCTGTTATTAGTGCTTGGGATAATAGAGCCAAAAAGAACAAATACCTATCATATGCTGTTCTACGTGGAGTAATAGAAGTTAAAGAAGAAAATTTTTTAGACCTTACGACGGCTGATGGTATAGAAATATTAAATTATATACAAGAAAAATGTACTTCTAAATTAGCTGAAATAGGGCAAAAATTGCAATACATTGATGGCTATTTAATAAACTTTGCAAGAGGTGAAAAGCTTTTTGATATAGAAGTTTCAAAAGGGAATTTTTATATCAAAATTAGAAAGGAAGATAGAGTTTTTAAATTATCCCGCAGGACTCCTAATTGCACCATTTGCTCAGTATATAATCCTCAAAAAAATATTGTCAACATAGAAATAACTAAAAAT
>NZ_CADEBE010000003.1:0-7543 GCF_902825465.1 Bacteroides sp. Marseille-P8574
CCCGGCGGAAATAGCCCGGCAGGTGGAACGTGCGGAACGCATCAGAAAGGAGAAATGGGACAATCTCAAAGCGGAGCTTCAATCCCGGCAGGAACCGGAGAAGTCGAAAATTCAGCAGGTGGAAAAAACGCCGGACATCGAGCAGCCTATTCCCAAAAAGAAGCAGCAGGAGGAAGATCTGGAACTCCTGAAGAAGCCAAAAAGGAGCAGAGGTTTCGGAATGGGCATGTGATTTTTCTATTTTCCGGCACCGTTTATCTCGCTTACCGCAACATACGTAAGAAATGGACCATGCCCATAGCCAACTGGGCGACCATCGCACAACAATTAGCGGAATCCAAAATTTGCTAATACTTTATTTATTTCTACCTTTATAGCCATTAATAAAACAATAAAATTTTATTCATGGAAAAGCAAACAGCAGTTAGAGAAACTTTATTAAAAGAATTTGCCAATTGCAGTGATAAACTTTTCACTTTAGGAATAATTCGTACAGATAGCTTTACTGGAGAAATAGGAGAATTTATTGCCTCCAAGTATTTTAAACTAAGTTTAGCTGGTAAATCCACAAAAGCATACGATGGAGTATGTCCTAAAGGCTATAAATATCAAATTAAATCTAAAGTTATATCTAACAATAATCTTACTCATCATATTTCTAATCTAAAATATCAAGATTTTGACTATCTCGTAGTTGTATATTTTGATATATATTACAATCCTATATCCATATTAAAAATCCCTTCTAATAAAATTAATACGGAAGAATACATTATTGGCGCTTCTTCTGTGCATTCATTTTCTCAGAATATAGCTCGATTAAAATTACTTCAAAAAGAACAAGTCGCTATCAGAAATTTTGCTCAAAGTTACTTGAATTTACAAAAAGAAGGGATTATTAGAAGCCGTAAAGTAGTAGGGGATATTGGAGAATATTATGCTTGTAAACGCTTGAACCTAAAATTATCTAGCAATAAGAATGAGAAGGGACTGGATGCAATAGGTCAAGGAGGATTAACTTTTGAAATCAAAACAAGGCGAGTATATGATAGTGAAAGACGGACTTCTGAAACAAGAAGAATAAACAATCTAATAGGCAAAAATGCAGATTATTTAATTGTGGTAACTTTAAATCATGCCTTTGAATGTTCTGGAATGTGGATAATGCCAATGAAAAATATAATTAATCCTAAATCAGCCAATCTTAAGATTGTTAATACAACAAAAGGAGTAAAGAATTTAGTACCAAGCCAAATTAGTTGGTTAAACACTGGCGAGAAGTTTGTATCATTTAATTGCATGGATAAACAAAATAACTCTCAAGTGGAAGTCACAAATTCTGATATTAAGGGAAACAGCAATAAAATGCGTATTATTCTAATTATAATCATTATCTTCGCTATAATATGTTTGGTTGTGTGATTATTAATCTCAATTCTAAATATTTGTTAATATGATTTTACCAACAATGACATTGACCGAATTGGCAAAGGAAATTCAGTCTGATTACAAGGAAGTCCATGCACGCTGGACTAAATTTAATCCCAAATTCAATAAAATGAGATTGAAGCAAACATATTATCCATGGATATGGAATACAGAGATTATTACAAAGAAAAATAATAAATGGTTCTTCAGCTTTTATGCACAATCTAAAGAGGATGCTAACGTTGTAATTCCTCATGCCTACATTACTTTTAGGTATGGAGGAACTACATGGGCAGCTTATCCGCTTAAAGGGACAAATGTGTTACTGATTTTTTCTTCCCATTTCTTTGAACGTTACATTGAACGTTTCTTGGAACTAAATAAGGATGAGAAGCAATACACATCCCTTGATATAATAAAATTATTTTATTTACGCAATAACCACATTGGATGTATAAAACCTGAATTAGAAGATTTAGCTAGAGGTTTCTGTGAAGATGGAATGATTTTAGGTGAATGGATTTCTGAATCTGCTGCATTAATCAAAACCTTCTTATCTCGCAATGAACTAAAAGTAAATCAATATACAGAGTATTACGATATGTTTCATAATTGGATTATCCAAGATATGTTCTTAGCTCACAAAGGATATTCTCTCTCATCTATGGAAGAATTTGATAATTTACCAGATTCCTACTTCTCGCCTAAAGAATGGGAAAAATTTCTTAAACTAAGAGGTAATGAAATGTGGATAAATATAGCCATTGAATGTAGCGAATTTAGAATTGAACATAAAGAAGAATATGAAAAATGTTCTAATATGCTTCAAGCGATTATGGACAATCGTTCTTTAGAATAAAAAGTAACATTATGATTACCCCAGAAGAATTAATACAAGACTTAATAGATTTTTATGGTTATGAAGTGGACTTGTCGTATGCGATTAACTACATAGACATGGTAGGTCAATATGCCTCAGTTAATGGTTTTCATCTTTGGTTGCAAGATTTGTTAATATGAATGATACAAGTCCTTCAACGTTTTCGAGGATAAAACCAGCAGGTTCCTTTTTCTTTAAAATTCTTTCAACATCAAAAAACAAAGTACCACGTGTTTCTGTAAAGCCCAATCTTTTTCCGCCGCCGGAAAAAGATTGGCATGGAAAACCTGCACAACAAATGTCAAAATCTGGAATTTCTTTTTCATTAACTTGTGTAATATCTCCGTTTATTAACTCGTTAGGATGATTTTGTTTTAAAACCTTTATGGCATGTTTCTTGATTTCAGAAGTAAATACACACTCTGTTTTATAACCAGCTTCGTGTGCGGCTAATTCTAAGCCACATCGAATGCCACCAATTCCAGCAAAGAGGTCTATAAATTTAATAGTTCCTTTCATTATAATTCGGTGTTTACTTTTATTTTCCCTATTGTTTTTTGTTCGTCACGTACCCGGCACAGTTCCCGGTGTGCCTTTTCCTTGTATTCTAGCAAAGCGGAGTTTTCGGAGCGCAGCCGGGCAATCTCCCGTTCTTGTTCTTCGCTTTTGGCTTCTGCCTTTGCTTTTTCTTCGGCAGCATGGGCGATCAGTTCCGGCGCAGGGAGTTGCTTGGCGGTCTGTTCCCGGACAGTTTGGAGAAGCAGGCGCACCGCTTCCGTTTCCTCGTTGTGTTGTTCCATGATCTTTGCGGATTGTTCCAGCCGCCCGGCAACCTTTTCTAATGGGGAGAGGTCAAATGCTTCACCCCGGAGGTCGAACCCGGTTCTTTGGAAATAATCAACGGACAACTCAACAAATTCTTTGCGGGTTATGCCCGTACCCTTTAAATATTCATCTAATTTTTGGGCGTACTCTTGGCTTATCGCTATGGTGGTAAGCGGTGTTTTCCTCTTTTGCTTGCTTTCTTGTCCTTTTTCCATTGTTGTAAAATGCTATATTCTGTTGCAAAGGTAGTTATAAGTTTTGTTATTGCAGCTTATCGCAAATGTTATTGCAATTTATTGCGGTTATAGCAAAATAAATCACTCTGTTATTAGCTGGAAGTCATGGTAAACGCCCCCTTTTCTTCCGCAGGCTTCCGGACATGGTTCAGTGAATATCACTGTTACGAATATTGCCCCGGCGAACTTCTCTATCTCTGTAACCATTGCCCGTAAATCCCTGCCATAGCCGTTAATTTCGGCTGGTACGATAACTTTATCACCTGTTTTCATACTTGTATTTTTTTATTCTATTCCAAAATCTTCCATTAAGCAAACCCGGATGATAGCCCCTATCTGTTTGGCTGGCTTGTCTATATATTGCTCAAACTTCTTTTGTATCTTTTGCGCCACCTGTACGGCTATTTCCGGGTGTAACTGTACGGCGTTCACTACACGCTTAACATATCCTTTGTCACTTTTGGAGAACCTCGAAATAGTGGTTGTTATGTAGATGATCGCCTGTTTGGCGCTTTCGTATTCCAATAGCTTTTGTTGTTCGGTTTGCCTTGTGTAAACGTAAAATTTGTATTCGGTCACTTCCTTGCCTTTGTAGCTCTTTGGTTCGAACTCGAAATATAAATCGCATTGTCCGGCATTGTACAACTCCCGGAGTTCCTTTTGCGGATCGTCAAGTACACGCCTTTTGAAATCGCATCCCCGTTTGTATTTCTTTTCCAACATGAACATTTCCCGGAGCTTTTCGACTGTGTAGAAGAAGAACCCGGCGTTTCGGTATTGGCAGCACAGTTCGTAAAACCTTTGCGAGAATGTGCTTTTGAGTGCGATTGCTACCGTCATGGAGTAACTCGTGAAGTTTTGGGCGAGTTCCACGTAATAGGGTAGTACCTCTTTGGAAACTTGCACCTCAAAATACGATTTATTTTTGATATGCTTGACGTAATTGACAAAACCGATACTTAGCCACATCTTTTCGTTGTTAATTTCTATATCGCGATTTCTAAGCCGTTTTAGCGCATCGTAGATGTTTTGCATCTTGGTATTGTCACCGCATTTTTTTAGTTCTTCCTCGTGTATGGTGATAATCAGATCATCGAATAAGTCCCGTCTGCCGTTCTCGTTCTCGATGTATTGCGCCCGGATATTTCGTATAATGGAGTATAGGGCACGTTTTTCGATAAGGTCGAACTTGTAGCGTGCGGTAGTCAGCGCATTGTCTTGCGACAGGACTATATCCCTCTGTTTCTTGTCTTTCTTCTCCATGACTTTAATGCTTTTCGCAAAGGAAATATTTATCTACGACAAAAACAAATATTTGACGTAGAATATTTGTCGTAGATAGCCGTTTTTTTCGGAAATTTGTCGTAGATGCTCGGAAATTTGTCGTAGATGCTCGGAAATTTGTCGTAGATGACCTTTGTAAGATATTATAGCACAATGTGTTATGCTATGCCATAAAAGTAACTAAAAAGAAACTAAAAATTACCGTAAAGCAATGGAGTGTTTCTTTTTTGGTTTATAGAGGTCGCTTCGCTCCACTTTTCAGCGTGTTTTTTGATACGACGAATTTCCGGAGAATGGGAGAGAGTGGAAACAGGTAAAGCCAAGTGCAACGGATTAGGAAGATTTTCTGGCGTGTTAAATTTTGTATAAATGTGACTTTAAATGTATAAAACGAGAAGTTTCCGGGAGCGAAAACGCATCCCGGATTTAATGTAATTTTTTGTTGTATAGTTAGTTACCATAACGCAACTTTACCCATGCTTCCGATTTCAAGTTTAGCACTTATCCCCATAGCCTTAAAAACTCTTGCAATGGTGGAAAAGGTTAAATTCTTACCGTTTTCAATTCGGGAGATTTGAGCTCGTTGCACTCCTATCAGATTACCTAATTCCTCTTGGGTTAAGTTCTTTGATTGGCGAGCCTGTTTAATGGCTTCACCTATCAAAAAAGAGTTAAGTTCTTCTTCGTAGGCATCACGTTTGGGAGTACCTTTTTCTCCGATGTATTTATCCTCGATTTCTTCGAGTGTATAAAATTTCTTTGCTTCCATACGCTTTATCTTTTTGAATTAAAATAATCTTTTCTAATCTCTTCGGCTTTGGCTATTTCTTTGGGAGGTGTCTTTTGGGTTTTCTTGATAAACCCATGTGTTGCGATTACCAGAGTGTTTATCTTATCGTCCTTATCCCAAAAAGCAAGAAGCCTGTACTTGGTTTTGTTATAGAACGTTCTGAATTCCCAAATATCCGTATCATCCAATTTCTTGAATAAATCTGGATCAAGTACAAAGGTGGATTTACGAATATTGCTAATGATCTTCTCACGTACCTTGTTGGGCAATCCGTCTAAAAACTCTTGGGCTTCGTTGGATAATTTGACCTTGAATCTTGATTTTGCTTCCATATAAAGTTTTTTAGTGTTGCAAAGATAATATTTTGTTTCATTATATGGAAACAAAATATATTTATTTTATGCAGCCTGTTGTGCCGTTTTAATGTGTTTTTTTGTTTGTGGAATAGGTTCTTTCTTAGTGCCTCGCTCCGACTTCTCCCCGTCCCCCTTGTACGAGCTTTCGCCGTACCGCAGGGGAGGGTGTTCTTTCGATTGCTCGGCAGTCGAAAGAACAGCAAGAGGAAACCGGGCTTTGCCCTGTTTTTCCTCTTGCCCTACGGGGTTACGGCTGAATATCAGCCGTTTAAGTTTTTTAACCGCAATTAGTTTGAAATTGTGGTTAAAATCATACCTTTGTAAATCAGAGATTTAATAATATAATTAGCAATTAAAACAGCAATTGTATGGATAAGGAAACCACTACTTCTGTCACCATTGACCGAAAAACGTTTGCCCGGCTTGACAGGCTGGCAAAGTCCAATAATGTATCAAAGAAAGACTTCCTTTCCTGTGCGCTGGAGTACTTCGAGAAGTACGGAATCAACCCGGTTGAGCATGAGAGTCCGGCAAAGGAAATGCAGAAACTTATCAAACGCTGTGATCAGGTGATAGCGTTCATCAGGAAGCAGGAGCAGGATTTCTTGCGTCCGGCTTGTGAAGCCATGGGCAGTACAAGCATGAGAGTGACCATGAGTATGGACTCGATACTTACGGAAAAAAAGTTCAGCCAATACCAAAAGGACAATGACCTATTCATGCGTGATCTTGCAAGCCTTGCCGGGATAAGGGAGCAGGCTTTGGACCGGACGGAAAAGGCAGTCGGTCAGTCGAGGGATATGCTTCTGAAGAACCAACAAGCCATTTATGCAAGGCTGGACGCTGTGACGCAAAGGCAGGAGAAGATCTTCTCCTATATCGCAAGCTACATCGATGCGAAAGGAAAAGCCGGGCTTTTCGATGATATAAAAGCCTTGTACAAGGACGAGAAGAACAAAAGGGAAAAGATATGAACGTGAAGATACAGGGAGGCGGTAACGGCACATACGCCAATACAGGCAGTTGTGTTGCGGTGACGAACTATCTCCAGCATGAGGATTTGGAGAGGATGAAGAAAGGGGAGGAGGTGCAGCCGTTCTTCAACCAGTTCCGGGACTACGTGAGCTCAAGGGAGGTCACATTCAAGATAGACAACAACAAGGCTAAGTTAAGCCAGACTGACGCAAAGTTCTATGTTATTACCGTCAGCCCTTCAGAGAAAGAGCTGCGCTGCATGGGCAGGACTCCGCAGGAGCGTGCGGAAGCCTTGCAGTGGTACATCCGGCAGGACGTGATGAGAAACTATGCGGAGGGCTTCGGAAAAGGCTTGAGAAGCGATGATGTGGAATATTACGCAAAGATCCATTTCAATCGGGACGGTGACAGTGACAGCGATATGCACGCACATATCATCGTCAGTCGGAAAGACCGGAGCAACACCAAAAAGTTAAGCCCTAAAACGAACCACACCGGAAAGAAGAACTGCGGCAACGTGAAGGGAGGTTTTGACCGGACGGATTTTTTCCGGAAGTGTGAAAGCTCTTTTGATCGGCGCATGGGGTTTGACCGGGAGCCGGAGGAAAGCTTCGACTATCTTAATGCCGTCAAGAACGGAAGCCCGGCGGAAATAGCCCGGCAGGTGGAACGTGCGGAACGCATCAGAAAGGAGAAATGGGACAATCTCAAAGCGGAGCTTCAATCCCGGCAGGAACCGGAGAAGTCGAAAATTCAGCAGGTGGAAAAA
>NZ_CADEBE010000004.1:0-6714 GCF_902825465.1 Bacteroides sp. Marseille-P8574
AATGCAGATTTTTCGATTAATTATAAAAAAACAGCATTATTATTTGCTCATTTATAGAAAAACGATTATGTTTGCACGGAAAATTCCTCCGTTACCTGCGAAGTAACGGAAAATTTTAACAAAAAAAATAAGAGAAAGTAATACCAAATATGCGAGATTATTCACTCTTTATTTTTTAAAATTTATAAATTTAAAGTTTTCAATTATAAACATAAGTATATTCTTGTTCAGTGTCTTAATGGCTGGTACTGCAGGAACTTTCACGTCTTGTAAGGACTATGATGACGACATCAAGGACTTGCAGGGACAATTGGACAAGAAAGCTTCACTTGATGAATTGAACTCTAAAGTAAGTACTTTGGAGACTTCTATCGCTGAAGCCAAAACTGAAGCTTCTAATGCTAAAACAGCAGCACAAGAAGCACTGGACAAAGCTAAAGAAGCATTGGACAAAGCAGGACAAGGTGGGGCTTCTTCTGAAGACATTGCAGCCTTGAAGAAAGCTTTGGAGGATGCTGATGCAGCTCTACAGAAGCAAATCGACAAGTTGGCTTCTCTGGATGCTGTAGACAAAAAGATTGCAGATCTGAAGGCAGAATTACAGAAAGATTTCATCTCCGATGCAGATTTGAAGGAACTCGCAACTAAGGTTGAAAAATTGAGCGTAGAAGTGATGACCTTGATTGGTCATCGTTTGACAAGCCTCACACTGATTCCGACTACACACATCAATGGTATCCCTTCTATTGAATTACTGTCATTGCAGTATACTCCGCAGGTTTATGCCGCTGTAACAGATCATCAGAATGATGTGGTACCGGGAAATCATCCCCGTACGCCTATGGTAGACCATAAAGCTGTAGCTAATGCCAAAACTCTTAATATTTCTACAGAAAAGAATGAGGTAAGCTATAAGATGAGTCCAAGCATCGGTGTGTTGAAAGATGATATTAAACTTCCGTTGTTCGAAGGTATCAAATCTCAAAATGTAACTAAGTCTACTCCGGAAATTCTGGAGAATGCCCCTCTCGAAGTTGTTGATTATACTGTTGATGGCGGTGTTTTGACTGTACAATATAAGAAGAATAAAGAATATCTGAACGAAAATATCGGTACATCAGGTGAAGCACATGGAGCAGATAAGCTTGAGACATTCTGGATGGCTTCCTTGAAAGCTCCTATTGCTGACAAGAACCTGACTGATGACGAAAAGAAGGCTGGTGAAGAAGTATATGTAAGTTCTGAATACAGCCGTATCGAAGAATCTACAGTATTCCCTTATCTGGCTAACAAGAAGATTGACTTTAACAAAGCTATCATTGGTAACTTTGCTGATGAAACACAAGATGGTAAGTATGTACACTATCATGACTCTATCTGCTTGTACAAATCAGGTAATGATGTATTGGTTGATGTTAAACAAGCATATGACGAACCGCTTGATTTGAGAACACTGGTAACAGTATGCTATACTTATGCAGAAAACGAACATGGTAGCCACAAGGAATTGAGCAACTACTCCGACTATGGTCTGGAGTTCCGTTTTGCTTTGGCAAAAGCCAAATATCTACAGGGTGACCGCAAGACAGACGAGCAGGAATTCGGCCGTATCTTGTCTGATGGTTATACTCTGAAGTCTGAAGTTTATGACGTAGAGTTGGGAGACAACGAATATTCCAAAACTTCTATCGGTCGTGAGCCTATCATTCGCGCAGAGTTGTGGGATAAGAATAACGGTAACATGATTGCAGTTCGCTACATTAAGATCTGTTGGACTGGTGAAAAGGATCAGACTATTGCTGCTATCACATTCCCGAACGACACTGTAACTTGTCATGACATGTTCCAGCAGCTGTTCTCTAAGGAAATGAACGAGAAGATCTATCATATGGTTAAGTTCGATGGTGGACAGAGTATGAGTAAAACTCAGTTCCATAGCATCTACAAGGACATCGAAATCCTTGAACTTAGAAAAGATGGTAAGAAGATTGACCTCAGCACATTGGCAGAGTCTACAGATGCTTTGAATGACTGGGAAGAAGGAGCAAATAAAGTTGGTAAAGACGGCGGTGAACTCATCAATAACAACAAAGAACTTGTATTCGGTTTCTTGCAGGATGCTGAGGACAATACTTCTTTCAACTTGGTTTGGGCTATGAATCCGAAGACTGTTGGTACATTGGCTTACAATGCTGCAAACAAGACTTATGCTTCTACATTTGAAATTGATGTTAAGTACGTTGACGGAACTGGTTTGAATGATGACATCAAGCAGACAATTGTTGTTCCTGCACAGAAGTTTGCATACCAAGGTACTTTCTGGAAGAATGGTAAGGGCGAAGGTGTCTTCAATGTGAATCCGATTGTTTACACTACTGCAAATGACGGTGGAACACAGAAAGACCCGCATGTATATCCGGGTACTCCAGACGGTTGTGAGCTTAAAGACTATAGCCACATCGAAGCTCACTTGGTTAATGGCTTTGTATATAAACCGACCAAAGAAAAACCAGCCAACTTGGCCCAATTCATCCAGTATATTCGTGAGTGTGCAGAGGTTAAGTTTATCTTTGACGAAACACGTATGAAAGACCTGACTACTTATCCGCATTTGAAAGACTTTGTCACAAGCGATGACCAAACTCAATTGTGGTATAAGACTAAAGGTACAGCAAAAGACGAAGTTGTAGGTGACAACAGCAACATCGGTAGAACGGATGCAGGAATTAATGATTATATACAATCTAACGATTTGGCTGCCACTATCAATAACCTGATGGGTGCTGATGCTACAGAAAACAAAAAGAACTTGCCTTGGAATTATGATGAAAAATTAGGTAATAGCGTAAATGAATGCTCCAGTATCATCCGTCTCCACGAAAAAGATGACTTGAACGGTACTGATGCCGCCCTCAAGTTGATTGGCAAGGAAGTTCCTGTACAGCTAGTTGTTGCATACAATGACTTCAATGTTATTCCAGTTCAAGAATTTGAGGTACACTTCATCAACCCGTTGACTATTGACGGTTCTATCAGCGACAACTTCGTTGATGCTGAAATTGACGGTAGCTTCTTGAGCGTTGCCAAGAACTTCACATTCACTGACTGGAATAATAAGCCGGTAGCTGCTGTAGCTGACAAGGCCACTGGTGATGAAGTTTATGCACATGCTTTGTATGACTACTATGCTGTGCGTGAAGTTAAGTTCTTGACTGATAAGACCACTACCAGCTTGGCTTGGAATGCTGCAACCAGCACTTATGAGCATAAGGAGGGTACTACTGACGGTAAGTTGCCGACCAATGCTTCATTGAAGATGATGAACTGGGATGAGACAAAAGCTAAGTCTACTGCTACAGAAGCTAAAGCTGACCCGACTCACTTGGCATACTTCAACAACCATGGTACTCCGGTTAACGTTGACTACAACATGTTCCTGACTGTAAATGTCAACTACAAGTGGGGTGTATTGAGCAAGGATAACCTGAAAGTCATCGTTAAGAAGGCTGCCGGTACACCGAGTGCCAAATAATTAAGAAGAGATTCTTGATATAATTTAATAAAAGGGACGTCCTCTTGCAGGACGTCCTTTTTTCAATCTTTCATTTATAAATATCAGATATGAAGAAAATACTATTCATTTTGACCGTGTCAGTTTCACTCATCTGCTTTTCTTCATGTAAGAAGTCAGCAGCTACACATCCTTTTCCAGGCAAATTCATCACTGAAACCGGTATCCAATTCAACCTTCGATCCGACTCCACCACCTTGATTCAATATGATGATTCCAGCTCTTACGAGGGTACATGGAGAGCCTATAATCAAGGAGACACACTAAAGTATGCCACTATTGAGTTTGCCGGTTACTTTAACTATTATTATCTGCGTAATGGTAAACTCTATCGCAATGAACATAATATGATACGTCAAGTTCTTGGTGAAGAAATTGAATATCAAGATTAAAACAGAAAATGGCTATTGCTATTCCTCTATTCTTTGGATGAGGAAAAGAATAGCCATTTCATATGATAGTTAACCACACACTTCTATTAATAATCATTTTATGATTATCATCTAATGATTATTGTGATATTTTCTATATATTTGCGTGTAAACTCAATAATCATATGAAAAATCCATTTGTTACGAACGGCTATGTGTCACCAGAATATTTCTGTGACAGAGAGAAAGAAACGGCTAAAATCGTCTCACTTTTGACGAATGAGAATAACATAGCCTTGATTTCCCCACGCAGATTAGGCAAAACAGACTTGTTGCGGCATTGTTTTGGACAGCCGGAAATCAAGGAGCATTATCACACTTTTATCATCGACATCTATGCCACAAGCTCTGTACGCGATTTTGTGAATGTTTTCGGCAAGGCTGTACTGGATGAATTACGTCCAAAAGGTAAATCCGTATGGAGTACCTTCCTGAATGTCCTGGCCTCTCTTCGCTCCGAAATAACATTCGACATGAATGGGCAGCCTACGTGGGGAATCGGTCTGGGAGCTATAACCAATCCCTCTGCAACATTGGATGAGATATTCTCCTATCTGAACAATGCCGGAAAACCATGCCTAATCGCCATCGATGAATTCCAGCAAATAACCAAATATGCAGACGATCCCAACATAGAAGCGGCATTACGGACACATATACAACGCTGTTCCAATGCCCACTTTGTCTTCTCCGGGTCCCATAGGCATCTGATGGGGGCAATGTTTACTTCTCCGACACGTCCATTCTATCAATCAGTTACATTGATAAACCTGCCTCCCATTTCTGTTGATAAATACGCGGAGTTCTGCCTTAAGCACTTTGAGCGGGCAAGCAAACTCTTAGATACATTGGTAGTAACAGAGTTATATGAACGCTTCAATGGTATAACTTCGTATATGCAGAAGGTTATGAACATTTTATTTTCCATGACCGGAACTGGAGAAATATGTATTCCCTCAATGATAGATACTGCCATTAACGACCTTCTAGACTTTTCTGCCGACACCTATGATGCCTTATTATATCAGATGCCCGAAAAGCAGCGTATTGTATTTATGGCAATAGCAGCAGAGGGAAAAGCTAAGGCTATCTCAAGTGGTGGCTTTGTACGTAAATACAAGTTGCAATCTGCAAGTTCTGTCTCTTCAGCTGTAAAAGGACTGCTAGAAAAAGACTTTATTACGTATGATAAAGGTATTTACCAGGTATATGATCAGTTCTTCCAACTTTGGTTGCAAAGGAACAAGCTTTAATGGTTTCTTTCTTGAATCTTATATTCATTCAATTTATTTGTAATTGCAGGGCAAACCATTTATAAATAATTTAGAAATGAGCAGAAATGAAATTACCTTACAAGAGATGTTCTCCTCAGTCATCGGGGAACTCCGGGAAAGCGGCAGGTGGGGGACGGCACACATCTACCAGTCAACGGTGAATGCATTCTCGGCATTCACCAAATGGCAACCGATGTCCATGTGCAAACTGAGCCCGACCGTACTGAAGAGATTCGAAAACTACCTCAGGCAGAGGAATTGTAGTTGGAATACGGTATCCACCTATATTAAAGCAATACGTTCGGTTTACAACCAGGCGGTGGACAGAAAGCTGGTGCGATATGTACCCAGGCTGTTTGAGCATGTGTATACCGGCACACGGGCAGATAGGAAAAAGGCGCTCGAAGCTTTTGACATAGGCTCTTTGGTGCGGGAGACGGAGATGAGCCTGCAGACCGATAATTCTCCCAACACCCGACAGAAAACAAAAATTTTCTTTGTACTGATGTTTATGCTAAGAGGGATTCCTTTTGTGGACCTCGCCTATTTGCATAAGAGGGATTTACAAGGAAACACCTTGTCTTATAGGCGCAGGAAGACGGGACGGGCACTAACCGTGTCACTCACACCCGAAGCCATGCAGATGGTCAGGATGGTGGCGGACAGGAACCCCGACTCCCCCTATCTGTTTCCCATCCTGCAGAGCGAGGAAGGTACGGAAGCCGCATACCGGGAATACCAGTCGGCACTCAGGGCATTCAACCAGCGTTTGGCAGTACTCAGGCAGTGTCTGGGAATGCAGTCGGCACTCAGCACCTATGCGGCGAGACATACCTGGGCCACAATGGCTTACCATTGCGAGATACACCCCGGAATCATATCGGAAGCCATGGGGCACTCCTCCATCACGGTGACGGAAACCTATCTGAAGCCTTTCAGCAACAGAAAAATTGACGAGGCCAATCAAAGGGTAATTTCTTTTGTAAGAAGTGGAGTGTGTACGGTGTAAAAGACGTTACTTCTTTTGATAGGATAGAATAGATTTGTCGCACATTTTCCGGAATCTTCAAACAGAGTTTTGAGGAACGGAATGGTGTTGTCTTTACGGAGCTCACATCGGTTCTATCAATATGCTGTTATTCAATCTTTTGAGCTAAAAATACACACTTCCATTTTTTGAAGGCCTCATTTCATTACTTTCCCATTGTCACTTTTCTGGACTTCCAATCCTCTTTCCAATATCCCAACGAACAGATTTTTACTATTCCAAACAAAACCGGTCTATTTTCTCCTTATTCCCTGATTATTAATGAAATTAACAAGATTTCATTACCTGCGAAGTAACGGAAAAAATCATGTAATCAACAGCTATGTGAAAGGGAATGAAAATGAGAGATTATTCACTTTTTTATTTTTTAAATTTATAAATTTAAAGTTT